>NZ_JBYNXA010000004.1:0-584033 GCF_057801535.1 Flavobacterium sp. 21.1
TTCTTTTGAAAACCCTATCCAAACGGATAGGGTTTTTTGTTTTATACCGGTTTTATTTTAAGAAAAATAGAGGTAAAACCAGAGCTAACCCGCGGCAGACTATGTTGCAGCTTTGCTTTAGAAGATCCTTATTACTATGTGATGAGGATTTTTTGTTTTTTAACGGGAGTTTGAGTGAGGGATGGAAGCGGCATCCTTTTTTGCCATGGCATTATTTAAGTATCAACTGATACGTCTTGGCAAAAAAGATACAGCGATGCTTTTTTGAAGATCATTACCTATTAAAAGGCAAACGAATACGGATTACTCTCTAGCCCCGGGTGGAGTGGCACGAAGTAGAACGGAACACGGGAATGACGTATAGCAACCAAAAACGACCATTCGCTCCTTAAAAAATCTTTAATGTATCAGGCTGTCCACCAATTGCATACTCTATTAAGATACCAATCGGATTATTGTGTTTTGAGATGACGATGCTATTAACGTTGTTCCTTATCACAGGACAAGATTGGCGTTGTAATCACTTTTCGAATACAATTGTCAGTAAGCTTTTGTTATTCCAAAAAAAAAGCTGCCCAATCCTGGACAGCTTATGAAATTTTGAATTATTTATGCTTTATTCTTTGATAAAACGTTTCGTACCAGCCGTTGTACTATCAGAAACCTCTATGATATAGATTCCTGAACGTAATGTGCTTACATTAACAGAATTGCTCTCAGTACTACCACTTGCCACTTGTTGTCCTGTCACCGTGAAGATTCTGTATGAAGCTTTGTTTTCAAAACCTGTGAAATATAGTGTTTCATCTTTTACAGGATTCGGATATACTTTGAAAGACGGTTTGTTGTCTTCCTTAGTTACTTTTACTGTCTCATCAGTTGTAGCATCGGTGTCAAATTTAACAATACCACCGGCAACAATAGTAATGGTATAATCTTCAACCTCACCGTTTGTAAATATTTCACATGCAGTCGGGAAACCATTGTATTTCATCGAAACTCTCATTCTGGTAGTTCCTGTTACAGCTGTAGTCGGAACGTTGAAGCTACCGCTTACGGATGCAGATTTGCTTTTTGCTTTGCTGAATACAAGTTCATTAGATCCGAAATTTCCATCTTTGTTATAGTCAATCCAAACACAGTATGCTTCATTGGACGACATGCCATTCCATCCCGGAGTAATGGTGATTGAAGCTGTAGAACTTGTTGATAAAGTGGTTGACAATGTGGTGTAATTACCATATCCGTTGTTGTTTCCTGAAAGATTGTTAATAGTTCCTACCTGAACACGGTTAATATACTCTCTGGCAGTACTTCCAGAAGAAGTACAGTAGGTAATACTTGTCCCTAAAGTAGTAATGTTTACGGTGTTACTTGCAGATGATACGTTCCCGGCAGCATCTTTCGCTGTCACGTAGAAAGTATAGGCCGTCGAAGCAGATAAACCAGATACAGCTAATGAGGTAGCAGTAGTAGTAGTTTTCAGTACTCCGTTTTGGTATACGTTATAACCTGTAATACTTACATTGTCAGTTGCTGCGGTCCAAGACAGATTCGTGCCTGTAGTTGTAGTTCCTGAAGCTGAAAGCGTTGAAGTCGTTGGAGCGTTTGTGTCTGAAGCTGTAAGCGTTGTTACGTTTACCGTATTACTTGCAGATGATACGTTTCCGGCAGCATCTTTAGCTGTTATATAGAATGAATATGCTGTTGAAGCAGATAAACCAGATACAGCTAGTGATGTAGCAGTAGTAGTAGTTTTCAGTACTCCGTTTTGATATACGTTATAACCGGTCACACCTACATTGTCAGTAGCTACAGTCCAAGATAAATTAGTTCCAGAAGTAGTTGTCCCCGAAGCAGAAAGTGTTGAAGCCACTGGAGCAGTAACATCTGCAGGCGTAAGTGTTGTTACGTTTACCGTATTACTTGCTGTTGATACGTTTCCGGCAGCATCTTTAGCCGTTACATAGAATGAATACGTTGTTGAAGCAGATAAACCGGAAATAGCTAATGATGTAACAGTAGTCGTAGTTTTCAGTACTCCGTTTTGATATACGTTATAACCGATCACCCCTACGTTGTCAGTAGCTGCAGTCCAAGAAAGATTAGTTCCTGAAGCAGTAGTTCCTGAAGCAGAAAGCGTTGAAGCTGTTGGAGCAGCAGTATCTGCTGGAGTAAGTGTTGTTACGTTTGCCGTGTTACTTGCACTTGATATGTTCCCTGCAGCATCTTTAGCTTTTACATGGAAATTGTAAGCTGTCGAAGAAGACAGACCAGATACAGCTAATGTTGTAGCAGTAGTGGTAGTTTTCAATACTCCGTTTTGGTAAACGTCATAACCGGTCACACCTACGTTATCAGTAGCTGCAGTCCATGACAGATTAGTACCTGAAGTTGTAGTTCCCGAAGCCGATAGTGTTGAAGCCGTTGGAACTGCAAGATCTGCAGGAGTAAGTGTAGTTACGTTTACCGTATTACTTGCAGATGATACGTTTCCGGCAGCATCTTTAGCTTTTACATAGAAATTGTATGATGTTGAAGCAGTTAAACCGGTTACTGCTAATGTTGTGGCAGTAGTTGTGGTTTTTAATGCTCCGTTTTGATAAACGTCGTAACCGGTTATACCTACATTATCAGTAGCTGCAGTCCAAGACAGATTAGTGCCTGAAGCACTCGTTCCTGAAGCAGAAAGTGTTGCAACGGTCGGAGCAGCAGTATCTGCAGAACCGGAACCAGTAATAGTGATGTTCGCATTGTTCACATCAAAGAAAATGTGGTTGCTTCCTTTCACCATGATTCTGTTTGTGGTCCCAGGGATATTTGGAATAACTACATTTTGCGATCCGTCATTCGGCGTTCCTGCAATCAAAGTGGTTGCGAATGTTAGTCCTCCGTCTGTTGATAATAAAATGTCAACATTAGCACAGTTCACGCCATTGGCATTAGTACCGGCAACAGTCCAGTTAATGGTCTGTGCAGTTCCGCCGGCATAAGAAACTGCTGTATTTTGAGTATCTACAGTAAAAGGACCTGAAGTACCATCCACAGTTACGATCATGTCGTCAGCATTGTTGGCGCCTCCTCCGATTCTGTTATCTCTTACTGTTAAACGGAAGTTTAAAGTTCTAGCAACTGTAGGTAGTACTTCCGCAGCAATTTCTCTTCCGGCGGTCGTTGTTGATCCAGCTAAGATAGAAGTCATCATAGGAAAGTATCTTACAGGTGAAGTACTTGATGGATACGATCTAAAAAGAGGCCCTGTAGTAGCTGTAGCAGTTGGTACAGTCGCAGTTGAACTTCCCGCATCCATCTGTTCCCAGTTGTATGTTAAAGCATCAGAAGTATTAGCGTCCGTAGCCGAACCAGTCAGCATAAAAGGTGTTCCGCTTGGTATAGTGTAATCCAAACCTGCATTAACAACCGGAACAGCATTACCTGTTGAAGTGATCGTCGGACAAGTTTTGGTTTTAATATTGTCTGTTATCTGCTGAATACTGATCGCGTGAAAATACGCATCGGAATCCGACTGGATATCTTTAGTTGTACGTCCTGAATAACTCATAATGGTGGTACCACTTCCAGGCTCTAATTGAGCGATGGTTCCTTCGTTCGCATGGGTAAAGGTGTGATTCGCTCCCAATTGGTGACCCATTTCATGAGCAACATAATCAAGATCAAAAGTATCACCTTGATAATTGCTTGAAGAAGCACTTGTGTAGGCTCTACCTTTAGAAGTGTCATTACAAATACATCCTCTACAACCGGCATCCCCGCTATTAGCAACACCGCCACCCAATAAATGTCCGATATCATAATTAGCAGCACCAATTACGGTAGTTAGGTTGTTTTGACTTTCAAGTCCCCAATTTGTATAACTTGCAGGATCAGAAAAAGGATCTGTTGCTGCATTAGTATAGATAACTGCGTCATTATTTGCGATCAGAACCAATTTTACACCGAAATCTTTTTCAAAAACTCCGTTGATGCGGGTAAGCGTATTGTTCATTGCAGCTAATGCAGCGGCTTTAGTTCCGCCAAAGTAAGTCGCATATTCTGCAGTACATGACATTGCCAATCTAAAAGTTCTTAGTTTAGCATCGTCTGCTCCTCTTGCATAGCTTGTATTGCTGTTAGCAGGGGTAGGATTTATAGCCTGATCGATTACTTTACACTCAAAGTTGTCTAAAGCTTCTGTACGGTCTGATTTTTTGTAAACTGTATACGTTTTCAAATCATCTGAAGCCGGTTCGATAAAAACAGCCGACTGATCAGGATACAAAATCATGGATTTGAATCCTAAGGGAGAATTACTGAAATAGGCACGAGCATTCTTATTGTCAACACCAACAGCTACATAAGATTTGATTTCCGGATATCTGGCCGCTAATTCCGGGGCCATTACCGAGTTTTCATAAACTTTAAAACGTTCTATTTTACCTTCCGCAGTAGGTAGTGAAATAATCGTGTTAGATGTACTGTTGGTAAGTTCTCTTTTTGGAGATTTTGCCAACAACTTCTTCATAGCAGGAGCATCTAAAGCGAAGATATTTTTTTGAGGTAATTGAGATTGAGCAACTTTTCCAGAAGTTTCTTTTGCAGTACTCTTTTTCCATAAAGCATTTTCGCTTTGAGCGATTCCGTAGGTGCATGTAAATAACAGGGCAGCACAAATTAATTTTCTCATGGACTATTTTTTATTAACAGGTTCAAAATTAAGCAGTTAGAAAAAATAATCGATGAAATTAACAAAATAATCGATGAAATGCACGTTTTTTAAGTATTTATAAGATTTGGGTTACACCTTTTTTAAAATTTAAACATAATATTAATAAGTAAAATCTTTAGTTATTTGATTTATAGTTATTTAGATTTATTGATTTTCAGAATTTTGCATTTTTTCTACCTAAAAAGAACTTAAGATCCTGGTTTTAAATGATAAGATAATTTGCACAACTTTTGTTATTCTTACCTGTTTTTTAGAATCGGATTTTGTTTTGGTTTTTGAAATTGAAGGAGAATCAGAAATAATCGCAGATCAATAATTTTTTCTTTCCCTAAAAGCTATTTCAATACTATAAGTTATTTCGTATTTTTTTAATGGTTGAAATTTGAAAAATGACAAAAGTGCTTTTTTAAAATTCAGTCGGCAGCTGTATTTTCTGTGAAACTTCTTACAGTAAATTTTTACATGTAACTCACTGGTAATCAATATATTGTTAAAAAAGTTAAAGTCTTAAAATGGTTTTAATTTTTTCCTAACGATAATTGAAAATAGTGTTAAATTTGTACCAATAAACTTTAGTAAGGTTATTAGACGGTTTTATGATTCATTGTGGTTGCTGATGCAATAATACCTCCGCAAAAATCAATTAACATTTTTTATATTATTTTCAGAAGGTTCAATGGTTAATTCTGATTGCGACATGCAATATTTCTACAAAAATTAATTGTAGTTTCAGACGGTTTGATGGTTAATTGTGATTGCCATGGGCAATAATACCTCCACATAATCAATTAACATTTTTCTTCTTTTTTATTTTCAAACGGTTCAATGGTTAATTGTGATTGCGACATGCAATACTTCTACATAAATAAATAATTTATAGTAGTCTAAGACGGTTTGATGGTTAATTGTGATTGCGACGTGCAATAATACTTCCACATAATCAATTAACAGTTTTTCTTCTTTTTTACTTTCAAAACCTTAGAATTTCAATTCATGATTGGAAAGTTCTCAAATTCTTTTGAAGCTCTTTTTCTATCTGAACGCTACTGATAATATGGCTCTAAAACCGTATTATTATGAAAAAAAATATTTTATCTCAGTCAGAGGAAATACCCGAATCCAATTGCAGAACGGGTTTTTCTTTCAACTTAAGCAAATTACATTTAAACACATTCGGTTATTGGCGCACTGTCACGAGTTTGCTAGTTGCCTTCTTATTGTTTAGTAATGCTTCATGGGGGCAAGCTGCCGACATTGATCAATTACGAAATGGGGGGGTTGGTGAAACTCCTACACCAAATAATTGGTCTAATGGGAATTTAGGTCCTGAGAATACACACTTACTGGAAGGGTATTCGGTACCATACCGTGCGATACTTACCGGTTTAACTGTTGGAACAGACTACACGATTCAAATTGGGATTGATACCCGTGACTCAGGTGCAGCGGCTCTGGATTACTTTACAAGCTTCCAGCGGCTTGATCCTCATGCCCAGTTTGGACATACTGCAGAGGTTGTTAATCCACTTTTTGGTTTGGCCGGGTCATTTTCTGGACCTGTTACATCTGCGATTCCCGTTCCCAGTAACACAGGAACACCTGTAGCTGGTATGCCGGCAAGCAGTTTTAATGCTTTACCTGCTGGTGAACGAAATTTTAGTATGTGGAATGGTACATTCATTGGTGCCCTTACTTATTCACTTCAAGAAACACTTAGCGGTGCAGCTTCTAAAACGAACATACAAATAAGCTTTACAGCTAATGCAGCCACTGTTGTTTTAGCATGGGGAGGACATATCGCAAGCAATGCTGCAACTGAATGGAATGGCGGAGCACACCCAGGTGGTTCACCATACCACTGCCGTATAGTAGGTCTTGGTTTAATGGGAGGAACCCTTTCAGGAGGTAGTATGGATCGTTCGCTTAAGTCGGACGCTGTTATTGTTCCTCCTGTATGTGATGCTACCGGTCCCGCAAGTGTTTGTGGTGGTAGTTCAAATGTTTACTCCACACCTTCAATTACAGGAGCTACTTATTTATGGACATTATCAAATAATACCTCAGGAGCCTCAATTTCTGGTAGTGCCACCGACGCTAGTGTAACAGTAAATTCTGGGGCTGGACCTGGCTCTTATACAATTACGGTAGTAGTTACAAAGATTCTTCCATCTACGCCCTGTCCCGTCACGACTACTGTTAACGTAGGTGCGGAGGCCGATGCAGGACCTGATGATGATAAATGTCAGACCCCTCCGTCGGGACCAACTTCATTTACTCTAGCCGGTACTGCCAGCGGAGGAACTACGTTGTGGGAAGAGATAGCGCATACCGGTACTGCAAGTTCTAATATAGCGACTCCTTCTTCATTGACCTCCACTGTTAGTGTTTCCGGTGTCGGAACTGTTACGCTGCGTTTGACTGCAACGAGCAATACAACACCTCCTTGTGGTAATGATACTGATACCGTGGTATTGACAGTATATGCCAATCCAGCACCGACCGCACAGAATTTGGCAGATTGTGAGGTAAACCAAACCGGTTCAGCAACCTTTAATTTGGCTGATGGGCTTGTCAGTGCCGATGGAGGAAGTGTTAGATACTTTGGCTCTTTGGCAGATGCCAATGCCGGAACGAATGCTTTGACTGCTGCCGGTTTTGCCGTTGCAAAAGCAGATTCTCCAAAAACAATCTGGATCCGTAGTGACAATGATAGTGATGGCAGCGAAGGCTGTTATGGATTGACCACATTTACGATAAGCGTTTATGACAATCCAGCACCGACCGCTCAGAATTTGGCAGATTGCGAGGTAAACCAAACCGGTTCAGCAACCTTTAATTTGGCTGACGGGCTTGTGAGTGCCGATGGCGGAAGTGTTAGATACTTTGGTTCTTTGGCGGATGCCAATGCCGGAACGAATGCATTGACTGCTGCCGGTTTTGCCGTTGCAAAAGCAGATTCTCCAAAAACAATCTGGATCCGTAGCGACAATGATAGTGATGGCAGCGAAGGCTGTTATGGATTGACCACATTTACAATAAGCGTTTATGATAATCCAGCACCGACCGCACAGAACTTGGCAGATTGTGAGGTAAACCAAACCGGTTCAGCAACTTTTAATTTGGCTGACGGGCTTGTTAATGCCGATGGAGGAAGTGTTAGATATTTTGGCTCTTTGGCAGATGCCAATGCCGGAACGAATGCATTGACTGCTGCCGGTTTTGCCGTTGCAAAAGCAGATTCTCCAAAAACAATCTGGATACGTAGTGACAATGATAGTGATGGCAGCGAAGGCTGTTATGGATTGACCACATTTACGATAAGTGTTTACGACAATCCAGGACCGACCGCACAGAATTTGGCAGCTTGCCAGATCGGTCAAACCGGTTCAGCGACCTTTAATTTGGCTGGCGGGCTTGTCAATGCCGATGGAGGAAGTGTTAGATACTTTGGTTCTCTGGCAGATGCCAATGCCGGAACGAATGCTTTGACTCCTGCCGGTTTTGCCCTTGCACTAGCAGATTCTCCAAAAACAATCTGGATCCGTAGTGACAATGATAGTGATGGCAGTGAAGGCTGTTATGGATTGACAACATTTACGATAACCGTTTATGACAATCCAGCGCCGACCGCACAGAATTTGGCAGCTTGCGAGATAGATGGTTCAGCAACCTTTAATTTGGCTGACGGGCTTGTCAATGCCGATGGAGGAAGTGTTAGATACTTTGGCTCTCTGGCAGATGCCAATGCCGGAACGAATGCTTTGACTCCTGCCGGTTTTGTCGTTGCACTAGTAGATTCTCCAAAAACAATCTGGATACGTAGTGACAATGATAGTGATGGCAGCGAAGGCTGTTATGGATTGACCACATTTACAATTACAGTCAATCCGCTTCCGGCAGTAGCCTGTCCAGGTGATTCAATGGATAACCTTGTTCAGTGTGGTGTATCAGCCAGTGTTGCTCAGGGAACTACAGATACTGCTTTTAATACCTGGCTTAATTCCTTTGCATTACCGGCAGGTACAAGTATAGTGAGTGTGGTTTATGACTATACTCCTGATGCAGCGGAACCAGCTTCCGGTCATGCGCCTTTAAATCCTATATTAGGTGTTCCGGGCTCTGTAGAAACATCCGTACTTGTTACCTGGACGATAAAAAATAATGTGACCTTATGTGAAAATTCCTGTTCAGCGACATTTGCTTTGTCTTACAACTGTACCATTGGTTGTGATAACAGCAAAACAGATGTGTTATGTAAAGGAGCTAGCACAGGAAGCATTACAGTTACAGCACAAGGAGGTACTCCTGATTATACTGTTAAGTTGTTTAAACTGCCAGATGCAGCACCGCCTGTACCTATTGCAACAAGAAGTGGAATTAGTACAAGCACTGTAAATGAATTATTTTCTGATTTATCGGCAGGTACCTATCGTTATGAGGTTACAGACGCAACAAGTGCTGAACCATGTAACAATGAGAATCCTATTGTAATTTCAGAACCAGATACTGCTTTAGATTTAGTATCGTTAGCTCCTACAAACGCAAGTTGTGGTCTTAATGATGGAACTATCTTGGCAACTATCTCCGGTGGTACACCGCCATATACCATTAAACTTGATAGTGGATCGGCTGTATCTCCAAATGGTGCGGGTGGTACTACACATACATTCACAGGTGTAGCTCCTGGCCCGCATACAGTGACTGTATATGATGCCAATTATGCAACAAGTCCTTTAGCCGGATGTACTGATAGTGGTGAAACTACGATAGATTCAAATCCATGTGGAGGCCACATCTTCCCAACACAAACAGCTTGTTGTAATATTGTTGCCGGAAATGTGGAAGAGTTAACAGCGGTTTGTTATAAACCAAGAGCCGGAAAAGTGTGGAACGCAATTCCGGGAGTATTCTTCTACTACACTAAAGTTGTAGCGCCAAGCTCAACCTTTACGCTAAATGTGGTTCAAACCAAATCTTGCGGCGATTTCAAACTTTTTGCAGTTCAGCAAGGTAAAGACATAAAATTGTTTGGTCCAAATTGTCAAAGAGTGAATTCAGTTGTTGTGAGCGAACCAAGTACTGGTCAGGCTCGTATGGTCGTTAGCGGAGCAACTGCCGGTGTAGAATACGTTCTTGGTGTTAAATATGAAACTAAATCTATAATCGGATCGACTTATACAGTTTCACCGCCGGTTTGTACTTATGACTTTGTAACTAACGTAAGTTATGGAGCTGTTGTTAATCAAACTGTTGCTAACAGTAGTGGCTCTATCGAAGCACGTCCTGGATGTGCAGACGATACACCACTACCACCTGCTTGTTCATCTGGTGTTCAGGTTGTTGACAACGATCCTGCTGGTCAAAGCACATTAAACATGTTTAGTGCTTATCCGGTTCCGTTTAAAGATAATATAACAATCAGATACGATTTCGATTATCATTCAAAAGCACGAATCGAAATATATGATGCAAAAGGAATTTTTGTAATGTCTTATGACGATGCCGATGCTTACTTTAATAAAGAAGTCAGACTTGATGTTAAATTCAATCAAGGTGACGGTCAAATGTATATTATTAAAGTGATTACCGACAAAGAAGTAGGAACCAAACGAATCATATCCACAAAATAAGTTTAATTTAATGTAACTAAAAAGGCTGGTTTAAATACCAGCCTTTTTTTTATAAAATGAAGAGATTGATTATTTTACCAATCCTCTTGAAATTACAATTCTTTGGATTTCAGAAGTTCCTTCATAGATCTGAGTAATCTTCGCATCACGCATCATACGCTCCACGTGGTACTCACTCACATATCCGTTTCCTCCGTGAATCTGGACCGCTTCAACAGTCGTGTTCATAGCTACTTCAGAAGCATACAATTTAGCCATAGCTCCTGAATGTGAAATATCCTGACCAGCATCTTTCTCACAAGCTGCTTTGAAACATAACATTCTTGCTGCAGTAATTTGCGTAGCCATATCTGCCAATTTGAAAGCGATAGCCTGATGTTGGAAAATTGGTTTTTTGAAAGCCACACGCTCTTGTGAGTATTTCAATGCCAATTCATAAGCACCTGATGCAATTCCCAATGCCTGAGAAGCAATACCGATTCGACCTCCGTTTAACACCGCCATAGCAAAGTTAAATCCGAATCCATCCGCACCGATTCTGTTTTCTTTCGGGACTTTTACGTCCGAGAACATTAATGAATGTGTGTCAGATCCGCGGATACCCATTTTCTTTTCTTTTGGTCCGACAGAGAAACCTTCCCATCCTTTTTCAACAATGAAAGCATTGATTCCTTTGTGTCCTTTTTCGATATCTGTCTGTGCAATTACAATATAAGTAGAAGCTGTTCCACCATTAGTGATCCAGTTTTTTGTACCATTCATCAAATAATGGTCACCCATATCGATTGCAGTTGTTTTTTGTGATGTAGCATCCGAACCTGCTTCCGGCTCAGACAAACAGAAAGCACCGATAACCTCACCTTTTGCAAGCGGCACTAAATATTTCATTTTTTGCTCTTCGTTACAGAATTTTTCCAATCCGGCACAAACCAAAGAGTTGTTAACCGACATTACAACTGCAGCTGAAGCATCAACTTTTGCGATTTCTTCCATTGCTAAAACGTAAGAAACACTGTCCAAGCCAGCTCCTCCGTATTTAGGATCCACCATCATTCCCAAGAAACCAAGTTCTGCCATTTTCTTAACTTGTTCTGTAGGGAATTTTGAATGCTCATCTCTTTCAATAACTCCCGGTAACAATTCAGTTTGAGCAAAATCTCTTGCTGCCTGCTGAATCATTAACTGTTCTTCGCTTAAATTAAAATTCATTTTATTTTCAATGTTTGTTTGTACATTCCTTAAAAAAAGTTGTCAAATGTACGCCATAAATATCATATTTTCAATAGGATTATATAATTTTAACCCATGCAAAATAAGAAGTATAACGTAGTAGGAGTAATGTCAGGCACTTCGCTCGATGGTGTTGACCTGGCGCATATCCGCTTTTCTATTGAAAACGGCAAATGGGAATTTCAGATTTTTGAAAGCGAAACTGTTGCTTATGCAGAAGAATGGGTCGTTTTGCTGAAAAAAGCGGTCGATTTTTCAGAAGAAGATTTGACAGACCTTAATAAAAAGTATACAGTACTGCTTGCCGGAATTATTTCTGATTTTGTCAGAAAACATAAAATAGAAAACCTGGATGCTGTTTGTTCACACGGACATACGATTTTACATCAGCCGCAAAATGGATTCACACTTCAAATCGGCAATCTTCCTGAAATAGCCGAACTGATCAATCAAAAAGTGGTATGTGATTTTCGCGTACAGGATGTTAAATTAGGCGGACAGGGTGCCCCGTTAGTGCCGATTGGTGATCATATATTGTTTTCGAATTACGACTATTGCCTGAATTTAGGTGGATTCTCAAATGTGTCTTTTGACGACAATGGAACCCGAATTGCTTTTGATATTTCTCCCGTAAATACAGTTCTGAATTTTTATGCCGACAGATTAGGATTGAAGTACGATGATAAAGGGCAGATTTCCAAAAGCGGAACCATTTCCGCAGAATTGTTGGCCGAATTAAACGCTTTGGACTTCTACTCGAAGAAGTATCCAAAATCACTCGGTTTTGAATTTGTAAAAGAAACCATCTTACCGATGATGGAACGGTATCCGATTTCTGTTGAAGATGAGCTGCGCACATTCACGGAACATGTAGCTTTTCAGATCGCCGCAGCGCTGCCTGTTAAAGAGGCAAGGCTTTTGGTTACGGGAGGCGGCGCTTATAATGATTTTCTGATAAAACGAATACTGGTTTATCTCCCAAAAATGGAGATTGTAGTCCCAGATGCCAAAACCATCGAATTTAAGGAAGCGCTGATTTTTGCTTTATTGGGAGTTTTACGACTTGAGAATGAAGTAAATGTGTTGGCAAGTGTAACAGGTGCGAGCAGGAATCACAGTTCGGGGGTAATTTATGATAAACCTGTAAAACTTTGAGAGTCTCAGAGTTTCAAAGTATATTTGTGCCTCAAAACTAACTTAGAATCAATCCCAAAATGAAAGATTTATTAAAGAAATTCGAAAATAAAGAACCTGAAGTAGTATTCCATTGGAAAGATGCAGAAACGGACGCAGAAGGTTGGACGGTAATTAACTCACTTAGAGGAGGTGCAGCCGGTGGCGGAACACGTATGCGTAAAGGTTTGGATATGAACGAAGTGCTTTCTTTGGCGAAAACGATGGAAGTGAAGTTTTCGGTTTCAGGACCAGCCATCGGCGGAGCGAAATCCGGAATTAATTTTGATCCGAACGATCCGAGAAAAAAGGAAGTATTACAACGTTGGTATAAAGCGGTTTCTCCTTTATTAAAGAGTTATTACGGAACCGGAGGTGATTTGAATGTGGATGAGATTCACGAAGTAATCCCAATGACGGAAGCTTGTGGTGTTTGGCACCCACAGGAAGGTGTGTTCAACGGGCATTTCAAACCAACCGAAGCAGACAAGATCAACAGAATAGGGCAATTGCGTCAGGGCGTGGTAAAAGTGATTGAGAACACGACTTTCTCTCCTGATATCAATAAGAAATACACGGTAGCGGATATGATTACCGGATATGGGGTAGCTCAGGCGGTACGTCATTTTTATGATATTTATGGAGGAAATGTAGCCGGTAAAAGAGCAATTGTGCAAGGTTTCGGAAACGTAGGATCTGCAGCTGCTTTTTATTTGGCGGAAATGGGAGCGAAAGTAGTTGGAATCATCGACAGAGACGGTGGTGTGATCAACGAAAGCGGTTTCTCTTTCGAAGAAATCAGGACGTTGTTCCTGAATAAAAACGGAAATACTTTAGTATCCGACAAAATGATTCCGTTTGCCGAAATCAATGAGAAAATCTGGTCCGTAGGTGCGGAAATTTTTGCTCCTTGTGCAGCGTCAAGATTAGTGACAAAAGAGCAGGTGGATAATATGGTTGCAGCTGGATTGGAAGTTATTTCATGTGGCGCTAACGTTCCTTTTGCAGACAAAGAAATTTTCTTCGGACCAATTATGGAAGAAGTGGATAGCAAAGTGAGCTTGATTCCTGACTTTATCTCCAACTGTGGAATGGCGCGCGTTTTTGCTTATTTCATGGAGAAAAAAGTTGCGATGACTGATGAGGCTATTTTTAATGATACGTCCGATGTGATCAAGGCGGCAATTGTGAAAACTCACGCTTTAAATTCTGACAAGAAAAACATAAGTGCAAGAGCTTTCGAAATTGCGTTGAAGCAATTGGTATAATTCTTGTGCAATAAGTTCCGGAAACATAACAAAAAAACTGTATTTTCGTTATTATTGTTATTAAGAGTAAAAGATTATGATGGAACGAGTAGAAATATCAGCAACAGAAAGAAGAAAATCATTACTGATTACGGTATTGATCTACGCTTTCTTGTTGCTGATGTTGTTTTTTATACGATTTTGGCCGCCATCAAATCCGGAAACGCTAGCCATGTTAGGCGGCGGTGGCGGAGGAGGTGGAGTGACCATCAACTTTGGTGACAGTGATGTCGGAATGGGAGACAACTTTCAGAGTGAAGTGTTGAATGTGAAGAATGAAGTGAAACAGGTGGCTACACAATCGGCTCCGGAAGAAGACATAATATCCAGCGATACTCCGGAAGATAATGCGGTGGTAATCCCTAAAAATCCGAATCCGGTAAAAACAAAACCGGTTGTAAAAACCGATCCCAAACCGGTTGAGGTAAAAAAACCAACGGTTTCCAAAAACACCAATGACGCTTTGGCAAGTTTGATGAACGGATCCAAAAAAGGCGGAGATGGTGATGATAACCAGGCGGGTAATAAAGGGAAATCCAATGGAGACCTTGCTTCTAGCGGCTACTACGGAAGTGGTGGTTCGGGAGGTGGAACCGGAGGTGGTAACGGAACCGGGAACGGAACGGGAACAGGTCCGGGAAGCGGAAGTGGCTCCGGCGGAGGTAATGGAAGTGGTGTAGGAACCGGGAACGGAGCAGGTTATTCTTTAGGAAACCGAAAAGCCTTGTCCAAACCGGCACCGAATTATAATTGTAATGAAGAAGGAAGGGTAGTAGTGGAAGTTTCGGTGGATAAAACCGGCAGAACTATCGCAGTGACGCCCGGAATTAAAGGAACTACAAATACCGCCAAATGTTTACTGGATCAGGCGCGAATTGCAGCCATGAACACAAGATGGCAGGCGGATGTCGATGCTCCGGAACGTCAGGTAGGGAAAATTATTTATACCTTTAGTTTGAATTAGAGGCATTAGAAAATAGATAAAAGAGAATAGATGATAGATAAGGCCGGCTGTTTAGTCGGTTTTTTTTATGGATAATATTTAGGAATTGGATATTTTACGCATGATTAATTCCAATGGTCCGTTTTTGTATTTCTTGGTCCAAAGATGGCTGAATAATAAACATAACGAATAGAAAACTATTGAAAATCCTAATATATAATAAGGTTTGACAGGTTCATGTTGGGTTAGATACCCACTATATGGTTTATTGGTTAACCATGAAAAGAGCAGCATGCCCAATGTGACATGCAGCACGTAAAAACTTAAGGTCATCTGTCCTGTTTTAACGAAGGCTTTCAGGATTTTGGTATCTGAAAAATAATCACCTAGGAACATGCATACCGAAATCGCCATAAAGGCAAATCCGATCGTGATTAATATAAAGGGTAAATAAGCAGGAAAATATTCGCTCATAATATAGTTGGTCCAATATGCGTCGAATAGATTTTGTTTGGCCAAATAGCGAAGTCCTTCCAAAAGCAGAAATACAATTAAACCAATTAAGAACACTACCTTTTTTGTAATTGTTTTTTGCCAGTCCAAACGACCTAGGAACATTCCGATCATAAAATAGGAGAGCCAAGGAAAGATGGAGTTCCAGCCATTGTAAAGCGTGTTTCTCAAAAAACCGATTGGTGTCCAGAAATCAGTGTATTGAAAGGTGGTAAAGTTCCAGCTGGTTTCAATTGGAATTATGAAAAGAAGGATGTGAAATATAAGCAAAGCAGTAAAAGCGGTCCACAAATAGTATTTTTTAGGAATGAAAAGCAAAAATAAGGCGATGTGTAAATAACCTCCATAGAAATGCAAAATATCGCCTGGCCACCAGGAATACAGCAAGAGTCCTAAAGCCACCAAAAACCAGGAACGTTTTAAAAGGATTTTTTTCTTTTTAGCTTTTTCTTCATTGTTGTGGTCTTTTTGATTGGTCATTAATGAAACGCCCATTCCGGCTAGTAAGATAAAGATAGCGGTGGAGTTGCCTACAAACAGATTTAAGAATTGACCTAAAGGAGAGTTATCCTGAAAAGAACCAAAACAAAAATTAAAGTTTACTATGAACATGCCAAAAATAGCGTAAGCCCTTGCGAGATCAAAGCCCAGGATGCGATGCTTCATGATTGGTTTGAAATTCAGATTTTTAGAGAGTGAAATTAGAAAAAAAATCGGATTGACTTTTTTGTTTTTGTCAGTTTTTTGAAAACAGTTGCTCTAGCCCCGATAGCAGCGGCATCCTTTTACAAAAAAATCCCATTCGCTCAGGAATGGGATTTTTTGTAAAAGATTACTTCGTCAGTTCGCTTCGCTCGTGTTAGCGGATAGCGGGATAAAGCTCCCTTAAAAAAAAATCTATTTCGATGCGCTTGTGGCAATCACGAATTTCAAATTGTTTTTTACGCCAATCTGCAATACGTCTACTAAATCCTGTACCTGTAAATTATAAGGAATGCGCACTACAACAGCTTGCTCTTTGTTGTCGCCTATTTTTGTCAATAGTGTTTTTTCCAGTTGGTCGAAAGGGACTTCCTGTTTGTCAAGGAAATATCGTTTTTCTTCGGTAACGGACAAGCTGATCAATTGCTTGTTGGTCTTCTCGTTGTTTTTCGATTTTGGTAACGTCATTTTAATTACGTTCGGATTGGCCAGGGTCGAAATAATCAGGAAGAACAAAAGCAGGAAGAACATAATGTCGCTCAACGAACTGGTGGCGACTTCTGCATGAAATCGTTTATTTCGTTTTATCGGCATTTGGTCTCTGGATTATGTTAACGAATTCCAATACGTGTCTCTGCATGTTCAATGAGTAGTTGTCGATCATGCTGTTGTATAGGTGATACGCCGAATAAGCGATGATACCCACGATAAGTCCGGCACCACTACTGATCATTTTCTCGTATAAACCACCGGAAATGTTTCCGATACTGATGTTCTCGGTTACAGAAATGCTGTAGAAAATTTTGATTACCCCGGAAATCGTTCCGATGAAACCAAGCGTTGGTGCAATACCGGCAATTAATCCCAGAACACCCAGTTTTCTTTCCATTTCGCCGATTTCGATATTGGCTACTTTTTCCATGTTGGATTCGATTTCAGAGATTGGTCGGCCGATTGTCTGAATGCCTTCTTTGATTACATTCGCTGAAGCTGCGCCGTCTCTTTCAGCTGCAGAAATTGCAAGATCGATATTACCGTTATTTAAGTGCGTACGGATATCTTTCAGCAAGTGCGTATCATGCTTGGTGGCTTTTTTGATGTATAGGAATCTTTCGATAATGATGTAGATCGTATAAAATAACAGGATGGCAATCGGAATCAGGAAAATCCCTCCCTTTAAGATAAATTCCAATACGGAAATTTCATTGTCTTTTACCACATTCTGAACCACGGCGCCTGCTGCCTGTGTGATCGTGTCATTTTGCACTTGTAAAAAAAATCCAGTCATAAATTCTCGGGAATTGTATTTATTTTAAATAATAATCTCAATTTTGCAATAAAGATAATTTTCTATACCCTAATAAACTAAAAAAAAGTTTATTTATTTCATGGGTTCGGATTTTAACATCAAATAGCGTTCCAAAATGACCTATCAGGAAACTTTAGACTGGATGTTTGCCCAATTGCCGATGTTTCAGCAGCAAGGAGCGTCAGCCTACAAGAAGGATTTGACCAATACGATTTTACTTTCAGCCCATTTGGGGAATCCGGAAAAAAATAGTAAGTGTATTCACGTTGCAGGGACTAATGGTAAAGGTTCTACCTCGTCGATGATTGCATCCGTGTTACAGGAAGCTGGGTATAAAGTGGGGTTGTATACCTCGCCGCATTTGAAGGATTTCAGGGAGCGTATAAAGATTAGTGGAGTAGAGATTTCAGAACAATTTGTTGTTGATTTCATAGCTGAAAACAAATCTTTTTTCGAGAAAAATCAGCTGAGTTTCTTCGAAATGACCGTGGGTTTGGCCTTTGATTATTTTAATAAAGAGAAGGTTGATGTGGCTGTGATTGAAGTTGGGATGGGCGGTCGATTGGATTCCACTAATATTATTACGCCTTTGGTTTCGGTGATTACCAATATCGGTTTTGACCATACCCAGTTTTTAGGTAATACCTTGGAAGCGATTGCAGGAGAAAAAGCAGGAATTATTAAACCGAATGTACCTGTTGTGATTGGTGAATACACCGATGAAACTAAGTCCGTTTTTGTTACGAAGGCCGAAGAATGTAGTGCTCCGATTTATTTTGCATCCGAATTAGTGCAGGAAGATTATCCGTGCGGACTGTTAGGCGATTATCAGTTTCATAATAAGAAAACGGTGGTGCAGACTATAAAGGTATTAAAGGAGTTTTTTACAGTTTCTGAAGAAAACCTGAGAAAAGGATTGTTGAATGTGGTAAAGAATACCGGTTTGTTAGGTCGTTGGCAGCAAATTCATTCTGAACCCAAAGTAGTTTGTGATACGGCGCATAACGGTCACGGACTTACAATTGTGTTGAACCAGATCGCGAAAGAGAAGTTTGAAAGGTTATTCTTCGTTTTGGGCGTGGTTAATGATAAAGATTTGGACTCGATATTGCCATTGTTTCCGAAAGATGCAAATTATTTTTTCTGCAGACCAAATATTTTACGCGGACTTGATGCAGATGAACTTCAGGAAAAAGCAGCAACTTTTGGATTAAATGGGAAAGTATTTAATTCTGTTTCAGAAGCTTATGAGGAAGCATTGCATGAAGCAGATAAAAACGATTTCATTTATATTGGCGGAAGTACGTTTGTAGTAGCAGAAATTGTGTAAAATAATTTTGGAGAAGTAAAAAATACCGCTATATTTGCACTCGCAATCACGAAATGATTGTCAGATAAAAGGGCGATTAGCTCAGCTGGTTCAGAGCACCTCGTTTACACCGAGGGGGTCGGGGGTTCGAACCCCTCATCGCCCACCACTTTTATCACTGTTTACTGATAATAAAAAGAATTATCGGGCGATTAGCTCAGCTGGTTCAGAGCACCTCGTTTACACCGAGGGGGTCGGGGGTTCGAACCCCTCATCGCCCACAGAAAAAGACACCTTATACATAGTATAGGGTTTTTTTATGCCTTGTATTTACTGGGTTTTCCAGTGCTTTCTTTACTTCAATTTTACAACTCTATTTTTCTTAAAAACCTTCAAAATACCTCCTGAAAATCCAAATTTAGGTGTCCCAATATTTTATAGTCTTAGGTATCCCATTTGGTGTCCCAAAAAAATAATAGGTGTCCCACTTTTTTAACGAGAATTATTATGACAAAAATCAACATACTGTTCTTATTGAAGAAGAGTAAAATAAATAAAAATGATGAATGCCCAATAGAGTGTAGGATTACATATTTAGGGAAAAGAAAGCCTTTTGCAACTGGGTTATTTGTAAGTCCTAAATACTGGGATGGTAAGACCCAAAAAAGTAAGCCAACAATAAAAGAAAGCGCATTTATAAATGGTGAGTTAAGCCTGATTAAGAATAAAATTAATCAGGCTTTTTTGTTTCTACAAGTTCAAGGTAATGAGTTTACTGTTGAAGATGTCTATAATCAGTATGCAGGAGTAAAACTAAATATTGATAAGTCAGTTTTAGATGTTTTTAGTGAACATATAAAGAAGCAGGAAAAGTTGATAGGTATTGAGACCACTAAAGTTTCTGTAGCAAAATTTTATCAAACTAAAAAGCATTTGCAAACTTTCATTTGGTATAAATTTAAGAAGAATGATTACATGCTAAAGCAATTAAAGATGAGCTTTATTGCAGAATTTGAATTCTACCTAAAGGCTGAAAAGAAGTTTAAACAGCATACTATATATAAGACTATACAAAGGTTTAGACAAATTGTAAAGCTTGCTGTGGCTAAGGATTATATCGCAAAAGATCCTTTTATGCTTCATAAAAACCCTAAGCCTAAAAAAGAAGTTGTGTTTTTGAACCCAAAGGAATTAGAAACATTAGCTAATCATTCATTTTCTCAAAAAAGATTGGAAAGTGTAAGGGATATGTTTGTGTTCTGTTGTTATACAGGACTAGCCTATAATGAGATGAGTACTTTGGAAAAGAGGCATATAGAGGTAGGTTTTGATGGTTTTGAATGGATTAAAATTGTTAGACAAAAGACCAACAAAGAGGTTTCTATTCCAATACTAACTAAGGCTAAAGAAATTCTTACTAAGTACGAAAGTGAATCTAATAAGTTATTGCCAGTAATTTCTAACCAAAAGTTTAACTCCTACCTAAAAGAAATAGCTGAAATAGTAGGTGTTGAAAAGAACTTGACTCATCACTTGGCTAGGAAGACATTCGCAACTACTATATTACTTTACAATGATGTACCTATGGAAATAGTGTCAGAGCTACTAGGGCATTCAGAGATGAGTATAACTCAAGCTCACTATGGAAAAGTTGTAAAGGCTAAAGTCAGTGAACATATGAGGAAATTGAGTAAAAAGTTAGATCGAAAAAAATAGAAAATTAGCTTGTTGTGAAATTTGCAAGTATTGCATACTTTGCAAAGTATTAATTATCAGTTTTATGGAAATGTCAATGAGTTATAATTGGCAAGAGTATTTTGCAGGGAAATATAGAGCCATTAGTAGTGATGTTGAAACTATTGTTGTTGATATTACTGAACCAACAGAATTTGGAGAAGAATTTAATTCAAAAAACAAATGGTTCTTTAGACAATATACTTCAGTTAAAATTCCAAAAGAAAACTACAATTTACTACTAGCCCTTCTAAGGCGTGAAGGATTTGAATCTTTGATAGGTCAGTTTTTAGGTCTTGGATGCTTCCTTCAAATGGAATATAGCGAAAATTCCAATGTTGAAATGAACTCATTGTTGTCTGATTTTAATTCTGAAAAGGAAAGTTTTGTTGTCTTACTAGGAGTCTTAGAAGATTATTTGTTTAGTTCAACAAGGCATCATTTGAATTCAGTTTCTTTTAAATTTAAGCGTACACAAACTGTAACAGTGGATAATTTTCTTGTTGTAAATGAAATCTATAAATCAATTTGTGAAGGATTTGGTTTAACCAAAGATAATTTTCAAAGCAAGAAATCTGAATTGCTTTCAAAGACAAATCAGTTTAAAGTTGAAAAATATGATGAAAAAGTAAAGACTGAATTTATTCAAGAATTTTATAAATATCTTCAACAAAAAAGAACTGGTCACAAAAAAGCAGATTCTCTTAAGTTTACTGGTGCTTTTCTTCATATTTTTCAGATACCAACAAATAGCACTTTAACAGATATCGAGCTATATGATGATATCGCTGAGTTTTTAAAATCTTTTGATTTAAGAAATTTAGAACATTATTTGTCGCGTCCCCCAAAAACAAGTCATTAAATCTTTGAAACAAAAAAGGCTATTTTTTTCTGTTTTTTTGTCCTAAAATTTTCTTCCCTGACTCCTGATATTTGTGTTTAGAAAGTGGAATAGTCCATTTTCATAACATTAATAATTGTAAATATGGAAGAAGTAAATCCAAATTTCGAAAATGCAGATTTTGTAGATTCGACATCTTCTGCTTTTGTAAGTTTAAATAAAATTATACCAGCTAGTGTATACGATAACTTACCAGAATCATTAAAAGAAATTACAAATCCTTTTTCTGGGAGAGAAAAGGACGTAGTTTTTTTATCCTCTTTAGGAGTTATAAGCGCGTGTTTACCAAATGTTTTTGGAGTTTATGATGGAAGAAGATATGCACCTAATTTGTATACCTTTATGATTGCTCCTCCTGCATCAGGGAAAGGGGTTATGAATTGGTCTAAAAAATTGATAGATCCTATTCACGATTTGTTGGTTAGGGGGAGCTCTTCAAACAGTATCGAATTACTAATTTATGAATCGAGTGACAATCGAGGTACTTCGCAAAAAATTAAAATCCTTCCAGGAAATGTAAGCTCTTCAAAATGTTATGCTCATCTTCAGGATTCAAATGAAGCACTTCTTATTTTTGAAAGTGAAGCTGATTCTTTATCGAATATGCTAAAACAGGATTGGGGCAATTTTTCTGATATCCTTAGAAAATGTTTTCATCATGAAACAGTTTCAATTAGTAGACAAAGTGATGGCAGGTATTTTCAGATTAAAAAGCCAGAATTATCGATTGTTTTGTCAGGTACTCCTGATCAGTTAAAACCACTCATTGATAGCAAAGATAATGGGTTGTTGAGTCGTTTTGTGTTTTATTATTTTGAAGGTGATTATAAGTGGAAAGATGTTTCCCCTAGGGCTCATAGAGTAAATTATGATCAATTATTTGAAGAGAAGGCTGAAGACATTAAATGGCTGTATTTGAGGCTTAAAAATTGTGAAGAAATAGAGGTTCTGTTGACAGATTCGCAATGGGCAATTTTTCAACTGATGATGGAAGAAATTGCTAATGTTATTATTGATAGTCCCAAAAGAGATTTTTTGCCAACAATTATGCGATTTGGTGTAATTTTTTTTAGGATATGCATGATTTTAACTTGTCTAAGAAATATGGATGTAATTACAGATTCAAAGCAAAAGCTTATTGCTATTGATTTGGACGTAAATACAGCTTTACAGATAGTCAAAATTTTAATTGATCATTCATTGTTGGTTAGTAGTTTTTATGAAAAAAATGCAGTGAAAATGACAATAACAGAAAGAAATTTGTTTTCTCAGTTACCTCAAATTTTCAAAAGGGGAGCTGGATTGGAACTGGCTACACAATTAGGGATACCAGAAAGAACTTTTGATGAACTTTTGAAGAAATGGTTAAAGCAAAATGTGTTGGATAAAATAAACTATGGGGAGTATCAAAAGAAATAAAGGTAATTGAAATTGCAGAGATTGCAAATTCTGCAAAAGTTGCAGAAAAGGAAAAAGGCAGGTGTTAACTCATCTGCCTTTTTTATTGGAAATTTTTAAATACTAAAATTATGCAGTTAAGACATTCAGAAAGAAAAAAAGCCAAGATAAAAATGGCTTTACAAGCTCCTGCTGGAGCAGGGAAAACCTATTCAAGTTTATTGTTAGCTCATGGGCTTACAAATGGAGATTTTTCTAAAGTAGCAGTAATTGATACAGAGAATGGAAGTGCTGACCTATATGCTCACTTAGGGCAATACAACGTACTTACATTAACACCTCCCTTTACTCCTGAAAACTACATTAAAGCTATTGGTGTGTGTGAAAAAGCAGGGATGGAAGTAATAATTATTGATTCTATTTCTCACTGTTGGGATTATCTTCTAGACTATCACTCGAGTTTAGCTGGAAATTCATTTACCAATTGGGCTAAAATAACCCCAATGCAGAAAGCTTTTGTAGATAGAATTCTTCAAGTAGATGCTCATGTTATCGCAACTATGCGAACTAAACAGGATTATGTGCTGAACCAAAAAGATGGGAAATTCATTCCTGAAAAAGTGGGGCTGAAAGCAGTGCAAAAAGATGGTTTGGATTATGAGTTTACCATTGTGTTTGATGTAGATATTAAGCATTTCGCAGTTTCTTCTAAAGATAGAACAGGCTTGTTTATGGGTAAACCTGAATTCATTATTAATTCTGCTACAGGCAGAAAGATTTTGGAATGGTGTAATTCTGGAACTAATCTGCAAGATGCACGTGAGAAAATTAAAGCTACTACAACAATAGAAGAATTAAAAGGACTTTACGAGCATTATAGTAATTGGAGAGAATTGTTGGAATATGATTTTAAACTTCAGAAGGACACTATCAATTCTAAGGAAATTTTGTTGAACCCTAAAAATTTTAGCACCAATGGAACTACAACTCATTGAAAGAAAACCTGATTTACAATTAATGCCAGTAAATCAAAATAGTGCACAAGATTCTGTATTGGTAGAAGATATTGTGAAATCTAAACCTGTTTACATTCCAAAACCATTTATAGAAGCTAATACTGCTGAGGTGGATTTACTTCATTTAAAGAATGATTGCATTATACCTGTTTTTAGCAAGGATAATGAAAAAACTATAGCTCACCAAGAATTTATAGATATAGTCTTGGATTGTGCTTTAAAAGTGTTTAATCATCATATTATTGATGCTCCTGAAATCAGAGTGAGCCATCAGATTAAAGGTAGAACTCCTAATGCAATTTACAAGAATGTAAAAGACTTATTGGAACATGAGAAAACCATTTACTACGAAAGAATGGCTTTTATTATTAGGATTCCAAGTATTAAAGATACCATTAATGGAAATGAAATTGCGCTCACAATAGGTGGAGTAAGAGCATACAATCAGGAGAATTTATATAATAAGAAGTCATTTGAAAAATTCAAGTTCTTTATAGGTTTTCAAAACAAAGTGTGCTGTAATCTTTGTGTAAGTTCAGATGGATTTGTTGAAGAAATGCGTGTTGGGAGCATTCAGGAATTACAGTCCCAGATTTTAAATGTAATGCAGAATTACAATGCAGAAAAGCATATCCATGATATGAAGCTTCTAACCCAATATAATCTTACTGAACATCAGTTTGCACAACTATTAGGTAAGTCCAGATTGTACCATTATTTACCTAAAAAAGATAAAGCTGAAATTCCAGTTTTGCAATTCAATGATGGGCATTTAAACTCTATAGCAAGAGATTATTATTTGGATAGTAGCTTCTGTAGAAATGTAAATGGAGATATAAACTTGTGGAATGTTTTTAACTTGTTCACACAAGCTAATAAATCCAGTTATATTGACACTTTCCTTGATAGGAATTTGAATGCATTTGAGTTTTCGAATACATTGCTTAAAGCGCTAAATGGTGATAATGATTACCATTGGTTCTTGAGTTGAGAAACAGCCTCTTATGAGGCTGTTTTATTTATTCAACAATATAGCAGCCACTTAAATCTCTAGGTCTTTTGCTTATTAATAAATAGCACATGTCATTATAGTTTGGAATAGCGATGTAGTTAGATTTACTTTCAGAATCTAAAAGATTCGACTCTTTAATTAGTCTGAACTGCCATTTAGGCATAGCGTCTGGCTGAATGAAATTGTCAATAATCGATTTCAAATCTCTATTTAAAAGTTCTATAATTAATTTTTTTAAGTAAATTTTTGAATCTGTATAATAAATGTAAAATTCAAGCTCTCTGAAATTCTCTATTAGGCATCTTTTGGTAGCATTTCCTACATTCCAATATGACCACCAATAATCATAAAATCTGTATGAGCCATTATTTTCGATAGTTAGTAAAGCTCTTCTAATATCGTTAGAGATATTGTCTGAAACTTCGTCATTAAAATGTTTCTCTATAATTTGTTGGACTTTGATAAAATTCTTTAAATCAAAATTATTTATATCATATTTGTAATCTACGCAGTCAAAAGCAAATTCAATTCTTCCTTTGAAAAGAGTGTTGTCCTCCATCTTGAAAATGGCTTCTTTGTAATCCTCATTGAAGAGGATTAATTTAGATTTAGATTTTTCTTCCTCTATTTGTTCTTTAGCAAAAGCAGAATTTAACTTTTCTATAGTTGAAAAATACTCATAAATGTCATCACAGCCTTTTGAAATTTCTGAGATTAAGTTGATTACACCATCAAAAGTTTCAGGACTTCTAATGATATCAGGACGTTTACCACCTTTAACCACATTTCCTCTTGAAACAATGTTTCTTATAACTCTCATCCATTCATTAAATTTTTCCTCATTGAATTCTGGGTTATTAATTAAGTATTCAGTTTGAGCAAAAAACAACACTTTTTGAGTGTACGATATGTTTTTATCTTCATAGACAATTTCTGATAAAATTGTCTTTTCAGGCTTATGTCTCCAAAGAGGAATAACTAAATCTAATTCGATAGATTCATCTAAATTAGTGTAGATTTCAAAACACTTGAACAAATATTTATAACTGTCTTCTGTTATTAGTTCAGGTCTTGTAATGTTGTGATTGTCATGTATTTGAGATATGTTTTGATATCTTAATGGTGCTTTTTCTATAGATTGTCTAATCATTAAGACTGTTGATATGAATCTCATTAAAGCATCATCAATGCTATTATCTCTTTTGAAATTTGACCAGAAAAAATCTGTCCAACTAGTGTCAATTTTGTAAGCAAAAGTATCTAGTTGACTATATCCAGTCTCCCATTTATTGTCATTAATTTTTTTTTCAAAACCAGCTTTGAAATTTTCGAAAGGAGATAATAATTTCCCTCTGGCATTCATTTTTATATACAAGTCGTCTGTTAGTCCAATATCTTCAAGTTCTACATAATAGAAGGAGATGAGTTTCTTTTGTACTAATTTTTCCCAGAGATTATTAGTCCCAAAAAACTTAATATGAATATCATCAATTGTTCTTAACATAGCATCAATTGTGGGATCATTTTTCCAAGAAAGAAAGAACCATTTTGAATCTTGAATCTTAGAACTTATTTTTTCTCCTTCAATAATATCTATGTGGTTTGAAATAAGAGAACTACAGAATTCTCTTGAAGTTATTCTCGTTTCATAACTAAATTTGTTTAAAATTTCTTTTTCATTATGAGGGATGTCACATCTGTTTGAAGCATACCAATGAAGCAGAAAAAGGGTTGTTAACCTTTGTTGCCCATCTAATGGTTGAAAATCACGATCTACCTTGCTACCATAGATGAAATCTAATTTAATTGAAATTTCTTTTTCAATCCCTTCATGTAAAGTGTTCAAAAAGTTATTTCGAAGTTCTTGTTTATCTTCTCTGCCTTGGGCATAATCTCTTTGAATTATTGGGACTTCAACTTTAGTTTCTTGATTTAATAGCTCGTAAAAAGAAATTATTTTGCTTTTATGTTGTGGAATTTCTAACATCTTTTATTTAATTTAAGAAATGTATTCGCTTAGGATATTGTATAAATCTTTTTCATAGTTTTCTCTATCATCTTCAGTCCAGAAAGAAATTTTTGGAGGATATTCACTGAAGTATTTTAGAAATACATTTTTTGTACAAATTGGGATAAATATTCCCATTTTGTCCCTATTGATGATAATATTTCTTTTAATGGGAAATACAGCATTTTTATATCCTCTATTTGTTTCTGAATCTAGTAATGTTAAGTTGGAAATATCATTTACATCATGATCTTTTAGGTTACTGTTAAAATGAGCAATCATATCTTCGAAAAGAGATTTGAATGAGTCATCATTATTGAAATCTTTGAAATTCTCAGCGTTTTTCTTTAATACTCCCTTTTTGTCAATAGAAGGGTCAATAAAAATTCTTGCCTCATCCAGCCACTGTTCTCTGTTTTTTTCAGGCATATTTGATTTTATAGATGTAATATGCTCAATATCCCATTTTTCATTTTTAAAGGAATCAAATGGGAAATACGAATTGTCTTTATTGGATTTTAGAATGGTTATTATATTATATAATAGAAGAGTTTTTCTAACATCATCTTTATCATCATATTGCAAGTCTTGTAAATCTATACCTTTAACACTTTGTTTGATAAGTCGATTTAACAGTTCTTTGAACTCAGTTTTAGTCATCTCATTTGACTTGTTGTACAAATCTTTAATTGTTATTAAGTCAACACAAAGAAGGTATCCTATCTTATGGTATAATTCTCTTTCGTCATACCATTCATTAAACCTTTGAAATCTCTTTTTTATTTCAAGCCAATTTGTGTTTATATCATGGCTTGATTTATTCTGGAATTTTTTTTGAAAATATCTAAAAGTAGAGTATTTATCATCCTTATCGTATTCATTATTCATTAAGTCAAAGATGAATTCAATTCTATTTGTTGATTTTTTATTCCCAGTAAGAAAATACCAAAATCTATCTCTTTGCAATGATTGTTCAATAAAATCCCACTCAGTTGCAATTTCTAACTGTCTTAATTTTAACTTCTCAGTATTGCTTCCAAAATTTGAACTATTTAAAAATAATGCTTTTATTAATTCAGAATTAGTGAGAGGTATCTTGCCTATATTGATCCTTGTAAATATCGCTACAGAATCATCTTCATTACTTTCATACCAAATGATTTTAGTATTGAACTTGAAGTTAGATTCAAATTCATTTCTGTTAAAAGAATTTCCTTTTTCTTTAAACCATTCTTTTACAGTTTTATATGCTTCAGATATGTAGAAATAATCAATGTTGTTGTGATTTTTATTGTTTTCAAGTTCTAATAAAAAAGTTCTAGAATCATGCCTTGTTTCATAATTTAAATCGAACAATTTTTGTCTAAAATCTACTGCATAGTATTGATTCAAGAAATATAAGACTATATAAATAGATGTAAGTCTTTGTTGTCCATCAATAACTTCGAATTCATTATCTTTTACTTTTTTAATGACTATTGGTTGGAGACAATACCAAGTTTTTTTATTTGTGTTTTCAATTTCTTTAGGTGTGAAGTCTGAAATGTCATTTAGTAAATCCCTAATTTGATTTGGAGTCCATCTATATCCTCTTTGATATGAAGGGATTAGGAAGTCGAAAGTCTGTAGGTCATTTACTGTTTTTAGCTCTAAAGTATTGTTCATATAAGTGTATTGTAATTCAAATGTTATAGAATTTAGTATTTTTTACTTTTTAGTCTTAGTAGTTTAAATCAGTAAGTTTAATTCTACTAATTTATTAAATTAAAACTTAATATAGATTCGTTTAGTTGAAAGAAAATAATCGTATCACAATTATTTAATCTTCGCTTGTTTTAAAATCAGTGGTGATTTTTTAAATAATTCCAAACCAAGGTTTAGGAAAGAATACCCATCTGTTTTCTATATAACAAAAAACACTATAAGAGAAACCTGCATCAGATAGTTCATTTTTTAAAAAATCTACTTTGTAGAACATAATGTCATAATTATAAGCTCCCTTTTCAGCAGCCATTCCTATTCCACCAGCAAATTTGTTATTACCATGTATTATTTCTGTTGTACTATTAGTTCTATACTTAAATGTCTTATATTTTGGGTAGAAAGGATCAATATGGTTGTTTGAAAGGCCTTCAAATTCCATACAATATCGTTGAAACATTTTTAAATAGTATTCTTTTGAAAAAACAGCTTTACAATCTAAAAGAGTTGGGTGGGCTTTTAAAAGTAAATTGTTGACACTAATATTTTCTTTTATAAATTGACTGAAGTATTCATCTGGTGATGGAGTTATAAGGTGTAAATTATGTCTTTTATATTCTTCTATTTGACTTAAGAAATCTCCTTTATATTTATTCCATCTCGTTACAGATTTTTCTATTTTATATTTTAAAGTGAGTTCCTCAAATAATTGATCTAAAGAAGAGCCATCACTTATTTTCGCAGCTTGTTTTACGTTGTAAACAGTACCAATAGAGTCAAAGTTAATATTTGGCAGTAGAAAGGGCTTTACTTCAATATTGTTTAATGCCCATGAAGCCCCCATTTCATTTAGGCAGATGTCACTTTTTTTATAATTATTTGAAATCAGAAGGAATGAGAAATCAGAGTTTATAAGTTCTCTAATAATATGATTTCTAAAATCATTACCTGTTTTAATACCTAAGCCTTCAATGGATGTGCAAAATATATCATTCTCGTGAATGCCACATCCTGAAATTAATATGTTTTCGACAAAAGAGTTTACTATTAGCTTGTCTTGAGATGAATGACTTATAAAGATTTTCTTCCTCATTAATTGTTGTGATTATTCGTGTTTAAATTTGGTTTCAATTTCATTGTTGAAAAAGCTATCGTATTTGGAATTGTTTAAATTAAAAACTATTAGATTTTGCCTAGCTCTTGTTAATCCTGTATAAATGATTTCAGCGTTGGTTATCTCTTTCTCATTTTCTTCTTCATTTATAAATAGAAAAAGTGTGTTTATTTCCCAACCTTTGAAGCTGTGAACTGTAGATAGCTTTACAGTTCCTGTTTTCATCCAAAAGTGATTTTTTCTTATTTTCCTTATTTTTTCCAGATCGTCATGATTCCCATTAAGGGATTCATATTCTTCTTGACTTTCAAATGAAGTTGTTGTTTTTTCATGCTTTATTGTCCTTATTAAAAAGTCTAAATCTCTTAGAATTTCTACTTTAGAACATAAAACTCCCACATCTGAAGAATGAATTTGATTTTTTTCCAAAATTTCATACATCTTATGGAAGATATTTTCTTTGGAGTAAGTTCTGAAGTAATGATATTCAATAGTTCTGCTTTCAAAATCTAATTGAGAGATGAAGTTTATCTCATCAACTGCATATTTTAAACCAAAAACTTTTTTTTGAAATTTGGTAGCTATATTTCCAATAGTTCCTGAGAATCTGTATGAAGTATTTAAAGTTTTATTCCATACTCCAGGTATTGTTCTTACTATTGGTTCGTTGTTTTCATCTAACTCTCTGTTGTAGATGTTCTGTTTTTCATCTCCAAAAACAACAAATTCTGTTTCTGAATGCATGAAGTAATTTGCGATTATGTCAATCCAAGGTTGCATGTAATCTTGAATCTCATCTATTAAGATGACATCAAATTTTTCAATATTGGTTTTTACACTTTCAAAGAAAAGTGTGTTTTGCCAATCGCTTATGCTTTTTGCTTCTAGATTATAGTTGTTTGCTTGAGATTTGAAAAATTGATGATAATTTGTAATGTAAAAATTACTCCAATTAAATTCCTCTCTAACGTCATTAATTCTATCTTTAATATAGTTCTTTAAAGAGATATTATAAGTTAAGATTAAAACCCTTCCCATGGTCCTTTTATGGGCATTAACAGCCCTTTTTGCCAAAACAAGAGTTTTGCCACTGCCAGCAGCTCCTTTTACTTTTCTTCTAGGTCTAATTTCACTTCGAGTAAGTTCTTGTTGCTCTTTCGAGTATATGATTTCAATGCCTTCTTCAATCAAATGTATTGGTGGTTTTAAGTATCTTTTGAAACTACTATAAAGACTCTTGTCAAAAAGGTATGAAGTTCGATTAAGCCAAAATTTATCCAGTATACTATTTAGATTTCGAGTATTTAATGAATTATTACCTAATAGGCTAAATTTGTTTATAAACTTTCTATAGTTTTCATATTTATCTTCAGAGAAGTTACTCAGTAGAAAACTTTTAATGCTTTCTTCAGTTGCATTGTGAAAGTAGACTGCGCAGTTTACTATAGCCCAATGCTTTTTGTTTTTAATACTTTTTTCAAATAATTCTTCTGAATGTAGATTGAATAAATTTGACTTGTAGTTTTCGACTTGAGTAAGAGGAGATTTAATAGGTACTTCGTTTTTTATGAGTTTCCAATTAGTTCTTTCATCAATGTAATAATGCTGAAGATTCCAATCTTTAACTTCTATTATTAAGATACCACTTCCTTCTCTCATAATTACAAGATCTGGACTGTCACCATTTAAATATGGTTGAAAAAAAATCTCGTAAGTATCATCCAAATTGTCAATTAAAAAATTAAGTAAAGCCCATTCTCCTTCAGTAGGCTGAACTTTCATTTTTTTTATTGTGTCAAGTGAAGGATATAGTATAGGCATGATTTTCTATTAAAGTTTAAACTTTACCTTTTGTTGTGTTTTGGGATTTATATAGTACGATAGTTAATTTTAGGATTAATTTTTTGAACATCTAAAATTCTCTCACTAACATTTTCCTTGTTGTCGTTTAGATATTCTTCAAGATTATGTATTTGTAAAACTTTTATTTTGATGGGTTCGTTTTCATGATTAACTTCTAAATGCTCTGAAACAATACAATGTATGTATTCTTCAATTGCTAGATTGTCGTGTTTAAAATTGTAAGTGTAGGTTTCTAATTGGCCTCGTTTGAAGAATAAGTCTGATTGTTTCATTGTAAATAGCTTATAAAGGGTTGTTACTCATTTATGATTATCTTAAAATTATTTCCAGTATTTTTTAAAAGCATTTCTGTTGCTCCAAATAATTTTAGTTGTTCATTTGAAACTTTTGCTTTTGAAACTCCAGGCTGAACAATATGAATGTTGAAAATGATCTTGCTAAAACCAGATTGAATCATGTTTTTTACAGTTTGCAACTCTTCAACTCCACCTTTTTCATATCTGCTTGGTTTTCCATTGCTTAGTCTTTGACTTTCTCGTAGTCTCATATGTTGAATTAAATTAGCTACTTTATGCCTCCAATGAAAACTTCTTTGAGCCTGACCACAAACTTCATAAAGATCTTTTAGTCTAGAGCCAGGATTGTCTTCAGATGAATATTTGCAATGGAATAAATCCACTACAAATTTGCCATAATTGTCTTCAAAGTATTTTATAGCTATTATGTCACTTACTTCATCTTTGTCGTCATCGTCATATATTATTTTATATTCATCATCTTTTTTTAATTCTTGAAGCATTATGTATTGAATAGAGTCTTCTCTTTTTGTTTGCTTGTTTTTATCGTATTGAGATTCTTTCCTTAAATCTGTATTAAATGATGCCCAATTTTTTGTTTCTATTTTAGAAGTGTCAAATGCCTTTATCTCATGTTTGAATTCAAAATAAATATCATTGTACATTTTTGAGGAATCTGAAAATCTGATAATAGGAGGGTATTTGTTGAAGAAATCTTCAATTGGCATATCCTCATTTTTGCCATAAGTAAAGGTTAAATCAGTACCTGAAATTTTAGAATAACTATATCCTCTAGAATTTTTATTTGAATCTAATGTCAGTTGATATTCAGATGAAACCCTATTACTTTTAATTGTAAATGGAATTTTATCTTTTGTTATTTTATCGAAATTTAAATTTATTTTGAATTCGTAAAAGGAAATACCATTTATGAAAAATTCAGTTTCTCTGTAGTATATGTCGTCATTCCAAATGATAGAAATTGGCTTGTTGGTTTTAGGTAATTCATGAATTCTTTCAGGTTTAGCTATAAAATTGAATATATTTTTTACATCAATGTCTTTGTTATTCAATTTCTCACCTATGATGTCACACCAGTCACAAAATTCTGGAATTGTTTTAATCATTCTTGACCAAACTCTACCTTTAGATGAACAACCAATAGTTACTCTTTCACCTTGATTAAATCCTTTTCCAAAAAGATTAGCACTGGATTTAGTTTGTTTAGTAATGTCATCCAAAGCTTCACCAACATTTCTTCCAAATAATTGAGTATAGCTAATAGCTTCTTCAGAAATTGGTTTTACACCTAGATTGAATAATTCTAATTGTTCGACTTCATGGAGTGATTTATAGATGTCAGACTCGTTAATTAAATAAATATCGTCTCCAACAACAAGTTTTGCCAATCCTTCATAAAGAGACCCATTATTAGTGCTATTGATAAAAAGTAATTTCTGTTCTCTATTGAAATAAATGATGTGTAAATCGTAGACATTGTTTATCAAGTCATCAATGATGCCCCATCTAACAGAAGAGTTGTTTTTACCAATTATTACCAATAAATCTTTTTCTTGATGAACAGCATGTACTGATTGATTGTTCTTTTTCTCAAAGAAGGTTTTATGCTTTTCAGGATTCCAAACAGGATCATAAGCATTGACTTTGTAAACAACAGTACTTAATGCAGGTGTGATATTTCTCAATGGAATTTGATATGGAATTCCTTCTTCATCAAATTTTTGGAAAAATTCTTCTTCTTTATTTAAGTCTTTTAAAATACCTTCATTTGAGATTTTTAAAATTTTATTCCAATCAGCATCTTTCGCATATAGCTTTCTAAGTAAAGTGTCTTTTAAGTCTTTGTCTCCAATGTTAGCTATTATTGTTGCATCACCAACTTTTTTCGATGAGCTTCTTGTAAATCTTCCAAAAAATTGAATTGAAGTAGTTATATTTTTATGAATTTCATGTAAAGCGCATATTTTTAAGGTAGGTAAATCATAGCCTTCACCTAACATATCAACACAAACAATAATTCTACAGTTATCATCATTTTTAATTTTGTCTAGGGCTTCTTTTTTATCAGTATTGCTTAATTCACTGTGAACTAAAAGAGGGTTGAATTCTGTAAACGCACTATATATTTTGTAAACTTCTTTTGCTCTTTTAATCTTTTCTACTCTCACCATCATTTTATGATCATAACCCAACTCGAGGTCTTTTTTAAGCTGCTCAATTGCCTTTTGAGCTATTGTAGTATCTACTTTTAGTTCATTAAATTCTATTATTGGTATAAAATTAATGTTCATAAAGGATCCATCTTTTTGAGCAAGGGATAAAGGATAGTTGTAAATTGTTTTGCCTTTTAACCTCTTTTTGTCATTTCTAAATGGGGTTGCAGTAAATTTTAAAACAGGTTTTTTTTGACTGATAAATTTAGTAGCTATTCTATCCCATGTATTAGCTTCGCAATGATGTGCTTCGTCAATTATTAAAAGATTTGAATTTGATACAATAGTTTCAAATATTCCAATTCCATTCTTGCTACATTGGTTTAATATAGCTGTAGTTGCAACAATCACATTACATTTGTTGTAGAAATCATTTGCTTCTTCTTTAGTTTTGAAGGAGTTCTTGATTGTTCCTACTATTGGATTAAGATTATTGTTAACAATGTTAAATTCTGGGTCTTTTAGTATTCCAAGAGTGATGAATTTTTTTGAGATTTGGTTTCTTAATGAATCAGAAGGAACAATAACAAGTGTTTTATCACACTTATTTGCAATTAATAGTGATAACATTGTTTCTGTTTTTCCTGTTCCAGTTGGCATAACCACAATTGCAGGATCTTTGGATATACTCCAATGTGCTAAAATGGAATGCAATGCTCCAACCTGGGGAGGTCTTAGTCCTTTTTCTATTGGTTTTTTATCGTTATCAAGAACTTCTTGTTTAAATTTAAAATTATTTACCCAAGTGTCTGCTATTTGTTCTGTTTTTGGAAAATTAAATGAGGTGCATTGTTTTTTTGCTTTTTGAATAAATGGAATGATATCACCATTTAACTTTTTTGTGTCAACATAAAATATTCCATTATACGCTTTAGATGAATATGATTGTTTGAATGAAAAAAAATATTTTTCACTTTCACTAATTGTAAATGAGTATCCATTATCTGATTCCCTTGAAATAATTCCTTTTTTTACTCCTAAGTCATAGCTAATAAAATTGTCGCTTTGTTTTACTTCAGCTAGTAGAGCTATCTCTATTGTTTCTTCAAATAAATCCATATTCATTAACTTTTGGTTTTGAGATTTATAGCAATGTAGGAGTAAAGCTTGAGGCTGCTTTATTGCTTTACCAAAGTAGGAAATATTTTATAGCTCTGCAAGCTGAGTTATTAACATAAGTGTATCAATTTCTATATTAAAAAAATTGAAAAATTTTTTTTGAGGTCAGTTTGCATGTTTAACCTTCCCCTACAAAGTACCCCCACCCATTTTGGCAGAGGAAGTCCCCCTGCACCTAATTTATTTGAGAATATTTTTTGTGACTGATTTAATTCTTCAAGTTGATAGCTGAAGCTTTATCAGGACAGTTGTGTTTTCATGTTAGGATTTATCAACTCAAAAATCAAACAAAATGGTAAGAATTGTAAACTATTTAAAAAGACAAACAGAGGAAAAAGATTTCTTTGTTTTAGAAGTTCAAGGAGGTGTTGAAATGGTATTAAGTCATAGTTCAGGAAGGTATTATGCTACAGCTAAAAGGGCTTATGTTTCTTCTACTTTTGATGAGGTAACTTGTAAAGCCTTAGTTGGAACTGAAATGCCTGGTAGTGTTGTTAAAGTAGATTGTGCCCCTTATGAGTACACCAACAAAGATACTGGTGAAATATTCACTTTGAGCCACAACTATCAGTACACTCCTGAAGAAGGTGTTCTTTCAAGGGAAGATAAAGCTATTCAGAAACTATTTGGAGATGAAATCCAACTATCTCGAAATGAAATTCAATTAGAAGAGCAGACAATGTAAGTAACAAAGGATGCGCTCATTTTGGGCGCATTTTATTTTTCAAAGTTTATGGAAGTATCAGAAATTAAAGTTTCGTACACAAATCATAATCCTGATAGGATTAAAGTGACAAATAGCCAAATCTTATTCGAATTGATTATAAGACAATGGAATAAGGATATTATTGAATTGCAGGAAGAAGTAAAAGTTATACTACTCAATAGAGCCAATATTGTGATTGGAATATACGAAATGTCTAAAGGGGGTATAAGTGGGAGCATTGTGGATAATAAGATTATTCTAGCTGTGGCTTTAAAATGCAATGCTACTAGTATAGTGTTAATACATAATCATCCTAGTGGGAATTTAAATCCTAGTGAACAGGATAAAGTAATTACTAAAAAGTTGAAAAATGCTTGCGAAGTACTAGATTTAACTCTTCTAGATCATTTAATTATTACAAAGGAGGCTTACTTCAGCTTTAGTGATAATGGAATTATCTAAAGTTGCAAGAATTGCAAAGTTTGCAATTTCTGCAGAGATGAATTGCATGAGCATGCTACAAGATATATTATGAGGTGTAGAAGGAATTTTGTCTAGCTATAGTTCTCTTTGCTACAGTATATAAATAGCTAAATTTTATTTTTTAAGCTTTTCTGTAGCAACTAAATCAGTAATAGTCACTTCTAGTGCTTCTGCAATTCTGTAAAGAGTAAATACAGTTGGATTTGTTCTGCCTGATTCAATCCTTGAAATGTTTGTTGTATCTATTTTTCCTTGCATTTTTCCAACTAAATCAACTTGAGATAAACCTTTACTAACTCGAATATCCTGAATTCTTTTCCCTACAATTTTTAGTAATTCTGACTTTTCCATATTGACATATTTGGCAAGTCAAATCAACTGGTTATATTTGTGTATATAAATGTCATATATGGCAATTTTAGAACGTAAATGCATATTCACTTTAAAAATTTGTAATAGGGTGGACTTACCCTTTTACTTTAAGAAATTAATACTAAATGATTTTAACTATGAGGAAAATACTAGCTGCTGTGATACTGGTTTTATTATATGGATGTAATAGAATAGATAAAAATGAACTAAAAGTTGTTGCTGGTGTTCAGCTGGGTTTAAAACCAGAAGATTATAAAAAACAATGTGATAGTTTAAATTTGAAATCAACATCATTTTATACAAAAATGTTTTTTACAAGTTCAAATGAAGTATCAAATTCTAAGATTAAAACTTATTATACAGATATTTTTGATTTCTCAGAATATGTAAATTCTAAAAATAATATTCATCATTATGCATTGTTAGTTCCAGAGAAGGATAAAGATTATAATAATATAACTTCAATTTACATGCTATTAGGGCATACTAATGGAGCTATTGGGATTAAAAATAATGGTGAGTTGTTTGATTTGACAAAAGCAACTTATTGTAGTGCTTTTAATCAGGATATTACAACAGGAGTCTTGGATAAAATTGAGGCATTGCTTGTTAAGAAGTATGGTAAGCCAAATTATGACTCTGTAGAAGAAAACAAATTTTACAAGTTGGAAGGTTCAGGGGCATATCCCAAAGTTCATAGTGAAGGTTTTGGAAAGAAGAGTATTTGGGTTACAGACAATTTTAAAGTAACTTATTTTAAAGGCTTTGAAAATAAAACTGCATCATTTAACAAGTTGGAGAAAAACTATAGTTATTCATTAAAAGGAAGTGTAATTGGTCTTAATGCTGTAGAGTTTTACACTAATCAATTTGCATACATAAAGTACGAGTTAAATGATGAAATTAAGAAAGAGCTTTTTAAGGAATATGAAATTGAACTTTGATTGCTCCTACATATTTAAAAAGTAGTATTAATATTATTTAAAATTCAGAAATGAAATATCCAGACATACCCTTCAAAATAGGAATGGAGTATGAAAATTGGGAATTTGATTTGGAGATTATACTAGATAGGATAGAGGGGTATGATAGTTACAGATATATTGGGAATGAGTTTAATAGTTTTCTGAATTATTCTACAGATGAAACTGAACTAATTTTCAGTTATGATATTTTAGTAGCTGTAATTATTAAATTTAAATATAAATCTATAAACTGTAGAGAGAAATTATCTGATTATGCACAAAACAATAAAATTCTTATTGTTGAGGTAGAAGCATTGAGAAGCTTGTTTTTTATTATTGCAAAATCTAGTGTCAAAAGAGAAATTTATTACTCTTTATTAGTGTAAAAATGATAAAAAGGCATTTTTTTAGGTATACCCTATTTTGTGTCCCTTGTAAAGTATTGATAAAACTGAGAGGGTTGGAGGGGGTTCGAACCCCTCATCGCCCACAAAAAAAAGCACTTCAAACGAAGTGCTTTTTTTATTTCTCGTAATTTTGTTCCATTTCTTTCAGTGCATCAATAATGCCCTGCGTACGTGCATATTCTTTGGCCTTTTGTTTTTTGCCTAAATAAAAGTAGGCAAATAGCATCCAGGCGATGTAAACAGTAAGTACTACAGTTTTTAGTAGTGCAGACATCGGTGCCATAACTTCAATGAAGTAAAATACAAAAGCCAGATTGAGCAACAGGAAGTAAGTTACGGTGACTTTAGTTCCGACGAATTGCTGGAATTTATAAAACTGCTCCAAATCCGAGATGGTTTTTGAAGGTACGTCAGTTACGTTGATTCGTTTTAACCATAGCATTTGGTGTAAGCGAAGAGCTGCAAAACCAAAGACGCAAAGAAACATCAACGCAATTCCGATATAAGTCGTAATCATTTTGAAATCGATTACGCGTACTACCCAAACAATTCCAATTAACGAAGCTAGGAGGGTGAGAATCTGGAGCAGCATTTTATTCGCAAACTGCTGTTTTTCTTTCTTGGCTTTTTCTATGATGACGGAAACATCGGGAAGGGAACTTGGCTTCTGTTGTTTCCATAGGTTCTGTAATTTATCAAATTCGTTCATACTTTGCGTAAATGGTGCTTAATTGATGTTTGATGCGGTGGATTTTTACCCTAAGATTTCCTTCTGAAATAGAAGTGATTTCTGCGATTTCCGGATAAGGAACTTCTTCCAGTAAAAGCGTGATGACCAGACGGTCGGCTTCCGAAAGTTCGCTGATACATTTATATAAAAGCTGGATTTGCTGTTCTTTTTCATCGGTTTCATCCTCTCTTTTAATAACGGCTTTGTCAATATCCACTTTGTTTTTAAACTTCTCTGCGCGGAAGTGCTGTAGGCAGGTATTCATCGCGATCCGGTAGATCCAGGTGCTAATCTGGGATTCGGCTCTGAATCTATCATGGTTTTGCCATACTTTGATAAATATTTCCTGCAGTAAGTCGTCGGCCAACATTGCGTCTCCTGTGTATCCCAAACAAAGTCGATGAATCTTCGGAGAATAGGTGTCGTAGAGTTCCTTGAACTGCTTTTCCTGTTGATTACTTGTGGTCACTTTTTATGGGGTTGTGTTTTATTTTGACTGTAAAAAATTGTCGATTTCGCTATAAAACCATTCCGGCTGATCATACATGATAAAGTGTTTTGAATCGGCTACCTTGATCGTTTTGTTTTTTAATTCTGCATATTGCATGGTGTATTCCTTTTCACTGGCCTCTTTGGAACCCCATAGACTTGCGATGACTAAGATAGGGGATTTTATATTGGCGATGTCTTTTCTTAAATCGGTTGTGGACATTTCGATTATTGTGCTGCCTAATGTAGATCTGTCACTTTTGAAGCTCCACTCGGCTATTTGTTTTGCGCGGATCGAATCGCTTACCTGGTATAACATTGCTTTTGTCATGCTTTTGACGTAACCATCGGTGGGAATAGCTTTGAAATTGTTGATAACCGCTTCTTTGTTGTATTGAGGTTGTGTTTTCAGATCTTCTGCTTTGGTTTCGGGTTTTCCCACTGCGGAAACAAATGGTAGTCCGTCTACGCATATACTTTTTCCAAACAGATCCGGCTCTGTGCTTTGTAGCCAAAGTGTCATGAAGGCTCCCAAACTGTGGCCGATCAGAATCGGCTTCTTCATTTTGTTTGCTTTTACATAACCGATGATTTCGTTACGGACGGTTTTCAGGATGTCTTCGTTTTGAATTGGTTTAGCTCCTCCAAATCCGGCTATCGTTATTACGTGTAACTGATACTTGTTTTTAAGATGGTCTACCGTTTCGTTCCAAACTTCTCCGGTGCAAGAGTATCCCGGAATAAGGATTGCGGGAGTTCCTTTTCCTGTAACTTTAACTTCAAAGGAAGGGTGTTCTTGTGCGAATACATTTAACGCAGCTAAAATTGCCAGTAGAGAGATGATCAATTTTTTCATAATATGTTTTTTTAAGTTTTTAATTGAATTTCTCTTTGGATGCAACTGTAGTAGTATTGTTACAAATAAAATGGCATTTTTTTTAATTAAATTAAAAAAGCCGCTGTTTATGCGGCTTTTAAGGTTATAAAATTTCTAAAGTTCGTTCGAGAGCCATGCCTCTGGAGCCTTTTATGAGTATGGTTTTTTTATTTGGTTTGCTGTCTTTGAAGGCTTCTGAAAAACTTTCGAAAGTCTCATAGAAATGCAGATGACTTCTGTTTTCTTTGTTGGCATAAAAATCTTTACCAACAAAATAGGTTTCAATTTGAGTCTGGTTTAGGAGTAGGTTGATGACTTTTTGATGTTCATCAAGGCTCTCTTGGCCCAATTCAAACATGTCACCTAAAATCGCAATTTTATCGTTGCCATCCAGTTGAATAAAATTTTCTATAGCGGCAGCCATACTGCTTGGATTGGCATTGTATGCGTCTAATATGATATGGTTTTCATTCTTCTCTAGTAGTTGCGAGCGGTTGTTTGCCGGAATGTAGTCTTCGATCGCCTGTTTGATGTCGCTATCGTCTACATTGAAGTATTTTCCAATTGTAATGGCCGCATTGATGTTGTTCGCATTATAGATTCCGATTAGGTGCGAATTGATTTCCATGTTGTCAAATCCGATTTTAACCATTGGGTTGGCGGAAACGGAATTTATGCTGACATCACTGGTTTCGTTTGTTGAAAAAGTGTATCGGGTAAACGTTTCTGTTTTTTCTTTTTGGATTGTATCGTCAAGATTTACAAATACGGTTTTTTGGTTTTTTTCCAAATAATGGTAAAGCTCACTTTTTCCTTTAATTACCCCTTCAATTCCTCCAAAACCTTCCAAGTGTGCTTTTCCGAAATTGGTGATATAACCATAATCCGGTTCAGCGATTTCGCAAAGCATTTCAATTTCTTTTTGATGATTGGCGCCCATTTCGACAATACCAATATCGGTCGTGTCATTGAAAGAAAGTAGGGTTAACGGCACTCCAATATGGTTATTTAAATTACCAACCGTTGCTTTGGTGATGTATTTTTTTGAAAGGACTGTGTTGATCAGTTCTTTGGTCGTTGTTTTTCCGTTACTTCCTGTTAATGCTATTATAGGTAGGCCTAATTCCTGACGGTGGTAGTGGGCTAAATCCTGTAAAGCTTTTAAGCTGTCCGGGACAAGCAGCATTTTGTCTTCGTCTGTGAAGAATTTTTTGTTATCAATAATTGCAAAAGCTGCGCCGTTATTTAAGGCTTGCTGCGCAAATTCGTTAGCGTCGAAATTATCGCCTTTTAAGGCGACGAATAAACAGTCGGAAGTTATTTTGCGGGTATCAGTGCACACTCCGGTACTTTGTAAAAAGCATTGGTAGATGTCTTCTATTCTCATGTGAAATAGGTATAAAATAATAAAAGCCCTAAGTTAGGGCTTTTATTATAATTGTATGAAAATTTTAAAGATTAACCTCTCGGTTTTTTCTTATTGTCTTTTGGACCTACTTTAGACATTGCACAACGGAAACCGATGTAATCAGTAGCCATATCTTGTGGGTAATATCTTCTTGAAGCAGGATCTAACCAATAAGCTCTGTCTCTCCAAGATCCACCTTTGTAAACTCTTGCGTCATCATTTACAAGTGTAGTTCTCTTAGATGATTTGTCATATTGTCTCTTCATTGTTCCTAAACTGTCAACAGAGATCTGGTGTTTAGGTGAATCGTACATTCTTTTGTTATCAGCGCCTTTTTTATCTCCAGCTCCTTCGTCAGTATCTGCGAATTTGAAATAACGAGTTGATTGTTTATCACCATCTCTGTAGTTTCTGTTGTCAGAAGTAGAGAAGTTGTAACGTAAATAGGTTTCGTTTTCGTCAACCGGTACTTGTGCGATCTGACCAGGGAAATTTCTAGCCATTACTTTACCGTTGCTTAAAGTATCATATTTAACGCTTTCTTGTGTAACCATTTCAACTTTTCCGTCTTCACCAATTTTATTTTTGGTATAAACGTTACCTCTGAAGTAGTTGAAGTCGTTTGCTTCGTCGTCAACGATTGGACGATAAACGTCTTGTACCCATTCTGCTACGTTACCAGCCATGTCGTACAATCCAAAGTCATTCGGAGCGTAAGATTTAACTTTGTTAGTGATATCAGCACCGTCATCAGACCATCCTGCAATTCCTCCGTAATCTCCTTTACCTTGTTTGAAGTTGGCTAATTGATCACCTCTTTGCGCTCTTTTTCCGTTACGGGTATATTGTCCGTTCCAAGGGTATTTCTTTTTACCTTTATAAATGTTGTATTCTCTGATTCCGTTTAGAGATGTCGCAGCATATTCCCACTCAGCTTCAGTCGGTAGTCTGTATTCCGGTAAGATGATACCGGTTGATCTTTGAGCAAATACGTTTTTAGGCTCAATTGTTTTACCGTCTTTAGTTGTTTTAGGTTTTGCATTTTTACCTTTTTTAGCTCCTTTTCCACGGTATACGATGTCTTCGCTACCACCGCGCGCAGTAGATGGACTGGCTAAATAAGCTTCAGTGCTGAAGGTGTTTGTGCCGTCAACTTCATTGATTTTAGCATCTTTTTTCAAGTATTGCTCTCTTTCAAGGATAGCCTCGTTCACACGGTCAGTTCTCCATTTGCTGAATTCAGTCGCCTGAATCCAGTTAACACCAACTACCGGATAGCTTCCGTAAGCTGGGTGTCTTAAATAGTTGTTTGTCATCGTTTCGTTATATCCTAAACGATTTCTCCAAACTAAAGTATCAGGTAAAGCACCTGTATAGATGTTTTTGTAATTTTCGTCTTCTGGAGGGAATACGGTTTTTAACCAAAATAAGTATTCAGCATACATCATGTTGGTTACCTCGCTTTCATCCATGTAGAATGACTGTACGTGTTGTTGATTAGGTGTGTTGTTCCAGTCGTGCATCACGTCATCCTCAACTTTACCCATTGTAAAGGTTCCCCCTTCAATAGAAACCATTCCCGGAGGAGTTTCCTGCTTTTTGAACTTGTCGTTGTACTGAAAACCACCTTTTTTATCGTTGATTTTCCATCCAGTTGCTTGAGAACCCCCTTTGGACGACCCTTTTTTACTACAACTAGTAAAAGATGCTACCAGCGCTAGCGCAGCAAACATCTGTAAAGTCATAATTCTTCTAATTTTCATACTTCAATGTAGGTAATAAATTTAGTGCCGCAATATAGTAATTAACCATTAAACAGCAACACCTTTTTTACAAATTATTAAAAAAAATACAAATTCAGGTGAAACACCAATGTGATAACGCTTTCCGTCAATATATATTGTGTAAAATTAGCTATTGAAGAAAATATTTTTTCTATTTGTAATATCTTTAGAAATAAAACGTTTTCGATATAATGAAAAAGTGCCTGCTTCTTATACTGTTGATAGTTCCTTTTATATGTTTTAGTCAAGAAAAGGGAGATGTTGCCGTTGAATGGAAAACCGCGACAAATTATTATATTGATTCGATTCCGTTTCTTATTCCTCAGTTCGATGTAAAAAATATGGAGTTTAATCCGCTGGAAAAAACACTTATGTTTAGAAAGCGAATTCCGGTTACAACGATCATTGATGAAAATTCGCTGCAGGTTTCGAATATTATATATGAGTCCATTTCGAAAGAAGATTTAAAAGATCTGTCCTTCGCTAAACTTCCTTCAAAGCTGAATGCTGCTATTGATTATGTTGTGGGTAGGGATGTTGAAAGTGTCATGCTTTCTTTTTCTCCTATTATTAAGGAGGCCGGCGTTGTAAAAAAGGTAAAATCATTCTCCTATTCCTTTTCATCTTCGACTTCCGGAAAAACAAATGCGCAGAGAAATCCTATCGTTAATTCTGTTTTGGCCACAGGGGACTGGTATCGTTTTTATATTGAGAAATCGGGCGTATATAAATTGTCGAAAAGTTTTTTACAGCAGTTAGGTTTGAATGTTAATGTAGATCCACGAAGGATAAAAATCTACGGAAATGGAGGAAGAATGATACCGTTGCTTAACTCCGTACCCTATCCGATGGATCTGCAGGAGAACGCCGTTCAGGTAATAGGGGAAAGTGACGGCTCTTTTGACAATGATGATTATGTTATTTTTTATGCAGAAGGTGTGGATGTCTGGAATAATGACAGCGACACCAGTGTTAATTTATATGATTCCAAGTCCTATTATTATGTTACCACTCAGGGTGGCAACGGAAAGCGAATCGATCTTAATGTCCAGCCTGTAGCTGCGGCGGATATGGTTTTTACCGACTTTGATGATTATAAATACCATGAGGTGGACAAGATCAATGTAGGTCGTTTGGGAAGAAAATGGGTGGGGGAAAATTTCAATATAGAAAATGTTCAGTCTTTCGATTTCAGTTTTCCGAATCTTGTAACTGCGACACCTGTTAAAATTAAGGTTAATGCGGTATCGGCTTCTTTCGGATCCAGTACTTTTAAAATTAAGGCGGGCGGTCAGAATCTGACCACTATGGCTTTTGCTGCCTTAGAGGCTGGGGTTCATGTCTCGGCCTATGAACAGGTTTTTGAAGGAACATTTTCTGCTTCTTCCTCTACGGTTTCTGTTGAATTGGAATATAATAACGGAGGTGTACCGTCGTCTAACGGTTACTTGGATAATATCCGATTGATAGCCAAAAGGAAACTGCAAGGTTATGGACAGCAGTTTTTGTTTCAGAATGATTTAGCAGGAACTAATATTGGTGTGGGTGAATATCAGTTAACAAGTGCAGGTGGGATTTCGCAGGTTTGGGATGTAACAGACATCTATAATGTGACTAAAATTCAGAATGCAGGTCAGTCAAATTTTTCCTTTAAAGCTGCTTTGGGAGAAGTAAAGCGATATGTGGCTGTGGATTTTAATAATTTATATACACCTGTCAATCAATCGAATGCCAGAATAGCAAATCAGAATCTGAAAGGAACGATTTTTAATAACGCTCAAGGAGTGCCCGCGGATATTGATTATCTGATAGTGACGCCATCATCATTAAAATCCCAAGCAGAACGATTGGCTGATTTTCATCGCAATTATTCTAATTTGAACGTTAAGGTGGTGACTTTGGGTTCTATTTATCAGGAGTTTTCCTCTGGTAAGCAGGATATCGGTGCTATCCGAAATTTCATAAAATACATTTATACCAGTTATCCGACTTATCCGGCTCCGGCGGGAAAAATCAAATATGTGAATCTTTTTGGGGATGCTTCGTTTGATTACAAAGACCGGATTTATGGGAATACAAACGTGGTTCCGGTGTTCGAGTCATTATTTCATGTTCCGCCTTCTACAAGTGGTTTGTCCGATAATTTCTCAAATTACCTTACTTTCATGTCGGACGATTTTTTTGTGCTGATGAATGATGATGAGGGAGATATGGTTATACCTAAAGATCTTGATATCGCAGTGGGACGTATGTTGGTCAGTTCGCCGCAACAGGCGGATGAAATGGTTAATAAGATAATCGAGTACCATGACGAGAAATCGTTCGGAAGATGGCGAAACCGCTATGTGATCATTTCCGATGATGCTGAAAATACTACAGATGCCACATTGCAGCAGAATTTGGATAACCTGGCCGAGGAGCTTTACAGTCAAAAGAAATTCATCAATGTGAAGAAGATTCACTCTGATTCTTACATACAGGTTACCGCAGCCGGAGGAGAGCGCTATCCGTCAGTGAATACGGATATTGTTAATGAAATGGAAAGTGGCGGATTGGTTTTTAACTATTTTGGACACGGAGGTGAGGATGGCCTGGCTCAGGAACGACTTTTTGATAAAGCCATGGCCCAAAATCTGAAAAACAGATTCCGATATCCGCTGTTTGTTACCATTACCTGTGAGTTTACCCGTTTCGATAATCCGTACAGACCGACGGCAGGGGAATACATGTATTGGAATAAGGCCGGAGGCGCCGTTGCATTGGTGACCACGACAAGGGAAATTGGGATAACTACTGGAGAAGATATCAACGAAATTCTGAATTCGAAATTGTTTGCCTTCGGATCTAATAACTATGTTACAATTGGAGAAGCGCTGCGTCAAACTAAAAATTTATCGGCCAACAGGGATAGGAATGTGGTTTTTTGTGTTGGTGATCCGGCCCTGAAATTAGCAATTCCAAAACCAAAAGTAAGGCTTACAAAAATCAATGATGTGCCAATAACGCAGCCGACAGATACCTTAGAAGCCTTGAGTTATATTAAGATGGCCGGTGAGGTTGTGGATGAATTCGATAATCTGCAGTCGGATTATAACGGAGATCTGGCGGTTCAGATCTTTGATAAAGACATCAACAGAAGGACATTGGGGAATGATGGCACCACGAATAGTAGTAATCAGTTGATTATTATGGATTTCAGAACGCTGGGCGAAACAGTTTTCAGAGGAAATGCTTCTGTAGCCAACGGTCAGTTTGAATTCGGCTTTATCGTGCCAAGGGACATCAGAATTCCCGTAGGAACCGGAAGGGTGAGTTTTTATGCGAAGAATAATGCTTTGGTTGATAATACCGGTCATGATTTATCGATTAAAGTGGGCGGAATTAATGAAAATGCAGTGGCTGATAATTTACCACCAAGAATCCGCTTGTACATGAATGACGAATCGTTTGTTTCGGGTGGGATTACTAATGCATCGCCTATATTTCTGGCTTTTCTTGAGGATGAGAACGGAATCAATACGGCGAGCGGTATCGGTCATGATATAGTTGCCATTCTGGATGGTAATGAGAATAAGCCTTATATTCTGAATGATTATTATGAAACCCAGCCGAACGATTACACGAAAGGTAAGGTGCGTTATCCTTTCCGAAATTTAGCGAAAGGACTGCATACGTTAACGCTTAAGGTTTGGGATGTGTATAATAATTATGCTACTGCCGATATTCAGTTTGTTGTAATGGGCGATGAAGATGTCGCGCTTTCCAATGTGCTGAATTACCCGAATCCGTTTGTTAATTATACGGAGTTTTGGTTTTCGCATAACCGTCCGTTCGATCCGCTCGATGTTCAGGTTCAGATTATGACAATTACAGGTAAAGTTGTGAAGACGATCAATCAGTCAGTAACAACAGAGGGCTTTTTATGCCGTAGCATCAAATGGGACGGTAAAGATGATTTTGGAGATAAAATCGGAAAAGGAGTTTATGTTTATAAACTCACCGTAAAATCATTAAGTTCGAATAAAACGGCTGAAAAGATTGAGAAACTTGTAATACTTTAAGAAAATAGTATATTTGTTGAATAAATTCTTGTAAAAAAATGAAAAAAATAGCCATAGTGTCCTTGTTCCTGTTTGTGCTTCAATCAGTTACTGCGCAGGAAAATGTGATTACGACAGGAGTTCCTTTTTTGCTGATTTCGGCAGATGCCCGTGCGGCAGGTGTTGCTGATATGGGAGCGGCCACTTCAGCGGATGTTTTTTCACAACAGTATAATCCTTCAAAATATGCGTTTGCACCTTCCAAATATGGATTTTCGGTAAGTTACACACCTTACCTGACAAGTATTGCGAATGATATTTCACTAGGACAGGTTACTTTTTACGATCGTTTTAACGAGCGTAGTGCTTTTGCAACAAGTTTGCGTTATTTTGGTTTAGGGGATATTGAATTAAGAGAAACGGGTGATCCTAATGAGGTGCCAAGAACGGTAAGTCCGAATGAATTGGCTTTTGATCTTTCTTATTCATTGAAATTAAGCGATCAGTTTTCCATGGGGATAGCAGGTCGTTATATTCGTTCCAATTTAAAAATTCCTGATGGTAACACTGATGCTTCTGCGGCTAATTCATTTGCGGTGGATGTTTCCGGATTTTACCAGTCGGAAGAATTTGCACTGAGTGATTTTAATGCAAAATACCGTATCGGATTGAACCTTCAGAATATGGGTCCGAAAATTTCCTACGATGGGGATGTTGAAAGAAGTTCCAATTTTCTTCCGGCGAACTTTAAATTGGGAGGTAGCTTTGATTTTATTTTAGACGAGTATAACAAGATTACAGCGCTTGGAGAAATTAACAAACTAATGGTTCCGACGCCACAGGAAGTTGGAGATGAAGATGGTGATGGTGATATCGATAATACAGATTATGGTTTGGCTAATGAGGAGTACAGAAAGATTGGATGGTTTGAAGGGATCTTTAAATCGTTTGGTGATGCTCCGGGAGGATTTAGCGAAGAAATGAAAGAGATCGCCTGGTCATTGGGAGCTGAATATTGGTATCAGGAATCCTTCGCTTTCAGAACGGGATATTTCCACGAAAGTCCGGATAAAGGTGCGAGACAATATGCAACTATCGGTGCCGGGTTTAAATACAATGCTGTAAAAGTGGATGTTTCTTATCTGTTCTCCACATCAACTGTTAGAAATCCGTTAGAAAACACATTGCGTTTCTCGCTTTCGTTCAGTTTCGGAGATTCCTATGATGAATATTAGTAAAAGAAAATAATAAATAAAAAATCCAAACTTGTAATGAGTTTGGATTTTTTGTCTGTAATAATTTGAGCAAATGAAGAATATTAATGTAACGGCCTCATTTAACATTTATGATTCTGTTGACGAACTGGCTGCGGAAGTACGAGATTTGATGATACAGGCTGTGGCTGTCCGTAAAAAAGCATATGCGCCTTACTCAAAATTCAGGGTGGGTGCGGCAATTCTATTGGATAACGGAAAGGTGGTTTTGGGTTCCAATCAAGAGAATGCGGCCTATCCATCCGGTTTATGTGCTGAACGTGTGGCTATTTTTCACGCCGGAGCAATTTATCCGGAGGCGAAAATTTTGAAAATGGCGATTTCGGCTACTGCTGACGGTAAAGAGATAGCTGAACCTATTCCTCCCTGCGGAGCGTGCCGTCAATCCATAGCGGAATATGAAATCCGTCAGGACGTGCCGATCGAGATTTATTTTATGGGTGCTGTCGGGGAAGTATTCAAATCCGACTCGCTGAAAAATTTACTGCCGTTGATGTTTGATAAAAACTTTTTGTAAAAAGAGTAATTTAATGGGTTTAAATTTTCAGGTCTTAACGGGATGTGTTATTTTTGCCCTTCGCAAAATTGTGTAACAAAGCTTAAAGGAGCAACAATGAAACCAATTACAAAAGAAGTTTACCTTAAATGGTACGAAGACATGCAGTTCTGGAGAAAGTTCGAAGACAAACTCGCTGCATTATACATTCAACAGAAAGTTCGCGGTTTTTTGCATTTATATAACGGACAAGAGGCGGTATTAGCAGGTGCTTTACATGCCATGGACTTATCTAAAGACAAAATGATCACTGCTTACCGTAACCACGTTCAGCCAATCGGAATGGGAACTGATCCCAAAAAAGTTATGGCGGAATTGTTAGGGAAAGTGACCGGAACATCAAAAGGGATGGGAGGGTCAATGCACATTTTCGATAAAGAGCACGGTTTTTACGGTGGCCACGGAATCGTTGGTGCGCAAATTCCGGTAGGTGCCGGAATCGCTTTTGCTGACAAATATTTCGGAACGGGCGGAGTAACATTGACTTATTTCGGTGACGGAGCTGCTCGTCAGGGATCCCTTCATGAAGCATTCAATATGGCGATGTTGTGGAAACTTCCTGTAGTTTTCATTGTTGAAAATAACGGTTATGCAATGGGTACGTCTGTCGAAAGAACGGCGAATCATACGGATATATGGAAATTAGGATTAGGATATGAAATGCCATGCGGACCGGTTGATGCCATGAACCCGATCAAAGTTGCTGAAGCGATGCACGAAGCTATTGAAAGAGCTCGTCGCGGCGACGGACCAACATTCTTGGAAATGAAAACATACCGATACAGAGGTCACTCAATGTCGGATGCGCAACACTACAGAACCAAAGAAGAGGTGGATGAGTACAGAAAGATCGACCCGATCACTCAGGTTCTTGATATCATCAAAGAAAATAAATATGCATCGGATGCGGAAATCGAAGCTATCGATCAAAGAGTAAAAGATTTGGTAGAAGAGTGTGAAAAATTCGCCGAAGAATCTCCGTTCCCTGAAGTAAACCAACTGTACGATGTGGTTTACGAACAGAATAATTATCCATTTATTCCACATAAATTATAATCGATTATGGCAGTAGTAATTACAATGCCGCGTTTGAGCGACACCATGACCGAAGGCGTTGTGGCAACTTGGCTGAAAAAAGTTGGGGATGTTGTTAAAGAAGGTGATATCCTTGCCGAAATTGAAACGGACAAAGCTACGATGGAGTTTGAATCGTTCAATGCAGGAACGCTTTTACATATTGGAATTCAGGAAGGAGAATCTGCTCCGGTAGATTCACTTTTAGCAATTATCGGTGCTCCGGGGGAAGATATTTCTGCTTTATTGAGCGGAAGTAGTTCAGCTCCAAAAGCGGAAGCGGCGCCTGCAGCCGAAACTAAATCGGAAGCAAAAGAGGAGGCTAAAACTGAAGCTCCTAAAGCTGCTGCGGCACTTCCTGCAGGAGTGAAAGTCGTAACCATGCCACGTTTAAGTGATACCATGACGGACGGAACCGTTGCAACTTGGTTGAAAAAAGTTGGCGATGAAGTTAAAGAAGGGGATATCCTTGCAGAAATTGAAACAGATAAAGCAACAATGGAATTTGAGTCTTTCAATTCCGGAACGCTTTTATATATCGGTGTTAACGAAGGGCAGACGGCTCCGGTTGACAGTATTTTAGCAATTATTGGTCCAGCGGGAACAGATGTTTCCGGTGTGGCAGAGTCTTTCAAAGCAGGTGGTTCTGCTGAAGCTCCGGCTGCTGAAAAAACTGCTGAAACAAAAACAGAAGCTCCAACAGCTGCGCCGGTTCAAAATACCAATGCAGGCGGAAGAGTTTTTGCTTCTCCATTGGCTAAGAAAATAGCGGCTGATAAAGGAATCGATTTGTCTCAGGTAAAAGGTACCGGTGAAAACGGAAGAATCGTGAAAAGCGACGTTGAAGGATTTACGCCTCAGGCTGCAGCTGCACCAGCAGCTTCTACTTCCGCAACAACAACTGCTGCTCCGGCTGTTAAACCATTTGTTCCGGCGGGAGAGAAATTCCAGGAGGAAATCAAAAATTCGCAAATGCGTAAAACGATCGCACGTCGTTTGGCAGAATCGAAATTCACTGCGCCTCATTACTACTTAACTATTGAAGTAGCAATGGACGAAGCAATGAATTCGAGAGCGGTGATCAATACAATTCCTGATACGAAAGTGTCGTTCAATGATATGGTGGTAAAAGCCTGTGCTATGGCTTTGAAAAAACATCCACAGGTAAATTCACAATGGCGAGAAGATGCGATGATCATCAATCATCATGTAAATATCGGTGTTGCCGTAGCTGTTGAAGACGGATTGGTTGTTCCGGTTCTGAACTTCACAGACCAAATGACATTATCTCAAATCGGTGCTAACGTAAAAGATTTAGCTGGCAAAGCGAAAAACAAAAAACTGACTCCTGCAGAAATGGAAGGAAGTACGTTTACGGTTTCCAACTTGGGTATGTTCGGAATTCAGTCGTTCACATCAATCATCAACCAACCAAATTCCGCTATTTTATCAGTAGGAGCTATCGAAGAAAAACCGGTAGTGAGAAACGGTCAGATTGTTGTTGGTAATACCATGACTGTTACTTTGGCTTGTGACCATAGAACGGTTGACGGTGCGACGGGTGCGCAGTTCCTGCAAACACTTAGACAGTATTTAGAAAATCCTGTAACAATGCTGGCATAAGCCGATTGTTCATAATAAATTAAATCCCGTTTTGAACTTCAGAACGGGATTTTTAGTATTTTAGTTTTTGAAATATCGTATTTGATATTATTGGTAATTGTTGACCAAATACAAATTCCACAGACCAATTATAAGACAACATTTCTATGAAAAATATTATCATTACCGGAACTTCCCGCGGCATCGGACGCGAATTAGCATTGTTGTTTGCCGCAGCCGGTCATCGGGTGTTATCGATTTCCAGGAAAATTGCTCCTGAATTGCTCGGAAATGAAAACATTACGTGCTTAAGTGTGGATTTGTCGTTAGAGGTGGATTTGGACCAGGTAACCCGATTTATCGAATCCGATTGGAAGCAGGTGGATATTGTGATTCACAATGCCGGATCGCTTTTGTCGAAATCGTTCGGCAAAATTTCTTCGGAAGAGTTTGAAAACGTATACAAAGTAAATGTTTTCGGTGTGGCCAATTTGACCCGCATCTGTCTTCCTTACTTTTCAAAAGGAAGTCATGTGGTAACAATCAGTTCCATGGGCGGAATTCAGGGCAGCATGAAGTTTCCGGGTCTTTCGGCCTACAGTTCCAGTAAAGGTGCGGTGATTACCTTATCGGAAGTGCTGGCGGAAGAATACAAAGAAAACGGCATCGCTTTTAATGTTCTGGCCTTAGGTGCGGTGCAGACGGAAATGCTACAGGAAGCTTTCCCCGGATATGTGGCACCAATTTCCGCAAAAGAAATGGCCGACTATATTTTTAACTTTGCACTTACCGGAAATAAATATTACAACGGAAAAGTGTTGCAGGTATCTTCAACTACGCCGTAAATGAAATCAGTTTTAGAAAAGTACATTCCGGAACATTCAGTTGATACGGTCTTTGAACTTATCAGGACAAATCACGTCCATCTGAAGATCGTGAACGAGCGCGTCACGCGACATGGTGATTACCGACGTCACCCTGATGGGTTTCATCAGATTACCGTTAACGCGAGTCTGAACAAGTACCGTTTTCTAATCACGCTGATTCATGAAATAGCCCATTTGGTGGCCTTTGAGAAATACGGGAGAAACATCAAACCGCACGGGGATGAGTGGAAACTGACTTTTCAGCGTCTGATGGTACCGTTTATTCGTCCCGAGATTTTCCCGTCGCAATTGCTGCCTTTACTGGCAAGACATTTCAGAAATCCAAAGGCGAGTAGTGATACTGACGCAACTTTGTCTTTAGCCTTGAAACAATTTGATCCGGTTAGCGATAAAAATTATATCTTTGAAATCCCCTACGGTAGTACTTTTCGGATTCATAACGGAAAGGTGTTTAAGAAAATAGCACTTCGTACCAAACGATACGAATGCATTGAGGTAAATTCGGGAAGAATTTATCTTTTTAATCCCAATGCAGAAGTGGAAGTTCTGCCAAGTTGATTTCGATAAAGAAGATTGATATCCTATGATTGTGAGAATATTAAAAAAACAACCCGATCTGTTGTTGCTTTTTACATCAGTGATTTGCTTCTTTATGATTTTTATATCCTATAAGGAAGACGCAACACTGGATATAAATGTGCATGATACGTATTTTGTAATTGCATATGGTTTGATCTTTGAAGTAGTTGCGGTTTTCTTTTTTATTCTTTTTGCAGTTTATAAAGCTTTTGATAAAATTGAAATTGAACTGTTCTCAGTGCTCAGTAAAATTCATATTTACGGAGCGGTAGTTTCGCTTGTCGGAATGTTTTTTCCGTATAATGTGTTTTTTGATGGCAGTCTTTCGCAAGGGAACGATTTTTTGGATGTAAATCTTATCATTGCTTTAAATGGGTTTTTGTTTTTATTGGTCCATTTAGCATTTGTATTTAATATAATTCTGGGAGTTTTTAAGAAGATTAGAACTCTGATAAAGTAGTAACACATGGTTACGCAACAAGTTAAGAAAATGAATAAAAATTATTACGCTATAGTGATGGCCGGTGGGGTAGGTTCCCGATTTTGGCCTGTGAGTACAACTGAATTTCCAAAACAGTTCCACGATATGTTGGGAACTGGTGAAACGCTGATCCAAAAAACATTCAGCCGTTTGTCGCAGTTGATTCCGAAAGAAAATATTTTGATCCTTACCAACGAGCTTTATAATGATTTGATTTTGGAGCAATTGCCGTCCATCAAACAGGAACAGATCGTACTTGAACCGGCGATGAGAAATACCGCTCCGTGTATTTTGTACGCTTCCTTAAAGATAAAGAAACAGAATCCGAATGCTGTGATGGTGGTGGCGCCAAGTGATCACTGGATCGAGGATGAACTGCAGTTTGTGGCCAATCTTCAACGTGCTTTTGATTTCTGCGAACGCGAAGACACCTTAATGACACTCGGGATTTTGCCGACCTTTCCAAATACAGGTTACGGCTATATCGAATACGATAAATTGGATTCGCGTCCGATCAAAAAAGTGGTTCAGTTCCGCGAAAAGCCGGACTATGCTACGGCCAGAAAGTTCATTCAGAGCCGAAATTTCCTTTGGAATGCCGGTATATTCGTATGGAGCGTACAGTCGGTGTTAAAAGCGTATGAGCATTTTAATCCGGTGATGTATTCGCAATTTATGGACGGATATGAGAGTCTGAATACGGATAACGAGAAATTGTTCATAAAAGAAAATTACCCGAATGCCGAAAATATTTCCGTCGATTATGCTATCCTCGAGAAAGCACAGAATGTATACGTTTTACCCGCAACATTCGACTGGAATGATTTAGGGACGTGGGGGTCTCTCTATGACAAACTTCCAAAAGATGAGCAGGAAAATGCTGTTGTTAACGCAACCGTTATATTGGAAAATGCATCTAATAATATAATTCGTACAGAAGGTAAAAAGCTTGTCGTTGTTGACGGGCTTCAGGATTTTATTATCGTCGACAAAGACGATGTATTGTTAATTTATCCGAAAGGGAAGGAGCAGGAGATTAAGAGGATAACGGCAATCGCAAACGAATTGAAATAAGTTGTTAATCACTCTTTCTATCCTTTATGAAAAAAGCTTTACTGATTGTTTTCCTTTTATTAATTTCTCATTTATCATTCGGACAGTTAACTGCTTTTTCTTTGCAGGTTACAGCTTCTGATGAAACATGTGCCGGTAATGGGACTTTGTTTTTTTCGGTTTCCAATACGACAGCCGGAGCCAGTATGATCTATAATATTTATAGGCTTCCGGATGTCACTACGCCGATTTCCGTAACCGCTGCGAGTAGTTTTACAGGGCTTACCGCCGGGACTTACCGTGTGGTGGCAACACAGTCGCTTGGAGCGCAGTCCAATTCACAGCAGCAGGACATTACCATTGTAAATCGGATTAATCAGCTATTGTATAATCTTACGTACAAGAATGTCTTATGTGGGAACGATGGTAAGATTACTGTAAACGTAACACGGGGTAATCCCGTTAGTTATGAAATTTTTTCGGGACCGATGATTTTCCCACCGCAGGCTTCCAATGTATTTGACAATTTAACAACAGGACTCTATTCGGTTAGGGTCTTTGATGCTTGTGGTGATGGTATCGTTCAGGATGTGACAATATCGCGCCCGTCCATTCCCAATATTGTTTTCGACGGAATAGGTGCCAGTGATTTTACTTGTAATACAATCGAGGTAGGGATTGCTATTGCAAGCGGAACCCCCGATCTTCAAAAAATAATTGCGTATCCGCTTACGGTGGAATGTACCGTTCATCCTCCGTCAGGACCGGACATCATTGTTAGTCAGAATGTCCCAAATGGGAATTTGCTTTTGGATGCCATATCGCTTCAAATTCCTTTTTACTATGATCAGTTTTATACGCACGATGTGAAGATTACGGATGCCTGTGGCAATGTGTATCGTCAGAATAACAATCCAATAGATATTCATTTGGGGTTAACTGTAAATGAAATGATGATCGGCTGCGTTAAAAAGCTGAAGGTTGCTCCTACAGGTTGTGTAGCTCCTTTTAATGTGACGTTCCTGTCAACTCCCCCAGGGTTCAATCCGGTGCAGTACAATAGCGATCATCCGGGGCCATTTGATGAAGAAGCCTTTTATTCCGATCCCACAACGCCTTATCCTCAGGGTACCTATACGGTTAAGATTACCGATGCCTGCGGCAGAACAATAACAGCCAGTTATACAACGGGCGAGGTTCCATTGGATTTTTCCGTGTTGGAATCTATGGTAGGTTGCCGTAAAAAATTAGTGGTAGAAGTAGGGGTTCATGTCAATTTTACGGTTGAGTTTTTATCGGCGCCCGCAGGATTTAATCCCGTGTTTTTTAATGCAGCACATCCCGGACCCTTTCCCGGTATAGCAGAATATTTCCACGCCACGGTTGACTATCCGGAAGGGACTTATATAATTAAAATTACCGATGAGTGCGGAAGAACCGCAACAAGAACATACACTACAGCTCCAATTGTTATTGGGCCTTTTTCAGCCCTGTATCTGCAGGGGTGTGAGCCGGGTATGGGATCTGTGTTGTTGAGAATGCAGCAGCCCTTTCAAAATGTTTATATCGATGCCGCACCGGCAGGATTCGGACAAACCCTTCCTTATGATGTAAGTCAGTACATACGTGCTACTGAAATGAGGGAGTTTTCGATGAACTCGCTACCGGCCGGGACTTACACCTTCAGAAGTGTGGATGCCTGTAACCGATCTCAATCAGGAACCGTCACGATTGCAGGGCTTCAGATTTACTCCGATCAGGTAACGGTCACGGAACACTGCAGTTCTTTTGATGTTTATCTGGGCTGTTCATCAAACGGAGCGCCTAATAATTATTACCTGCAGAAGTATGATTTTCAAAATAACCGATGGGTACATCCGATGTCAGGTTATTATGACGGGCTACCACCTAGTACGTTCAATGCGTTATTGCTTAACAATAATTGGAATAGTACTAACTTCAACCTTTTAGGAAGGTTTAGGGTTGTTCATACGTTTGAGGTATTTGGAAATGGGAACGAAGTAAATTTTAAGTGTGAACGAACCATTCGCGAATTTGATTACCAAAACGCGCCTAGAATTGATAATATTTACAGTTATTCCTGCTCTAATACTTCTTTTGATGTGATTGTTTCTGCTGCCGGTACCGACCCTTTGCAGTACATGATCACTACTAAAGACGGATTGCCTTTTGTGGTGAACAATAACAATTCGCCACTATTTAGCGGATTGCAGCCCGGAGTTTATAATTTTCAGATTCAGGACGCCTGCGGTAATATTTTGAACAGGTTATATGATATCAGTTCTCCGGTGAGTTTTGTTATTACAGCCAATAACTTGTGTAACGGACATGCGGGTTCTTTAAGTGTACCTAATTTTCCGTTTTTGGCCTATGAATGGTGGAAGGATACTAATACCACTCCGATTTTAAGTACTTCAAATGTACTGACATTCCCCAATTTTAATTTGGCAACCGATGCCGGAATTTATCATGTAAGAATAACAAATCCGGGGAATCCCACTTCGTGTATGAATATCGTCCTCGATTTTAACGTTTCGAATCAGTTAAATAATCCTGAAGCGGGAACTGGAAGCAGTGCGAGTCTTTGTGGTCCGCAGACCAATATTAATCTATATAATTACCTGACCGGAACTTATGACACTTTCGGAAGTTGGAGTGAGATTTCTACAAGCGGAATGTTGATCAACCATATCTGGAACGCAACCGGAATAACTTCAGGAACCTATACTTTCAGTTATCGCGTTGACGGATTATGTGGGAATTATGACGAATCCATCGTTCAGATTACGGTTAGTCCGATTCCTGTAACTCCTGTGGCTTCGGGAGATGGAGCTGTCTGTGAAGGTGATTCATTACATCTTTTTGCGTCGGATGTTCCTGGCGTAACTTATCAATGGACCGGTCCGAACGGATTTACGTCAACCGACCAAAATCCGGTGCTGGATTCTATAACGATTTTAAATCAGGGAACCTATACGGTGATAGCTATCCAAAACGGATGTGTGTCCGAAACCTCCAGTGTTGAAGTTCTGATAGATAAATTGCCTTATTTCTCAATGAAGGATAACTGCCAGGATAATATGACTTTGCTGTCTGCCACTTTACTGGATGCGGAGGTAAATTCAGATTCAGTAACCTATACCTGGACCTATCCGGACGGAACAGTTCAGAATGGAAATCCAATCAACGTTTCGGGAAATGTAACCGGATCTTATACCTTAACCATAACAAGTGCTAACGGTTGTTCAGTTACTAATACCTATACGCTTGCCTGCACCAATTGCGGTATTCCAAGAGGGGTTTCAGCAAACAATGACGGACTGAACGATAATTTCGATCTGTCGTGTCTAAGCGGGATTACCAATGTGAAAATTTTCAACCGCTACGGTGTAAACGTGTTTGAAAAGGACGGTTACGTAGACGATTGGATGGGTAAAGATTCAAAAGGAAATCTTCTTCCGGCGGCAACCTATTACTATGTTGTAAGATTTGAAACAGGCGATGTAAAAACCGGTTGGGTGTATCTCAACTATTAAGATAAAAAAAAGGAGTCTTAATCGACTCCTTTTTTATTGTTTATCGGCCCTGTTTTGCGCCTTTCTTACTTTTTTGAATAGTTCCGAAGAGTAAACAAAATCCACAATGGCTTCGTTGTCGGTTTTGAAAATCTCTTTCTTGGTTCCTTCCCAAGCCAAAACACCTTCTTTCAAAAACACGATTTTTTCTCCGATTTCCATTACCGAGTTCATATCATGGGTGTTGATAACGGTTGTGATGTTGTATTCTTCTGTAATTTCCTGAATCAGGTTATCAATTACGACTGCCGTTTTAGGATCCAGTCCCGAGTTAGGTTCGTCACAAAACAAATATTTCGGATTGTTTACGATAGCACGCGCAATCGCCACACGTTTCTGCATCCCTCCGGAAATCTCTGAAGGTTTCTTGGTGTGCGCATTAATCAGTTTTACACGATCGATTACAAAATCAACACGCTCCTTGATTTCGCGGGAATTTTTATTCGAAAACATTTTTAACGGGAATCCGATGTTTTCTTCTACAGTCATTGAGTCAAACAGGGCGCTTCCCTGAAATACCATTCCGATTTCGGTACGAAGTGTTCTTCGGTCATCATCACTCATTTGAGAATAAATTCGGCCGTCAAAAGAGATCGTTCCCGAATCTACTTTATGGATTCCCAATAAGCTTTTAAGCAAAACCGTCTTTCCGGATCCACTCTGACCAATAATCAGGTTGGTTTTCCCGGTTTCAAAACTGGTTGTGATTCCTTTTAAGACCTTTTGTTCTCCAAAGGATTTCTCTACATTTTTTACCTCAATCATCCTATTTGCTTAAAAGTAATTGTGTTAAAATATAATTCACCAAAATGATCGCTACGGAAGTCCAAACGAACGAAGTCGTACTGGCTTTTCCAACTTCCAACGCACCACCTTTCATGAAATAACCGTGAAAGGAAGGAATGGTAGCCAATAAAAATGCAAAACAGATCGTTTTGATGAAGGCATAAGTTACGTGAAACGGTATGAATTCCACCTGAAGTCCGGTCTGGAATTCGGTACTTGAAGCAAAACCTCCGTAAACACCGGCAATCCAACCGCCTAAAATTCCAAGGAACATACTCAATCCGATAACGAACGGGTATAACATCATGGCTACAATTTTAGGGAATACTAAGTAGTTCAGGGAATTTACTCCCATCACCTCCAAAGCGTCAATCTGTTCCGTAACCCTCATGGTTCCAATACTTGAAGTGATGAACGATCCTACTTTACCTGCCATAATGATGGAAATAAAAGTAGGTGCAAACTCCAAAATAACCGACTGACGGGTCGCAAAACCAATAAGATATTTAGGGATTAACGGATTGGTAAGGTTTAATGCGGTCTGAATCGCAACTACACCGCCCACGAAGAACGAAATGAACGCTACAATTCCTAAGGAACCCATAACCAAATCGTCTATTTCCTTCATGATGAGCTGTTTCATCATGGACCATTTGGTTGGTTTGTTGAAGACTTCCTTCAACATCAGAAAGTACTTTCCTATCTGGGATAAATATCGAATCATGCTTATAAATATTTAGCGAAAATACGAAAATAGTTATGAGTTAGGATTTCGATTTATGAATATTTTGAAAGCTTTGAATGTAAACCCTGAAAAGAAGCTTTTTTTTACATTTTTTAGCTGATTTTCAAGCGGTACAGGGCTGATTCTGATTATTGTTTTAAGGAAAATTTAAAATCCTGATATTGTATTTATATTGTTGTAACTTTGTGAATGTCAAATAGTTGAATTTTTTTATTTAGGTGCTTCGAATTAGATTTGCCCGATTTTTTTTGGAGTATAAAAAGGTGAATTGATAATAATTTAAAATCAGAAACCATGAATGCAAACAAGCCGTCATATGAAGATTTGGAAAGACAGGTGAGTATGTTGCATGATCAGTTGGTGAACTTGTCTTTGTTGCTGAGTGAAACCTATAATGGGCCAAAAGTTGTTGTGGAAGGGTTGATCAATTCTGAAACAACTTTGTTTATAGAGACTGATTTGCAGGGTAAAATCCGGTTTTTCAACCGGGCTGCGGAACTATTGACAGGATTCGGCAAAAACGAAGTTAAAAACGAATTTCTTTTGGATTTGTTTGAGCCTGAATCCTCGAAAACATTTGTAATTGATGAAAAGTCAGTAGAATTTCCGGATAAATTAGAATGTAAAACGGTAACAAAATCAGGAGTGGAACGTTACGTTACCTTGCACAATTGTGAGGCTTCTGAAAATAAAAATGTTGTTAGCCGTTATTTTGTTGGGTTTGATGTTACCGATATTAAAAAACGAGAAGCAGAATTGGTTTTGGAGAGCAAAGCCGCTTCAGCTAAAAAAGCACTGAATACCGAATTGGTGAATACCGTTCTGCATAAAATTAAAACACCGGTGGATACCATTGTAGGGTTGTCCAATTTGTTGAATAATTCTAAATTGGATGTTACCGAGAAAAACAATCTCGCCGAGGTTATCGCCAATTGCTCGAGTGAGTTGTTGGGAACCGTATCGGAATTGTTGAATTATAATTCTTTTGAATCAGATAAGGAGGTTGTTCATATAGAAAAAGTTTCATTAAATGCAATTTTGGACGACCTGAAAGTGAAATTTGCCGGACAGGTAATTTTTAACGGACTGAATTTCCGTTTGAGAAAAGGTTTAGAAGATGAAGAGGCTGAAGTATTGACTGATGCCCCAAAAGTAACTCAGGTTTTAACCAATCTGTTGCATAATTCATTGAAATACACAGAAAAAGGTTTTATAGAAATCGGATACCAATTGGTAAATGAGGAGATAGAATTTTACGTTAAAGACAGTGGGGTAGGTTTGGAAAAAGAATTCAAGGAAAAACTTGTAAAATCACAGTTTAAGTTGGAAAGACTGTCAGGAGAAGGAAGCGGTGCCGGTTTAGGACTTTCCACCAGCAAACGATTGGTTGATTTATTAGGAGGTACCTTCGAAGTAGAATCAACACCAGGCGTTGGAACTGCCTTTTATTTTACCGTTCCGTACATCCTTTCACCTTCCGAATTTAAAACAGAAAAAAGTAGAGCAAGAGAAAAAACTACGGTTTTGATTGCAGAAGACGAAGAAATCAGTTACTTATTGCTGAAAACATTGCTTGAAAAAGGAGACGTACAAGTGATAAGAGCTAAAAATGGCGAAGAAGCTTACGAGATCTACAAAAACAATCCGAATATCAATCTGATTTTAATGGATCTCCGTATGCCTCAGGTAGACGGTTACACTGCTGCGCAGTTAATCAAAAATGAAGCGCCTGAAATTCCAATTATTGCGCAATCGGCCTACTTTAAAGAAGATGACAAAGGGAATTTCGGAAAAGCGTTTGATAACTTCCTTTCAAAACCAATTAATAAATCAAATTTGAAACAAGCCGTCAATAAATACATCGACGTAACTTTTTTGAATTAAGATGCCGTTAGGGCAGTGGGTTACTATTTTCATTACAAACCATTTTTAAAATTTATTTTAGGAATGGTTTGTTTTTTTATGAAGGAACATGGAGTTCTAAAACAACTTCTCTTTCATCTTCTTCCAACGATAGCTGCGGACAAACTTCGCCTGCTCCGGAGTTACCAGCATCGTTTTATGTTCTGATTTTGCCTTCCAGAAACCTTTCAGGTAATCGACGAACAAAAGCGGTTTTCCTTTTCGCATCGCCAGTTTTAAAGAGGCGATGGACGTGATGAAAAAACCATAACCCAAGGTGTAAAAAGCTTCGCCCTGTTTGTAGCGCGATGCCTGATTGTAATTGGCTCCGGTGGGTTTCAGATGTTTTACTTTCAGACGTTCATCGGTTACGACTTCCCAATTGTAGAATTTACAAAGCAATTCGTCAACGGTGTCCCAGCCCATCGCCGGTTTCAGTCCGCCAATCTGCGCAAAACAAGCTTTTCGATACGCCTTGAAAGCCCCGCGGATGTGGTCTTTGTCGGTAAGATTTTCCAAAATCCAATCGCCGTTTTTCTCGATATAGGCAAATCCGCCTGCCATTCCGATACGGTCATTACTTTTAAAATGACGAATAATCGTTTCGAAGTAATTTTCGGGGAAGATCAGGTCGGCATCGGCTTTAACCATCAGGTCGTAACTGTCATCAAGCGTTTCCAATCCTTTCTGAAAGGCCTGAATCACTTTGCTGCCAGGTAAATGAATCGCATCTGAGGTTTTGTTTACCAAGGAAATCCACGGATATTTTTGAGCGTATTCCTGAACAATCTCCGCCGTTCTGTCGGTAGAATTATCATTCACTACCACCACTTTAGCCGGCAAAACGGTTTGCTTTACCAACGATTCCAGTGTGAGAGCTATGAATTTTTCTTCGTTGTGCGACGGTATTACGATGTAATATTTCATAATTGTACAAAAGTAGAGTGTAAACGTACATAAAATTTTAGTCAAATGGGTCGTTCAGTCGAAATATCAAATTTTATGTAAAGTTCCCTCTTTCCTCTGAATAATAAAGTTTATAGAGGAAATATCTTTATTTTTGTGGAAATTAGAACCAATAACTTTGGAAAAGAAACGATTTGCTTTTATCGAGATGGAAACCCACTCCGCTTTGCTGGAGCAATGGTATTTCCTGTTGAAAGCGATGGCAGCGGTCGAATTTGAGTTTTTCGTGCATGAGAAAGTAGTGCAGAAACTCAGCAGTATTCCCAAAGAGAAAATTACGGTTGTGAACTCGGTTTCGGAAATTCCCTTAGCGGGTTTTGATGCTGTTGTGGTAAATACGCTGCATCGTAATTTCGGGCAGTACACTACACTTTTTCAGCAAAAACCGGTTCTGACATTAGTGCATAACCTGAACTTCAGCCTGTTTTTAAAAACCATCAACTGGCGCAATATTTTCATGGAAAAAGAGCGATTTACTTATTTCCTGAAGTTGTATCTCAAAGAGAAAGTCGGTCAGCAAAGAAAAATACTTTTAAAATCGAAGCGCTTCGGAGTGCTATCCAATAGTTTGTACGATGAGGTTGTCCGAAACGGAAAGTATGCCGACAGGACTGAAATCGTACAAATGAATTACTGCGAGTCTAACCTATTTTCAACTTCTGAGACTATTCGCATCGTAATGCCGGGCAATGTGTCCAATCGAAGAAAAGATGTAGCATTGTTGTTCTCGATCTTGCCGAAAGTCAAACCGAAGTCGAAATTACATTTTACCTTTTTAGGCAAACCGGAAAACGAAACGGTATTGGAGCAATTGGAACAACTGCAAACTAAATGCGATGCTACTATTTCCATTACGCATTTCCATCAGTTCATTCCGTGGGAAGAATACAGCCGGGAAATTTCAAAATGCCATTTATTGTTGTGTCCGATAAAAGAACATACTTCCTTTTACTGGGTGGATGAAGTTTACGGCAAAACGAAAGTCAGCGGAAGTGAAGCCGATTGCATCCACAATGGAAAAATAGGCTTGTTCCCAACTTCCTATACGAAGATAAACTGGCATAACCTATATTACGAAAACGCTTCGGGTTTAGAATCAATTCTGAACAATCTGACCATCGAACAGCTTTCCTCGGAATACGAAAAATTGCAGCCGTTTCTGGCGCAATACACCTTTGAAAGTGTAAAAACCAATTTAGAAAACCAATTGTTGGCACTGGCCAATTCAAAATAGCATGTTGAAACTTTTAATCAATCTGGCCTATAAATTCTGGCCGGAACTTTATAAAAATCGATTTTTTAAGTCGTTAAATTCATTGAAAACTGATAATTTTCGATGTGAACCGGAATTACTCTATCTGAATCAGGTATTGAAAAGTGATTCTGTTTTTATAGATGTAGGAACGAATAAAGGGATTTACTTGTATCAGGCTGAAAAAGTAATCAAAACAGGTAAGGTAATCGGCTTTGAACCCAACACAAGTCTGGTGAATTACATCAGACCGTTATTTCCTAATACCGAAATTTATCCGTTTGCAGTCTCATCCAAATCGGGAACTGCTGTACTGAATATTCCGAAAAGAGGCAATGGATTGCAGGATACACGTGCTTCATTGGAAGCGATGGGTGAAGACGTGGAAAAAGTGGAAATTCAAATGGTAGCGCTGGATGATTTCGCTAAAGAAAAACAATGGTCAAAGATCGACGTCATAAAAATTGATGTGGAAGGCCATGAGTTTGATTCGGTGAAAGGTTGCGAGAACATCTTAAAGAACATCAAACCGATTTTCATCATCGAAATCGAATTGCGTCACGCGCATTACCCGATCAATGAGATTTTTGATTTCATTATGCAGTTTGGATATGAGGTGTTTTACTTCGACCGAAAAACCCTGAGAACCGTTCCGTTCGATTATAACCATATGGCGGAGTTTCAGAAGGATGAGTATCTGAATGATTTTAACTTGTACATCAATAACTTTATTTTTGTTCCGAAGAGGTAAGGGAAAAGGGAAAAGGGAAAAGGGAAAAGGAAACAAGAAAGAAGAAACAAGAGACTAGAGGCACTATAGGGTGTTTATAATTTTATCTCGTAATTTTTAAGGCATAACTAAAAATGAGCGTTGTAGCAAGGCAAAGCATAAAATACAGTATCGTTGGCTATTTCAGTACGTTGATAGGCATCCTGTCAACCGTGTTCTTATATCCACACGATTTGGACTTTGCCGGGAAAATACAATACATTTTACCTGCCGCCTTGCTTGTGTTACCATTAATTACATTTGGCATTATGCACGCCAATGTGCGGTTTTACCCGAAAATGGAACAGTCACAAAACCAGCATAACCTTCTGAAGTATTCCATGTGGTTTATCATTCGGAATTTTACTATCGTTAGCGTTTTGTTTTGGTTATCGTCCTGTTTTATAGAGCAAATCAGAGAAACGGAATTTTACCCTTTAGCAAAATATATTTTTCCGGTGATATTGTGCTTGGCACTTGTGCAGTTGTTTTCCCGATTTATTTCCATTAAGAAGCGAATTGTAGTTCCTAATATTTTTGAAAATGTTTTTCCGAAATTGGGATTGGTTTTTGCTTTCAGCGCCTGTTTTTTCTTTAATGTCCAAGAAGAGTATGCTATTTGGATTGTAGTGGTGTTCTTTGTCTTGGCATTAATAGGAATGTTCTTTTATGTGCAAAGGCTGGATAGGTTTACCGGCAAAACTTCGTTTGCTTTTTTAAAAGAAAACAACTTCCAGAAAGAGCTGATGCAGTATTCTTTTTATACCTTTTTCGGAAGCTTAGGTTCTATAGTAGCCTTGAATATTGATACCGTCATGATTGGGGAATTCGTTGGAGATTTTTCACAAATTGCCATTTACAACACCTCTGCCAATCTGGTACGCATGATTACCGTTCCGGCCTTGGGCGTTTATACCATTTCGGCGCCAATCATCGCAAAATACATCGAAGAAAAGAATATGTCCGATTTAAAAGACCTCCATCATAAAACCTCTTTGTATCTCTTTACTATGGGAGCGGTTTTGTTCGGACTGGTCGCTTCAGGGATTCAGGATTTGTTCTTCTTAATGAAAAACGGAAGTGAACTGGCACAAGGGCTTCCTGTGGTGTATATCCTTGGTTTTGCGCTTCTATTCGATTTAGCTACCGGATTCAACGGCTACATCATCACCAATTCCAAATATTACAAATTCAACAATACGACCACCATTGCATTGGCTTTACTGACCATTGTTAACAACCTAATTTTTTTACTCATTTTCAAAATGGGAATTGTCGGGGTAGCTATTGCAACTTCCATTTCACTAACGGTCTACAACCTGATTAAAATCGTTTTCAATTACCGTAAGTTCGGCGTGCATCCGTTCAGTAGTAAATACTTTTATGTTTTAGGACTTTTGATAGTCGTACTGATCGTTGGGCAACTCCTTCCGGATCTCGGCAATAAGTTTGTAACGCTTTGTTATAAACCTGCGGTCGCGTTTGTAATTTTCGCGCTTGGCAATAAAATCTTCAATATCATCCCCATTACAGAGGTGATGCCGAAATCGCTTTTCGGGAAGAAGTAGTTCGGATGGTCTTCAGCCATTTTAATGATTGGATTCCCTCTTCGATCTTGCATCCCGCTTGTCATTCCGACGCAGGAGGAATCGCATTATCCATTTCAAAAAGATGATTTAAAAAATCAAAGTTCTCATTTGCAGATCTAATTAATTCTAATTTCTTCTCTCTTCGCCAGCCTTTAATTTCTTTTTCCCTTGCAATGGCATGCTGTACCCAATCTAATTTTTCATAATACACTAAAAATTCAATATTATATTTCGCAGCGAAAGTTTTAATTCCTTTTTCAATATTTTCTTTGTGCTCCTGCAGCCTTCTTCGTAAATTGTTCGTTATGCCAACATAATAAGTTGATCGATATTTATTTGTCAAGATATAAACATAATAATTATGAAATCCGGTTGTATGTTCAAACATTATATTGGTCATAGGTATTTGGTTTTTGTTATCAATTTTATCATGTTGATGAAGGAAGCATCCCGTAATATAGTCTTTTTATGTCCGTCATATTTTATGCGACTCCTCCTTTGTCGGAATGACAATAGGAATGCAAATTATAAAACATATTTTAAGTAATATTAAAAAAAGGATATTTCTTACAAGTTAAAAACTACAACTTTTGAGGTTGCAGTTTTTAGTTTTTTTGTGAATAGGTCCGAACATGTCATTTTCCATTACGGTTTATTAATAATAATTCGGGTCGGAGTAGGTCCGGAAACATTATTCTGATCCCACGCTTTTTTCACGTCTTCCTGAACAGAGAAAAAGGCACCCCAGTAATCGGCAGGGGCTGCATAAGGACGAATGGCCATGGTAATCATTCCGTCACCCACTTTAAGTATGTTCACCGATGGAGCAGGCTCTTTTAAAACGAACCGGTTTGCCGCGATGGCCTGCATGGCAATGTTCCGTACTTTTTCGACATCACTGTCCGGTGCTACCGCCATGGTGATATCCACGCGCAGATTACCGTGCCGGCTGTAATTTATGATAGTGCTGTTGGAAACGCCTCCGTTGGCAAGGATTACGGTTTTGTTTTCCGCGGTAAGCAAAATAGTGTTGAAGATCTGGATTTCCTGCACATGTCCGGTTTGTCCGCCAGATTCAATCAGGTCTCCGACTTTAAAAGGTTTAAAAACAAGGATTAAAACGCCGCCCGCAAAATTGGCCAGTGAGCCCTGCAAAGCCAAACCAACAGCCAAACCCAACGCCCCAACCACCGCCACAAAGGAGGTGGTCTGAATGCCAATCATACCGGCAACGGTAATCAGCAGCAGTATTTTCAGTCCGACACTTACCAAGCTTCCCAGAAATGACTGTAGGGATACATCCAGTCCGCGTTTCTGTAGCCCTTTGGATATCAGTCGCGCGACTAGGTTGATCAGGTAAAGCCCGATAATAAAAACCAGTAATGCGCCAATGACTTTTGGGCCAAAGGTTACGAGCCAATCCATAAATTTATCCGAGTAATTATCCAGTTTATCCATCATAGTGTTATTTAGGAGATTTACATAACGCTTTTTGAAACAGTAGCAATAGATAATAGTGGTTTTCCGAATAGAAAGTAGTTGAGGTACATAAAATTAACTATAAAAATTCACTTACACAACAGCTAACTTGCTGGTTTTTAAAAAAATAGATTTAATATGGTATTAGATGGCTCAGGTTATTCGATAGCTGAGCCTGACGAAGTTTCTATACCGTCATTACGGGCGTAACGCAGTGGAGCGCGTTTATTTCATCTCACTCTTTCACCGCAAAATAAAAAACTACAACTTTTTTCGGTTGTAGTTTTTTATTTATTCTGTTTGCGGGCAGGAGCGAAATATTTGCCAGAGAGGAAGTCGTTAGCTGCTTCTGCCTTCATCATAACCATCATTATAGCCGTCAACATAACCTTTGTGGTAATCAGCGAATTTGTCATCTTCTGATTCTCCCAATTCTTTAATGACGAGGCCTGCCACTATAGCGCCGCCTACCAAACATACTATTTTTAATAAATTACTCATGATATAATAATTTAAACAAATTTAGTGAAAAATCAGGTTTGTTATTGCTTATGTATGTGATTTTCAATGATTTAGAATTGAATTTATGCTTAATCCGCTAGAGTCAGGAAATGTAAAATAAAAAACTACAACTTTTTATGATTGTAGCTTTTTATTTGTTCTGTTTGTGGGCATGGATTCTTTCGGCTGTCGCTATGCTCGACTGCACCCGAGGCTTTAGCCGAGCTGACGACATAAATCTATTGGGTCTTTGAAAGTAATCTTAATTTGAGGGATACATCCAGAATGTTACCCTTCGATAAATCGCAATGCTTCATCCAATTGCTCTGTATCAAAGTATTTTTCTTCAAGAGCATTATTTAGCAGGTGAAGCGCTTTGTTTTCAATTTTGACCACCTGTTTGATTGCGTTCGAGTGAGCCACTACCGCACAACGGCCTATTTTACTGAAATGCTTAATTCCCCAGATTTCACCTTCCCAAAAAGCTTTTAAATCCATGTTCTTAAGTAGGGACAGGTCTTTCACTTTGATTAATATATTAACGTGTTGATAGCCTGCATTCAGTTTTTCTTCGAAAAGCTGCTCTATTAATAAAGCATCAGCCTCAGTAAATCGCTCGGTTAATTCTAAAGCTAAAGCATTGCCTTCGTATATTTTAATTTGGGTTACCATATTTTTGTTTTGGTTGTGGTTTTGTATGCTGTTTATGGGCACGGATTCCTTCGGCTGTCGCTATGCTCGGGTACACCCGAGGCTTTAGCCGAACTGACGAAGTAAATCCGCGCTATCGGATGAGATTTAATTGCTAACTCCTATAAGACAGTTGACTTGCTTTACGCGATTTTTTATTCATAATGAAACGATACGGGTTCGTCATGCTTTCGTTTTAATAATTGATTATCCTGTAAAAACTTCATCCAATAGTTGGCTCTGTATTGAGAATCACAACCATATATTCCTCTTGAATTGCATAATTTTTTTGGATATCCTAAAGTTGTATTATGGGTCAATTCCAAGAGCTTAATAATTGCATAGACTTCATTGTCCTGACGGCCACCGCCACCTCCAACGAAAGCATCCACAATATTATATTTTAGAGCGTCAAATATTTGATCATAATCTAGCGTATTATCTTTCTTAAAATAATCTGTTTTTGCTTTAGTTAGCATATTTTTATAGAAATCATATTCACTATAGCTATTGTAATCTTTTAGAAATTCATTTCTTGTAACCGGAAGATCAAAATTATCGTAAATAAAAAAACCAAAGTCTCTGTCAAGAAAAGAATATTTTTTCCATTCACTTTCTTTGAATTGAATAGTATCAATTTCCGCTAATGCCTCTCTTATCTGATTGTAATTGATTTTTGATAACAATGCTGTTAGAGAATCTTCTCTTTTTTCTGAATCGGTAATTTTGTTTATTTCCCGTATCTGTTGTTTTAGATTTTTAATTTGATAATCTTTATTTACCTCACTTATTTTTAATTTATCATTGGGTTCTTTTATCTTAATTCGGCATATTGTTTTTGCTTTTGAAACTGGATTGATCAGGTCATTATCAGCTAATGAGTTCAATTTAGCTATTGCAAAGTCCTGTTGATTTGTGAATTTTTTAAGGTAGTTGTTGCAAATGCCAATAATGCCAATATCATCAAAAAGTAAAGATTTTTTTAGATACAGCCTTAAATGCTTTTCGTTATTCAAAAGAGCTTTAAAATTATTAGAATAAAATTTGTCTAGAATCCTACCTGCCGAATAAGTGAGTCCCCAGGATTGTCCATTAATTAAAGCCCAATATTCAAACGAGGTAATATTTTCTAATGTAAGGCTCTCAATTATTTCGTTTTCTAAATTTCTCCTGTCTCCAAATGATAAATTTGAAGTTAGTTTTTTTATATAATTTTTTACTTTTTCATTATCATAGTATTCAATATTTTCATGCTTACAATACGCTGTTAAGAGACTCAATTGTTTTAAAAACCTAAAGGGAAATGTTGGAAGAGTATAATTGGTTTCTAGGCGTGCTCTGTTATATTCATCTGATAATTGTGCTATTTTTTGGGAATTGCAATTGATAAGTTCTGTAAAAGCGTTCAAGGCAACTTCGTCATCCTCATCACTAAGGAGAAGAAAGAGCGTATTTTCTTTGTCCGTTGGAATTACCTGGTTGTTTGTGTTCTCAAAGCAATTCTTTGTTGAGCTCCATTTAAAATCGCTGTAATATTTGGAGAAGTAGATTAACAAATTTAAAGAGGCTTCTGGATCAAATTCTTTGTCAATATGCCAAGTAATCTCGTTTTCTTCATTTTCAACTCCAATTTCAGTATTTGTCAATGAATATAAAAGATCTGTAAAATCTTCTTCGTTGGAATGATACTTATTGAATCTATAGCGTATTTTATAAAGTTCTGAAGCGATTATCAATAAACACTTTGGGTTTTTATCCTGTATTAAATTAAAAATGTCATTTTGTTTTGCCCATTCTTCCCTTAAAATTGTAAGGCTTCTGCTTCTGAGATCCTTCTTTTTATAATCTGAAATTTCCCTGAATTCCACTTTTACATTTCTGTTTTCCAGAGGTGTTACTAAAAACGCATCAGCTAAAGGTGAAAAATGAATTTTTGCAATATTTGATTTTATGAAATCTGAGAATTGAATAGCTGTTGTGTTTTCATTAATCAAAATCTCTTTTTTTGTGAAGGAACAATTTTCCAGAACAATTCTTTTGGCAACTTCGCTTTCATTGGTTTCGATTATATGGTAACCTAAATGTTCGATTAGTTTTTTGTTACTGTCAAAGTAATGAGCAATCTCAAGCAGACCATTTTTATCGCCTTTCATTAATTTTTTTTCGATGTTATAAATTGGGTGCTCCTGACTATAGCATGCAATAGTTGTTAGAAGGAAAAGAAACTGGAAAAATGATTTAAGCTTTGATTTCATAAAATTGTTGCTAACGCCGCTCTTGGTTTTTAGAAGGTGGGCATTTTTATTGATGATGTTTGCAAATATACAGTAGAGTTTAAAAGGAAATCGCGAGTAAACAGGTGGGAAGTGCAAGCACGAGCACTAGCTCTTCCAATCCTGCCGTTTTATAAAACCGCTGTTAACAGCCGCTGCTACATGTGATTTGTATAATAAAGTAATCGGCCATCCTTTTTTACAAAAATTAAAGTTATTAAACCATCTAAAGCTCCTTCTATGCTGACATAGGCAAACCATAATTTTCCTGATTTATCTTCTGCAGCTGCAAAACGATATTTATGATTTTTAATTTCAGGATATAAATTAAAAGCTGCCTCTACCGCGTATATTTTAATTAAATCTCTATTAAGAAGATTTTTAGCGAATAAATGTTCTTGTTTTGGATTAAAGAATCTTTTTCTTGATAGCACATTATTTACAAAGATTTGAGTTTCTTCAATTTGTTCAGGAGCTATTTTCATTTCTTCTTGAGAATAGCCATCACTTGCATTTAAGGTGAATAGAAATAGTAGGGTAATCTTTATTAGTCTCATTGCGCTATAGCTAAAGTTGATGTGCTATTTTCACTAACTCCAATAGGTGTTTAATCAAATCTTTATATCAAAGAAAAATTGATTTCGTACCAAGATACTAATTTGTGCTAAAACTCTTCAGGCCTGAGGTGAAGTTTATCAACTTTTAATCATAATTCTTGAACGTTTTTTATTTGTTCTGTTGTGAGCGGGAAACTAAATCCGCGCTATCGGGACACTTAACAAACAAAAAACATTCAACGTTTTTCACTACCTTTATAGTTAAAATAAATTGAAAGCTTATGAAATATCTACTTACATTTTTCGCGCTTTTGCTTACAGTAACAGCATTTTGCCAGGGCCAGTTTCAGAAAGAATCTGTAGGTTCCCTTACGTATGTATCCGGACATGTAATGCAGCTTGCAAAGGCTATTCCGGCTGAAAAATATTCTTATTCACCTGGAAAAGGGGTTCGGTCTGTTGCCGAGGTCTGCAGCCATATTATTTCAGCCAATTATTTTTTTGCATCGAAGCTGGGTGCTAAAATCCCTGAAGATGTGAAAATGGAAACCCTTGAAAAAGACCTCAAAACAAAAGAGGCTATTGAAAAGGAATTGAAAAGGTCCTATGATGTAATAATCGAAACGATCAAAAATACAAAGGATGGTGCTTTGGCGAATAAGGTTGTGTTTCCATTCCCCGGTGAATTTACCAACATGAGTGCGATTTTGATTGTTCTGGGGCACTCGAATGAACATCTCGGACAATTAATTGCTTATGCCCGAGTGAACGGAATAACACCTCCGTGGAGCGAATCAAAGTAACAAACAAATGTAAAAAGCCACAACTTATCATTGTGGCTTTTATGTTTATTGCGTTTTGGTACTATTCCTTTATTATTTTAGTATTCAGTATCCCTTTTTCAGTATAGAGTTTTAGGATATAATTTCCAGTTTTTAATTCACTTAAGTTTATTCTTTTTTCTGAAACTGAATTTGAGCTTACGATCCTGCCCGCAACATCATAAATTTCAACTTTTATAATACTTTCTTCGGTTTGGAAATGCACTATGTCTTTTACAGGGTTTGGATACATTTTTATGTCATTCAGCATTCCATTTTCGTTTAAGCCCAAATTGTTTTGTACTGTTGTCGTATAGTTATTTGTTACTATTGGGAAATTATAATCAAAATAAATATTTGCTGAATTACTAAATGTATTTCCGACAACTAAAGTTGGTTTCGTTTTAATTTTAAATACTATATAACCGTCATTATTTGCATTATCGAAAGGAAGATTTATGTTTTGAAAAATAAATTCCACCCGGTTCGAATTTGAAATTCTTGTTTCAAAGTTGTGACTTCCTTTTATGGGAGTTAATGAATTGATGTCAAACTTTGAAAGGTCAATAATATCTTTAACAACAATGTTTTGGGCATTTGCAGTTCCGTTGTTTTCAAAGCGGATTAAATAATGAACATAGTCACCTACCGTACTTGGAGTGATCGTTGTTCCCTCCAGGCAAGTTTTGTCGTTTGGATCATAAGAGTTAACTACTGTCTGATCTAATGTTGCAAGATTGTTATTCGGTGCCTCATCAGATGGGATAGTGGCGGATGCTGTAAAATGCAATATGCTTCCCATGTATAAAGGTGGGTTTTCCATTGGGGAGTTTAAATTTAATACAACTTCAATTTCCCTGCTTTCAAATTGTTGTAAGTTGGTGAAATTCCAAACTAATGTTGTTTGGTTTGAAACTGTATTTTGGGTGTTAAATACCGGATTGCTGGAAACATAGTCTACTACATCTTCATTATAAATTATATATGAAACTGTACCGCTTTCTATTTGGTTTCCTTTGTTTTTGTAAATAAGTTTATAGGTTGCATCAAAACCGGGTCTCGCTCGGGTTATTGGAATCAGAGAAATTTCTACATCGTGATGAACTCCGTTAGGGGTAATGCAAAAGTTGCGGGTTGCGGGACTGGTTGCTACAGGAAAACTAACATTTGCTGTAGTAGGGGAGACAGTATAGTAAGTCGGGTTGTCAAGGATTGGTGTTAGTGTAAAAGTACCTGTTCCTACAGGAATGGAATAAAATCCTGTTGCATCTGGAATTAACGTATTGGCAACAGTACCATCGGTAAAATTTATTTTAAAATTAGGATAATTAGGATCTGAAGCTGTGCATCCATTACTGGCCACATCAAGTTTGTTGTTTCCATTGATTACAAAATAGGTTCCTCCGGGTGTAAAGGAACAATACGTATTAACCTCGGAAGTTGGATAGTTGTATTGAAAATCAGCTGTTTGAAAATCATCACAGCAGATGTAATTTACCGTAGTAGTCAGTCCTCCTACATATTCTGTCCTTCCGTTTTTTAATAGTATAGCCCTTAGTGCGGGATTGTTAAATACATGGACACCATCAAGTGAAGTACATTGATTTAAATCTAAAAAAGTCAATTGATTATCACTAAAATAGGCAGATTGTAAATTACTGCAACCTATTAATGTAATTGAATTTAGTAGATTATTTTGCGCTTCAATACTTTGCAGAGTTTGTAATCCATTTAAATTCAAATTAGTTAATTGGTTATGGTGGCATGTTATTCCATTAATGCTGGAAAGTCCCTGGACATTTAAAGAAGAAAGCTGATTATTACTGCAATCTAAAAAAGTCAAATTCTGTAATCCCGAAACAACTAAATTAGTCAGATTATTGTTTTTACAATTGATACTGTTTAATTGCGGTAAAGAGATAAAATTTAAAGAAGTGAACTGATTATAGTCAAAATTGACAGCAGTTAAATTGGGACAATTAATGATGCTGTAATTGTTTAGATTACATTGATTTATATAAATGGTTTCTAAATTCGACAAACCGTTTAAATTTAATCCGGATAAGTTTTTTCCATTTATACTAATTTGTGTCAGATTGGGAAAGCTATTGATACCTTCAAGTGAATTAATATCCGGGCTGAAATTTACAGGGTTTATGTTTAATTTATATACGAGTTGTGCTTCTGTTGCTTGTATTTGTCCATCTGCATTCGTATCAATGGTCATATTGCCACCATTGCTATTTTGCGCAATGTTACTAAACTGATAGGTTGCACTTGTTAAAGCCAATTTGAAATTAGCATCCGGTATGTTGATAATTTGTGCGCTGCAAAATGTTGTAAAAGTCAATAAAATAAAAAAGAATTTTGTTTTCATCTGTACTTACTGGTTAGTGGGTGCTGTCCAAAAGAAATTCGGATTGTTTGTTATATAAGAAGTGAATTTAGTCCCTGTTTTTTCATCCGTTTTTTCTTTTTTCTGGGGCAATTGCTCTATACCGTCTAGAGGCAGTAATTCAACATACGTTATTTCTTTTACGTTGCTCCAGGTTTCCGTATCATATTCACTGACTAACGGTGTTCTTAATCGGTATAGATTTTTCGCCATATACGTTTCCAGATAAAACTCTTTTGTTTGTGAACTTATTCGGTTCCAGTTGGCATCCGGATTTAAGATTAATGTTTTTCCGTTTATTAATCGTTCCCTAACTTCTTCCAGCCCAAGTAATTCTCCTTTTTCATTCATTACATAAGCATCATTTGTCGGGTCCATCCAAATCCACTTTTTAAAGTCGTTGCTGTAAACCATATTGATAACATGGCAATCATCGAAAATGGTTTCTTTCGGCATGCAGGTTACAAATCTTGATTTTATGCCCATCGCTAAGTAACATTCGTTTAAAACTGTCGCCATCATTCTGCAGTTCATCCCACGATTTTCAGTTTTGCAGACTTTAATAATATCAATCGCATTTTTTGAAGTTGGGTTCGTGGGCGTACTTCCGTCGTGTCGGATAATAGTGTGGACCCAATGCATTAAATTGATGATTTTTGAAGTTTCATTCCCTGTTCCCGCAATAGAATCTAATTTTAAATCCTTTCTGATTTTAACCAGGTTGGGATTGTCCATGGACTGATAACTGAAAGTTGGAACAAATCGATTGTCTGAATAATTATATTTTGCTGCCCTTTTCAGTTTTTCCAAATACGGCATTTTATATTTAATCTGCGTAGGTGCTTTTATCGAGTCATTTAGTAAAACGATAAAATTAAATTCGGTGTCTTCTTTAATTTTTACGGTAATCGAATCTTTGTCGGTTTTAAAAGTAACTTTTTGTCCCAAAGAACTTGTTTCGTATACATCGGGATTTATTTCCGGTGAAATAGTCCAACCTTGTTTTTTTAAGTTTTTCCCATCCCGAATGTCAATTTTTTTGACAGTCGATTTGATCGTTGGAATGCTTTTCTGTGCCAGGATTAATTGCCCAACAAGAGAAAATAATACAATTAGACTGATTCTGATTTTCATATTTTAATTTTCTTTTTAACGTTCGATTCGTGCATGCATATGATTGGGACTTATTTTTAATTGAGAGGATACAATGAGAACCCAATCACCCACATCTTAAATGCGTTACCAAACTTAGTTATAAAAAATTACTTACACAATCACTAAATTTTGTGATTTTTTTGTAGAATCATGGTGGGGGATCACGACGAAGGAATCTCATTATACACCATAAAAAAAACTACAACTTTTTGGGTTGTAGTTTTTGTTTATTCTGTTTGTGGGCACGGATTGCAAATCCGCGCTATCGGGTTTATCGAATAGTTCTTTCGGTAATATTTTCGTTATACTTATCGTAGAATGTTTCTAGTTTGGCAACATTCAGCTCACCTGTTTCATTAATTACTTTTTCTTTTAGCAGCCACGCAACGAGTTTCTGCATATTTTTTTTGGAATTCAGACCCAGTCCTGCTATTGCCTGTCTTGTATTTTTTGATTCAATTTTTTTCTTTTCAGTTAGAAAATTCAAAACTATATAATCATCATCAGAATAATCCCTGGTTTCACTATTGTTGTATTTGTACATTAAAATCTCATTATCATCTAAGGAGTAGAATGAATGCTGAAAAATATCAATTTTTTCATATTTTAATATAGCGTTGCCGTTTAATAGTACTTTATCATCTTTGATCTCTATTTCTTGTGCTTGTGAAAAGAAGGAGACTGATAAAAATGCAACACTCAGTAAAAACTGTTTTTTTTTCATTTTTTTAAATTTTGGATTTTTTTAAATTACTGATAATTCGAATGTGTATGCAATCAAAATGGATCTTTCTATCAAAGAAGATCTGATTTCGCGGCAAGATACTAATTTGTACTAAAAATCTTCAAACATTGGTTAAAGTTTATCAACTTTTAATCGTAATTCGCAACCGTCTTTAAATAAAAAAAACTACAACTTTTTACGGTTGTAGCTTTTGTTTTTTTGTTTGTGGGCATGGATTGGAAATCCGCGCTATCGGGGTCACTTAGTTTTTATCGGGAATAATCCTATTAAGTAGAACAAAAGTCCTAACATCATAAGTGCTTTGGATATGTTACTGAATTTTAATAAAGATCCAGAGTCTGTTACAGTTGTAATAAGAAATAATATTGTCCCTAGAATACCTATTATTACTCCGATGATTTTTAATATGCCAAAGACTTTCATTTTTATTTTTGTCTGTTTGAATTCGCTTTTGATTCTGTGTTATTATCAAAGAAAATTTGATGTTCCAGCGCTAGCGCGAGCATCTTGCTCGTGCCCGTAATCTAATTCAAATCAATTTCCAAAACTGTCGAATCATTATTGCCGTAATTTCTGGCGCTGCTGTATTTCCAATCTATCGAATCAGTAACAAAACCGGTTTCAACAGGGTTGTTATGTATATAATTTAGTTTTTGTTCAAATACCTTTAATGACCATATTTCAATCGGATTATTGTTTTGTTGCCAAAACTGACGGCATTTTACATTGCTGTTTTTTGCTCCCGCTCTTTCAAACATCCAAAGCAGCCAATCTCTTCGGCTTTCCAGCGGATTTTCTTCAATTGTTTTTATTAGTTTCCTCGATGTAAATCCCTTAAAATCTCTCATTAATCCCGATGGGTCTCCCAAAGAAGAACGAAAAATTAAATGAATATGGCTTGGCATTATGCAGTAGCCATAAATCTCCATTCCCTTATTTTTTCTGCAATACTCTAAAGATTCTGTTATAACTGAGAAATAGACATCTCTTGTGAAAACATCTATCCAATTCACTGTTGCAAAAGAAACAAAATAAGCTCCTTGGCTTTCGCCAAATTTATATTTTCTACTCATATCTTCTATGTGGGCACGAGCAAGATGCTCGCGCTAGCGGGGGGATAAATCCGCGCTATCGCGATTATGATTTTTTACAAAAAGTCATTAATAATTGTTCTCGTGGTGGCGCGAGCATCCTGCTCGTGCCCATAATCATCTAATTCAAATCAATTTTCAAACCGTTAAAACTCTTTTGGGGGTACGAGCAGGATGCTCGCGCCAGCGAGGGGTCATTTGTTTTTTGTTTTGACGTTAAAAGTTATTTTTCTTTAAAAGATACATTTAATATGCCATTTTCATTTCTAATGAATTGTAAAGACGGGATAGTATCATCTATGCTTTCAAATTCAATAATCTGCGAGATTGTATTATCTCCGTTACTGTATTTAGCTATTCGACTAATAGGAGTTTTTTGTATTAAGATGTTTAATTCCATATCAAAGATTATGTATAGAACATGGCATGTTTTATCGTTGTTCTTAACATAAAAGCGATCATTAGGATTGCAATAGTTAACTCTAAGTGAGATGTCTAAAATCGAATCTTTGTCGATACATTCTTTCCAGAATTTTTCAAGCTCATTATGAGGTATAATTTCAGAAATAGAAACCGCTGTATCATCAATTGTTTTAAAAAAAATCTTTTTATCCTGTACAGCATCTTTAATAATATTTTCGAATTGATTTATTTCTGTTGTTTCATCATCGAGACCAATTTCACATTTCCTTAATTTCGGTTTACAAATTTGGTTTGTGATATATTCTAAGGCACACCAATCTGAAATTGCATCCTTGTTAATTTCAGAAAAAGTTCTGGTTTCAATGCCAAAGAAATTTGCTTTTTTCTTTGCATTTTCTGAAAAATCGCTTGAAGATACAGCTATAGCTTTATGGATGTTTAAATTTTCGATTTTTGTTTTGATTTGCTCTATCCATGTTGTGTCCTGCTTTGAATTTCTATCACGACACTCGATAACAATTATAATATTTGAAGTTCCAATATTATGTTCGATTAAGATATCGACTTCTCTCTGATGCTCTGTAATTTTATCTCTTAAAAAGCCTGGAGAAGTTATTTTAGCACCAATTGGTAATACTACTTCTTCCAATTGTTTTATTAACAATTCAAAATCTCTTCCTTTTCTTCCCATGTTTTGTGTAGTTGTATTTGAATCATATATGTGCAAAAAAATCAAAGTTTGACTTTTTATCAAAAAAATCTGATTTCATACCAAGATACTAATTTGTACTAAAACTCTTCAAAAGCTTAATTAAAGTTTTCAATTTTAGTTCGAAACTGTCTTTAAAATAAAAACTACAACTGTCGCCGTTGTAGTTTTATTTATTCTGTTTGTGGGCACGTATTGCAAATCCGCGCTATCGGGGCTAAAGCAGCTATTAGTGGCTGGCATTTTTGTCGTCACCAGTTTCTTTTGCTAGTAATCCCGACAAACAACGGTTTATAGCTTGTCGTACATCGTCGACTTCAGTTTCACCTTGTCCTTCCGCTGTACAGGAACAGATTGGGGTATTTGATTTTGCTGCAATGATTTGTATGGTTACTTCAATTGTATAGCCTAATCCTCTATATCTTCTACCACTTTCACCATAGTTTACTATTAGGGTATCGTCAGTTAATTCTGTTTTTAATTCAGGTAAAATGATGAAGCCTTCTCTTATTAGTATTCCTCTTATAACATCGCTTGGATTAATGCTTTTACTATGAGTTGAACCATATGCGCTATAATTGTTTCCATACACGCTTCCGGTACTTGCAGTCAAACTGCTTGTTGGAGAAACGAATATATACCTATATCTTTCAATTTTGTCGTTCTTTACTATTGTGGGTTCTTTAAGTGGCGAACAACTAATAACCAAAATAGATATAAAAATGCTAGCTAAAAATCTAATTACTTTCATTTTTTATTGATGGTTTAGGTGGTTTTTTAATAGATACAGCTAGTAAATTGGAAGAGGTGTCTATCCAAAAAAATAAAAAAACTAATCAATAAAAGAAATTGTTCTCTCAATTAATTCATTCTTAAAGTTTAATAATTCATCTAAATGATTTATTGGATATTCATTATTTCCAATAAACACTTTCTTAGACGAGTCGGTAAATTTCAATTGACAAACTGTTTTCTTTTGATTATCGTCTACAAGAACATTAAATGTCCCTTTTTGATCTCTGTAACCTATTCTTAAATTTGGAATTTTTTTGTTCTGAATAAGTAAAGTTCTGATTGTGTGGTAAGCCTGCAATTCTTCATCAGTAGTGATAATGCCGGCAGATTTTGAATTTGTTTTGGTTTCGTGAAGGATTATTTTTTCAGTAAGTGATTTAAAAAGGGAGGAATTCATAAGTTCCTTCATTTTTTCCTCATTAAATTTTGACTTAAATGACATTTTTTTATGCACCAGTTTCAAAAAATCACTGGAAGGGCTTATCATTTCTTTTAAAAAAGTAATTTCAAAATCTTCAATAAAAACAGACTCCTGTGCTTTAATAATTATTTCATTGATATTAATTATTCGGGCATCAAAATTCAATAGGTTTTCAATATCGTTGTCAGTGTAATTCTCGATGTTAAAAACAAAGAAAGGTTTTGAATCCATTGTGTTTATCAAAGCGACATCCGAATAAAAACGATATTCTCTTCCATTTGTCAAAATTGCAATCCTTGAGTTTTTGGCATTTTGAAAATAACCGCTAAGTTGGCCTGCTTCCTTATCAGTTAGTTTGCTTGTTAGCTTTTTGCATTCAACTATAATTATATCTTTTCTTCCCAGTTTAATTGCATAATCAACCTTATTACTTACGCGTTCTCCAAAATCAGCTTCATATTCCGGTATCAAATCTTCATGCGCGTAATTTAATAGCATAAAAAAAGGATCAATCAAAAATTTCTTTGTCTGCGCTTCATTAGAGCAATTTTCTGCTTTTTGGTTAAAACTGAAATTATCTAATGATTTCTTTAAATGATTAAAAGCTTGTTTCTTGTTTATTGCTGACATATTGATACCGTTTAAATTTATAAATTATCTTAAAATTTTTAGTATTTCTTAGTGTATCAAACATAAAGATAAAAAATTACCTGCACAATCACTAAAATTGGTGATTTTGTCATATTTGTTTGAACAATGTTATTTTTTGAAAAATAGGTGTGGCTTCGAGAGCCTCAGCCACCACCATTACCAATACATTCCGTGACAAAAAAACCAAACGAAAAAAAAATGTCACAAATTTGTGGCAAAATATTTGTGACAGGATTTTTGTCACGAAAAAAATGTCACAATGAAATCTAAAGCAGGTATAAAAAGTATTTTGGGTTTGTCCCAAAGTGAAATGGCGAAGCTCACCGGAGTGAGCCGATCGCAATGGGCTATGTCTGAAATAGGGCAACGCGATATGCCACTGGGCTCCGGTAAGATAGTTGCCGATTTGCTGACCTGGCTCCATACATCGCAATCGGGGGCTAAAGGAACGGAAAAAACTATCGAAACAGAGAAAAAGAACCATGCAGCGTGGATGAAAAAAGAATACCTGGAACAGCAGCATAAGATAGGACTCCTGGAACGTAAAATACAAGTAATGGAAAATATCCGCAAAGACTGCTTTGCTGCGTTAGAGGTGGTGCGCTATTTAGAACAGTTTCCGGAGAATATCGCCTTTGCTGCTTTGGCATTGGATGTAAAAGACCGCGTCGAACTGAGCCTAAGCAAGAACAGTCTGCATCATTTCGAACAGCTGCAATTAAAAAAAGAAACCGCCGAAATGTTAAAAAATAAAATTGCGAAAAAATTAAATTTGTAAGAAAAGTTGTTGAGTAACAAGTAGATGGCCGCGATTTAAAAGTGATATATTTTCTTACGAAATGTTAAAATTTCAAACAGGAGATATTGTGAGAAATTTTTGGCACATCGTTTGAAAAAGGTGAATGCATTAATAACCCTTAAAACTTTTAGAATCATGTATTCATTAAACAGAATTACCACAGTAGCCGATTGCGATTTATTATTAACATGGGCACAAAAAGAAAAAGCCGATTTAGTGTTCAAACAACTATCGGTAGACCGACTTACCGTTAACTATAGCAGTACTTCAATAGAAATAGAAGCCATTCTGCAGGGCGTATTGGTAGAGCTTGATGCCACCACATCCGTACTGGCAATTTTACCGGAAGGACCTACCAAAGAGGATTTGGAGAAAAAGAAGAAAAGGCTCGAGTACAAAAAGTTCTTACTTGAAAACCGAAAAGAGAGCTACGGATCGGTAGCGCTGGTGGAAAAAGAACTTGACCGCGAACGTGTCAGCAAAGAATTAGATGAGGTGGAAGCGTTCATCACCACGGTAACCGCACACAGGGTTACATTACAGTAAAACAAAAAGGGACAGTCAAACAGATTGTCCCTTTTGTTTTGAAAATTATAACATCACCATAGTGCCTGCCCGCCGAGAAGCGGGACTTACGACCCCTAATACTATGGCTTACTTAACTACTAGTTTTGCGGTAAACAGTTTTCGCGAATGGATTTTTAAAATGTAAGTGCCTTTCGGTAAATCCTGCGTAATGAGTGAGTACTTATTATTGTTTACGTTTTTGGTGGCATACAGTAATTTTCCTTCCATATTGAAAATTTCAATCTGGTCGATCGGATAATCGGATTGGATAAACGTCTGCTTGTCATTGCTGGCCGGGTTAGGATATACTTTCAACCCGTTGTCTATTTTGAATTCCTCTCTTTTCAATGCCGGATTAATTACTTCAAAGGTCACTCGGTTAGACACTTCGTTGTACGAATCATTGGTAAACATTACTATAAAATAGTTTCCGGTCTGCGTGGGAAGATTTGCTCCTGTGATATTTGTCGATCCCTGTGCAACTCCGTTAAAGTAAGTATAACTCACCAGCGGATTGATGTTCGGATTGTCACCCTGATGGTAAATACCTAACCAGTCTTTCACAATACCCGGAGCGTCGGTCCATGAAGCCGTAATTTGTTCCCCAAGTTCATACACCGGTTTGTTGATCCATAATTCGGTAACCAAATCACCCACTTTAAAGAAGACTTTATTTCCAATGGCATTGTACCCGTTTTGCAAATAGTACTCCGCATAATAATAGCCTTTCGGAAGATTGTTGAAGGTTTTAGAGCCGGAAGCGGTAGTTACGTATTGCCACGAAGTTGAAGCAACGCTGCCACCGGGTGTAACACCCATTTTATAGATGCCGATCCAGTCGTTGGTCAATTGCGGACCATTGCTGAACGTAACGATCACCGGAGAACCTACGGCATATTCCGGCTGATTCGTTGCTAACACTGGTACAGGGCCAACATAGAAATATTTTCTTGCGGCGATTTCCGTATAGCCTCCGTTTGAAAAGATGGCCGCAAAATAGCGTCCTTTGGTTGCCAATCCACTCGAGAAATTGATAAGCCCGCTTGGGCTTCCGTTAGTGTATTGCCATGCCTGGGAAGGTGAAGCAGCACCCGGCGTCTGTCCTTCCTTATATAATCCAATCCATGTTGAAGTACTTGCCGGCGCATCGGTAAAGTTGACCTTAATAGGCGCGTTTTGGTTGTAGGTCAGGGCGTCGGTAGTGATTTCCGTATTTACGACAACACTACCGGAAATAGTGAAGGTTTTTACATCACTCCATTGGGACCATTCCAGATTACGGTCTCTGTAGCGTACTTTCACATAATACTGCCCGTTAGGAAGTGAATTGCCCGCCAAGGTGATTTTTGTGATGTCAACGCCAAGATTTACGTTCACGGTAGAATCGCGTTGGGTTCCGTATTGTCCGTAAAGATCTTCGAAATCACGATACACTTCTTTTTTGATGATGTCGAATGTAGGTGTCTGGGAGATCTGAAACTGGGTCGTATTCAACAGTTCGTTGGTGGTTGTTGCAAAAGCGGATCCGTTAATGGTCAAAGGAAGTGTGGAACTCGCCGGAAAAGTATTTGTAATAGATGGCTTAGCCGGAGCCGGTTTGTTCTTGTATCTGTGGAATTCGTCCATCAGCTGGTTGTTTTTCCACTGATAAATACTTCCGATGGAATAGCTTTCAACATCCATTTTGCCGTTCACCACATCGATATCCACAATCTGATAAATCCAGTTACAGATGGTTTTCTGAACGTCTTCAAAGTTTTGTTCTGTGGATGAACCCCAATACTGATCCCACGCGGTTCCTCCGGATATGATATTGTAGGTTGGCGTGTTTTTTAACTGCCCCCGGTGATACAAATGATGATGTGCCCCGATATGCATGGCATATTTTGATGAGGTAACTAACATAGGAACAGCATTATTTCTAACCCAGGTGGAGATGTCGCCCACATATTGTTCCGCCTGATACGGTCTGTGGCTTAAAGAGAAGATCCATTGAACCGTATTGTCGGCATTAGCGGCATTTAAAACCTGTTGCAGCCACGTATATTGTGCCGTTCCTGTATGTTCCGAACTTAAACTAATGAACAAAACATTACCTGCCTGATGCGCGTAGTAATTTTCATTTCCGGAAGAAATCCCCTGGTAAGTAAGTTCATTAATATAGAAATGATCATAATAGGAATTCATGCCTAAAGTTCCATACGTTTCGTGGTTTCCAACGGTAGTCTGAATCGGAATATGATCTGAAAGCGCTCTGTTTTTCTTGAAATGCACATTCTCATAATGATCCAGTGTGCCCACATCCACCTGATCACCCACCATAAAAGTCATGGCAATGTTATCATCCGGAGACAAATTGGAGCCCCACTTTTCTTTTATCTTTCTTTTGGCAGCAGAAACCAAAGAGTCGTAGCGCGGTTGTGCTTTCAGCTGATTGTCACCCATGATCAGAAAACGGATATGACCATCGGCGGTTGCTGCCTGTCCGGGATTAGGAAGGGTTTTAAAAGAACTGACTGCCGAAACTGCCGTGCCGGTCTTGATTCTGTAGTAGTATTTGGTGTTTGGGGTCAGGTTGGACAGTTTTACCGAATGGTAATAATAATTTCCCGGATAACCTGAGTCGGTAAAAATGTTGGTGTTACCCGTAACGGTTACGTTTAAATTTGAGGAAGTGGTTCCGTATTCTACAACGGATTCCGGATTGCTGTCCGTTTTCCAATTCACATACATGGAAGTCGGCATCGGATTTTGCAGATAGGGGTAGAGCGTTTGGGAGTTTACTGACACACAGACCAGTAAAATTAAAAAAGTAACGATTCTTTTCATTGTTTTAGTTTTTTAGTTGGACTTGGCAAAAGTAGTGTCAATACTTTTCTTACAGTTTAAAACAACGTTACTGTTCGTTTATCTTTCTTTTTTGATAACGTTATGTGTGTTAAGTATTTATTGCGTTGCAGGTGACTTCGATCCTAAAATCTCACGCTACGCGGTGTCTTTAAAATAGAAAACTACAACTTTTTACGGTTGTAGTTTTTGTTTTTTTGTTTGTGGGCACGGATTGCAAATCCGCGCTATCGGGTTTCTGTTATAACTGAGAAATAAACATCTCTTGTGAAAACATCTATCCAGTTCACTGTTGCAAAAGAAACAAAATAAGCTCCTTGGCTTTCGCCAAATTTATATTTTCTGCTCATATCTTCTGTGTGGGCACGAGCAAGATGCTCGCGCTAGCGGTGCTGTTAGCTGTAGTTTTATTTGGATTCTGACAATCCTTGGTCAATTTTTGGTCTCCAATATGAAATAATTTCCCTAATTGTTTCACCGTTAGATAGCATTTGGCTATTTGCTTTTTCATAATTCTCATAGATCATTTTGCAATGTTTGTCTAAATCTTCTAGTTCAAGAGTATCATTTACTTCGTTATCTCTGATTTTTCTTATTTCAATATTCATTTTTCGGGCATACAGTTCGGCTAAATCGAATGATAGTTTTTGCACTTCGAGTATTTCTTTATAATTAAATTGCATTGTGTCTTTAGTCCATGATTTGCTTTTGTCAAAAACGGCAAATGCTTCAAAATCCCCAAAACCATTAGATTCTACAGTTATTCCATTCCAAAAAAATATGTTTTGCTCAGAATTATAATCTGGGGACATTTCAAAATCCTTAATGCTAATATTCACACCTTGCCTCCAAATGATACAATTTTTCAAATTATAAAGGCTTGATTTATTTTGTGTGCTATGTTGGTGTTTTTCGGTGGAAGTATCTCGGTTTTTAAATAATGGAATTAAACAAAACATAATTATTAAGATTCCAATGGACAACACTATTTTAGTATATAATTTATTGGAATTATTCCCACTTCGCCCCTCAAAGGAGCTTGCGTTTTTCTTTTTTGACTCAATTTTATATAATAATATACCAATAAATGCTCCGCTTAAAAGTCCACCAATATGGGCGGCATTGTCAATTCCACCTGTTAATCCCCAAAGAAGGTTTATAAAGACATAAATTCCTATCATCATAAAAACAAGCCTTTTACCTTCTTTTGGAAACGCATCAGTTAATAATAAACCAAGTATTGCCCCATAAAGCCCAAAAATAGCCCCTGATGCACCAACGCTGATCATATTTGGATACCACCATATACTTGCGAGACTACCACAAAGACCTGATAAAATGTATAGTGTGAAATAGTTTTTTCTTCCGAGTATTGGCTCAATAAAAAGTGCTGCAATCACAAGTCCATATATGTTCAAAAATAGATGCATAATTCCTCCATGTAAAAACATACTTGTGAAAAGACGCCACCATTCTCCGTGAATCGTTTCAAATCTTCTATTTCCTCCCCACTCCAATAATTCAAGACTGTTTGGAGAAGTAATATGTATTCCTGAAAAAATCATTATCAGAAATACTAAGATGTTTAAATCTAAAATAATAGATGTTACAAAATGACTTCCTTTAGGAATTAGATAATTTAACATATCTACAATATCATCTTGCTTTGGTTTCTTGCCTTGTAAAAATTTTTTTCTCTCCGTTTCACTATAACCGGGCCAAATAAGTGAAAACAATAAAATGCCGAGACCGATGCCGAATGAACCGAAAATCCAAGCAAATTTATTTCCGTTTCTCTTTTCGAATTCTTCCTGTACAGGCTTTAAAACTACAAAACTGTCATCTGTTTTTTCTCTTGTTCTTGCCTCAATTGCTTTTAGATAATTTTCCCTGTCATCAGAAGTAGGTATTCTTTCAAAATGGTCTAGAGAATGAAAATTATAACTATTCATTTTCTGAGTACACTCGTTATAAAAATCTTTATATTTTTTCTCCTTCTCCTGGTCACTTATGCGGTTGCTAATCTGCTTTTGGAATTTAACACCGTACCATTTTTTGGGAATATTTTTAAATACCGTTGAGTCCGGAACAATTGGAGTAATGAAGAAAATATCAAAGTTAAGATATTGATTATGTTTTCCGCTTGTTCTGAAATCAGTATATGTACCTCCAAAATAGGTTGCGACTATAAAGTTGTTCACTTTGTAATATCTCGATTTTTCAACTTTATCTATGTCGTCGATGCTTTCAATGGTGTTTAGCTTACCACTTGCGGTAGTTAAATAATTTTGGGATATCGCTAACATTGCAAACATGCTAAGCCAAGAAATAAATTGAAAAAAGACTCTTCCATTATCGTTATCTTTTTTGAATGTTAGAACTCTTAGCCGTTGTCTAAACCAAAGAGTCATTACTATCCAAGGTAAAGTAATTGGTATCCAAAATTCCCAAACTTCTTCTTTTATATCAATTAGTGGAAATTGTATGCAAAAAAGCCATCTAATCAATAAAAGTCCAATTACACTTCCAAAGGATAATAGTAAAAATGTTGGAACTATATGTTTTAATTTATCAATGTATTTTGTCATCATAGTTGCATAAAATGGAATAAGCCCGCAAATATATAAAGGTCAACTTATAACAAACCGTGTAATTCCAAAAACAAACAATACATTTCTTATATGTTAAATGCCAGAACGTGGTAAATGACGTTTCGAAACCCGTTTGCCACGTCCCGCAACGGGGTAAGTGGCGTTCCCAGCGGGGTAGACCACGTCCTGTAACGTGGTAAATGGAGTCTGTAACGTGGCAAACCACGTCGGATATCGTGAAGTCACCTTACAAACATGGTTAACCACGTCCGGTAACGTAGTAAAATGGTTTTCTCAATGTGGTTCACGCCGTTAAACATAAAAAAACGAAAACGAGTATAAACCACATAATATTAAAAATCAATAACCTTAAGAGATACGATTAGAGGAAGTGCTCTTAATGCAAACCTTACATTCTTTTCCTGCAAATCAAAAAATTTCAAAAACAGTCATTCATGATATTAATTGGGAAATAATTACATATATTTGGGACGAATAGAAAAAATAAAGCAATTTTTGTGTTAATTTTTTATATATAGACAATGATTAACTGGTTCTGTTCAGAGCAGGAATTCGAAAAATCAAACAACAAATTTTAAATGGTCATTACCAACGCTAAACCAAAACCAAATCACTATGAAGCTAAAATTACCTATTCTTTTTTCCTTGTTTCTGCTAACGCAAACGGGTGAATCGCAAACGCATCCCATTGACCTTCACCCAAACAACCGCGTTGCGTCACTCCAGATGACGCCTACCGAGTACAGCAACTGGAAAACAAACGACCAATTTAACAACACTGCAGTAAGGCAGGCTCTTTTTCAGGATATCTACGTAAAGTTCCAGGATCATTTCGATTTTATTTTTTTAATCCTGAATGAAGATACCCGACCTTCCAACCTGGCATCGGGCCAATTGATGAAAGTGTCTAATAATATTACAGGAATCGGGATGTCCACGTACAACGATTGCGCCAGTTACGGCTCGGCCGGAAAACTGAAAGCGGTTATGCACTTGGCCAGAAGAGATTATTTACGCGCAGGCCCTTCTCTGCATGAATTAATGCACAATTGGGGGAATTTTTGCCTGCAAACAGAGTCTGTATCCGGCTACGGAACCGGTTTGACCTCTTTCGCTTACCAGCCTCACTGGGGATTTACAGGGGGGGACACTAAAGGGCAGCTCGGTGGTTTTCAGCAAAGCACACTTGTCAGTAATGGAGGTGGTTCCTACAGTGTCGGTACTTTCGGGCCGAATGCCAATGGAGGCAATTCTGTTCCGTACACTCAGTTCGAATTGTATTTGATGGGAATGATACCGCTTTCGGGCGTAAATAACTTTGATGTGTTCAGAGGGATTACCTCACTAAGCACCGACGGCACCACAGATACCTTTCAGGCCACAACCCGAACTACTTATACATCGGCATCGTTACAAACGTTGCTGGGAAGCCGAAGTCCTTCCTCCACCACTTCACAGAAAAATTTCAAATTATTGGTTGTTTGTTTGACCGATACACCACTTACGGCCGCGCAATGGAGTTTGTTGGATGACTATTCTGAAAAATTCGGACGAACAGCCTCTGACGGATCATCGACCTACAATTTTTGGGAAGCCACCGGTGGTTTAGGCACCATGGAAACCGGTAATTTACAAAACAGCCTTAATGCGCTGGGTGTGGCTACCAATGAATTTACCGAGGGAATCCGTGTCTATCCGATTCCGGCTAAAAACAACATAACCATCGAAACCAAAAGCAATATCGATATTCGTGAATTGTCCGTTTATAACCTTCTTGGTCAGCGAATCAATCCTGTTGTCGTGCAACAAAATGACAAGAAGATCGAAATCAATATGGGTGACTGTCCGAAGGGAATTTATCATCTCACTATCAAAAAAGAAGACGGTCAGTTATTCGTAAAGAAAATTATTATTGAATAGGAAGTAGCATGCACACAAAGGAACTTTCTAAAGAATAAAGAACATAGAGAAAAGAATATAGAATATAGAAAAAGGGCTGTCTCAAACGGGCAGCCCTTTTTGTGAATAAATAATTAACTGAATTTTCTATTTTCTTTTCTCTTCTCCCTTTTGTCTAAAATCGATAAACAAACGCATTAATGTTCATTCCCGCGCCTACCGAAGCAAATAGAATTACGTCGCCCTTGTTTATCTCCTGATTTTCGATTTCTCCTTTCAGGATCAGATCATATAAGGTAGGAATGGTAGCCACGCTGCTATTGCCTAGTTTTTTAATGTTCATGGGCATTACATTTTCCGGTGGTGTAAGCTTGTATAATTTAAAGAAACGCTGTACGATGGCTTCGTCCATTTTTTCATTTGCCTGATGAATCAGGATCTTTTTTAAGTCAGCGATTGGGATGCCACTTTTATCCAGACAGGATTTCATGGCGGCCGGTACCTGATTTAAAGCAAACTCATAAATCTTACGGCCATACATTTTTATGTAGCGGACATCGGGGTTATGATCTTTGTTATAGGATTTTCCGAAGAACAGAAAGTTGCTTTCTTCAAATGTAAAAGAAGCGGTTTCGTGAGCAAGGATTCCGTCATCGCCATCCATTTCCTCCAGAACAGTAGCACCCGCGCCATCCGAGTAGATCATGCTGTCCCGGTCGTGCATGTCTACTACTCTGGAAAGGGTTTCGGCCCCGATTACCAGGCATTTTTTAGCCATACCGGCTCTTATGAACGCTTGTGCCTGAATCATGCCTTCAATCCAGCCCGGGCAACCAAACATAACATCGTAAGCGACGCATTTGGGATTTTTTATTTTCAGTTTGTTTTTAACGCGAGACGCAATACTGGGTACGGTGTCACTTTGTATGGCCCCATGACGTACATCGCCAAAATTTTGGGCTACAATAATATAATCCAGTGTTTCCGCATCTAGATTGGCATCTTTGATGGCTTTTTCGGCTGCGAAGAAGGCGATGTCAGAAGTGTTTAAATCGTTTGCTACATAGCGACGTTCCTCAATTCCGGTAATGTCCAGAAATTTTTCGGCAATTACTTCATTGGGAACTGCAAAAGTAGAACCGTCCTCATTTAGAAACTGATGACGTGCGAAATCGGTATTCGTAACAACTTGTGTTGGGATGTAACTTCCTGATCCCGTTATTTTTATGGCCATAACGTAGTTTTTAACTCTACTAAGGTAAGAAATCTGTCGGAGTTACTGTTTAAAAATTACTTTTCTAAACTTTTTTCACAAAAAAATAGGGTAAAATCAGTGAAAGTATTAAATGTGTTTTTATTTTTTTGTTTACGGCTAAAATGTTTTGATTGTGTTCAAAAAGAAAACCCTTCCCCAAAACCATATTATGAATAACGCTCGGTGCCTGAGGCTCTCGAAGGCACATCTAAAGACAGTAAACAATTATAAAACATGTGGCTTCGAGAACCTCAGCCACCGTATCAAGTGGTTCGGCTATTGGAAACAAAAGGGAGTACAAAAGAAAAACCCTTCCGTTTCCGAAAGGGTTTTTACTATTTGTTATCTGCTTTCTGCAATCTGCCGTCTGCTGACCGCTGTCTGCAATCTGCCGACTAGTTCTCGATATACGCTTCAATCGGTGCACAAGAACAAACTAAGTTTCTGTCTCCGTATGCGTCATCTACACGACGAACAGTAGGCCAGAATTTATTGTCAGCGATGTACTCCAACGGATAAGCCGCTTTCTCTCTTGAGTAAGGGAAGTCCCAACGTTCAGCTGTTAACATTGCTAACGTGTGAGGTGAGTTTTTCAATGGGTTGTTGGTATCTTCAGCCGATGCAGCAGCGATTTCTTTTCTGATAGCAATCATCGCATCACAGAAACGGTCTAACTCTCCTAAATCTTCTGATTCAGTAGGCTCAACCATTAATGTGCCTCCTACTGGGAATGATACCGTTGGCGCATGGAAACCGTAGTCCATCAAACGTTTAGCGATATCGGTTACTTCGATTCCGTTTTGTTTGAATTCACGACAATCTAAGATCATTTCGTGAGCTGCACGTCCCATTTCACCTGAATATAAGATTGGATAATGCTCTTCCAAACGCGCTTTCATATAGTTCGCGTTTAAGATAGCGTGCTCAGTAGCTGAACGTAAACCTTCAGCGCCTAACATAGTGATGTATCCGTAAGAGATCAAACATACCAAAGCCGAACCGTAAGGAGCAGCAGAGATAGCTGAGATGGCATCTTTACCGCCTGTAGCCACAACCGGGTTAGTAGGTAAGAAGTCAACTAGTTTCTCGTTCACACAGATTGGTCCAACTCCAGGGCCACCACCACCGTGAGGGATAGCGAAGGTTTTGTGTAAGTTCAAGTGACAAACGTCAGCACCAATAGTAGCAGGGTTTGTTAAGCCTACCTGTGCATTCATGTTCGCGCCGTCCATATATACTAATCCGCCGTTATCGTGGATCAATTTAGTAACTTCAATGATAGAAGATTCATAAACTCCGTGAGTAGAAGGGTAAGTTACCATCAAACAAGACAAATCGTCTTTGTGCTCGATAGCTCTTGCTCTTAAATCTTCTACGTCGATGTTTCCTTCCGGAGTAGTTTTGGTAACGATGATTTTCATTCCCGCCATCGCTGCAGAAGCCGGATTGGTCCCGTGCGCCGAAGATGGGATTAAACATACGTTACGGTGTCCTTCACCACGTGAGATGTGGTACGCACGAATCGCCATTAAACCAGCGTATTCTCCCTGTGCTCCTGAGTTTGGTTGTAACGATGTTCCTTTGAAACCGGTAACTACATTCAACTGCTGCTCTAATTTTTTAAGCATAGTCAGATAACCTTGTGTCTGATCTGCCGGAGCGAATGGGTGAATGCTGTTCCAGTTTGGCATTGATAACGGTAACATTTCTGCTGCTGCGTTCAATTTCATCGTACAAGAACCTAAAGAGATCATTGAGTGGTTCAATGATAAGTCTTTACGCTCTAATTTTTTGATATAACGCATCAATTGGCTTTCCGAATGATGGTTGTTGAATACCTCGTGTTGTAAGAACGATGAGGTACGGATTAATTTTTCTGAAACCTGAACTTCTGAAGCTAATTCTGAAACGTGTACTGCAGATTTACCAACCGCTTCAGCAAAAATTGCTACGATAGTATTGATGTCTGAAAGAGAAGTTGTTTCGTTGAAAGAGATAGAAACGCTTTCGTTGTTTGGATAGAAGAAGTTTACTTCATTTTTCTCGGCGATTGCTTTTACTTTAGCAGCATCGGCTTTCACTAAGATAGTGTCGAAGAAAGCAGAGTTAACTTGGTTTACGCCAATAATTGATAATGCTTTTGCTGCAGTAACTGCCGAAGCGTGTACTTTATCAGCGATGTACTGTAAACCTTTTGGTCCGTGGTACACAGCATACATACCTGCCATAACTGCTAACAATACCTGAGCGGTACAGATGTTAGAAGTTGCTTTTTCACGTTTGATGTGCTGCTCACGAGTACCTAATGCCATACGTAAAGCGCGGTTTCCGTTAACATCGATAGAAACTCCGATGATACGGCCCGGCATGGAACGTTTGTATTCTTCTTTAGTTGCGAAGAAACCTGCGTGAGGTCCTCCGAAACCCATTGGAATACCGAAACGCTGCGTAGTACCTACTACAACTGCAGCGCCTAATTCTCCCGGAGAAGTTAGTTTTGCTAATGATAAAATATCGGCAGCAACAGCTACTTTAATTTCATTTTGTGCTGCTGTAGCTATAAATTGCGAATAGTCGTGAACCTGACCGTATTTTCCAGGGTATTGTAGAATAGCTCCGAAATAGTCCGCTGAAAAGTCAAAAGTTTCGTGATTACCAACAACTAATTCAATGTTTAACGGAGTTGAACGAGTCTGCAGAATCGATAATGTTTGAGGTAAAATTTCTTCAGATACAAAGAATTTACTCACATTGTTTTTCTTCTGATCACGTGTTCTGACATCAAAAAGTAAAGTCATTGCTTCTGCAGCTGCTGTACCTTCGTCCAACAAAGAAGCATTAGCGATTTCCATTCCTGTCAATTCGATGATCGTGGTCTGGAAGTTCAATAAAGCCTCTAAACGACCTTGAGCGATCTCAGCCTGGTACGGAGTATAAGCCGTATACCATCCCGGGTTTTCAAAAATGTTTCTTTGGATAGCCGGCGGCACGATCGCAGGGTGGTATCCTAAACCGATGTACGATTTGAATACTTTGTTCTTAGCGCCCAACTGCGTAATGTGAGTAGCGTACTCATATTCCGTCATGGCTGGGTCTAATTCGATATCTTGTTTTAAACGGATTCCGTCAGGAAAAGTTTCGTAAAGTAATTGCGTCATGTCCTTCACACCAATGGTTTTGAACATGTGTTGTAAATCCGATTCTCTCGGACCAATGTGTCTTAAAGCAAATGCATCTGTTTTCATCAGTTTCTCTACTGTTTGTTTAAGTGTTTGGGTAAGAACCGCAAACGATATTAAGTTGTGTTTTTTACGGCCACAAAAATAATTATTAATCTGCTAATAAACTTGTTTTTTAACGTCAATTTTTGCAGGAATTTGTAAACAAAAAGGCTACTTGTTAACAGATTGATTACTTTTGTAAGTATGCAACTACTCAAGCGCCTATTCGATTTTTATCTTCACGGAAGCATTCATGTGGCTTTGGCGGTTTATGCTTTGGTCCGCATGACGTTTCATTTCTTTTACATTGAGTATGACAAACCGATGGCGTTGTTCGCTTTTTTCGGAACCATCGTGGGGTATAATTTTGTAAAGTACGACGCTGTACGAACCAAAAAACTGAAGATAAATGCGGAAAGAAAAGCAATTGTGGTACTAAGCATACTTTCCTTTTTAGCTACCGTGTACTTCTTCTTTCATTTGGAAAGACGAACGCAATTGGTATCTGCTGCTTTTTTGGGACTGACGATTTTGTATACCTTGCCGATATTTCCCAAGCTTGGTAATGCTCGCAATTGGGCGGGAGTGAAGATTTACATTGTGGCTTTTTGCTGGGCGGGAATTACGCTTTTTCTGCCTATAATCAATGCCGGTTTGCCGCTTTCGCATGATGTTTGGCTGAAGTTTGGTCAGCGTTTTTTACTGGTAATCATCCTGATATTGATTTTTGAAATCATCGATCTGAAAGATGATGATGCTTCATTGCAAACCGTTCCGCAACAATTGGGTGTTCGGAAAACCAAGATACTTAACCTTTTTTTACTCCTTCCTTTTTACTTTTTGGAGTTTTTAAAGTCTGATTTTCATGTACTTCAGCTATGGATTAATCTGGCGTTGGTTGTGGTTATTGCTCTTTTTACGGTTTTCGCAACTCCGAACCGTTCTAAGTACTACACTGATTTCTGGGTGGAAAGTATTCCGATTCTTTGGTGGCTGATGGTGATTTTTCTTACTTTTTAAATTGTAAGAATTCGTCATTTCTCACACGATGTTATAATGGATTAAAGATCGTGTAATTTTGTGAAAATACAACACTTTGTGAACGCGTTGTGTTTTTTCGGCGTAAGTAATACATATATTTGGAGATTATTAACAAATCTTTATTATATGGTGAATTTTTACAATTCGAAAAATGTCGGAAGTAATTTCGATCCAGATTTTGAAGTTAATGCAAAAGACCGTTTTAGGTCGGCTTTCGCTTCTTTGTTTGGTAACTTAAAGAGCACGGTATTGATGATGTTTATGATGTTGGCTATAGGTCAGCTATCGTGGGCACAATCTACTGCCAATTATGCTTTTACAACGAATACGACTAGTTCGTTGGTTTTGGATGCTAATGGAAATGCCATTGACATGTCCTCGGGGACCACACAGCTGGTTGGTGCAGATTTGGATAATTCGTCCTCTTCAGTCACTAACATGGGGTTCAACTTTAACATGTATGGTAGTTCCTATACCCAATTTTCCGCCAGCAGCAATGGGGTGATCCAATTAGGGAGCAGTGCAGTCGGAACAGCTACCTATGTTTTATCCGGAGGAAGTACAACTACGCCCAGGATAGGTGCATTTGCAGCCGACTTAAGAACAGGAAGTAATGGAAAAGTACATTATAAGGTGGTAGGTACTGCACCTAACAGATGTTTGGTTGTGGAATTTAATAACATGTCATTGACGTATGTTGGTTCTCCGGGCTCTAATGATGGGACCTATCAGGTTAGGTTGTACGAAACTACAGGGGTAATTGAATATGTTTACGGATCTATGTATAAAAATGCAAGTACAATCGGGAGTGCTGCAATTTACTCCGGATTTTCCGTAGGAACAGTGGTGAATACTACTGCATCTATTACGACTTCTACAAATACGGTTAGTAATGGCGCTACATTCAATACGAATACTTATACAAATAGTGCTAATATACCAAATCTTCATTCAACAACTGACGGTTCGAGAAGGATGTATCGTTTTACGCCGTACTATGTTACTCCTGCGGACCCTACAAATTTAACATTTACGGCTGTCACGGCAACTACAATTACGCCTAATTGGGTGGATAGCAGTACGGATGAAACGTACTTTATTGTAACGCGGGCTACAGATGCAGCATTTTCGCAAAATGTCGTAACTGCAATAGTAAATTCTACTTCAATAGGTACTACGGGTACAGCATATAACTTGGCTCAGACCGGTTTATCTCCCGTAACAACTTACTATTATAAGATCCAATCTACCGCGGAAGCGGCTACGCCAAGTACAGGTATCACGGGTTCACAAGCAACATTGGCGGGTATAACCTATTATTGGGTTGGAACTACTGGAGGTACTCTTGGTACTGCAGCGAATTGGAATACGGCTGCCGATGGTACAGGTTCTACAAGAGTGACATCAGACACTTCTGATATTTTGATTGTGGATGGGGATGGGACCACACCGGGTGGAGCAACCACCATATCGGTGGATGTTGCTTCTTTTTCAATCGGACAATTTAAGGTAACCAATAATACAGCCTGTACATTGCAGTCTAGTGCAACCACTACACGAACAATCACTTTAATAGGTGGAACGGGCGATGATTTTCTTATTGAAGCAGGAAGTACTTTGATTTTAAATCATGCAGCAAATGCAGTTGCTTTTGCTTTTTCAGGGGCTGGAAATACGGGTCTGATAGCAGGGACTTATACTGCAGGCGGAAGTACTTCAAATAATATTGTGACTACCGGAGGTACGGGGACTGTTTTCACAGTATCTGCTACAGGTGTGATTACTAATGGTATTCTTGGAACCACAGGGTGTATTACAGGAAATGCGGCCTCTTTAGTATTTGCTAACGGAAGTAATTATACGCATTCGGGTTATACAACTACAAATGCATATATCCCAACGGCTACGTGGGGAGTATCGGCTACAGCTACTTTAACAGGTGGTACTACAGGAACAGGCGTAACGACCGGTTCAACGGTTTTGGGTAATATGGTGTATAATGGTGCGATGACAGCAGCATCTTCATTTGTGCTCTTTGCATCTGGAACGCCTACAATTCAAGGAAACCTTATCGTTAATAGTACGAATTATAATTTTGGAACAGATTCTGGACCTAAATTTAGACCTATCACGACCGGAACTTTGACCATTAACGGTAATTTGGTGATAAATGGCGGTTATGTTGAGGTTGCTACTACAGCTACTACGGGTGTTGTGATAGTAAATGGTGCAACTACCATAAATTCAGGTGGTGGTATGAATTTGAGTTTAGGAACACTTAGACAAAGAGGAGCTGTCCTTACTAATAATGGTAGTATGGGAGGTGGAAATGCTGCTGCAAAATTGATTTTTGATGGTAGTGTGCCGCAAACTTTAGCTGGTACAGGTGTTATGCTTAATGCTGGTAGCTTTTACAGTTTTACCTTAGAAAATCCAGCAGGTTTGACGATTACTCATACGAATCAGATACCCGTGTTGAATATAAGTTTAATTTCGGGGACTATTACTAATAGTAACAAACTTGCTATGGGTACTGGAGCAGCTGTGGCTGCAACTGCTCAAATAGGAAAAGCTGGCCTATTAACTCCGGGGGGAGCTTTTGATCAGTCTCCGGTTTGGAATCTTGGAACGGGAACCTATTCGTTGTCGTATCTGGGAGAAAGTGTGTCCCGTACTTCCGGATTTGAAGTACCGCCTACAAGAACGGTAACAAACATGACTGTTGCCAATTCGAACGGACTTACCCTAACAGGTGGTAATTTAGAAGTTGGATCAGCATTGACAATGACTTCGGGGATTATTACAACAAGTGCGGGTAATGTGTTGTCATTAGGTACAGCTGCTGCAGCGGGTACGTTGACAGGAGCTTCTGCAACGGCTTATGTGAACGGGCCATTTGCAAGAACAATTGCTTCAGGAAATGCAAATTCAAACTATATTTTATATCCGGTAGGAAAAACGGCTTATAATCCTGTTTCTTTAGCACCGGCTACTACAGCTGTAACTGTTATGAAAGCAGAAGCTTTTGATACAAATGCAGGGACAGTTGATGCTTCCATTGCGTCATTGTCTTCAAAAAGATGGGAAGCGCCGATAGTAAGCGGAACCGTTACAAATGTAAACGTGAGACTGGGAGATGCCGCAATTGCTGCATTAAACATACCGGTACAGGCGCCAAGCGCAGCCGGAATCTATACAAGTGCATTTGGTTCTACCGCTATTTATGCTGCAGGTACTCCAAATACCATCACTTCTAATTTGCCATTGGCTTCAGGAAGTTATACAGGTTATTTGGCTTATGCGGTTTCAAACGCTTGTTCGGGAACACCAGCTCCCGGAGCTACAACAGCTACTGCTATGACAGTTTGTTTAGGTGGTTCTACCACTTTAGGGATTACTACAATTCCTGCAGGTTCCGGAGTAACTTATCAATGGCAAAGTTCTCCAGATGGTGTAACCTATACTAATATTCCAACAGCAACTGCTACTACTTATGTGGCTACACCAACCGCTGTTACTTATTACCAATGTGTGGTTACTTGTAGCGCCGGTCCTGTTTCAGGAACTTCGACGCCGGTACAGATTACATTCACAAACAATATAACAGGTACTACTCCTGCAACAAGATGTGGAGCTGGAACTGTTAATTTAGCAGCGACTGCATCTTCGGGTACAATTAATTGGTATGATGCGGCTACCGGAGGAACGTTGCTAGCTACAGGTCCTACCTATACTACGCCTTCTATCGCGAGTACTACTACTTATTATGTTGGGGCTGAAAGTCCTACACCTGGAACAGCAACCATAGGCACGGCTACAACCTTGACAGGAGCAACAGCTCAGCCAACGGCATTTTGTAACAGATGGCCAAATTACTGGAGCCAAACGATTTATACAGCGGCGGAATTGACTGCTGCCGGCATCAAACCGGGTAATATTACCTCTATGGCTTACAATATCAGTACTTTGGGTGATGCTGCTACCAATGCGAATTTTACGATTAAGATCGGTACAACAGCTGGTGCTAATTTTGCAAATACTACATTCTTGTCTACCACCGCTTATACTACTGTTTACGGTCCGGCAACTTATACACATACGGCATCAGGATGGCAGACCATCACGTTTGCAACTCCTTTCGTATGGGATGGTGTTTCTAATATCGTGATCAATGTGACGCACGATGGTGCAGATAACATAAACAATTCTCAAACCTATTATACTGCCACAGCAGACAATAAAGTGCTTTGGGTAAACAGTTATACAGGAACAACGACTGCTGGGTCAACTTCAGTAAACAGACTTAATGTAATGTTTGGTGCTCAGGTGGCGTGTTCATCACCTAGAATCGCTGTTGCCGCTACGGTTTCAACACCTCCGACTTTTGCATTGAGTACGGGTACGACTGCAATTTGTGCAGGGGCTTCATCACCGGCAATTACGATTGCGACAGGAGCAGCAGATTATGATACTTATGTTTGGTCACCGGCCACTGGGGTTTCAGGTAATGCTGGTTCAGGATGGATTTTTAATCCGAGTGCAACTACAACCTATACTTTAACAGCTTCACAAAGTGCAGGTAGCTTATGTACGACTTCAGCGACTGTGACTGTGACTGTGAATCAGTTACCGGCTCTTGTTACTATTTCTCCTAGTCCTGCTACAGTTTGTCAGGGAGTAGTGCAGGCCTTGACTGCGACCGGAGGTACCACTGGAGGTTCAGGTTCTACAACGATTGGTTCCGATACAACGGTAACCACTCAAAACGGGATAGAACCGACAGCTTTCAATAACAGATACGAGCATTATTGGATGCAGATGGTATTTACTGCAGCAGAATTAAATGCAGCAGGTGTACAGGCAGGAAATATCAACGGTATTAAGTTTAATATTACTACAATTGGTTCTGCAACCACGGTTTCGGATTACAGAGTTTACATGGGTAGTACAGGTTTAAGTACGTTAACCGGTTATGTAACAGCAGGTATATCTGAAGTGTTTGCAGCAGCTACCTATACGCAACAATTAGGAGTTAACACTATCACGTTCAATACTCCGTATGTTTGGGATGGAACTTCAAACATTATTGTAGACGTTAGAAGTACGGGAGCTGATTCTACTAATAATTCAAGTACTTACTATACTGCAACACCGGATAATAAAACGGTAACATCGGTAACGTCGACAACATTTGCAAGTTCTAATGCTTATGTGGCATCTAATCCGACAGGAACTTTAAGTGTAAAGAGGTTAAACACTACGTTCGACTGGTCTAGTAGTGTTGTAAACCCAATAACGTGGTCACCAACTACCGATTTGTATACAGATGCTGCCGGAACTGTGCCTTATACAGGAACAAATGCTTCTACAGTTTATTTTAAATCGAACACGGCAGGTGCTACGTCATACACTGCAACAGCTACTGCAGCAACGACATGTACTAGTTCAGCTAACGTTAACGTTACGGTTACTCCTAATCGTACTGTGGTTTTAAGTTCAGCTGTGGGTACAAATGCGCAAACAATATGCTTCAATAGTGCTATTGTTAACATAGTTTACACGACAGGAAATGCAACTAATGCTACAGTAACTGGATTACCAGCCGGTGTAACCGGGTCTTATGCTGCGGGCGTATTTACCATAAGTGGTACTCCGACTGTTTCAGGTACTTTTAATTATACAGTTACTCCTGTGGGTTGTGGTACAGCTACAGCTACCGGTTCAATTGTGGTTAATCAGACGGCAGCTCCAACTGCTTCATCTCAGACTTTCTGTAACTCAGCGACCGTAGCCAATTTAGCAGCAACGGGAACAGCAGTTCAATGGTATGCAGGTCCAGTAGGTGGTCCGGCTTTAGTATCAACAGATGTTTTGGCTACAGGAACCTACTATGTGACGCAAACGATCTCAGGATGTGAAAGTCCGAGATTAGCAGTATCAGTGACTGTAAATGTTGTAGGCGCTCCAACAGGTGCTGCAACACAAACCATTTCTGTACCTGTTGCTTCAGATGCTACAATTGAGGATATCGTAGTTTCTGGATCAAATATTATCTGGTATCCGACGGCAGCAGATGCAGCAGCCGGAACTAATGCGATTGCAGCCGGAACACAATTAGTTAGCGGTTCTATTTACTATGCAACGCAAACTGTAGGAGGTTGTACAAGTTCTTCTTCCTTAGCTGTTACGGTTACTGTAACTTTAGGTGTTAAAGATTTTAGTTTAAATAACTTGAAATTATATCCAAATCCAGTGACTGATGTTTTAAATATTGAAAATGGACAAGCCATTTCCGGTATTGAGATCTACAGTGTTACGGGACAACTAGTTATGGTTAAAGTTGTAAATGCAGTTTCAACAACGATAGATATGTCAGGTTTAGCAGGTGGTGCTTATTTAATTAAAGTTACCGCTGACGATGCTGTTAAGACTGTAAAAGTGATTAAAAACTAAGAATTTAATTTCTTATACTACAAAAGGGCTGTCCGTAAAGACAGCCCTTTTTTTGTTGTATTAAAATAGTAATGTTGTTAACAATGTTGTTTTTGATAATGGCATTAAGTATAATTAATCACGCATTAGTCGAAATAATCGCCTAAAAAGCAGTATTTTAGTGAAGCTAAATCAGTCTGCTATGAATCAGAATTCCAATCGTCGTGATTTTATAAAAACAACAGCACTTGCGGGCTTCGGGGCTTTGATCCTGCCCAATTCCCTGTTTGCTTCGGATGAAAAAATCAGTAAGAAAGTCCGCTTGGGATTTATAGCAACCGGTCTCCGTGGTCAGGCGCACATGCAGGAAATGCTAAAACGCGACGACGTGGAAATCGTGGCGATTGCCGATCCGGATAAAGCGATGTTGGAAATGGCGCAAAAACTGGTCGCGAAATACAACAAAAAAGCACCTAAAGAATTCCCTAACGGCAATTACGATTACCGCAATCTGCTGAAAGATAAAAATATTGATGCTGTCATTATTTCCTCGCCTTGGGAGTGGCATAAAGAGCAGGGTATTGATGCCATGAGAGCTGGGAAGATTGTTGGAATGGAGGTCTGTGGCGCAATGAAATTGTCCGATTGTTGGGATTATGTAAAAGCATACGAAGAAACCAAAGTGCCCATAATGATGCTGGAAAATGTCTGTTACCGTCGTGATGTAATGGCGGTGCTGAACATGGTACGCAAAGGAATGTTTGGCGAATTGATTCATGGTCAGGGAGGATACGAGCATGATTTGCGGGGCGTCTTATTTAACGACGGGAAAACTGCGTATCATTCAGGTGTAGAGTTTGGCGAAAAAGGATATAGCGAAGCCAAATGGAGAACTAATCATTACGTAAACAGAAACGGCGAACTCTATCCGACGCACGGCTTAGGTCCCGTGGCTGTAATGTTTGATATCAACAGAGGTAACCGATTGCTAAGATTGTCTTCGTTTTCAAGTAAGGCAAGAGGACTGAATAAATACATAAGCGAACATCCGCAAGGAGGTAAGGACCATCCGAATGCCAAAGTGAAATTCAAACAAGGCGATATTGTTACCACTCAGATACAATGCGCTAATGGGGAGACTATTTTGCTGACCCATGATACCAGTCTGCAACGGCCTTATAATTTAGGGTTCCGTGTGCAGGGAACAGAAGGTTTGTGGCAGGATTTCGGGGCCGGCGAACTGAACAAAGGCTTTATTTATTTTGAGAAGGCCATGAAGAAATCCCATGAATGGGAGACTACTGAAAAATGGCTTACGGAAAACGATCATCCGCTTTGGAAACGTTATTCAAAAGATGCAGAAAATTCAGGGCATGGCGGAATGGATTTCTTCGTCGATAATACCTTTATCGAATGCATAAAACGAAATGTGGAATTCCCGTTGGATGTGTATGATCTGGCTACCTGGTATTCCATTACGCCTTTGAGTGAAATGTCTGTTCAGAACAACGGCGCAGTTCAGGAAATACCTGATTTTACAAAAGGCGCCTGGGAAACGCGTAAACCTGTTTTTGGCTTTGATGGAGCATTCTGAATCTCATAAGACCATTGTCATTCTGGCCGGAGGATTAGGTTCCCGATATCAGGGCCTGAAACAAACCGATGCTTTGCTGCCTGCCGGTGAAACCTTGCTTGAGTTTTCGATCTTCGATGCTATTGAAGCCGGATTTGACAAATTTGTTTTAATCGTGAATCCGAATATTTCTAGGGAGTATATCGAACGGTTGGAACAAATTGGGACAAAAAAGGAGGTTGAAATGCATTTTGTTCATCAGGAAATGAATGGGTTTTTACCGGATGAATTCGTTGCTGCTGCAAAGGAGCGAAGCAAACCTTGGGGAACGGGGCACGCAATTTTGACCGCCAGATCCGTAGTGAATGAGCCTTTTGTGGTAATTAATGCGGATGATTTTTACGGACGTGAATCGTATTTTGAAATCCAGGAGTCGATTAACGCTGATGTGATAAAAGAAGATCAGTATGAAATGATCGGTTTCCCTGTAAATACTACTTTGAGTGATAACGGCCCGGTTTCCCGTGGAGTTTGTACGTTGGATGACCAATGCCATTTGGTTGCCGTTGTCGAACATACGCATATCGCAAGAGAAGATTCCGCAATAGTGTCGGAAACGCCGCAAGGAAGTGTGGTATTGGCAGAAAACACCTTGGTTTCCATGAATTTTTGGTGTTTTCATCCGTCCGTTTTTGATTTTCTGCAGACCGGATTTTTGCGTTTTCTTCAAAAGGGAGATCTCTCAAAGGCTGAATTTTATATTCCGACCGTAATTCAGCAGTTAATAGACGATCAGTCAATAAGAGTTACGGTTCATCAATCCGAATCAGAGTGGATGGGATTGACCTATCCTGAAGACAAGGAGGTTCTACAGGCGTTTCTTCTAAGTGAAATAAAAAAAAGCAAGTATCCGAAATCGCTTTGGTAATATGGAAAACCTTCAGCAAATCGCCGCGAAATTCCTTTCGGTCCCTTTGGAAGCTATTGAGATTTCCGAAATAGAAGTCGGACTGATCAATGCAACCTATCTTGTTACGGATTTACATACGAATCAGGATTATATTCTTCAAAAAATAAATACAGCCGTCTTTCCGGATGCGACGGTTTTGTCGCATAATACCGCAAGTGTAATAGATTTTTTGCAGCAATCGGACTATCCGTTAGAAGTCAGTTCGATACTAACCACAAAAGAAGAAGAAGAGGTGTTAATTTTTGATGAAGAAGGTTCTCCATGGAGAATGTTTACCTATATAAAGAACAGTGTGACTTTGGACAAAGCCGGTACTCCCGCTTTTGCATTTGAAGCAGCTAAAGCTTTCAGTCGGTTTTATAAAGCAGTGAACACTGATTCGTTAAAAATTAAACTTCAGCCGGTGTTGCCGGATTTTATAAATTTCGAGAAACGGATTCTTGATTACAAAGGTGCTCTTGAGCGTGCATCGGAGGAACGAAGAACGGCTGCGGCTTCCGTCATACAGTTTGTTAATGAGCATCTTGGATTGCCCAATGCTTGGATAGCGTTACAGCAAAATCAGCAGTTTCCCAAAAGAATCATTCACGCCGATCCGAAAATAAGCAACGTTCTTTTTCATGAGACTACACATAAAGCTATTGCGGTTATTGATCTGGATACCGTTATGGAAGGGACATTGCTGTATGATTTTGGAGATATGATCCGATCCTATACCAATTTGGCGGATGAAAGTGCAATCTCTGAAAGTTGCAATTTTGATCCTGAACTGTTTATGGCTACCAAAAAAGGGTTTCTGTATTTTTTGGATAATGTCCTTACACCTATAGAAAAAGAAAATTTAGATTATGCGGCTAAAGTGGTCGTGTTTATTCAGGCAATCCGTTTTTTGACCGACTACTTAAACGGAGATACCTACTATCAAATTTCTTACAAAGATCATAATCTCTACCGTGCCGTCAATCAGATTAATCTGCTGCGGGGAATTATGGCTTTCTGCTGATTGTTTTTCTTTATACGAATTCGAATCTAATCGAATGTGTCTTATTTTAAGGATCGCTTTTTTTCAAAAGAAGCTGTTTTTTATTGATTTAGATAAGGTTGTGTCTTGACTGTTGGCTATTATTTTGAAAATAAATCGCGTAGTGGTTAAAACATTAAAAATAATTGAGAAGTAGTTTTTTAATTTGGGTTAAAAAGGGGCTGTCTGAAAAGACGGCTTTTTTTATTTCTGTTGTTTTTAAAATTTGGTTTTATAATGGTATTCTCAGTGATGGTGATAGGTTTTTGATGTTTTGATATCAAATGAAGGCTTTTTGTTTTTCATTGTTTTTTATGTTGTTAAAAAATAATGGGTTTTTTAAAATATTGTTATTACTGGGATACAATGTTTGTTTTGAGGGAAATAAAATTTTTTACAAGGTTAATTCTGTGTAGATTCGTGACCAACTATTAATAAAAAAATTTTAATTTATGAAGAAAAAATACATTAAAGGGCTGGATGAGCCATCATCCGGGCTTCTGATGAAGATGCAAAAGCTGCTCGTGCTGCTTTTGTTCGTTTTTTTTGGAGTTTCAAATGTTCGGGGACAGGTTACGGTTTCTGGCGCAGTGACTGGTGACGGACCTTATACTACTTTGGGTGCCGCGTTCACAGCTATTGGAACTTTGCAAACCGGAGCGAATATCAATATTGCTATTTCCGGGAATACGACCGAAACTGCAGTTGCTTCACTTGGAGCAGGGGATTGGTCGTCCTTAACGATTAGTCCAACCGGTGGGTCATGGACTATTTCCGGTAACTTGGCTTCTGAGCTGATTCGGTTCAACGGGGCAGACAATGTCGCCATTAACGGATTGAATTCAGGTGGAAATGCATTGACAATTTCCAATACAAGTACGGCTGCTACCGCCAATACCTCTACCATTGCGTTCATGGCGGATGCAACCAATAATACAATAACCAATTGTTCCATATTGGGTTCAAGTACAACTAATACTGGAACCGCTGGGGGGGTTGTTTATTTTGGTGCCGGAACTACCACAGGTAATGATGGGAACACAATTTCATACTGCAACATTGGTCCGGCAGGAGCAAATCTTCCTGTGAAACTGATTTATTCATCTGGTTTAACTACCAGTGAAGCGGCTTGTAACAGTGAGATAACAATCAGTGATTGTAATTTGTACGATTTTTTTATAGCAACTAACTATAGTGCGGCGATTTATGCTACGACGGGAAGTTCTGCATGGAATATTACAAACAATAAAATTTACCAAACGGGTGCGCGCTCGTTTACGTCTGGTTATACAATGTATGGTATTTATTTTGTAAATGGTACTTATGGTAATAATCTACGTATCACCGGGAATACCATTGGATATGCAAATAGTGCAGGGAGTGGAACTTTGTCAATTACTCCTGGGGGTGTAGCAGCTGCTTTTAGCGGTATTACTTTTGCTACGTCTTCGACTGCGTCCGGTCCAACATATATTAGTGGCAATACGATTTCTAACATAGCTGTAACAACTACGACAAGTGGAGCTAATTATGGAATTAACAGTAGTACGGGAGCATCTTCCAATACAGTTAATATTGAAGATAATGTAATCAGCAATTTTACTGTTGGTGCCAGTACGGGTAATTTTTATGGTATTTTAGCAGGAGCTGCTACCACACTTAACTGTAACAGAAACAGAATTGATAATCTTTCGAGATCTGGTAACGGAATTTTTTATGGTATCAATTATGGTGCGGCAACGAATGTGACGGTTAATGCTAATGCAATTACAAATTTATCTTCAACTAGTACTAATAATGCATCAGCCTTTGCGGGGATTTATTCGTCGACTACCTCTATGACAGAGACAGTGACCAATAATACGGTTACAGGTTTGACTTCTTCTACAACAGGAACAACTGTTCAGACGATACATGGTATTAAAACAGGAACGGGTACTGCAAATAAGACTATTCAAAATAATATTGTGAGTAATATCACTGTTCCGGCGTCGTCAACAGGGATTACTATTCACGGAATCCAAATGGCTAACGCGGGTGCTCTTAATACTATTTCAGGGAATACAATCAGTACAATTGCCGGGCCGAATAAAGGAGGTGGCAGTGGAATCAACGGGATTAGTTTGTCAGCAGGGACGACTAATAATGTTTACAATAACAAAGTATATGGATTAAATGGTCCAGGAGCTGCATCTGGTGTAATTGGTTTTGCTATTACAGGTGGTGGAACCTATAATATTTATAATAATATTATAGGTGATTTGACTGCGCCAATAGCGACTGACGGTGGAGGCGAACCTCATATAGTAATTGGTATTAATTCGTGGGGGATGCCTATGAATCTTTACAATAATACCATTGTGTTGAACGGTTCAAATTCAGGAACTAATTTCGGGTCGAGTGTATTATATACTGCTGGTCCGCTAACATTGCGAAACAATATCATGATCAATAATTTGCCGTCCAGAGGTACAGGAGTGTCCGTGGTATTGAGACTGGCAGGTGGTATATCGCCTTATGATGCAACATCTAATAATAATTTATTCGCAGGTACTAATATTCATACAAAAACAGGTGTGACGGATTTAGATGCAACATTGGCTGCATTTAAAACCAGAGCTACAGGTCGTGATACTTTCTCGGTGACAGAGACCCCTACTTTTGTAAGTACATTAGGTTCTGATGCAACTTATTTACACATCAATACTACTGTGCCTACACAAATTGAAAGCGGTGGTGCTCCGATTGCTATGGTAACTGATGATTTTGATGGGAATGCCAGAAATGCAACTACTCCGGATATCGGAGCTGACGAGTTTGCTGGGGTAGTCCTTGATTTGACAGGGCCTGCAATTACGCATACTCCGGATACATCATGTGCTCCAGGGACAAGAATCATTTCGGCAACTTTCACAGATGCATCGGGCGTGCCTACTACAGGTGCCGGCCTACCGGTAGCTTATTGGAGAATAAATTCAGGAGCTTATACTGCTGCGATAGGTACGTATAATGCCGGGACGGGTGCTTACGATTTTACCATTGGTACAGGAAGTGTTGCAGGTGATGGTGTTTATTACTATTTTGTTGCGCAGGACAATGTTGCCACTCCAAATGTGTCAGTATATCCTTCTCTTGGAGCAGCAGGATTCAATGTGAACCCTCCTATGGCAGCGACAGCGCCAACAGCGCCAATAAGCCTAAAGACTCCTATGACTGGTGTTTATACAGTAGGGACAGGGGGAAATTATCCAACATTAACGGCGGCAGTATCAGACTATAATGTAAGATGTCTGCAAGGACCAATAACTTTTTCGTTGCTTGATACAACGTATGCTTCTGAAACGTATCCGATTATCATCCAGCAAAATGCTGATGCCAGTACGGTTAATACCCTTACTGTTAAACCTGCATCAGGGGTTGCGGCAACAATTTCAGGGAACGTGGCTTCTGAGTTGATTCAATTCAATGGTGCGGACTATGTCACTATTAATGGATTGAATACAGGTGCAAGCTCACTGACTATTACAAATACGAATGCAACCGCAACTGCAGGTACTATTAAATTCCTGGCGGATGCAACAAATAATACTATCACGAATTGTTCGGTGTTGGGTTCAACGACTGTGGCCAATACTGTTGCCGGAGGTGTGATTTTCTTTGGAACAGGTACTTCTACCGGAAATGACGCAAATACAATTTCGTATTGTAATGTCGGTCCTGCCGGAGCAAGTCTTCCGTCTAAATTAATTGGAAGCATCGGTTCGACTACAACTACAGCGATGGCAAACAGCGGGATAACAATTACTAATTGTAATTTGTACGATTACTTTATGTCTTCCGGATGTTCTGCGATTTATGCAGCGGCAGGAAATACAGATTGGATCATAACAAACAACAAAATGTATCAAACGGCGACTCGTACGTTTACGGGTGCCGGGATTTTGTATGGTATTGCTTTTAGCAATTCAGCTGGTGATAATGCACAGATTACGGGAAATACTATAGGTTATGCTAACAATGCCGGAACTGGAAATCTGGTTTTGGCTGGATCCGGTGTTGCAGGAGAATTTCAGGGGATTTACTTTAACTGCTCTCCTTCGGCTGCCACTGCGTCTAATATAAATAACAATACGTTTGCAAATATTTCATTAGCGTCCAGTACAGGAAGATTTTTTGGTATTTACAATGGTTCAGGAGCGGCTTCAAATACAATCAATATAAATAGTAACGTTGTTAGGAATATAGTAACTACGACTACTACCGGTATTGTTAATCCGATTTATGCGGGACAGGCAGCTACATTAAATTGTAATAGTAATACAATTGATACGGTTTCCAGAACTGGTACTGGAAGTTTCTATGGTATTAACTACGCTCAGTGTACAAACGCTACGTTTGATTTGAATGTCATTACTAATTTAAGTTCGACATCTGCAACAGGAACAACTACTTTTGCCGGTTTTTATGCTAGTTCAGCTTCTGCAACAGAGACATTTACAAATAATACAATCAGTTATTTGTCATCGTCGTCTGCTAATGCTATTCCAATTAATGGTATTTGGAATAATATATCTGTAAGTACAGGGGACAGGACATTCCGTAATAACACTATAAGTGATTTTTCGCTTCCGGCGACAAGCACAGGTGAGATGTACGGAATCAGAATGCCGTATAGTGGTGCTTTAAATGAGATTTCCGGTAATACTATTTATTCATTTACAGGGGGAGTTAAAATTCAGGCCATTGCTATAGGCGGAGGTACAACTAACAATATATTCAAAAACAAAATCTACGGATTAAGTACTGCTTCGGCTGCTTCAGTTTCTTTAAATGGTATGTATTTTGCTGGTGGAACGACTAATAATGCCTATAATAATATTATAGGAAATATAACTGCTCCAGCTACAAATTTTGCAACAACACCAACTCAGGTGAATGGTATAACTGTAGCGTCTCCAACTCCAACTTTGAATTTGTATAACAATACAATTGTACTTAGTGGGACAAGTTCCGGAGCTAATTTCGGAGCAAGTGTCATCAATAGCGGAACAACTCCTGTGTTAGTTATTCGTAACAATGTTTTTGTAAATAACTGTGTTGCTACCGGTACGGGGGTGGCAGCTGTGATAAGAAGAGGTGGTCTTACAGGTTATGACCCGACATCAAACAACAATCTTTTTTATGCCCCTGTTTATTATACGGATGCCGCAGGAGCTAACGATTTGCTTTTGGATACTTTTAAAACCAGATTAGCAGGTGCAGAAGGTCTTTCTGTGAGTGAGAATCCGAATTTCTTAAGCACTGTAGGTTCAGATCCGAATTATCTGCACATTAATCCTGCAATTCCTACGCAAATTGAAAGTGGCGGAGCAAACATTGCTTCTGTTTTAACCGATTTTGACGGAAATGCAAGAAATGCAACTACACCGGATTTAGGTGCTGATGAATTTGCGGGAACACCTCTTACAGCGGTGGTTATCAATGCTATTGGGATTACTCCTTCTGGTAATCAATGTGCTGCAGTAAACAAAACTGTTACAGCGGACATCACTGCAGGAGGGAATGCGATCACTTCGGTTGTATTGAAATATTATTTTAATGGAGTAGCTCAAACGCCTATTACAATGACGGGCGGAACACTAACGGCAGGAGCAACATCTGTTTTCACGGCAACTATTCCTGCAATAGCTAATGTGAATGTTACTTGGGAGGTATATGCAACCGATGCGGTAACGACTAAATTAAAAGTGGGGACTGCATATAAAGATGCGCCTTTATTTGGTCTGGTTGGCGCTGCTTCGGCTTCTTTAAATACCCTTTGTCCAGGAGGTACTTCTGTTTTATCTGCAAGTATAGTACCTCAAACAACACCATACAGTAATTCTTTTGAAACTGGGATAACTGATTTTACAGGAAGTGCTGTAACAGGTACGGTTAGTTTTACGCAGTCGAACACATACGCATCTAACGGAACGGCTTCGATGCTTTTAAAAACGTCAACAGTCGCTACTTCCGATGTAAATGCAAGTTCGGCGGCTAATATTGATTTAAGCGCATTGCCACAGGCTTATCTGACGTTTTCTCATATTGCCGGAATGGAAGGCTCAACAACAGCAACTGATTTTGGCTATGTTCAGTATTCGGCAGATGGAGGAACTACGTGGACTACATTCCCTACATCAAGCTACCAGGGAACGGGGACATTGTTTAATTCAGCAGTAAGTTTTTCGGCAAAAAGTTATGCTAACTGGACTTCTACATTTACTGCAGTAGGGTCATCACCAAACAATGCTTTGTGGCAGAATGAAACCATTGCGATTCCGACAGCGGCCTTAACATCGCAATTCAGAATTCGTTTCAGATATACAACAAACGCAACTAATAGTTATTATGGTTGGTTGATTGATAATGTGAAAGTTGTTTCAGGAATACCATCGGCTATAACGAATTACTCTTGGTCAGACGGAACTGCGGTAGTGGGAACAGGGAACAATCTTTCTGTATCGCCAGCGGCAACTACAACCTATACGGCTACTTTAACTTCAGCGGGAGGATGTACGGTAACTACGGCTCCAATAACTGTAAACGTAAATACAACACCTCAGCCGGGGGCTTCTGCACATACTTTCTGTAGTACCGCAACAGTTGCGAATTTAACGGCAACAGGATCAGGAATCCAATGGTATGCTGCAGCAACGGGTGGTTCGGCTATGTTACCAACAGATGCTTTATCAAACGGGACTTACTATGCTACTCAAACTATTTCAGGATGCGAAAGTCCGAGATTAGGAGTTCCTGTAACTATTATTACTGCAGCTCAACCGACTGCTTCAGCACAAACGTTCTGTAATGCTGCAACAGTAGCAAACTTGATGGCAACGGGAACCGGAATTCAGTGGTATGCTGGTGCAACAGGAGGTTCAGCTTTATTGTCGACAGATGCATTATCTACAAATACATATTACGTTACTCAAACGATTTCAGGATGTGAGAGTCCGAGGATGGCTGTTTCTGTAACGGTTAATACGACGGCACAGCCAACGGCTTCAGCACAATCATTCTGTACTGCTGCAACTGTTGCAAATTTAACAGCAACAGGAACAGGAATTCAGTGGTATGCCGGTTCAACAGGTGGTTCGGCTTTATTGTCGACAGATGCATTATCTACAAACACGTATTATGTTACTCAAACGATTTCAGGATGTGAGAGCCCAAGATTGCCGGTTTCGGTAACTATTGGTGCAATTCCACAGCCTACAGCTTCGGCGCAGACTTTCTGTAACAGTGCTACCGTAGCTAATTTAACCGCAACAGGAACAGCCGTTCAGTGGTATGCAGGTTCAACAGGTGGTTCGGCTTTAGCTTCTACAGATGTTTTGGCAACAGGAACTTATTATGTAACGCAAACGATGACAGGATGTGAGAGTCCGAGATTGCCGGTTTCTGTAACAGTAAACACTACTGCTCAGCCAACCGCTTCTGCTCAAACGTTATGTAACGGTGCCACGGTTGCGAATTTGACAGCAACGGGAACTGGAGTTCAATGGTATGCTGGTTCAACGGGCGGTTCGGCTTTGTTGTCAACCGATGTTTTATCAAACGGAACGTATTATGCGACACAAACTATCTCAGGATGTGAGAGTCCAAGATTAGCAGTTTCTGTAACAGTAAATACAACGGCTCAGCCGACAGCTTCTGCACAGACTTTCTGTAATGGAGCGACAGTTTCAAATTTAACTGCTACAGGTACCGGAATTCAGTGGTACGCTGGCGCAACAGGGGGATCGGCATTGGCATCAACTACTGCTCTATCTTCAGGGAACTATTATGTAACTCAAACGATTTCAGGATGTGAGAGCCCGAGATTGGTTGTTTCCGTAACCGTAAATGTGGTAGGGGCGCCAACAGGTTCCTCAACTCAAACAATTTCGGTTGCTTCTCCTTCTGATGCTACTATTGAAGATTTGGTAGCGAGCGGATCTAATATTATCTGGTACCCAACATCAGCCGATGCATTAGCAGGAACGAATGCAATTCCTGCCGGCACTCAGTTGGTAAGCGGAACTGTGTACTATGCGATGCAGACTGTAGGAGGTTGTAGAAGTACTTCTTATTTAGCGGTTACGGTTACTGTTACTTTGGGTGTAAAAGATTTTGCTTTGAGTAATTTAAAATTATATCCGAACCCGGTTACTGATATTTTGAATATTGAAAATACGCAAACTATTTCTAATGTAGAGGTGTTTAGCGTTACAGGGCAAAGAGTTATGGTTAAAGCTATAAACGCAATGTCGGCTTCAATCGATATGTCATCTTTGGCTGGAGGGACATACTTAGTTAAGGTTGTTGCAGATGATGCCGTTAAGGCGATTAAAGTGATTAAAAAATAATTACGTCTTACTATCTGCCTATTTTAAGAACCGTCTGAAGCTTCAGACGGTTCTTTTTTTATAAGTATATTTTTTTAGGTGACAGTTTGTGTAAATGCCTGCTTACAAATGGATAAGGGATTTTTGTACTATGATGATTCGGGTTTTTTTCTTGTTTATTTAAATGAATCCGCTTATCTGAGTATAAGGTTTAATGAAAAAATGCAGTTTTTTTAAAACATTGTTATAAATGGGATGAAATGTTGTTTTTTAGGGAAATAAAATTTTTTACAATGGTAATTCTCAGTAGTTTCGCCGCCGAAATTAAATAATGTTTTTATGTATAAAAAATACATTATGGAGCTTGCAAAATTTGTTGGACTTCAGATCAAACTGCAAAAGCTGACGATTTTGCTTTTCTTTTTGTTTTTCAGTGTTTTAAATGTTCAGGGTCAGGTTACGGTTTCCGGTGCAGTTACCGGTAATGCCAGTTACCCGACGTTGGGTGCTGCTTTTTCAACTATCGGCACTTCACAAACCGGGGCAAATATTGTTATTACCGTAACAGGTAATACAAACGAAACAGGGATTGCTTCGCTTGGCGCAGGGGATTGGGCATCGGTAACCATCACTCCAAACGGTGGGACCTGGACCATTTCTGGTGATTTAGCATCCGAACTGATTCGATTGGATGGTGCTGATAATGTTACCATTAACGGATTAAATGCCGGAGGTAACGGATTGACAATTACCAATACAAACGCGACAAATACTGTTGGAGTTTCAACAATCAAGTTCATGGGGGATGCAACTAACAATACAATAACCAATTGTACAGTGTTAGGTTCGGGTTGGATGAATCTTGCCGTGCAAGGAGGAGGAGTGATTTTCTTTAGTACAGGAACAACAACAGGTAACGATGGGAATACGATTTCAAACTGTAATATTGGTCCCGCAGGAACTAATCTTCCTACCAAATTAATTTTCTCAAGTGGTTCTACATCCTCTGTTGCAGCTAACAACAGCGGTATAACTATCACCGGATGTAATTTGTATGATTACTTTCTTTCAGGAGGATGTGCTGCGATTTCTGCTGCTGCCGGAAGTACGGATTGGACGATAACCAATAATAAAATTTATCAGACTGGTGTCCGCACATTTATTGCAGCCGGGAGTATGTATGGTATTCATTTTTCTAATTCAGGGAGTGGAGATAATGTGCAAATTACCAATAATACTATTGGATATTCAGACAGTTTAGGTGGCGGAACATTAACGCTGACGGGAACTTCACCGGGTGCTTTCAGTGGTATCTACCTAAATGTTTCAACTGCTGCAACTGCTACTTGTAATGTTAGTAACAATACAATTTCCAATGTTTCGCTGACGTCTTCTTCAGGGTCTATATATGGTATAAATAATCAATCGGTACTCGGTTCAGGTTCTAATACGATCAATATTAACGGTAATACAGTCAGGAATTTAACAGGTACTAGTACTACCGGAGAAATTCATGGTATTTTCGCAGGTTCCGCGACTACATTAAATTGTACTAATAATGTGGTGGATACTATCACAAGAAACACTGGGGGGATTTTATATGGGATCGATTGTGCGGCACCTGTGAATGTGACGTTTGATTCCAATGTTGTTAATGGTTTGAGATCGACGGCTACAAACAGCTCAAGTGTTTTTGCAGGAATCTTTTCCAATAATAGTGGTACAGTATCAGAAACTTTTACCAATAATACACTTACTAATTTTGATTCGTCTACAACTTCCAGTCAAAACATGTACGCTATTTATAGTAGCCCCAATGCAACTGGAAATAAAGTATTCCGTAGTAATATTGTGAATAATTTTACGCTTGCTCCTGTGGGAACCGGTGCAATTTACGGACTTAGATTGAATGCAGGGAACGTAAATGAGATGACCGGTAATGTTATTAATTCATTTTCCGGGGGAACTTCTATCTATGCTATATATGTAGCCGGAGGGACGACCAATAATATTTTCAAAAATAAAGTCTACGGATTAAGTACTGCAGTGACAGGGACTTCTGCGGTGTACGGTATGAATTTCACCGGTGGATCGACTCACAATGTGTATAATAACATCATCGGGAACTTAACGGCATCTGTGTCAAACTTTACAGGTGGTCCGCCTAACCAGGTGGTAGGTATTAATGGGACAAACGGTATTATATCCGGTTTAAATTTATACAATAATACGGTTATGCTGAACGCTACCAGTACAAGTGCTAATTTTGGCTCAAGTGCTGTTAGTATTGGGGCTACTCCAGCATTAACCATGCGTAACAATATTTTGGTCAATACTTCGGCAGCGACCGGAACAGGTGTGTCTGTAGTGTTTAGAAAAGCATCGCTTACAGCTTATGATGCATCATCCAACAATAACTTGTTTTACGGTACAGCTATTTATACTGATGGTCTGAATACAGATGCGTCGTTAGATTATTTTAGAATCAGATTAGGAAATAGCCGTGACGGTCTTTCTGTAAACGAAAATCCAAACTTTTTGAGCACAACAGGATCAGACGTTACTTATTTACATGTCAATCCGACAACCCCTACACAAATCGAAAGTGCTGGGGCGACTATAGCATCGGTTACTGAGGATTTTGACGGAAATACCAGAAGTGTTTCTACTCCTGATATTGGAGCGGACGAGTTTGTGGGTACTCCACTTACCGTTGTAGCATTAAACAGTATTGCTATTACACCAACTGGAAACCAATGTGTGGCAGTGAGCAGAACGGTTACTGCAAATGTTACGGCCGGAGGAAATGCTATTACATCTGTAGTTGTGAAATATTCTTTTAATGGTATAGCTCAAAATCCGATTGTGATGACAGGAGGGACTGTAACTGCAGGAACTACATCAACATTCACTGCGGTAATTCCCGCGGCTGTTCCGGGTAATGCAAATGTTACATGGAATGTTTTTGCTTCTGATGGCATAACTGAAAAAATGTTGGTGGGAGCAGCTTATAAAGATCAGCCTTTCTTAGGTTCAACGGCTTCAGCAACGGCTTCGTCAAGTTTGCTTTGTTCATCTGGAAGCAGTGTTGTTTTAACGGCTGCTGTGGCGCCTCAAAATACGGCTTTTACCGCGTCATTTGAAACAGGCATGACAGAGTTTACATCAGGATCGGTTGCAGGTACGCCGACAATGACAAGAATTACAACACTTGGATCTAACGGTACGGCTTGTTTGCGTTTTTATACAACTTCAGCTAATGCAGATGTAAATGCAAGTTCTGCCGCGAATGTTGATTTGAGTACAACACCTCAGGCCTTTTTGATATTTTCACATGTTGCTGCATTGGAAGGTAGTGTAGCTGGTACTGATTTTGGGTATGTACAGTATTCTTCTGATGGAGGAGCTACGTGGAATTCATTCCCTGTTGGAAGTTATTCCGGAGGGGGAATCTTATTCAACAACGCAGTATGTTTTTCAACAAGAAGTTATGCAAACTGGACTTCCGCAATTACGGGGTCAACGACAGTGCCTACAAATGCCTTATGGCAAAATGAAGTTATTGCGATTCCAACCTCGGCTTTAACATCACAATTTAAAATCCGATTCAGATATACAACCAATGCCAGCACGACCTATCAGGGTTGGTATATTGATAACATTAAAATTGTTTCCGCATTACCGGTAAACGTAGCGGATTATTCTTGGTCAGACGGAACAACAGTGGTTGGAACTGGAAACAATCTTTCCGTGACGCCAACCGCAACTACTACCTATACGGCTACATTAACATCAGCGGGATGTGTGGTAAGTACGACTCCAGTGACGGTAACAATAGGTGTTTCTCAGCCAACTGCTACGGCACAAACAGTGTGTAATGGTGCTACCGTAGCGAATTTGACAGCGACGGGAACTGGTATTAAATGGTATGCTGACGCAACAGGTGGTTCAGCGTTGTTATCCACGGATGCATTATCTACAAATACTTATTATGTTACGCAAACAATTTCGGGATGTGAGAGTCCGAGATTACCGGTTTTAGTAACTGTAAATACTACAGCTCAGCCGACTGCTTCTGCACAAACGTTCTGTACTGCAGCAACTGTGGCGGATTTATTGGCAGCAGGCACGGGAATCCAGTGGTACGCTGGTGCAGCAGGTGGATCGGCATTAGCAACAACTGCGGCTTTGTCGACAGGAAATTATTATGTAACTCAAACGATTTCAGGATGTGAGAGCCCGAGGTTGGTTGTTTCTGTAACCGTTAATGTGGTAGGGGCACCAATAGGTTTATCAACTCAGACAATTTCGGTTGCTTCTCCTTCTGATGCTACTATTGAAGATTTGGTAGCGAGCGGATCTAATATTATCTGGTATCCGACATCGGCGGATGCATTAGCAGGAACCAATGCGATTGCTGCCGGCACGCAGTTAGTTAGCGGAAATGTTTATTATGCAACACAAACAGTTGGCGGATGTACCAGTACTTCTTCTTTAGCAGTTACAGCTACAGTTACTTTAGGTGTAAAAGATTTTGTCTTGAGCAATTTGAAATTCTATCCAAACCCGGTAAGTGATATTTTATTGATAGAGAATTCAGAAACGATCATCAATGTTGAAGTATTCAATATCGCTTCGCAAAAAGTATTCTCCAAATCGGCTAATTCAATGACAACGACGATATCAATGTCTGAATTTGCGGCAGGAACTTATTTTGTGAAAGTAGCAACTGAAGAGGCTGTCAAAACAGTAAAAGTTATTAGAAAGTAAGGTTGTAGTTTATCCTTTTTTTTGGGGCCGTCTGATGATTCAGACGGTTTTTTTTTGGTGCTTGAGTATGATTCTTCAGGTCTGTAAGGGAAACCGGCTGGATGAAATAACCGTTGTTTATAGGTATGATTTCAGAAAGTTTTTACATTCTGTTAATCGTTGAAACTTCTCTTTTTTGTTGAAAAGATTTCGGTTTGTTTTCCTCTTCATTGTGATTAGTTTTATTTTTTAGTTAAAAATGATGTTTTTTAAAAATATTGTTATATATGGGATGAAATGCTATTTTTTTGGGAAATAAAATTTTTTAAGATGGTAATTCTCAGTAGTTTCGTTACTTGATTAACCAAAAAATGTTTTATGGACAAAAACTACAATTTCTTGAAAAAAGAGAGAATTCTTTCATTTTTAAATTCTGTATTTACGGGAAAATGTTTAGGTAATCCATTATTTGATAAAGGATTGTTTAAGGATAACCGACAGGAAAAAAATCATTCTTCATTGGTTTTGGGTGCTTTGTTGACTGTTTTTGCATCAGTTACAGGTATAGCCCAAGTGACCACTAACGGAGGTTCGGGATTAAATGCAACCTATCCGGATCTGGCAACAGCTATTACAGCGCTTAACGGTGCCACCATCACCAGCCCGGTAGTGATTACATTGACAGGAAATGAAACAGCTCCAATTGGTGGTTACGTAATCACAGCAGAAGGATCAGTGGCGAACACAATTACCATTGAAGGCGTTGGAAGTTCCATTACAGCTTCTCCGGCACTTGTTTCAGGAGCTCTGGATGATGCTATCTTTAAATTTGTAGGTGCCGATTTTGTTAAGCTGCAGGGCTTTACCATGTTGGAAAATGCAGCCAATACAACTACAACGGCAGGGACAAATAATATGACGGAATGGGGTGTAGCGTTATTATATGCTTCAGTTACCAACGGTTGTCAAAATATTACGATAAAAAATAACACGATTGATTTGAACAGAACGTATCAAAACAGTTTTGGTATTTACAGTAACTCCACTCATACGGCAGCATCACCATTAACTGCAGCTTCAGCCACCGGAGCTACTGGAGGGAATCACAATACAAAAATTTATGGAAATACGATTACCGATGTGAACAATGGAATTTCGATAGTCGGACCAATCGCTGCATCGGATATCAACGACGGATTAGATATTGGTGGTGCCGATGCAACTACTGCAAATACTATAATTAATTTTGGTTCTACCGGAACATTTTCTGCTTATCAGAATGTAGCCGTTGGAGTAGTATCAGGTATCGCCATAAAGAATACGAAAAATAGTAATGTATCCTACAATACGATAACGAGCTCGAACGGAGGTACCACATCAGGAGCCTTGAGAGGGGTTTATATTTATAATTTTAATACTATTCCTGTAGGAACATTTACAAATTCGATTAATTATAATATAATTTCTTTGAGAAACGGCTCAGCAGCCGGTGGCGTTGTGGGTATTTCCAGTGAGGCTTCAACGAGTACAGCTACTTCAACATTAAATATCAATAACAACGATTTTATGGACTGCGGGCATAGCCTTACGCCCGTGACTACGGTTCCTACTGCAGGGATAACAGTGATTTCTGTTGGTACATCGGCCTTAAACACCAATGTGAATGATAATAAATTTACAAATTTAACGGCAGGAACCACCGGTGCGTTTAATTTCATTTTTAATGATCCGGTTAAGCCGGCGAATTCTGTTTGTAATGTAAACAACAATAAAATTGTCGGAACTTTTACTAAAAACAATTCGGGAGGGACGGTAACCTTTTATACGAGTATAGGTGCAACAACACCAACCAGTGCTGTAGAAAATAACATCAATAATGATTTTTCCAATGTTACGGTTTCGGGTTCTACGGTAATTGCTGGATGGATCTCCAAAGCTGGCTCGGCTACATCTCCTTTCGGAGCGGCTAAAACGGTTACGGGGAACGTATTTAATAATATTACGGCAGATGCAGGGGCAGTTACAATTTTAAGCGTTGCCAATAGTAATAGCGCTACTGTTAACAGTGTTGCAGGTAATACTATTTCAAATTTCAATGGAAACTCAGGGGCTTTTATCGGAATTAATCTGGCAAACGGAAATCAAAGTGTTTCAGGAAATACTATTTCGAATGTCAATACAACTTTAGGAACAATTAAAGGGATAACGACTGCAAACGGTACAAACCGTATTTTTGGTAACACACTAAAAGCGCTTAAAGTAACAGGTTCTCAAGCGATTTACGGAATTGAAATTCTTAGCGGAACACATTCGATTTATAAAAACAAGTTGTATAATTTCGAAGGTGGTACAGGTACTCCTGCCGGGGCTGCTGTTATAGGTATTGTGGCCACTGCGGTTGGGCAACTGGATATTTACAACAATATTATCGGTGATTTTCGTGCATCAGTTAATATCTCTACTGCTATCGTCGGGATTAATATTGGAGGTTCGGGCCCGGCAAACGTATTCAATAACACTGTTGTGCTAAATGCAATTGCTCCGGCTGTTACGGATTTCGGATCAGCTGCGCTTTATGCTGGACAGTATGTTGTAATTACAGTGAAAAATAATATTTTGGTTAATACTTCAGGATTCGCAGGTGCAGGTAAATCGGTAGCCTACAGAAGAAATGTGAATATGACGAATTATGCTTCGGGCTCGAATAATAACTTGTTGTATGCAAGTACTATTTATTATGATGGAACTAACTTCGATACAACTTTAGCTGATTATAAAGCAAGAGCAATTCCGCGCGAAAGTTCTTCAGTATCTGAAAATCCAACCTTTGTGAGCATGATAGGTACTGATCCGAATTATTTACATATCAACACGACAACACCTACACAAATTGAAAGCGCTGGTACGAGCGTAGTTTTGGTAACGGATGATTTTGATGGGGATACCAGAAATGCATCCACTCCTGATATCGGTGCGGATGAGTTTGCAGGAGTGGCATTAGATGTGACTGGTCCTAGTATTGCACTTACTCCGGATACTGCATGTGCTGCGGGTAGCAGAACGGTTTCAGCAACGATTACAGATGCTACTGGTGTGCCTACAGTTGGAGTTGGATTGCCGGTTGCTTACTGGAGAATAAATTCTGGTGTTTATGTTGCGGCAACAGGAACGTCTATGGGGTCTGGTGTTTATAATTTTACAATAGGTGCCGGAAGTGTTCCAGGTGATGTTCTTAGTTATTATGTGGTTGCCCAGGATGCTGTCGCGACTCCTAATGTGTCTGTATATCCTTCGGTTGGTGCTGCAGGATTGACAGCCAATCCTCCGGTGGCGGCAACTTCGCCAACTTCGCCGACTGTGCTTGTAACTCCGATGGGAGGTGTTTATACAGTTGGAGCTGGAGGTAGATATGCAACGTTAACGGCTGCTGTTGCTGATTATAATACAAAATGTTTGGGAGGCCCGGTTACATTTTCGTTAACTGACGCAACTTACAGTGCTTCAGAAACTTTTCCAATTACAATCCAGCAAAATGCGGATGCGAGTGCAGTTAACACTTTAACCATTAAGCCGGCTTCAGGCGTTACGTCTACTATTACAGGAAGTAATACTTCGGCTATTTTGAAATTAAACGGTGCCGATTATGTAACCATCGATGGTTCAAATAACGGTACGACAACTCGTGATTTAACGGTTGTGAATACAAACACCGGTACACTAAGTGTTGTAATATGGTTGGCCAGTACTACATTGGCTGGGGCTACCAACAACACGATTAAAAATACGGTAGTGACAGGGCAAAATGCGTCTACTTCAACCCGTACAGCAATTATATCTTGTGGAAGTACAATTACATATGCCGAAACGCCCAACTCTGGAAATACTTACCGAAATAATCTAATCTCTTTGGCGAAAAACGGTATTGAAATTTTAGGTTCGGGAACTTCACAGACGGGAACACTTATTACCCAGAATGTCTGCGGAACAACTACTAATGCACTTGGCGTTACCGGTATAACAGTAGCCGCTGAATCGAATGGGGTTGTCAGTAATAACACTGTTCAAAAGGTTTCAACAAACACGGCAATATCACCTTTTGTCTATGCAGGAGGAATTATGTTAAATAATACTACAGGAATTACAGTATCGAATAATACTATAAAAGACATTAAGTCAATTGCAAACCTTACCGCGACAAACAGTGTTGCCGGGATTTTTATGACCACGGCAGGGAATACCAATGCTGTAATTACGGGGAATACCATTACTGGAGTGGCGAACACATCTACAGGTGCTTATGGTGCGAGAGGAATCTCGATATTAGGTGATGGAACAATTGCGAGTAATAACATGATTTCGGATATTTATAATTCCCAAGGATCTGCTTTAGGAGGTGCCTCAACAATAGGTATTTCAATTGGTAATGCTACAGCCTTAGGAGCTGGTGTTTCTCTATATAATAACACCATTCATCTTTTTGGTTCTCACTCAGGAAATAGTGCTAATACAACTTCCGGTGTGGCAGCATGTATTTATATTGCAACAACAGGAACTGGGTTGAATATTCGTAATAATATTTTGGTGAATTCTTACGAAAACACCACTTCGTCGGGTGATAAATCATATGCTATTTATACGACTGCAACAGATAATGCCCAGTTTGCGTCTATCAATAACAATAATTATGTTTCTGGAAATGCTACACTTGCAAATACATTAGGATATCTTGGTGCTGATAAAGCTACATTGGCAGATATGATAACGGCATTTGGAGGTAATGCTAACTCTGTAAGCATATTGCCGGTTTTTACTTCTAATGTTGATTTGCATTTGATAGGGGCAAGCAATAGTGCTTTAGATAATTTAGGTACTCCTATCGCTGCAGTTACAACCGATATTGATGGACAAACCAGAAATGCTGCGACTCCGGACATAGGTGCAGATGAGTTTACTTCTGTTTGTACAGCAGCTGTGGGCGGAAACAGTACACCGGCGTCAGCAACAATATGTACTTCAGGCAGTACCATAATTTCAGCTACCAGTTATACTATAGCAGGTGGAATTACCTATCAGTGGGAATCTGCATCGGATGCAGCATTTACAACACCGGTAAATGAAGGTGTGGCAACTACTACATATGCAAATTTGACAACACCGACTATCACAACCACTACGTACTATCGATTAAAAGTTACGTGCTCGGCTGGGATGTCTGGATATTCCAGCGTGGCAACTGTGATGGTAAATACCACCGCGGCACCAACAGGGGTGGCTTCGCAAAATTACACATCTGGTCAAACACTCGCTAATCTTTCGGTAGCAGGTAGTAATATCGTTTGGTATGCTTCGGCCTCAAATGCGGCTAGCGCAACAAGTCCGCTACCGGCTTCAACGCCATTGGCAGATGGGGTTGTTTACTATGCAACTCAAACCGTTTCGGGTTGTGCAAGTACAACAAGTTTAGCAGTTCAGGCAAATTTTACTTTAGACGCTGTTGATTTTGATTTAAGAAACCTGAAAGTATATCCAAACCCAGTGACTGATATCTTGACCATTGAAAACACACAAACCATTTCTAATGTAGAAGTATTCAATGTTACAGGACAAAAAGTTATGGTTAGAACTGTAAACGCAATGACTGCGGCTATTCCAATGTCTGGACTGGCATCCGGATCTTACTTTGTAAAAGTAGCTACAGACGATGCTGTTAAAACAGTAAAATTGATTAAAAGGTAATGTTCTAGTTTAAGTTGATTCGAAAGAGGCTGTCTGAAAAGGCAGTCTTTTTTGTTTAATAGAAATAAATCATACCAAAGACGCCCGCCAGATAAATCCAGATAATTGAAAAAACTACATGTACAGTGGTTTCAAATGGTTTTCCTTTCCAGAGTTTCGGCGAATAACCGAAAAATTGAATGATCATACGGATAAACCAAAAAATCCCCAAACCCAGAGCGATTTTTCTTCCGAAGGCAGTCGATGTTAAATCATGAGCCGAAAAAACACAAAGTACACCCATCAGCAAAACCATAAGCGCAATGAAAAAAGTGTGCACCTGCATCATTTGTCTGTTGAACAGACTTAAAGAAGAAAGCTCCTCTTTCCAGTTGAAATATTTTGGAAATATGCCGTGGATCAAAGCTAAGCTGATTAAAAAGATCCCAATAATTTTTAAGTGAATTTCCATATTATTTTCTAAGGATAAAAGTTGAGATGAATGGCGTGGTTTTGAATTCTTTTGTCAGTTTTAAATTGGCTTTTTCAAAGGAATGTTGCCAGTTCTTTTTACTGTAAAAATGAAAATAACCGATATTAAATGCCAGAAAATTTGGAAAGTCCCTTAAATGTTCCACAATGATAAGCCTGCCGTTTTCCTTTAAAATCCTTTGGAGTTCTTTGAGAAAATCGATACGCTCTTGCGGGTTTCTTATTTCGTGAGCCGAAAAAACCACAATGATCTTATCCAGGGAATTGCTTTCCAAAGTAATAGCGTCACTTTTAATTCTGATGGCTGACGGATTTTGCGGGTATAATTTTCGGGCTCTTTCAATGGCGATTTCCGTATGTTTTTCGGCATCATAAAAATCGAAGCGACTGATCGTGGCTTTCGGATAGTTCCAAATCAATAAATCACTGGTTTCATCAAATCCGGCACTGATATTGGCAATGCAGTCTTCCGGGGCAATTCCCAATTGCTGCAGCCATTCATTACGATATAATTCGGATAAATCGTAGATGTAATGGGAAACCAACAAAGAGCTGAAGCTCGGAATTAAAGAAAGGATTCCTAATCCAATAAGAATCGGTTTTGCTGGTCCTGAGACGAAAAAAACGCCAGTCCAGAAGGTAAAGGTCAGCACCATTGCAGCCGCATAAAAATGCCAGTTGAACCGGAAGATGTTACAAACTCCCTGATACGGTTTTCTTAAGGTTTCCATAGGTCGGTTTTTCCTTTTTTCCATGAATACGGAATGTTATCAATTTTAAAAGCGTTTGCTAAAACACAATCTTTGAGTTTCAGTTCGTCAATGAATGAGAAATGTTGGGTTACGACTTCAATTGGTTTCGGATCCCAGTTTTTTCGGATCCCTTCAATAATCAGGACCTCTTTGTTTTCCGGATTGTATGTGAAGGTGAAGGGAAGCGGGCCTGCAAACCGTCGGGCTTCTTTCCAGTCGGCAAAAGGTGAGTTTTCAGGTAGCGCAATTTCAGGTCCGTTTTGGTGAAAAGCGAATCTGAATTTTGATTTTTCAGAACAATATACAATCATGCCATCACTTTCCTGTTTCGCAATGTCAATTTTAGTGTAATGATAATGCGTGAACAGATTGCCAAAGAGCTTCATTTTCAGTTTGTCCGTTTCCGATTTAAGGATGTACAACCCACGGAGTCTTTTCCCCGAACTGTTGGAGTATCGCACAAAAATCCGGTAGCCGGCAAGAAAGAAATCATTGCCTAAAAACCTTGGAAAACCTTTTGGTCTAAGGTTAGAAGTTTCTACCATAGCCACAGCGATAAAGGCCCATTTATCCTGGAATGTGTCCAATGTCAGGCATTCGGGTATTAAATCCTGAAGTTCTTCTTTGGGAACAGCAAATGTCAGCACGACAGAACTTTTGAAAAAGGCGTCGACCGGGAACGGATGGTTTTGCAGTGATTTGAACATCTTAATTTTTATTAGAATGGAATTCATGATAGTACAGGAAAAACATAAATCCTATTGCGAAAACAAGATTCAGTTTCCCCCAAAGCAGTAAATCGGAAGCAAACAGAAATTCCAGAATATTCATGGTTCCGATGATGAGGATTTGGATCAGAGTGTTGAGTCTTGATCTTACGCCACTGAGAATCCAGACCGCCATCAGTATTTCTGAAAATCCAATTAGAATAGTAATTTCATGAGCCATCTCTTTTCCGAAGAAAACGGAAACAATCTGCTCGTGTCGGGGAACAAGATGTAAGACCTTGCAGAGAAATCCGTTGCAGAACCAGACTAAGGCAATGCAAAAGAGCACAATGGATTTAGGTCTGATATATACAATGTTTTTAAGGAGGATCATTTTCTAAATGTTTAATAACTGCTGAATGCTGTAAGGCAAATTGTGATTAGTACAAGGATATAATTAATGGCAATCGGTTTGAGAAACAGTGCTGTCTTAATTATCTCTATGCTGAAGTTCCTTTTTAAAATGTATGAAAATAACAATATCCCTGTAACCGTGGTTATGCCAAATATAAAAGAATAAAAGGCATAAAAAAGTAATAAGACAACTACATAAGTTAAAGTTGGAAAATGTTCAAATTCAAATCCGAACCAAAACTTAGCAATTACCAGCAAACAAGTTAACAATAGTAAACAGGTTGAGAAATGTATTGTGAACATCATCAATTTACTTAATATTTGAGTTTGCTGTTTAAAATCCCCTTGTTGCAATCGGACTTTTATTTTTTTAAAATTAATCTCGGGAAATTTCATAGCGGTGCGGAATTGAATTTGTAGCGAATATTAAACGTTGGCGGCGATTTTGGCTTCACGCGCTTTGCGTTTCCCTCTGAAAAACAGATACAAATTAAGGAAAAGCATAACCCCAAGATAAATGGCGAAACCTCCAATCTGATAGCTCAATTCTTCAATCATGTTTTGATACGTATCGTCGTAAATGTTCATTTCCAGAATCAAAAGGGCAAATCCGATATTCATCAGATAAAATCCGGTTTCGAAAAGTTTGTTGGTGGCAAGGGCGATTTCCTCACGTCCGTTAAAAATGTCCAGCATATAAATTTTACCGTTTTTGAAAAGGGTTTTAGAAACATAGTAGGTTAAAAATAAAGCTACCGGTAAGTAAATGGCATAAGCGATAAGAATTTTTGAAGTTTCCATAATGGTGTATTTAAATGTTATTTGATTAGTTTCTGAATGTAATGGGTAAGAACATAAATATTGCAGTAATGAAGTACGGATAACAAACTAATGATGATGGCCGCTTTTAAAGCAAGAACTTCTATCAGTATTTCAAGCGAAGTGATCTTCTCCCAAAGGACAAGCGTTGTAGCGCTGTATCCGATATTCACGAGATAGTAAGCTACCAATAAAATTTTATTGATTTGCTGACAGAGATCTGCATGATTCGGAAGTAATTCGGCTACGAAAATATTGCCGTTTTCATAACAGCTGCGTCCGACTTTCACCACAATGAACGCAATGAGGGAAAGAAAAAGAAGGTATCCCGCGATGTTGTAGTTCATGACATTATTTTTCGTTTGTTATTAATGCGGATTTCAGAACCTTCTGCCAGGAAAACGGAAGCGGGCTGCAGGTCGTTTAAAAATGAGAAGCTGTTGCCGTACACTTTTTGAAAATCGATGTTGATCGTGTAATTTTTGATGCAATAGTGTTTCCATTTTGGATGCTGTACTTCGTATTCATATGTTGTAGTTTCATTAAATCTCGTATAACCGAAATAGTGCTCCATGATGAATTCCGCTTCACTTTCCGGATCGACGTCGGTCATGAAATCATAGGCCTTTACCTCGAGCGATTGTGTTTGATTTCCGGTTTGCCATTGATATCCTACTGTAACCACTTCGGCTTTTGACTCATGCTGATGTGCCATCGTTTGGGTTTCGTAATGCTCTTTATATAAAGTATTGGCGATGAAAGTAATTGCATGTTTCGGAACGATTTCTTTCACAAATACGACGCCGCGTTTCCAGTTTCCGTTTTCAAAGCGTTTTACGTAAAACCGCAGGTTGACTTCCTCAAAATCCGTGTGCTTCGGAATTTTTAAACCCAGCACTTTTGTGTCTTTGAACAGAAATCCGACCAGGCTCACATAGCATTTTCCGTTCCATAAATCTAATTCGGTGCCAATGGGAAGGTAAGCCTCCAGACTGTCAGGGCTGACCACATAATTAGCCATGATAAGGTTTTCCCAGTTTGCAGTTAAAAATGTCATGGTGTTTAGATTTTATTGTTTGTTTTAAACTTTCAGAAAAAAATGAAACTTTTTCAGAAAAAAATAGATTTTTGGATCTATTGGTTACTTCATAAACTTGACAAACAGCTGTGCCAGCCAATTGTCTTTGTATTCTGTTATTTTATCCAAAACGTTGTCGGCTTTTAATACAAAGTCATACAGTTTTTTGGTTTGTTCCACAAAGTGTTTTTCCTCTGCTGAAGCATTTGCATCGATAGTCGAAACCTCTTTTAGTACTTTCAACGCTGGTTTGATCTCACGTTTACTTCGTTCTTTTGAAATTTTAACAGCCAATTCATCCAGATCTTTTTCGGCCGTAAAAAATTCACGACGCTCGCCGGCTTTGAATTCTTTGTATACGATGCCCCAATCCATTAAGGCACGTAAATTCATGCTGGCATTTCCTCTGGAGATTTGCAATTCTTCCATGATGTCTTCCATTGAAACCGGCTCGTTCGATACCATTAACAAGGCATGGATCTGTGCCATTGTTTTGTTGATACCCCATTGCGATCCTAAAGCACCCCAGGTCTGAACGAATTTGTTTTTTGCTTCTTTGAATTCCATAGGTCAAAGATATAAATAAGTTTTTGAAGTTTCAAAAAAAAATGAAAGTTTATTTTGATTGATTTTTCGAAATAATAATAACCATTTCTTAATCTGAATTTTATTTAAAAAAGTAAGAAAATTATTCTTAATTGTATATTTTTATATAAATTTAACAAAACAAATACTATTAATTTTATGACATCATTTTCATCAAGTCCAAATTTTGCAAACGGATTTCCGACACCGGGACCGCAAACGCCAACACCGCAAAAGGTGATGGATCACATTTATTTCCTTTCTGAAACCGATTGGAAAACTACCAGAGAACAAGACCATTTTGATTATATCATCATTGGAAGCGGATTTTGTTCCCTGGCTTTTGCTGAAAGAATCTTAAGTGAAAAACCTACATCAAAAATCCTGATCCTTGAACGCGGTCCGTTTTTCTTACCGGAACATTTCCAAAACTTACCGATTCCGTACCAACATACATTAGGCGGATTGTCTGAAACTTTTCCATGGACGCTTTCTTCCAAAACAGCAAATCAGCCTGCCGGGAATATTCAGTTCCAGCACGGTATGGTTCCATTCTTTGGAGGACGCAGTATCATGTGGAGCGCGTGGTGTCCGAGACCCACTCAGGAAGAAATGAAGTATTGGCCACAGGAAACCATTGATGCGGCAAGAGCGCATTTTGAATCAGCCGAAAAATTACTGAACGTAATTCCTGCGGATCAGATCGATAGTGACCTAAGTCCCGAAGTAATGCGCTTCGTGGCACAACAACGCCCTGTATACAGCGTGATGCAGAAACAACTTCAAAAGATGCTTCAGGATAATCTGAGTAAAGTCACTTCAGCTACACGATGCATGCCAGCACCGTTAGCCGCGGGATCGGGTGCGCAGCAAGGTTTGGATTTTGCGAAATTCGCTACGCCTTCGGTTTTACTGGATTTGGCTAATAAGCAGGCAGAATTAAGTGAAAAAGGTCTGGGAAGTCCTTTAAAAATTGCAGGAGATTGTGTTGTAACCCGCATCCACGAACAAAACGGAGTGGCTACTGCATTAGAGACATCACGTGGCGTTGTAAATGTCGGAGATGCGAAAGTTATTTTAGCCATGGGAACTTTACCTCCAACGACATTATTGTTGAATTCCTTCCCTCAAATTAAAAAAGCAGGAGAGCGATTCACGGCGCATTTCATAACGTCAGTGGTGGCCCGTGTTCCGAGAAAAGATTACGATTTCGCGAGTCAGTTGAGCGAACTGGAATTGGCAGCTATCTATATGGCAGGTGTAAATGCACAAAGTGGCATGCAGTATCATGTGCAGTTATCGGTACTGTCGGATAAAAATCCGATGAAAAATGCGCAAAAGGCAGCCCGTTATATGCCGGATGTTGTAGCTACCGCTTCAATGGCACAGCTTACAAGTTCAGAAGATTACTTAGTTTTCGTTTGCGCTGTTTTAGGGGAGATGGATTTTAGAAATTCTGAAAATTATTTACGTCTGAACGGACAAAGTGATCCAACCACAAATGTAAATCTTCAGGCAATAGCTGGAGAAATGGATCTTCAAACGTGGGATACTATGGATGACGGAACATTCCAGATGTTAGAGCAAGCCTTATCGCCAACGGGTGCCCAGGGTGTTGAATACTGGCATGGTAGTCCAAATGAAGGCGTTTGGACAAGCGAGCGTCCTCAGGTTACGCAGCGAAGAGTAGGCGGATTAGTGCATGAAGGTTCAACGCTTTATATCGGAAAAGACGACGAAGGTGTGGTAGGTTTGGATTATCGTCCTAACGGAGTTGAGAATGTTTATGTTACAGGCGGCGCCCTATGGCCGGCAAGCGGTTCTTGGAACCCGACGATGACTATGGTAGCACTGGCTCAGGATTTAGCGGATAATTTATTGAAAGAAACAAAAACGACTTCCACAGAAAAAGAGATCAAATATGAAGAATCAAGCAGAAATTAACGACCTGATCGATATCAACGATATGCCCTTAAACACTGAACCGCCAATGAGTGTCGGAGATGTGTTGGACAAAACGGATGGGGTTTATTTTTGCATTAAAAATCATGATTCCGTTTTTTTATGGGTCAATGATAATTTTGCAAGATTAGTGGGTCAGAAAAAGGAGGATATTATTGGAACACGTGACAGTCGCGAGGCGCACGTTGCCCACGACAAGCAGGTTATGGCAAGCGGAATTCCATTGCTTAATTTTCATGAGACCATTCAGGTTCCGACAACTGACGGTGGTATGTCTGATTTGGAAATTGTAACCCAGAAAGGCCTTTTGCGAAAAAAAGGAGGCAGTGAGATCATTGGTATCACCGTGTGTTTCTCAAAGCGATTCCCGCATGCGGATAAGGAAGCGGAAGAGCTTATTGAAAAGTTAAATATGGTTCGTACGGGAATCGGCGGTTACCTTGCTCCCGGACCGGAATGTGATCTTACGTTTAAAAGTAGTGAATTACCGGAACGTTTTGTGGGGGAAAGAAAAGCCTATTCTATGAATTATTTCCTCCTGAAAGAAGGCGAAGTTTTGAAATTACATTCACTTAATCAGGATGAACAGTGGTTTTTCCATCAGGGTAGTGCAATCAAACTTCACATGTTTTCGGAAGACGGCATTTATTCAACACTGACTTTAGGTAGCGATTTGGATCAAGGTCAGCAGTTTCAGGCAATTGCTCCACACAACCAGTGGTTTGGTGCTGAGCTGTTAGGTCCGGGTTACGGTTTTGTGAGTTGCAGTCTGGCCCCTTCATGGGATAAAAGCGATTCACAACTTCCGACCTCAGAACAAATTGAAAAATTAAAAATGGTGTTTCCGCAGCAGGCATCCATTATCGATTTGCTGAAATAAGAATTGGAGTAAGTTTTTTTAATTAGCTGAAATGAGATTGCCGGTATTTTCCGGCGGTCTCATTTTTTTATGGACAAAAAAAACAGCAACCCGTTTTATTGAATTGCTGTTCGTGTTTTTAAATTAAACCCGCCCGTTTTAACAACGCTTCCGGTTTTGGTTCCTGTCCGCGGAATTTTTTGTATAAGGTCATCGGATGATCTGTACCTCCTTGAGAAAGGACATTATTTTTGAATTTATCGGCCACTTCTTTATTGAAGATTCCCTTTTCCTGGAAATAAGAAAAAGCATCCGCATCTAAAACTTCAGCCCATTTGTAGCTGTAGTAGCCTGATGAATATCCTCCTTGGAAAATATGGGAGAAGGAAACGCTCATACAGTTTTCAGCTACATCAGGATATAACGCTGTGTTTTCCATGGTTGTTTTTTCGAAGGCTTTTACGTCTTTAATATCGCTAGGATCTTTTCCGTGGAATGCCATGTCCAGCAATCCGAAACTTAATTGGCGCAAGGTTGCCATTCCTTCCAAAAAGCTTGCACTTTCCTTAATTTTATTTACATATTCCTGAGGAATGATTTCGCCGGTTTCATAGTGATGTGCAAATAAAGCCAATGCTTCCGGTTCGTAGCACCAGTTTTCCATTACCTGACTTGGCAATTCCACAAAATCCCAGTAAACAGATGTTCCTGATAAACTTGGATATGTTGTATTGGCTAACATGCCGTGTAAAGCATGTCCAAATTCGTGAAATAGGGTAGTCACTTCGTTAAAAGTCAGTAAAGATGGTTTTGTTTCAGTAGGTTTTGTGAAATTACATACTATGGAAACATGAGGCCTTTCGTTTACTCCCTCTTGTATAGATTGCGGTTTGAATGAGGTCATCCATGCACCGTTTCGTTTCCCTTTTCTCGGGAAGAAATCGGAGTAGAAGATGGCGACTAAATTTCCGTTGGTATCCGATACTTCAAACGTATGAACATCTTCATGATATTTGTCGATGTTGAATACTTCGGTAAATGTCAGTCCGAAAAGTTTATTGGCAATAGTGAAAGCACCATTCTGAACATTTTGAAGTTTGAAATAAGGTTTCAGTTTTTCATCGTCAAGGTTGAACAGCTCCTGTTTCAGTTTTTCAGAGTAATAAGAACCGTCCCATTTTTCCAGATGATTGATGTTGTCCAGCTTTTTTGCGAAATTCGTCAGCTGTTGGAATTCTCTTTCCGCAGCCGGTTTTGCCTTGTCAAGCAAATCGTTTAGGAAGGAATTTACTTTTTCAGGATTTTGAGCCATGCGCTCTTCCAATACGAAATTCGCATGGGTAGCATATCCCAACAGATTTGCTCTTTCATGACGCAGATTCGCAATTTTTAAAGCGTTTTCCTGATTATCATATTTGTTGTTCTGGAATGCTCTTTTGCCATAAGCGATGGAAATTTCCTTGCGAAGTTCACGGTTTTCAGCATAAGTTACAAATGGGAGGTAGCTCGGGATATCCAGTGTAAAAATCCAGCCTTCTTTTTTATGGCTTTTTGCTAAGGAATGAGCTGCTTCAGTAGTTCCTTCAGGTAAACCTTTTAAATCTTCTTCTTTAGTGATGTGCAATTGATAAGCATTGGTTTCAGCCAGTACATTTTCACCAAAAGTCAGTTTTAATTTTGCCAGTTCCGTGTCGATTTCACGAAGACGTGCTTTTTTATCTTCAGCTAAAAGCGCTCCGTTTCTCGAGAAGTTTTTATATTTTTTGTCCAAAAGCATAGCCTGTTCGGTATTCAGGTTCAGGCTGTCTTTTTGAGCATAAACTGATTTGATGCGTTCGAACAATGCTGTATTTAAAGTGATGTCGTTGCTTAATTCAGTCAGTTTAGGTGAAACTTCCTGAGCAATTTTCTGCATTTCGTCATTGGTCTCGGCCGAATTCAGATTGAAAAAAATACTGGTAATGCGATCCAATGTCTGACCGGAAAATTCCAATGCTTCGACTGTATTTTCAAATGATGGTTCCTCAGTATTACTTACGATGCTATCTATTTCAGCACGAGTCATTTGGATGCTTTCTGTAATAGCCGGCACATAATCTCCTATCTTAATATGAGAGAAAGGTGCAGTATTATGTGGGGTTAAGAATTTTGTTGTTAAAATTTGCATGATTTATTTGTTGTTTGTCGGTAAAAAGTGTATTTTTGTCGAGCAAGATTTTGATATCGAATTTATTAAAACCCTTTTTGCTCCAAACAAAAAGTACAATAAACACCGGCTAATTTTAACCCATTAGTCTGTGGACCCCGAAAAAAGTCCCAGCCACAGGGGCTTTTTTCACTTTTACTTACTAAGGTTTTCCGAAGCTTTTAGTACGGCTTGTTTCAATCCTTCTTTGTATTCGATCATTTTATCCAGTACCACTTTATCGTGACTTCCGATGATTTGAGCTGCTAATATCCCGGCATTTTTTGCTCCGTTTAAAGCAACAGTAGCTACAGGAACACCTCCGGGCATCTGTAAAATAGATAAAACGCTGTCCCAACCATCAATCGAATTACTGGATTTTACCGGAACACCAATCACGGGAAGCGGGCTCATCGAGGCAACCATTCCAGGCAAATGTGCGGCCCCACCGGCACCGGCAATAATTACTGAAATACCTCTTGTGTGTGCATTTTTGCTGAAATCGAAAAGTTTTTCAGGTGTCCTGTGTGCCGAAACGATGTCGACTTCGGTTTCGATGTTAAAACTTTTTAATATGTCGATGGCTTCCTGCATTACCGGCATGTCGGAAACACTTCCCATTACGATGGCTACTTTACTCATTGTTGTTTGGTTATTTGGTTATTTGTTTTCTGCAATCTGCTTCTGATGACGATCGGGAGTGTGTTCTGATCGCTGACTACTGAGTACTGATCACTCTTATACTGTTTTTAACTTCCTCTGCAATTCGTCTTGCTTCGGTCATGTTCTCGTTCACGATGGTCACGTGGCCCATTTTTCGGAACGGACGGGTTTCTTTTTTTCCGTAGATATGTGGAGTTACTCCGTCAATTGCCATGATTTTTTCAATGTTCTCGTAAACGACAGGACCTGAAAAACCTTCGGCTCCTACTAAATTTACCATAATTCCGGCTACTTTACTGTCGGTATTTCCAAGCGGTAAATCCAGAATCGCACGGATATGTTGTTCGAATTGAGAAGTGTAACTTCCTTCGATGCTGTAATGGCCTGAATTATGCGGTCGCGGTGCCACTTCGTTTACTAAGATCTGATCATCTTCCGTCTGGAACATTTCCACTGCTAAAAGTCCGATGTGATTAAAGGCTTCGGAAACTTTTAAAGCAACATTTCGTGCTTTTTCCGAAACTTTTTCGTCGATACGGGCCGGACAGATTACATATTCCACCTGATTGGCTTCGGGATGGAATTCCATTTCCACTACCGGATACGTCTTGATTTCTCCTGAAACATTGCGGGAAACGATTACTGCCAATTCATTTTTAAACGGAACCATTTGTTCTGCAATGCATTCCACTTCAGGTAATTCGGTTAAATCCTGAGCCGTACGAACTATTTTTACTCCGTTCCCATCATAGCCAAACTGGGCACATTTCCATACAAACGGGAATCCCCATTGTCCGTTGCTTACCGCATTTTTCAATCCGTCTAAATCTGTAAAACGTTGGTGAGGCGATGTCGGGATGTTGTTTTCCGCGTAAAAATCCTTTTGACGACCTTTATTTTGGATCATTCGCAGGGTTTTTGGTGAAGGAAATACTTTTTTCCCTTCTGCTTCCAAAGTATCTAAAGCATCAAGGTTTACATTTTCGATTTCAATGGTCAGTACATCCACCGATTTACCAAATTCGTAAACGATATCATAATCCATTAAACTGCCCAGAAAAAATTTTGTAGCTCCAAATTGACAAGGCGCTTCTTTGCTGGAGTCTAAAACGTAAGTTTGAATGTCAAATTTGCGGGTTTCGGCCAATAGCATTTTGCCTAATTGTCCTCCGCCAAGGATTCCCAGTTTAAAATCGGAAGAAAAATAATTCATTGTAGTGGTGTTGTGTAAGATGCAAAGATAGTGTTTTTGAAAAAAAAGGAAAAAAAAACCAATAGGTTTGCTGCTATTGGGTTTTTTTAGTTAAAATCTCTCTTGCGGCAGCTTTGTAGCCTGCAGACTGGTAAGCGTAATCCCTGCTAATAATATCTTTTACTTCCTCTGCAATCCAAGGTTCTTTCTTGCCAAAATGGTGTAGGGTTTTCATGGCGTAGACTTTGCAGGCTACCCGTTCATCCCGGATCAGCCAATCCAAACAAATTTCAACCAGTTTTTCGTGTTGAGGTTCGGATAGCTTTATTTTTTTGGAAGTGCCTAAAAAGTAAGCTACACGCGACATGCCTCTAATGGCGGAATCGTTTTTATAGCTGGAAATCGTCTGACAGATCGCATCAATAAACGGAAGCAATATTTCGGTTTGATGTTCGGCAAGCATTTCGATAATCCAAACCCCTTTATGATGATTTTTATTGTTAAGGTCGATGCCAAAAGCGATTAGTTCTTCCAGAAGAGACGGTCGTTGTAGTACAAAATCCCGCATTCGGTTGCGGTTTTCGGTACCGGCGTTAATCTTGCTCAATTGCTCGGAGAAGGTTATATTCATTTCGGGTTTTCTTATCGGTACTAAAGTAAAGGAAAAAGACGGATTAACAATTCATACCTTATAATTCTCAACTCATTCCTAAAAATAATTATCTTTGCCAATTATTTTCTGATATAAAAATGGAAATTCAACTTCACGACAAGCGATTTGTCCCTTTTATTTCTGCAGAAGAACTGGATTGGGCAATCGGACGGATGGCTGACCAGGTTGCAGTCGAATTAGGCAATGAGATCCCTGTATTCATAGGTGTTTTGAATGGTTCGTTTATGGTGGTTTCAGATTTTATGAAACATTATAAAAAGCCGTGTGAGGTCAGTTTTGTGAAAATGGCTTCGTATGACGGAATGCAAACCACGCATGAGGTGAAACAGCTTATCGGTTTGAATCAGGATCTGTCCGGAAGAACGGTCGTGGTGATCGAGGATATCGTTGATACCGGAAATACGGTCGAAGAACTGCATGCCATTTTCGCTACTAAGAATCTGAAGCAGTTAAAATTCGCAACTTTGTTTTTGAAGCCGGAAGCGTATAAAAAAGATATTAAAATTGATTATATTGGTATTGAAATAGAGAATCGATTTATTGTCGGCTTTGGTTTGGACTACGACGGTTTGGGAAGAAACCTGCCGGAAGTATATCAGCTGAAATAAAAAGATAAAAAACAACATAACTACAAACTAGAATTTTTTAAAATGATCAACATTGTTTTGTTCGGTAAACCGGGCGCAGGAAAAGGAACACAGGCAGAGTTTTTAAAAGAAAAATACAACTTAACACACCTTTCCACCGGAGATATTTTTCGTTATAACATGAAAAACGATACGGCTTTAGGAAAAGAAGCTAAAGGATATATTGATAACGGAGAGTTGGTTCCGGACAGCGTAACCATCAAAATGTTACAGGACGAAGTGGAGAAAAACATGGATTCCAAAGGGTTTTTGTTTGACGGTTTCCCAAGAACTATTCCTCAGGCCAATGCTTTAGATGCGTTTTTAAAAACCAAAAACTGGGAAGTTACTGCCACTATCGCTCTTGAAGCGGACGATGATATTTTGGTGGAGCGTATTTTGGAAAGAGGAAAAACTTCCGGAAGAATTGACGATCAGGATGCGGAAAAAATCCGTAACCGATATGAAGAATACAATGAAAAAACGGCTCCTTTAATGGATTTTTACAGAGAGCAGAATAAATTTCATGCCGTAAACGGTATTGGGTCTATTGCAGAAATAACAGAGCGATTGAGCAATGTAATAGACAGGTTGTAACCTAAAACACAAACATGGAAATACTCATAATTTTCTTTTTAATACTACTTAACGGTGTTTTTTCGATGTCAGAGATCGCATTGATTTCGGCAAGAAAGAACCGTCTCGAATTAGCGGCAAAAAAAGGAAATTCCAGCGCGAAAACTGCTTTGGAATTAGCAAATTCGCCAAACAAATTTTTATCCACGGTACAGATCGGGATTACCTTGATCGGAATTCTAACAGGTATTTACAGTGGTGAAAAAATTACCGATAATGTCAAACTTTTTTTAGAAGGTTTTGAAATACTACGACCGTATTCGCCAAGCCTTTCGGTTGGAATAGTGGTTGTGGTTTTGACTTATTTTTCTTTGGTTCTGGGTGAGTTGTTGCCTAAACGAATCGGTCTGAATTATCCGGAAACCATTGCTAAAGCAGTGGCAGTTCCCATGAAAGCCGTTTCCATTGTTACTATGCCTTTTATCTGGTTGTTGACTGTTTCCACCGATTTTGTGCTGGACGTTTTCAAAATAAAACCAACGGCAGACGGAAAAGTAACCGAAGAAGAAATTAAGGCGATCATTAAAGAAGGTACCGAAGTTGGAGAAGTGCAGGAAATTGAACAGGACATTGTGGAGCGTGTGTTTCACATTGGTGACCGAAAAGTGAATTCCCTGATGACACACAGAATGTCGGTCATCTATCTTTCCCTGGATGAAACCATGCAGGAACTGAAGGAAAAAGTATTGGATGAATTGCATTCGGTATATCCGGTTTGTGTGGAGAATCTGGACGAAGTAGTCGGAGTGGTTTTGCTGAAAGACCTCTTCGCAAGCTTTGAAAAAGGAGAATTTGATTTAAAAGCAATTACCAAAGAACCGGTATATCTAATTGAGCATACTTCAGCTTATAAAGCGCTGGAGAATTTTAAGAAATCCAAAGTACATTACGCTTTGGTAACCGACGAATACGGAATCTGCCAGGGAATTATCACGTTAAATGACATTCTGGAAGCACTGGTCGGGGATGCCGCCGAATTTTACGAGGAGGAATTCCAGCTGATTGCCCGCGAAGACGGAACGTGGTTGGTTGACGGACATTATTCGTTACACGATTTTCTGACCTTTTTCGATTTAGATGATCAAATCAACGACTACGATGTAACAACGGTAAGCGGTCTGATTATGACGGAATTGACGTATATTCCAAAAGTAGGTGAAAAACTGATTTGGAATAAAATGGAGTTGGAAGTGATCGATATGGATGGTGTGAAGATCGATAAAGTTTTGGTTCGCGTTTTAAAAGACAGTGAGTAATTCGCTTACTTGAGAGGTAGAGAATTTAAAATTTTGTTAGCTGTAGATAAGCTTTAATAGAAGGAAGAAGAAATGACAGAAGATTTGAAATTAAAAGGAGCACAGCCAGTGGCTGTCAGGTAGTTTTAAACTTTTGTAAGCTAATTAATAAGAAGGGGAGAAGAAATGACAGAAGGGAACTTCGTAGATTACGTAAAAATATATGTTGCTTCCGGTAAAGGAGGTAAAGGTTCTACGCATTTACATAGAGAAAAATTTATCGAAAAAGGCGGACCCGACGGAGGTGACGGAGGTCGCGGCGGACACGTATATCTGGTTGGAAATAAAGGTTTGTGGACCTTGTTTCACCTGAAATTCGCACGTCACATCAAAGCCGGTCACGGAGGAGACGGTGGAAGTGCGCGCAGTACCGGAGCCGACGGAGAAGATAGATACATCGAAGTGCCTTTGGGAACTGTAGTTCGCGATAAGGAAACCGATGAGATTTTGTTCGAAATCACCGAGCATGAGGAAAAACGAATTCTGGTAAAAGGAGGTAAAGGTGGTTTAGGAAACTGGCACTTCAGAAGCGCTACGAACCAAACACCAAGATATTCACAGCCTGGAATGCCATCTGAAGAAATGGATGTGGTTTTGGAATTGAAAGTATTGGCCGATGTTGGATTGGTAGGATTTCCGAATGCGGGAAAATCGACTTTATTATCTGTATTGACATCCGCAAAACCAAAAATCGCTGATTATCCGTTTACAACGCTGAAACCAAATTTAGGGATTGTTGCCTACCGCGATTTCCAGTCGTTCGTAATTGCCGATATTCCGGGAATTATTGAAGGTGCTGCGGAAGGAAAAGGATTGGGTCACTATTTCCTTCGTCATATCGAACGAAATTCAACCTTGTTGTTTTTAGTGCCGGCAGATGCTCCGGACATTAAAAAGGAATACGATATTTTACTGGATGAGTTACGTCGCTATAATCCGGAGATGTTGGATAAAGACCGTTTAGTGGTTATTTCAAAATCGGATATGCTTGATGATGAACTGAAAGCGGAAATGAAAAAACATTTGGATAAAGACTTTAAGGGAATTCCGTACATGTTTATTTCGTCTGTAGCACAACAGGGGCTTACAGAACTGAAAGACAAATTGTGGCAGATGCTAAATACAGAAACAGTATAAAAAATCAAGGCGCTCGAAAGAGCGCTTTTTTTATTTTGAAGACCGGTTATTTTGTTAAAATTTTCTTAACGAAAAATATTTCTAAACCATTATTTTCAGCTAATTACCAAAAAAAAGTATCTTCGCGTCACTAAAAATAAATTTAACTATGAAAAAATTACTTTTATCTCTTATCGCTGCAATTATGCTTGTTCCGGCAAGTGTAAAAGCGGATGAAGGAATGTGGTTTTTAATGTTCATCGAGCGTTTGAACCACCGAGATATGCAAAAAATGGGATTGCAGTTAACCGCTGAAGAAATCTACAGCATCAACCACCACAGTTTGAAAGATGCTATCGTTCAGTTCAACGGAGGTTGTACTGCGGAGGTAATCTCTAAAGACGGATTGGTATTAACCAACCACCACTGCGGATACGATGCAATCGCTGAATTATCTAGTGCTGAAAAAAATCACCTTAAAAATGGTTTCTGGGCAAACAGCAGAGCGGAAGAATTAAAACCTTCAAGCTTATATGTTCGTTTCTTCGTTCGTATGGACGACTGTACAAAGAGAATTTTAGCAGTTGTAAACGATAAGATGACAGAAGCTGAGCGTGAAAAAGCGATCAACGCTGAAATCGCTAAAATCGAAAAAGAGAACAACGACGGGGGAAAATACACTGTGTCAGTACGTCCGTTTTTCCAAGGAAATGAGTACTACTACTTCGTATACCAGGATTATAAAGACGTTCGTTTAGTAGGTACACCACCAGAAAGTTTAGGTAAATTCGGTGGAGACACAGACAACTGGGAATGGCCTCGTCACACTGCGGATTTCTCAATGTTCCGTATTTACGGTGATGCTAACGGAAATCCTGCTGAATATTCAAAAGCCAACGTGCCTTTAAAACCTAAACATTATTTACCGGTAAACATCGGAGGTGTTAAAGAGAACGATTTCGCTATGATCTTAGGATATCCGGGTAGAACTAACCGTTGGATGCCGGCTTCAGGAATCGATCAAAACGTAAAATATGCTTATCCTGCTTGGGTTGAAGGATCTAAAACAGGTATGGATGCTATGAAAAAATACATGGATCAGAGCGATGCTTTGAACTTAGTGTATGCTTCAAAATATGCTGGAGTAGCTAACTACTGGAAAAACCGTCAGGGTATGATCGATGCGTTGAGCAAATTCGGAACTGCTAAAACCAAAGCAGCTCAAGAAGCTAAATTCGACAAATGGGCTAACAAAGCTGAAAACAAAGCAAAATACGGAAACGTAGTAGCTACGATCAACAACTTCTACAAGTTGACAAATGATAAATCACGTCATGACAATTACTTAATGACGCTTTTCAGAACAAGTGCTTACGGTACTATTTCAAGAAGTTTAGGTAAACAATTGGAGAACTACGCTAAAGCTGACGCTGCAAAACGTGAGCAAATGGCACCGGCTATCATCGAAATGGCTGACGAATTCTTCAAAGAAGTTCACATTCCTGCAGAGAAAGATATCTTAGCAGCTGAATTGAAATTATACGCTACAAAATCAACTGGATACGCAATTGCTCCTGCTGTTGCGGAATTAGGAAAAACAAACAACAACGATTTCTCTAAATACGTTAACGCTGCTTTTGATTTAAGTATCCTTTCTTCAAAAGACAGAATCAAAGCGTTCTTGGATGCGCCAAGCGAAGCGTTGATTACAAACGATCCATTGGTGAAATTGTCTAATGATTTATTGAACCACTATAACTCTAAATCAGATGAGATCGCAAAAGCACAAAACGATTACGGAGCAGCTTTCCGTAAATTGGTGGAAGGTTTACGCGAGTCTAAAATCGGAACAATCAAATATCCGGATGCAAACTCAACTTTACGTTTAACTTACGGAAAAGTGCGTTCATTGCCTGCAGACAAACGCAACGAAGCTACAATCAACAACTACACTACGTTAGCTGGTCAGGTGAAAAAATACAAAAAAGGTGATCACGAATTCGATTTACCTTCAAAAGTATTGGAAATGAACAAAAACAAAGATTACGGTCGTTATGCAGACAAAGACGGAACGTTACACGTTAACTTCTTAACTGACAACGATATTACTGGTGGTAACTCAGGATCTCCGGTACTAAACGGAAAAGGTGAGCTAATCGGTATCGCATTCGACGGAAACATCGAAGCTATGGCGGGTGACGTTATCTTTGATACTAAATTACAAAGAACGATCAACTGTGACATTCGTTACGTATTGTGGGTGATTGAGAACTTCTCAGGAGCGAAACATGTGGTAGATGAAATGACTATCGTGAAATAATAATCCTTAGTTAAAGGGATTTAAATCCGGATGCAGCAATGTATCCGGATTTTTTTTTTGGAGCGATTGGTTCGGGCTTTTTTGGATACATCATTAACTTCGTTGAATCTTCGATTTCCCGTGTTCCGCTTTACAAGGTGCCGCTCCACCCGGGGCTGAAAGAGAGTGGTCTTTTGTGTTGGGAAAGTTTCGGGTTTTATTCCGCAGGCTGATAATCAAACGGAAGCATTTCACCCATTTTCTGCCAACCCATGTAGCCAAAGTTGGCAAGGCTCTCCGGATCCGAATAATTACCGTTCGCGTAAATTTCGATGGGCTTGTCAATGAGTTGCTTCAGTTGTGAGCATTGTAGTTTTTTAGGATCTTCGAAGGGGCGATGCACTGAAAGGTAGTCAGTAAAATAAAAATATTTTTTGCTGTCTCTTTCAAAAACTAATTGGTGTACTTTACAATCTGCTTCTTCAAATATGTTTTTATATTCTAACGGTAAATGCCGAATTTCTTCCTTTTTAAATTTTCGAACGCTGAACCCTTCCTTTTCCATGTTTCCCTCATAAAGACTCCTTATGAAATGCATGGTGGAGCCTTTGTAGCATTTTAATCTTGTCTTGGCGACTTTTTTCGGATCAAGTTTTTTTTCTGCAACAATATCCTTAAAAAAGGGATAGCCAAAATAGGTTGTAAGCTGCTGATTAGGCTCTTGTGAAATAACTTTGTTTTCAAAATAAGCCAGTTCGTAGGAAATTTGATAACCGGTTTTTTTGTTGATCATTTGGATGGGCTCGTCCGCCGAAACAATCAGTAGGGTATTGTCGGAGTTCATCTCAAACTGAAGCACGTCCGGATTCAGTATTTTTGTGTTTTCAGCAACCGTTCCAAAACCGATGAATCCAAGGCGAAAAATTTCCATGTATCTGGCACGATCTTTTGGAGAGATTTTCTTAATGACAACCTCCTTAAGATTATTAACTGTCGGCGTAACCAGGATCGTGTTGGATTTGGTGGCATCAGCAAGGGATGCAGCAGGAACCAATACGCTTTCATAGCCCACATAACTGATGATTACCTCATTTTGGTTCTCGTACAGTGTAAAAGAAAAGTATCCTTTGTCATCCGTGGCGCCACCGTTTGTGGTGTTAGGTGCAAAAATGGATGCACCTTCCAGAGGTTGCTGTGTGTTTTTATCTTTTATGAAACCGGAGATTTTCGTTTGGGAAAACACAATAGTTCCTAAAAGTGAAAAGGCCAAAAGAAGAATGTTTTTCATAAATTATTCTTTTACTGAAACCCTAATGCCTTTGCTGTGACTTGAAAATTCGGGAGCATACATGCTCTGAATCGTAGTGATGCCATTTGAAAAATCCCCTTTGTTGTTTACGCGGACATCATACTCCAAAACATAGGTGCCTTTGTTGATCCGGTCAAAAAAGAAATGCGTTGCAATGTCTTTTGTACTTTGATAATACGAAAGTCCGCTTTTCCAATGATGAGAAGAAATCACATCGACAGGTTCCAGACCGGCGGCTCTCATATCTTTCAGATGGACGTATTCCATAGTTTCCGTTGTTTTTATGATTAGTCGAACGGTAACCAGATCACCGATTTTTAGAGGATTACTTTGGGTAATGCGCTGAAGTAGTTTTCCATTGTCGGTGTTTTTGTTCAGGTACAGTTCTTTCGATACACTCATTACTCCGCCATTAGCTGTTTTGATGTTGTCAAGGTCTTCAAAATACTGCCAGAAATAACCACCATAACCGGGAACTTTTGATTTGTTTTCCACTGAAAGTTCGGCCATTTCCTTTTTGATTTCACCCGCTTTCCAGCTCATTTTGATGTAACCGGTTTCGGCTTCTTTTTCAGTTTCAGACATTTTTTTGGATGAGATCTTTTCAGTTCCAAGTTTAATAATGGTATTGTCTTTTACGGACAGCCAATCGGTCCCCTGCAATAATAAGGCATAAACAGCTTCCGTTGTTGATTTGGTTGAAGGCCAGTTCGTGCTTTGACGACTTTTTAACAACCATACTTTCATGGCATCTACAGCTTTCGTGTCACTGTTAATGTCAGCAAAAGCTTCAATCAGTAATGCCTGTGTCTCAATTGGAGCCTGATACCAATACCAACCCGATTTGTTTTCTATCCAGTACATTCCAATGTCTTCATTGTTGGACGAAGTTTCCTTGAAATGGGTAAGAATTTCTTTTGCGGTTTTGGTATCTCCATAACGATGAAGTACCAATGCAACCATTCCTTTTTCATATAACGAATAGGTTAGCCAGTTTTTTCGGCACAGTTCCATATAGATTTCAACCGTTTTTTTAACCGATTCCGAAAGCGGATATTGTTCCAGATAAAAGCTTCGGGCGTACAGATAGTGCAATTCTGAGTAAGGGTTAAGCCAGCTTATTTTTGAAGGTTCTTTCAGGTTTTCAGTTCTTTTCCTGTGATTCTCCATGAATTTTGAATCCATGAAAGGAACCGCGGATTTAGAAATTTCTTCGAATTTTTCTGTAATCTCCGAACTGACTTTCAGCCTTTCTAAATGACCAAGCCCGGCCATTATGTGATTCGTGATATAACTGCTTTCTTCCATCCCGTTAAACCACGGAAATCCTCCGGAAACCCCTTGCTTTGATTTCAGTTTTTGAAATGTTTCCGACAATGAGGTTTTCATCTTGTTTAGGTCGAGGAGTAAAGCCAGATTCTTTTTCTTTTCCTCATCCGATTTAGCATCCATCAGCCATGGAGTCTCCGCTAGAATTACCGATTTAAGTTCTTCGTTCTGGTCCAATTTAGAAATTGATTTTCCGTCTTTTTTCCAGTCTTCAAAGACAGCGGCCAATTTAGGATTGCTGTTGATAATGGTCGTGGCAAGCGCATTTCCGTACAAACGAGCAAACGTCTGTTCGGCACATTCGTGTTCGTATTCCAGTAAATAAGGCAAAGACTGAATCGCAATCCAGGTCGGATTTGAAGTGTATTCCAGCGTGAGTAAATGATTTCTGAGAGTGGAGGAAGTGTTGGTTTTCATGTTCTCGAACACATATTTTTTGGTGCTTCCTTCACGTACCCATATCGGAATGCTTTCCGTTACCAGCATCGAGTTGGTTACCACCGGAATTATATTTTCTTCACCGTCACTGAAATTACCCGCTTTGGCTAATACTTTATACTGAATACCCTGTATTTCCTCCGGAATTACAATTCTCCAGGTTACGACGGAATTTCCTCTGGCGACAATGGTAAAGTTTTTAGTGTTGTCCTTATTCAGGAGTTTTGTATCAATCGGCTCCATGGTCGCGGCGTCGAAAAGTTGTAAAACTGCAATTCCGGTTTTTGCTTCATAGGATAGATTGGCTACTTTTACCGAAACGAAAACAGTATCCTTTTCACGCAGAAACCGTGGAAAATTCGGAGTAAGCATCAAATCTTTTTGGGTAACGATTGTGTTTTCAAAATATCCCGAAGCTCCGCTTTTATTGTGCGCCAAAAGCCTTAATTTCCATTGTGTAAGCGCTTCCGGAGACGTAAATGAAAATTTGACTTTTCCTTCTTTGTCAGTTTTTAGATGCGGATAGAAGAAAGCAGTTTCGTTAAGGTTTTTCCTTGCTTGTACCTGAGTCACCTCTTCAAGTGATTTTTTTGTTGTAACAATAAGAACGCCGTTCACACCGGCATCACCGTAAAGAGCCGCTCCTTGAGCTCCCTTCAGAATTGTCGTCGAAATTACGTCAGAAGCACTGATTTTGGTTAAGGCATTTGCATCACTAATCACACCATCAATGACCACTAATGCCTGATTGTTACCGCTTATGGATCTGGAGCCTCTAAGAACGATTCGGGTAGTTGAATTTACACCGTTATTTGTAGTGTTAATTTGTAAACCCGCTACTTTACCTTCTAATGCCTGAACAATGTTCGGATTAGCAGCCTGTGTTAATTCTTTTGCTCTTACCACTTGATTAGAAGATGTAACCTGATCCTGCCGTTTTTTAAGACCGACAGAAGTCACAACTACATTTTCAAGTTGCTTACTTTCAGGATAAAGTGCCACATTGTGTACTCTGGAATTAATTTTTAAACTGGCGTCCTTCATTCCGATAAACGAAAACACAAGCTCTTCACCCTGTACGGCATTGATAATATAATCACCGTCCATGTCGGTCTGAGTTCCTCTCGTTGTTCCTTTAACAACTACTGATACACCCGGAAGCGGCAGACCACCTTCCGTTACTGTTCCTGTTATTGATTTTGAATTGGCAGGGACTTTAACTTTTCCGGTCTCGATTAATTTTTCATATTGTCTTTTTGCATAATAGTCGTTGGCATTTGAAAAGTTAAAGCCAAACCAGATTAGATTTGTTTCTTTCTCTGGGATGTCTTGATAATAATAGTTGCTGGGAAATCTTAAATTGCTGTAAATATATCCGAAACCAAGTGCTGTTTTTGAACTTCCGTAATTAAAATAGTCATTTCGGAAAGCTAAATTCTGCCAGTTTTTTAAGGTAAACTGATCCAAAGAACTGTCATACATCGAAGCCAGGACTTCTTTTTCATCAGTCTTGTTGCCAAGAATCTTGAAAGACCAATTTTCTTTGCTACCGGGTTCGATTTTGTTTCGGATACTTTCGCTTTCAAATAAGAGTTTTGAATTTTCTTCTAAAAAGGACACATTAAATTCTTTATTTTCGACGACGTTTTCAAAGACAGTTTGAAATTGGACGTTTATGGCATTTTTAAATGTTTTTTTGATTGGAATCTGAATGACAGCGTTTTGATTTTCCAATTGTATTTCTTTGGAATAGTAGTCCTTTCCATTGTAAAAGGCATTTGACGAAATATATAAATCAGCAAAATTGGAATTGATTTCCAGCTTTACAAAACCATCCTTCTTAGGATTAAGGTTTAGTTGTTTAATGGTAAACAGCTCGTCTGATTGTTTGTTTTTATCTCTTTTTTGAAACAATTTAAAACTGGAAGTGCTTTCCACGGGATTTCCGAGAGAATCTTTAGCCGAGAAAACAACTTTATAATTACCTGTTTTCCAATAGGAAAGAAAATCAAGGGAAATGATCTTATCTTTTTCGGTGTCTATCGTTTTAGTCAATAGGAGTTTTTCTCTGGGAGCATCGTCATTTTCATACCTTTCGTAAGGAAATAGCTGGCTAAATTCACTGTTCGAAATAGTTTTGATTTCAGGTTTTGGCCATCGTCTTTCTTTCCACTTATTATTAATAGGGGATACGGCATAAAATTTTAGTTGCCCTTTCACCGGTACAAATTCATCATTTAGATTCTTACTGTCTATTCTCATAACCGATTTTTTGTCTGTTTCGATTAGGAGCGGAATAAAGGTATTCAGATTCAGTGAATGATAACCAACTTTAACCGTTGTCTGATTGCTTCTGGTTTCGCCATTGATGTCAGTTATTGATACAGCGACATCATAATTAAAAATAGGCTGGGATGATTTTTCGAATTGATAACTTGGCTCAGCTGTAAATTCGATTGTGAAATTTCCTTCAGCGTCCGTTTTTGTCTCTCCTTCCTCAAGAGTAAGAGTCTCGCCTGGATAAGAATATCTGTAATTAGAAAACGAATTTCTGACAATTGTGTAAGTAACTTTTGCATCGGAAACAGCACTTCCCGCAAAAGCGCGTGCCTTTCCCTTGACAGTAACTGTTTGGTCTACAGTATACGTTTTTTTAATCGGATTGAAAGTAATTTCAAATTTAGGACGTTTGTATTCTTCTACCTGAAAAGTGATTTCAGGATCATCGTTCACGTTATCCCAAAATGGATGTTCGTCCTCTTTTTTATCATATAAAGGATCTTTTTCCAGGTCATCAGGTTCCTCAACGGTGATGGTGAACTCGCCGGTCAGTCCCGTTTTTGGAAGTAAGAATTCACCGGAGAAGGAGCCGAATTCGTTTGTTTTTACTTGTACTTCTTTGATTGTATTATTGTTAGTGTCCTCAAGTAGTAAAGTCATTGTCAGATTAGGAACAACTTCAGTTTGGTTGTTTTTCTGCCAAAGCGCAATTCCTTTATAATATACTGTTTGCCCTGGTCTGTAAATGGCACGATCAAGGTAAAATTCTATTTTAGGATCATTTATTTCCTCAGGATCAGCATAACTGTTATCGCGGAATTGTCCAATGTACCTTCTGCTTAGGAATAAAGAATCGTTTTCTTTGCTTATAGCAATTTCTTTATTGAAATAGGTGTTTTTTTCTGAAAATTTGACATCAACTTTTCCCACTTCGTTTGTGTATAAATTAACGTCATCAAATTGTATTTTTACATCTTCTATGGGAATTCCGGTTTTTCTGTCCAAGGCCTGAAAATAGACAGTATTGTCTTTGGTATGACTTAATAAAGTCAGGTTGGTGACAGTAAGCGTTTCATAATCGAAAACTTTTGTTTTCAGTGAATCATTTTTTTGTTCATTTTCTATATAGACCAAATAATGCCCGGTTTCCAACTGCGGTAAAACTATTTCGGTCGTGTAATCGAAATAATTCTTTTTATCTTCTAATTTATAGGTGGCTTTTTTTATCGGCGAACGCTTTTTCAAAAGTAGGTTAACAAGACTGTCTTTTTTTCCGCTCTTATCGTATTTGTCATCAATAAAATTCTGTTTTATCTTGTAAAATGAAAGCGTTATATTATCAATGTTTTTATAAGAGATATGTGCTCTGGCGTTTTCCTTGTTGTAAATATCTTTTAATAGCTGAATGTTGATTTCTTTATCAGTGATCTCATTTTTTGCATTTTTAGCTCTTTTGTAGGTTTCCGACCGACTTAGCGTTAAAATACTGTCGTAGGTTTTAAGAGCCAGCACATTATAATCCGGAAATTTCTCTTTTGAAGCGCTATGTTGATAAATTTGTGCCTTCTCATAAAGGACTTTCTGCAGGATTTCATTGTATAAGTGCTTTTTTTGGAACTCAGTCAGTACTTTTAAAAAGAATTTATTGTCCTGAAATAATTTGTTTTTACAAAATTGTAGTCTGTCGAATTGGAACTCCTGTTTGTTTTTAGAGGCTGTCTCAAGTTTCTGATACAAATTGAATATACGTTTTAAATTCGGATCTTTTATGAAGTCAAATGAAAATGTTGTAAAATCAGTTGAAGTATTGACGAATGAGCTTTTTTTTGTTTCGTATTCAATTGAATTAACGACACTGAAGTTAATTTTTGTTTTGTAATGCGATATGGCCTCCGAAGCAAGGAAATCATACAAGGAACGGTCTTTAAAATCTTCATATTTTATGAAACTGAAGATCAACTCATAGTTCAGCAACGGAGTCTGTTGCAAAACTTTCTCATTAATAATGGACTTTTCGTAAGCATTTGTTATTTCGGTTTCTAAAACAACAAGGGGCCATGTTCTGAAATCGGAATTGTATGTGCTGTCGATGGAGGTCAGCTTACTGATTTCGTAATGGTTTCTGTCTTTATGGCTTTCAAGACATTTGGCATAAATATATTGCAGAAGCGCTTGTGAAGGAAGACTTGTTTCGTTTATTTCTTTCTTCAGATTAGCAATGATTTTTGTCTGCGCATCCTCTTCCAGTACCTGAATAAATTTAGACGTATAGAAAAAAGTTTTTATAATTTCTGCCTCATTTCCTTTTCGTTTTGCTTTACTGTAGATTTTTTGAACTTCTTCGTTTGCGGATTTTGTTTTTCCTTCTTTTTCGAATTCAATGACCTTTTCCCATTTTCCATCGAAGTTTTGAGCAAATGAAAAGTTTGAAAAGACAAGTAACAGCAGTAAAAAATAATTTCTCATAATAAGGCTTTTATAGCTAAGAGACTTTTTTCAGACAAAAGGTTGGAATGATTTTTAAAAAAGTAAAAATAAAATTTTATTTACAGAATTATCGGGTTTCTATTTGAAAAGCCATTATGGTTTTTATGTTTTTATTTCGCTATTTTTGACCCATGAGGCAACTGTTACTTCTTTTATTATTTCCGTTTGTGCTCTGGTCGCAATCCGATTTCGAGAAAGGGGAATCTCTTTTTAAGCAGAAGAAATATACTGCTGCTTTGCCTTTTTTTCAGAATGCTTTGAAGCAAAATCCAAACGACTCCAAAACAACGGAATATCTTGGCGATATTGCCGGTTATCAGCAGCAATGGGATGTTGCCATCGGTTATTACAAAAAATTAAAACTTCAGTTTCCCAAAGTTGCCAATTACCAATACAAATTTGGAGGCGCGATGGCATTTAAAGCCAAAGCCGTTAGTAAATTCAAGGCTTTCGGAATGATAAGCGATATTGAGGAGGCTTTTGAAACTGCAGCGCGATTAGATAAAAAACATATTGAAACCCGCTGGGCTTTGGTCCTGTTTTACATTGAATTGCCCGGAATAGCTGGAGGTAGCGAAACGAAAGCCCAAAAATATGCCGATGAACTTCTGCAGTTGTCTAAGGTAGACGGTTATTTAGCGAAAGGCTATATCGACGTGTATTTTAAACGCTACAGCAAGGCGGAAAGTAATCTGAAAAAAGCATACGAAATTGGTCATTCGAAAACTACTTTCGAAAAGCTATATGACTTATATTTGAACAAATTAAAAGATGTTGAAAAAGCCAAAAAACTGAGAGCCGATTTCAACAGATAAAATACACGAATTTAAAGATGCGTACACATTTCATAGCGATTGGCGGAGCTGCCATGCACAATTTAGCCTTAGCCTTACACAATAAAGGGTATAAAGTAACCGGTAGCGATGATGCTATTTTTGAACCTTCAAAATCGAGATTGGAAAAGAAAGGTTTACTGCCTGCGGAAATGGGCTGGTTCCCGGAAAAAATCACTTCTGATATTGAGGCGGTTATCTTGGGAATGCACGCCAAATCCGACAACCCTGAATTGTTGAAAGCAAAAGAATTGGGCTTGAAAATCTACTCTTATCCTGAGTTTTTATACGAACAATCCAAAAACAAGACCAGAGTGGTTATTGGAGGTTCACACGGTAAGACGACGATTACATCGATGATTCTGCATGTGATGCATTACCACGGCATCAATGTGGATTATATGGTAGGTGCGCAATTGGAAGGTTTCGATACCATGGTGCATCTGACCGAAGAGAATGATTTTATCGTTTTGGAAGGGGATGAGTATCTGTCTTCTCCAATCGACCGAAGACCGAAATTTCATTTATACCAACCGAATATTGCTTTGATCAGCGGAATCGCATGGGATCATATCAATGTGTTTCCGACGTATGAGAATTATGTGGAGCAATTCGAAATTTTCATTCAGAAAATTACCAACGGCGGAATTTTAGTGTACAACGAAAACGATCCGGAAGTAAAACGCGTAGCGGAAGCATCGACTAATCCAATCCGAAAAATTGCCTACCATACACCGGAGTATACTGTTGAAAATGGCGTAACCTTGTTAGAAACTCCGGAAGGCCCAATGCCGATTGAAGTATTCGGGGCACATAACCTGAACAATTTAGCCGGAGCCAAATGGATTTGCCAGAACATGGGTGTAGACGAAGCGGATTTCTACGAAGCAATTGCGAGTTTTAAAGGAGCATCAAAGCGTCTGGAAAAAATTGCGGAAAGCAAAACCAAAGTGGCTTACAAAGACTTCGCACATTCGCCAAGTAAAGTAGCCGCGACGACTAAAGCCGTAAAAGAACAATATCCGAACCGAACCTTAGTGGCTTGTCTGGAATTACATACCTACAGCAGTTTGAACGCAGAATTTTTAAAAGAGTATGAAGGGGCTTTAAATAATGCCGATGTAGCGGTAGTATTCTATTCTCCGGATGCGGTGAAAATCAAACAACTGGAAGAAGTGACTTACGACCAAATCGCACAGGCTTTTAAACGCAACGATTTAATTATTTATACCAATCCGGAGGAATTCAAAAACTTTTTATTTAACCGTGATTTGGAGAATTCCGCCTTGCTATTAATGAGTTCCGGAAATTATGGCGGTTTGAATTTTGATGAAGTAAAAGCGTTGGTAAACTGATTTAATAATGGACATTTTAGAGGTATTAAGCGGAATTTGTGAACTTATAAATCTTCCTGCTTCAACTTCTTTTTTTTGGAACAAAATTGAAGTTTTCACTGATAAAGCAGAACACAAAGGGACCCGGATTATAGCTTTTTTAAGCTTCCTTATTATGTTGTTGTTTTGTATTGGCTTAGCAACATTTTTGGTATTTATATTTTATGGATTAGCTACTTAGAAAATCGGTAATGCCCAACGATTTTATAGGAAAACAAACAGTCTTCTAAAACCTGTCCCTCACCCACATTATGAACAATCATCGGTCGTTTTTCGTCCGGTGATTTTTTATTTGTAATAATTCCGATGTGAGGCAATTTGTCGTTGATCATCCAGGTAACCAATTCCCCGGTTTTGTAGTCTCTCGGATCTTGCGTTACTTTTAGTTTTTGTCCTTTACGGCCAAAGAAAACCTCCAGATTCGGAACTCGTCTGTGGTCAATATTGGTGTCCGGTTTCTTTAGGCCCCATTTTTTTAAGTTCGGATACAAAGTAAAATTAGCTTTCATGTCTTCATGAACCTCTTTCTGCAAATCGATCCCTAATTTTCGGTAGGCACGGATTACTACATCGGTACAAACGCCTTTGTTTTTAGGAACATCGCCTCCCGGATATTTTAAAGTGACATAACTCGGATCATAAGTCACTTTGTCTTTGGTTAGTGAAAGTGCTGCATCGGATAATCTTTGATAAAAGTTGGAATTGGAACTGTCGAAACTACCTAAAAGTAAGAAAAAGACTAAATATTGTAAAAGTTTCATATCTTCGTTTTTCTCTATAACGCCAAAAACAATTTTTTAAGTATATGCCATGGAAACAACAAATTTCTCGATAAAGTATTGGGCTGAAGACGATAAGCCTCGCGAAAAACTGATGCTTAAAGGTAAATCAGTGCTTAGTGATGCCGAATTGCTTGCCATTCTCATAGGTTCCGGGAGCCGAAATGAAAGCGCTGTTGAACTCTCTAAACGGATTCTGTCTGCTACGGATAACAATCTCAATTATCTCGGAAAATTATCGTTGAAGCAGTTAACAGCCTTTAAGGGAATCGGTGAGGCGAAAGCGATAACGATCATGGCGGCTATGGAATTGGGCAGACGCCGCAGAACTGAAGAAACTTTGGAGTTGAAAAAAATCACTTCCAGCAAAATGGTTTTTGAGATCATGCAGCCGATAGTAGGCGAACTGCCCCACGAGGAATTCTGGGTGTTGTATCTGAACAATTCCAATAAAGTGATTTACAAAACGCAAATCAGTAAAGGCGGGATTACGGGAACGGTGGTCGACACGCGGATTATCTATAAAACCGCTTTGGAACACAATGCGACTTCGATAATTTTAGTGCACAATCACCCTTCAGGTGCATTACAGGCTAGCGAAGCGGATAAACAGATCACCCAAAAACTCAAAGTGGCCGGCAAACACCTTGATATTCTTGTTTTGGATCATGTCATTGTAACCGAGAACAGCTATTTGAGTTTTGCAGATGAAGGAATTTTGTAAGATTTTTTAATTAAAATTTGTGTAGGAATTTTTTTATATTTTAATTTGTGGCGGTTAACCAAATCAACATTATTAATTTTATAAAATAGTACAAATGAAAAAAGTTTTATTAATTGCCACGTCAGCCTTTTTTTTCTTTTCTTGTAGTAACGATTCAAGTTCTGACTCATCCGAAAAGTCTTTAAATAAAGTTCAGTCTTCTGAGGTTTATTCGAAATTACCTCCTAATCAAGAACCATGTCCTATGGGGCAATACCCAGTATTTAGCTATGAATTTGACGGTTTTTCATTCCATCGTAAATCTACTGGCTGTTCAGCTCGATTTTCGATTTGTTCTGATGGGCATTGGGAAATAAATTGTATCAGTGGCGATGGCAAACTTTCCGGTTATGATTCATTAACAAATAAAGTTTTAGTATCAGGTGTTTTGTCTGATGATCAAAAAAGTATAACCTTGCATTTTCCTATTGAAGTCATGACGGCGCCGACTTTTAAAGCGTCTGATTTTGAGGTTTTTGGTTTTGATGAGAATTATAAAATGTATGAAGGAATAACCATTAAGGCTGGAGAGTACATCCCGTCTTATACAGATAAGGAAATAATTGTAAATGTAACGTTATTGTAAATGAAATTTAGTAAGCTTATTTTGGTGCTGATGCTGGTAGTGTTCTTATATTCTTGTAAGTCGGGACTTTCTTTGTATAATAACATTAATAGTAACCGGAAATTTGATTCTCGTGAAGAATATTTTGAAAAACTTTTTTCTGGAAAGGATTATGCAAAAGATAAGGTGGTCTTTCTGAAAGATTCGGATTTAAGTTTAGTCTGGAGTAATCTTCTTGATAAACATTTATCAACTTATTATGGAATTGTATATGGGGACAGTTTTGCAAGTGCAGATCAGTTGGAGGATCCAAGTTGTCCGGGGCAGATTGCTACGCTGTACCGTAAGTTGGAAAGGAAGGATGATGCTGTTGTAATAGACGACGCTTCAACGGTTGAAATAATGAAAAGTCTTAAATTAGATCCTAATAAGCAAACCGTCGTCTTTATATATTCTTATAAACTAGGCAGTTTGTTAAAAAGCAAAATTGGGTGGGTTATAAGTGAATTGAAAGAGAATGACAATTTCGATTACAGAATAGTATCATTAGATAACAACGACATAGTACAACAATAAGCTTAGAGAACGGGTAGACACACTGCCCGTTTTTTTATTCCCGGAACTAAAATAGTAATTCTGATATCTTACAGATGTCTTTTTAGTTAAAATGCTGTTAGGTTCTCTCTAAAAACGAAAGGTTTAAAATCCGATTTTAGTATCTTGCGGCAACTAATTCGTTTTTTAAGGTGATAAGCACAAAAAAACTCACATTTTCATACGGCAAATCCACGGTGTTTGCTTTTCCTGACATTTTATGTAATGAAGGTGAAACCTGTCTGATAACCGGGGGCAGCGGAAAAGGAAAAACCACCTTACTCCATATATTGGGCGGATTATTGCGTGCGGAATCCGGCGAAGTGATTATCAATAATGCCAATATCGAACAGTTTTCAGAACGAAAGTTAGATCATTTCCGAGGGAAAAATATCGGTCTGGTCTTACAGGAAAACCATTTTATAGAAGCTTTTACCGTATTGGAAAATGTAATGCTTGCTTCGTGGCTAGGTACCGGAAAACAAGGCAAAGAAAAAGCAAAAACCTTACTGGAGCATCTCAATCTCCAGGAACATCTTCACAAATTGCCTTCACAATTAAGCGTCGGACAACAACAACGTGTTTCCATCGCAAGGGCACTGATTAATGAACCGAAAGTATTGTTAGCCGATGAGCCTACTTCGAGCCTTGATGATGAGAATGCTTTCAGGGTAGCGGATTTGCTTGAGAAGTTATCCATAGAATACAAAACGGCTCTGGTAATCGTAACCCACGATTCCCGTTTGAAAGAGCGATTTAAAAACCAAATTTCGTTATCATGATCGGAAAATTAGCGTGGCGAAATACCTGGTTCAAACCTTTAAGTACGATTTTAAGCATCATCTTACTGATGTCCAGTGTCGCCATCATCACAGTATTGATTCTATTACAAAAACAATTCGAAGAACAGTTTTCCAGTAATGCAGATGATATCGATTTGGTGCTGGGTGCGCAAGGGAGTCCCCTGCAATTGGTATTGTCTTCTGTATATCAGATGGATGCGCCAACCGGAAACATCGATTATATAGAAGCTAAGACCTGGATGAAGAATCCGTTTGTAAAGTCGGCAATTCCTTTAGCTTACGGTGATAATTATTTAGGATTTAAAATTTTGGGAACCACACCGGATTACTTGGTCAAGTTTGGAGGCCAAGTCGAAAAAGGCAAAATGTTTTCCAAAACTTTTGAAGTGGTTATCGGAAGCGAAATTGCGAATAAATTACAGCTGAAGGTCGGTGATACTTTCTTCGGTTCCCACGGCGATGCCAAAGAAGGCGAGAAACACGAAGAAGGTGCTTACAAAGTGGTCGGAATCGCTTCCAAAACCGGAAAAGTGGTAGATAATCTGATACTTTCCAATATACAAAGCGTGTGGGCAATGCACGATGTCCATGATCATGAAGAAGGTGAAGCAAATCACGAAGCGGCTTTGAATTCCGAAGAAGGAAAAGAAATAACCGCCGTGCTGATCAAATTTCGCAACAAAATGGGAATCGTTCTTTGGCCAAGGCTGATTGCACAAAACACCAAAATGCAGGCTGCTTCACCGGCGATCGAAATCAACCGTCTGTTTACACTTTTCGGAATCGGGTTGGATGCCTTGCAATATCTCGCGTACGGAATTATGCTGATCTCCGGAATAAGTATTTTTATTGCCCTGTTCAATACACTGAAAGAGCGCAAATATGAATTTGCTTTATTGCGTATTCAAGGAGCGTCGCGCTTTCAATTGCTGCAGGCTATCGTGATAGAAAGTCTTGTTTTATGCGTTATCGGATTTGTCTTTGGAACAATTCTTGGTAGAATAGCATTGGTCTTTATCTCCAATTCAGCGGACCAGGAGTTTAAAATAGCCTTCAATCCGTTTGAGTTTGTTTGGGATAAAGAAGGGATTTTATTTTTAGTAACTATATTTGTTGGATTGTTAGCAGCATTTATCCCTGCGGTAAAAGCATACCGACTCAATATTTCAAAAACTTTGTCAAATGCGTAAGTTATACATAATTGCAGTTTTAACAGTAGTGATTCTGGTTTTGGAGTCCTTCTGCAATCCTATAGGGAAAACAGTTGGTGCAAATCCTGTGCACCTTAATGAAGAAGGTTTTGCTTCTTCCCTTCAGAAAAATCCGGATACGTTGAGCTGGAAATTGTTGGGAGAAATAAAATTTCTGAAAAAAACGGACAAAGTATACGGTGAAGTGCAGTTTCCGGTAATCAATACGAAACTTAAACAGACGCAAAAGAAACGGATTGTAATGAGCGGGTTTATCGTTCCCATTGACAATAAAAGTTATGCGTTGAGCAAAAATGTTTTCGCTTCTTGTTTTTTCTGCGGAAAATCAGGACCGGAAACGATCATGGGAATCAAATTCAGAGGAGGGAATCCTAAACTGAGAACCGACCAATATGTAACCCTGGAGGGAACTTTCCGTTATAATGATTCGAACGTGGACGACTGGATTTACCATATCGAAGATGCGGTGATTGTGAAAGGAAAATAAGCCAATTTGCAATAATAGATTTGAGCTTTAAGATAATGAAGAGAGTATTAATGTAATGGGAGTGGATTATGAGATTTGCGAATAAAACGGACATTTTTTTTGATTTAGATCACACGCTTTGGGATTTCGAGCGTAATTCAGCACTAACTTTTAAAAAGATTTTTACAGAACATAATATTGCGGTAGATGTTGAAGCATTTCTGAAATATTATGTTCCGGTAAACATAAAATACTGGGCTTTGTACCGTGAAGATAAAATCGACCATTTGACGCTTCGTTACAAACGACTGAAAGAAGTTTTCGATCTGATTCCCTTTGAAGTTGATGATGAAGCTATCAATTTGGTTTCGGAAGCATATATAAAATACCTGCCTACATTTAATCACCTATTTGACGGTGCCATTGATGTTTTGGAGTATCTGAAACCAAAATACAATCTGCATATCATAACCAATGGTTTTCACGAAGTCCAGAACGGAAAGTTGCGGAATGCCAATATTGAACATTATTTTGATACCGTAACCAATTCGGAAATGGCCGGCGTAAAAAAACCGCACCCTAAAATTTTCGAATATGCTCTGCAAATGGCTCAAGCAAATAAAGCTACCAGTCTTATGGTAGGCGACAGTCTGGAAGCTGATATGGAAGGTGCCAAAAATATTGGGCTTGATGCGTTGTTCTTTAATGAAGCCCGAATTGAGCAACCTCACGATTTTCCACAGATTTTTCACCTCTCCGAATTAAAAAACATGTTATAAATGAAAAAAATACTCTTGCTTGCCGTTTTACTGTTCTCCACTTTTGTTTTTTCGCAGAATGTAAATGATTATAAATACATTATTGTTCCGAGAAAGTTCGATTTTCTGAAAAAAGAGAACATGTACAATATGAATTCTTTGACTAAAAGCGTCTTTGAAAATCAAGGGTATGAAGTTTATTATGATATGGATGTTTTTCCGCAGGAATTAGCCGAAAACAGATGCAGGGCGCTTTATGCCAATATGGTGGAAAACAACACAGTCTTTACAACAAAAATTAAAATAGAACTTAAAGATTGTAAAAATCAGGTGGTGTACGTTTCCGGCGAAGGAGAGAGTCGTGAGAAGGAATATGCAAAGGCATATGTTCAGGCGTTCCGTATGGTCGGTAAATCACTTGCAAACCTAAAAAGCAACCCAAAAGGTGGATTTGCATCAACAGATTCAACACCAAGGAAAGAAGAGGTTTCTCAAGCTGTCGTAATCGGGAAACAGCTTTTTGCGCAACCTATCGTAAACGGATTCCAGTTAGTGGATTCCTCTCCAAAAGTAGTAATGAAACTTTTCAAAACTTCGACAGCTAATTTCTATATCGGACAAATGGGAAGTCAACAGGGGGTTGTCTTTTCTTTGAACGACCAATGGGTTTTCGAATACTATCAGAATGAAAAACTGGTTTCCGAAAAATTAGAGATTAAATTCTAGTAATTCGTAACCCGTATTTTTTGTCCTAATAGCCATATTTATCATTCCAGCGGTTTTTTAAAAACTGGCGCAGTTCCCTTTCACGGGCATTATTGCCGGGCTCGTATAATTTAGTGTTGGAAAGCGCATCCGGTAAAAATTCCTGTTCGGCAAAATTGTTGGGATAATCATGGGAGTATTTGTACTCATCGCCATAGCCCAGCTCTTTCATTAATTTTGTTGGCGCATTGCGCAAATGTATCGGTACCGGTAAATCGCCGGTTTGTTTTATAATTTGTTGTGCATTTCCGATAGCCATATAACTTGCGTTGCTCTTTGCAGATGTTGCCAGATAAATAGCGCATTGACTTAAAATGATCCTGCTTTCAGGATAACCGATGGTTGTTACTGCCTGAAAGGTGTTGTTGGCCATAATTAAAGCCGTCGGATTGGCATTTCCGATATCTTCCGAAGCCAAGATCAGCATTCTTCGGGCAATAAATTTTACATCTTCTCCGCCTTCAATCATTCGTGCTAACCAATAAACCGCGCCGTTTGGGTCGCTGCCACGTATCGATTTTATAAACGCCGACACGATATCATAATGCTGTTCTCCTGTTTTGTCATACAGCACCGTATTCTTTTGCACGAGCTGCATCACTTTTTCGTTAGTGATTTCAATGGTTTCCGAATCGGAGGCATTTATGATTAATTCGAAAATATTAAGCAGTTTTCGCCCGTCACCACCGGAAAGTCGCAATAAAGCTTCCGTTTCTTGTAGCTGAATGTTCTTGGTTTTCAGAATTTCATCGGTTTCCATCGCTCTTTTCAGCAAGGCTTCCAAATCGTCTTTTGAAAAGGCATTGAGGACGTAAACCTGACATCTTGACAATAGAGCGGGGATAACTTCAAAACTTGGGTTTTCAGTGGTAGCGCCAATTAAAGTAACCCAGCCTTTTTCAACCGCTGCAAGCAAAGAATCCTGCTGCGATTTACTGAAACGATGGATCTCATCGATAAATAAGATCGGGTTTTTGGCAGTGAACAATCCGCCACTTTGCTTGGCTTTGTCGATAACATCGCGAATGTCTTTTACACCGGAGTTGATTGCACTTAACGTATAAAAAGGGCGCTTGCTTTCCTGAGCCATGATCTGTGCCAAAGTGGTTTTGCCAGTCCCGGGCGGCCCCCATAAAATCAGAGACGGTATAATGCCACGGGCAATCTGATGGGTTAGCGAACCTTGTTCTCCCACTAAATGCGACTGACTAATGTATTCTGATAATCTCTGTGGACGTATACGTTCTGCTAAAGGTGCTTCCATTGTTTAATTTGAAAATGCGATAATTTGGAAATCTGAAAATGTTGGAACGGTTTTGTGCAAAACAAAGCAACTGAACAAATTTAGTTATATTAAATCTTTTTATGGTTAATTTCCAAATTATCTCATTTCCAAATTATCTCATTTCCAAATTATCTCATTTCCAAATTTTCAAATTGTTATGACAAAACTTCATTAAATTTAGTTTGGTTACATTTTTGAGTACTTCGAACTATCTTTAATCAATCACCTTTTTTCTTTTCTCTTAATTTATGAAAGAAACCGATTTTAAATTTTCCCCTTCCGTAATCGCATGGCCATTTTTGTTCTTACTGACAATGTGGGTGGTTTTTTGGTTTGAAATCCGTTTCAAGATGAGTTTGTATGATTACGGTATTTACCCCCGTACTCTTGCAGGAATGAAAGGCATTGTTTTTAGTCCTTTTCTCCATGGCGATCTGCAGCATTTATATAATAACTCGATTCCGATTTTTTTACTACTGATGGCTTTGCGTTATTTCTACCGTGAACAGAGTCTGCAGGTTCTGGTTTTTGGGATTCTGATGTCGGGATTCGGAACATGGCTCATTGGAAGAGAAAGCATCCATATTGGCGCCAGCGGACTGATTTATGTATTGGTGAGTTTTATGTTCTTTAAAGGAGTACAGTCGGGTTACTACAGATTGGTGGCATTGTCACTGACGATTGTAGTTTTGTATGGCGGTACCGTATGGTATCTTTTTCCCTCTCCGGAAGAAAATATCTCGTGGGAAGGACATATGGCCGGATTCATAACCGGGTTTTTGTTATCGTATTTCATCAAAACACAGGATTATCAGAAACCGATAAAATATGATTGGGAGCGCCCGGATTTTGACCCATCTCAGGATCCTTTTATGAAGCATTTTGATGAACAAGGTAATTTCGTTCCAACACCGAAACCAGAACCGATCGAAGAGCAATATTCGTATTTTATATCGAATTTGCCGGTGGTATATTTCGTTAGGGAATCCAAAAACGAAACCGATGCGACTGCCGGCAATGAAGGTGTCGGTAAAATATAACTTTGGTTGACGATTTACTGTTTTAAAAGCCATAAAAAGAAATTGATGGAAAAATCTTTCCGAAAGTGTATCTTTGGTTTTTAATCATTTCTGCTTATGCAACCTTTATTGCTTTTACATGGAGCACTTGGGTCTCAGGCCCAGTTCGAGAATCTGAAAACAAAACTTTCCTCGAAATACAAAATATATACCCTTGATTTTACCGGTCACGGCAGTGCGCCGCTGACCGATCATGAACCGTTAAGTATAGCTTCTTTTGCGCAACAGGTGCTTGCTTTTTTAATGGAACATCAACTTACTAATGTGGCTATTTTTGGCTATAGTATGGGCGGTTACGTGGCTTTGTATCTGGCGAAACATTATCCGGATATGGTCAGTAGAATATTTACATTGGCCACTAAGTTTGACTGGAATCCCCAAAGCAGCAAGAAAGAAGCGGCGATGCTGAATTGGGAAGTTATGGAGCAGAAAGTTCCTAAATTCACCCAATACCTGCAGGGAATGCATCAGGTGGATAAAGCTCCGAAATTAGTTAAAGAAACGGCTCAGATGATGCTGGCAATGGGGCAGGAGCCACCGCTGACTGTGGCCGAAGTAGGTAGTTTGGAGCAGCCTGTTCTTTTTTCGGTAGGAGATAAGGATGCGATGGTGAGTTTTGATGAAACGGTGGCTTTGTACAGGTCTAAAGCTAACAATCAATTATGGGTTGTGCCGGACACCGCACATGCTTTTGAAAAAGTGAATTTGGATAAACTGTCCCGCGAGATCGAATCTTTTTTCAATTAAGATTTTAAATTTTTTATTAAAAAGCCTGAAATTTATATTTCAGGCTTTTTTTAGTTGTTATCTGAAGGCGTACTCCACACCGGTCACTTGTGTTAGGAGTGTTTCCGGAGCATCTAAAATTTTTGCATTTTTTTGCGGTGTCGGCGTTACCGGTGAATTCTGTGTCAGATAGTCTCTCATAACGGTATGCAAGGTCGAAGTCGTGTTTTTCGCTTCCATGACACCTTTCATTCTGCATAGCATGTCCGTGGGGTCGCCATCGCGTTCACACGCAAGTATGGAATACAGTTTCTCATAATCTACAGGAATGTTTTTTATGGTAATGCTTTGGACTCTTTTTCCCATTTCCGCAAAAGCATTGAATTCGACTTCCATTCCTTTAAATTTTACTACCCAACCACCAAAACGTTTGGAAGCGTCATCCGAAAATACATTGTTCAGCTCTTTTTCCAGCCAGTTTTTTAACTGTTTTCCGGTGACCTTAGCAGTTCTAACCGTACTGTCCACCGGCAGCATGTCGAAAATGAATCCGTTTGTGATAGGAATGTTTCCTGTGTGATCGGGAGTCGTATTTGGAGGGCAAAAGCGGAATCCGTTCGATAACGCAATGTCTATTTCAGGAAACTTCCAGTTTAAAGCATTCAGGATCATGGTATCGATAGGGTTTTCCACTACAAAATAACGGTATAACGGAATCGTACTATAGCCCAAGACCTTATTGATATTTTCGCGATAAAGACTTTCTTTTTCTGTTAAAAGCTGCTGGATTTTAGCATCCGGTTTTATTTTTGGGGAGTTTACTTCGATTAATTCATAACTGTCGCTAATTACTTTTCCGTTTTGAACAGTCAGGTCCAATTTCCCAATAAAAGAACCAAAGGCTCCCGGTTCCACTACTTTGGCGTACTTACATACAATTGGTTTACGGACTCTTTCGTGCGTATCACCACCAAAAATATAATCCACGCCTTCACATTCGGGACTGTTGGCCAGTGCGATTTGCTGCGATAAACCAAGATGGGCAATCATAATCACGTAACTGCATTGTTCCTGATTTCTAAGTACATCAATATAATGAGCAAGATTTTCCTCCGGACTGGTATAAATGATTCCTTTGCTATAATTGGGACTTTGGCGGATTGGCACCAAAGGGTCAGTGTAGCCTAAAAATCCGATTTTTGCACCAGCCACATTCCAAATCGTGTAAGGCTGGAAAATAAGTTCACCCCGTTTGCCTTCACCTAAATCGTGATACATATTTGTGCAGATTTTTGGTGCATTCAAAGATCCCATAAGGGTTTGCATTCTTCGTTTTCCGTAGATCACTTCCCAGTTGCCCGGTAAATACAGGTCGTAACCCATGGAGTTCAAGATCGGTACAAAAGCTTCTCCCGTTGTTTCTACGCTCAATTCACTGCCCTGAAACATGTCGCCGGTATCGATGGTAAATGTGTTCGGGTTTTTCTTTTTTAGTTGGTCGAGCAATGTTTTCATGTGGGCATAGCCACCCGTTTTTCTGAAAACTGCTTTTCCGTTTTCCCAAAACAATTCATCATGAGGATGGATCTGACAGTGTACATCCGTGGTTTGGAGTAGGGAAACGGTTTGAGGTTTGGAGTTGTCTATTTCTTTTTCTGCGTCAGATTCCGGTTGGGCGACGTTGGCAATCGCTGAAAGTGGCGAAATAAGTGCTGTGCCAATGCTTAAGGTTCCGACTGATTTAAGAAAATTTCTTCTGTTGTTGCTCATGGTGTTGTTTTAAAAATAAGTCGGTTGACCTAAAATTATTTCTTTGGGTGCGCTTTTTTTATGGGTTCGAAAGGGCCAAATTTATGTTGTTCTTCCGAGAATTTGTCTGAAAAAGGACCAAAAGGATGATCTATCGGTTTTTTGGAAATGTCCGGCCAGTCTGCACTGAAATCCTTTGACGGTCGGGCTTGGGTTTCCACATAAGCGGCGATATCCCAGGCTTCTTCGTCAGACAGTTGTGGGTTTTCATAAGTGGCACCTTGCGGCATATTGTACTTTATATAACCGGCAAAACGACTGATTCGGTATAGCCCGGCTCCCTGATTAAACGAGTTATTGCCCCATAAAGGCGGGTAAATATATTCTTTTTTATCTTTTGCTAAAAGTCCCTGACCATTTACCTGATGACAACTGACGCATTTTACGGTATATAGAGATTTTCCGTTATTGGGATTGGCGGCTCTGTTCAAGTATTCAAGGTTGTAAATCCCTGCAGCTTTGGCTTCCTTGCCTTTGGGGACATTGCTTCCGATGTAGTCGATATAGGCTATCATGGCTTTCATTTCCCTGCTGTCTTCGCTGAGGGTTTCACCATTTAAACTTCTTTGCATGCAGTCGCTGATTCGTTTGTAAAGGTTTTCGATCTTCCCGCTTCGGGCTCTCATTTTGGGATACATCGAATACACGGAACCGTAATTATTTCCCCATGGTTTTGTCCCGGCATCCAGATGGCAGTTGTTGCAATTCATACCGTTAGTGATTTGCTTAACGGTGCCGTTTGGTCCGAGGTATTTTGCGGTATGTTCGATTAATTCTTTTCCGTAAGCTACTTGTTCTTTTAAAGCGGTGTCGGTTATTGAACTGATATTAGCGGCATGCCAGAATTTATCGGATTCTTTTTCGGTTGCTGTTTTCGGAGACACATTGGTATACAGTTGATCCACTTCTTTATTGTCTTCAAGCCATGAAGTGCACGAGGCGTTAAAAAGAAGAAAAAAGAACAGGGACAGGGAAATAAGGGTGAAAGAGGTGAACAGGTAAACCAGTCTTTTTACAAGCGGTTCGAATTGTTCCCAAGGCTGTTTTTCGTGATCCATTGGTTTTTTGGCAGAGAACGGTTAGTTACTGTTATAAATGAAACGACGAATATAAACAATCGGAAGTAATTACAAAATTATTTCTGACTATTAAGCAGATTTACAAATTTTATGCAAAAAGCTGAAAAAATTATTAAATACATTTAGGATTTAATTATAAAAAAAGCCCGAAACATTTGCTTCGGGCTTTCTTGAATTTTATTAATTCTTGAAGGTTAACTTCTCTGGCGGATGGTTTCGTATAAAAACGCACCACAGGCTACGGAAACATTCAAAGAACCGATGGAACCGAACATAGGCAGTTTTGCTTTTTCATCTACGATTTTTAATACCGATGGATTTACGCCTCTGTCTTCACTTCCCATGATGATGGCCACGGGTTCGCTAAAGTCGATATCATAAATGTTTTGTTCTGTTTTTTCTGTAGCAGCAACGATTTTTACTCCTGAACCCTGCAAATAGAAAACAGCGTCTTTAATGTGGTTTACTTTACAGATTGGAACATTGAATACCGCTCCGGCAGAAGTTTTAACGGTGTCGCCGTTTACGGGCGCAGAACCTTGTTTCTGGATAATGATTCCGTCCACACCGGTACATTCCGCCGTTCTGATAATTGCTCCGAAATTGCGTGCATCGGACAACTGATCCAAAATTAAGAAAAGAGGTTTTTTACCACTTTCGATAACGCCTTCCACTAAAGTTTCCAGAGAAACGAAAGAGATAGGGGCGATGGTAGCCACGGCGCCTTGATGGTTGTTGAAGGTTAATCGGTTTAATTTTTCTACGGGAACATAGGAGAAATTGATGCTGTGTTTTTTCATCGTTTTCATCAGATCCTGCATCAAATCACCTTGTGCGTCCTTCTGAATAAAAACTTTGTCAACTTCTTTTCCTGCGTTTATAGCCTCGATGATGGCTCTGATTCCGAATATTAGGTTTTCTTTTTCCATGGGGCAAAGATAGTCTTTTTTAGCTATTTTTAAATTTTAGCCGGTATAGACTATTGCTAAAAGACGGTTTTAAAACTGATGTGGACAAGGGAGTTGGAAAGTTTTATGGCTTGATCTCCCGTGGTTCCGTTGGCGTAAATTAAATTGAACAGCCCATTTTTGGTCAGTATGCCGAATCCGAATCCTAATCCGAGCAGGTTTTCTTTGATGTTGGCGGTTTTATCTTGAAAATAACCATAATCGGTGATTGAGTGAACGTATAATCCGGGTGTCAAAACATAACGGTACTCGGTTATGATGGCAGTGTAGAGATTGGCCTGCAGGCTGTTTTCGCTAAAACCTCTAATGGAATTGATTCCTCCGAAACGATACAATTCGTTGCTTAGAAAGGTGTCGCTCTGCAAGTAAAAACTTTGGTTTTTGACCAGAACGATATTCTTTTGGTTCAGGTGGAAATTGTAAAAGGCATTCAGCTGCGTGAATTGCTGGCTGTTGGTTTCGATTTTAGAAGAACGTCTTCCTGTTCCGAATTTTAGATTTATGCCCGCGGTTTCGCGAAACAGAAAATCGTCCGGATTGTATTTGGAGAACAAAAATGACGCGGTCCAGAAGGTGTTGGAATAACTGCTGATTGTGCCCGATGTTGTTTTTTGGATGTCTACAGATTCAGCGGATTGGTGTCCAAGGTAAACCCTCGAGTTATAATTGAAATAGTAGCCCAGATCGATATCTGTAGTGGTATTCTGGAACAAACTGTCCTGTTTGAATATTTTCAAATTCGCTTTAATTCCCATCGGACTTTTAAAAATGTAGGGTACTTCGGTGCCGATATTGAAGGTGGTTTGTTTTTTACCGTCGCCTTTCCAGTAGAGATTGAATTTTTCCCCTGCATTCAAGGCGTTGTTTAATAACAGATCAAGGTAGCCGTTAAATCGGATCCCGGAATTCTCCTCGTTGGCGAAACCTATGAAGCCTTCGAATCGGTTTGCTTTATTTTTTTCAAGATAGACATATACTTTTGTGCTGTCTTTAGTAAAAAGTATTTCCGGATATTTTATTTGGGTTACAAACGATAGTGATTTAAAATCATTATTTACGTTTTTTAAGTTCTCTTGGTTGAAAGGCTGTTTTCGGTATTGTTTGGCAATATTTTTCCGGATACCTTCGGGGAATTTGTCATAACCTGCAATTACGATGTCGTTCAGATTTCGTTTCTTTTCGGTTTTGAGTTTCAATACGGCTGTGAGGATATTATTTGTTTTCTTGTGATTGATCAGTTGCAGCTCGCTCAATGAGTAACCGTTCTGTTCCAGTTTGGCCAGATTGGAGTTCATAAAATTGTCCACTTCGGAAATGGGCAACTTTATGGTGTCGGATTGAAATTCCAGTAATTTTTTCTCATCTTCTAAAAGTGTACCTATATATATGTGTATGGAAGAAGTCTGTTTTCCCACGAAATAATAAAATACAAAGGAAGTGTCGCTGGTCTTTTTTTGATTTAACAATTGACTTTCCAGATAGCCTTTCTTGAGCAGGGTAGAGGTGAAGTTGCTGGTTTCATCCAGTATCGATTTGGTGTTTTCGTGAATTTTTCTGTAACCGATGCTGTCGATTGTTTTGGTTTCTTCAGTTGAAATCCCTTCGATTTTCAGATGCAGATTTTGAGCCCTTGAGGAAAAGCCGGTTAAAATCAGAAGTAAAAAAAAGAGGAATTGTTTCAACGGAAAAATGTTTTGGTAAAAATAACGCAAAAAATGGATTTTGAATATGTGATTTTGGTGCGATATATAATTGTATTGAAAATTAAATATTTAAGGTTTGTTTTCTAAATATTATTTCCTACATTTGCAGCCCCGAAAAGTGTCGGGAATTTAAAAACAAGAAATTTTTAGTATTTAATTATGCCAACAATTCAACAATTAGTAAGAACAGGAAGAACTCAGATCACTAAGAAGAGTAAATCGGTTGCTTTAGATTCTTGTCCTCAAAGAAGAGGGGTTTGTACGCGTGTTTACACTACTACACCAAAAAAACCAAACTCTGCAATGCGTAAAGTTGCGCGTGTACGTTTGACAAATGGTAATGAGGTGAATGCTTACATCCCGGGAGAAGGACACAATTTACAAGAGCACTCGATAGTATTAGTGAGAGGCGGAAGGGTAAAAGATTTACCAGGTGTTAGATATCACATCGTTCGTGGAGCGCTTGATACGTCAGGTGTTGCAGGAAGAACGCAAAGAAGATCTAAGTACGGTGCTAAACGCCCTAAAGAAGCTAAAAAGTAATTTAAAAACTTTTAAGAAAAAGACATGAGAAAAAGACAGGCCAAAAAAAGACCTCTTTTACCAGATCCAAGATTCAATGATCAATTGGTAACGCGTTTTGTGAACAACTTAATGTGGGATGGTAAGAAATCAACAGCTTTCAAAGTATTTTATGATGCAATTGATATCGTAGAGTCTAAAAAGCAAGATGCTGAGAAATCATCATTAGAAATCTGGAAAGATGCATTAACTAACGTTATGCCTCACGTAGAAGTTCGTTCACGTCGTGTGGGTGGAGCTACTTTCCAAATTCCAATGCAAATTCGTCCGGACAGAAAAATCTCTATGGCGATGAAATGGATGATTCTTTATGCAAGAAGAAGAAATGAAAAATCTATGGCAGGTAAACTTGCTTCTGAAATCTTAGCTGCTGCTAAAGAAGAAGGAGCTGCTGTTAAGAAAAGAATGGATACTCACAAAATGGCAGAAGCTAACAAAGCATTCTCTCACTTTAGATTTTAATTCATAAGAAATGGCTAGAGATTTAAAATTCACAAGAAACATAGGTATTGCTGCTCACATTGATGCTGGTAAAACAACAACAACTGAGCGTATCTTATTTTATACTGGAAAATCACACAAGATTGGTGAGGTGCACGATGGTGCTGCAACCATGGACTGGATGGCGCAAGAGCAGGAAAGAGGTATTACCATTACTTCTGCAGCGACAACTTGTGAGTGGAGTTTCCCAACTGAGCAAGGTAAATTAATCGCAGATTCTAAACCTTACCACTTTAACATTATCGATACCCCGGGACACGTTGACTTTACAGTTGAGGTAAACCGTTCGTTACGTGTATTGGATGGTTTAGTATTCTTGTTTTCTGCTGTTGATGGTGTAGAGCCTCAATCAGAAACCAACTGGAGATTAGCAGACCAATATAGAGTTCCTCGTATGGGATTCGTAAACAAAATGGACCGTCAGGGTTCAAACTTCTTAAACGTTTGTCAGCAGGTTAGAGATATGTTAAAATCTAACGCAGTGGCAATTACTTTACCAATCGGTGAAGAAAACGATTTTAAAGGAGTTGTAGACTTAGTGAAAAACCAGGCGATTGTATGGCATGATGCTACTCAAGGGGCGACTTTTGATATTGTAGACATTCCTGCTGATATGGTGGCTGAAGTTAAAGAATACAGATCAATCTTAATTGAAGCAGTTGCTGAGTATGATGAAAATCTACTTGACAAATACATGGAAGATGAGAACTCAATTACTGAGGACGAAATCAACGCTGCATTAAGGGCTGCTACTATTGACATGGCGATCATCCCTATGATTGCTGGTTCTTCTTTTAAAAACAAAGGAGTTCAGTTCATGTTAGACGCGGTTTGTAAATATTTACCATCTCCTTTGGATAAAGAAGGTATTGAGGGTATCCACCCTGATGATGCTGATTTGTTAGAAGAAGATCAAACTAAAATCTTACGTCGTCCAGATGTAAAAGAGCCTTTCGCGGCTTTGGCATTTAAGATTGCTACTGACCCTTATGTTGGTCGTTTGGCATTCTTCCGTGCTTATTCTGGTCGTTTAGATGCTGGTTCTTATATCTTGAACACACGTTCAGGAAACAAAGAGCGTATTTCTCGTATCTACCAAATGCACGCTAACAAACAAAATCCAATCGAGTACATCGAGGCTGGAGATATTGGAGCGGCAGTTGGATTTAAAGATATCAAGACTGGAGATACAATGTGTGATGAAAAACACCCAATCATTCTTGAGTCTATGAAATTCCCTGATCCGGTAATCGGTATCGCGATCGAGCCTAAAACAAAAGCTGACGTGGATAAAATGGGTATGGCTTTAGCAAAATTAGCTGAAGAGGATCCTACGTTTACAGTTAGAACTGATGAGGCTTCAGGTCAGACGATTATCTCTGGTATGGGTGAGCTTCACTTAGATATCTTGGTAGACCGTATGAAACGTGAGTTCAAAGTGGAAGTTAACCAAGGTGAACCTCAGGTTGAGTACAAAGAGGCATTTACTAAATCTGCACAGCACAGAGAAGTTTATAAAAAACAATCTGGAGGTCGTGGTAAATTCGGGGATATCGTATTCCGTTTAGAGCCTGCTGATCTTGTAGATGGTAAAGCGCCTGTTGGTTTACAGTTCGTAAATGAAGTAAAAGGAGGTAACGTTCCTAAAGAATATATTCCTGCAGTTGAGAAAGGTTTCCGTGAAGCTATGAAAACGGGTCCTTTGGCAGGTTATGTTGTGGATAGTTTGAAAGTTACTTTATTGGATGGATCTTACCACGCGGTGGATTCGGATGCATTATCGTTCGAATTGGCAGCGAAAATGGGTTACAAAGAAGTAGCGAAAGCTGCCGGAGCTGTAATATTAGAGCCAATCATGAAAATCGAAGTTATTACTCCGGAAGAAAACATGGGTGATATCGTAGGTGACTTGAACCGTCGTAGAGGTCAGGTAAGTGACATGGGTGACAGAGCTGGTGCTAAAACTATTAAAGCAAATGTGCCGCTTTCTGAAATGTTTGGTTATGTAACTACATTAAGAACATTGTCGTCAGGTCGTGCGACTTCAACAATGGAATTCTCTCACTATGAGCAAACTCCATCTAACATTTCCGATGAAGTAATTAAAAAAGCAAGAGGTAACGCTTAATTTTTAAGAAAATGAGTCAAAAAATCAGAATAAAATTAAAATCTTACGATCACATGTTGGTTGATAAATCAGCTGAGAAGATTGTAAAAACTGTAAAAAGCACAGGTGCAGTAGTAACAGGGCCAATTCCTTTACCAACGCACAAAAAGATTTTCACTGTATTGCGTTCTCCGCACGTAAACAAAAAATCAAGAGAGCAATTTGAGGTAAGTTCATACAAAAGATTATTAGATATCTATTCTTCCTCTTCAAAAACTATCGACGCTCTAATGAAATTAGAGTTGCCAAGTGGTGTTGAAGTAGAAATCAAAGTATAAGTACCGCATTTAAAAGTAATTAAGCATTAAGTTTTGTAATTCAAAACTTAATGCTTACTTTTGCGCACTCAAAAAACAAAATAATTTAATAAGTAATTAATAATTAGTTTTATATGTCTGGGTTAATTGGAAAAAAAATCGGCATGACTAGTATCTTCGATGAGAACGGGAAAAACATTCCTTGTACTGTAATTGAGGCTGGTCCATGTGTCGTTACCCAAGTCAGAACCAACGAGGTTGACGGGTATGAAGCGTTGCAACTTGGTTTCGATGACAAGTCAGAAAAACATGCTACTAAGGCGGACTTAGGTCACTTTAAAAAAGCTGGTACTTCTGCTAAAAGAAAAGTCGTTGAATTTCAAGATTTTGCAACTGAGCACAAATTAGGTGATTTGATCACTGTAGAAGTTTTTGCAGAAGGAGAGTTTGTAGATGTACAAGGTGTATCTAAAGGTAAAGGTTTCCAAGGGGTTGTTAAACGTCACGGTTTTGGTGGGGTTGGACAAGCTACTCATGGTCAGCACAACCGTTTAAGAGCGCCAGGATCTGTTGGAGCTTCATCTTATCCGTCAAGAGTATTCAAAGGAATGCGTATGGCTGGAAGAATGGGAGGAGAAAATGTAACAGTTCAGAACCTTAGAGTTTTAAAAGTAGTTGCTGAAAAGAACCTACTTGTTGTTAAAGGAGCTATTCCGGGACACAAAAACTCTTACGTAATCATTCAGAAGTAATGGAAGTAAAAGTATTAGATATCAACGGAAAAGATACTGGAAGAAAAGTTCAACTTTCTGATTCAGTATTCGCAATTGAGCCAAACAATCATGCGGTTTATCTTGATGTTAAGCAATATTTAGCTAATCAAAGACAAGGTACTCACAAAGCTAAAGAAAGAGCTGAAGTAACCGGAAGTACCCGCAAGATCAAAAAACAAAAAGGAACTGGTACTGCTCGTGCAGGATCTGTGAAAAACCCTTTGTTTAAAGGTGGAGGTACAGTTTTCGGTCCAAGACCAAGAAGTTATTCTTTCAAATTGAACAAAACTTTAAAGAGATTAGCTAGAAAATCTGCTTTCTCTATCAAAATGAAAGAGTCGAATTTAGTAGTTCTTGAAGACTTTACTTTTGAAACTCCAAACACTAAAAATTTCATTAACATCTTGAAAGCTTTAGGGTTAGAAAACAAAAAATCTCTATTCGTATTGGGTGATTCAAATAAAAATGTATATTTGTCATCTCGAAATTTAAAAGCGTCTAATGTTGTAACTACCTCTGAATTAAGTACTTACGCTATTTTAAATGCTAATAATTTGGTGCTTTTAGAGGGATCTTTAGAAGGAATTGAAGAAAATTTAAGCAAATAATAGGCTATGAGTATCATAATTAAACCTATCATTACTGAAAAAATTACCAAAGAGGGAGAAACTTTCAACCGCTTTGGTTTCGTTGTTGCTAAAACTGCAAACAAAATTCAGATCAAAAATGCTGTTGAGGCTGCTTTTGGTGTGAATGTAGTTGCTGTAAACACAATGAATTACAGAGCTGATAGATCGGTTAAATACACTAAGAGTGGTTTAATCAGCGGAAAGACTAATGCTTACAAAAAAGCAGTAGTTCAAGTACAAGAAGGAGAAACAATAGATTTTTATAATAATATCTAATAGAAAATGTCAGTTAGAAAATTAAAACCTATTACCCCGGGTCAGCGTTTTAGAGTTGTTAATAGCTTTGACACTATTACAACTGATAAGCCGGAGCGTTCTTTGATCGCACCGAAAAAAAACTCTGGAGGTAGAAATAGTCAAGGAAAGATGACCATGCGCTACACAGGTGGTGGTCACAAACAAAAGTATCGTCTTGTTGATTTTAAAAGAACTAAAGTAGGGGTTCCTGCTACAGTTAAAACAATCGAGTACGATCCAAACCGTTCAGCATTTATTTCGTTATTACACTATGCAGATGGTGCTAAAACGTATATCATCGCTCAAAACGGATTACAAGTAGGACAAACTGTAGTTTCTGGTCCAGAATCGGCTCCGGAAATTGGTAACACTTTACCATTAAGCAAAATTCCTCTAGGTACTGTTATTTCTTGTATCGAATTAAGACCAGGTCAAGGTGCGGTAATCGCTCGTTCAGCTGGAACTTTCGCTCAGTTAATGGCAAGAGACGGAAAATATGCTACAATCAAAATGCCTTCAGGGGAGACAAGATTGATCTTGTTGACTTGTTCGGCTACAATTGGAGCAGTTTCTAACTCAGATCACCAATTAGTTGTATCAGGTAAAGCTGGTAGATCTAGATGGTTAGGTAGAAGACCAAGAACAAGACCGGTAGCAATGAACCCTGTTGATCACCCAATGGGAGGTGGTGAAGGACGTTCTTCTGGAGGTCACCCACGTTCAAGAAAAGGTTTACCTGCTAAAGGCTATAGAACTCGTTCTAAAGTTAACCCGAGTAATAAGTATATCGTAGAACGTAGAAAGAAATAATAAGTAGATATGGCACGTTCATTAAAAAAAGGACCTTTTGTTCACTTTAAGTTAGAGAAAAAAGTTCAGGAAAATATCGAAAAAGGTAATAAAGGAGTTGTTAAGACTTGGTCTAGAGCTTCAATGATTACTCCGGATTTCGTTGGACAAACTATCGCAGTTCACAATGGTCGTCAATTTGTACCTGTTTACGTAACAGAAAACATGGTAGGTCATAAATTAGGAGAATTTTCACCAACAAGATCTTTTAGAGGTCACGCGGGTGCAAAAAATAAAGGTAAAAAATAAGAAGCTATGGGAGTTCGTAAAAGAGAAACAGCTGATGCAAGAAAAGAGGCTAATAAGTCTATTGCTTTTGCAAAATTGAATAACTGCCCTACTTCACCTAGAAAAATGCGCTTAGTTGCAGATTTAGTAAGAGGTCAGAAAGTGGAAAAAGCACTTAACATCTTAAGATTCAGTTCTAAAGAAGCTTCTCGCAAATTAGAGAAATTGTTGTTATCAGCAATTGCTAACTGGCAAGCTAAGAATGCAGATTCTAACATGGAAGAAGCAGGTTTATTTGTTAAAACGATCACTGTTGACGGTGGTATGATGTTGAAAAGACTTCGTCCTGCGCCACAAGGTCGTGCACACAGAATCAGAAAACGTTCTAACCACGTAACAATCGTGCTTGGAGATAATAATAACACACAAAGCAATTAATAAGCAGTATGGGACAAAAGACAAATCCAATCGGAAATCGCCTTGGGATCATCAGAGGATGGGACTCAAACTGGTACGGTGGAAATGACTACGGTGATAAATTAGCAGAAGATGCTAAAATCCGTAAGTATATCCATGCTCGTTTATCAAAAGCTAGTGTTTCTAAAGTAATCATCGAGAGAACTTTAAAACTTGTAACCGTTACTATCACTACTGCTAGACCTGGTATCATTATCGGAAAAGGTGGTCAAGAGGTAGACAAGTTAAAAGAAGAACTTAAGAAAATTACTGACAAAGAGGTTCAAATTAACATCTTTGAAATCAAAAGACCTGAACTTGACGCTTATTTAGTAGCTACAAGTATCGCTCGTCAGATTGAAAGTCGTATTTCTTACAGACGTGCAATTAAAATGGCTATTGCTGCTGCAATGCGTATGAACGCAGAAGGTATCAAAGTTATGATTTCCGGTCGTTTGAACGGTGCTGAAATGGCACGTTCAGAAATGTTCAAAGAAGGACGTATTCCTCTATCAACTTTCAGAGCTGACATCGATTACTCACTAGGTGAAGCGCATACTACTTACGGTAGAATGGGTATCAAAGTGTGGATCATGAAAGGTGAAGTTTACGGAAAAAGAGATCTTTCTCCGTTAGTAGGTATGGACAAAAAACAGTCTAAACCTTCAGGATCTTCAAACTCTTCTAAAGGGAATGGTAAACCAAACCAACGCAAAAGAAAGTAATTATTTAAACTAAAGAAAAATGTTACAGCCTAAAAGAACAAAATACCGTAAGGTACAGAAAGGTAAAATGAAAGGCGTATCTCAAAGAGGTCACGAGCTTTCAAACGGAATGTTTGGTATTAAATCTTTAGATTATTCATTCATTACTTCGCGTCAAATCGAAGCTGCACGTATCGCTGCAACTCGTTACATGAAGAGAGAAGGTCAATTATGGATTAAAATTTTCCCGGACAAACCTATCACCAAGAAACCGCTTGAAGTACGTATGGGTAAAGGTAAAGGTGCAGTTGAATACTGGGCTGCAGTTGTTAAACCAGGTAGAATTATGTTTGAAGTAGGTGGTGTGCCTATCGCAGTAGCTAAAGAAGCTTTGCGTCTTGCAGCACAGAAAATGCCTGTAAAAACTAAGTTTATCGTTGCTAGAGATTTCGAAGCATAATCAATTTTATTATGAAACAATCAGAAATTAAAAATCTATCTGCAGCTGAGTTACAAGGGCAACTTAGTCAGTTAAAAAAGACATATGCCGACCTAAAAAACGCTCACGCGATTTCTCCAATTGAAAACCCATTACAGTTAAGAGCTGTAAGAAGATCAATTGCAAGAGTAGCGACTGAGTTAACTAAAAGAGAGTTACTATAATTGTATTCTTCTGAAAGATGGAAAAAAGAAATTTAAGAAAAGAAAGAATTGGTGTGGTTACTAGCAACAAAATGGAGAAATCTATTGTTGTTTCTGAAACTAGAAGAGTAAAACACCCGTTATACGGTAAGTTCGTGTTAAAAACTAAAAAATACGTTGCGCACGACGAAACAAACGATTGCAACATCGGTGATACAGTAAAGATCATGGAAACAAGACCTTTATCTAAATCAAAATGTTGGAGATTAGTTGAAATCATTGAAAGAGCGAAGTAATTATGGTACAACAGGAATCGAGATTAAAAGTAGCAGATAACACGGGAGCTAAAGAAGTTTTAACTATCCGTGTTTTAGGAGGAACGAAACGTCGTTATGCCTCTGTGGGAGATAAAATTGTAGTTTCTATTAAAGATGCAACACCAAACGGAAACGTTAAGAAAGGTGCTGTTTCAACTGCAGTTGTTGTACGTACCAAAAAAGAAGTGAGAAGAGCCGATGGTTCATACATCAGATTCGACGATAACGCTTGCGTATTGTTGAATGCTGCTGGTGAAATGAGAGGAACTCGTGTTTTTGGTCCTGTAGCAAGAGAACTTCGTGAAAAACAATTCATGAAAATTGTATCATTAGCACCAGAAGTGCTTTAATTCGTTTAGACAATGATAAAGCTAAAAATTAAATCTGGAGACGTGGTAAAAGTTATCGCAGGTGACCATAAAGGTGCTGAAGGTAAAGTTTTACGTGTTCTTCGCGAGAAAAATAAGGCGGTAGTTGAAGGTGTAAACATGGTTTCTAAACATACAAAACCAAGTGCTAAAAACCCTCAAGGTGGTATCGTTAAAAAAGAAGCTCCTATTCATATTTCTAACATCGCTTTAATTGATCCTAAAACTAAGTCAGCGACTAAAGTGGGAGTTAAAGTTGAAGGAGATAAGAAAGTGAGAATTTCTAAAAAATCTAATCAAGTATTATAGTCATGACTTATATACCTAGACTAAAAGAAGAATATAAGAGCAGAGTTATTGCTGCTCTTACAGAGGAGTACGGTTACAAAAACGTTATGCAGGTTCCTAAACTTGAGAAAATCGTTATTAGCCGTGGTGTTGGTGCTGCTGTTTCAGATAAGAAATTAGTTGATCACGCAGTAGAAGAGTTAACAAAAATTACTGGTCAGAAAGCTATTGCTACTATCTCTAAGAAAGACGTTGCGTCTTTCAAATTGAGAAAAGGTATGCCGATCGGAGCTAAAGTAACTTTACGTGGAGAGAGAATGTATGAGTTCTTGGATCGTTTGATTACTTCTGCTTTACCACGTGTAAGAGATTTCGGTGGTATCAAAGCTACAGGTTTTGACGGAAGAGGAAACTACAACTTAGGTGTACTTGAGCAAATCATTTTCCCTGAAATTGATATTGATAAAGTAAACAAAATTTCTGGTTTCGATATTACTTTTGTAACTTCTGCAAATACCGATAAAGAAGCGAAGTCATTATTAGCACAATTAGGTTTACCTTTTAAAAAGAATTAAGTTATGGCTAAAGAATCAATGAAAGCCCGCGAGGTGAAAAGACAAGCGTTGGTTGAAAAGTATGCTGAAAAGAGAAAAGCTTTATTAGAAGCTGGAGACTATGAAGCGTTACAGAAATTACCAAAAAATGCTTCTCCTGTACGTTTACACAACCGTTGTAAATTGACTGGAAGACCAAGAGGGTACATGCGTCAATTCGGTATTTCACGTGTTACTTTCCGTGAAATGGCTAATAATGGATTGATTCCAGGGGTTAAAAAAGCTTCTTGGTAATATCGCAATAAGTTATTACTTTTGCGAACTGAAAAATAATTTTAATTGATTGTAGGTTCGATAGGCGAGTGCCTATCGAAAACCACAATCGCAATTTTATACATATGTATACAGATCCTATTGCAGATTTTTTGACAAGAATCAGAAATGCAGTGCGTGCTAACCACAAAGTGGTAGAAATCCCTGCTTCTAATTTGAAAAAGGAAATCACTAAGATTTTATTCGACCAAGGATATATCTTAAGTTACAAATTCGATGACAGTACAGTTCAAGGTACTATCAAAATCGCTCTTAAGTATGACAAAGACACTAAAGAGTCTGTAATTAAAGATATCCAAAGAATTAGTAAACCAGGTTTACGTAAGTACGCGGGTGCCGCTAAACTACCTAGAATCTTGAATGGTTTAGGTATTGCTATCGTTTCTACTTCAAAAGGTTTAATGACCGGGAAACAGGCGAAGCAATTGAATGTTGGTGGAGAAGTTATTTGTTACGTATACTAATAAAAAGATTCAACAATGTCAAGAATAGGTAAAAGTCCAGTTGCAATTCCAGCAGACGTAACCGTAGAGGTTAAAGACGGTGTAATTACAGTAAAAGGAAAATTAGGTCAACTTTCTCAAGAGTTTTCAGATGTTTCTGTTAAAATTGAAGAAGGAAATGTAATCGTTGAAAGATTCTCAGATCACAAAACTGAGCGCTCTAAACACGGTTTATACAGAGCTTTAATCAACAACATGATTGTTGGTGTATCCGAAGGTTTCACTAAAGAATTAGAATTAGTGGGAGTAGGTTATAGAGCAGCTAACCAAGGTCAAAAATTGGATATCGCTTTAGGTTTTTCTCACAACATCGTTCTTGAAGTAGTTCCGGAAGTTAAAGTAGAAACAGTTTCTGAGAAAGGTAAAAACCCAATCATTAAACTAGCTTCACACGACAAACAACTTTTAGGTCAGGTAGCTGCGAAAATCAGAGGTTTCCGTAAGCCAGAGCCGTACAAAGGAAAAGGAGTTAAGTTTGTAGGTGAAGTATTAAGAAGAAAAGCAGGTAAATCAGCTTAAAAACTAAGACTATGTCATTAACAAAATCGGATAGAAGACAGAGAATACAGTACAGAATCAGAAAGATCGTTAGCGGAACGGCTGCGAAACCTCGTTTGGCTGTATTCAGAAGTAACAAGGAAATCTATGCTCAAATCATAGATGACGTAAACGGTGTAACTTTAGCTGCTGCCTCTTCAAGAGAAGCTGGTGTTACTAAAGGAACTAAAATAGAAACGGCTGCATCAGTTGGAAAATTGATCGCGGAGAAGGCTTTAAAAGCGGGTATCGATACCATCACTTTTGACAGAGGTGGAAATTTATACCACGGACGTGTTAAATCATTAGCTGAAGGCGCTAGAGAAGCCGGACTTAAATTCTAAGAATTATGTATCATAATTATAAAAACGTAGAACTGGTAAAACCTAGTGGTCTTGAGTTAAAAGATCGTTTGGTAAGTGTGAATCGTGTTACTAAAGTTACAAAAGGGGGTAGAGCTTTCGGTTTCTCCGCTATTGTAGTGGTAGGTGATGAAAACGGTGTAGTTGGTCACGGTTTAGGAAAATCTAAAGATGTTTCTGAGGCTATTGCAAAAGCAGTAGAAGATGCTAAGAAAAATCTTGTGAGAATTCCTTTAAGTGGTCAGTCTGTACCTCACGAACAAAAAGGTAAATTTGGTGGAGCAAGAGTATTATTAATGCCAGCTTCTCATGGTACTGGAGTAATTGCCGGTGGTGCAGTTCGTTCAGTATTGGAGTCTGTAGGTATTCACGACGTATTGTCGAAATCTCAAGGTTCTTCAAACCCTCACAATGTTGTTAAAGCTACTTTTGATGCTTTATTGCAAATGAGAAGCGCTTACACTGTTGCAAAACAAAGAGGAGTGTCTTTAGAAAAAGTATTCAAAGGTTAATTCAAGGAAATTATGGCAAAAATATTAGTAAAACAAGTAAAAAGTCAGATCAACTGTCCTCTTACTCAAAAGAGAACACTTGAGGCTTTAGGTCTTAAAAGATTAGGACAAGTTGTGGAGCATGATGCAAATTCTGCTATCCTTGGAATGGTAAATAAAGTTAAACACTTGGTTTCTGTTGAAGAAACTAAATAACATTAATAGTTATGAATTTAAGTAACTTACAACCGGCTGAAGGGTCAACTCACAATCAGAATAAAAGATTAGGTAGAGGAGAAGGTTCTGGAAAAGGTGGTACTGCTGCACGTGGTCACAAAGGAGCAAAATCTCGTTCTGGTTATTCTAAAAAGATTGGATTTGAAGGAGGTCAGATGCCGCTTCAGAGACGTGTACCTAAGTTTGGTTTCAAAAACATCAACCGTGTAGCTTATCAAGGTGTAAATCTTTCTGCTTTACAGTTGCTTGTTGATAATGGAATTGTTACTGATACTGTAGATTTCGCAGTATTGGTTGAAAACCGTTTGGCAACCAAAAATGAGCTTGTAAAGATATTAGGAGGAGGAGAGCTTAAAACAAAATTAAAAGTAACTGCTCACAAATTTACTGCGACTGCAAAAGCGGCTATCGAGGCTGCAGGTGGAGAAGCTGTAACTTTATAAACTAATATACCACGATGAAGAAGTTTATAGAATCGTTTGTCAATGTTTGGAAAATCGAAGAATTAAAAAATAAAATTTTAATTACTTTAGGAATGTTAGTTGTGTACCGTTTTGGTGCACAAGTAACATTGCCAGGTATTGATGCTACTAAATTGCAAAATTTATCGACTCAAACTGATCAAGGTATAGGATGGTTAATCAATGTATTTACAGGTGGTGCGTTTTCGCAGGCATCTGTATTTGCATTGGGTATCATGCCATATATTTCTGCGTCTATCGTTGTGCAGTTAATGGGTATCGCTATCCCTTATTTGCAAAAACTTCAGAAAGACGGAGAAAGTGGTAGAAAGAAAATTAACCAAATCACAAGATGGTTGACTATCGGTATTACTTTATTGCAAGGTCCTGGTTATATCTATAACCTGTACAAGCAATTACCGGCAGATGCTTTCTTATTAGGATTTAACTCATTCTCATTCATCTTCTCTTCTGTTATCATTTTGACAACAGGGACAATATTTGCAATGTGGTTGGGAGAAAAAATCACTGATAAGGGAATTGGAAACGGAATTTCGTTATTGATCATGGTAGGGATCTTGGCTCGTTTGCCGCAGGCATTCATCCAGGAATTCTCTTCACGTGTTTCTGAGAATAACGGAGGACCAATGTTAATCGTTCTTGAGGTAATTATCTGGTTATTGATCATTATTGCCTGTATATTATTGACTATGGCTGTTAGAAAGATTCCGGTTCAGTATGCAAGACGTACGACAACTGGCGATTTCGAGCAAGACGCTATGGGAGGTAACAGACAATGGATTCCGTTAAAGCTAAATGCTTCCGGAGTTATGCCGATTATCTTTGCGCAGGCAATCATGTTTATTCCTGCTGCAGTGGCTGGTTTATCTACATCAGATGCCGCTCAGACTATTACTACCAGCTTCCAAAATATCTTTGGATGGCAGTATAATTTAGTTTTTGCTTTGTTAATCATAATTTTTACTTACTTTTACACCGCGATTACGGTACCTACCAATAAAATGGCTGACGATTTAAAGCGTAGCGGCGGTTTTATTCCGGGTATCAAACCAGGTGTGGAAACAGGTGATTATCTTGATAAAATAATGTCATTACTAACCTTCCCGGGCTCGTTATTCCTTGCTTTGATTGCTGTGTTCCCAGCTATCGCGGTAAGTTTGATCGGTGTTCAACAAGGATGGGCTATGTTTTATGGCGGAACATCATTATTAATTATGGTGGGAGTTGCAATTGATACTATTCAGCAAATAAACTCTTATTTATTGAATAGGCATTATGACGGATTGATGAAAAGTGGTAAAAATAGAAAAGCAGTAGCTTAATTTTTATGGCAAAACAATCAGCAATAGAACAAGACGGATCGATCATTGAAGCATTGTCAAATGCGATGTTCCGTGTAGAATTAGAAAATGGACATATTGTAATTGCTCATATTTCAGGTAAAATGCGTATGCATTACATCAAATTATTACCTGGTGATAAGGTGAAGTTGGAGATGAGCCCTTATGATTTGTCAAAAGCAAGAATTACTTATAGATACTAAAGGCTATTAAAATGAAAGTAAGAGCATCAGTTAAAAAAAGAAGTGCCGAGTGCATTATCGTGCGTAGAAAAGGAAGATTATACGTTATAAACAAAAAGAATCCTAGATTTAAACAAAGACAAGGATAATTATGGCAAGAATAGCAGGGGTAGACATACCTAAAAACAAAAGAGGAGTTATTGCTCTTACCTATATCTTCGGAATTGGAAGCAGCAGAGCTAAAGAGATCTTAGAAAAAGCTAACGTTAGCGAAGATAAAAAAGTTCAGGATTGGAATGACGACGAAATCGGAGCGATCCGTGAGGCGGTTTCCTATTTCAAAATTGAAGGTGAGTTACGTTCTGAAATTTCATTAAACATCAAACGTTTAATGGATATCGGATGTTACAGAGGAATTCGTCACAGAGCTGGTCTTCCGTTAAGAGGACAAAGAACTAAGAACAATTCCAGAACAAGAAAAGGTAAAAGAAAAACTGTTGCTAACAAGAAAAAAGCAACTAAATAATAAGTAGTAGTATGGCTAAGGCAAGTACAAAAAAACGTAAAGTTATCGTTGAATCAACGGGCGAAGCACATATTAATGCAACTTTTAACAACATCATCATTTCTTTGACTAATAAGAAGGGTGAAGTTATTTCTTGGTCTTCAGCTGGTAAAATGGGCTTTAGAGGTTCTAAAAAGAACACTCCATACGCAGCTCAGATGGCCGCAGAAGATTGTAGCAAAGTAGCGTTAGAAGCTGGTCTTAAAAAAGTAAAAGTTTACGTTAAAGGTCCAGGAAATGGTAGAGAATCTGCCATCAGATCTATTCATAATGGAGGAATTGAAGTTACTGAAATCATCGATGTAACTCCAATGCCACACAACGGATGTCGTCCTCCAAAAAGAAGAAGAGTTTAATTTTATAGTATAACCAAGGTAGGAGAAAAGATTATCGGAGGATGCGACCTGAATTCATAATCCCTACCTTTTTTAATTTTTAGCAATGGCAAGATATACTGGTCCAAAAACAAAAATTGCTCGTAAATTCGGCGAAGCAATCTTCGGAGACGACAAAGCCTTCGAAAAAAGAAACTACCCTCCAGGGCAACATGGTTTAGCCAAAAAGAGAGGTAAAAAATCTGAGTACGCAGTACAGTTAATGGAAAAGCAAAAAGCGAAGTACACTTACGGTATTCTAGAAAAACAATTCAGAAACTTATTCGAAAAAGCTGCTGCATCTAAAGGAGTAACAGGTGAGATCCTTTTACAACTTTGTGAAGCGAGATTGGATAACGTAGTATACAGAATGGGTGTTGCTCCTTCTCGTCGTGCTGCTCGTCAAATCGTTTCTCACAGACACATCACTGTTAACGGTGAAGTTGTAAACATCCCATCTTACCACTTGAAAGCAGGTGATAAAGTTGCAGTTCGTGAAAAATCAAAGTCTCTTGAGGCTATCGAACGTTCGTTATCTAATTCTAGCGCTGTTTACGAATGGATTACTTGGAATAATGATACTAAAGAAGGTACATTTGTTTCTGTACCTCAGAGACTTCAGATTCCAGAAAACATTAAAGAGCAGTTAATCGTAGAGTTGTACAACAAATAATAATTAGACATCAGTCGAAATAAATATGGCAATATTTAATTTTCAGAAGCCCGATAAAGTTATCATGATCGATTCAACCGATTTTGAAGGTAAATTTGAATTTAGACCTTTAGAACCGGGTTATGGATTGACTATTGGTAACGCATTAAGACGTGTTTTGCTTTCTTCTCTGGAAGGATATGCAATTACTTCAGTTCGTATAGAAGGTGTAGAACATGAGTTCTCTACTATCGCCGGAGTAGTTGAAGATGTTACGGAAATTATCCTTAACCTTAAACAGGTACGTTTCAAACGTCAGATTGAGGATATCGATAACGAATCTGTATCTATCTCCTTCACAGGTAAAGATCAGTTGACTGCGGGTGATTTCCAAAAATTCATCTCTGGTTTCCAGGTGTTGAATCCTGAATTGGTTATCTGCAACCTTGACAGTAAAATTTCCATTAACATGGAATTGACTATCGAAAAAGGACGTGGTTATGTTCCTGCAGAAGAAAACAAAAAACAAAACGCAGCTATAGGAACTATTTTTACAGACTCTATCTATACACCGGTAAAGAATGTAAAATATTCAATTGAAAACTTCCGTGTGGAGCAAAAAACCGATTACGAAAAATTGGTTTTCGAAATCATCACTGATGGTTCAATTCATCCTAAAGATGCCTTAACAGAAGCAGCTAAAACATTGATTCATCACTTTATGTTGTTCTCTGATGAAAGAATCACGCTTGAGGCTGATGAGATTGCTCAAACTGAATCTTATGACGAAGAGTCATTGCATATGAGACAATTGCTTAAAACTAAGCTTGTTGATATGGATTTATCTGTAAGAGCATTGAATTGTTTGAAAGCGGCTGAAGTTGAAACACTTGGCGATTTAGTATCATTCAACAAAAATGATTTAATGAAGTTCCGTAACTTCGGTAAAAAATCATTAACAGAGTTAGACGAATTAGTTGCTGTTAAAGGTTTGAATTTCGGAATGGATTTAGCTAAATACAAATTAGATAAAGAATAAATTACTTCATATTTTGCGCTCCCAAGTGGATTGAAGCAAGATGAAGGTTAAAAAACTTAGTCATGAGACACGGAAAAAAAGTTAATCATTTAAGCAGACAAACTGGTCACAGAAAGTCGATGCTTGCAAATATGGCTTGTTCTTTAATTGAGCACAAGCGTATCAATACTACTGTTGCTAAAGCAAAAGCTTTGAAGCAGTTTGTTGAGCCTCTAATCACAAAATCAAAAGAAGATACTACTCACAACCGTCGTATTGTTTTCTCTTACTTGAGAAACAAGTACGGAGTTACTGAGTTGTTCAGAGAAGTTGCTGCGAAAGTAGGAGACCGTCCAGGTGGATACACTCGTATCATCAAGTTAGGAAACCGTCTTGGGGATAACGCTGATATGGCAATGATCGAATTAGTAGACTTCAATGAATTGTACAACGGAGGTAAGAAAGAGGTGAAAAAAGCTACTACTCGTCGTGGTAGAGCTAAAAAATCTGAAGCTACTCCAGAAGCTCCTGCAGCTGCTGAGACTACAGAAAACACTGAAGCTACTGAGTAATCATGAAACATTGATTTTCAATAAAAATTAAGGATAAACTTTTAAAGTTTGTCCTTTTTTTTTGCCCTGTCCTTATTGGGAAAGATTACAGGACGCACGACTCAGGGCAGCTTTTTTGCTGTATTCCCGCTGTCCGCTGTGTTTTTTCCTTCTCCAGGTTTGGTAAAGCTGAAACCTGTCTGACGAAAAAAAAATCTGCTCGCTCCCGATAACTATCGGGAAGGGACTAATGAAAAACTTTCGGCTTCTTTTAAACGAAATTTTTTTAACGGCAGAATTTGAACTAAATTTGCACAACTTTTTACAACACAACTACAGAGATGAAATATTCAAATCGAAATCAAGCACTTCTTTTGTTGAATGACGGAACGATTTTCTACGGAAAATCTATCGGTATCGAAGGGAAAACATTCGGAGAAGTATGCTTTAACACCGGTATGACTGGATATCAGGAGATCTTTACTGACCCGTCATACTTCGGCCAGATTATGGTGGCGACCAACGCACACATTGGAAACTACGGTGTTCACGCCGATGAAACCGATTCTGACAGCATCAAAATTGCAGGTTTGGTTTGTAAAAACTTCAGTTTTAATTACTCTAGACCCGATGCAGAAGAAAGTTTGATGGAATACTTCGAAAAAGTAAACCTGGTGGCTATTTCCGATGTGGATACAAGAGCCTTAGTGGCCTACATCCGTGATAACGGAGCGCAAAACGCAGTTATCTGTACGGACGGAACTCCGGTAGAAGAATTAAAAAAACTTTTAGCCAACGTTCCTAACATGAAAGGATTGGAATTGGCATCGTCAGTTTCAACTAAAGAACCTTACTTCTTTGGTGATGAAAATGCAACTTATAAAGTGGCGGCCCTAGACTTAGGAATCAAAACTAATATCTTACGATGCCTTGCGGAAAGAGACTGTTATGTAAAAGTATTCCCGTACAATGCTACTTTGGAAGATTTAAAAGCATTCAATCCGGACGGATATTTCCTTTCTAACGGGCCTGGTGATCCGGAACCTTTGAAAGGGGTACAGCAAGTGGCATTACAACTTATTGCTGAAGACAAACCGATTTTCGGAATTTGTCTTGGTCACCAAATGTTAGCTTTGGCAAACGGAATTTCTACTTATAAAATGTTTAACGGTCACCGCGGTATCAATCATCCGGTAATGAACTTGATCAGCAATAGAGGTGAAATTACTTCTCAAAACCACGGTTTCGCGGTTAACAGAGAAGAATTGGAAAAGCACCCTGATTTCGAAATCACGCATTTACACCTGAATGACGGTACCGTTGCAGGTATGCGCATGAAGAATAAAGCAGTTTTCTCGGTACAATATCACCCTGAAGCCAGCCCGGGACCGCACGACGCCCGTTATTTATTCGATCAGTTTGTAGACAATATCAAAGAAAGTAAAAAATAATTCGCCGAAGCGATATCAAATAAAAGACAGTATTATGAGCATGATTATCAAAGTTCACGCAAGACAAATATTAGATTCAAGAGGAAATCCAACTGTTGAAGTAGATGTAATTACTGAAAACGGGATCTTAGGAAGAGCTGCAGTTCCTTCAGGAGCATCAACCGGAGAGCATGAAGCGGTTGAATTGCGCGACGGCGGAAAAGCGTTCATGGGTAAAGGAGTTCTCAAAGCGGTTGAAAACGTGAATACTACTATTGCATCAGAATTGGTTGGAACTTCTGTTTTCGAACAAAATGCAATTGATAAAATGATGATCGAATTGGACGGTACGCCAAACAAATCGAATTTGGGTGCTAATGCAATTCTTGGTGTTTCTTTAGCTGTGGCAAAAGCGGCTGCTAACGAATTGGGAATGCCTTTGTACCGTTACGTGGGTGGTGTTTCAGCTAACACGCTTCCGGTTCCGATGATGAATATCATTAACGGAGGGTCACACTCAGATGCGCCTATCGCATTTCAGGAATTTATGATTATGCCGGTGAAAGCTCAGAACTTTACACATGCAATGCAAATGGGTACGGAAATTTTCCACAACCTTAAAAAAGTATTACACGACAGAAATCTTTCTACGGCAGTAGGAGATGAAGGAGGTTTTGCACCAAATTTAGCGGGAGGTACTGAAGATGCTTTGGACTCTATCAAATTAGCAGTAGAAAATGCCGGTTATACTTTTGGTGATGATATTATGATCGCATTAGACTGCGCTGCTTCAGAATTCTACGTAAACGGAAAATACGATTACACAAAATTCGAAGGTGAAACAGGAAAAATCAGAACGTCGGAAGAGCAGGCAAGTTATTTAGCTGAATTATGCGCTAAATACCCAATCATCTCTATCGAAGACGGTATGTATGAAGACGACTGGAATGGTTGGAAATTGCTAACGGAGAAAATCGGTGACAAAGTACAATTAGTAGGAGACGATTTGTTTGTGACTAATGTACAACGTCTTTCTCAGGGAATTGAGCAGAATATTGCAAACTCTATCTTGATCAAAGTAAATCAGATTGGTACATTGACTGAAACGATTGCAGCGGTTAATATGGCGCACAATGCAGGGTATACTTCTGTAATGTCACACCGTTCCGGAGAAACAGAGGATAATACGATTGCTGATTTAGCGGTAGCTTTGAATTGCGGTCAGATCAAAACCGGATCGGCTTCCCGTTCCGATCGTATGGCAAAATACAATCAGTTATTGCGTATCGAAGAAGAATTGTCTGAAGTAGCTTATTTTCCTAAAGAAAGAGCGTTCAAAGTAGGTAGATAGTTTATCGCGAAAAAAAAATATAAAACCTGATAGGGAAACCTGTCAGGTTTTTTTGTTGATATTAAATTAACTTTGATGTGGGATTTTGTTAGGAATAAAAAGATATAAAACATTTTGTTGTATTTTATTATAGATTTGTGTTTCTATGAAAAACTATAAATTATGAAAAAATTTTACCAATTAGTTCTTTTGATTATTGGGTTGAGTTCTGTTTCGATGGCTCAAACTACAATTCCAATATATTCAAACGTACTTTTTTATGATGGCTATGCCGGGTTAGTATCAGCAGCGACACCACCGGGCGTTGTAAGGTTAAGAAATGATTTGTTTACCAGAAAAATAACGGCGAGCGAATTAGCCCAAATTGGAACTACATTGTCCATAAATGTATCTATATCGGCTGCTTGTGATAATTACGATAGGATAGGTAACGTGAATCTGGCTTTAGTGCCGAAAGGAGCAACAAGTTATGATCTTACCACAACGCAACGATTGGAATTAGGAAGGTATATTACTCCTTTTATGAATAAAAATGTGGCGCCAAATTTGGTTCCTTATACCTTTAATGTTGATAATGTCGCTAAAATATTGACAGATACTTCTCTTAATGCGATTTATGATTTTTGGGTGGAATTGGAATTGTTTGGAGTTCCGTATGCTGCTAATACGCAAATAGCAGGTTGTTCTGGTCGAAACGACGTTTTTTATGGTACTGTTAATTTTGTAACAACTGGATTTTCGGACCAACCTGACAATACTTACCTGTTGCCATTAAATTTCAAAAAAAGTTTAAACAACTATCAGGCGGCAGCTACTGATGTACTAGGTCAAACTGTAAGAACAGTGAATTTTACCCTGCCATCTGCGATAAATAATTCAAAATTTCATTTGATTACATCGAATCATGGTGCTAATAGTGGAGGGGAAGAGTATAACAGACGTCAGCATTATATTTACTTAGATAATAATCAGGTTTTGTCATACAAACCGGGAGAAGCGACTTGTGAGCCATACAGGGTTTATAATACACAAGCGAACGGAATTTACGGTTCTTCTCCAAAATCGAATGCTGCGTGGCAATCTTTTAGTAACTGGTGTCCCGGGGCGGTCATTCCTATAAGAGCTATTACTTTAGGAAATTTAACTGCTGGTGCACACTCATTTAAAATTTCCGTGCCAACTGCCGTTTTTGTTGACGGTCAAGGCGATTTTCCTGTTTCAGTGTATTTGCAAGGAGAAAATACGACCTTAAGCACAGCGAGTTATGATGTTGTGACGTATGATATTTTTCCAAACCCTGCTAATGAAGTTGTGAATATCAGATGTAACAGTACTATCAGGTCATTGCACTTATTTGATGTGGAGGGAAGGTTAGTGGATTCTAAAACGGTTAATGATCTGAATGCTAAAATTGATATTTCAAATAACTCGAAAGGTGTTTATATTTTGAAAATAGAAGCCGAAAATGGTGTGTTTTCTGAAAAAATAATTAAAGGATAACTTTCATTGATAAAAAAGGTATGGATTTGTCCGATTTTTCGATTTAGTATGCTAATAAAGAAATAACAAGTTATGAGATTCGATTTTTTCGAATCTCTTTTTTTTGTATTTATTCTTTTGTTTGACTGGGATTCTCGTGTAAAAAGTAATTCGCCAGGAAATAAAACGAAAGAATATAGCAAAAAGCACTGGAATAGCGAATTAGCGGGAAGTTGTAATAATAATGGTAAATAATGTAAAAGAGCTCACAGATAATAATATCCATGGCGTAAAACAGCAGAAATATATTTTTTTTTGTCGGTTCCGATAAGTACAGAAAAGTCGCTGACAAGACAAAAGAAGTTAATACTACTCCGTAAACTAAAATCATTTTATACAATTCGAAAGAGTGTTCGAAAATGATAAATGAAGAAATATAGAGAATGCAGCCTAAAAAAACCAACATTAAAATTAGCTGGAGATAGTGTTCTTTCTTAATTTTTTGATGATTTCTTTCTACTAAACGCCCAATCAGTTGTGAAAAGAGAATGCAATATGCCAGAAAGTTTAGAAATAGTACGTATATGAAATAGCTGTATCCTTCGAGTAAATTAATGATTCCCGAGCAAAAAAGGAGTATTAAAACAGCGCAATTATAATAGTTTACGGTTGTTTGTCTTTCTTCAATGTAATAAAAAAACACAGCTCCTATAAATAAAGGTTTGGCGATGTAGGATAATAATAGCCAGTCCATAAGAATGGACAGGAAATATAAAAATCCAAAAATGAAATATAGGGTAAGATGTGATTTAATAATATTCATTTTGGATTGAATTTGTTTAGAATTACATCATTTGAGGAGTTTTTTGGATAATGGAAATGCGCTTGATTGCTATGACAAAATTACTACAATTACGGGTATTGTGCTAATATTCAGCAAATTGCTTTTCAGGTGCGAATTTCTAAAAGCCTAGGGTTGTATATGTAAGAAGGCTTGGGTTGGTATAGTTGTCATTTTAGAAAAATGGTATTTGAATTCGTTGGAAGATGGGTAAATTTAAATCAAATCTTAAGACAAATTGAATTGCTTTAAATCGACATGAAAATTTTGTAACTATTTGCGATATCAAGACGTAATTTTCTTTTTATTTCGAATGTAATTTCTTAAATTCGCCTTCAACAAAAAATAATTACATTTAATTCCTAATACAAATGTCGAAAACTGCAATATTAGAAATTGATGGCAACAAATATGAATTTCCGGTTATCGTAGGAAGTGAGAACGAGGTTGCTATTGATATCGAGAAATTACGTGCTGCAACCGGCGCGATTACTTTAGATCCGGGATATAAAAATTCAGGTTCATGTCAGAGTGCAATCACTTTCCTTGATGGAGAAGAAGGGATTCTTCGTTACAGAGGATACGCAATCGAAGATCTTGCGGAGAAAGCGTCCTTCCTGGAAGTGTCTTATTTGGTTATTTTTGGCGAATTGCCGACCAAACAACAATTAGCGCAGTTTGAAACTGATATCCACAAATACACTTTAGTGAATGAGGAAATGAAAAACATCATTGATGGCTTTCCTAAAACAGCGCACCCGATGGGCGTGTTGTCTTCATTGACAAGTGCGTTAACGGCGTTCAACCCTAAAGTGGTTAATGTTGAAAACGAAAAGGAAATGTATGAGGCGATTTGTAAAACCATGGGTAAATTCCTTGTGTTAGCTACATGGACTTACAGAAAGAGCTCAGGTTTCCCATTGAACTACTACGATAATACAAAAGGATATGTTGACAACTTCATGCGTTTAATGTTTGAATTGCCTACAGGACCTTATAAAATCAATCCGGTGGTTGTAAATGCCTTGGATAAATTATTCATCCTACATGCTGACCACGAGCAAAACTGTTCTACTTCAACCGTAAGAATGGTAGGTTCTTCACATGCGGGGTTGTTTGCTTCGATCTCTGCTGGCGTTTCTGCGCTTTGGGGACCACTTCACGGTGGAGCAAACCAGGCGGTTTTGGAAATGTTGGAAGAAATCCAGAAAGATGGAGGAGATGCCGATAAATTCTTGGCGAAAGCGAAAGATAAAAATGATCCGTTCCGTTTGATGGGCTTCGGACACCGTGTTTATAAAAACTTCGATCCAAGAGCAAAAATCATCAAAAAAGCAGCTGATGAAGTATTGGCTGAATTAGGTGTAAACGATCCAATTTTAAATATTGCAAAACGATTAGAAGAATCCGCTTTACAGGATGAATATTTCAAATCAAGAAACTTATATCCAAATGTAGATTTCTACTCCGGTATCATTTACCGCGCGTTAGGAATTCCTACGGATATGTTTACGGTATTATTCGCTATCGGTCGTCTTCCGGGATGGATCGCTCAATGGAAAGAGATGCGCGTAAACAAAGAACCGATCGGACGTCCGCGTCAGGTGTATACAGGATATGCATTGCGTCCTTTTCAGGAAATGAATCAGAGATAATGTCTCTTTATATATTTAACAATAACCTCACAATTTGTGAGGTTTTTTTATTAATAATTTTTTCTGTTTTCATAATGTAGGTTTAAACTTAAAAAAAATTAGATTTGCCATCTAACCAAATTTATATTTACTTATGAAAACAAAATGTTTTTTAGCACTCATTTTAGGAATTGCAGGTTTAACAGCTGTTAATGCCCAAACACAAGCAACTCCTTTTAACAACTCATTTGGGGGGAATTATAATTTAAGGGCAGTAACAGGTGTTTATAATAATGCTTTTGGGGCTTATACATTGTCGAATGGAACTGATCCAACTCCAAATGGGACTTTGTCTGGGGGGTATAATAATGCATTTGGTGGCTGGGCATTATTGAATAATACCAGTGGTTCTGCAAACAACGTTATTGGATACAGGGCTATGATGAGTAATCTTACCGGTGGTGGTAATAGTGTAATTGGAATGGATGCTTTAAAAAGTAATGTAGCAGGATATCATAATGTGGTCATCGGTAATCAGGCCCTATTTAATAACAATCCTAATACGGGTCAACCGGGAGTGGATGGTTATAATATTGCTATTGGTGTGATGGCGGGACAACAAAACGTTTCGGGTGTTGGAAATATCTTTTTAGGTTCATATGCAGGGCAATATGAATTAGGTAGTAATAAGCTTTACATACACAATAATCCTAACTCGACACCATTAATTTATGGTGATTTTGCAACGGGAAATTTGAAATTTAACGGAAATGTTGAAGTGAATGGAAATTCAACAAATGCGTCAGGGCTAAAATTTACGGATTTAACAAATGCCAGTCCGTCAATAACCAATACTACAAGCAAAGTTCTTTCTGTTAATGGAGCTGGAGACGTGATTTTAGTAAATGATGTGGTAGGTACTGGTTCTGGTACGGCAACCTCTGTAACCGCCGGGACCAATATCAATGTGACAGGAAATCCAACTTCGGGATACCAAGTTTCGAGTCCGTACCAAACATTATCTTTAACAGGTAATAATTTGACGCTATCTGACGGAGGAACAGTTACTTTGCCTATGCCTTTCGATACGGATGAGCAAACTTTGTCAATTTCAGGGAATACATTGTCAATATCTAATGGGAATTCAGTGGTATTACCTGTAGGTGTTGGTGGGGGGTCAAATGAAAATATTTATACTATTGACGATACAATTGATACAGTAACAATTCCTTCAGCTACACCAGGGGTAAGAACTGTAACAATGGGTGAGAATAATTTATTTTTCAAAACTTCTAGTAGCAGTCCGGGGAATGGTAGAATATATGTAGGTGATGCAACAAATTTTCCAGCCATAACGACCGATAGCAGATATAGACTATTAGTTGAAGGAGGTGTTCTAACAGAAAAAGTAAAAGTTGCAGTAAGAAGCACTGCTAATTGGGCAGATTATGTTTTTACCAACGATTACAAACTAATGCCGTTAAAAGAGGTAGAAACTTTTGTGAAAGAAAACAAACATTTGCCGGGTGTGGCTTCTGCTGAGAGTTTAGCAAAAGAAGGTTTGGATTTGGGTATGATGCAGGCTAAACAGATGGAGAAAATAGAGGAACTTACCTTGTATGTTATTGAGCAGAATAAGAAAATTGAGAAACAAGAGAAAGATATTGAAGAACTGAAAGCTTTAGTCAAAGCTTTATTGGAAAAAAAATAGATGTAAGTTTAATTTTAAAAAAATAAGATAAAATGAAAGACTTATTTGAATATAAAAAAAAACTGACTTTATTTGTTTTTTTTGCGGTATTAACCACAACGAGATCATTTTCTCAGACTGTTGTTAATTGGAATCCTGTAGCTATTCCAGGACAAAATTTTGTTACGGGGACATATGGTGCTACTGGTTCGGTAACGGCAACATCAACTGGAGTTGGAAATGATCTAAGCTTTTTTACTTTTGCTGCTGATCCTACTATATTTGAAACAATTGGGCCGGGGCCTCAAAATAGTCCTCCGGTAAAGAGTTTGACATATACTTTTGATTCACCTGTAATAATTACTAATTTTAGAATAAGTGATATTAATTTGGGATGGTATTGGGATGATTCCTTTAGCTTTCATGATGTTGTTTTTGCAAGTGTAACATCAAACGGGCCAATCGTCACATTAAATGGAGCAACTCCAAGTAGCGTTCCGTTTAGTGGGAATATTGCGAATTGGTTTTGTTCAGAACCGGTTCAAACTTTTTCTATTGACTATTCCATAGTAAATAACTTTACGACGGCTTGGCTTTATTATAGGTTAGAGGTTGTTGCTCTCCCCACGATTGGCCCGTTTTGTGTAAACACTGTTCCGGCAGACTTGCCTCTAACAATTGGAAATAATATTTCTGGAGTTTGGACTCCTGCAAATATCGATACCAGTAATGTAGGTGTTTCAAATTATACTTTTACACCTGACCCAAATCAAGCGTTGACCTGCCCTATAACAATACCGGTTACTATTAGAGATTGTTGTCCGCCAACACTAAATGTGACATCTGATATTCCGGCAGACACTATACAGCAAGAGGAAAGACAATTTTGGATATCTCAAAATTCAATTATTAGGGATAATGCATTTATCGTATATCATGCTGGTGATTTTATCGAACTTAATCCAGGTTTTGAAACAATGTCAAATGTTAGATTTGCAGCTTATATTCAAGAGTGCTCTGAAGATTTTGTTTATAAAGCAGGAGGAAATGAAGTCGTTATAGAGAATTTAGAAGCTTCAAAAAAACAAAAAAGCCAATTAATGGTTTACCCCAATCCAACAAACGGTTTGGTGACCATTTCTTACGGCGATAAAGTTATTCAAAAAGTAACGGTTAATTCCATCGATGGAAAATCCACATTCTTTAAGAACAATGAGAAATCGAGCGAATACAAATTTGACATGACCAATTTCTCAAACGGGATCTACATTCTCTCTGTAGAAACAGAAGATGGTCAGATTGTTAACAGTAAGTTAGTAAAGAACTAAAATAAAAAAAGACCCGAGAAATCGGGTCTTTTTTTTGCTTCATATTTTTTTGTGATTAAAAAGCAATAATTATTTTGAAATATAATTCTTACAATATATATTTGTAGGAATAATATTAAAATTTAAAAGCCATGAAGAAAATTTTTAAAAAGTTGTCGTTTCCATTGTCAGTGTTTTATTTGTTTGTGTCTGTAATAGCGTGTGCGCCTACAGATGCGGATCAGAACGACAGGGTGTTGTCGGATGCTGCCAAATTAAATGCCAAAAAAGCGGTTTTGCTGTTCAGGGAATTTCAGAACAATGGAAATAGGACGCTTCAGCGATTAGAAGAAGGTGAGTTGACTCAGACTATGGTCGACGAGTACTTGGTTAGTTCGGGGTTTAAAGCCGGAGAAGTAAGTGTTGAGACAGTCACTGAAATTATCCAAAGAATTGGCGAAAATCAAAATGTCAGTTTTGAAAATCAGATTAATTTATTAGAGGTATCTCCTTTTGTTAAGGGGAAACTAGTGGAAATTAAAGAGACTGGCTATATTGAAGATTTAAGCAATCAAAAAGGTTTTGAGGTCCTGCCGGAATCGGAAAAAGCACTTTTGCTGAATTCAAATGAATTGGTTAATGAATTTAGTAAAGTTGCTCAAGATGGTACGATTATAAATGTTCCCTGTCCTAACGAAGGTTGCACGGCTTTAATGGTCCTTACGGGTGCGGGATTGGGTACTGCATTGTGTGGTCCTGTTTGTGGGGTTGTTGGAGGAGTTGTGGGGTTGATAATCGGTACAAGTATGAAACCGTAATTTCAAAATTAGATATATAAATATGAAAAAAACAATTTTTTATTTAGTGCTTTTATGTTCAACGTATTTGTTTTCCCAGGAAACCAAAAGTAGGGGGGATTTCGAAGTAATGCTTTCGTATGGCAGCGCTAAAGTAGATGTTGAAAATGTTCAAAGTGTTGGATACTTATCAGGCGTTCGTATTAAAAAGGAATTTTCACTTCATAAAAATTTCGCAATCGTTTCCGGTTTGGATCTGAATAATTTTTTCCTGAACGGAGGCGATTTTCATTTTGAAACAAAATATGTCAGTTTACCTGTTTCTTTCAGGGCGAAAATGAAAAATGCGAACTCAACATTATATGCTGAATTTGGGGGTAACTTAAATTATCAGTATAAATTCAAAGGTTTTGATAATGCTACCGGCCTGGAGGTAAAGCATAGCGGTTTAGGCAGCTCTATTGGGTTGTTCTATAAAGCGGGTTATAAATATGATTTCAATGAAAATCTGAAATTTAATTTGGCTTTGTTTAGCGGAGCTGATTTGTCATCCGATTTTAAATCTGATGTGCCTGAATCGGAGATAGATAATTTTATCGGAATTGAATTAGGTCTCGCTTTTACCTTATGATATGAAGGGCACTAAATTCATTTGGTTGATTATTGTTCTCATTTTTACTTCGTGTACAAAGGATGATTTAAAACTGAATAAAGGAAAATGTTACTTAGTTTTCAGAGAGTCCGATAGTAAAGAGGGTTTCTTTGTGAAGAAATTTAATCTTGGTAATTCAAAAGTGACTCATGTGGGTTTTTTGATCTACAACGAAAGGTCATGGAAGGTTTTTCATGCGATCAATAAGAAAGGAAATTGTATAGAGCAAATTGAGTTTGATGATTTTTGTAATTCCGGAAGGAAGTTGCATCTGGAGTTTCTTGAAATTCTAAATTTCAATTCGAAGACTAAACTGGTTTCAAAAATAGATTCAATCAAAAAGTGCAATCTAAACTTTGATTATTCTTTTTCCAATACGGCAAAAAAATCAATTTACTGTTCAAGATTTGTCTGCGAAATTTTGGAAGCGACTGATTCGGATAAGTATCATTTTGACCTTCGCGAAAAGAATTTGAATGCAATTGAATCTTCATTCCTGAATAAAGAAAAACTACTATATTATCCGGTTGATATTTTTCTTTTTGACCGAAGATTTAAAAAGATACACATGCAATAAAAAAGACCCGGGAAATCGGGTCTCTTTTTATTTATAATGTGAATCATATTAAATAGGTTTTTCGTTCTCAGCTTTGTCATCTGGTTTTTCATCGGCTTCTTCAATAGGTTTTTCTTCATTTTTCGTAACATCCGACGTAGTTTCTTCGTTGTCAGGAGTTTTATTAGCTGTTAAATTGCTGATAGTGTCTTCGACTTTGTCAACCACGTTTGAAATAACTTCCTTAGCATCCTGGGCTCTATCTTCTGCCCAGTCAGCAGCATGTGAGGCTTTTTCTTTTGCGGAATCAATGAAATTTTCCACTCGGTCCGGAATCTCCAATTCTTCCACTTTGTGTGCGGCATGCTCTGCCATATCGGCGGCTTTTTCAACCACGTTTTTAGTAAACGATTCTGTTTTATTGATGGCGGTATCGGCCATGTTCGCCGCACTTTCCCCTAAATCTTCGGTGCTCTTTTTTGCTTTTCCAAAAAGAGAACTAAAAAAACTTGATAGTCCCATAATTTTTTTATTTTATCAAATTTACAAAAAAAAATTAAAGAATTAACTTATAAATGGCTGAATTGGCTTTGAATTAACGTTTTAATAATCAGAGTCTCTGTTGGTTGCGATTTGGAGCCCTTTATTTTTGAATAAGTCTTTCTTTTATCGTTGCCCTTTTTCTATCTTTGTCAAAAGCCCAATAGTTTAGCATCAGAAACAGGTGTTCAATGTAAGTTGGCAGAGCGCTAAAAGGGATAAAAATGATAATGTAGCGAAGTTTGCTATGGATAAAAATATAGTTTTTTTAATAAACACATCTGAGATTACGGCCGGTACCCGGGGCGCATCATTAGGGCCTAACGCGGTTATTACTGCAGCCAGGAAAAAGGAAAGTTTTATTTTCGGTGAAAATCAAGTTGAAAAACTTAAAAACGTAAATGAATTATTGGATAAAACCACACCACATCAATTTGCAAAACGTATTGATGGTTTAGTGGAAGTGTATTCGATATTGAATAATAAAGTTGCTTCTTTATTAGAGAACAATCAGTTTCCGTTAATTTTAGGAGCCGATCACGGTTCTGCTGGAGGTACAATTGCCGGAATCAAATCGGCTTTTCCCAACAAGCGCTTAGGTGTAGTTTGGATCGACGCACATGCCGATATTCATACGCCTTTTACAACACCTTCCGGAAATATGCATGGAATGCCTTTGGCCACGGCTTTAGGAATCGATAATTTAGAATGCAAAAAAAATGAAGTTCCTGCACAGACGCTTGCCTTGTGGAACCAATTGAAGCAAATTGGAGGGATTTCTCCAAAAATTGATTCAAGTGACCTGGTATACATTGCGGTTAGGGATACGGAAAGTCAGGAAGACGATATATTGAAGCGATTGAATATTGAGAATTATAAAGTGGCTGATGTCCGTTCTAAAGGCGTATCGGAAATAGTGAATGCCATTGATGAGAAATTAAAGGACTGCGATTGCGTTTATGTGTCCTTTGATGTAGATTCTATGGATCCTGATTTAACTTCACACGGAACAGGAACACCGGTTGAAAACGGTTTGAGCCCGGAGGAGGCAAAAGCGATTCTTACCCATTTCGCAAATAATGATAAAACGGTTTGTATTGAATTCGTTGAGATAAACCCTTGTTTAGACGAAAAGAAAAATAGAATGGCCGAGGTAACCTTGGATTTAGTCGAAACAGTTGTGCAAACGCTAAAAAATTAAGAGTATGCAACAAACAACAAACACTGTTCTGATGATTCGCCCGGTGGCATTTCGCAGAAACGAACAGACTTTGGTAGATAATTTTTATCAAAAAACCGGTGAGACATTATTGCCCGCAGCTGCAAATGCTAAGGCCCAGGAGGAGTTTGACGCTTTGGTGGATAAGCTGGAAGATGTAGGTGTCAATGTTATTGTTGTACAAGATACATTGGATTCGGATACCCCGGACAGTATTTTTCCGAATAACTGGATCTCTTTTCACCAATCCGGAGATGTGGCTTTGTACCCAATGTTTGCCGAAAACCGTCGCCTCGAAAGAAGAGAGGATATTTTGGACATCATGGAGGAAAATGGGTTTTATATTGAGCAACAGGTTGATTACAGTTCGGCGGAAGAAGAAGGTCTTTTTCTCGAAGGGACAGGAAGTCTGGTGTTAGACCGTGAAAACAGTAAAGCTTATTGTGCCATTTCCGGAAGATCAAGCGAAGAACTCATGATCGAGTTTTGTGAAGATTTCGAAATGAATCCGGTAATTTTTGATGCTTTTCAGACGGTAAACGGAGAGCGAAAGCCGATTTACCATACCAATACAATGATGAGTATTGGCGAAACCTTTGCGGTGGTATGTGCTGACTGCATCGACGACAAGAAGGAACGGAAAATGGTTTTGGATTGTCTTCGATCGGATGGAAAAGAAATTATATTGATTACAGAAGATCAGATAAATAAGTTCGTCGGAAATATGCTGCAGGTTCGTGGCGCAAACGACAAGCGTTATCTGGTGATGAGTACGACTGCTTATAATGCGTTGACTCCGACACAAATAAATACTTTGGAAAAGCACTGCGAGATTGTAACATCCAACCTTGATACAATCGAATTATGCGGTGGCGGAAGTGCACGCTGTATGATGGCGGAAGTTTTTTTGCCAAAAGAAGATGATATCGATTCCTAAGATATGCTTATGAAAAAGACCTCAATTGAGGTCTTTTTTTATATCGTTTTGAAAATATTGACGACCGAACTGCTGACGTACTGAACGCCAATTGCAATAACGATGAATCCAATAATTCTTGAAATCGCCACAATACCCGAGGCACCTAAAATTCGGGATAAATAATGTGCACTGCGTAAAATAATAAAAATAGCCAGTGCTACCGCTAAAATGGCTCCGCAAACAATGGCTTTATCCATTAATTTGGGATAGTCCTGATAAAAAGCAATCAGTAACGAAATGGAACCTGGTCCCGCAAGCATTGGAATGGCTAATGGAGTAAGGGCAATATCATTTCTTTTTTGAGCATCGCTGGTAACTTTTTTGTTCATTCCCCTTTTTTTTCCAAGATTCCCGCTTAACAGGGCAAAACCGGAACTTACAATTACAAGTCCTCCGGCAATACGCAGCGCATCAATAGTGATTCCGAAGAATTTTAAAACATATTCACCAACAAAAAAGGAGATGATTAATATGATAAAAACGTTAATGGCTGTCCAAAGTGAAGTTCGTGAACGTTCCGCTTTACTGTCGTGTTGGGTTAATCCAACAAAAATGGGTACGGCTCCCAAGGGGTTTAAAACTGAAAATACGGCGGCAAAAATGTAAATAAATAACTCCATTGGTTTTGTTGCAAAATTAAGTCGATTAAAAAAGGCGTGTGTAAAATTTGGGTTAACCAATAATTATTTTACTGAAATTTCCTGATTCACTAAAATAGGAAAAAATGCATAAAAACAGTAACTTTATTAAAAAATTATACAGATGAAAACTTTGGTAATAGGAGCTTCTTCACATCCGGAACGTTATTCTTTTCTGGCGGTCAACAGTTTGTTGGAGCATGGGCATGAAGTAGTGGCAATAGGTGGCCACAAGGACAATGTCGGGAATGTGAATATTGAAACCGAAAAATTACTCTTTGAGAATATTCATACGGTAACCTTGTACCTTAACCCAATGCGTCAAAAGGAATATTACGATTATGTAGTTGGCCTGAAACCGGAAAGGGTTATTTTTAACCCCGGCGCAGAAAACAGAGAGTTTTTTGAGGTGCTCGAAAAGGAAAATATTCCGTTTGAAGCTGCCTGTACTCTCGTACTTCTTGCTACCAATCAATTCTAGAATCGGGTTTCGCCTGTTGCCGGTTTGCTTATCAACAGTAAGCCGAGCAACGTAATTAATCCGTTTACGATGATGAGTTCAAACGAAAACACATAACCGCCAAACCATTCTTTGGAATTTGAATTGATGAAATAAGTAATCAATGGTGAAACGATACAAACAAGCGGCACCAGTTTGTCCCTAACCGTTTTCGATTTTATAAACAATCCGAAACCGTATAAGCCTAAAAGCGGACCATAAGTATAGCCGGCCACCGTAAAAATCATGGTCACCACCGATTTGTCGTTAAGAGAATTGAAAACCAATATCACCAAAAACATTAAGAATGAAAATGTAAGATGAACCAAATGTCTGGTTTTTACGGTTTTCATATTGTTTGCGTTCTCGGCTTTGTCCATGCCAAGGAAATCCACGCAAAAAGACGTTGTTAAAGCAGTAAGTGCACTGTCGGTTGTAGCAAATGTGGCCGCTGTTAATCCCAAAAGAAAGATTACAGCCGGAATGATGCTTAAATGTTTGAAGGCGATTTCCGGGAAAAGATAATCGGTTCGGGTGATGCCGTCAACTGTTGGGATGGCAACTCCGTTTTTCTCAGCGTACATATAAAGTAATGCTCCCACACTTAAGAAGAAAATATTGATCAGTACAAAAATTCCCGTGAAAGTGAACATGTTTTTCTGTGCTTCGCCAATGTTTTTACAGCTTAGGTTTTTCTGCATCAGATCCTGATCCAGTCCCACCATGGCAATAGTTACAAAAATTCCGCCCAGAATCTGTTTTACGACATAATTGCCCTGCAGGTAATCTTCGTAGAAAAATATTTTTGAATAGTTACTGTTTTTAACGGCTTCGAATGCTTCGAATGCTCCGAAATCCAAGCTTCTGCAGACAAAAATAATCGTAAGAAAAACAGAAGATACCAGGAAGAAAGTCTGTAGTGTATCGGTGATGATGATCGTTTTTAATCCGCCACGATAGGTATAGGCGAAAATTAAGCCTAATGAAATCAGAACGGTTGCGGCAAAAGGTGCTTTGAAATCGTCAAAGACATAACGCTGAAGTACGATTACAACCAAATATAAACGAAAGGCCGATCCGATTGTTCTGCTGATCAGGAATATGATTGCGGAAGTTTTGTAGCTGATGGTTCCCAGACGCTGTTCAATATAGCCATAGATTGACGTAAGGTTCATCCGGTAATACAGTGGCAGCAGTACTTTGGCAATAATTAGAAATCCGATGGCGTTTCCTAAGATGAACTGGAAGTATTTGAATTGTAAATCCGGATTCCCAACTTCACCAGGAACCGATATAAATGTAACGCCGGAAAGCGCGGTTCCGATCATTCCGAAAGCTACCAGATACCATTTTGAATTTTTATTCGCTTTGAAAAAAGTATCGTTGCTGTGATCTTTTTTACTTACGATATTGGAAATCAGAATCAGAAGCCCGAAGTAAATGATAATAATGGTAAGTATGGTTGCCGATGTCATTGTTTAAATTTTAAAGTGCCAATTTACATAAATAATCTTCAAATTGTCAAATGGGATAATTTTCAAATTAATTACTTTTGCTACATGGAATTTTCATCTAAATTATTAGAAAGGGCAGTAAACGAAATGGCTCAGTTGCCCGGTATCGGAAAGCGGACTGCATTGCGCCTCGTGCTGCATTTACTGAAACAGCCGAAAGAACAGACGGAACAGTTGACAACCGCACTGCTCAAGATGCGTGAAGAAATTAAATTTTGCAAAAAATGTCATAATATTTCGGATGTGGAGATTTGTGAAATTTGTGCTAATCCCTCCCGTGATGCTTCGGTGATTTGTGTAGTGGAAGATATCCGCGACGTTATGGCATTGGAAAATACCGGAATGTTTAAAGGTTTGTATCATGTGCTGGGAGGAAAAATTTCCCCTATTGACGGCGTGGGGCCAAGTCAGTTAAACATAAATTCCCTGGTGGAAAAAGTGAAAACAGGAGATGTGAAGGAAATTATTTTTGCATTGAGTTCGACCATGGAAGGCGATACCACGAATTTCTACATCTACAAACAAATTAAGGATTATGAAGTCACAACTTCTACTATCGCGCGCGGAATTGCCGTAGGAGATGAGTTGGAATATGCTGATGAAGTGACTTTGGGAAGGAGTTTGATGCAGCGTATTCCCTTTGAGAATTCGTTAAAGAATTTGTAATTGTTACTTTTTCAAGTAATATCTCCGAATAAGTTTAAAAATTTGAATTGAAAAACTATATTTGTTTTTTTTAAAATGAGAATGATGAAAAAAGAATTATTTCTTTTGCTGTTAATTATAGGGTTTTCTTCGGTTTCGTGTGTATCAACAAGAGAGTTGACATATCTTCAAAATAAAGGTCAGGACAGTTTGACGGTAAACGTCAATCCGATTGTAAACAAACCGTACAGGGTGCAGGTAAATGATATATTAAGTATAAAGATTAAGGCTTTAGATCAAAAGTTGGTCGGTATGTTTTCGCCTTCAGAAGATCAAAATATCAGTCCGACGGAACAGTCTTTGTATTTTGACGGATTTACGGTTGATGATCATGGAAATATTAGAATTCCGGTATTAGGCGAAATGAATGTTTTAGGTTATACTCTTGACGAAATAAGACTAAAAATCGAAAAACAGCTTTTGGATGACTATTTTAAAAAAGAGGCAAATATTTTTGTTATAGTTAAATTGGCGGGCTTGCGATATACGGTCAACGGGGAAATTCAGAGTCCTGGTACTAAAACGTTGTTTCAGGACAAAGCAACCATCATGGAAGCCATTGCCAATGCCGGAGATATTACGATGACCGGAAACAGAAGGGAAGTTTCGATTATCCGTCAGTATCCCCACGGAACAGAAACCCATACTATTGATTTGACGGATGCAGCTGTGATGAAGTCACCGTATTATTATCTTCAATCGAACGACTATATTTACATTAAACCTTTAAAGCAAAAATCGTGGGGAACAGGTACTACCGGTACGCAGTCTGTGGCTACGATAATTACAGCTTTGTCTTTAGTTACAACAACACTTTTATTACTTAAAAATTTATAATTGGCAAATGCTTGATCCTAAAGATTTTACCTTTTTTGAACGAAATAATAATTTTGATTTTAAAAGTTTTGTAACGAAGCTTTTAGGGTATTGGAAGTGGTTTGTATTGAGTTTTATCATAACTTTTACGGTCGCATATCAGGTCAATATTCGTCAGGAAAACATGTACGAAATGAATGCGTCCATTGTGGTAAAAGATGAAAACAATCCGTTTTTTACATCGAATACCAGTTTGGTGTTTAATTGGGGTGGAACCTCAGATAAAGTGCAGACCGTTGTCAATACCTTGAAATCAAGGTCGCATAATGAAATCGTTGTCGATGAATTACAATACTACATTGATTATCTGGTTCAGGGCAAATTCAGATTTGAAGATGTTTACGGAACGGTTCCTTTTTATGTCGAAATCGATCAGAGTAAGACTCAATTGGCAGGTTTGCCGATCCAAATTAAATTTTTAAGCCAAAATGAATATAAAATTACGATTCCGTTTGAGGCCAATTCTGTTGGTACGATAGTTTATAAAGACAATCAGGGCGGGACAGCAAATGTCCAAACGGGGGAGTTTGCGAAAAAATATAAGGTTGGACAATTGGTTGAGTTGCCTTTTTTGAATCTGAAGTTGTTTATAAATTCGAACCCGGGCGATTATGTAGGAAGCGAATATTATATCAGATTCAATAGTTTTGACGGAACTGTTGCCGGTTATCAGGGTCTGGGTGTTATTGCCGATGATAGCGGAGGATCAATCATCAGACTAAGCATGAGAGGGACTAACAAAGCCCGACTGGTGGAATATCTGAATTCCACTGTAAAAGTTCTGAAGGAAAAAGAGTTAGAAAACAAAAACCAGTTTGCTACAAATACCATCGCATTCATTGACAGCACATTACTGGCAATGGAAGATGATATTAAGTTGGCTGAGAATGAACTGAGGAATTTCAGAAAAGACAAGAATATCTTTGAATTAGAAGGCGGAGGTGAAGTTTTAACCGAAAAATTGACAAATTATGACGTTGAAAAAGATGCAATTTCAAGAAAAATAGCCTATTATAATTCACTAAGAAGCTATTTACTGAACAGTAATGACTTTTCAAAACTTCCTGCTCCAACGGTTGCAGGTATCGACGAACCTAACATCGTAGCCAATGTAACTAAATTGATCGAACTTTCTAAACTTCGTTCTGAAAAGGCTTATTCTGTCAAAAATGAGAAAATGTTCAAAGATTTTGACAGCGAAATGAGCGCTTTAAAGAAAGTGTTGCTGGAAAATATTTCCAATGCTAAAGCACTTTTGCAGTTTGATTTGTCTTTGGTCAATAAGAACATTGCATCCGCGGAAAGTACCATTAAAAAACTGCCGGAAGAACAGCAGCAATTGCTGAAAATTACCAGAAAGCATGATTTGACCGATAATATTTATAATACTTTTCTTGAAAAGCGAAGCGAAGCGGATATTGTAAAAGCGGCAAACGTGTCTGATATCGAATTTATCGATAATGCTAAAGATATAGGAGGTGGTTTGTTGGGCTCTAAAACCAGAGTTAATTATGCGATGGCTTTTTTGATCGGTTTTCTTGTACCGTTGTTCATTTTATTAGTTAAAGCTATTCTGGATAAAACAATTCACAATACGGAAGATATTGAAAGATTGACAAAAATTCCGATTATTGGCGTGGTTGGTAAAAAGAATACGGACAATAATTTAGCTGTATTTGAAAAACCAAAATCGCCTTTGGCAGAATCATTCAGGGCTATTAGGTCTTCCCTTCAGTTTTTGTATAAAAAACAGCAGAAAGACGGGACTAAAACATTAATGATCACATCATCGGTCGGTGGGGAAGGGAAAACGTTTTGCTCTATAAACCTGGCAACCGTATTTGCCTTAAGTGAGAAAAAGACAGTAATTGTAGGATTGGATCTTAGAAAACCGAGAATTTTTGGGGACTTTAATATTGAAAACAATATTGGTGCCGTAAATTATTTAATTGGGCAAAAGACGATAGGGGAAGTTATACAAGCGACGCACATTCCTTATCTTGATGTAATTACCTCAGGGCCGATTCCTCCAAATCCGTCCGAGTTGATTCTTGGCGAGAGTATGAAGGAAATGATCGACGAGTTGAAAATGAGTTATGATTACATTATTCTGGACACGCCGCCGATCGGATTGGTTTCCGATGCCTTGGAGCTTGCTCAATTTTGTGATGCGACCATTTATATTGTCAGACAGGCTTTTACAAATAAGGGAATGTTGTCTATCATCAATGAGAAACACAAAAGAGGCGAATTGCATAATATCAGTATCGTTGTTAACGGATTTGAAAGCAGCGCCAAATACGGCTATGGTTACGGCTATGGCTACGGCTACGGATATGGTGCCTACGGAGCGGGATATGTTGAACAGTTCAAGCCAAAAACTACTTTTGAAAAGATTAAGGATTTTATTTTTAGAAATTAAAAGCTCAGTAATCTGTTCTAAACAAAAAATGATTTTTTGTTTACGTGGCTTCAATTGGTAATGCAAAAACTTTTTTAATTAACGTATCTTTGTTTCCAAACTAAAAAAGATGTCTGAGCGTAATTATACTATTCTTATAACCGGAGGAGCTGGTTTTATCGGCTCGAACCTGTGTGAATACTTTCTTGCAAAGAATCATAAGGTGGTTTGTCTGGATAACTTTTCAACAGGTTTCAGGCATAATATTCAGGATTTTTTATCTAACCCCGATTTCAAACTGATCGAGGGTGATATTAGGGACTATGAAACTTGTCTGAAAGCCCTTGATGGTGTTGATTATGTTTTGCACCAGGCGGCTTTAGGGTCGGTCCCAAGATCGATTCAGGATCCAATTACAACCAACGAGGTAAATATTTCCGGGTTTCTAAACATGTTGCACGCATCAAAAGAAGCGGGTATCAGAAGGTTTGTTTATGCTGCGAGTTCGTCGACTTACGGGGATTCGGATATTTTGCCAAAACAGGAAGAAGTAATCGGAAAACCGTTATCTCCTTACGCCATCACCAAATATGTAAACGAATTGTACGCTGATGTTTTCAGCAAAACATACGGTATGGAGACTGTTGGAATGCGTTATTTCAATGTTTTTGGACGCAGACAAAATCCAAATGGAGCTTATGCCGCGGTAATTCCTAAATTCGTTATACAACTAATGCAACATGAAAGTCCGGTAATCAACGGAGACGGAAATTATTCGAGAGACTTTACTTATATTGATAATGTGCTTCAGATGAACGAGTTGGTAATGCTTGCTAAAGATCCGGAAGCCATAAATACGGTATACAATACAGCATACGGAGACAGAACAACCTTGAACGATTTAGTAGGTCATTTAAAAGACTGTCTTTCCGAATACGATCCGAAAATTGCGGACATTGAAGCGGTTCACGGACCAAACAGAATAGGCGATATACCTCATTCTCTTGCCAGTATTGAAAAGGCAAAAAAACTATTAAATTACAATCCGCAATTCTCCATTTCGCAAGGTCTGAAAGAAGCTGTTAAGTGGTATTGGGAAAATCTTAAATAAGCATGATAAAGAATATTTGTTGTATCGGTGCAGGATATGTTGGAGGACCAACCATGGCGGTTATTGCGCAAAAATGCCCGCATATCAAAGTAACTGTTGTAGACTTAAATGAAAAAAGAATCGCCGCATGGAATGATGCCAATACCGAGAATATCCCGGTTTATGAGCCTGGCTTAGCTGCGATTGTTGCCGAAGCCCGCGGGAGAAATCTGTTTTTTTCTACAGAAGTTGATAAGTCCATCGAAGAAGCAGATATGATTTTTATTTCGGTAAATACTCCGACAAAAACATACGGCGTCGGAAAAGGAATGGCGGCAGATCTAAAACACATCGAATTATGTGCCCGCCAAATTGCAAGGGTAGCCAAAACTGATAAAATAGTAGTTGAAAAATCCACATTGCCGGTGCGAACTGCCAGCGCAATTAAAGATATATTGGATCATACGGGTAACGGAGTCCAATTCCAGATTCTATCCAACCCGGAATTCTTAGCAGAAGGGACTGCAGTAAGTGATTTACTAGCACCGGACAGGGTTTTGATTGGGGGTGATTCTACTCCGGAAGGACAAAAAGCGATGCAGTCACTGGTAGAAATTTATACCAACTGGGTTCCGCAAGACCGTATTTTAACCACGAACGTATGGTCATCGGAATTGTCAAAATTAACCGCAAATGCTTTTTTGGCACAACGTGTTTCTTCCATAAACGCAATGAGCGAATTATGTGAAAAAACAGGAGCAAATGTAAATGAAGTTGCCAAAGCTATCGGAATGGATAGCCGGATCGGACCTAAATTCCTTAAATCTTCAGTAGGCTTCGGAGGTTCTTGTTTCCAGAAGGATATCCTGAACCTGGTTTATATTGCAAAGACTTACGGTTTGAATGAAGTGGCGGATTATTGGGAACAGGTTATTTTAATGAACGATCATCAGAAACGTCGTTTTGCAAAAAATATAATCAGCACGTTATACAACACGGTTTCGGGGAAAAAGATAGCTTTTTTAGGCTGGGCTTTTAAAAAGGATACCAATGATACGAGAGAATCTGCAGCAATTTATGTTGCTGATGATTTGTTGAGCGAACAGGCCAATATCTCGGTTTTTGATCCAAAAGTGGAAGAAGCACAAATTTTAGCCGATTTGAATTATCTTGAAACCCGCTCTGAATCTGAGAACAAAAAAGGAATTACTGTTAAAAATGATCCATACGGAGCTTGTAAGGACGCACATGCCATTGCGATCTTGACAGAGTGGGATGAGTTCAAAACATATGATTGGCAACAGATTTATGATGGCATGTTAAAACCGGCTTTCGTTTTCGACGGTCGAAATTTATTAGATAAAAAAGAACTTGAAAAAATAGGATTTGTTTATCAGTCTATAGGATCTTAAATAAGAAAAAAAAATATAATGAATATAAAAATTGCAGTCATAGGATTAGGCTACGTGGGTTTGCCGTTGGCAAGATTATTCGCGACAAAATATCCTGTTGTCGGATTTGATGTAAATAAAGCTCGAATTGAAGAACTGAATCAGGGAATCGATGCTACTTTGGAAGTAGCAAATGATGTTCTTAAATCAGTTCTAAAAGATAAAACATCACAGGAAAACGGACTTTACTGTACGGCAACTTTAGAAGACATCAGCGATTGCAATTATTTTATCGTAACAGTTCCGACGCCGGTAGATAAAAACAACAGACCGGATTTAACACCTTTATACAGAGCCAGTGAAACGGTAGGGAAAGTATTGAAAAAAGGGGATATCGTTATTTATGAATCTACAGTATACCCGGGGGTTACTGAAGAAGAATGTATCCCGGTGCTCGAAAAGATTTCCGGCCTGAAATTCAATACGGATTTTTTTGCCGGCTATTCTCCTGAACGCATTAATCCCGGAGATAAAGAGCATACAGTAGAAAAAATATTAAAAGTTACATCAGGCTCTACTTCCGAAATAGGAAAGAAAGTTGATGCATTATATAAATCAGTAATTACTGCCGGAACACATTTGGCGCCGACCATCAAAGTTGCTGAAGCGGCAAAAGTAATTGAGAATTCACAACGTGACATTAACATTGCTTTCGTAAACGAGTTGGCTAAAATTTTCAATATCCTGAATATTGATACTCATGCCGTATTGGAAGCAGCGGGAACAAAGTGGAATTTCTTAAAATTCAAGCCCGGATTGGTAGGCGGACATTGCATCGGAGTGGATCCGTATTATTTAGCTCAAAAAGCACAGGAACACGGTTATCATCCGGAGATTATCCTTGCCGGAAGACGTCTTAACGACAGCATGGGGGAATATGTGGCTTCACAGGTTGTTAAACTGATGATTAAAAAAAGCATCAAAGTAAACGGTTCAAAAATTTTAATGCTGGGGATCACCTTTAAGGAAAACTGTCCGGACGTTCGCAACACCAAAGTAGTAGACGTGGTTTCTGCTTTGAAAGATTATGAAACGAACCTGACGATCTATGATCCATGGGCAAATCCATCGGAGGTCATGCACGAATACGGATTGGTGACTACAACCGAAATTCCAAATGAAAAATATGACGCCGTAATTTTAGGAGTGGCGCATACAGAATTCTTAAATATGGACTTTGGATCATTAAGAAAGGAAAACAGTCTGTTGTTTGACGTCAAAGGGATCTTGGGTGAAGTAGCCGATGCTAAATTATAGCGCTTAATCATAGGAGTTCATGGGTAAAAAAGTTCTGGTTTTAGGAGTAGAACAGAATAATTTTCTGTCTTTTTTATATGGGACTTTAAAGAAAGCTTACCCTGACTTTGTTATTTCCGTTCCGAAATACAAAGAGCTGAGCGCCAACTCGGAAGTCAAGGACTGGATGTACAGTAATGATGGCATCCAAAGGACCATATCTTTAGCTTCTTATGTAACGGCTTTTTTTTTCATATTGTTCTCGGGACATTTTTACGCGACGTTTTTCTTCATTTTATTAGTTGAACGGAAACTGAAAAAAGCACTTCATTTTTTTATCGAAAGTGTAAAAGGAAAAGCTTTCTTCAACGCAAACAATAATTTCGGGGAGTACGATACTTTTCATTTTCATTATTTACAGTACAGTTATCTTAGGGAAGTGTTTTTTGTTCCGAAAGGTAAAAATATTGTCTGCTCCTTTTGGGGTTCCGATTTAATGCGGACTTCCGATACTTTCAATCATTATTTTGTTAAAAAAGCACTCAATAAAGCTACTGTCATCACCTGTCAGTCTGTTGAAATGAGAGAGATTGTGCTTTCTAAGTTCGGAAGAAATTTATTTGATAAAATAAAAGTGGTGACTTTTCCTATTGATGATAAAGTGTTTGAAGGAATAGACCAAAAAGAAAGTGATAGCAAAGGTCTCGAAGTATTTAAGCAGGCTTTCGGATATAACATGACCAAGTTGAATGTTCAGATTGGGCATAATGCCAATCCGCAAAACAATCATTTCGAAATTATAAAAGGATTAAGCAATTGCAGCAACAAAGAAAATCTTCATCTCTATATTCATTTGGGATACGGGATTTCAAAAGAAGAAAAAGAACCGTATAAAAAAGAACTGGAAATGTGCCTGAAAAACTTAGGGATAAGTTATACCATTTCTGATGCCTTTTTTGTAAATGAGAATCTGATCTTTTCCCGAATGGCCGCCGACATTTTTATTCATACGCCGGTTTCGGATGCGTTAAGCGCTACGATGACCGAAATGCTGTATGCCGGCAGCAGCGTGATTACAGGCTCTTGGCTTCCGTATAAAACGTTTAAAAAGATTGGATTGCATTATTCTGAAATCGACGATTTTCAAGGACTTTCCTCAAAAACAGATGCAATATTGAGAAATTTTGAATCCGAAAAACAACTGTGCAAACAAAACAGAATGCCGATTAAAGACTATTTTTTCAGAAAAGAAATAATTGATACTTGGGCTTCAATACTTAACTGATGTCGGCGGAAATTAAAGATAAGGTAAAGAACAGCCTGGCGTGGTCATTTATAGATCAGTTTGTAACGCAGTTTGTTTTCATTCTCTTCAGTATTTATCTGGCGCGTATTTTAGCGCCGTCTGTTTTTGGAACGGTCGGATTGGTGACCGTTTTTACCAATTTCGCTGTTTTTTTCATTGATATGGGTTTCGGAACGGCACTGATTCAGAAAAAAGAAACCAATAACGATTACTATTCCACTGTTTTTTGGTTCAATTTGGCAATTGGCTCCATACTCTATTTATTGTTCTTTTTTGCAGCGCCGCTCATCAGCAGTTTTTACAAAATGCCGGAGCTGGTTTTGATTATCAGGGTTTTGTGTCTGACCTTCATAGTGACCTCGCTGACTTCCGTGCAATCCAACCTTTTGATAAGGGATCTCGATTTCAAAAAGAAGGTGGTTTTCAATTGGATCGCTGTAATTTTGGGATATGTGGTGGCTTTTTATCTGACTTATAAAGATTATGGAGTTTGGGCAATTGTATGGATGAATCTTACCACAGCCATTGTGAATTCCCTTTTGTATTGGATCAGTTCACATTGGACTCCCGATTTTATTTTTCATTGGAGTAAAATAAAGGAACTTTCTTCCTTCGGGTTGAATGTTCTCGGTGATACGACTATTAATTACTGGTCCCGCAACTATGATAATTTTATAATCGGAAAAGTACTGGGAAGCTCCGACTTAGGGATTTATTCCCGAGCGTATTCCCTGATGATGCTTCCGCTGAAAAACATCACTTCGGTTTTTTCAAGGGTTTTGTTTCCGGCATTCTCCAAAATTCAGCACGATATTCCGCAAATCCGCTCCCAATATCTGAAAGTGATAAGATTCATTGCAGCCATCACTTTTCCTATAATGATTGCGCTGGCATTGGTTTCCAAAGAATTCGTTCTGTTGTTTTTTGGCGAAAATTGGTCAAAGATGATTCCGATTCTTTCGATGTTGAGCGTCTTAGGTGCTTTTCAGTCGTTGGTATCATTGAACGGATTGTTGTATAACTCATTAGGTAAGGCTAATATCGCTTTTAGGGTCTCACTTTGGGTTAACCTGATTTTGATCCTGACGTTTACAATCGGAGTACATTACGGAATTTACGGACTGACACTTGGCTATTTGATTGTAGGTTCATTAATTGCTTTTCCCGTGTACGCTATTGCCATCCGGCTAATTGATTTGAGTTTGTTAGACGTGTTCCGACATATTAAATCAATCCTTTTTTCGATATTTTTGATGGCTTTTTTGATGTATTCCGTCAATTTTATTTCCGTCAATTCACTTTTGGCAGCGCTGATTATTAAAGTTACGATAGGTATAGCTGCCTATTCTGCAACGCTTTATATTACAGATAAAAGGCTTGTTTCAGAAGGGATTACCCTGCTTGCGTCTTTTTCAAAAAAGAAAAGTCAGAAATAATTTGATTTTCAGCTATATCTTTACGAAAATTGCGCCTGAATTGCATCCCAAATGAAAATAATACGACTTACCACATTGCTTGATTTCGGTGGACAGGAAAAACAATATGTTTCCTTTACCGAAGGTAAGTCATTATATAAAAATGAATATGTTTTTGCAGCCATCGGTCACGGCGGTTTTGCAGAGGAAGCAATACGTAAAAACGGATTTCCCGTTGTCATTTTTAATCAGAATCCGTCGGTCTCGAATTTCAGAAACATCTGGACATTATACAAATGGTTTAAAACAGAAAAACCGGATGTGGTACACACCGCTGCTGCCGAAGCTAATTTTCACGGTGTACTGGCAGCCAAATTAGCCGGTGTTCCCAAAATTGTGGCCGAAGAAATCGGATTTCCAAATCATTCCGCCAAAGCTAAGTTACTGTTTAGATTTATTTACAAGCTGACAGATAAAGTTATTTGTGTTTCTCAGGCGGTTAAAGATTTCCTCATTTCGATAAATGAGATCGGGTCTTCGAAAGGTGTGGTGATTTATAATCCTGTCAGTGTGCCTAAATTGGTGGAAATGACTAAAGATGATTTATTTACAATTGTAACCGTGGGCCGATTGGAAAAAGTCAAAAATCAAGAAGCGCTGCTTCGCGCATTCTCAAATTTAGATATCCAAAAATGCAGAATGATTCTTGTGGGCGATGGTCGGGAAAGAGATAACCTGGAGAAGTTAATTGATCAATTGAATATTGCCGACAGAGTAACATTAACCGGCTTTAGTTCCGAACCGGAAAAATACTTGGCCAAAGCAGATCTTTTTGTACTTCCGTCGTTATCCGAAGGATTCGGTATTGCGGCTGTGGAGGCTATGCTGCTTGGGATTCCGTGTTTGTGTTCAAATGTTGGCGGACTGCCGGAAATCATCAATAATGGGAAAACCGGTTGGCTTTTTGATCCGAAGAATGGAAAGGAACTGACCGAGAAATTAAACGCCATAATAAAAATGCCATCTGAAGAATTGGAGAAAGTCGGTAAAGAAGGCTATGCAAAGGTCGGAACAGTTTTTACGGTTGAAAATTATGTGCAACAGTTGGAGGATTTTTACACGAGCTTAAATGATTAGGGTTTTAAACATAGTCGAAACCATTGGGTTTGGAGGGGTCGAGCGTCGGCGTCTTTCCATGGCGAAGCTTTTGGATAAATCGAAGTATGAACTGAAGATCATTTGTACAAAAACCGAAGGCAATTTTGCCGATGAAATCCGAAAACAAGGCGTTGAGGTCATCGAGATCGGATTGCTGAATCACCCGTTCGAGTACCAACAACATCAAAAAGTAATCGAAGTCATCAAGGAATTTCAACCACATATTATCCATGGAGCCGTTTTTGAAGGCGTGACTATGGCAGCTGTTAATGGTTTTTTTAAACGAGTGCCGATTATTATTGTGGAAGAAACGTCCGATCCGCAAAACAGACGCTGGAAAGGAAATCTTTTAATGAAGGGACTGGTATCATTGTCTGATGCCGTTATCGGAGTTTCACCGGCTTCCGTAGCGTATCTGACCAAAAAATTAAAAATAAAGAAGGAAAAAGTCTTTCTTATCAATAACGGGGTTGCCATTCCGGAAAAGGTTTCTGAAGATGAGGTTTCAAATTTGAGAAAACAGTTGGACTTGAGTGTGAATGATTTTGTAATTGGATCTGTCGGCAGAATGTTAAGCGATGCCACAAAACGTTTTTCTGATTTGATTAGAGCTTTTGCCAATGTAAGTGCGCAAACCGAAAATGTAAAACTGCTTTTGGTTGGGGAAGGAAATGAAAAAGAAAATTACATCCGCCTTGCAAAGGAATTAGGCATAGAACATAAAGTTATATTTGCAGGCTATCAGAATTCGGTTTCCAAATATTATGAGATTTTTGATGTTTTTGCCTTGGTGTCGGCGCACGAATCTTTTGGATTAGTTTTAGCTGAAGCGATGTTGCATAAGATTCCTGTCATAGCAACCAATGTAGGCGGAATGAAATACATAGTTGAAAATAATGCAACCGGCTTTTTGGTGGAAAAATATGATGTGGATGCCATTGAATCGAAGTTAAGGGAATTATACAACAATGCCGGTTTGCGACATCAAATGGGTGTCAAAGGCTTCGAAAGAGCCATGAACAATTACACAGAAGAAAGGTATGTAAACAATGTGGAAGCTTTATACCACAAACTTCTACTGCAAAAAAGAATAATACATGAGTAGTGAAAAAGTATTTTTACCTGGTCTGAACGGAATCCGCGCTATTGCAGCCATGGCGGTGGTGGTTTCGCATATCAACAACAGGTTGGATTATTTTAAACTGCCCAAAGGTGAGTTGTTGGACTTAGCCAGTTACGGTGTGACCATGTTTTTTACGCTCAGTGGTTTTTTGATCACTTATTTGCTTCTGCTTGAATTAGAGAAAAGCGGAACCATAGATGTGAAAAAATTTTACATGAGAAGGGTACTCCGAATCTGGCCGTTGTATTATGTGTATATTTTCATCATCATTGCAATGACAGGGATTAATAATATCGGTTGGCCCATTTTGTTTTACCTTCTGATGATTCCGAATTTCAAAAACTCGTTTGCAAAAATCATTCCGGCCATAGGCAGCCAAACCACTAGCATGATGCTTGGGCATTACTGGTCGCTTGGAGTTGAAGAACAGTTTTACGCGATTTGGCCCTGGATCGTAAAGAAAACAACTATTCTGTTAAAGGTTCTGATTCTTTTTCCGATTTTTTATGTGCTGCTGAAATTAGGGCTAAGAGTGTTTCATGCGCCTTACTCTATTCTGGTTTTTGTAAATTACACCCGATTCGGATGTTTGGCATTGGGAGGATTGGGTGCCTATCTTTATTTTCATCATAAAGATAAATTGGTCTTTGTAATGAAACGATGGGTTGAGATTGCAGCCTGGTTGTTTTTTGTCGTTGTAGCGTTCAATAAATTTCACATTACCTCGATTATTGACCATGAAATCCTGTCGGTTTTTACGCTGGTCATCATACTCAATCAGATTGGTAATCCCAATAAACTGATTTCACTGGAAAATAATTTGATGGATTATTTAGGGAAAATTTCGTTCGGACTTTACGTTTACAATCCGTTAGTGATCTACCTGATGTCCTACTTATTTTTATGGCTGCCTATAGAAAACATCCTGCTGAAAACCATATTGGTCTTTGTCATGGTAATTCCTGCGATTATAGTTGTTTCTCATATTTCATATCATTATTTTGAAAAGCGTTTCTTAAAACTTAAAACAAAATACACCACCATTAAAAGTGCTGCAAGTAAAGCTGAATTGAATGAGTAACACAGGTTTAAATATACTTTTTGTCACTTGGGACGGACCACAAACCAGTTATATGGAAGGTCTGTTTCTGCCTATTTTCAACGAAATTGCAAAAACAGAAAAAGTGCGTTTTCACATCGTTCAGTTTACATGGGCCGATGCAGTTAAAACGGAGAAAGTCGCTCAGATTGCAAAGGATTTCAATATAAAATACACTTCCGTCAAAATCCATAAAAAACCAATAGGAATTCTTGGGACCATATACACTTTGTTTAAAGGGATACGTTTTCTTGAGGATTATATAAAAAGAAATTCCATTTCGGTTGTCATGCCGAGAAGTACAATGCCTGCGGTAATGATAAATAGGCTGAAGGTGAAAAATTTGAAAATCCTGTTTGACGCGGATGGTTTACCTTTGGAAGAACGTATAGATTTTGCAGGTTTGTCACCAAGCAGTAAGCAATATCTTTGGCTGAAAAAAGAAGAAACAAAATTATTGCTCAAGGCAGATGGCATCATAACCCGCTCACAAAAAGCAATTGACATCCATCTTAAAAAAATAGGCGAGCAGTACCGTCAAAAATTCGATGTGGTTTTTAACGGTAGAGACGCTTCGTTCTTTTCTCCGGATGAAAATACGGGAACTTTGGTGCGCCAGGAAATCGGGCTTATGCCAACGGATTTTGTTTTCGTCTATTGTGGTTCCCTCGGACCTCAATACGGTTGGGAGGAAATGATAGCCATTTTTAAAGCTGCTCATTCTAAGAATAAAAACGCAAAGTTTCTGATTTTGACCGGAAATCCTGATTATGCAGTGCAGCGCATTCCGGAAGAATTCAAAGAAGCGATAATTATAAAAAGTGTGCCGTTTGTTGAGGTTCAAAAATATCTGAATACTGGGGATTGCTCCTTTGCCATTCGAAAACCAACGTTCAGTATGCAGGGTGTGGCACCTATTAAACTTGGTGAATACCTTCTGATGGGCTTGCCTACCATTGCTTCAAAAGGAATTGGAGACTCCGATCTTATTCTCGAAAAAGTACCGCATTGTTTCCTTTTTGATCACAATGATCCGGAAGCGATAAATTTAGCAGCTGATTTTTCATTGCAGTTAAAAAATTCGGACTTTGCATCCTCGGTTCGAAAGGAAGCGTTAAACTATTTTTCACTGGAAAAAAGCGCCGAAAGTTACCGAACGGCCATTCGAAAAATATGAAAGTCCTATATTTTACCAAATACAGCAGGTTAGGAGCCAGCAGTCGCCTGAGAAGTTTCCAGTTTTTTCCTTTTTTGGAAGAGGAAGGCATTACAGTTGCTGTCAGTCCGTTGTTCAATGATGCTTATCTTGAAGCCTTGTACAGCGGGAAAAAATCGGTTGCGAATATCTTATGGGCTTATCTGAAGCGATTCATGGTGCTTTTCACTGTTTTTAAATACGATAAAGTGGTTATAGAGAAAGAATTGTTTCCCTATTTTCCGGCTTTTTTTGAAAGGGTTTTAGCGGTTTTAAATGTTAAATACGTTGTTGATTATGATGATGCGATTTTTCATAATTACGATTTGAGTAGCAACAGCCTGATTCGTTTTTTTCTCAAAGATAAAATCGGGATTGTAATGAAAAATGCGGAAACCGTCACCGTTGGAAACAGTTATCTTGCGCAAAAAGCTGAAATGTCAGGCGCAAAAAATGTGGTAATTCTGCCCACCGTAGTTGATATTTCAAGGTATAAGACTGCTCAGAAAACAGCAAAAGAGAAAACAATCATCGGATGGATCGGTTCGCCTTCGACTTTTAAATATATCAAAGCGATATTTCCTGTTTTTGAAGTGCTTTCAAAACGCTATCCGATTGAAATTCATATTGTCGGGGCGAAAGAAGATATTCCTGTTGCTTTCCCCATCCAATTTATCAAATGGTCGGAAGATACGGAAGCGGATTCCATTGCTGCTTTTGATATCGGTTTAATGCCTTTGGAAAATTCCCTGTGGGAAAAAGGAAAATGCGCTTATAAGCTGATTCAGTATATGGCCTGTGGAATTCCCGTTGTTGCATCACCTGTCGGAATGAATAAAGAAGTGGTAAAATCCGGTGAAAATGGCTTTTTTGCTAAAAATAAGGAAGAATGGCTGAAATCTTTAGAAGAATTAATATCGGATAGAAGAAAAAGCTTTACATTTGGACATGATGGACGGGTACTGATTGAAAAAGAATATACCATTCAGTCGAATCTTAAAAAAATGATCGTGATATTGAGAAAATAAGAATTTTAAGTGTTTAACCCACTTCTACAAAGGCCCCCTATACCATAATGTTACAAGTTCAAAGAGCAAAATATTTAGATATTTTACAGGTTTACCGCGGTTTTGCTGCACTGATGGTTGTTATTCATCATGCAGTGGGATCATTGGATTATTATCACAGCACCGGCAATAGTTTTTTTAACATCGTCGGTTTGATCGGGAAATTGGGCGTTGACTTTTTTTTCGTGCTTTCCGGTTTTATCATTGCCTATTCTGCGCACTTCAAATATGGTACTCCCAATGCTTTGAAAGAGTATGTGGTGGGAAGGATTCTGAGAATCTATGTGCCGTATCTTCCGGTGGGGATCGCAATGCTTTTCCTGTATAAATTGCTTCCGGACCTTTCAAATTCGAGCAGGGATATCAGTATTTTTAGTTCCGTAACCTTGATTCCGAGAGGGAATCCGGCACTTTCCGTGGCGTGGACATTGCTTTTTGAACTGATGTTCTATTTCTTATTCGCTATGTCATTTCTCTCAAAGAAAGTGTGGAATTATTTTGTGGTTGTTTGGACTGTCTTAATATTGATTAGCAATTACGGCGGAATTCCATTTTTTGACGGTATCATAAAGAACCCGTTCGGAAAAGTATTCCTTGCGATTTACAATATTGAATTCATTTTCGGCTATGTGCTCGCCCAGATCGTAACCCGTGGAATCATCTGGAATTACAGAAGAACATTGCTTTTGATGGTTGTCTTCGGAGTACTGTTTTTATCCGAATTCGGAATGGCTGAAAAAGTTTTCCGTTTTTCCGAGAACATATTCTTTTCGCTGTTTACTTTCTTTACCTTTTACTATTCGGTTACCTATCTGAGTTTCGATTTGAAAAAGAACAATCCTTTTATGTTGATCGGAAATGCAACCTATTCCATATACCTTCTTCACAATCCAATTCAAATGGTGATCATCCGATTGTTGCCAAAAGTGAGTAACGGAGTAGGATACGCGTTAGCACTTGCGATTCCGATAGCGATTTGCTGTTTGGCCGGATATGCGTATTATCTGATTTTCGAAAAGAAGGCAATAGGTATACTGAAAGAAGAAATAAATGGTTTTATTCTAAGTAAGCGCATTTGGACATAGTCTTCCTAATACTGATCATTGGTTTCGGACTCGGGTTTATTGCTTCTTTTAAAAATGACCTGGGTTCCGCCGACTTGCAAAATCTCAGGAAATTATTCTTTTATCACTTGGTTTTCGGGGTATATTACTGCTTTTTCGTTTCCGGAGATGCAGTAGGTTACTGGAAAATTGCCCAAACAATGACGGCCGAAGATTTTGACAAGTTCATCGTCGGCGAAAAAGGAACCTATATTTTATTTGCACTGAATTATTTTCCGGCCAAAATACTAGGTCTTTCCTATTTTTCAGGGACGATGTTGTATTCTTTATTGGGTTTTATAGGATTGGCTTTCTTCTATGTAATTGCGCTAAAAACAATACCGTATAATTCTAAATTCGGAAAATACACGCTCTTTCCGTTGGTTTTCTTTATGCCGAACCTGCATTTCTGGAGTGCGGGTGTAGGGAAAGACACGCTTCTTTTTTTGTGTATCGGAATGTTCTCCTACGGACTTCTGAACATACCAAAACGTATCTTATTGATTGTTATGGCTATGTTCCTTTCGTATATTGTCAGACCGCACATTACCTTATTCCTGCTGGTTTCTTTCGGTTTGTCCTATATCATGAGTTCGAAAGTTTCAGGCGCCAAAAGGGTTGTGCTTTCCATTGTCTTAATTGGTATTGGAATTGCAATTTTACCTTCCGTAATGGAATTTGCAAAAATCGAAGAAACCACTATTGACAGTTTTGAGCAGTTTTCAGAAAAGAAAGCCGGTTTGTTAAGCCGTGCCAGCTCTGGTTCGCGTATCGACATTTCGTCATATCCTTTTCCTTTAAAGGTATTTACGTTTTTGTTCCGTCCATTGTTTTTTGATATTAACGGAATTCCCGCGGCCATTGCTTCAGTTGAAAATTTACTGCTGCTGATTATTACGGTAAATATTTTCAGAAATAATCTCGTAAAAACTTTTAAAGCGATGCCGTTTATCCTCAAAGGGCTTTTACTGTTTCTGATCATCGGAACATTGGCTTTCTCACAATCGTTAGGGAATCTTGGAATCATGATCCGAATGCGGAATATGTTCCTGCCGGGATTGTTGCTGTTTATTCTTTGGGCATTCTCCTACCGGAAAGAACTGGAAATGAATAAGAAACGCTGATGAATTGGAAACAACATAAGGAAAGTGTTTTTCTGGTCTTTCTTCTGGGCTACCATCTGTTTTTTACATTCCTGACATGGGATTATTACTGTAAAAAAGGAGGCGATGCAGCTTTTTACTGGTTTCAATTGCAATCCTCTGCGTCAAAAGCCGTTTCGGAATTGCGTTTTTACGGTTCTGATTTCATCTTATTGTTGAACTATCCCTTGGCTAAACTGCTGGGACTTGATATCCGCGTCGGATTTATACTTTACAGTCTTATAGGTTTCCTTGGGATTATCCAGTTTTACCGATTGTGTAAGCTTTTTACGGGTGGAAAATTACTGTACAGAGGAATTGATGTTTATCTGTTACTGCTGCTCTTGCCCAATCTGCATTTCTGGACAGCAATGTTAGGGAAAGAAGCCGTATGTTTCCTTTTTATAGCAACAATTTTACTGGAATTAGCGAAGAAAAAATACCGTTCAAAAGCTATGCTAATATCGGTCGTTTTGCTAATTCTGATTCGGCCTCACATTGCCCTATTGCTGTTGTTTAGCGTTTTTGTGATTTATCTTTTCTTTGGAAAAGGAAGCGCTAAAATAAAATTCATGCTTTCAGGAGCTGCCTTGCTTCTGTTTTTCGGCTTGTTTTATATGTTTTTGCAATTATCGCAAATCAAACGGTTTGATTTTGCCAGAATACAGCGCTTTAATGAATTTTCGCTTTTGTCATTTAGAGAATCAGGAACTTATGTGCCCATAATAGAGTATTCCTATCCGTATAAAGTTTTTACCTTCTTTTTTCGACCTTTTATAAATGAAGTTCCTGGTTTGTATGGTGCTGTATTGGGATTGGAAAATGCATTGTTGCTATTCCTTCACGTAGTTGCTTTGATTCTCATACTCTGGCATTGGAAGAAGATAGTTTTTCCGTTTGTTTTTAAAATAATCCTTTTTTTTGCATTACTTGCAGGACTTCTCATAGTGCAGCGTTATTCAGGGTTTGGTATTTTTGCCAGAACAAAAATCATGATCCAGCCTTTTGTGGCCTTAGTGTTACTTTGGATAATTGCTGAAGTGAGAAATAAAACGATTCCCAAATCCAAATGAAAAAACTCATTCGTATTACCACTATCCCGCTTTCTCTTGAAAAATTGCTTGAGAACCAACTGCGATTCATGAAAATGCATTATGAGGTAATTGCTGTTTCTTCGGAAAAGGAACGGTTGAATGAATTTGGTAAAAATCAGGGGGTTCAGACTTTTGAAGCCAGTCTGACCCGAAAAATAACGCCGCTTCAGGATCTTATCGCGTTATGGCAGCTTTTTTGGTTTTTTAAAAAGGAACAGCCTTTCATTGTTCATTCCCATACACCAAAAGCAGGAACCATTGGGATGTGGGCCGCTAAATTAGCCGGAGTGCCCCATCGTTTGCATACCGTGGCAGGTTTACCACTTTTAGAAACTCAGGGAAATAAGAGGAAGTTATTGAGCTTGGTCGAGAAGCTGACTTATGCTGCTGCCACTAGAGTATATCCGAATTCTAACGGACTAAAGGAAATTATCCTTGAGGAAAAATTTTGCGATCGTGATAAGTTAGAGGTGATAGGTCAAGGCAGTTCCAATGGGATTGATACCGATTATTTTTCGGAACATATTATTTCAGAAACACAAAAAGCGGAACTCCGATCGGAATTAGGTATCAACAGAGACAGTTTTGTTTTTATCTTCGTCGGAAGAATTGTAGCCGATAAAGGAATCAACGAGCTGGTAACGGCCTTTTCTAAATTGAAGGATAAAAACTGTAAACTTTTGTTGGTAGGTCCTCTTGAAAAGGAATTAGATCCCTTATTGCCTGAAACGGAGAATGCGATTGAAAACAATCAAAATATTATTACGGTCGGCTATCAGAATGATGTCCGGACTTATTTTGCCATCAGCAATTGCCTTGTTTTTCCAAGCTACCGCGAAGGTTTTCCTAATGTAGTCATGCAGGCCGGAGCGATGGGGCTTCCTTCGATTGTGAGTGATATCAATGGTTGCAACGAGATAATTGCCAACGGAGAAAACGGAATCATCATTCCGCCAAAATCTTCGGAAGCAATTTTTGCTGCCATGTTAGATGTGATGAATAAACCCGATTTATTTGCACACATGAAACAAAATGCCCGGGAAATGATCGTGCAACGTTACCAGCAACAAGTCGTGTGGAATGCGATTTTAGAAGAATATAAAAGTTTGGAAAGAAATGTATAGAGTCTTTTTTAAGCGTTTTTTCGATGTCTTACTTTCTCTGGCTGGCTTGCTTTTGTTGAGTCCTGTCTTTCTGTTCGTTACCGTTTGTCTGTTTTTTGCGAATGACGGAAAACCATTCTTTGTTCAGAACCGTCCGGGTAAGAACGGAGCTATTTTTAAGATCATCAAGTTTAAAACGATGAATGACCGTAAGGATAGAGATGGTAATCTTCTTCCTGATGAACAGCGACTTACTGCGATAGGGTGTCTTGTCCGTAAAACGTCTCTTGATGAAATTCCCCAATTGATCAATGTGTTGCTTGGAACTATGAGTCTGATCGGGCCGCGTCCGTTGCTGCCGGAATACCTTCCCTTATATAATAATTTTCAAAGACAAAGACATAACGTTCGTCCCGGAATTACCGGGTGGGCACAGGTAAATGGGAGAAATGCCATTAGTTGGGGACAGAAATTTGAGTACGATGTTTGGTATGTTTCCAATTTAAGTTTTATATTGGATCTCAAAATTATTTTAATGACAGTGATGAAAGTGTTTGTGCGTGAAGGAATTAGTGCAGATGGAGTCGCTACAATGGAAAGGTTTAAAGGGAATTAAGATGTATTTATACGGCGCCAGCGGGCATAGTAAAGTTATTATCGACATATTAAAAGCACACGATGTTGAGATTAGGGCAGTCTTTGACGACGCGCCTTCCGTTGCATCAATTTGCGATATTCCGGTTGTTATTCCTTCTGCTGAGGATTTTAAAACTCAGAAATCCTTAATAATCTCAATAGGCAACAATCTTGTACGCAAGAAAATTGCAGAACGTCTCGAGGTAAACTTCTCAAAAGCCATTCATCCCACGGCATTTGTCTCTGAACAAGCCGAAATTGGTCCGGGTACCGTGGTCATGCCTAATGCAGTTGTCAATACGTTTTCGACTATCGGAAAGCATTGTATCGTGAATTCCGGCGCTGTTATTGAACACGACTGTGTGATCGGGGATTATGTTCACGTTTCTCCCAATGCGGCCTTGGCGGGTGGCGTTGTTTTGGAGGAAGGATGCCACGTCGGCATTGGTGCGGCGGTCATCCAAGGTATAAAAATAGGGAAGTGGGCCACAATTGGTGCCGGAGCAGTTATTGTCAATGATGTTCCGGATTATGCTGTGGTTGTAGGTAATCCCGGTAAGATAATAAAATATAATAACCCGTTCTGATATGTTAAAACGGCTTTTCGATATTGTTTTTTCGATCACAGCGCTTATTTTAGTAGGCTGGCTCATAATTTTGAGCTGGATGCTGGCTGCGATCGATACTGGAAGCAATGGATTCTTTCTTCAGAAACGGGTAGGTCAGTTTGGTAATCTTTTTATGATTATCAAGCTTCGGACAATTCGGAAGGATAAAGAAGGAAATAGCTCAATATCAGCGGTCGGTGCATTTTTTAGAAATTCCAAAATTGATGAGCTTCCGCAGTTTATTAATGTTTTGTGCGGACAGATGAGTGTCGTAGGACCTCGTCCTGATCTGGAAGGTTATTATGACTGTCTGAAAGGTGAAGAAAGAAAGGTGTTGGAATTGCGTCCGGGACTGACAAGTGAAGCGTCTTTGAAATATTATAATGAAGAAGAACTTCTGGCATTTCAGGATAATCCGCTGGAATATAATGATAAAGTGATTTTTCCGGATAAAGTAAGTTTGAATTTACAGTATTATTACGAACGTTCGTTTTTTGGAGATATGAAAATTATAACCAAAACGCTGTTTTATAAATTGGTTTGATTTTATTAAAATTATGTTAATGCAACTTATTAAAGTTTCATTACATTTGCGTTGAAGTGTTGCCCCAAACTACGCTTGACTAGTACGTATGAATAAAGAAAAGATATGGCTTTCGTCGCCGCATATGGGAGGTCGTGAGCAATTATATATACAACAGGCTTTTGATGCCAATTGGATAGCTCCGTTAGGGCCTAATGTTATAGGTTTTGAATCGGATCTTGAGGACTATTTGAAAAATGAAGACGCTGTTTTTGTCGGGGCATTGAGTTCAGGGACAGCGGCGATTCATTTAGCACTGATTCTTTTAGGAATTTCTCAAGGTGATGAGGTTATCTGCCAAAGCATGACTTTCTCCGCATCGGCCAATCCAATATTATATCAGGGAGCTTTACCGGTTTTTGTAGACAGCGAACAGGATACCTGGAACATGTGTCCGGATGCCTTGGAAGAAGCGATAAAAGACAGGATGGCAAAAGGCAGTAAGCCGAAAGCTATCATTGCCGTTCATTTGTACGGAATGCCATTTAAAGTGGAGGAAATTGCAGCGATCGCTAAAAAATATGAGATTCCGCTTGTGGAAGACAGTGCAGAAGCGCTTGGAAGTTCTTTTAAAGGTCAGAAATGCGGTACTTTCGGAGACATTGGGATTTTGTCTTTCAACGGGAATAAAATTATCACCACTTCGGGCGGTGGTGCAATTGTAGTTAATTCGAAAGAGCTTAAAGATCGCGCCGTGTTTTTTGCAACACAATCACGGGACAATGCGCCTCATTACCAGCATAGTGAAGTGGGGTACAATTACAGGATGAGCAATATTTGCGCCGGTATCGGAAGAGGGCAAATGGAAGTATTGGATAAACATGTTTCTTTACGCAGAAAGGCGCATGCATTTTATTCGGATTATTTTTCTGAAATTGACGGGGTTGATGTTTTAGAGGAGCCGGCTTCGGATTGGTTTTCCAATCATTGGTTGACCGGGATTGTGATCGATGCCGAAAAAACCGGAAAAACTGCCGAAGATTTGCGTCTGGCATTTGAAAAAGAAAATATAGAAAGTCGTCCGCTGTGGAAGCCAATGCATTTGCAGCCGATTTTCGAAAAATATCCTTATTACGGAACGAATGTTTCTGCTAATTTATTTAAAAACGGATTGTGTCTTCCGTCGGGTTCCAATTTGACAAACGATGATTTTGCGAGATTGGAAAATGTTTTGAATACTTTTTTTGAATAGAAAATTAAATTGGCAGTGAAAAGTAGTACGATAGTTAAAATAAAAAAGGTTTTTGGACAGGCTTTGAAGAAGACCAGTTTTAGCTTTAATGTAAAGAATTTGAGCTACCTCCCAAGATGGATAATACTTTCCATAGATATTTTTATGGTATTGATTTCCGGCTTTTTGGGTCACATGCTGTTAAAAGGAATTGGGCTTGATTTCCTTTTGAATAAGAACGTGTGGGTCATCTCCTTTCTGTATTTAAACGTTACGATTTTTTTCTTTTGGATATTTAGGACATATTCGGGAATCATCCGTCATTCGACCTTTATTGATGCTGTAAAATTATTTATGGCACAGTCCTCCACTTTTTTACTTTTATTATTACTCAACACATTTTGGGATATTTTTAAGGGCGGGAAATTATTTTTGAATATCCGTCTTTTAATATCTGTTTTACTTTCATTCTTGTTTTTACTATTGTATCGTATCATAGTAAAGATGGTTTTTGAAAATTACATGAATGAGGGTAAGGAACATAAAATTGCCAAAGTACTTATTTATGGTACCGATGCAAATGCGATAGCCGTAGCCAATGCGCTGCAGATGGAAAGTCCTGCACGATTTAAAGTTGTAGGCTTTATAGATAAGGCCAATAAAAATACCTCCAAACGTATTTTGGATTTGGCGATTATTGAGTTGTGTAAGCCTGTTCCTGTTTTGTTGCGTTATAACAGAGCGGAAGGACTTATCATTGCTGATGAAACATTAACAAATGAGGAAAAGTTCGATATCATCGACAGTTGCCTTGAATACAACCAAAAGGTATTCTCGATTCCGAAAATTACCGATTTTGAAGACAAGGAAAGCATCTTAAGAAAGATCAAAAACGTACAGATCTCCGATCTTTTGGAACGTCAGCCGATTCAGTTGGACAGTAAGACCATTTCCGGGCAGATAAAAGGTAAAACGGTTTTGATTACCGGTGCGGCAGGGTCGATTGGAAGCGAAATCGTTTGGCAGATACAGGCATTTCAGCCAAATAAAATTATTTTGGTAGATCAGGCTGAAACTCCTTTACATCACTTAAGTATCGAAATTCATAAATTAAAATCAGATGTTCTGGTTAGTTCAATTATTGCAGATATCAGGGATTACAGGGTTCTTGAATCGGTTTTTAAAGCACACCACCCTGATTTTGTTTACCATACCGCAGCCTATAAACATGTTCCTTTGATGGAGGAAAATCCGGCGCAGGCCATTTACACCAACGTTCAGGGAACTAAAAACCTTGCTGATCTGTCGGTTAAATATGGTGTTGACCGTTTTGTAATGGTTTCTACGGATAAGGCTGTAAACCCAAGTAATGTAATGGGGGCCAGTAAGCGTATTGCCGAGAAATATGTACAATCGTTATTCCTTTCTTTGAATCGTACGGAAGGGAATACTACTAAATTTATCACCACCCGATTTGGAAACGTATTGGGTTCCAATGGCTCGGTTGTGCCGTTGTTTACACAACAAATTGCCAGCGGAGGACCAATCACCATAACGCATCCTGAAATCATCAGATATTTCATGACGATTCCGGAAGCCTGTCAGCTGGTTTTAGAGGCCGGAGCGATGGGTAACGGAGGTGAGATTTTTATTTTCGATATGGGCAAACCGGTCAAGATCATTGATTTGGCGGCTAAAATGATCCGTCTTGCGGGGTTACGTCCTGAAAAAGATATCAAAATCCAGATCATCGGTTTGCGTCCCGGAGAAAAATTATACGAAGAGCTGTTAAACGATTCAAGTAAAACATTGCCTACACATCATGAGAAAATAATGATCGTTAAAGAAGTGACGGACGAATTTGAAGCCCTGAACCGGGAAATAAAAACACTACTTACCATTACCGCTGATTTTGTCGCGCATGACATCGTGATGAAAATGAAAGAAATTGTTCCTGAATTCCTGAGTATGAATTCCTCCTTTGAAAAACTGGATAATTAGTAAATTACCTTTTTCGGAACATAAATGACCTAAAATTTTATATTTGCAGAAAATATCCCCAACAGAATGAAAAATAAAGTGAGATTTTTTTTAGTGTCCGCAGTGCTGTGTATACTGTGCTCGTGTGCTACACGAAAAAAAATGGCTTATTTGCAAACCCCGGAAGTAAAAAAAGAAAAAGGTCAGCCAACTGATGCTAAAGATAAAGATGAAAAAAAGGAGAAATCACTTTATGAGCCTATGATTCAAAACGATGATTTGCTTCATATCATAGTATCGGCTGAAAATCCGGAAGTAGCAGCTCCCTATAATCTGAAAACAATTTCGGTAAGCAATTCCAACGGCAACGCCAGCCCTGCTCAAAGTCAGCTGGAATCCTATCTTGTTGATAAAAACGGCGAAATCGAGTTTCCGCAGCTGGGTAAAATAAAAGTGGCCGGACTGACCCGTCTGGAAGCTGTTGAAAAAATTAAAACACAATTGGCGGATTACATTAAGAATCCTACTGTCAATTTAAGCATAGTTAATTTTAAAGTTTCGGTTCTTGGTGAAGTAACAAGACCAGGTACGCATAATGTGTCTTCGGAGCGTATTACCTTATTTGAGGCCCTGAGTTTGTCAGGAGATCTGACGATTTACGGAAAACGAAAAAACATTATGATCATTAGGGAAAAAGCAGGTGAAAAGACAATTGCCAATGTGGATATTACCAGTTCCGATTTTCTCAATTCACCGTACTATTATCTTGCTCAGAATGATGTAGTATATGTCGAGCCTAATAAAGTAAAAATGAGTTCTTCCCACGTTGCGCCCAGTGTAACTATAGGGCTTTCCCTTATATCTATTACGCTTGGGATGATTTTGTTATTTGTAAAGTAAAATTATGCAGAACGATACTTCACCGCAACAGACCAATCCGTTTGACAATGGTTTTGATATAAAAGATCAGATCGTTTACTATATCCGTAACTGGAAGTGGTTTGTAATCAGTCTTTTTGTCGTGATGTCGATTGCGTATCTGTACGTGCGTTACTCTGTTCCACAATATAGTGCTGCGTCGATTCTGATGATCAAAGACGACAAGAAAGGGGGAGTGGACTCTGAGCAAACAGCCTTTTCCGATCTTGCAGTACTGGCCAGTGTTAAGAGTAATCTGGATAATGAAGTCGAAGTTATAAAATCCCTGACCATAGTTAAGGCGGCGGTAAAAGATTTAGGTCTCAACGTTACCTATGTCAATGAAGGACGAGTAAAATCCGGCGAGATTTATCAGAAAGTGCCGGTGAATTTCATGTTCTTAAAACTGAATCCACAGTTTGAAGAAAGGACGATCATGTACAGTCTTATCAGCAAATCCCTTAATCAGTTCATCCTTTTTGATAATGAAGGAAATAAAAAAGGAGAGTTCTATTATGGTGAAACCATTAAATTACCTGAAGGGGAAGCCGTTGTTCTGGCCCGAAACGATCAGAAACGATTTGCGGCAAATCCGTATAAAATAGCAATGATCATCAGGCCCGTTGCCGGTGTTGCAGGAAGCTACAAAGGAAGGCTGAACATTAAGAAAGTCGGGGAAAGAACAAGTATTGTGGAGTTATCCATAGTCGATCCGATTCCGCAAAGAGCTGAAGATTTTTTAAATACATTGATCAAAGTCTATAATGAAGATGTGGTTGCCGATAAGAACCGCATTTTTGAAAACACCTCCCGTTTCATTACCGAGAGATTAAAACTGATCGAAAGCGAACTTGACGATGTGGAGCGCGACGCCGAAACGTTTAAGAAATACAATCATGTAACCGATATTACCTCAGAAGCAGGTCTGTTCCTTGCCAACGCAAGTGATTTTGAGCGAAAGGAAATCGAAACGGATACACAGCTCAAGATTGTAAGCACAATGACGGATTATGTGAATAAAAGTGCTAATACAGAATTGATTCCGGCCAACATATTAACGTCGGATGCCAATGCTTCAGGGCTGATTGATCAGTACAATCAGATGATTCTTGAGCGCAACCGATTACTAAAAAACGCCGGCCCTAAAAATGCAGTAGTGAAAACGCTGGATGGAAAAATTGAGTCGCTGAAGCAGAATATTCAGGCCAGTCTTTCCCGTTTGACTGCTTCATTGCAGATCAAGAAGAAAGACCTGGCGTATCAAAATGCACTTTTTAACGGAAAAATTTCAAAAATCCCAACCTTAGAAAGGGAGGCGAAAGTTCTGGGGCGTCAGCAGCAAATTAAGGAATCACTTTATCTGTATTTATTACAAAAAAGAGAGGAAACTGCTATTTCGCTTGCGGTTACTGCGCCTAATGCTAAAGTTATTGACCCTGCACTCTCATCAAAATCGCCAATTTATCCGGTAAAAGGGTCGATCTATCTGACAGCGTTTGCAATTGCATTGTTTCTGCCGTTCGGAGTTTTGTACCTGCTGAATTTGCTGGATAATAAAGTCAAAGGAAGATATGATGTTGAAAGCAAACTGGCCATTCCGTTCTTAGGAGATATACCGACATCGGATTCAAAAGAGGAGATTATTAATGCGAACAGCCGTTCCAGTACGGCGGAAGCGATACGTATTGTTAACACGAATCTTGAATTCATGCTTAACCAGGTTCCTGACGGGCAGGCGAAAACTATTTTTGTAACCTCTACGATTCCAAAAGAAGGAAAAACGTTCTTGGCAGTAAACCTTGCCGCCACCATTGCGCTTTCCGGTAAAAAAGTATTGCTTATCGGAATGGATATCAGAAATCCGAAGATCGATGAATACCTGCATTTACCTAAGGAAGGACTGACGAATTATCTTTCGAACAAAGATTGTGATTTGCTTTCACTGATTCATAAAATACCGGATTTTAACCAGTTCTATGTGTTGCCGTCGGGTATTATTCCTCCCAATCCGGCCGAACTTTTAATGAGTCAGAAAGTAGACGAACTGTTTAAGATTCTAAAAGCGGAATACGATTATATAGTAGTGGATACATCTCCGGTGCATTTGGTGACAGATACGTTACTGACGTCGCATCACGCCGATTCTTTTGTGTATGTGATTCGCGCCAATTATTTGGGTAAAGACCTGCTAAGGGTTCCGTACCAGCTTTACGTAGAAAAGAAAATGCCGAATATGGCAATAGTACTTAACGATACCGAAGTGAAAAAAGGTTATGGTTACGGCTATGGTGTTTATGGCTATGGCTATGGCGTGTATGGTTATGGAACGGAGGAGATAAAAGTGCCTTGGTACATCAAGTTAATAAACAAAATAAAAAAATAGGCACTTAGCCTATTTTTTTATTTGAAGATAGTATTGTTTTTCATCGCTTCGGTTAGCGGAAGGATGTCTTTTATTTTGATATTTTTTGAAAAAGCCTCAATATGGTTGTTGTGGTGAATATCCGACCCTGTAAAATCGATTATGCCTTTACTGAGAAGTTTTTTTGCCGTATCGGCTACCTCTTTCCCATAATACCCTACGGTCGATAATAAATTCAGCTGAAAATAACAGCCTGCTTTTTTTAGTTTTTCGTATTCGGAGAAATTCTTATGATAGTAGTTGTATCGTTCCGGGTGGGCTAAAACGGGAGTATAACCGGCTAACTGTAATCGGAAAATTGTGTCATACAATTGGAAAGGCGGATTGATATAAGAAAGTTCAACCAATACATACTTGTCTTTCAGTGTTAGTAACTGCCCGGATTCAAAAAGTTGTACAAAACTTTCATTGATCATGTATTCTGAAGCGACGTTCAGAGATAATTTGGTTGTTAACTCCGGTGAAAGCGATTTGACTTCCTGGTATTTTTTTTGGATGCTTTGTGGCGTGTTGTCCCAAACATGTTCAAAGGTATGAGGTGTAGTGATACACTTTGAAAAACCGAAATCCAATACGGATTGCATCAGATAATTGGAATCCTCTATGGTTTTGGCACCATCATCAATACCAAACAAAATATGGGAATGGATATCCACATAATTGTCGGGGATGAGGTCCTTTAAAACGGGTTTGGATTTTAAAAATGATAACATGGCGCAAAAGTAGGATTTTTTGCTGAGATAGTTTTATTATTGAAAAAGGATGGGTTTTGTTTTATTGGCGTCCCAATCTGCAGAAAATTAATATTTAGTTTTTTTTCGGAGAGGTTTCTGTTGAGTTTGACGTTTATTTGTTCTTTTTGTAAGAATATTAGGTGTCTGTGAAATTGTTTTTTTATTCTTGTTGATGTTTTTATGTTTTTGTTTCCCTATTTTTTTAACGGTTTTAGTGAGTATTGTTTAAAATGAGTTGCTAAAAACCACATGCGGTATTTAAAAGTTATAAAATTATTTGTTTTTGGAAAAAACGTTATTAATAAAGAAACTCTTAAAATGATACTCTTTTTCTAAAGATTATATTGATAGTTTTATTTTTCGTAAAAAATGGTTTTATGGGAAATAAATACAATTATATGGGAAGTAAAATTGAAAACGTGGAAATGTCTTTGGTTTTGCTTCAAAAAAGTTTTGAAAAATCGATTTTAAGGAAAATACTATTTCAGCAAAAAAATGCGTATAAAAGTTGTTTTTCTTTAGTTCTTACACTTCTTTTTACAGTGCTGCTGTCGGTTGCCGGCAGGGCACAGAATGTTACTGTATCCGGGGCCGTTTCGGGCAACGGAACTTATCCGACTTTAGCCGCTGCATTCACAGGTATCGGAACAGCCCAAGCCGGTGCAAATATTAATATAGCGATTACCAATAATACGACGGAAGGTGCAATTGCTTCACTTGGGGCAGGGACCTGGTCGTCAGTAACGATTAGTCCCAGCGGTGGATCATGGACTGTTTCCGGCTTATTAGCATCGGAGTTGATTCAGTTTAATGGTGCTGATAATGTGACTATTAATGGTCTGAATGCCGGAGGAAACGCACTGACAATTTCGAACACAAGTACATCTGCTACAGCTGGGACGATCAAGTTTCAGGCGGATGCAAGCAATAATGTCATTACAAACTGTACGGTGTTGGGTTCAACTACTGTAGCTGTAAATAATGCTACTGCCGGAGGGCTTATCTTTTTTGGAACCGGTACTACGACAGGAAATGACGGGAATACGATTTCGAATTGTAACGTTGGGCCTGCCGGAGCAAACCTTCCTTCTAAATTAATCGGAAGTATGGGTTCGAATACAAATGCAACAATTGTAAACAGTGGAAACACAATTACCAATTGTAATTTGTATGATTATTTTTTAAGTGCGGGGTGTGCTGCGGTTCATTTAACACAAGGAAATGCCGATTGGACTGTAACGAATAATAGAATGTACCAAACTGCAGCCCGAACGTTTTCGACTGCTGGGATTTTATATGGTGTTCTTTCCAATGATGCGACATATGGTGGTAATCTGCAAATTACGGGGAACATTATTGGGTATTCTAACAGTTCAGGAACAGGAACTTTGACCCTAAGTGGAGTTGCTGTTGCAGGAGAATTTCAAGGAATTTATTTTAATGTTCCGTCTACGGCTGCCAATGCTGCTACTATAACTAACAATACAATTGCAAATATTTCATTAACATCTTCTACCGGAAGATTTTTAGGTATTTACAGTGGTGCCTCAGCATCTTCAAACACCGTAAATATTAATGGTAATACCATTAGAAATATTTCAACTGCAGCGACTACTAATACTGTTAATCCTATTTATGGAGGATCTGCAACCACGTTGAATTGTAATAATAATACAATTGATACTATCACCAGAACAGGAGCAGGGCTTTTGTATGGTATAAATTATGGGGCAGCAACGAATGTAACGGTTAATTCAAATACTATTACAAATTTAAGTTCAACACATGTCACAAGTACAGCTGTCCTTGCCGGGATTTATTCAAATGTTGCCTCGATGACTGAAACACTTAGCGGTAATACGATTACTGGTTTAACATCTACGTCAACGGGTAATCAATTGATATATGGTATCAATACCGGAACGGGTGTGGCAAATAAAACGATTCAAAATAATACTTTGAGCAATATCACTGTTCCGACGGCGGCAACAGGAGGTGTTTTTGGAATCAGAATGGTTAATGCAGGTGCTCTTAATACGGTTTCAGGGAATACTGTCAGTGGGATTTCCGGACCGAATTCTACGACCGGAGCCAATGGTATTTTTATGTCAACAGGGACGGTTACCAATGTTTACAGTAATAAAGTGTATGGGTTAAATGGTCCCGGAGCGGGAGCGACTGTATATGGTTTTAGTATGACAAATAGTGGAACCTATAATTTTTATAATAACATTATAGGCGATTTAACGGCACCAATTGCGACAACCATTGCAGCTGAGCCTCATTTGGTAGTAGGGGTTAATGCCTGGGGTGTAACTGCAAATGTTTATAATAATACCATTGTGTTGAATGGTTCGAATTCCGGAACAAATTTTGGGTCGAGCGCGTTTTATATGTCAGGTTCAATGACATTGCGAAATAATATTTTGATTAATAATTTTCCAGCGAATGGGACAGGGGTATCAGTAGCGCTAAGGCTGGCTAGCGGTATAGCAACTTACGGAGCGACATCTGATAATAATCTGTTTTATGGTACAGCCGTTCATACAAAAACGGGTACAACTGATTTAGACATAACATTAAATGCATTTAAAACCAGAGTAAGCAGTCGCGATGTTTCGTCCGTTACTGAGAATCCCACTTTTGTAAGTACATCAGGTTCCAATGCGAATTATTTACACATCAATACTACTGTGCCTACACAAATTGAAAGTGGAGGTGCTTCGATTGCTACGGTAACCAATGATTTTGACGGCGATATTAGAAGCGCGACTCCGGATATTGGTGCGGATGAGTTTACGGGAGTTCCAAATGATTTGACAGGACCTGTAATTACACATACTCCAGATTCAGCATGTGCCCCAGGAAGCAGGACCATTTCGGCAACTATTACGGATGCAACGGGCGTACCTACAGCGGGTGCCGGTTTACCGGTAGCTTATTGGAGAATAAACTCCGGGGCATATACAGCGGCTACAGGAACTTCCATGGGTGGCGGGGTTTATAATTTCTCGATCGGTGCAGGAAGTGCTATGGGTGATGGTGTTAGTTACTATTTTGTTGCACAGGATGTTGCTTCGACTCCAAATGTGACAGTGTACCCTTCTCTTGGGGCAGCCGGATTTAGTGTTAACCCTCCTGCAGCGGCTACTTCCCCAACCACACCGATTAAACTTTTAACTCCTATGGCTGGTAACTACAACGTAGGGATTGGAGGGAATTATACAACATTAACAGCAGCGGTTGCGGATTATAATTACAGATGTTTGGCCGGCCCGGTTACTTTTACATTACTTGACACAACATATCCATCTGAAACATATCCAATTGCCATAGCTCAAAATAATGACGCCAGCGCGGTTAATACTCTTACAATTAAACCAGCTTCAGGTATTTCGGCAACAATTTCCGGCTCATTGGCTGCCGAGTTGATTCAGTTCAATGGGGCGGATTATGTTACCATAGATGGATTGAATTCAGGTGGAAGCACACTGACAATATCGAACACGAGCACGTCTGCCACAGCTGGTACAATTAAATTTCAGGCGGATGCAACCAATAATACCATCACGAACAGTTCTGTGTTAGGTTCAACTACGGTTCTTGTAGTTCCTAACACTAATCCAGGAGGTGTGATTTTCTTCGGAACAGGTACTACGACCGGAAATGACGGGAATACGATTTCGAATTGTAAAATAACGGCTGCGGGGACAAATCTTCCCTCTAAATTAATTGGTAGTATTGGTTCGACTACAAATGCGACAATTGCAAACAGCGGGAACACAATCACTAATTGTGAATTGTATGATTATTTTTACCCTGCCGGATATTGTGCTGCTGTTTATATATATGCAGGTAATACTGATTGGACTGTAACAAATAATAAGATGTATCAAACGGCGCCTCGGACATTTACGGCTACCGGGATTTTGTATGGTGTTGTTTTTAATAGTCCTACAGTTGGTGAAAATGCACAGATTACCGGGAATACTTTTGGGTATGCCAACAATTCAGGAACTGGGAATTTGGTGGTGACCGGATCCAGTGTTCAAGGGGAAGTTCAAGGTGTTTACTTTAATGGTAATCCAGCGGCTGCCAATGCATCGAATATAAGTAATAATACGTTTGCAAATATTTCTTTGACATCCAGTGTGGGCGCATTATATGGTATTTATAATGGGATAGCAACAGCTTCCGGAAGTACTGTTAATATCAACGGTAATACAATTAAGAATATAACCACCATTACTTCCACGGGTAATCTCTGGGCTATTTATGGGGGAGTGGCAACGACTCTAAATTGTAGTAATAATACAATTGATAATATCTCCAGAAACGGAGCAGGGCTTTTATACGGAATTAATTATGGTGCAGCACCAAACGTAACTGTAACTGGAAATACAATTACCAATTTAAGTTCAACACATACAACAAGTACAAATGCCATTGGCGGTATTTTTTCAAATGTAGCTTCGGTGACTGAGACAGTTACTGGTAATACTATTACCGGTATAGCTACTTCATCAACAGCGGCCCAAGGGGTGTATGGAATTAATACGGGGACGGGCGCAGGAAATAAAACGATTCAAAATAATATTTTGAATAATTTTACTGTTCCGTCTGTGTCAACCGGTACTATTTTTGGAATCAGAATGGCTTCTGCCGGAGCTGTTGATGTAGTTTCCGGTAATGATGTGAGTTTATTATCAGGAGCAACCAACATACATGGTGTCAATATAGCGGCAGGGACTACCAATACTGTTTACAAAAATAAAGTATACGGATTAAGTTCTTCCGTTGCGTCACCTTCAGTGCAGGGTATCAGTATTTCAGGCGGAACTACCACTACTGTTTATAATAATTACATAGGTGATTTAACTACACCGTCAGCCAGTGCAGCGAATCCCTTAAATGGTATTAATATTACGGGAGGAACTACGGTTAATCTCTACTACAATACGGTCCGGTTAAGTGCCGGCAGTTCGGGGCCTTTATTTGGTTCCAGTGCGGTATATGCGACGACCGGTACTACTGTGGATTTCAGAAATAATATTTTTGTCAATGAATCAACGGTTGCAGGGGCAGGTTTGGCTGCTGCCTACAGAAGATCTTCAGCGACATTAAGCACCTATGCTTCCACGTCTGATAATAACTTGTTTTACGGAAGCGCAATTTTTACAGACGGTACAAATACAGATATAACGCTTGCAGCATATAAAACAAGGGTGAGCACAAGAGATGTTTCTTCGGTGACTGAGAATCCTGCTTTTGTAAGTATAGTAGGTTCTAATGCGAATTATTTGCATATCGATACCGCTACGTCTACACAAATTGAAAGTGGCGGTGCTCCGATAGCGGGTTATACGAATGATTTTGATGGTGATGTAAGAAATGCAGGTACTCCAGATATAGGAGCTGATGAGTTTGCGGGAATCCCTAGTGATTTGACACCGCCTGTAATTACCCATATTCCGGATCCGGCATGTGCCGCAGGAAGCAGAACCATTTCAGCAACTATAACGGATGTAACAGGTGTGCCTACATCGGGTGCCGACTTACCGGTGGCTTACTGGAGAATAAACAACGGAGCCTATACTGCTGAGGTAGGGACGTCTATGGGAGGTGACGTTTATAATTTTACCATCGGTACAGGAAGTATGCCAGGTGATATAGTTAATTACTATTTTGTTGCACAGGATATGGTTGCAACTCCAAATGTGTCTGTATATCCGTCTATAGGAGCAGCCGGATTAAGTGCCAACCCTCCTGCAGCGGCTACGGCACCAACATCACCGGGCAGCCTGTCAATTCCTATGATGGGTGTTTATACTGTAGGGAGTGGAGGAAGTTATACAACGTTAACGGCGGCGGTAGCTGATTATAATATCAAATGTTTGGGTGGACCGGTTACTTTTTCTTTGACTGATGCAACGTATCCGTCCGAAACATATCCGATTGCCATACAGCAAAATGGGGATGCAAGCTCAGTTAACACCTTGACTATTAAACCTGCTTCAGGTGTTGCAGCAACAATTTCAGGTAGTGCTGCTGAGTTAATTCAATTCAATGGTGCGGATTATGTTACCATAGACGGATTGAATACAGGTGGAAGTACACTGACAATTTCCAATACAAGTACAGCCAATACTGCGAATGCCTCTACCATCAGGTTCATCGCAGATGCTACCAACAATACATTAACCAATGCTACTATATTGGGTTCAAATACAACCAATACTTCAACCGTTGGGGGAGTGGTTTGTTTCGGTAACGGAACGACGACCGGTAATGACAGCAATACCATTTCATTTTGTAACATTGGACCGGCAGGAACAAACCTTCCTTATAAACTGATTTATTCAGCTGGGTTGAATACGAGTGAAGCTGTTTGTAATAGCGAGATAACAATCACAGGCTGTAATTTGTACGACTTTTTTGTTTCAAATAACAATAGTGCGGCTATTTATGTTCAACCGGGAAGTTCTGCATGGACCATAACGAATAATAAAATTTACCAGACAGCAACTCGTACGTTTACTGTTGGTTATACTATGTATGGGATTTCTTTCTCAAGTGGTACTTATGGTAACAATGTGCGTATCACAGGCAATACCATAGGATATGCAAATAGTGCAGGTACCGGGAACTTGGACATCGCAGGGAATGTAGCGGGTAGTTTTACAGGTATTTATAATTATACGGCATCTGCTGCTTCAAGTCCATGTTATATTAGTGACAATACGATTTCGAATGTAACTTTGACATCCACTTCGAACGGGACTATTTATGGAATAAACAATGCCGTGATAACAGGCACCTCTAATACTATTAATATTGAAGGAAATACAATCAGAAATATTTCCACTATTGGTAATACAGGTAATTTTTATGGTATTTTCGGTGGAACTGCTGCAACATTGAATTGCAACAACAACAGGATTGACAATTTGTCCAGAACTGGTGCAGGAATTTTCTACGGTATAAATTATACACAATGTACAAACGCAACGTTTGATTCGAATGTTATTACCAATTTAAGTTCGACAGCTCCTTCTTCAACAAGTAATTTAGTCGGTATTTATACCAGTGTCGCTTCCACAACGGAATCATTTACAAACAATACAATCAGTAATTTGTCGTCATCTTCTACTGCAGCTATGGCAATTAATGGAATTTATGTTTCTGCAGCCAGTACGGGGAACAGGACATTACGCAATAATATTATAAGCAATTTTTCTCATGCACCAACTAGTACAGGTCAGATATACGGAATCAGATTGACAGCAGGTGGTCCTTTGACTGATATTTCTGATAATAACATTAATACATTTACAGGAGCAAGTACGATTAATGGTATTAATATTGGTGGGGGCACAACTAATAATGTATTCCGAAACAAAATCTACGGATTAGGTACTTCGACGGCATCAACTGCGGTTTACGGTATCGGTCTTTCCGGAGGAACTACCCACAATCTTTATAACAATATTATTGGAGATTTAACAGTAACTATTGCGAATCTTGCTGGAACTCCCAATCAAGTGGTTGGTATTAATGGCACCAATAGCATTACGACACTTAATTTGTATAATAATACGGTTAAATTAGCCGCTTCAAGTTCAGGTGCTAATTTTGGAAGTAGCGCGGTTAGTGTTGGGTCTACTGTGGCTTTGACAATGAACAATAATGTTTTAGTGAATACTTCTGGGGCTACCGGAACTGGATTATCTGTAGCCTTCAGAAAACCGGGGTTAACTACCTATAATAATTCATCGAACAACAACCTGTTTTACGGTACGGCTCTTTATACAGACAGTGCCGGAAATACAGATTTAACTTTAGCTGACTTTAAAATCAGACTGAATAATCCGGTTGTTGGAACTCGCGATCTTGCCTCGGTGACCGGTAATCCTGCTTTTTTAAGTACGGTGGGTTCCAATGCAAACTATCTGCATATCGATACTTCTGTACCAACACAAATTGAAAGCGGGGGTATACCTGTTGGCACAGTAACCGATGATTTTGACAGTGATGTGAGAAATACAACAACTCCGGATATTGGCGCTGACGAATTTTCAGGAACACCTATTGCGCTTGCGGCTATCAATACTGTGGGCATGACTTCAGCCGGAAATCAATGCGCGATAAACAGCAGAACGATCACGGCTAACATCACGGCCGGAACAAACACTATGACTTCGGTGAAGCTGTATTATTATTTTAATGGTACGGCCCAAACGCCAATTGTAATGACAGGAGGAACCTTAACTGCGGGTACCACTTCCGATTTTACGGCAACCATTCCGGCAGCAGTTCCTTCCAATGCTAATGTTACGTGGATTGTTGCGGTCAGCGAACCGGCAACTGCCAAGGTGTATTTCGGAACAGCTTATACGTCGGTAACCAATACCTGGAATGGAACAGTATGGTCTACAGGATTTCCTCCAACGGCAGCCGAAAAAATAGTTTTTGCAGGAAATTATACCTCGACTTCGGATCTTACAGGATGTTCCTGCCAGGTGACTTCAGGGAACGTGGTGATTAATCCGGGTAATACTTTAGCGTTGATTGACGCCGTTACTGTATCCGGAGGTTCTTTGACTTTTGAAGATACAGGCAGCTTACTGCAAACCAATAATGTAACAAACAGCGGCAATATAATATACAAAAGAAGAACAACGCCACTGAAACAGTACGATTACATCTATTGGTCGTCTCCGGTAGCCAATGCCGCCCTAAGCCAGCTCGCAACGAATTCTTTGTTCTACTCGTACGATCCAAGTGTTGATAATTGGGTTCCGCAGGCGGGAAGTAATACGATGGCTAATGGCCAAGGCTATATCGGAAGAGCTCCGAACGGCTTGAGTTACACCACACCACAAATTGTGGAGACAAGTTTTACGGGAGTGCCAAATAATGGTATTGTTACAACAAATATCACAAAAGGAGCCGGAGTTTCGAATCTTATCGGAAACCCCTATCCATCTGCTATTGATATTGATTTGTTCCTGACCGATCCGGCCAATGCGGGAATTGTTGAAGGAACGATATATCTATGGACGCATAATACGGCCATCAGCAGCAGTAATTCCGGTAACAATGCTTATAATTATACTGTTGATGATTATGCGAAATACAATCTTACCGGAGGAGTCAGCACAGCTTCACCTGCTATTACGGGAGGGGCGGTGCCTACGGGAAAAATAGCGGCAGGGCAAGGGTTCTTTATCGATGCGAATGTGGCTTTGACTAACGGAACTTACTCGGCTACGTTTAACAACAGTATGCGGGTTTCGGGTAATAATACGCAGTTTTTCAGATCAGAAAATACAGGTAATACCAATTCTGCAGCCATCTCACTTGAAAAACACCGTCTTTGGATTTCATTAAGCAATACAGAGGGCGCTTATAACGAGGCGCTTATAGGATATATTGAGACGGCTACAAACGGAATGGATCGTCTGTTTGATGGTAAAACGTTTGCATCGGAAAACAGGATTTCCATTTACTCTGTGTTGCCAGGTACCAAATTAGCTATTCAGGGTCGTAGCCTGCCATTTTCAGTAGAAGATGTGGTTCCTATCGGTTATACAAGCTCTATTAATGGTATAATGAGCATCACTTTGGAAAATTTCGACGGACTTTTCGCGAATCAGGATGTGTATCTACTGGATCGGACAACGGGAATGTACCACGATTTAAAAGCCAGTGCGTTTACTTTTACAACGACCAGCGGAACATTTAACGATCGCTTTGAATTGCGTTTTATCGGAGCTACCTTGGGTGTGGATTCGCAGGTTGCTGCTACGGGTGTCCGGGTGCATGCAGGTTCACATCAGTTATCGGTATATTCAGATAATCCAAACATAACAGGGTTGAAAGTATACGATCTGACAGGTAAGCTATTATATTCCGGTAAAAATGTGCCAACGGATAAGCTTGTAATAGAAGCAATTCCTGCATCATCACAGATGCTGATTGTAGATATTACGTTAGACGACAAGGTTACAGTTGTGAAAAAAGTTTTAATGCCGTAATTTGAAACGGACACATAGGCGCTGAAACAATGCGCCTGATATCAAGAAGGATCTCAAACGTTATTCTTTTGCTGAAGGAATGTCTTTCGGCACCAGAGGCGGGTGAGATCTTTCTTTTTTATAAATTATTTTTAAGTTTTAGTGCTATACTTTCCTTTTCTTTTTCCAGACTTTCAGTTTTCAGTTTCATTAGTTCCAACTTAGAAAGCGGATAGTTTTTCAATGTCGTAAGGCATCTGAGTCTGATTAGAAAAGGGATATCGTTTGGGAAATCTGTATTGGGATGGTCTGCAATAAAAACAGCAGCATTTAATGCAGCAAGACATCTGTTTCTTTTTTCTTCCGTGTGCTTTATCTTCCTTTGTGTCCTTATCAAATCGATTTCAATGCTTCGTAACTTTTTTTGCAGCATTTTAATGACTTCCTTGTTTTCAGTAGCGAGTAAGGCTTCTGTTTCTTTCGGAATTTCTTTGGTGTTTTTGATAAAATTCAAAAGCGATGCGATAGACATCAGGCTTTTTGCAGGCATTGATCGTTTTCCGGATTCGAACATCGACCACCGACTTCTGTTAATGGATAACCAATAGAAGTTTCTTCCTGAGTTAGTCCTGTTATTGTACTTATGTTGTTATTTTTCATAAAATAGAATTGTGTCAAAACGCGATTGCATTTTTATTTTGACACGGATTTTGTGTCAAAACGGGAGTGCGTTTTCATTTTGACACAAAAAACCATGACAAAACGCTTTAGGAATGAAAAATTTTACAGGCTGCAATTTGAAATGTTGAGGGATGATTCCGCTAAACCGATGCGTAATCGATTGTTGCAGAGCCTGGAAATTTAAAAAGAGCGATTATTTTTACGCTTTTAAAATTTTGTAATAAAATTTTTAAAAAATATAAAACAGTTTTGAATGCTGCCGTGAAAAAATGTTCTTTATTTTAACAGCTTTGATTTGGTCAGCCATGAAAATAGTTTAATTTTGGAATCTTATAAAAAATGCTTTGTTACTATAGATGGAAAAGAAAAGTTTTGCGGAAGATGAATGGCTTTATGAGATAGGCCCGAAGAATAATTTTTTCTCTCTCAATTTAAAGGAGGTTTGGCGTTACAGGGATTTACTGTTTTTATTTGTAAAAAGAGATATCGTTACCCTATACAAACAGACCATTCTTGGGCCGTTATGGTATTTTATCCAGCCCTTGTTTACGGCCATAACGTTTACCATAATTTTTAACAATGTGGCCGGAATCGAAACCGGAAAAGTCCCGTCATTTCTTTTTAATTTGGCAGGAATTGTTGTTTGGAATTATTTTACAGCCTGTCTGAATGAAACGTCGGATACGTTCAAGAAGAACGCGGCTATTTTCGGTAAGGTTTATTTTCCGCGAATAATCACGCCCATTGCCATCGTTATTACTAATCTTGTGAAATTAGGCATTCAGTTGCTGATTTTCATTTTATTCTATGTTTTTTTCATGGTCAGAGGAATGGAAAGTCATCTTAATGCTTCACTTATGTTATTTCCCTTTTTGGTTGTGATAATGGGTTTTTTGGGACTTGGTTTGGGAATGATAATCTCTTCAATGGTTACTAAATACCGCGATTTGACTTTTCTGGTTTCTTTTGGTGTGCAATTGTTGATGTATGTTTCAGCGGTGATGTATCCAATGGAGCTGGTTAAGAATAAAATGCCGGAAGTTGGCTGGATAATCGAATTTAATCCGCTGGCTTATATAGTGGAAGCGTCCCGTTATGTTCTTTTGGGAGAAGGAACCATTTCTCCGGGAGGACTGATTTATACCGTTGTAATTACACTGGTACTCTTTTTAGCAGGATTGTTGATTTTCAATAAAACAGAAAAAAGCTTTATTGATACGGTCTAACATTGAGCAGAGGGATGAGAGGAGAAGTGAGAAAGTGTAAAAAGAAAAAGTAGTTGTGAGTAATAGAAATATCATATTAAAAGCAGAGAATATTTCCAAGCAATATCGTTTGGGAACCGTCGGTACAGGGACACTTAGTCATGACCTGAACCGCTGGTGGCACAGCATCCGTGGCAAAGAAGATCCTTATCTTAAAGTTGGGGAAAGCAATGACCGTACGACTAAAGGGAATAGTGATTATGTTTGGGCCCTGAAAGATATCAATTTCGAAGTGGCGCAGGGTGAGGTCTTGGGGATCATCGGAAAAAACGGTGCAGGAAAATCCACTTTGCTTAAAATTCTCTCTAAAGTTACATCGCCCACTACCGGGAAAGTAAAAACCCGCGGACGTATTGCTTCGCTTTTGGAAGTGGGTACCGGTTTTAATCCGGAGCTTACCGGCCGCGAAAATATTTATCTGAACGGTGCCATTTTAGGAATGACTAAAAAGGAAATCACGGACAAGTTAGACGAAATAGTAGCTTTCAGTGGTTGCGAACGATACATTGATACACCTACCAAACGTTATAGTTCCGGTATGACTGTTCGACTTGCTTTTGCCGTTGCCGCATTTTTAGAGCCGGAAATTCTCGTTGTGGATGAGGTTTTGGCTGTTGGAGATGCCGAATTTCAAAAGAAAGCAATCGGAAAGATGCAGGACATTTCAAGAGGTGAGGGTAGAACGGTTTTGTTTGTTAGCCACGATATGACAGCCATCCGCGATTTGTGTAACAGAGTAATCGTAATTCAAAACGGAATGGTAAAGGACGAAGGAGATACGGATGAAGTTGTAAACAGATACCTTTTTGAGGAACAGGAAGTTAGAGATCAGGTGGATTTAAAATCCATTCCGCGTAGCAAATACAATCAGGTTCTGAATAAGATCATTATTCAGCCGGACGGTTCAAAAATTGTTAGCGGCGGGAAATTTAGTTTCAGAGTCTTTTTTGAACAGTCGGAACTTAAAGAAGTGACTTTGGGTTACGTTGTCAAAAATGAACTTTATCAGATCGTACACGCGGCCAACATGTACCAATACCATAAAGTGTTTGTCAGTTCGGAAGGTAAAGATTATGTTGATGTTGTACTGTCGAATTTATCATTGAATCCCGGGAAATATTCGATATCGTTATACCTGGGAGACGGAAAGTATGACGTTGATATACTTTTGGATGTAATCCATTTTTATGTTTTTTGGGATGAGAAATTGAGTGTGAATCCACCCCATAAAAAATTCGGATCAGTGTATTGCTTAACAGAATGGGTGTATTAAGAAGGTTATGAAAAATTGTATATTTTGTAAGAGTAAAAATGTTCGGTCAGTTCAAAAAATTGAAAAATCCGACATAGCGAATTTGTACCAAAAGGATTTGGGAATTGATATTCTGGAGGAACTGTCAAAAAACAAAACGATAGAAACGTTGGAATGCAATACCTGTGGATTGACTTTTTTCGATCCGCAAGTCGTAGGTTCAGGCGATTTTTATGAAAAACTTCAGCTGCTGGAAGGGGATTATTATTCGGATGACAGACCTGAATTCAGTCTCGCCATGAAGTATATTGATGCTAAGGATTCTGTATTGGAAGTGGGTTCCGGGAGCGCTTTTTTTGCCAGAAAACTGAATGTGCAAAACTATGTTGGCCTGGAGTATAATGATGAGGCTATTTTAAAAGCAAAAGAAGCAAACATCGATCTGGTTAAAGAAAGCATAGAAAATTATTCTTTAAAAAATAAAGAGGCATTCGACGTTGTCTGCTCTTTTCATGTCTTAGAGCATGTGGATAATCCGGAAGCTTTTTTAGAATCTTCCATCAACGGTTTGGTAAAAGGAGGTAAGTTAATTGTGGCAGTTCCCTGCACGGATTCGTATTTTACCAAAAACGTAAATCATGTTTTAAACATGCCGCCACATCACATAACAAGATGGAAAATAGATACATTAAAGTTTGTTGCAGAAAAGTTTAATGTCAGTGTTCTTGATGTCAATGTTGATAAGGTGGAAAACAGATCTTCTTACTTTGAATTAAAATATGCCTTTTTGATCAATCAGCTGCTTTTTAGTAAAAGAACGATCTTGAATAAATCAAAGTACTACGATTTGATACTTAAAATTATCAAAAAACTGAACCGAAAATTAGGACTGTATAAACTTGAAAAAAGTAAAGTTTATTTTGGGAAGAACATGTTGATTGTTTTTGAAAAATAATGAAAGTTCTTTTAATATCGATGCCTTCCATACATACGAAAAGATGGGTGGAAAATTTAAAGGGAACACCCTTGGAATTGTATTGGTACGATATTACCAATCAGGGCAGTTTAGCCGTTTCAAATAAGATTACCGAGTTTGAGAACGGACGAACACGAAAGATTCCTCATATAAAAGGGGAATATTTCATCTCTAAGAAAATTCCCTTTCTTTATGAATATGTAAGGCCATTTCTCGAAGTTACGGAAAATGAAGTGCTGGAAAAGCTGATAAAAGAAATAAAGCCGGATTTGGTTCACAGTTTTGAAATGCAGCATTGCAGCTACCCTATTTTAAAAACCATGAATAAATTTCCGGACATTAAGTGGCTTTATTCCTGTTGGGGCAGCGACTTGTTTTTTTTTCAAAAGAAAGCCCTGCATAGACGGAAGATCAAATCGGCATTAAAAAGAATCGATTATTTACATACTGACTGTCTCCGGGATTATACTATAGCCAGGGAATTGGGTTTTAAAGGAAGGTTTACGGATGTTATTCCGGGTGGAGGAGGCTATGATCTGACGCTGACAGAGAAATTGAAGCATCCGGTTAAAGAAAGGAATATTATACTGGTGAAAGGCTATCAGCACGGTTTTGGCCGGGCTATGAACGTTCTTAAAGCTTTGGAATTGTTAAACGCTTCCGGAAAAATAATGCCTTTTCAGGTTGTGTTCTTTGGTGTTCACAAAGAAATTATAGAATACATCCACGACAAGGAATTACCTTTTAAATATTATCACAAACATGAATTGTCTAATTTTGACATTCTTGAATTAATGGGTAAATCCTTGATTTATATAGGAAATAGTGTTTCTGACGGGATGCCGAATACACTTTTGGAAGCCATTGTTATGGGGGCGTTCCCCATTCAATCGAATCCGGGCGGTGTAACGGAAGAAATGATCACGGAAGGGATTAACGGTCTTCTGATAGAAGAGCCCGAGAATATTACCGAGATAAAAAATAAAGTGATAAAGGCATTAAGCGATCAGGATACTATGGAGCAGGCCTTTGTGATCAATAAAGAAATAGCAAGGGAAAAATTAGCTTATTCTGTATGTAATGAAAAGATAATTAATGTTTATAAAAGCATTAATACGGAATAAAAGCAAGTCTGAAGATTTAAATATAAAATATTGTCTGTTAGTGGAATATGTTATTTTTGGGGCAAAATTTTTACTGACAAATTGTTTTAGTGTATTTTTTTTTCGTTATTGATAAAAATTAAGTCCCTGATTTTTGGATAAGGGTTTTGTGTTAAATCTAAGGCATAGAAATAAAAGATGTCTACTAAATATAAAGAAGTTAAATGGCAACCATATTAATTACAGGCGGGGCCGGAAATGTAGCGAGTGCTCTTGCAACTAAATTGGCTGAGAACGAAAATAATGAAATTGTAATTGTAGATAATCTTCTTACGGGAAGTCATGCTAAAGTTCCGACGAACAAGAATGTGAGTTTCATAAAGGCAAACGTAAACAACTACAATGATGTGGTGCCGATTTTTGGGAGATATAACTTTGATTATGTTTTTCATTATGCGGCGGTGGTCGGAGTGAAAAGAACGTTGGAAAATCCTATGATGGTGCTGGAAGATATTGAAGGGATTAAAAATATTCTATCGCTTTCCAAAAATTCAGGGGTAAAACGAGTATTTTATTCGAGTTCGTCTGAAGTGTACGGCGAGCCTTTTGAGATACCGCAAAACGAGCACACTACGCCCTTAAATTCGAGATTGCCCTACGCTATTGTGAAAAATGTGGGCGAAGCATTTTTCCGATCCTATCAGCAGGAATACGGACTTGATTTCACGATTTTCAGATTTTTCAACACGTACGGACCTAATCAAAGTGAGGATTTTGTGGTACCAAGATTCCTGAAAGCGGCTTTAAAAAATGAGCCTATTTATATTTATGGTGACGGTAAGCAAACGCGTTCATTCTGTTATGTGAATGACAATGTGGAATCCTGCATCAAAGCAATGTACAGTGAAGAGTGCGTAAATGATGTGATCAACGTTGGGAGTGATACGGAAATTTCAATTTTGGAGTTGGCGACCACTATAATTGCGATTACAAAATCAGAATCGAAAATTATCAATCTGCCACCTTTGGAAGAAGGGGATATGACCCGCAGATGTCCGGATGTTTCGAAAATGAGGTCTATTTTAGGAAAGGAACTTGTGTCGTTGGAAGAAGGAATACAAAAATTAATTAATCATTATGAGAATAGGAAGTAACCCTGAAAAATTCAATAATAAATTAGTTAATTCAGCCTATCACAGGATTGTGGTGCCTGTTTATATACCTAATCAGGAAGGGTATTTTAAGGATGCGTTGGAAGTTTTCAGGCTCAATATAGAATCATTGCTGCTAACAACCCATGAAAAGACGAGAATTTCGATCTATAACAATAATTCTATTGTAGAGGTCAAACAATATATTGATTCGTTGTACAAAACAAACGATAAAATCGATCAGGTTTTTCATTCGAAGGAAAATCTGGGAAAAATTAATGCAATATTGGCATGTACAAAAGGAAATCTGGAGCCGTTGATTACGATTACAGATTCCGATGTGCTTTTTAAACACGATTGGCAAAAAGCAGTTGAAGAAACATTTGTGAATTTTCCGGAAGCGGGAATGGTGAGTCCAGTCCCGAGCAGTAAGGCCTATAAAGGATTTACGGCTAATAACTGGTACTTTGGTTTTTTTCGCGGAAAACTGAACTTTAAGGATGTTAAAGATCCCAAAGCAATGCAACAGTTTGATGATAGCTTAGGGCGAGATGTAAAATTGTACAATCAGATACATTTGGAAAAATATTTAGTGATACGAAACAATAAAGCCGAAGCCGTGATGGGTTGCGGTCATTTTGTTGCGACATTAAAACGTGAAGTTTTTGATAAAGGATCCTCTTCTCCTGCATTTATAAAGATTCAGGGCGGGGTTGAAAATAAATTCATTGATCTGCCAAACGAAAAACTTGGTTTTTTAAGATTGGCCACTTTGGGTAATTTCGCTTTTCATATGGGGAATTTCAAAGAAGAGTGGATGGATGATGAATTTTCAAAGCTGACAGAGAGAAAGGCGAATGACAGTACAGCCAATGATAATTTATTCAGCGTTCAGCCGCTTTCTAATTGGCAAAATAATTTCGGGAAACTGATTTCAAAAGTTCTTCTGAATAAAAAAGTAAAGCGTCATTATTTTAAATTCATTGGGTTAAGTGACGGTGCGGATTATTAATATATGATTGAAGAATAAGATAATGAAAATACTTCTTTGTTTCGGCACACGGCCAGAAGCTATTAAAATGGCTCCTCTTTATCATGAACTGAAAAAAACAGAACATGAGGTTAAGGTTTGTGTAACAGCACAGCACAGGCAAATGTTGGATCAGGTTTTGGACTTTTTTGAAATTCAGCCTGATTTTGATTTGAATTTAATGGAACCTAATCAGTCTTTAAATAAACTGTGTGCCAAAATTTTAGAGAGCGTTGATCAGGTATTGATGAATGAAGTTCCGGATTTGGTTTTGGTGCATGGTGATACTACGACTTCTTCAATGGTGGCTTTGGCCGCATTTCACAGACAGATTAAAGTAGGTCATATAGAAGCAGGACTACGGACTTATAATAAGTTCTCACCTTTTCCGGAAGAGATAAACAGACAACTGACCGCAAAATTGGCAGACCTTCATTTTGCTCCAACAAATCAGGCTGTCACCAATTTAGACAAGGATCAGATTTGCGGTAAAACCATTTTCAATGTAGGGAATTCTGTTATTGATGCCTTAATTTGGGGGATTCAAAAACTGGAAAACGGATTTGAAAATGAGGCAATAGCCGATTTGAAACATAAAATCGATTTCTCCAAAAAAATAGTTTTAGTGACCGGACACCGAAGAGAAAATTTTGGAGAAGGACTGCAACAGATCTGCGAAGCACTTCTGGAAATTTCAAAAAGAGAAGATGTATTTATTATTTATCCGGTACATCTGAATCCGAATGTGTTGGGACCTGTAAATGAATTATTGGCAGACCAGCCGAATATTCTATTGATTCCACCGGCTGAGTATCCTTTGTTTATCTGGCTGATGCAGCAGGCCTTTTTAATTATTTCAGATTCCGGCGGTGTACAGGAGGAGGCTCCTACACTTGGTAAACCTGTTTTGGTTACAAGAGAGTTTACAGAACGCGCCGAAGGATTGGACGCCGGTTTTTCCTTTTTAGTCGGAACGGATAAGAAGAGAATTTTTGAAAAAGCTACGACTCTGCTGGATAATTTTCAAGGTTTTGTCAGAACTGAAAATCCATACGGAGACGGAAAAACATCAAGTAAAATAACAGAAGTTGTTAGTGAGTTAAATTGAATAGGAGGAAGGGATGAACAATTTAAAAATACTTGCGGTAATTGAAGAAATCGGAGATATAAGTACTTCAGGAGCGATCGTGAATTATAACTTATGTCAGCTCTTAGGGCAGGAATGTGAAAAAGTAGACATTTTAACCTTAGATTCGATAAGTCAGGAGTACATTGATTTGTATCAGGGCGGAGAAATATTTCTGCATCCCAAAAATAACCTGACCAAGTTTCAGCAATGGGTGGAAAATATGCGTTTTCAAAAGGTGTATGCCCTCATGAGAGTATTTCTGGCAAATGATTTCCATCACTATAACAGAATCAAAAATATTCGAAAATTTTTAAATGTTAATGAGGAGAAATACGATTTAATCCTCTTGTTGAGCGCTGGATTAGGTTTTACTCCGCACCACGCAATAACAAAAAAAAATAAAGTAAAAACAGTCGGGGTTTATCATGATCCATACCCTATTTCGTGTTATCCGGGAGAATTCAAATCGGGAAAAAGATGGCCTGAATTTTTTAAGATCAAAAGAAAGCAAAAGAGCTTTGATCTGATTGATCATCTGATTTTTCCGTCCCAAAGATTATACGAATGGTATTTGAAAGATTATGAAATTCAACCTCAAAAAGTGAAAATTGTACCGCATGCCGTAAATTTTGAATTTGATGTCGTGCCAACCGTTAACGAAAAAACAGTAATCGCGCATATAGGTACGCTTTTAAAACCAAGAAATCCATATTGTTTTTTGAAGGTTTTCAATGAAATCAATGCGTCAGACGTTGTTGTCGAGTTTCATGGGGGAATCAATGCCAAGGTTTTTGAATCAATTAGACATTTCGACAACGGAAACACGGTACAGATTAATAATGCAAGAATTGAATACGAGTCGGCTCTGGAAAAATTAGGGAAAGTAGATTTTCAGTTGTTGATAGAATCCGACTCTGAGGATAATCCGTTTTTACCAACAAAGTTCGTGGATTATGTCAATATAGGTAAGCCGATCATCGCATTAACGTCTTCAAACTCGGAAGTGTCAAGATTGTTAGGTAATGATTATCCGTTTAAATGTGGTTTGAATGATGAAAAGGCAATAAAGGAAATTTTGCAGACGAGAATTTATGATGAAGAAATGTTAATCACAGCCAGACGAAAAATCAGAGAACTTCAACACTATTTTTCTAAAGAACAGATAGTAATGTCGTATAAACTGCTAACTCAATAAGGTTGAAGCCGGTTTATTGATTTTTTTAAAAGAAACCCCAAACAGAAGAGAATGAATATTGGAATCGTAACAACTTGGTTTGAAAGAGGTGCCGCTTATGTGTCTAAAAATTTCAGGGATACCCTATTGCAAAATGAGGCAAATAATGTCTTTATTTTCGCCCGCGGAGGAGAGCAGTATGCAATAGGTGATAAAAACTGGGATACCGGAAATGTTTTTTGGAGCAAGAAAAGAAGGGTTTCCGGAATCGGTCAGGTAATCGATAAAAATGATTTCTACAAATGGGTTAAAACAAATGCCATTGATTTGGTTATTTTTAATGAGCAACAGTGGTTTATCCCATTGGTTTGGTGTAAAGATTTGAAGGTGAAAACCGTTGCGTATATTGATTATTATACGGAAGAAACAATTCCTCTTTTTGATATTTATGATGCGGTAATCTGCAATACCAAAAGACATTATACCGCGTTTCAGAAACATAAAAATGCCTATTATTTACCTTGGGGAACACAATTGGATGTTTTTAAACCCACGGCGACTAATTTTGTAAATGGGGATACAGTCACCTTTTTCCATTCCTGCGGACGCGACAAGCACCGGAAAGGAGTTGATTTAATTTTAAAAGCTTTTGATAGTATACAGGAAGATTTCAAACTCGTTGTGCATACCCAGGTCAAATTCACTGACCCTGAGCATTTAAAGCTGATCAAGAGTTTAGAAGATAAAAATAAACTGGAGGTGATCTGCGAAACGGTACCGGCACCCGGTTTGTTTTATAAGGGGGACATTTACGTATATCCTTCAAGATTGGAAGGCATCGGTTTGACTATTGCTGAAGCTTTGGCTTCCGGATTGGGATTGGTAGTGACCGATATGCAGCCGATGAACGAATTCTCGAATCACACCAATTCACTTTTGGTTGACGTATCCTATCAATATGCAAGATCAGATGCTTATTATTGGCCTGTATGCGAGATCGACCTTAATGATCTGACAAATAAATTAAGAACGCTTTGTGTTAATAAAGACAGGGTTTTGGAAATGAAAAAGGAAGCCCGGATCTATGCTGAAGAGTTTTTGGATGCCGAAAAAAATCTAATGCTGTTAAACGATATTGTAAGAAAAATTGAATTTACAAATTTGGACGTGGCCTTACTGTCAAAACTGATCGCTTTTGAAAAACAGGGAGTGAAAAAATACCATAAATTGTATTTAAAATATTATTTTATTTATGATTCGTTAAGAAAGATTAAAAGAAAGATCCGTAAATAATGGCAAAAGTAATTCTGATTTCACAAATTCCGCTGCCTTACGACAAGATTGGCAGTTGGACAAAATTATATGAAAATTATTTGCTTAATGAGCATTTGATCGATTATATAGTTTGCGGAAAACCTTCGACAGATCGGTTTCAGGTAGCTTATTCTTTTGTTCACCCTACGCTGTATTCTAAAATTAAAAAAAGAATCACCAAAAAATATTATTCAGATTATATAGAGGCAGTTCTGAAAATCCTCGATAAAAATGAAAAATACGTGATTCAGATCGTAGATAATTTCGGAATCGTGAAACCGCTTCAGGAAGAATTGGTGAAAAAAGGCTTAAGGGGGAATTGTTACCTGCAGTTTTTTTACCACGGTTTTTCTCCTTTCGTTAAAAATATTGAACAAAGCTGGTTTTTTGACTATATCGATGAAATGGTACTGTTAACGCATGCTTCGTATCTTGAACATAAAAAATATTACACAGCTTTACCAACGAGATTTGCAGTTTTACATAACGGGATCAATACTAAGAAATTTTATCCGCTTTCACCAGAAGTAAAAAAGCAGATCAGAAGCGAAAAGGGAATTCAGGATAAAAAAATCTTCATATGGTGCTCACAGGACCGACCTAAAAAAGGGTTGCATATTGTTTTGGATGCCTGGAAATTCATAGAAGAAAAATATCCGGATGTGGAATTATGGATTATTGGGACAGAGAAAAAGGAGGACACAGACTCGGTTAAATATTTCGGCAGGATTCAAAATCATTTATTACCTGAGTATTTACAGGTTGCTGATTGTTATCTTTTTTCCTCATTGTGTCATGAAGGTTTCGGAATGACTTTAATCGAGGCCTTGCATACCGGTAATTATTGTATTGCTTCTGAAAACGGAGGGATAGCGGAAGTATTGGGAGAGGGTAAATTCGGTAAACTGATTCAATATCCTAATATCGTTAACCATTGGGTTGATGCGATAAGTGAGTTTTTGGAAAAACCATTAGAATTTGAAAAAATACCGGAACAAATGTATTCAACTGTTGAATGGAACAGAATGATGAATGAATTGGTATCCGATGCTAAAAAATATTTAAACTCATAATGAAAAGAATGTGTTCTAATACACTAAGAAAAACGGAATGAGTTCAAATCAGGTTATTTATTTCAAAGGATTAAATGGTATAAGGACCATTGCAGCTTTATTAGTCGTTATATGGCATGTCGACCAGTTTTCCTTTTTATTCGGAATCAGTTCGCATGGATTTAACACAAACGGAATGGCTTCCCGAGCGGTGGATTTGTTTTTTGTCCTAAGTGGTTTTTTAATTACCTATTTGCTGTTAATTGAGAAAAACAAATTTAACGCGATTGATTACAGGAGTTTTTACAAAAGACGCATCCTCAGAATTTGGCCGGTTTACTATTTAGCCCTGCTGATTGCATTACTATTTGTCGTAACGGGAGTAACAGAAGTAAAATTTTCGCTGACCGAAAGCTTGTTGTTATATGTCTTTCTATTGGCGAATGTTGCTTTTTCGATAGGTTTAGATATACAACCCATTACACCGTTATGGTCTGTTGGCGTTGAAGAACAATTCTATGCGATATGGCCGTTTCTGATTGATAAAATAAAAAATAAGGAGAAACTGTTCTTCATTATATTTATTGGAGGTGCATTGTTCAGGATTGTAATGTATTATGCCTTTCTTGACCGGGCTCCTGATTTGATGCATTTTTTGTATCATTTCAGAATAAATATCATGGCATTAGGGGCATTAGGTGCATACTGGTTCTATACCAAGAAAGATAGAATACTAAGGTTGATTTACAGAAAAGAGGTTCAGCTAATTTCATGGACTGTTTTACTGGCTGGGATGGTTTTCAGACCGCTGCATCTCAGATCCTATATAGATTCGGAAATAAATTCGGTCTTTTATCTGATTATCATATTGAATGTGGCGACCAATAAAAATTCACTGGTGTCCTTGGAAAACAGACTTTGTAATTTCTTAGGAAGGATTTCATACGGGATTTATGTCTATCATCTGCTCATTATATATTTTTTATCCTTTGTTTTGAAGAAATTTAATTTTGTGATTTCTAATTATCTGGGATTGCAAATAATGATTGTATTGCTTACCGTTGGTGTTGCTTATTTCTCGTTTCACTATTTTGAAGTTATTTTTCTTCGGAAAAAAGAGCAGTATTCAAAAGTCAGGAGCACTAACAAATTAAAAACAAAAGCGGGTAGTAGTAATTATAAAGTCAAAGTAAGTTGAGTTCAAAGCAAGGCATTTATTTTAAAAATTTAAACGGATTGCGGTTCATAGCGGCATCCATTGTAATTATAAGCCATTTAGAGCAGATGAAAAGCCAGTTCGGTTACGAAAATTTTTTTCATAGTGCCAAGATATTGGGAAAAAGTGGTGTGACCTTGTTTTTTGTTCTGAGCGGGTTTTTAATCACTTTTCTGCTTTTAAACGAAAACGAGAAAAATGGTTTTATTGATATACGGAAATTTTATAAAAGAAGGATGCTCAGGATCTGGCCACTTTATTTCGTGATCGTTTTTTTGTCATTAGCTGTTTTGCCAAATTTTTCAATATTCAGCATGCCCTACTTTAAGCTGAATATACACTCTGCACTCGATTTGATCAAGATATTTCTGCTTTTCGCGTTCTTTCTCCCAAACTTGCTGGTGAGTTTAAAAATAGTACCTTTCGCAACACAAACTTGGTCAATCGGTACAGAAGAGCAGTTCTATTTAGTGTGGCCATGGATCATTTCTAAGATAAAAAAACTGATTCCCGTGTTTGTTGTATTGATCCTTGGTTATGAAGTCCTTTTGTTCGTTTGCATGAAATTAGCGGAACAGATCGAAACCTTTGATATAATTTATAAATTTGTTGAAACACTTGAAATCAATGCTTTAGTATTAGGAGCACTTGGAGGCTATATTTTGTTTCATAGATTAGATGTTTTAAAATGGATAGTAAATCTGAAGGTTTGCTTTTTAGCTTTTCTCGCGCTTGTGGTGTTGCTTTTTTTTATCGGAGGAAATTTTTACTTTCATGTGGTAAGTGTCGCGGCATGTTTTATGGTGATTATTTTAAATTTGGTGGAAAATCCTAAGTTGCAAACACTTTTGGAAAACCGATGGATTGATTACTTGGGTAAGATATCGTATGGTTTATACATGTTTCATCAAATTGCCATAGTAGCATTATTGAATCTTTTTAAAGGAATCGATACGGTCAGTTTATACATTGGAAGTTTTATGCTAACGATATTGATTTCGGCTATTTCATATGAATACATCGAGAAAATATTCCTTAAGAGGAAAAAAACATTTAAAGTAGTATAATTTATGCCGTACTTAATCGCTGAAATCGGTCAGGCCCATGAAGGAAGTCTTGGTCAACTGCATTCTTATATAAATGCAGTAGCTGCCACGGGAGTTCAGGCCATAAAATTCCAAATGCACATAGCAGAAGCGGAAAGCAGCATACATGAACCTTTCAGGGTAAAATTTTCCTATGAAGACCAAACGCGTTACGACTATTGGGAGCGCATGGGTTTTACGTTGGACCAGTGGAAAGGGATCAAAGCCCATTGCGATGAGGTAAACATAGACTTCATCTGTTCTCCATTTAGTAATTTAGCAGTAGACTGGCTGGAAGAAATAGGTGTCAAGTATTATAAAATTGGATCGGGCGAAGTAAATAATTTATTATTGCTGGAGAAAATAGCAAAAACACAAAAACCGGTCATCATTTCTTCCGGTATGAGTTCTTATGAAGAATTGGACCATACGGTAGCTTTTCTGAAAGACAGAAACGTGACCTTTTCCATTTTGCAATGCACAACGTCCTACCCAACGCAACCGGAACAATTTGGTTTTAACGTAATTGCGGAACTGAAAGAAAGATATGGTGTACGGGTTGGTTTTTCAGACCATTCCGCAAAAGTGGCCACAAATATTGCAGCTGTTGCTTTGGGAGCGGAAATCTTAGAATTTCATGTGGTTTTTGACAGACGTATGTTCGGTCCGGACACCAACTCATCTCTAACCATGGATGAGGTTGCCGAACTGGTTGAAGGCGCTAACAGCATCCACAAAGCAATTAACAATCCGATCGACAAAAGAAATAACGAACATTTTTCCGGTTTAAAGGCCATATTCGAAAAATCGCTGGCTGTAAATAAAGATATTTTGCAAGGTGATCGCATCACTTTTGAAGATCTGGAAGCCAAGAAGCCAAAAGGATATGGTATCGACGCTCTTCGTTTTGAAGAGGTAATCGGTAAAAAACTGAATAAAGATTTAAAAAAATGGGATTTCATAACAGATAATGACATCACAAATGACGAGTAAAAGAAAAATTGCTGTTGTAATTACGGCCCGACCATCTTACAGCCGCGTTAAAACCGTTCTGGAAGCGATCAAGAATCATCCGGATTTAGAGCTCCAGCTGGTGGTTGCGGCGTCGGCACTTTTAGACCGATACGGTTCAGCGGTTAATTACATCGAAAAGGATGGTTTTACCATTGCTGCACGGGTTTTCAATGTGCTGGAAGGTGAGAACCTGACAGCTGCTGCTAAAACCACGGGGATCGGGATACTGGAATTATCTACTGTTTTTGATAACCTTACACCGGATATTGTGGTTACTGTTGCCGATCGTTTTGAAACCATGGCAACCGCAATTTCAGCATCGTATATGAATATTCCTTTGGCACATATACAAGGAGGGGAAGTAACGGGTAATATTGACGAAAAAGTACGTCATTCAATCACAAAATTAGCCGACTATCACTTCGTAGCCTCTGAAACAGCAAAAGAAAGAGTGCTGAAATTAGGGGAGAATCCTGAGTTTGTATTCAATACCGGTTGCCCTTCGATTGATTTGGCTAAACAGGTTCAGGAAGACAGCAAAGTCTTGCCTTTTGATCCCTATGAGAAGTATGGCGGCGTAGGAGCAAAACCTGATTTATCAAAAGGGTATTTGGTAGTTATGCAGCATCCTGTTACCAACGAATATCAGGATTCAAGAAAACACATCGAAGCAACTCTTCAGGCAGTATACAAATTAAACAGGCCGACACTGTGGTTTTGGCCTAATGTTGATGCCGGAGCAGATGGTACTTCAACAGGAATAAGAGCTTTTAGGGAAACCCATCTTTTACCGAATGTACATTTCTTTAAAAACATGGAGGGCAAAGACTTCCTTCATCTGTTAAATCACGCCGATTGCTTAATAGGCAACTCCAGTGTAGGTATCCGTGAATGTGCTTATTTAGGTGTTCCGACAGTTAATATCGGGTCGCGTCAAAACCGAAGAGACCGTGGGACTAATGTAATTGATGTAGAATACGAGGAAGCCAGCATCAAAAAAGCCATCGAAGAGCGGATAGCAAATGCAAAGAGAACCACTTCCGAAGTTTACGGAGGCGGCGATGCAGGCGAACAAATCGCGGATTTACTGGAAAAACTACCAATACAGTTCCATAAAACCATCATGTATTAATGAGGGTTTTGGGCATCATACCGGCGCGTGGCGGTTCAAAAGGAGTTCCGGGCAAAAACATCAGATTACTTGGTGATAAGCCCTTATTGGTATACAGTGCCACCGCTGCAGAAGGTGCTGATTTTTTGGAAAAAACCATTCTTTCTACTGATGATAAGGAAATTTGTTCCGTTGCGGAAAAATATGGAATTGAAATACCTTTTGTCCGACCTGAGGCATTAGCTACGGATACAGCTTCAAGCATCGATGTGGTAAAGCATGCGGTTGAATATTTGGAAAGTCAGGGTGATTATTATGATGCTGTTTGCCTGCTGCAACCGACATCACCATTCAGAGAAAGAGGTTTTATCGATAAAGCGATTCAGAAATTTATCAATGAAGAGGCGGATGCACTGGTAAGTGTTTTGCCGGTGCCGCATGAGTTCAATCCCCATTGGGTTTTCGAACCGGACGAAAAGGGTTTACTTCGAATTGCGACCGGCGAAAGTGAAATTATTAAAAGAAGACAAGAACTTCCGAAGGCTTTTTATCGCGATGGATCGATATACATAACCAAAGTTTCGGTTATCAAGCAGGGGAGTTTTTATGGTGAAAAATTAAGTTACATAGAAAGTGATTCCGATTTTTATGTAAATATCGATACCCCAAACGATTGGATAAAAGCGGAAGAAAAATTACAATTGGTTAAAGACAGATTATAATGTGCGGTATTGCCGGTATACTTTCTACTTCACTTTCTAGCAATGAAAGAAGTGAATTATTGCATCGAATGCTTGATGCACAAAAACACCGTGGCCCCGATGCAAAGCAGGAATGGCATGACGGTGAATGCAGTTTAGGACATAACCGACTAAGCATCATAGACCTTTCGACAGAAGCAAATCAACCGATGCAGAGCAGCTGCGGAAGATATATGATAGTCTTTAACGGTGAGATCTACAATTACATCGAAATCAAAAAAGAACTTCAGTCTTATTTTGTTTTTCATACACAATCCGATACCGAAGTACTGTTAAATGCTTTTATTCAGTGGGGTAAAGAGTCTCTCCATCGGTTAAACGGTATGTTTTCAATCGCGATCTGGGACAAGGCAGAAAGCAAAATATTCATTGCCAGAGACCGTTTTGGCGTGAAACCTTTCTACTTTTATCAGGATAAAGAAAAATTTGTCTTTGCCAGTGAAATCAAAACCCTTTGGGCGGCCGGAATCCCGAAACAACAGCATAAAAAAGTTTGGGCAAATTATTTGAGTTTTGGAACTTACGGACTGCCTAATGAAACGTTTTGGTCGGCCATTTACCAGTTACCTGCGGGTCATTATGCAGAAATAAGCATAGATTCTTTAAATGCAATCCAGCCCGAACAGTGGTATGATTTCGTTTCCAGAGTCAATAGCGTAGAGAAATTAGCAATCGACCAGTTAAAAGAGCACTATACTTCATTGCTCAATGATGCAATCCGGCTTCGTTTCAGGGCAGATGTCCCTCTTGGAATGAATGTAAGCGGAGGACTGGATTCTTCGACGTTAATTGCACTGATCAATAAAAATCTGTCTTCCGGTCAAACGATGGAAGCTTTTACGTTTTATTGCAATGATGCGAATTATGATGAATTACCTTGGGTGGAAACGTTACTTAAAGACAAACCGTTTCCTTTAAATAAAGTGTTGCTGCAACCGGAAAATGTTCCACAGTTGATTGCTGAAATCGCTGAAAATCAGGACGAACCTTTTGGAGGGTTTCCCACTTTAGCCTATAGTTTATTGTTTCAGGAAGCCCGAAAAAAAGGAATTAAAGTATTGTTGGACGGTCAGGGAATGGACGAGGCCTGGGCAGGATATGATTATTACCACAATCAGGCAGGAGGTGTTATTCAGGGTGTGACCTCAAGTCCTGTAAAACCTGAAGTTTTGATGCCGGACCTTGCAAAATTTGCGGAAAAAGAAAATTACCCGCAACCCTTTGATTCCAAAATGCAGAACATGCAATACCGTGATATTTTTTATACCAAAATCCCGAGAGCCTTACGATTTAATGATCGGATCAGCATGCTCCACGGAACGGAATTGAGAGAGCCATTTTTGGATTACCGATTAATGGAGTTGGCTTTTTCTCAAAAGGACGACGTGAAATTTAACGGCGGAAATACAAAATGGATGCTTCGTCAGATTAGCCAGGAGTTAATGTCGGATAAAGTGGCTTTGGCACCCAAACGACCGTTACAAACTCCGCAGCGCGAATGGATTGCCAACGAGTTGAACGGATATGTCTCTGAAAAAATCAGGCAGTTTTCACAATCCGGCTTAGTCGACGCATCGAAAGTAAATCAAATTTGGCAAGAATATAATAAAGGAAATCAGGATAATAGTTTCTATATTTGGCAATGGGTCAACTTGGCCTTGCTCCTTAACGATTAAACCATTTTAATGCTTTTCAATTCGCTCCAGTATTTGTTTTTTCTGCCGTTGGTTTTTGCAGTTTATTGGTTGGTAAATAAAAAATCACTTAAACTTCAGAACCTAATGCTTTTAGGGGCTAGTTACTATTTTTATGCCTGTTGGGACTGGCGCTTTCTTTTTCTTTTAATGTTTTCCACCGGTCTGGATTATTATACCGGATTGAAAATGTACGATTCGAAAAATGCGGGAATGAAAAAATTCTGGTTCTGGCTGAGCATTGGTATTAACGTCGGGTTTTTGGGCGTTTTCAAATACTACAACTTCTTTGTGGATTCGCTTGCTGCCTCACTTTCGACTCTTGGAATCCGGACGAATTTCTGGACATTGCAGATCATATTACCGGTGGGTATTTCGTTTTATACTTTTCACGGACTTTCCTATGTAATCGACATTTATAAAAGCCGGATTAAACCCGAACGCAATTTTGTTGATTATTCCTTATTCGTAAGTTATTTTCCCCTGCTGGTAGCCGGACCGATTGAGCGGGCAACGCATTTATTGCCGCAGATAAAAAGGAACAGACAGTTTGATTATAGTCAGGCGATTCAAGGGGCGAAACAGATTGTTTGGGGGCTTTTCAAAAAAGTGGTCGTAGCGGATAACTGTGCTTTTTTCGTGAATCAGGTTTTTGACAATTCAGGAACTTACTCCGCATCTGAATTATGGCTTGGCGCTGTGTTGTTCGCTTTTCAGATTTATGGTGATTTCAGCGGGTATTCCGATATCGCTTTGGGAACGTCGAAGCTTTTTGGCATTGAGTTATTGCGCAATTTCAGGTTTCCTTATTTCTCAAAAGACATTGCCGATTTCTGGAGGCGCTGGCACATTTCCCTTTCCACCTGGTTCAGGGATTATTTGTACATACCATTGGGCGGAAGCCAGGGTGGAAAAGTGATGCGCTTACGCAATACCTTCATCATATTTTTAGTGAGCGGATTTTGGCATGGCGCCAATTGGACTTTTATTATCTGGGGATTGCTTCATGCGCTTTTGTTCATCCCGTTACTGATAACGGATACCAACAGAAATAATCTTTCCGATTCGGATTACTCATTAAAAGATGCGCCTAAAATTGTACTGACCTTTTTATTGGTCTGTTTGGCCTGGGTGTTCTTCAGAGCAGATACACTGACAGAAGCATTCCATTATATTTTCGGAATGTTCAACATGAACTCGCTCTCCGTTCATCTGTTTTTAAAAGACGGGAAATATGCTCTTTTTACCGCCATCTGCATAATTTCGATTCTTACACTGTTGTTTGTGGAATGGAACAATCTAAATAAAAAGTCACATGACATTCAGATAAATAAGTATCTTGTTTTTGTTTTATTGTGCATGATTTGTTTCATGGGAGCGTTTAAAAATCAGATGAGCTTCATTTATTTCCAATTCTAAGATCATGAAAAAGTTTTTATTTACAATTGGGATATATGGTTTGGTCAGTTTCATTATTCTGAATCTGATTGCTTTTGCGAGTCTTTATTTCATCGGAAAATCAAATTTATATAAACCGGAATATGTAGCTAACGGAGTTAAACAAACTGATTTTGATTATGTGGTTTTAGGCTCCAGTACAGGTTTAACAACTTTGAATACTAATCTGATCGATTCAATCAGCGGAAAAAAGGGATTTAACATCAGTATTGATGATACTTCTATGAGTACGCATTATTTGATGCTGCAGCATTTTTATGCCAGTGGTAAGACAACGGATTGTCTGATTCTGACGATTACGCCATGGGATGCACCTGATCCCAAGCCAACTTTAAACAATAATGATTACCGTTTTCTGCCTTATGTGAAAAGTGATTACGTATACAGCTACTATTCGGAAATGGAAAAAGGCGTGTTTAAAACCTTAGCCTATTCCCGTTATTTTCCGATTTTTGGTGTCAGTTATTATAACACTGAGCTTTTTTACCCTTCTTTATTAACGGCTGTAAAACCTGAAAAAAGAAACCGTTTCGACGAAAATGGAAATTACAGTTATCCGGAGAATAGCCCGGGACCTCAAAATAAGGATATGAGCATTACTGATATGGTTATTAAGAACCCTTTCTATAATCGTATTAAAGAGTTTTGCACAGAAAAGAAAATAGAATTAATATTGTATCAATCACCTATATACAAAACGAAAGTGATTGTTACTAGTGACAGAAAAATTATAAATCATTCTGAAATACTTCCTGACGCAACCTATTTTTATGATGATATTCATGTGAATGAGAAAGGAAGAAAATATTGTTCTGTTCAATTGGCAAACGGGCTTTTTGGGCGAAAGGATAGTATTAATTCGGCAAAATGAAATAGAAAGAGAAAATGAACCTGAGTAAAAAAAAGATATTTGTTTTATTGCCTGATGGAGTAGGATTGCGGAATTTCGCCTTTACGGATTTCAATAAGTTAGGAAAAGAAGCCGGCTTCGACGTGGTGTATTGGAATAACACGGTTTTTGACGTTAGTGAACTGGGTTTTAATGAGGTTAAAATCCAAAATTCGAAAACACACCCTTTAACCGATGTGCTTAAAGCGGCAAAAATTAATATTACCTTAAATCAGTTTAAGCGAAAAACAGGAGATGATGTTTACGACTCCTACAAGTTTCCCTTCAAAGCAAAATCAGCCAAAGGAAAGCTCAAATCGATTACGATCAAACTGCTGATTTCTTTTTTTAATTCTTCTTCAGGGCTTAAAAAAATTGAGAAGATCATTAATAAAAAAGAGCGATCGACCGCTTACTATGAAAACTGTAAAAAGAGTTTGCTTCTCGAAAAGCCGGACATAGTTTTCTGCACCAACCAAAGACCGATAACGGCTGTCGCGCCGTTGCTTGCCGCAAATGATCTCGGTATTCCGACTGCCACCTTTATTTTTTCATGGGACAATCTTCCAAAAGCAACCATGATCGTAAATACGGATTATTATTTTGTCTGGAGCGAGTACATGAAAAAGGAGCTCAAAAGCTATTATCCCTATATTTCAGACAGCCAGATTTTTGTTACGGGCACACCTCAATTTGAGGCTTATTATTCGGAAAACATTATTGCTCCTAAGCAAGAGTTTTTTCAGAAATATGGTTTAGATAGTGCAAAGCGCTATCTGTGTTATTCCGGAGATGATGTTACAACCTGTCCGGATGACGCGCAATACCTTGAAGATGTAGCGAAAGCGGTATCTGATTTAAATGCAGATGGAGAAAACATTGGTATCCTATTCAGAAGATGTCCGGTTGATTTTTCCGACCGATACGATACAGTCCTAAAAAAGTACAGCGATATTATTGTACCGGTAGATCCCATTTGGGAAAAGAAAGGAGAAATTTGGAATACAGTCCTTCCCACCAAAGAGGACGCGGTTTTGCTTGCAAATACTGTTGCACATAGCGAAATGGTGATTAATTTGGGATCGTCCATGGTTTTTGATTTTGTGACCAATAAAAAACTATGTTGTTTTATAAATTACGATGTGCCTAATAAAAGACTGGAAAACTGGTCTGTAAATAAAATATACAAATTTGTCCATTTCCGATCTATGCCCAATAAAGAGGCAGTTATCTGGCTGGACAGTCAGGAAAGCATTGTAACGGAAATCAGGAAGATTCTCGAAGGGAATTATAAAGTGGAAAGCACAGAACAGTGGTTTGAAACCATTAATCTGGATCCTGCCAAAGATGCTTCAAAACGGATTTGGGATAATTTATTACAAATTGTATCCTGATTCTTGGTTTATAATTAATTATTAAGTCTTCCAAAAACCGGAAAAATAAAGTGCAGAAAATGACAATTGGCTTTCTAACTCCCGAATACCCTCATGAACTGACAGGATCTACCGGCGGAATAGGAACCAGTATAAAAAATTTAGCCAAAGGACTTATAGCAGCAGGAATTGGTGTTAGGGTGTTGGTTTATGGTCAGAAGACTGATAATCAGTTTGATGATCAGGGTGTAGTAGTTCAGCAAATAAAAAACATTAAGGTTAAAGGTTTATCGAGGTATTTAACCCAGAAAAAAATTGAGAAGATAATTGACGGACTCTATCAAGACAATTTAGTTGATGTCATTGAAGCACCTGATTGGACCGGAATAACCTCTTTTATACGTCCTAAAAAATGTCCGATCGTGATCAGGCTACACGGAAGTGATACTTATTTTTGTCATCTCGATAAACGTCCCGTGAAATGGATAAATAAATTTCATGAAAAAAGGGCCTTAAAAAATGCGGATGGTCACTTAGCGGTAAGCCAATACGTAGCCAAAATGACAAATCAGATTTTTGGACAGCATATTGACTATACGATCATACATAACGGCGTAGATACAACTGTTTTTTCACCTTCAGAAACGGTAAAAACTGCTGAAAATTCAATCTTGTATTTCGGGACGCTGATCCGTAAAAAAGGAGTGCTGGAATTGCCTGCTATTTTTAATAAAATTCATTCGCAAAATCCGTCAGTAAGACTTTTTTTGGTAGGTAAGGACAGTAGCGATATCATTAGCGGAAGCAAATCCACCTATGAAATGATGCAAAGTTTGTTTTCGCCCGCATCACTCAAAAATGTTGACTATGTCGGCGCAGTGCCTTATCATGAAATGAAGGAGTATATCCAAAAAGCTACAGTTTGTGTTTTTCCATCATTCGCCGAAGCATTTCCCGTTTCCTGGCTGGAAGCGATGGCAATGCAAAAAGCAGTTGTAGCTTCAAATATAGGTTGGGCTGAAGAACTTATTATTGATGCAGAGAACGGTTTTTTGGTTCATCCCGAGGATCATGAAAAGTTTGCAGCAACCCTTTCGGAAATAATAAAGGATGAAACACTTGCTCAAAAGGTAGGTTCGGCCGCCAGAAACCATGTCGAAAAAAAATTTAATGCAGATGTGATTTCAAATCAAAATATTGAATACTTTAAACGCCTTGTTTCGTCGAAACAGCAAAATTCTAAACGATAATTGTGATGAAGAAAAAAATAAAAAAAATAATCAGCAGGTTGGTACCCAAAAGCGCCATAAAAGAGAAAATAAAACTGCATTACTATAGATTTTTTAATTCGGATAAGAATGTTTCATTCAATTTGATTCAGGAAAAAGATAAAGTCCGTTATGAGACGACTTTCAATGCTATTGAAATGACTACTAACGAAGCTTTGTATGCGGTAGTTCCCGACTTTAATTTTTACCAAAATTTCTATAAAGTAAAAAGAGACGATGTCGTCATCGATGCTGGTGCGAACAATGGTCATTTATCGGTTTTGTTTTCAAATCTTGTTGGTGGGAACGGAAAAGTCTACGCGTTTGAACCGGACAAGTACAATATTGAAAGCATCCAGGAGAATATGCGATTAAATCCAAAGCTGGAAGATAATATTGAAATTTTGGATTTGCTGTTGTGGGATAAAACGGAATTAATTGATTTTTACGAAGCCGGCACAGTAGGGTCATCCGTGGTGTGGAAACCGGATAATGATAAAGTAGTTAAAAAGCAGGCTATTTCCATTGATGAATGGGTAAAAGAGAAGAATGTCGGCCGACTTGATTTTGTTAAAATGGATATTGAAGGAGCAGAAATTGAAGCGCTGCAGGGAAGTGTGGAAACAATAGCGAAATATAAACCGAATTTTGCCATCGCGTCCTATCACCTGGTAAACGGAGAGCAAACTTATATTTGGTTAGAGCGTTTTTTCGAATCAATAGGCTATCCTTATAAAACGGTAAAATTCACGGCCTCTGAAATAATTACCTTTGCGGGCCCAAATCTAAAACAATAAATATCTAAATGCTCATTTCCTACCATAACGACGAAACCATAACAGAATTAGAGAGGAATGGTCAGAAGCTGACGGTTCCGGACCATGATTACCTAATTCAAGGGTTTGAAAAAATAGCTGCGGAATTTCCTGACGAGCTGCTGATTTGGTGCCATATCAAATTAAAAGGCGTTTTGAATTTAAACAGTCTGGATTCTATTTTTCATCATGACGGTATTATGGCTTCCTATTGTTTTAGCGAAAAAAGAAAAATTCATAATTCAATCGGTTATATTGATACAACGCCGTTTATTAAGATTCCCGACGATTTGACCTATCCCACATGGCTAATGAGTGTGGATGCCGGAGGAGTCAATACCAGAATCATCTCGAATTTTGCCAAAGAAAAAAAGGTAACCAGGGATTTTGAATTATATCTAAATCTGATGGCCCGAAAAGGCATGTGGCAGGGGCTTAATTGTTATGCCGAACCGCACTTACTGACCGAACCGCTTTCCGTTGATAAAAAATCGAATATCAATTCCTATGAGACGGTTTTTAAGTTCGTAAAGTTCCATTACAAAACACAGTGGCTTTTTTTTCTATTTATATTAATAGCTTATTACGATAGAAAATTACCGGTTGCAGCATTTTTAAAAGGGTTGTTTTTCTCGAGATCCAATCCTTCGGTAAATTGCATGGAAGGAATTAGAGTCACTTCCAATAAGGAATTACAAAACACTTCACTTGATGTAATCATACCTACTATTGGTCGTAAGGAATATTTGCATGATGTTCTGAAAGATTTTTCAAAGCAGACTATTTTGCCAAAAAAAATTATAATAGTAGAGCAAAATCCTCTGGAAGGTTCTGTGTCCGAACTGGATTATATTGAGAATGAAAAATGGCCTTTTCCAATCAAGCACATATTCATTCATCAGGCCGGTGCCTGCAACGCCAGAAATTTAGCTTTGAATGAAACAACCAGCGATTGGGTGTTTTTAGCGGATGATGATAATCGGTTTGAGTCGGATTTAATAGAGAAGGTATTTGAAAACATAAAAAGTTACGGAACCGAAATTTTAACAACGGCTTATCTTCAAAAAGGGGAAAAGGAAAACTTTTCATATCCTTTGCAATGGGGTACTTTTGGAGCCGGAAACAGTTTTGTAAAAAGAAGTTGTTTAGACGGTGTACGATTTGATTTACGTCTGGAGTTTGGATACGGGGAAGATGCTGATTTCGGAATGCAACTCAGAAATAAAGGACATGATGTCTTATATTTTCCGAAACCAAGTATTTTGCATTTGAAAGCGCCAATAGGGGGCTTCAGGACAAAACCTGTTCTTGCCTGGGCCGACGAGGCGATTCAGCCTAAACCTTCACCGACGGTCCTGCTTTTTCAGATCAAGAACCTGACATTGGAACAACAGCGAAGTGAAAAAGTGAGGTTGTTCATAAACTATTATAAACATCAGCCGATAAAAAATCCGTTGCGATATGTTAAGGCTATGAACCAACAGTGGAAAGTAAGCCGAAAATGGGCTTTAAAACTAATGAACAATGATTAAAGAGGTGTCTTTTTTTTCAAAATCCGAATTGTTGAAAGAAGAAAAGGGAATTGATTTTTTCAAAGGTGCTTTTTCGTTGGTGTCCTATTTTAATGCATCGGATGTAAAGCCTGACAGTCATTTCGAGATTACTTTTTCCTGCAGGATTGCCTCGGTTCGGACCTCTTCGTATGAATGGACCTCCGATTACCGGTTTTATATTGCCGGCCCCTTGTCGCCGAAAATCTTGAGATTGGAAAACGGAATCTGCATACAGGCGAATTGCACAGTAGGTTTTTGGGAAATAGATCCTGAGAATCCTTGTAAATTATTATGGCGTCTGAATCCGGAAAACAGCAGAATTCTTGCCCAGTACGATGGGATTTCGCATTTAAAAACGCTCGTAAATGTGCCGCTGGATTTAAAAAATACAGAACTGAAGCTTTTATCGACTGACAAAAAACCACTGGAATGGAGCCGTTCCAAAATTCCTTTTTCGGCAATAGCCTGTTTTACGGATCATTGTGATTTCGATACGCCCGAAAACCTGAAATTGCAGCGGGAATTGTTTCAACAATCCGGAATAACAGTAACGAAGGGCATTTTCCTGCACCATTTTTCGAAAAGAGAAGACAACGCCTCTTGGGAAAACGATGCCGAAGAAATAAAAAAATGGGTTCGCGACGGGCACGAATTGGCATACCATTCATTAAGTCAGTCCTTAAAAGAAAACGGTCAGAGTTTTTTGGAATTTCAGAACTTTGTCGCGCCCCAGCCGAATATGCCCACCTGGATAGATCATGGTTTTCAGCCGTATAATCTGAGTCTTACCCGGAAAAATGGGATTCCACAGGAGGTTTTCTTTTCAAAAATGCATACCCAGCAAATCAGTAATTTTTGGAATTATATTGATTCAGGAACTGCCACAGCAGGGGTGATCAATCAGCTTAATCCGGAACATTTTACATTAAACGCTTTTTACAGTGGATTGAAAAATGGTTCGTTTAAAGACAGAACGGCCTTGATGGTGAAGAATATTCTTTTCCATTTTTATGCCAACGAAGCTGTTATTTCGGAATATAAAACATTAGCGACCAAAGTGAAAAAAGTGCTGATGGGAAAGAAGATTAATCAGCTTCCCGGACTTTTTAAAGCTGTTTTTAAAGTCGCAAAACCACTTGCAAAGATTGTTTTGCATTGGGGGAAATCTAAATATGTAGTTTATCCGCTTGCGAAATACAATCCGTTGCTTTTTTCATTCGAGATTAACGGAACGAAAATGACGGTTTTTCAGACTTTAGAGCTTTTGGATTTCACAAACACACTGAGTCCTAAAATGCTGGATCAGTTTTCAGTCGAAAAAGGTGTTTTCGTGGCTCACACTTATTTTGGCGTTCCAATGACCTACCATAAAGGCAGAGTGTTTCGAAACGCGGCCGAAATTTCTACGGAAGTTGCAGCAAATTTTCATTACTTAGGAAAATTGATCAGGGAAGAAAAAATATGGAATCCTACGTTCATGGAATTAGCATCGTATTTTACTCGTTGTGAGCAAGTAACTTTTGATATTGATGTGAACGGCGACATAATTGGGAACAATAATACCGACATTCATTTTAGATTCGCAGACTGATGGAATTTATTTTTACCAAAGAAGCATCGTATTTAAAAAAATGGGATGCCTTTATAGACCAGAGTCGTTATGCCAATCACCTTCAGTTTTCGGATTGGTTAAAATCCTATAAGAGTTACGGATTCGATTATGAAGTATGCCTTCTGATGGATCAGGGAACGATTGTAGGGGGATATGGCGCTGTTATTTCTAAATTTTCAGTTTTTAAATTCTACAGTATTCCTAATGGTCCGATTATTACAGATTCTAATAATGAAGAAGTGATTCGGAACATTGTGTCGGCTATTTCAAAAAGAGCTGCGACATTAAATTGTTGCTATTGCCAGTTCAATTTGCCTTTGTCCATCAAAAAAAGTGAACAGGTTTCAGATGTTTTTCTTTCGGAGACTAATTTTAAGAAAGGTAGTCTTTTTAAATATGTATATGCCTCGGAAGGAATTAACTGGTTGGATTTTTCCAAATATGCCTCTGAGGAAGATGTAATGGCGGATTTTAAATCAACGGTGCGGCGCGACATCAGGAGCTCGGAAAGAAAAGGGCAAAGAATCGCATACCTGACTAAGGAAAGTGATATTCAGGATGCCTACCGTCTTTGTGAAGAAAACGCCAAGCGGGCAGGATACAGTCTGAGAAGATGGGCAGATTTTAAAATGACAATTTTGAATTTGATCAAAGAAGATAGGGCTAAATTCATAGTATCATACAAAGAAAATAATATGAAAGGTGCCATATTTCTTGTGAAATCAGGAGACTATTATACCTATATTTTTGGAGGATCCAAAAGAGAAACACCCGACCTGCTGACCGGCCATTTTCTGCAGTGGGAAGCCATCAGAATGTCACTAAAAGAAAACTGTATCGGATATAATATTTCCTTAGGAGGATCGGAAGGCGTGAAATCTTTCAAGAGCGGATTTAATACTTCTGCAATACGTGCCCACGATGCTAAATATTATTTAGTGCTAAATAGCCTAACTTTCAATTTATTTCTTTTCTTTGAGAAAAAAATTAAACCATACAAAGGAGTTGTTGCAAAACTACTGGCAAAAAAAATAGATAAAGAATGAAAATTGAGAATAAAGATTTTTGGGAGCGAGAAGATATAATTCATTCGCAGGATAAGACGGCAACGCATACTTCAGGTTATGAAATTTATCTTTACGAAAAGGCAGGAAAATACTTTCGTGATAAAGGTATCACTGTAAATAAAGCGAAAGTTTTTGGCTGCGGCACCGGCCGGGAATTTCACGGACTTTTGAAATATGTTCCGATTAAAAAAATCCTTGGAACAGATCTTTCAGAGAACATGATTAAGAAAGGCGTAAAGAATATCCAGGAATGGGGCATGGATACTGTAGTGGAATTAAAAGTAGAAGATGCCTCCAAATTCAGGGCCGAGGCGAACAGTTTCGAATTGGTTACCCTAATGAATTGCATGTTGACGTATGTAAGCAAGAAGGAGGATCGTTATCAGATTTTCAAAACAACCAATGAAATATTAAAACCGCAAGGGTGTTTGATCGGTGCTGTACACAATCAGATCGGAACGCCTCAGAAGACCGCCTACTTTTTGATTAAGAGACTTTTAAAGCCGTTTTTTAAGGGCGAACCGGGTAACCGGGTAACCGGGTTTTATGGTTTTGATGTGAAAGGCTATTATTTCACCAAAAAAGATCTGAGGAAATATTTGCTGGATACTGGTTTTGTCAACATTGAAATAAAATCATTATCGGAATATTGCAGGGAGATAGATGTGCCATACAATCGTTTAAAAGGGATGAATAATTTAATCTTCTTTGCAACAAAACAATAATGTTCAGGAAAATTCTAAAATATATAAAGCTTAAAAAAGTAGAAGTACTATTGTATAAATCGGGAGATTTACCTGCCGATTCCGTTTCATTTGAACCATATGGGATTTTAAAAACCCAAAAAAGTTACAGGGAAACGGAATACAGTGTTTTGGATGAAAAAAATATTGTACATGCCAGTACGGTATTTGGCTTTTCCCCAACCTTAAGTCATTTGAAATGTAAAGGTTTATTAATAGGGAATTGCTATACGAGTCCGGATTACAGAGGACAATCGATTTATTCCAAAATGTTAAAGTATATCGTGCTTAAAAACAAAGAGGAGAAGGTTAACTATTATGTTTTTGTTCATCCGGAAAATAAAGCTTCTATAGCGGGAATTGAAAAAGCAGGCTTCAAAAAAGTTCTTCTGTTGAAAGCTAAAAAGAGAATGCACTTTTTTTATAATGAAGAAATAACACGATTCGGCAGTGAAACTGACACTAATAATTTGCACTTATAAAAGACCGAAAGCCATTGTAACTCTATTGGATTCGGTAAAGAAACAATCATCATATCCTGATGAAATAGTAGTAGTAGACGGATCGCCCGACAACCAAACGGAGCAGGCATTGACAGTTGAAAATCTTCGAAACTTACGCTATTACAGAGTTACCGAAAAAGACAGAGGGCTTACCAGGCAGCGGAATTTCGGGATCCGGAAAGTCGCAGCAGATTCGGAAATAGTGTGCTTTCTGGATGATGATACGGTTTTGGAACAGAATTATTTTGAAGAAATTATCAAAACCTTTCGTTCTAGTCCCGATGTAACAGGAATTGGTGGTATTGCAATCAATGAGAACCGTTGGCAGCCTATGGTTTCAGGCATTTCCTATGATCCTAAAAAATTCTATGTTTTGGATGGGTATGTTTATCCTGAGGCTTTACGCAATAAAATGCGTAATTATTTGGGCCTGCAGTCTGAATATTACTCTAATATAATGCCTGAATATTCGCATGGCAGAACCTGCATGTTTCCTCTAAATGGTAAAACCTATGAGGTGGATCTTTTGGTAGGTATGTCAATGTCTTTCCGCAAAAAAGTGTTTGATTCAATTGATTTTTCAACTTATTTTGAAGGATATGGGTTGTATGAAGATGCCGATTTCTGTCTGAGAGCGCAACGTTTCGGAAAAAATGTTGTTAATACCAATGTGCAGCTTTCTCATTTTCATGATGCAGCAGGCCGTCCGAACAAATACCAATACGGGAAAATGGTAGTCCGTAACGGATGGTACGTCTGGCGGGTTAAATATTCAAATCCTTCCGTTAAGGCCAGAATTAAATGGCATCTTATTACCTTGTTACTTATGAAAATCCGCTTCATTAATGTTCTGAATACATCGAAGCGTCAGGAAGCTTTTACAGAGTCATTAGGACGTTTTGTGGGATGGGTGTCATTGTTTTTTTATAAACCAATTTAGGCTATATGATAAGTTCCGATTATAATAAATATAGAAAATACGGAGGTAGTTTTTTAGCGATAATTTTTTTTACTCAGGGATTTTGGGCAATTTTTCAATATCGAATAGCTAATGCGATTTTCCGAAAAATTAAGATACCGGTAATCCGACAGATTTTGCTTTTTATTTGTCTGATCTGGCAAAAGATAATAGAAATCATAACCGGAATATCAATTCCCGCATCCGTATCCATAGGGCATTCTTTTTATATAGGGCATTTTGGAGGTATTATAATTAATTCAAACGCCATTATCGGTAATAACTGCAATATATCACAAGGTGTTACGATAGGGGTTTCCGGGAAAGGAGATCGAAGAGGTGTGCCTAAAATAGGTGATTCTGTCTATATTGGAGCAAATTCGGTTGTGGCCGGAAAAATCACGATAGAAAATAATGTGGTCATTGGTGCATGCTCTTTGGTTACATCGGATGTACAACTGAATAATGTCGTTGTAGGCGTGCCTGCAGTTGTAATTTCTGCGAAAGGTTCGGAGGGCTATATATAATGAGATTATTGATAGTATCTGCGGCTCCGATAATCCCGCATAAAGAAGAATGGTTGGCTTACGGACCCTACGTGAAAGAAATGGGTATGTGGGCTAAATATGCAGATGAAGTCCAGTTTTGCTGTCCCATTTGGGAGACAGACAGAGGCTTATTGGTGTCTCAGATCCAATTCAAAACTATTGCTCCCGTAGCGCTTAAAGATTTTAATATAAAAGCTCCTCTGGATTTTATAAGAAGTTTTTATTTCGTACTGTGTAATTTGGTTTTGATTTATAAAGCGATGCGACGTGCCGATCATATCCATTTGCGTTGTCCCGGGAATGTCGGTTTATTGGGATGCATGGTTCAGATTTTCTTTCCAAATGTGCCAAAAACAGCTAAATATGCCGGAAATTGGGACCCTAACAGCAAACAGCCTTGGAGTTACCGTCTCCAAAAATCGATTTTAAGCAACACATTTTTAACCAGAAACATAAAAGTTCTTGTTTACGGAGGATGGGAAGGCAGTACAAAAAATATAGTTCCTTTTTTTACGGCCACGTACAAAGAATCGGACAAGAAAGTGACCGCTGTTAGAAAGCTAAACGAACCTTTGCGTTTTCTTTTTGTAGGGACTTTGTCGAAAGGGAAGAAACCTCTTTATGCAGTCGAATTAATTGCGGGATTAAAAGCTAAAGGAATACAGGCGGGTCTTGATATTTTTGGTGAAGGATTTGAAAGGATCATTCTTGAGGATTATATTCTGAAACATAATTTATCAGATTGCGTTGTCCTGCATGGAAATCAACCATCCGAACGAATTCAGGAAGCCTATAAAACCAGCCACTTCATGATCTTGCCATCTCAAAGCGAAGGATGGCCAAAAGTCGTGGCCGAGGCTATGTTTTGGGGATGTGTGCCGCTTTCGACCAGGATTTCCTGCGTGCCCTATATGCTTGGCGAAGGCATCAGAGGTATTCTGCTTTCGCAAGAATCAAATACGGATGTGGATCAAATTATGAAATTGATTGAGCAACCCTCGGTTTATGAGAAAATGGCGGAGGAAGGAATGCTGTGGTCCGGAGAATTCACGCTGGATAAATTTGAACGGGAAATTGCGGGTTTTCTTCACAGATAGATGTCGAAAAGTTTTTCTGCAGTTCCTGTCTATTTTTCTATTTTTGCACCTATTACTTTAAGTCATGCGCATTGTACAACTGATTGATAGCTTGGAAACTGGTGGAGCAGAACAGATGGCTGTTACGTATGCGAATACTTTGGCTAATCATATTGCGTTTTCGGGACTCATTACCACCAGAAAAGAAGGTGATCTGAAACTGCAGATTGCGCCAAATGTCCATTATCAGTTTTTAGGACGAAAAAAGACCATCGATTTAAAAGCGCTTTTCGTTTTTAGAAAGTACATTATACAGAACAAAGTTGAAATTGTTCAGGCCCACAGTAGCTCATTTTTACTGGCCGTAATGTTGAAACTGATTTATCCCAAAATCAGGATTGTCTGGCATGACCATTATGGCAACAGCGAGTTTTTGGAGCAGCGAAAAGCTGGCGTTCTGAAAATGGCCTCATTTCTTTTTTTTAGGATAATTGTCGTGAATAATCAGTTGTTGGAGTGGGGAAAAGCAAACTTGCATTGCAAAGAAATAGGGTATCTGCCCAATTTTACCGGAGAGAAACAAGCAGAAACAGCAACAACTTTTTTAAGTGGTCTTAATGGTAAAAGGATTGTCTGTCTGGCTAACTTACGGCCGCAGAAGAATCATTTTCTGTTAGTGGAAGTAGCCCGAAAATTACGTCAAAGCTATCCGGACTGGAGTTTTCATTTGGTCGGAAAAGATTTTAATGACAGCTATTCCAAAGCGATCAAAAAAGCAATAACCGAAAACGGATTGCAGGATACGGTTTTTATTTATGGTTCCCGAAATGATGTTTCAAACATCTTGAATCAAAGTACAATAGGGGTTTTGACTTCTAAATCAGAAGGGTTGCCGGTAGCTTTATTGGAATACGGTTTTCATAAATTACCTGTTGTGGTTACCAATGTCGGGGAAATTGCCGGTATTATTACGAAAGAAAACGGTTTTTTAATTGAAAACTTAGATGTGGAGGCTTTTTACCTAGCACTTTGCAATTTAATTGAAGAGAGTACGGAGCGGGAAAAGCGGGGGCAGAATTTAAATCAAAAGATACTCGAAAATTACGCTGAAAAAGCTATTTTAGAAAAATATTTTACGTTATTAAACAAGGGTAGACTTTGGAGCTAAAAAGAAATTACATAGGGCTGATATTACTGCATTTTTTAATTGCATTGGCAGTCTTTACCATTAAGCCGTTGGGGAAATTGTATTTACCGATTGTCGCCGTACTTGGTTTTTTTTGGGTCTTAAAAAACGAAAATAAAAACAACGAAGTGCTTTATGTATGCGGATATCTAATGGGCGGAGAAGTACTGCACAGGATGACCGGAGGTTATTTTATTTTGGAATTTGCCAAATACGGCATTGCCTTTTTCTGCTTATTGGGTATTTTTTTCAGTGGGATGTCCCGAAAAGCTTCGATCTATCTGTTTTTTATGGTTTTGTTACTACCGAGCGTAATAATAGGTTCTTATACTTTGAGTCTGCAGACGGATGTTAGGAAAAACCTGATTTTTAATGTGTTTGGACCTGTTTTGTTAGCAATTTCATGCCTGTATTGTTATGATAAACGATTAACTTTTAAAGAGGTTAATAATTTGCTTTTAGCAATTGGATTGCCGATTGTAGCTACGACTTTTTATTTGTTTCTATATACGCCGAGTATAAAAGACGCAGTTACGGGAACATCTTCAAACTTCGAAACCTCAGGAGGTTTTGGTCCTAATCAGGTTTCAACCATATTAGGATTGGGCAGCTTTATTTTTTTTAGCAGATTGTTGCTTGAGTCTAAAAAAGGTTTGTTGTTCGCAGTCAATTTAGCCTTATTGTTTTATATTTCTTTTAGAGGCTTAGTTACTTTTTCACGTGGAGGGATGATGACAAGCGTGGCAATGATCGCCATCTTACTGTTTGTTGTTTACCGACTGATTAATTCACGGGCGAAAAATACTTTAGTCGCTTTTGTTTTTATTTCTTTTTTCATTTTTGCAGCAGTTTGGACCTATTCCTCAAGTCAAACCAGCGGACTTATCGAAAACCGATATGCAAATAAAGATGCCTTAGGGAGAGAGAAAAAATCGCAGATGACCGGTAGGGAAGAAATTATGGAGAGTGAGATAAAGATGTTTCAGGAAAATCCTGTTTTTGGTGTTGGTGTAGGAAGAGGAAGGGAACTTAGAAATGGAGGCATCGGATATGAGCAAGGAGTTAATTCTCATAATGAACTTACGCGAATGTTAGGAGAACATGGTAGTTTTGGTCTTATAGGGTTGCTCATATTATTTTTGACACCCATTGTCATTTTCTTTAAAAAAGAAGTCAATTATAATGTCTACACGCTGCCGTTTTTAATATTCTGGCTGCTGACCCTCAACCATGCCGCAATGCGATTGGCCGCCCCTGCTTTTATCTACGCACTTTCGTTATTAAATGTTTATACCATTGAAGAACCAGAACCTACTGTACATAGGGAATAAGCTTTCGGGGAAGGGAGCCAATGTGACGACAATCGAAACGTTAGGAACTTTACTGTCCGGCGAGGGCTACACTGTTTTTTATGCTTCGGAAAAAAGAAATCCGCTGCTTCGACTGTTCGACATGCTTATCTCTGTTTTACGCTACCGCAGACAGGTCGATTTTGTACTCATAGATACCTACAGCACTTTCGGGTTTTGGTTTGCTTTTCTGGTAAGTCAATTGTGTCGTCTGTTGTCCAAAAAGTACATCCCGATACTCCATGGCGGGAATTTACCAATACGATTGAAGAATAACCCAAAGTTATCCGCAATGCTGTTTGGGAACGCCTACAAGAATGTTGCTCCCTCAAATTACCTCTACGCAGCGTTTAAAAAGTACGGTTTTACAAACGTAATATATATTCCCAATACCGTTGAACTTCATAAGTATACGTATAAAGAAAGAGGGGAAGTTGCTCCAAAACTACTATGGGTACGCGCTTTCGATAAAATATATAACCCTAAAATGGCAGTTGCTGTTTTGACAGAAGTCAAAAAATCCTATCCAGAGGCTACTTTGTACATGATAGGTCCCGACAGAGACGGAAGCATGGAAATCTGCAAAGCGTACGCTGAAGAAAATAACTGCACTGTTTTTTTTACCGGCCGACTTGCTAAAGAGGAATGGATTGCGATTGCTGCTGATAGCGATATTTTTATAAATACAACACATTTAGATAACACCCCTGTAAGCGTAATGGAAGCCATGGCTTTGGGATTACCTGTGGTTTCAACAAATGTGGGAGGTATTCCTTTTTTGCTGAAAGATAAGGAAGAAGGATTTTTAGTGAACGATGACGATGTTAAAGCTATGACGAATGCAGTGCTATACCTGATTGAAAATCCTGATGAGGTTCGGTCTATTGTGCGAAATGCCCGAAAAAAAGCAGAAAGTTGGGACTGGGAGAAAGTCAGATTGTCCTGGAACGAATTGCTGCTTGGAAATCATTAAAAGGATTGTCTTTATAGGGATGCAACAATTATTTTGTTAATTGTTACATACTAGTGCTTTTCTATATAATAATTTGTTAATTTGCGCTGATACGAAATGACGATGACTAACAGCAAAAAAATACATTTTGAAATATCCGAGCGGAAGATTCTTCTTCGGGCTTTTGATGTGCTGTTAGTGTTACTGGCATTGTATTTTCTTGGTGTTTATTTGAAATTTGATTACTTCAACATTTCCATACACAGTTATTACTGGACATTTGTGCTGACATTCTACATCTTGTTTTTCGGAACAATATTCGAAATGTACAATCTCCAGGTGGCGGGAAATCAGGTTCAGGTCATAAAAAGCATAATACTAAGCGCTACCGCTACGGTTTCCGTTTACTTGCTAACACCAATTTTAACGCCCCCGCTTCCAAAAAACCGATTACAGATCATCTTTTTCTATGTGGCTATTTTGGGGACGTTGTTTTTATGGAGAATGTTTTACCAGAAATTCCTGGCCTCACACCACTTTTATAAAAAAGTCCTTTTTCTGGCAGATGATAAAACGGTGGAAAGTTTGGTGCACGAACTTGAAAAAGCTGACCCCAACTATAAGGTGGTGGGGTATCTGAGCACTAAGGAATCCTCAAAAAAAATAGTTAATCTTACAAAAATACTTCCTTGTTCTCTGGAGGAATTTATTCTGTCAAATTCTATTGCGGAAATCGTAATCGCCAATAAGAGCAATGAAGATGTACCGGTTGAGATATACGATAAATTGCTTCTTTTTTTAGAGAAAGGAATTGTTATCCGCGAGTATTCCCAGGTGTACGAAAACAGTACTAACCGACTTCCGGTACAATTTACCGAAAAGGATTTTTACAAGTATTTTCCATTCAGCAGAAGCAATCAGAATAAACTTTATCTGTACTCTATCCGTTTGTTTGACATGGTGGTTTCAGTATTTGGACTAGCGGTTGGTTTGTTGCTTTTACCGTTGCTGATAATTGGTAATTTTGTCGCTAACAGAGGGCCTTTACTTTATTCTCAGGAACGCGTTGGGAAAAACGGTGTACCGTTTAAAATTTACAAATTCCGTTCAATGATCATCAATGCGGAAAGCAATGGAGCCGTTTTTGCGACGGTGAATGATACAAGAATAACTCCTTTCGGAAAGTTCCTGCGAAAAACCCGAATAGACGAATTTCCCCAGTTTATAAACATCTTAAAAGGTGATATGGCTGTTATCGGTCCGCGTCCCGAACGTCCGGTCTTCGTAAACCAGATTGCGGAAATTATGCCTTTTTACCAAACCCGACACGTTATTAAACCCGGACTTACCGGCTGGGCTCAGGTAAAGCATTCGTATGGGGAAACTATTGATGACAGCTTAATCAAGCTTCAATACGACTTGTACTATATCAAACACCGCAGTCTGTTCCTGGATGTAAACATCGTTTTGAAAACACTTAGTACGGTCTTGTTCTTCAGGGGGCAGTAATCAGAAGGTAGAAGGCAGCAAAAACATTCTTCATATTTGGTGCTCCAGAGCTATTTCTTTCAGCGAGATAAAGGTGTATGTGAATTTCCCGATATGCTGAACTCGTAATTTTCCCGTCATGCTGAACTTGTTTCTGTATCTTATTTTTTATAATGATATTCTAAAACGAGTGTAGGATAACGTAATATGGATCTTTAGTTTAGACCGCCGAATTTCTTCACTTTAAAGAGGGAAACGACTGCCACAATAACAATCGGCAACATCATGATCAGATGGGCTTTATTCAGCATGTAAACTAGGTAAATTCCGATGCATCCGAAACCTAGGAAAACCAATCGATTGGTCCATACCGTGTTTTTTCTCCATGCAAAAAGAATTATAAGGATGTAGATCGGGTTCAATAATAATGCATTGTAATTCCATAATACTTCCTGATGAAGCGAATATAATCCGACAAGAGAAATGAAAAGTCCAAATAATCCGGCAATCAACAGAAATGCGATGGCAACCGCGCGCTTTTTATAAGCAAAATACGCGACCGCCAGCAGAAGTACGGCAAAAGTGTAGAAGTTATTCCAAACGGATTTCTTTCCACCGGTTTCCTGACTCTTAAAAACAGTTACGGTCGTGTCACTTAATTTTTTACCATTGATTGTTGTATGCTCGATGCCTTCCAGTAATTCGATCGGAAGAAACAATTGATCGCACTGTCTGTCGGTTTTGGCGCCGAACATTAGGTTGATGCCCAAATTCTCGTAAAACTTATCGGTCTGATAATCGTAAAGAATCTGACGGTATTTTTTCTGTGTATCTGGTACATTTGTAGAAATAGGATGCTCCAGCACATTATTGATGACATCGCGAACCATAGTGGTGCAGTTCCTGTCGATGAATTTATAAGTATAGAATCGTTTTTCGGAGGCAAGAACATCACTTAGTTCATTGTAGATTTTTTGCTTTTGATCATGTGAAAGATTTAGCTTTTGTTCTAAAATATCACGGTTGTCATACACATAATTGTAGTTGAATTCGGCAAAACTGCTTGTGGATACAAAGTATTGCAAATCTCCCTTTATGAATTTCCCGTAAAAATTCGGCGTACTGAAATCGAACGTTCCGTAATTGTAAACAATATCGATATGGTTCACCGGGTCGTTAATCCGTAATGCTGTGTGTCCGTATAAAGAATACAGTTCGGCACCTGTTCCGCAAGTAAGAATACTGATGGCTGCATTGTCGGATAAAGAATCGTTCTGAGCCTTGGCTACGGAAAAGAAAGATAACGTGAACAGTAGATGTAAATAACTAAAAATCGTTCTGGAGGAAAACTGTGATGCCATTATCTGAAAATACCTAAGTCAACTTTTAAGGAAAAAATATTGGAATATAGTGCGGCACTCTGATCGCCTAAATCGGTCAATGCATAGTCCACCTGAATGCCTTTGTATTTGAATCCGATACCTATATTAGGTTGGAAACTCACTTTTTTTGAATTGTCTATTTCAGTAATGTTTTGGAAATTTCCAACGCCGGCGCGAAGAAAAACCAAATCGATGTAGCCGCCTTCAAATCCGATGGCTGGATCGATACTTACAACATCGGTTGAAATGATATCGTTTGTTCTGGCAAACTGCATGTTTAAATTTGCTGCTGCCAAAAGGCTGTAATCGTAGTGGAAAATAAACTTTTTGGACAGTCCTAATTGTGCCTTAGGTAAAGTGATTTCAGATGTTTCAGGGGCTTCCTGATTCTCTCCGGGAACGGCGTCCTTGATTTTTTTGTACTCTTCTTCGTTTATAGCCCACGTGTTGTAAGTTGTGGTGATGTCGCGCAGCATTAATCCGAACTTCCACTCGTCCTGGCTTTCATATTGCAGACCTAAGTCAAAGCCAAATCCCCAGGAGCTTGCAAAATCGCCAATGACACGACGGATGATTTTTGCATTTACACCATAATTGAATCCCTGAACAGGTAAAGCCCGGGCGTAAGAAACAGTAACGGCATAATCAGCAGCTGAAAACAAACTGATTCGGTTGTAATCCACATTGCCCTGACTGTCGATAAGTTGTGTAGTATTTAAGATGTCATCCACCCCAAAACGGATAAAGGAAACACCGAGCGCACTGCGATCATCGATCGGCATTGCAAATGCAGCATAATCATATTGGGCAATATTGGCAAAATAACTCGCGTGCATCAAAGAAACCTGTTTGTCTTCCATTTTTAAAAGACCGGCCGGATTCCAATAACCTGAGTTAACATCAGCAGTATGAGATACAACTGCATTCGACATACCTAAAGCTGCAGCATCTACACCAATACTCATAAACTCATTAGAATACTTTCTAACAGCCTGAGAGTAAGTGGTTACCGAGAAAAAAAGCACCAATAAAAGGTAGGTCTTATTCAAAGTCATTTTAATTGCTAGCGTGAAAAGGCGAGATCGATAATTGTTTACAAATAACCTTGTTAAGTCTTTTATCATTTCTGCGTCGGGCAAATATAATATAATATGATGAAACGGTCATTAAAAAACATTCTTTCACATCGTTCCCAAAATGACTTACCAATTAATTATATAGCATCAACAACTTTTTTGTACGAATCAAAAATCTCAAATACTAAACTCCATTTTATATGAACTTATTGTATAACTTTGTGTCAGTTTAAAAAGAAAAAGTATGTCATTTAAAAAGCAAATCCCAAATTTTATCACGTTCTTAAATCTTACTGCCGGACTTTTGGCCTTGATCCATGCTTTCAATGGTAGTTATCGTGAGGCATTTTCCTTAGTGTGTCTGGGTATTTTTTTTGATTTTTGGGATGGTTTTTTTGCTCGCGTTTTTAATGCACAAAGTCCATTAGGGGTACAGCTGGATTCGCTTGCCGACATGGTAACCAGTGGTGTGGTACCGGGATTAGTGATGTACAAGCTTTTATCTGGTATTCAGGAGAACCAGGATATTTATACTTTAACACCTGATACACACTACATGGCTATAGTGCCTTACATTGGTTTTATAATTACAATTGCTTCGTGTTACCGTTTGGCAAAGTTCAATATCGATACACGACAAACCGATTCATTCATCGGATTGCCAACACCGGCAAACGCTCTTTTAATAATGAGTATTCCGATGATCATGTATTTCAGTGATTATGAATGGCTTACGGATATTTTGAGTAACCCTTATTTCTTAGTGGGATTGAGTTTTTTAAGTGCTTATCTTTTAAATGCTGAAATTCCATTGTTTTCATTGAAAGTAAAGTACTTCAGTTGGGAAAAAAATAAACTTCAGGTGCTGTTTTTAGCAGTTTGCGTAGTACTATTGGCAGTTTTTCAGTTTTTGGCCATTCCAATGATCATTCTGTTTTATGTATTGCTTTCAGTGCTAAACAATACGGTTTTAAACAAGCAGGTTTAATTCATGAAACGCGTTTCAGCAAGGAAATCCATGCCGAAAAAAACATCCCGCACAAAATCTTCAAAAACATCTAAAACTCCTTTGGGGAAATTGATGATGTTTACTTTTGGGGTGCTTTTTGTCGTTCTTCTTGTTGGTGTTTTATATAGTTACCGAAACGGGATTCTTTATTACTTGGGATTTAAAACCGAGAGAAATGTCAGCGAACTTACCAGGGAAGAGCGTGAAATAGAAGATATTCGTATTTTCGAAGTATTGAGCCGTCACGATACCCATCAGATCGGTTTTGATGTTTCCGAATACCAATCAAAGATCGATTGGGCAAAAATCGACAAAATAGAAGATGATTTCCCGTTGTCTTTCGTTTTTATCCGCGCTACAGCCGGAAGTTCAAAAACAGATTCCCGTTACAAGGAAAACTGGGAAGCTGCCAAATCTAATTATTTTATTCGCGGCGCCTATCATTACTACCGTCCGAACGAAAATTCAATTACCCAGGCTGAAAATTTCATCCGGGCCGTAAAACTTAAAAAAGGGGATTTACCTCCGGTACTCGATATTGAAAAACTACCCCGCAATCAATCTATCGATGATCTGAAAAAAGGATTGCGCCGTTGGTTGGTTCATGTGGAAAAGCACTATAAAGTGAAACCGATAATTTATTCGTGTGAGAGTTATTATGCTGATTTTCTGAGGAAAGAATTTAAAGGTTATCCTTTATGGATTGCCAATTATAATTTTTTTGTGGAACGGATCCAAAAAGACTGGCTGTTTTGGCAGTTTACTGAAAAAGCGCAAATTCCAGGCATTCCCGGTATGGTGGATGTGAATGTGTTTAATGGGAATAGTGAGGATTTGAAAGGGTTGACGATTAAGTAGTTAAACTGTGTTGTTTTCGATTTTTTTTGCCTTGTAAAGGCATAAAAAAAGCCTCATTTTTGATGTTTGAGGCTTCTGTTTACTATAATCGAGAGATTAAAACTCCAGTTTCTTTTTACGTAATTCGAAATTCTGACCAAGATAAACACGTCGTACCATTTCATCTTCCACTAACTCATCCGGAACTCCTGCTTTAAGAATTCCTCCTTCGAACATCAGGTAGGTTTTGTCGGTAATAGCCAACGTTTCCTGTACATTGTGGTCGGTAATAAGAATTCCGATGTTTTTGTTTTTCAATTGGGCTACGATGCGCTGAATGTCTTCTACCGCTACAGGGTCAACTCCTGCAAAGGGCTCGTCCAATAAAATGAATTTCGGGTCGGTAGCCAGACAACGGGCAATTTCCGTACGACGACGCTCTCCTCCGGAAAGTAAATCACCTCTGTTGGTGCGGATGTGCTGCAAGCTGAATTCATTAATCAATGATTCCATTTTTGCTTCCTGTTCTTTTTTAGAAAGAGTGGTAAGTTGTAGTACGCTTAAAATATTATCCTCAATACTTAGTTTTCGGAAAACCGAAGCTTCCTGAGCCAGATATCCGATTCCGTGCTGGGCGCGTTTGTACATCGGGAAATCAGTGATATTGGTGTCATCAAGATAGATATTACCGGCATTGGGCTTTACCAAACCAACGATCATATAGAAGGAAGTGGTTTTTCCGGCTCCGTTCGGACCTAATAAACCTACGATTTCTCCTCGATTCACTTCTACTGAAACGCCTTTTACCACGCTTCGTCCTTTGTAGGTTTTAATTATATTTTCGGCTCTTAATTTCATAAAAGTAATTTGAAAATTTGAAAATTTGAAAATGTGCCAAATGATATGGGTGCATAAATCAAATGTTTAGCAAATTAAAGAAGAATAAAATTATCAGGTTTAATAATTAACAAATTGTTTTAATGGTAATTTTTTTTCGAGTTGTGTCATTTTCAAATTACCTCATTTTCAAATTGTCTAATTGTTCTCCAATGCTTCCCAGAATTCGTAAGCTCTTCTCAGATGCGGAATCACGATGGTACCGCCAACTAATGTGGCAATTCCCATGGCTTCCATCATCTCTTCTTTTGTGATGCCATTTTTGTATGAGGTTTCCAAATGGTATTTGATACAGTCATCACAACGTAAAACAGCAGAAGCCACCAGTCCTAAAAGCTCTTTGGTTTTTACATCCAAAGCGCCTTCCGCGTAAGCGTTAGTGTCCAGATTGAAGATACGTTTAACGATCTTGTTGTTGTCGGCTAACAGTTTTTCGTTCATTTTGGAACGATAGTCGTTGAATTCTTTTACTAAATCAGCCATAATTATGTGGTTTTCAGTTGTTCTTTTTTGGTCACGAAATGCGATATGAAAATACTCACTTCATATAAAAGGATCAGCGGAATGGATACAATCGTCTGACTGATAACATCCGGCGGTGTGACAATCGCTGCAATAATCAGGATTATTACGTAGGAATATTTTCGATAATCCCTTAAGAATTTCGGACTGACAATGCCGAGTTTGGACAGGAAGTAAATCACAATCGGTAACTCGAACACAAGTCCGGTTGCCAGCGAAGTGGTTTTTACCAATCCGATATAGGATTCCACGTCAATGGCGTTTTTAATATGATGACTTATCGTAGTGTTGGCTAAGAAGTTAATCGATAGCGGAGTTAATACGAAATATCCGAAAGCGACTCCCATAAAGAACAGAATAGAAGCGATGAAAATGAAAAGTTTGATATTTTTTCGCTCTTTTTCATACAGGGCAGGGCTTACGAATTTCCACAATTCCCATAAAATGAAAGGGAAGGCGATTACGAATCCTACCGTAATGGAAGTCCATATCAACATGGAAAACTGTCCTTCCATGGTTCTGTTTTGCAGTTCGAACGGAAGTTCCTGAATGCAAAAACTTTTGTCTAAATCATATTGGTTGGCCATATCGCAAAAGAAACGATAGGTGATGAAATTGCCGTCTTTCGGGCCGAAGATTACGGTGTCGAAAATAAAATCACTGAAATAGTAAGCAACACAACCGCCTATCAGAATAGCAATAGTACTTCGAACCAACAACCATCTGAATTCTTCCAGATGTTGTAAAAAAGACATTTCTTTTCCGGGTTTGTCTGCGGCCATTATATAATTCCTTCTTTTAAAATGTCATGAATGTGAAGTACTCCTTTGTATTGATCTTGTTCAGTAACAATCATTTGCGTGATGGAGTAGTTTTCCATAGTGTTGAAAGCATCTACCACCATATCTGACAGCTGAACTGTTTTCGGATTTTTGGTCATGATGTCCTTAGCGGTCAAATCGCCAAAACTGTCTCTTTTTTCAAGCATTCTTCGGATATCACCGTCGGTTATGATTCCTACCACATGGTTGTTTTCAACTACTGCCGTAACACCTAAACGTTTTTCGGAAATCTCCATGATTATGTGTCGGATATCGGAATCAGGAGTCACCTGAGGACGGTGTGTCTGATCCAGCATATCAACTACGCGAAGTAATAGTTTTTTGCCCAAAGCGCCTCCCGGATGGTATTTTGCGAAATCCTCGCTTCCGAAGTTACGGATTTCCATCAGACAAACGGCTAAAGCATCTCCTAAAACCAATTGGGCTGTGGTACTGTTGGTAGGTGCCAAATTGTTAGGACAGGATTCTCTGTCTACGTGAGCATTCAAAACGCAATCGGATTCCTTGCCCAGGAAAGAGTCTTTGTTAGCAGTCATCCCGATAAGCGTGTTGCCAAAACGTTTTAACAATGGAACCAATACTTTGATTTCCGGACTGTTACCGCTTTTTGAAATGCAGATAATCACATCGCCCGGTTGTACCATTCCTAAATCACCGTGAATGGCTTCTGCGGCATGAAGAAACATGGAAGGCGTTCCGGTGGAATTAAAAGTGGCTACCATTTTAGTGGCAATAATGGCACTTTTTCCGATACCGGTTACGATCAGACGGCCTTTGCAATGGTAGATCAATTCTACCGCCTTTGCAAAATCATCATCAATGAAGTTTATAAGGTTGGCAATGCTTTCGCTTTCCGATAATATCGTTTTTTTGGCTGTGGCCAAAATGGTTTCCCTGACTGTCAAAATAGAAAATTTAATAATTTGTGAATATTAAAGATTTTTGTATCTTTATTCTCTGCAAATTTATGTAAAAATACCTATTAATAAATAATGAAACCAAGCGAAATTGACTTACATAAAGAGTTAAAAAAATATTTTGGTTTTAACCAATTCAAAGGATTACAGGAAGGCGTTGTCAAAAGTATCATTACTGGGAACAATACTTTTGTGATAATGCCGACGGGTGGAGGTAAGTCATTGTGCTATCAATTGCCGGCTTTGGTGCTGGATGGTGTGGCTATTGTCGTTTCTCCGCTTATTGCTTTGATGAAAAACCAGGTGGATGCTATCCGAAGTTTGTCTTCGGAATATGGTGTTGCCCATGTTTTAAACTCTTCGCTTACCAAAACAGAAGTCAATCAGGTGAAGAAAGATATTACTTCCGGTTTGACTAAATTGTTATACGTCGCCCCCGAATCGTTAACAAAAGAAGAGTATGTTGATTTTTTAAAAGGAGTGCCCATTTCATTTGTGGCCATAGATGAAGCGCATTGTATTTCAGAATGGGGCCATGATTTCCGTCCGGAATATAGAAATCTTAGAGCTATCATCAAGCAGTTGGGTGACATTCCGGTTATCGGATTGACGGCAACAGCTACTCCTAAAGTTCAGGAAGACATACTTAAGAATTTGGACATGACAGATGCTAACACGTTTAAAGCATCGTTCAACCGTCCGAATTTGTTCTATGAGGTACGCACCAAAACCAAAAACATTGAAGGGGATATTATCCGTTTCATCAAACAGCATAAAGGGAAATCGGGAGTGATTTACTGTCTGAGCCGTAAAAAGGTAGAGGAAATCGCTCAGGTTTTGCAGGTGAACGGCATTAGCGCGGTTCCGTATCATGCGGGACTGGATGCCAAAACACGTGCAAAGCATCAGGATATGTTCCTTATGGAAGATGTGGAAGTTGTAGTGGCTACCATTGCCTTCGGTATGGGAATTGACAAGCCGGATGTTCGTTTTGTGATTCATCATGACATTCCGAAATCGTTGGAAAGTTACTATCAGGAAACCGGTAGAGCGGGCCGTGATGGAGGAGAAGGACACTGTTTGGCTTATTATTCTTACAAGGATATCGAGAAGCTTGAAAAATTCATGGCCGGAAAACCGGTGGCCGAGCAGGAAATCGGATTTGCTTTGCTACAGGAAGTAGTGGCTTATGCAGAGACTTCAATGTCGCGCCGCAAATTCTTGCTGCATTATTTCGGTGAAGAATTTGACGATTTGAATGGTGAAGGAGCCGACATGGATGATAATGTCCGCAGTCCGAAGAAAAAAGTCGAAGCACAGGATCAGGTGGTGACGCTTTTGGAAACGGTTCGGGACACGAAAGAGTTATACAAATCAAAGGAAGTGATTTTTACCCTTATCGGAAAAATCAATGCTACTATAAAAGCTCATAAAACAGATAACCAAAAATTCTTCGCTAAAGGAAAAGACCACGACGAAAAATACTGGATGGCGTTGATCCGTCAGGTATTAGTAGATGGTTTGCTTTCCAAAGATATTGAGACCTATGGTGTTTTAAAGCTGACCAAAAAAGGCGAGGATTTCATCAAAAAACCGTATTCTTTCATGATGTCGGAAGACCATGAGTACAGCGAATCGGAAGACGAAGCAATTGTAACATCTGCGAAATCATCCGGAACAGCTGATGAAGCATTGATGGGTATGTTGATGGAATTGCGCAAAAAAGTAGCCAAAAAGCTGGGAGTGCCGCCGTTTGTGGTTTTCCAGGAGCCTTCTTTGGAAGACATGGCTTTGAAATATCCGATTTCCATTGACGAGTTGAGTAATGTTCACGGCGTTGGCGAAGGAAAAGCTAAAAAATACGGCAAGGAATTCGTTGAACTAATCGCCCGATATGTGGAAGATAATGATATTGTGCGTCCGGATGATTTGGTGGTGAAATCCACCGGAGCTAATTCGGCGCTGAAGTTGTACATCATTCAGAATATTGACAGAAAGTTGCCATTGGACGATATTGCAAAATCCAAAGGAATTGACATGGATACGCTGCTGAAGGAAATGGAACAGATTGTTTATTCCGGTACAAAACTAAATATCAATTATTGGTTGGATGATATTCTGGATGAAGACCAACAGGAAGAAATCCACGACTACTTCATGGAATCACATTCCGATAAAATACAGGATGCGCTTGACGAGTTTGAAGGTGATTACGATACCGAAGAACTAAGACTGATGCGTATCAAGTTTATTAGCGAAGTAGCGAATTAGTCTGCAGAAGGCAGAAGGCAGAAATGATAAAATAAAAAAATCCCCGGTTGAAAATTCAGCCGGGGATTTTTTTAACTGTCTGAACACGGATTACTTTTTCTGTATTCTGCTTCCTGCCTTCTGCAGTCTGCAGCCTGACCACTGCTGCTGTCTACTGATAAAGCTCTCCCCGATGTGGTTTTAATGCATCTCTCAACTGAATCATGTGTTCATCGGTCACTACGATGTAAGCAATCGCATACATCTCGTTTATGATCTGAAATCCTGTGATGGTAATCGGTAATTTTTCTATCTCAATGTATTCTTTTAAATGGATTTCATGGTGTTCTGCAGTTTTTGCGGCACCAGGTCCTCGGAAATCCCATATAAGTTTTATCTTACGTTGCATAATTACTTTGTAATGAGTATATTTGATGCAAATATAAAACGTAAACCCTATGATGAAAAATTACTTTAAACAAATTCTTGCGTTGGTTTTATGTATGAATCTGTTTACAACGGTAGACGCGCAAACGCCATATAGCGTTAATCAGATTCCACACCAGATGTATGCTTTGTCTAATCCGGCTACTGTAGCAACTACAGACGACAGTTATATCGGGAGTTTTTCAATACCTTTTAATTTTAATTTTTTTGGAATAGATTATAATTCCTATGTTATCAGTACAAATGGCTGTATAGTTTTCGGCAACGCCGTGGCGCCGGGATCTGGTGCTCCATGGGTTAGTTCTTATTCGGTGCCAAATACTTCTTTTCCGGTCAAAAATGCGGTGTTGGGTGCTTTTCATGATATGAATAATTCCAGTAATGTAGGCTCAATCACTACTTCAGTGGTAGGGGCGGCACCTTATAGAAAGTTAATCGTAATGTTTAATAATCAGCCTCATTATGGATGCACAACTTTGCGTAGTAACTTTCAGATGGTTTTACATGAAACTTTTAATTTTGTAGACGTTCAAATTAAGGATAAGCCTATTTGTGCTAGTTGGAATAGCGGAATGGCGGTTTCAGGTATAATCGACGCTACGGGAGCGAATGGTTTTGCGAGCCACAATAGAGGACAATGGGAAGTCCATAATCAGGGATGGAGATATGTTCCTTTAACAGGGGCATCGGTAAATCCATATAATTATACAATTTGTGATGATACAAGTGATGGAATAGGCGTATTCAATTTGAATGTTGCACAGCAAGGTATAAACTCGTCAAATCCTTCAAATGTCAACTTTTACAGTTCTTTGTCTGACGCGCAAAGCAATACAAACGCCATTGCAGGATTGAATTTTACAAATACTGTTGCCGATTATCAGAAGATTTATGCTCGAAACGGCTCTGATATAAGAGAAGTAAATCTAAGAGTAGTGAACTGTTCCAATGATTTTGATTTGGATACGGTAACGACAGCTTCTGAAGACTTAAATGGCGATACTAATTTGTCAAATGACGATACGGATAATGACGGGATTCCTAATTTTACCGATAACGATGATGATGGAGATATCGTGCTTACGCAATATGAATATGTAGCTGGTCGTCATGGTAGAACAGGTCTGGATACTGATAATGACTCTATTCTGAATTACTTGGATAATGACGATGATGGAGACGGAGTGCCAACCCGTAATGAAGATTATAATGGGAATTTTAATCCTCTGGATGATGATACCAATGCTAACGGACTGGCAGATTATCTTGAAGTGGGTGTTGCTTTAGGAAATGTGACATTTGAAAGAAATCAATTCACCGTTTATCCTAATCCTGCTGATACTAAATTCAATTTAGCTATAAAAGAAACACAAGATGTTATAGCAGTCGAAGTTTACAGTGTCAATGGCCAATTAGTGAAATCTTTTAAAGATAATTTTCAGAATGAATATGATATTCAGGATTTGAATCAGGGCTTATATCTGATCAAGATTAAAACTAGTGAAGGAGAGTTTACTTCAAAATTGATCAAGAAATAAAAGAATAAAAGACCTTATTTAAAGGTCTTTTTTTATGTTTGCAAACCAAAACAGAATTAATGCCAAGAGAACTTCAAATACAGGTAGCGCCGGAAGTGGCGGCTAATACAGCTTTGTTAAATGAACACCTAGCTAAGCTAATGCATGTTTCTTCTTCGGAAATTATGTATGTTTCGGTAGTGAAGCGTTCTATTGATGCCCGTCAGAAAGCGATTAAGATCAACTTGAAAGTGGATGTTTTTTTTCAGGGCGAATCAATTGTTGAAAGTAAAATAGAGCTTCCGGATTATAAAAACGTGGCCAATGCTCAGGAAGTGATTGTTGTTGGGGCGGGACCTGCGGGTTTATTTGCTGCTTTGCAATTGATAGAGCTGGGTTTAAAACCGATTGTGCTTGAAAGAGGAAAAGATGTGCGTGGCCGTCGCAGGGATTTGAAAGCGATTAACGTGGATCACATTGTGAATGAAGATTCCAATTACTGCTTCGGTGAAGGTGGGGCAGGGACTTATTCCGACGGGAAGCTATACACACGTTCGAAAAAAAGAGGCGATGTTGACCGGATTTTAGCCTTGCTGGTTGCCTTCGGAGCCACTCCGGATATCATGGTTGATGCACATCCGCACATCGGAACCAATAAATTGCCACAGATTATTCAGGATATCCGAGAGAAAATTATCGAATGCGGTGGTCAGGTTTTGTTTGAAACCCGTGTGACCGACATTTTGTTAAAAAATAGTGAAGTCCAAGGGGTGGTGACACAAAATGGTACTGTTATCGAAGCGAAGAAGTTGATTTTGGCTACAGGACATTCCGCACGAGATATTTTTGAATTGTTAGATAGGAAGAAGATTTTGATTGAAGCGAAACCCTTTGCTTTAGGAGTTCGTGCTGAGCATCCCCAAAGTCTGATCGATTCCATACAGTATTCCTGCGATTTCCGCGGGGACTTTTTACCTCCGGCGCCTTATTCTATTGTAAAGCAGGTAAACGGACGCGGTATGTATTCGTTTTGCATGTGTCCGGGTGGGGTCATTGCGCCTTGTGCTACCAGTCCGGGTGAAGTGGTAACCAATGGCTGGTCGCCGTCGAAGCGTGATCAGGCTACCGCCAATTCGGGAATTGTGGTGGAATTGAAACTGGAAGATTTTAGACCGTTCGCAAAATTTGGAGCATTGGCGGGAATGGAATTTCAAAAAGCCATCGAGCAAAAGGCATGGCATTTGGCCGGAGAAACCCAAAAAGTACCGGCACAGCGCATGGTTGATTTTACGCAAAGCAAAGTTTCAAAAGATATTCCTAAGACTTCATACGTGCCTGGAACGACTTCCGTAGAACTAGGGCAAGTGTTTCCCGGTTTTCTAACACAGATTATGAGGGAAGGTTTTGTTCAGTTCGGGAAATCCATGAAAGGTTATTATACAAATGAAGCTATTCTGCACGCACCGGAAAGCAGAACTTCTTCACCGGTTCGTATTCCGAGAGATAACACAACTTTAGAGCACCTTGAGATAAAAGGATTGTATCCGTGTGGTGAAGGTGCAGGTTATGCGGGAGGAATTATCTCGGCTGCGATCGACGGAGAAAAATGCGCTTTGAAAATAGCTGAAGTCTTAAATTTGTAATACCAAATAAAAAATATTATTCGGAGGAGTGTAAAGCCATTCGGTTACCTTCGCTATCGATAAAAATAGCCATATAGCCATATTCGGGAGAAATTTGTTTTTTAGGGACAATAATTTTTCCGCCGGCACTTTCCATTTTGTCTAAAACGGTTTGTAAATCAGGATTGGCATTCATGTATACGACTGGACCATTGGCTCCAGGGGTGTAAAATTCTTCTTTATAGCAAAGAGAGCATCCCGTTTCCCGATGTGGAAAAATTCCCATTCGTAGCGGACCGAAATCTACATCGTCAATTTGAGTGTCAAAAATCGTTTCATAAAATTTTTTGGCCCGTTCAAAGTCGCTTACTGGTATTTCAAACCAGTTTGTCCAGTTTTTTTGCATTGTCATAGTGATGGTTTATCTTTCTAAACTCAAATATAACGAATTGACAGATTAACTGGAATGGCTTTATATGAAACCATTTCTTTTTTTGTATTTTTGACCAAACATATACATTGATCGTGGAAGAACGCGTAATATTAGTCAACGAAAATGATGAGCAGATCGGTTTGATGCCAAAGTTGGAGGCGCATGAAAAAGCATTGCTTCACAGGGCATTTTCCGTATTTGTGTTAAATGATAAGAACGAGATAATGCTTCAGCAGCGTGCACATCAGAAATATCACTCTCCGTTATTATGGACTAATACCTGTTGTAGCCATCAGCGGGAAGGGGAATCTAATATTCAGGCGGGAACACGCCGTTTGTTTGAGGAAATGGGATTCACTACCGAGCTAAAAGAGCTTTTTTCCTTCATATATAAAGCGCCTTTTGACAATGGTCTGACCGAGCACGAATTGGATCATGTGATGATCGGCTATTACAATGAAGCACCAAAAATAAATGGAGAAGAAGTGGAAGACTGGAAATGGATGTCGATAGAAGCCATAAAAGAGGATATGTTACAAAATCCGGATATTTATACGGTTTGGTTCAAAATCATATTCGATGAATTTTATCATTTCCTTGAAGATCATAAACTTTAAAATTCTAATTTCGGAATTCTAATTTCAAAATTTAAATGAGAGTAACTGTCAGCCGAAAAGCACATTTTAACGCCGCACACCGACTGTATCGCAAAGATTGGTCGGATGAGCTGAACGAGCGTGTTTTTGGCAAATGTAATAATCCAAATTTTCATGGTCATAATTATGAGTTGATTGTGAGTGTTACCGGAAAAATTAATCCGGAAACGGGATATGTGATGGATATCAAGGATTTGGCTGATATTATTTATGAGGAAGTCGAATCACGTTTTGATCATAAAAACCTTAACCTTGATGTGGTTGAATTTCAGGAACTTAATCCTACAGCGGAGAATATTGTGGTAGTGATTTGGAATCTGATCCGAAAGCGAATTACGACCGAAAATGACTTAAAGGTTGTTTTATATGAAACTCCGCGTAATTTTGTAACCTATTCAGGCGAATAATGAATGAGATTAAAGTAGGAGATAAGCTGCCGTTATTCGGTGCAAAAGATCAAAACGGGCATGATTTTTACATCGCTTCTGTGTTGCATAAAAAAGTGCTGGTGATCTATTTCTATCCGAAGGATGATACGCCGGGCTGCACGAGACAAGCATGTTTTTTTCGTGACAAATATGAAGAGTTCACCGAAATGGGAGCTACAGTTATAGGCATTAGCGGAGATAGTGTGAAATCACATAAGGAGTTTGAAAAGAAATACAAACTTCCTTTTACGCTGCTTTCCGATGAGGATAAAAGTCTGCGAAAACTTTTTGGAGTGCCTACCAATTTATTGGGGCTACTTCCGGGGCGAGTGACTTATGTTGTTGATAAAGAAGGAATTGTTCGCATGGTTTTTGACAGTATGAATGCTGAAAGTCATTTCCCTAAGGTGGTGGAAATGGTAAAAAGTCTGATGTAAATGAAATTTGATATATATCCCTTGGTTTTTAAACCAATTTTAAAAGACAGAATTTGGGGCGGAACAAAACTCAGTTCCCTTCTGAATAAAACGATTCCGACAGAAACCATAGGTGAAAGTTGGGAATTGTCTACGGTTTCAGGGGATGTCAGTATTGTATCCAACGGAGGTTATTCCGGAATGTCATTCAACGATTTGATTTCAAAATTTCCGGAAGAGATAGTTGGGACAAATGTTTACAGACAGTTTGGAACCGAATTTCCTTTACTGTTTAAATTTTTGGATGCCAAAGAAGATTTATCAATCCAGCTGCATCCTAATGATGAGTTGGCTCAAAAAAGACATAATTCCTTTGGAAAGACAGAAATGTGGTATGTGGTTCAGGCGGAACCGGATGCAAGAATCATTGTGGGTTTTAAAGAAAAAGCCTCTCCGGATGAGTATCTGAAACATTTGGAAAATAAAACACTACCGTCTATTCTGAAAGAAATCCCGGTTCAGAAAGGAGATATTTTCTTTTTGGAAACAGGAACCATTCATGCTATCGGCGCCGGTACCGTAATCGCGGAAATTCAGCAGACCTCTGATATTACTTACCGTATTTATGATTGGGACAGAACGGATGCTAACGGGAATTTAAGAGAATTGCATATTGATCAGGCTATAGAGGCAATTACTTATGATGTTGTTGAAGCGCGACGAAACTATAAAACAACGCGAAATCAAAGTAATAATGCGGTTGATTGTCCTTATTTTACAACTAATGTGATTCCGCTTAACGGAAAAATGAATATGATTAAAAATGGAAATTCATTTACGGTACTTGTTTGTACAGAAGGTGATTTTTCTGTTGTAATTGATTCCGGCTCGGAATTTAAATTTAAATTGGGCGATACGGTTTTATTGCCTGCAGCACTTACTGATTTTGAATTGGTTGGTTCTGCAACCCTGTTAGAAATATTTATTTCTTAACCTATTATCTGAAGAATAATTGTAATTTTGCAAACGAAATTTTAAATAAAATAAAATGGCAAGCGTAAGAAACTTAAAAAAAGACATCAACTTCGTGTTGGGAGATATTATTGAAGCGGTTTACATCCACGAGATGACTACAACAGGAAAACCAACTGCTGAAACTGATGCATTGATTGATGAGGCTATCACTTCTTTCGACGGTTTGATCACCAAAGTGAACCAAAAGAATGTGGAAAATAAAAAAGCACATTTGAAACAAGTTAATAAAGATTTGGAAGTTATTGCTACTCAATTGGTTGAAAAAATCAACAAATTGTAGTCTGAAAAAATCATGAAAAAGTGCAGATAACAGTTTGGAAGTTTCAAAAACTCCACTATATTTGCAAGCGAATTGAGACGCCGGTGTAGCTCAGCTGGCTAGAGCAGCTGATTTGTAATCAGCAGGTCGTGGGTTCGAGTCCCTCCATCGGCTCAATTTTTTTACCGCAGTAATTGTGGTTATTTCATGAAACATAAAGCAACAATATAGTTGCCGGTGTAGCTCAGCTGGCTAGAGCAGCTGATTTGTAATCAGCAGGTCGTGGGTTCGAGTCCCTCCATCGGCTCAAAAGGTTTTCGGAAACGGAAACCTTTTTTGTTTTTAGCCAATTTGATAAGTTAACATGATAAATAAAAAAAGCGACTTTAAGGCCGCTTTTTTATTTTGTATTAATTCTGTGTCTGTTCCAGTTTCTTTCTTTCCATGATGAAAGTGGTAAGCTGTTTTCCGTATTTGGATTTTGCTACTTCCGGAGACATTGATTTATGAATGGTATCCAGATACTTCATGTTGGCATCATAGATTTCGGTTAAAGCAATATAAGGTGCCACTTCATATTTTCCGTTGTTAACGGCAAAATTAATGGCGTCCAGATAACTTCTCAACGTTAATTTGTCGGCACGCTGATTTAAACTATCCTCTTTTTGTGTATTGTGTTCTTTTTTTGCCAATAACGAAAGACTGAATGTTTTGTTTTGTTCGTCGTTATAACGCATTCTGATTTTTTTGAAATCATTGTACAGGTCGTTATTTTTTGAACCGGTTACTTTTGCTTTTGAATAGAATTCTTTCAAGGTAGTTTCTATGGTCATGTTGCCTGGCTCAGCAAAAAAAGGTAATATGTTATCCGCCGATTTGGAAACACCACGGTCCAGGGACAGATATAGCATTTCGGGTTCGCTAATCTGGATTTCGCTTTTAAAGTTGGAATCGCCTTTTATGATTATGCTGTCTAAAGTGACCAAAGAGGTGTCAACTATATGCTGAATGTATAATTTTCCTTGTTTTAATCCATCCACTTTTCCGGAAAGCTGCAGACCTGTTTCACTTTCTTTTTTATCGCAGGCAACCAATGCCGAAAGGGCAAAAGCTGCAATCAGTATTTTTTTCATTCTTTTTTATTTAATCGCTGCAAAGTAAAGAAAATAAATTGAAACGCTTATAAATTAACGTTTGCAGGGTCTTGGATGCGTGGAATCAAATAAATCGTCTTTCCTGTCTTTGTCCTGCAAATAAAAAACCCTGACAAATAATGTATGTCAGGGATTTTAGTGTCCTGGAAAGGAATTTATTATCCTTTCAACCAGCTTTCTTTTAATTTAGTTTTGCTGTTATCAGTGGCCTGGTATCCTTCTACTTCGTCCATCGGCAGGGCAACCTTTCCTTTTAAGACCTGCTCTTTACCGGCACGTTTGATTTTTACAGTTATAGTATCGCCCTCTTTCCAATCAGAGCTTACCATAATTAAATCGTAGATATTGTCCAGATTGTAATTGGTGTCGTTCACTGCTAAAATGGTGTCATCATTTTTCAAGCCAAGTGTCGTCATGAATTTGTTTAATTCGCCCTCCGGAAGGATTTTGATTTCTTTTGTGCTTGGATCTACGGTAATATATGGTGTAGTTTGACCTTTAATGAAAGGATTTCCTGCTTTTTTAACTTTTGCATTTGTTACTCCCATTTTGGCAAAATATTTGTCGTAAGGGATTGGTGTTTCCCCGGAAACATACGTTTTAAGGAATTCACCAACGGCAGGATAGGTTAATGAAGTGATTTTGGCAAACAATTCATTATCATTGAATGGTTTTTTACTTCCGTATTCCGATGATAAAGCGTGCATCAGATCCAAAATACCTTTTTCTCCATTGCTGCTTTCTCTCATTTGAATGTCGATACACATCGCAATTAAGGCTCCTTTCAGATAAACATTATAGTAAGAGTCTTTATACTCTTTGTCAAGGATGTTTTTACTCATGGTTGTAAAAGGCATCTTTTCGTTAAAACGTTTGGACTGCTCGATTTTATCAACCATTCTGTTGTAAAACTCTTCTTCGGAAATCAAACCTTGATTTACCTGGAAAAGATTAGCGAAATATTCGGTAACTCCTTCATACATCCATAAATGCTCAGACATTTTCGGATTGTTGAAATCGAAGTACTGGATTTCATTCGAATGCACGGTAAGCGGCGTTACAATGTGGAAGAACTCATGTGAAACCACATCTTTCAATTGCTCCAACAAGGCTGCTTTTGGCATCATTTCCGGCATAACAACCGTTGTTGATGTCGTGTGCTCCAATGCGCCAAATCCTTTTGCGTCGTTCTTTTTCATGTCCGACAAGTACAATAAGACGCTGTATTTTTTAGTAGAATTCACAGGTCCTAAGAATTTTTTCTGAGCGCGCATCATGGTTTCCATTGCCGGAGCGATATCGGCAGCTTTATAAGTGCTGTTGGGAGAATAGACGTTGATCAGGATTTCCATATCATCAACCTTGAAGGTCGTGTAATCCGGTTTGGAGTACATTATCGGATGGTCAACCAATTCAGCATAACGGGAAGTGGTGAAAACATCTGTGTCTGCACTTGGATTCGTGTCGGTTAAAGAGGTTGCACCCCATAAATTAGCCGGGTGCGAAATTGTAACTTTATATGGTAATTCGGATTTTCCTTCAAAATATCCAACAAATCCGTGCGTGTTTAACATGAAGTTTTCGCCGGCCGCAATGTTGGTTCCTGCCGGAGAAAAAACATCTTTCCCGCCAATACCGCCAGAAGTTTCCGTATCAAATGAATCATTAACAAGGTAAGTTACTTTGCTGATTTTTTTTGCATTGGATATCGTCCACGAATTTTCATCCGTTTTAGTGATTGCCAACGCATTTCCTTTTTTATCAAATGCTTTTACATCGTCTATGAATCTTCCGTAATTGTCCGCAGAATACGTTCCCGGAACAGTTTTAGGGATGTGGAACGTTACCGTTTCGGTAGTGAAAGCAGGAGGTGTGATGGTAACCATCACTTTATCATCTTTAACGTTTACCAGATCGACAGCGACTTTAACGTCATTTATTTTTTCAGTGCTTTGAGCAGCCGCTTTAAAGCTTAACATGAAGGCGGCTAATGCCAATGTGCAAATAATTTTTTTCATTATTTATGTTTTTTGATATTAAATAGGTAGTTGAGATGCTGTTTTTGTTACAAAAATTGCTGAAATAAAAAATCTCCCTTTACGCGGGAGATTTTCTTAGTCCATTTTATTTTTAAAATAATATTTGCTGTCTAAATCGTCGTCCTCAAGATCGTTGAATTTTTGAGGTTTTGGTTTTGGTTTATTCGCAGTGACTTTCTTCTTCCATAATTCGAAATTGTCTTTTGATAATTTTTTCCGCATCAGTTCAGTAACATCATTTTCTGAAATCCCAAATTCTTCTTTAATAACTTCAAAAGGTTTTTTTTCCTCTTGTGCCATGGTAACAAGACGATTTAAAGTCTCGTTGTCCATCTCTGAAATTTTACTTTTTTTCATCAGATGAAAAATTAATACAATAAAAGTTTAAAAATGTTTAACGGTTCAATACTCAATATTAGTAAAAAAAAGTATTTGTAGATAACTGGGAATTATTTTTTTCGAATTTTTAAAAATTGCCTCGAAAAGAGATTTTAATTTGCGTTTTGTGTTATAAAATCGTTCTAAAGGTAAGGTTTATTCGGGGATTTATTGGTTTTGATGTTTTGGGAATCTGATGCTTCCAGTAGTGTTGCGTAGGGCCTTTCATAAGTAGCAGACTTCCGTTTTCCAATAAGATATTTTGTTTAGCTTCTTTTATGCTATTATGTTTTAGCTGAAAAACTCTTTTTTCCCCGAAACTTACCGAAGCGATAATGGGATTCTGACCTAATTCTTTTTCATTATCGGCATGCCAGCCGTTACTGTCTTTACCATCGCGGTATAGGTTCAGTAAGACGGAAGAAAACGATTTTTCCGTGGTTTTTTCCAATTTGGATTTTATCATAAATAAAAGGGGATTCCATTCATGAGGCTGCATCGTAATGTTGGAGTAGGAATAAGGCTTGCCTTCATTTCCGAAAAAAGAAGTTAATCTGGGCTGCGAATATGTTTTTCCGAAAATGGTAATGTCATCCTGCTGCCACGGAATCCCGGTTAAGAGCTGCTGAAAGATCTCGTTTGCTTCAGCCTCCGAAAAGAAATTCGGGTAGTACTCGATTTCGGCATCGGGCAGATGGAAAACAATTTTATCAGATGGAAATAAAGTCATATTTCAAAAATAAAAAAAGCGATGATATCTTCACCGTCTGTATCTTCAAAAATCCAAAGGTGTTAGTTTTTTTTAAAATTCACATTCATTATGATTATTGCTGTAATAATGAGTAAGATTCCGATCCATTGAGTAAGAATTACGGATTCGCTTAAAATGAAATAGGCCATCATTACTGAAACAGGTAATTCCAAAGAAGAGACAATACTCCCCAAGCCGATGCCCGTATTCGGAAACCCTGCATTCATTAACATCGGCGGAATAATAGTGCCGAAAAGCGATAATACAATACCCCATTTTACGAAGATTTCAAAATTAAAAGGCGTGACCTGAGTTGCCATTGCGAATCCGAAAACAATAACGGCACCGCCTAAAAGCATATACAGGCTGCGCTGAGCCGATGAAATACCCGTAGCAATTCGGTTGGCAGTAAACATGGTTGTAGTGAAAGAGGCCGCGGCGAGCATTCCCCATAAGATACCACGCCAGTCAAGCTCGATCTCGGCATTGATTAAATTGGTCGCTAAAACCGTTCCGATTAATACAATAAAAACGGATGCTGCTTTTTGCAGTGATGGCGCTTTTTTGTCAAGCAGCCATTCTAATAAAACGCCCATCCACACACTTTGCATTAACAAAACAATCCCGATTGAAACCGGAATGTATTTTACGGCCAGATAATAGAAGACACTGGTCATTCCCATGGAAGTACCGGCAAGCATCAAATGAAAAATATTTCGACCGGAAGCTTTTATCACATCATTTCCTTTTTTTGCTTTTTGAAAGAAATTGATCAGCAAAATGCCCAGTATTCCCAGGATGAATTGTGAAGAGGTTACTTCAGCCGTGGTGTAGTTTTCCTTGTAAGCTAATTTTACAAATGTCGCCAGCATGCCATAACTTGTGGCGCCTAGACCCACTAAAAAGACTCCTTTAATAATTCTGTTTCCGAACATATTTTTTCAAAATTTAAAAAGCCGGTAAATATACTCGATTTGTCACATTTTGCAATGTTTTTGTATGAAATCTGAATTTTGTGTTTAAGTTAAGTTTGAATAATGAGTTGTTTTTTTGTAAGGTTGATTATACTAAAATTCTCAAAATTTTGTTATTGTAGAGTTGACTAACCCTTCACTTGGAAATATCATGAAACATCCTGTTTTACTTCTTTTTTTGATGGCGATCTGCTGTAATAATTCCGCTAAAGTTAATAAGAATTATGCGGACTATCATTCGACGGCCCTTAAATACTGCAAAGAAAAAGGATTTAATGATCAGTATTATTTTTTACTTGATTTCAATATCCATTCGGGAAAGAACAGGTTTTTTATCTACGATTTCAAGAAGGGTGAAATTGTTGACCGCAATCTGGTGACCCACGGTTCGTGCGATGTTTTTGAATCCAATCAGACTAAATATGCTGCGGCGAAATTTGATGTTAAAACCGATAGCCACTGTTCGATGAAGGGGAAATATAAAATCGGAAGAAGGGATACCAGTGTTTGGGGTATCAAGATCAAGTATTGGTTGGAAGGACTGGAACCGTCTAATAAAAGCGCCGTGGAAAGAGTAGTCGTTCTTCACTCATGGGAGGCTGTTGCCAATGAAGAAATATTTCCGGATTACAGTCCGCTTAGCTGGGGATGTCCGGCAGTATCGGATGCTTTTATGGGTAAATTGGATAAAAAGCTCAAGGCCTCAGATAAGCCCGTTTTGCTCTGGATCATAGAATAAGAAACCCGCAAGGTTATTGCGGGTTTCTTTTCTTTTTTATTTGATCAAATCAAAACTTCGTTTTACAAAAGCGGTCAGATCTTCGCCTTTTAATAGTCCTTGTGACAATTTTGCCAAATCCAGCGCTTGTTTTACAAGGTTTTCCTGCATCGGTTTGTCTTTTTCGTTTAAGATGGACGTTGCCAAATCCGAATTCGTATTCACTACAAGATTGTACATTTCAGGGAAGTTGCCCATGCCGAACATACCTCCGCCACCGGTCTGACTCATTTCTTTCATACGGCGCATGAATTCCGGTTGCGTAATCATGAACGGTGCCGCTTTACTGTCTAACGCTTCCAGTTGTACTGTGTACGTTGTTGCCGGAACGATGCCTTCAACAGCTGTTTTTAAAGTTGTCTGTTCTTCTTCTGAAAGTTTTGAAATCGGACTGTCTTCTTTCTTGATCAGACTATCAACATGATCCGAATCCACACGTACAAACTGAAGGTTTTCATTGTCGCTTTCCAGTTTCTGGATCAAGTGCGAAACAATTGGGGAATCCAATAAAAGTACTTCATATCCTTTTGCTTCCGCGGCTTCAACATAACTGTGTTGTGCATCATTGTTAGAAGCATATAATAAAATCAGCTTACCGTCTTTGTCAGTTTGGTTGTCTTTTACAAGCTCTTTTAATTCCTCTAACGTATAATAGTTTTTGCTTACCGTCGGGTATAATGCAAAGGCGCCTGCTTTTTCATAGAATTTAGGCTCTGATAACATTCCGTATTCCAAAACGATTTTGATGTCATTCCATTTTTTCTCGAAATCCTCTCTGTTTTCAGTGAATAACGATTTTAATTTATCGGCTACTTTACGGGTGATGTAATTCGAAATTTTCTTAACCGCACCGTCTGCCTGTAAATAAGAACGAGACACATTTAGCGGGATATCCGGAGAATCGATAACTCCTTTAAGCATCGTAAGGAATTCAGGCACGATACCTTCTACATTGTCGGTAACATATACCTGGTTCTGGTATAATTGGATCTTATCTTTCTGGATTTGCAGATCGGCCGACATTTTCGGGAAATACAAAATACCAGTTAAGTTGAACGGGTAATCTACATTAAGATGAATGTTGAATAAAGGCTCCTCAAACTGCATCGGATACAATTCGCGGTAGAAATTCTTGTAATCATCATCATTTAATTCCGAAGGCTGTTTTGTCCAGGCCGGAGAAGGATTGTTGATGATATTGTCCACTTCAAGCTCTTCCATGGCTTCTTCTTCGCCAACACCGTAAGCTTTTGGTTCTTTTCGCGTTCCGAATTTAATCGGCACCGGCATAAATTTGTTGTATTTGGTAAGCAGTTCGCGGATTTTGAAATCTTCTAAAAACTCCAGCGAATCTTCGGCGATATGAAGGATGATTTCGGTTCCGCGTGTTGTTTTGTCAGCCGGTTCCAAAGTGAATTCCGGGCTTCCATCACAGGTCCAGTGCGCTGCCGGTTCATCTTTATAGGATTTGGTAATGATTTCCACTTTTTCTGCTACCATGAAAGCCGAATAAAATCCTAAACCGAAATGTCCGATGATACCACTGTCTTTAGCCGAATCCTTATATTTTTCAAGGAATTCTTCCGCACCCGAAAAAGCTACCTGATTGATGTATTTTTCCACTTCATCGGCAGTCATCCCAAGTCCTTGGTCAATGATGTGCAGTTTTTTGCCTTCTTTGTCAATTTTTACTTCAATGATCGGGTTCCCGTATTCAACTTTTGCTTCGCCGATGCTGGTCAGATGCTTTAGTTTTAAAGTCGCATCCGTAGCATTTGAAACTAATTCGCGCAGAAAGATCTCATGATCGCTATATAAGAACTTTTTGATTAACGGGAAGATGTTTTCAACCGATACATTAATTTTTCCTGTTGTCATGGGTATGGTATGTTTTAAATTTTTCCATTTTGATTTTACAAATTGCGTACCATTACTCGGTGTCTGTCAAAATGACATTTGGCTTAATTTTAAGAAAATTACTCGGTTTTTAAGTTTTTTTCGTAATTTAGGTTCCATATATTAAAACAAGTAGGTATGAGAAAAATAGGTCTTTTGATTTGTGCATTAGCATTGACAATAAGCTGTAAGTCAGGAAAAAGCAGTGCTGAAAAACCGGCTACCACACATGCATCCAATGCAGTTAAACTGGATACAAAATCGGAGAAAAATCTTAACGGAAACTGGAAAATTGTGCGTGTGGATTTTCCGGGAAGCGGTTACATCAAGGTAAATGCCTTTGGAATTGCAGATCCAAAGTGTTTTGAAGGCAGTACGTGGAATTTTATTCAGAATAACAATACCGGTACGGTTACTTTAAATAATTCGGCTTGTCAGTCTTTTACTTCTGCGATCAAATGGCAGGTGAGTAAAGAAGGTCAGTTTGGTTTGAAATTCATCGGTGAAGGTCAGAAAGCCAAAAACCAAACACAGGGGTATTATTCAAAATTCCAAAACGCAACGGATAAATCCTTTGAATTGGTAGATGTTATGGATGTTGCCGGACAGAAGAAAAATGTGACTTATTATTTCCAAAGAAACTAATCATAAAAACAGAATAAGATGAAGACATATAAAATTACGGCATTAGCGCTGCTGTTAGTAGTCAGCACGATGTTTACAGGGTGTAAGACGGCAAATAACACGCAAAAAGGCGCAGCATATGGCGCTGTGGGCGGAGCACTTTTAGGAGCCGGTGTAGGTGCATTGGTAGGAGGAAAGAACAGTGCTGCCTGGGGAGCTGCCATTGGAGCTGCCGTAGGTGGTGGGACCGGAGCGATCATTGGTAATAAAATGGACAAACAGGCCCGTGCCATTGATGAAGCTTTACCAAGCGCAGACGTAGAAAGAGTGGGAGAAGCTATCCATATTACTTTGAAAGAAGATGCCATCCGATTTGACACAAACAAATCATCTTTGACCGCTAAGGCACAGGCGAATCTGGATAAGTTGATCCCTGTTTTTAAAGAATACAACGAGACAAATATCCAAATTTTCGGATTTACTGATAATGTTGGTTCAAAAGAGTATAATTTAACCTTATCTCAAAGAAGAGCGGAGTCTGTAAAAGCATACCTGATTTCTAAAGGATTGGCTCAGGGAAGATTCGTTACCAAAGGAATGGGAATGGAGCAGCCGATTGCGTCGAATGATACCAAAGAAGGGCAAAGCATGAACCGACGCGTAGAATTCGCCATTACAGCCAATGAAAAAATGATTCAGGAAGCTAAAAAAGAAGCTGGTAATTAATAATTCCTGTCTGTATAGCATAAAAAAAATCCCGATTCAATCGGGATTTTTTTTTATGCTTATTTTTTTATGTTTATCTTCCTCCGAAAGTATACGATAATCCCAAGGTTACATTATAAATAAAAGTGCTGGTTGCATTTGGCGTTCCGTTGTAAACCGGATCTTTGTAAGTGTAATTTCCGTCAAACCAATAATGCTGCGAAAAATGGATTATTCCGGTAACGTCAACGCCGACTGCCAAATCTTCGAAAATAGAATATTGCGGATTGATCCCGAAGATAACATGTCCGATTTCATCTGTTCCGCCTTGAGGGATAGTTACTGATTTCTGCATAGAATATCCGGCACCGGCGTGGGTCAGGATATTGAACGTCTCATTATAAAAATAACTTCTGTTGTCCAATAAGTTGGTAAGATTACAAGCTGCCTGTATTGAGATTCGGGATGCATCAATACCCATTTCCGTTGGTGATTCCTGTGTTCTGAATTTGTCCATCCCATAATCCAGTTTTATTCCCCAGGTATCGCCAAACATATATCGTAAACCTATGTCAAAATGAGAAAAATCGCTTAGTCCCGGATCTTTTACACCTGAAATACCATAATTGGCATCGACCGACATATTGTTATATACACGTTGACCAAAAGTAAAAGACGAGCATAGCAATAACGCTAACGTCAGTTTTTTAGTTAGTAGATTCATGCATTGGTAGGATTTTTAGGTTAAATTGTCTGCAATAATAGAAATAAACTTTTAAATATTGATTACTATTTGTTTAAAAAAATACGCGCAATAAATTCAGATATAATTCAATAGGAATTAAATTTGCCGGACTAATAAGAAACAATGCTACAGGTTAAAACCATTTCCTTCGGATATACTGAAAAAAAAATCATTCATAACATCGCCTTTACAGTGCCAAAAGGTAAAAATGTGGCAGTTTTAGGTGAAAGTGGTTGCGGAAAAAGTACGCTTTTAAAATTGATCTATGGTCTGCATGATTTAGATGAAGGTCATATTTTTTGGAATGAAACAGAAGTTTTGGGCCCGAAATTCAACTTAGTGCCCGGAATGCCTTTTATGAAATATCTGGCGCAGGATTTTGACCTGATGCCTTATATAACGGTTGCTGAAAATGTCGGCAAATACCTTTCGAATTTTTTTCCAAACGAGAAGAAACAGCGTATTCAGGAACTATTGGAAATTGTTGAGATGACCGAATTTGCGGATGTAAAAGCAAAATACCTTAGTGGCGGACAACAACAACGCGTTGCCTTAGCCAAAGTTTTAGCATTAGAACCTGAAGTTTTGTTGTTGGATGAGCCGTTCAGCCATATTGATAATTTCAGGAAAAATGCCCTGCGACGAAATTTATTCGCCTATTTGAAATCTAAAGAAATTACCGTTATCATTGCCACACACGATAGCGTGGATGCACTTTCCTTTTCAGATGAAACGGTTGTTCTGAGAAATGGTAAAATTGTGGCAAGAGGCGCATCGGCAACCATTTATGATAATCCTGAAAGTAAGTATGTGGCTTCGCTTTTTGGTGAAGTTAATGAACTGCAACTGTCACAACTGGTTGATGATGTTGATGAGGATAAACCCCTGTTTTTGTATCCGCATCAGTTAAAAGTGGTGGAAAACGGGTTTTTAAAGGCAATGGTCAGACAGTGTTATTATAAAGGAAGTCATTATTTGATTAAAGCGGTTTCCGACCGTAAAGTGATTTTTTTCGAACACGAAGTTGAGTTGGAAATTAACGAGGAAGTTACTTTAATGATGAGCTGATCATGGCAAAAGAAGATCTATTATCGAAACAGATAAACCAGTTGGGATTTTTTCTCGGAAAGTTGCTTGAAAAATTAAAAGATGGAGGTTCCGATGGAATGATTTTGGAAACGGTTTCACAAATTAGTGCCGATTTAAAGGAAACCCTCGGTTTTAATCTGGAGGAAATTGAAAAACTTAAGCTCGATGAGGTAATTCCATTTGTGCTTCAAAATGACTATTTCAGTCCCGGAAATCTTGAATTGTTCGCCGATATTTTATCGAAAATCAATTCTGATGATACTGGCCGAAAGGCTTTAAAGATTTATGAGTACATCGACAGTAAAACAGCTACTTTTTCGATGGAACGCAATCAGAAAATGAGAATGATCAAAAATCGTTTATCATAAAATTAAAAACCCCGGACTGATCAGTTCGGGGTTTTGTTTACTATTTAATTTTTCAGGTATTTTTCCAAAAACTGATCTTCTTCCCATAACAAATGGAAAATGTTCTCTTTGGCAGCATATCCGTGTGCTTCTTTTGGCAAGATCAACATCCTTGCCGGTGCGCCCAATCCTTTCAATGCCTGGAAATAACGTTCGGTCTGTAAAGTGAAAGTTCCCGGATTGTTATCCGCTTCACCATGAACAAGCAACAAAGGTGTTTTCATTTTTTCCGCGTTCATGAAAGGAGACATTTCATTATAGATGCCTGATGCTTCCCAATAATTTCTTTGCTCGCTTTGGAATCCGAAAGGCGTAAGTGTTCGGTTGTACGCGCCGCTGCGTGCAATTCCACAGGCGAATAAATTGGAATGGGTCAGTAAATTTGCCGTCATGAAAGCACCGTAAGAGTGTCCGCCGACAGCCACTTTTTTACGGTTGATGTAACCCAGATTGTCCACAGCATCAATCGCTGCTTCGGCATTGGCAACCAATTGCATCACAAAAGTATCGTTTGGTTCTGTTTTGCCTTCGCCGATAATTGGGAAAGAAGCGTCATCCAATACTGCATATCCTTTGGTTACCCAGTAAACGAAAGAACCGTAGTTCGGAAATGTAAATTCGTTCGGGTTTTGGTTAGATTGCCCGGCTGAATTTTTGTCTTTAAATTCAGCAGGATAGGCCCAGATCAGTAGAGGAAGTTTTTCTTTTTTCGTTTTTCGGTCATAATTCGCCGGAAGGTATAACGTTCCTGAAAGTTCCACACCGTCTTTACGTTTGTACTTGATTACTTCTTTATAAACGTTCTTGATGCTTTCAAACGGATTTTTGAACGTAGTTATCGGTGTGATTTTATCTTTAGACTTAATATCACGGAAATAATAATTCGGGAATTCGCTTGGGGATTGTATCTGAACCAAAACAAGTCCTTTTTTGTAATCTTCAATGGATAGAATGTCTTCTTTTTTGTTTTTGAACGCCGACTGATACAAACGTTTTGATTTCAAAGTTTTAACGTTGAATTCATCAATGAACGGAAACTGACCCTCTTTTGTAAAACCGTCTCCCACCAGGTAAGCAGCATCACCTTCCAAGGCAAGGACCTGTCTGTTATAATCATTTTTTCGGGTTTCAAAATTCCCCGGATCCGAATAGATGTCCTGTGAATTTCTATCGGAAATTACTTTTGGCGTTTCAGCCGGATTTGATGGGTTAATTAGATAGGTTTTCGTATTTCGGGTGTCATACCAGCCATCATAAACGATAGCAATTTTATCATTTCCCCAAGTAATACCTTCAAAGCGTTGCGGTGTTTTTACCAATGAAGTCGGCATGGAAGAGAAAGGAGCATTCCAAAGAAAAACTTCATCTCTGAAATCCACTTTATTTGCGGGATCACCACCGTCCAATGCTTCTACATAGTATAGGGTAGCCGGAGTGTCGTTTCTCCATCCCATACTTCTTTTTCCGGTACGAACAGCCATGAAACCTTTTGGCATAATTTCGTTCAGCGGAACTTCATTCACGATTTTAATTTCGTTTCCGAATTTGTCGTAAACAACTGTTTTTTGAGGGAAGCGGCTCAAAGGTACAATATAGGAAAAAGGTTTCTGAAGGGTAGAAATCATAAGGTAATTCCCGTCAGGAGAGAAGCTTTCACCGGCATACAGGTCGGCTTTTTTGAATAATTCAGCCTTTCCGTTCAGATCAATTTTATACAATTCGGAACGAACAAGCGTTTCAAAGTTGGTTTCATCGGTTTTGTTTTTAAGTAGATCCTGAAAGGTTCTGTTTTGGGAAACCTTCCCTTCACTGTTGGAAGTAATCGGGCCTGAAGGTAAATCTTTTTTAGGGTCGATCAAAGCCGGACGATTCGGGACCAGCATTTTTACCAGAAGGTTTTGTCCGTCGCGGTACCAGTTTATAGGGTTGCCCATGTTTGCATTCAGCGTACCGGAAGTGAGTTTCCAAGCCTTTGCCGAAGCGATGTCTAAAATCCAAAGTTCCACACCGGAATTTGTGGTATGCGTAAAAGCGATTTTCTTTTCGTCCGGTGACCAGGAAATGTTGGTGATTTTCGCATTTTCAGGCAAGCCGGTAACCTGAATTTCATTTTTGTCTTTTATGCGACGTACCTTCAGATTATTGATGTAAGTAACAGTACTTGATATGTTGGTTGTCGGATTGATTCGTAAACCGCCCAATCGCATTTCCTCCTGATTCAGATCGTCCAGATTTTTGTAGGTATTGCGATAGGTTAAAATCATCCACTCTTTTTTGGTGTCCATGTTTACCGATGGTGCTCTTTCGTAGTCTGCCAACGCTAAAATTTCTTTGGAAGGTTTCTGATACTTCAGGTTTTCCTGCGCGAACAACGAACTTCCCAATAGTAAGAGAAACACCGAGTTATAAAATAATTTCATAAATATTGGTTTAAAGGATTTTTTGTGGCTCTAAAATACTACAAGCGAATAAGAAATCAGCGAAAACGGTGTTAAAAAAGAAAGATTTATCGGGTGTAAACTTCAAACATCGAAAAAAGTAATCCGAACAGCCATTCTGGATTGATAATGTTTAAATTTGTAGTTGTATTTTTAATAAAAAGCTAAAATGACATACCACTCAAAAATAACGGGCTTAGGTTATTATGTCCCGGATAATGTTGTTACCAACGATCAGCTGTCTAAAATAATGGATACCAACGACGAATGGATTCAGGAACGAACCGGGATTCAGGAGCGTCGTCACATCATAAGAGGTGAAGATACAACGACCTCGATGGGAGTGAAGGCAGCAACCATTGCTATTGAGCGTTCCGGAGTTATCAAAGAAGACATCGATTTCGTGATCTTCGCGACGCTGAGTCCGGATTATTATTTTCCTGGACCGGGTGTTACGGTGCAGCGTGATTTAGGATTACGAACTGTTGGTGCGCTGGATGTTAGAAATCAGTGTTCGGGATTTGTATACGCCATTTCAGTCGCTGATCAATTCATTAAAACCGGTATGTACAAAAATATTCTGGTTATCGGTTCCGAAGTACACTCCACTGGATTGGATATGACCACGCGCGGTCGTGGCGTTTCCGTGATTTTTGGAGATGGAGCCGGAGCTGCGGTTTTAAGCCGAACGGAAGAAGAAGGAAAAGGAATCTTATCCACACATTTACATTCGGAAGGAGAGCATGCCGAAGAACTGGTATTGGTCGCACCGGGAATGGGAAAACGCTGGGTGACCGATATTTTAGCCGATAATAACCCGGATGATGAAAGTTATTTTCCATACATGAACGGGCAATTCGTATTTAAAAACGCTGTGGTCCGTTTCAGTGAGGTGATCAACGAAGGATTACAAGCCAATAATCTTCAGGTTTCCGATATCAATATGCTGATACCACATCAGGCGAATCTGCGAATTTCACAATTCATTCAACAGAAATTCAAACTGTCTGACGATCAGGTTTACAACAACATTCAGAAATACGGAAATACAACGGCGGCTTCCATTCCGATCGCCTTGACCGAAGCTTGGGAAAAAGGAAAGATCAAAGATGGCGATTTGGTTGTTCTGGCTGCCTTTGGCAGCGGATTTACCTGGGGAAGTGCAATTATTCGCTGGTAATTTATTTTTGTGTTAATTCACTGACTTTTCATTGTTTTTTTTTAAAAATTATTTTTAAATTTAGAGTACTAATTTTAAAGTGGCAATAAAATGGCAAGAAGAGTAGTAGTTTTCAACGAAGGTCAGGCAAGATTATTCGAGAACAAGTATCTGGAGATGCTTACAAAAGGCAATCCGATATTGATATGGAGCATGTATATTCCGATATTGGGCTATTTGATTTTCCGGGCCCATACCGTTTATGGTTTGTCAGGTTTGTTAACTGCAGGTCTTTTTGTAGGCGGGATGTTATACTGGACTTTTTTCGAATACATTGCGCACCGTTATCTTTTTCATGTGGTGAGCGAGAACATCCGAATGAAAAAAGTGGCTTATGTAATGCACGGAAATCACCATGAATATCCGAAGGATAAAACACGTTTGTTTATGCCTCCGGTTCCGAGTCTGATCTTGTCGTCAGTATTGTTCGGACTGCATTACCTTATCTTATGGGACTACAATTGGGCATTTTTTCCGGGGTTCATGTTTGGTTATCTGTTATATGCATCCATGCATTATGCTATTCACGCTATCGAACCGCCTTTTGAATTTATGAGACCTTTATGGCGTAACCACCAGATGCACCATTACAGAAATGAACATTTGGGATACGGAGTAAGCAATACATTTTGGGATAAAGTTTTCGGAACTACTTTTGATCTGAAGAAACACAAAGAAGATACCGAAAAAGCAGATGCCTTAAAATTCGATAAATAAAAAACAAAAAACCTCGGTTGACAATACCGAGGTTTTTTTTGCAATATAAAATTGAAAAACTAAAAACTCATTTTTAGAACATTCCGCCACCCTGAGTTTCGTTGGCGTCACGTTGTTTGCGTTGTAAAGCTCTGTTTTTGCCACCTCCGAACATATAGTTGAATCCTACATAAACGGTTTGGTTTTCCCAATAGAACTCACCGTACTGTCTGTAAGGGATATTTCCGTCAAAGCCAAAATGCATAGTGTCGAAAATGTCATTGAAGCGTAAAGTAAATGTTCCCATTCCTTTCATCACATTGTAAGTCATACCAAAATCAGCTTTCCACATCGCCTGGCGCTTGAATTGTAAGCTTAAGTCTTCTCCGCGATACATTCCGAACAATTGGAAGCGTATGTCCTTTGTTGCTGTGAATGTATTGTTGACACGGGTATTGAAAGTAGTTACATCAGCCTGCGCATTTTCCAGTTCGCTGGTAATCGCATTCTGAACCGTTCCTTTAACTGTTTTGAAATAACCGTCTGCACTAACATTGGCAGCCCACCATGTGGTGAATTTCAGGTTAGCGGAAGCTTCAACACCGTATGCATTGTTGTTGTCAAAATTGTCATAAGAAAGAATCTTTCTGTCCACATTATTAGGATCATTGTACACAACTCTCGAAATTTCGTTGTTGATTCTTCTGTAGAAAACTCCTGAAGTAATAGAACCTATTTTTGTATTTCTGGTATAATTTACTTCGATCGAGTTGGTGAATTGCGGTTCCAAAGTCGGATTTCCTCTTGATTCCATCAACGGAGTTGTCCATTCTCTGATTGGGCTTAACTGGCCAATACTTGGACGGTCAACGCGTCTTGAATAGTTAAAGTTAAATGAATTCTTCTGATCCGGTGCATAATTAATGAATGCCGAAGGATAAACTGTAAAAATATCATCCGTTACATTATCATCCTGAGAATCCGTAGAGCTTGGGGGAAGTGCAGCCGAATCGAAATTGTTATCCACTCGGTGGAAATCTCCGTTGATTTCATAATATTCAGCTCTTAAACCGATTTGTGAACTCCATTTTTCATTCCACTGTTTACTGAAATTAGTGTAAACCGCATGGATATTTCTGTCAAATGTAAAATCGTAATTGGAATCTTTAGTGAACGTGGCTGGCGGAACGTATCTGTTACCATCTTCAGTAGAGATGAAATCGCTTTCAGTTGTTTGGATTCGGCTTTCGGCCCCTAATTCCATTTTTAAGGATTCTGAAAGCGGATTTACGTAGTCAATGTTGAACTGCGCATAATCAGTAACACCGTCGATCACGTTTGTTGCGAATGAATCGGAAAACAAAGTACCGTCCGTCTGATGGGAATTGTTGTCGTAGTTGGTATCCTCGCTGTTTTTGGTTTTAGAATAGTTCCCCTGAAATTCTATGCTTGCCCCTTTTTTATCAAATTCGTGTTTGTAAGCAAGGTCATAGGTTTGCGTTTTGTTTTCGTTTTCATTGTCAAAATGCTGGTAAGTGTCATTGTTAACAGCAGCAAAATAATCAACCGTGGTTTTTCCGTAACCGTCCGTATGGGCAAAGTTTTGATTGGAGTAAACTGACAAAGTGTTTTTGTCGTTAATGTAATAATCCATTCCCAACTTTAAAACGTGCGAGTTACCTAAGTTTCTGAATTCGAAATTCTGTAAATTTTCCTGTCCCGGATTGGCGCTGTTTACCCAACCGTGGTTTGCGTTGATACCGTGGTTGTATCCATAATTAGAGTAGAAATTCACTTTTCCGACTCTGTAATTCAGATTTAAAGCGGTGTTTGTTTTCGGGGTTGCACCAAAGGTAACACCGGCATTAATAGTCCCGTTGAAGCCGTTATTGGTGTTCTTATGTAAAATAATATTGATGATACCACTCATTCCTTCCGGGTTGTATTTTGCTGACGGACTGGTGATTAATTCGATTTGTTTGATCGAAGACGAAGGAATCTGCTGCAATAGCTGAGATGCTTCAATATTGGATGGTTTCCCGTCAATTAAAACACGAACATTCGTATTTCCTCTAAGACTTAACTCTTTTGTCTGAGGATCGATGCTAACGGTCGGAATATTGTTCATGATTTCGGATGCAGTAGTTCCCGATGCAATTAAATCCTTTCCGACATTCACCACTTTTCGGTCAATTTTCTGTACGATGTTAGAACGTTCCGCCACAATGTTAACGCCTTCTAATTCTTTAGCTTCCGACTCTAAGACAATCGTTCCGAAATCAATCGATTTGTCAGCACTGCTTAAGGTGAACGGTTTTACAAACGTTTTGTATCCGATAAATTGTACTTCTAAGGTATAGCTTTTTAATTCCAGATTGGGAATGTGAAAAGTTCCGTTTTCCTGAGTCACCGCTCCGGTTATTACTTTGGCGCCTTCTTTTACTGAAACGGAAGCATATCCGATCGGTTCTTTTGTGGCTTTGTCGATTACTTTTCCCGATACACTTCCGACAGCAGCAACAGGAGCCTGGGCAAATACTGTGCTGACGGCAGTCAGGAAACAAACTAGGAATAATTTGAATTTCATACTTTTGACGTGATTGATGATTGTTGTAATTAATTATTTATGCGCATTTTTTTGCTGCAGAATTGCTTCTACAGAATACCTGTAGTAGACTCCGAAAGTGCGTTTTTGTTACAAATATTTCGGAAAAAAAAGTTTATTTGTGATTATTTTTCGACAAAGTGCTGAATTTCAAGGTTGAAATTTCTGATTTTCGAATTTTCAAATTCTCCAATTAAACGTATCTTTGCATCCTTAAAAATTCAAAAAATATGATGCTTCAACAAATTCTTACGGAAAAAATCCAAAAAGCGGTTCAGGATGTATTTGATGTGACACTGGAAAGAGTGGAATTTCAGGCCACCCGCAGGGAATTTGAAGGCGACATAACCGTGGTGATTTTTCCGCTTTTGAAACTGGTAAAAAGCAATCCGGTTGAATTAGGAAACAAAATAGGCGAGTACCTTGTGGTAAATGTCGCGGAAGTAGCTCGTTTTAATGTGGTTTCCGGATTTTTGAACATCGTAATTTCCGATGCCTATTATCTGAATTTTTTCAACGGAATCAAAAATATCCCCAATTACGGTTTTGTAGCTCCGAAAGAAGATGCGAAGGCGATCATGGTTGAATTTGCTTCACCAAACACAAACAAGCCGTTGCATTTAGGTCACGTGAGAAATATTCTTTTGGGGTATTCCGTAGCCGAGATCATCAAAGCGTCTGGGAAAAAAGTATACAAGACCCAAATTATCAACGACAGAGGAATCCACATTTGTAAATCGATGTTGGCCTGGCAGAAATTCGGAAACGGAGAAACGCCGGAAACTTCAGGTTTGAAAGGTGATAAACTGGTTGGTAAATATTATGTAGAATTTGATAAAGCCTATAAATCTGAAATCAACGCTTTGATGGCAGAAGGTAAATCGGAGGAGGAAGCTAAAAAGCAAGCGCCGATGATTCTGGAAGCACAACAAATGCTTTTGGATTGGGAAGCCGGAAAACCGGAAGTGGTTTCGCTTTGGAAAACGATGAATCAGTGGGTATACAATGGTTTCGCCGTTACTTATAACGATTTGGGTGTAGATTTTGATTCTTACTATTACGAAAGCAATACCTATTTATTAGGAAAAGAAGTGGTGCAATTCGGTTTAGAGAAAGGTATTTTCGAAAGGGATCCGGACGGTTCGGTTTGGATTGATTTAACGGAAGATGGTTTAGACAGAAAGATCGTATTGCGTTCTGATGGTACGGCTGTTTACATGACACAGGATATCGGAACTGCAATCCAACGTGTAAAAGATAATCCGGATGTAGGAGGAATGGTCTACACGGTTGGTAACGAGCAGGATTATCACTTTAAAGTATTGTTCCTGATCTTGAAGAAATTAGGCTTCGACTGGGCTGAAAGTTTATATCATTTATCATACGGAATGGTGGAATTGCCATCAGGAAAAATGAAATCACGTGAAGGGACCGTTGTTGATGCCGATGATCTGATCGAAGAAATGGTGGTAACTTCTAAAGCGATATCCGAAGAATTAGGAAAATTAGAAGGTTACTCTGAAGAAGAGAAGTCTAAATTATATAAGACCATTGGATTAGGTGCTTTAAAATATTTCATGCTGAAGGTAGATCCTAAGAAAGGAATGATGTTCAATCCGGAAGAATCGGTTGATTTTGCTGGGAATACAGGTCCGTTCATTCAGTATACCTATGCGCGTATCCAATCGATTTTAAGAAAAACCGATTTCGATCTGAATACTGATGTGGTAGTTGAAATCCATGAAAAAGAGAAAGAATTGCTTAAAATGGTGGAAGAATTCGCTGTGGTAATTCAGGACGCAGCCAAACACCACAGTCCGGCATTGATAGCGAATTATACGTATGATTTAGTAAGAGAATACAATTCGTTCTATCAGACGGTTTCTATTTTGGGTGAAGAAGATCAAATGAAGAAGATTTTCCGCGTACAATTGTCAAAGAAAGTAGGTGAAGTCATTAAATCGGCTTTCGCTTTGATGGGAATTGCGGTGCCGGATAGAATGTAAAAAAAAGAGACAAGAGAACAGTGTTAAGAGAAAAGGGAAAAGAAAAAGAAAAATTTCAGGCCTAAGTTTCGCAATTCCCTTATCCCTTTTAACTTTTCCCTCATAAAAATAAAATGAACCAAAACAAATCATATTTCCTTCAATCATTAGCAATTTTTGCGGCTTCCATAGCGGTATTTATTGTTTTTAAATCGGTTTTGCCAAAGAAACTCTTTTCGGAAAGCACGGTCAATTCCAAAAATGTGGTTATTGACAGTTTGTTGCTGGAAGCTTTAGAAGAAGATAAAGATGCTGCGGACGGCGATACGCTTTCCAATCAGCCAATTTCTTTTACGGCTGTGGACGGAATCACGTTTCCGGATGAAAAATTTGAGGACTATAAAGGATTTCAGCATTTGGTTCAGTTTTATGAAAAACTATATCAATTGGAAACCAATCACGAAGGGAATGTCCGTATCGCTTATTTCGGCGATTCCATGACCGATGGCGATATGATTGTTCAGGATTTTCGTTCGAATTTCCAAAGCAAGTTTGGCGGGCAAGGTGTTGGTTTTGTGAACATCACTTCTGAATCGGCCGGTTCGCGTAATTCCATCAAACACGAATTCTCAGGAAACTGGAAAACACAATCGTATCTGAATGTGAAAAAGCCACGGAGTCCATTCGGAGTAAATGGTCACGTGTTTTTCGCCAACGATACGGCTAATGTGGAATGGGTAAAATACAAAGCAAGCAAACTTCAGAATTTATCCGAATTATATAATCCTACGCTTTTCTACGGAAAATCGAATAACAGAAACGGAAAAATTGCTTTTAAAGTCGGCAAGGATACTATTTACAAGAAACTTTCTCCGAACAAATTGGTGAACACTTTAGTTGTAGGAAAGACGACTAAGGATTTGAAACTGGATTTCATCAAAGCGGATTCTATTCCGGTATATGGATTGAATTTCGATGACGGAAGAGGGGTTCACGTGGATAATTTCTCAAACAGAGGAAATTCCGGTTTGCCGATTTCAACTTTCAATACGGCGGTAATGCGTCAGTTCCATGAGAAATTGGGCTACGATTTAATCGTTCTGCATTATGGAACAAACGTCTTGAATTACGGTTCCCTAAACTATACCTGGTACGAGAAACGCATGAAAAAAGTAGTGGATCACTTAAAGGAATGTTTCCCCGGTGTTGCTATTTTAGTTGTGTCGACTGCGGATAAAGGAACAAAATACGAAATGGAAATGAAAACGGATTCGGCCGTCGTTCCATTAACAAAAGCACAGAAGAAATACGCTATTCAGGCACAGGCCGGTTATGTGAATTTATATACTTTGATGGGCGGCGACGGTTCGATGGTGAAATGGGTGGAAGAAGTTCCGGCTTCTGCTAATAAAGACTACACGCATTTTAACTATCGCGGAGCAAAGAAGATTTCTAGTATGATTTACAATCAGGTGTATAGTGGCTATGAGCAATTCAAGCGTTTGCGTGCCAAGAGAAAACAGGCAGCGCCGGTTGTGAAAATTGACAGTGTAATGGTAAAAACAGACAGTGTTCATGTGGAATAAACTTTTCATGATTTTCTTCGGGTTGCTTTTTTCAGCAACGGTAGCCGCTCAGGTGGTTGATTCTACTATGGTGGAGGTTGACACGTTGGGAATGGAGGAGAAGGTGAGCTATGGTGAAAATGCCATTTCCAATACGAAAGCTTTAGATACGTTTTTCGAAAAGTTATATGTGCTCGAAACTACTAAAACGGGTAAAGTTCGGGTGGTTCATATCGGAGACTCACACATTCAGGCGGATTTGTTTACCGGTGTTATCCGGAAAAATCTTCAGGAGAAATTCGGAAACGGTGGTTTAGGATTTTCTTTTCCGCACAATCTGGCGCACACCAACGGAAGTTATTTTATCCGATATTCCTCCAATGGTGATTGGAACACGCACAAAATTACCAAAGAGAAAAACGGAAGTCCGGTTGGTGTGAGCGGTTTTGCTTTGACTACAAAAAATAAAAGTTTTGCTCTTGAAATAAATGTTAAGGACAATAATTATCAGTTCAATACGCTGAAAATTGTTACGCCAAATAATGCTCCTCAATTTGATGTGGCTACGAGTTCGAAAACCATCGTGTTGGAATCGACTGTGCCGAAGAAGATAGTCCACAAGATCAAAAATGGAGAAGCGATTTCCACTATTGCAGATAAATACAATGTGTCCGTAGCGCAGTTGAAAAAGACGAACGGACTGAAATCCGATAAGATCCGTGCCGGTAAAACACTAAAAATCCCAACGAACGAAATGCAGAAAAGGAATGTGAAACGTTCCGAGTTTATTCCGCTTACGTTGACGGAGGAAACTAACTCACATTCGTTTTATTCGGAAACGTTGATGGATAAAATTTATCTTATTCCAAATAAGAATGCTTCAAACTTTGCACTTAGCGGCCTGGTTTTCGAAAGAAACGAACCGGGAATTACCTATAGCGCCATTGGTGTAAACGGAGCTAAAGCATCGGATTATAACAAAACGCCACTATTTTTTGATCAGGTTCCTTCCCTGGAAGCCGATTTGATAATAGTTTCTTTGGGAACGAATGAGACATTCGACAAAATGCCGGTTCAGGATTATATGAACCAGTTGAATATGCTCCTTTCGAGTATCAGAGCTAAAAACCCTAATGTTGAGGTTTTAGTTATGTCTACACCGCCTTCCTTGTTATATCGTCGTTCCCTGAATCATTTTGCTGATGATTATGCGCGTGCGATCAATACACAGGCTTCCACGGTTAATCATGCCGCATGGGATCTGTTTGCCATTATGGGCGGAATGTATGGAGTGAACCGCAATTATCGTCAGGGATTAATGTCGGGGGATAAGGTGCATTACACGAAATCGGGGTATGAAAAGCAAGGCGCGCTTTTCAGTCAGGCACTGTTAGACGCGTACGAAAATTTTAAAGCAATAAAGAAGAAATAATACTATGCAGGAGTGGTTTACCCAAAATATTGCCTCACTTTTTACATCAATAAACGCAGAAACCGTTCAGAATTGGTTTGTTTATAATCCGAAAGAGCCGATTTTGTTCAATACCGGTCTTTTTTTGGGTCTTTTTTTAGTATTCTATTCACTGTACATTACACTAAAAAATACATTTTACCCAAGATTAGTCTATGTAATCCTGTTTTCGCTTTTTTTCTACTATAAATCTAGCGGGATTTTCTTTTTATTATTATTAGGTTCTTCTGTTGTAGATTATAATTTGGGTAACCTTGTGCACCGCACCCAAAGCGTATTAAATAAGAAATTATGTCTGGCCTTCAGTGTGGTGCTGAATTTGAGCTTTTTGGGCTATTTCAAGTACACCAATTTTATTATTGATACCTATAACTCGCTTTCCGACGGTCACTTTGAGTTTCAGAAAATCATTCTTCCGGTTGGGATTTCGTTTTATACGTTTCAGTCGATAAGTTATATCATTGAAATTTACCGCAAAGAGATCGAGCCAACGAAAAATTATGTTGATTACTTGTTTTTCGTGTCGTTTTTTCCGCAGTTGGTGGCTGGTCCGATTGTACGTGCGAAAGACTTCCTTCCGCAGATTTATCAGAAATTAAATGTAACCGAAGACGATATCAACAGAGCCTTTTTGTTGATTATTGGCGGATTGATTAAGAAAACGGTTATTTCTGATTATATCTCTATCAATTTCGTGGATCGTGTTTTTGATGCACCTTCCGCTTATACGGCGTTTGAAAATCTGATGGCTTCCTATGGTTATGCGATTCAGATCTACTGTGATTTCTCAGGATATTCGGATATGGCGATCGGAGTGGCTTTGTTGCTTGGATTTAAATTGCCAACCAACTTCAGAACGCCATATCAGTCGGCTTCGATTACCGAATTCTGGAGAAGATGGCATATCTCCTTGTCAACTTGGTTAAAAGACTTTTTATATATTTCCGTAGGAGGTAACCGTAACGGTACCTTTGCCGGATTTTTGTTTCCGGCCGTGTTTTTCTTCGGATTGATTGTGTGGGGAATTACACAGGCACCTACCAGTAATATTCCTTTGATTGTTGCTGTTTCGTCGACGTTACTTTTTGTGCTGACTTGTTTATTGTCTAAAGAAAGAGAACGTACTTTATTCACCAATGTCAATCTGATGACCACCATGTTGTTGGGAGGGCTGTGGCACGGAGCGAGTCTGCGTTTCATCATTTGGGGTGCTTTACATGGAATGGCTTTGGCAGTTCATAAGATTATTTTGGAATTTTTCCCTTCCAAAAAAGAGGATAAGAAATCGTTTTTCGGTTATATCTGGATGGTTATTTCTGTATTGCTTACACTTCATTTTGTAACGTTTTGTTGGATTTTCTTTCGCGCAAAAGATTTTACAACTGCATTGGAACTGATCAACAACATCGGAAACGTAACTTTTGATTGGGAACAATGGCAGATTGTTGCTCAGGGATATAAAAACGTCTTCATCTTAATGGCAATTGGATTTGCCTGGCATTATCTTCCTGAAAAAATCGTAGAACGTATGCAGGGTATTTTCAAAGCATTGCCAATTATTTTCAAAGCGATACTTTTAGGATTGGTATATTGGTTGGTTTATGCCACTGCTTCTGCGGGGCCGCAACCTTTTATTTACTTCCAGTTTTAATTTTAAGAAAAATATAGGATTTTAACAAGTTTCGTAATTCAAATTTATTTTTATATTTGAATCGATGAAATTATTGACCTCTATACTAACCTTTTACTTTGTACTTCTGATCGGAGTTCCTACGTTGCGCGTGGTGAAGTCTTATTTTCCGGAAAGTTGTATGGCCATGAATGAAGGTGGAGGTTGCTGCAGCCGTGATGAAATGCCGGAGGGTTGTCAAAAAGAAAAGTGTGTTTTGAATATTAATTTTTCTGCAGGACAGTTCATTGTAGAGCAAATTCAGAACATTTCAATCCCTGTGATTTTTGAAGATGAAAAGCAGGAGAAGTTAATTTACGAAAAAACGTTTATACCTAAATATTACAATACATTCTGGCATCCGCCTGAAATGAATTCTTAAACAAACGAAACATCAATCAGAAAACAAAGAAAAAACAATAAATACTTAAATTTTAAAAATATAAACATTATGAAAAACATCGTAGCAATTTTAGCAGTAGCATTATTTACAGTATCAATGAATGTAACTGCTCAGGAGAAAAAACAAGCTGGACCGGCTAAAAAGGAAGCAACTACTAAAAAAGAAGCTTGCTCTAAAGACGAGAAAAAAGCATGTGCAGCAGGAGAGAAAAAATCTTGTTGTGCAGCTAAAAAAGCATAATTTTTTAAATTATGATATGGAAGCCCCGATTTGTCGGGGCTTTTTTATTTTTCAGAGGAAAGGTTTTTTAAAATCAAGTCCACATTGTAAAGAACACAGCCAACAGTGTATCTGCAAAAAAGGATAAGCTGTTTTTTGTGTAATTTCTTTCATTAAAAAGCAGTAAATTTATGCAGTATATTAAAAATCAATAATATGAAAAAAATATTTAGTCTTTCGGTAGCAGTTTGTCTGTTTGCAATCACAATGGGTTGTACGGATAACGATGATAGCAGTTCATCTTCAAACAATAGTCAGACCATAAATAATATTAGAAATGCGGTTTCTTCCGGAACATGGAGAATAACCTATTTCTTCGATTCGGATACAGATGAAACAGCTCATTTTACGGGATACAATTTTACATTTGGTGCAAGTAGTGTTTTAACCGCGACAAATGGGTCTAATGCTTATACAGGGACATGGTCTGTAACTGACAGCAACAGCGGTGATGATAATCCGGATGATGTACATTTTAATGTAGGTTTTGCTGCTCCTCCGGATTTTGAGGATTTATCAGACGACTGGGAAGTGTTGGAGTATACCACTACTAAAATTCGCTTAACAGATGTTAGCGGAGGAGGAGGAGGAACCGATTTTCTGACTTTCGAAAAGAATTAAGAAAGAGAACCAGTGTGAAAGCTGGTTTTTTTTATTGGGCGGAAGTTAAAACTTTGCACCTCTGTGACTTTGCACCTTTGTGACTTTATATTATCTTTGCACCTCATTAAACAAAAACTATCATGTTTGATAATTTAAGCGATAAACTCGACAAAGCCTTCCATATATTAAAAGGGCACGGAAAAATCACCGAGGTAAACGTAGCGGATACTTTGAAAGAAGTACGTCGTGCTTTACTTGATGCCGACGTTAACTTTAAGATTGCCAAAGATTTTACAACCCGTGTAAAAGATAAAGCCATTGGTCAGGATGTATTAACAACCTTACAACCAGGACAGTTGATGGTGAAACTTGTAAAAGACGAGTTGACTGAATTGATGGGTGGTGATGCTACGGGAATCAATCTTTCAGGAAATCCTTCCGTGATTTTGATGTCTGGTTTACAAGGTTCGGGTAAAACCACTTTCTCCGGAAAGCTGGCGAATTTCCTTAAAACCAAAAAAGGAAAAAAACCGCTTTTAGTTGCCTGTGATATTTACCGTCCGGCGGCGATCAATCAGTTGCATGTAGTTGGAGAGCAGATTGGTGTTGAAGTTTATTCAGAGCCTGAAAATAAAAATGCGGTTTCCATTGCAGAGAATGCGATCAAACACGCAAAAGCAAACGGGTTTAACGTGGTAATCGTTGATACAGCCGGTCGTTTGGCGGTTGATGAAGAGATGATGACCGAAATCGCAAACGTTCATAAAGCAATCCAGCCTCAGGAAACATTATTCGTAGTGGATTCCATGACGGGACAGGATGCTGTGAATACTGCAAAAGCATTTAATGACAGATTAAATTTTGACGGGGTTGTATTAACCAAATTAGATGGTGATACTCGTGGTGGAGCTGCAATTTCCATCAAATCTGTTGTTGATAAGCCAATTAAATTCATCGGTACCGGTGAGAAAATGGAAGCGATTGACATTTTCTACCCGGCACGTATGGCAGAACGTATCTTGGGAATGGGAGACGTTGTTTCCTTAGTAGAAAGGGCTCAGGAGCAATACGACGAAGAAGAAGCGCGTAAATTACAGAAGAAAATCGCTAAAAACGAATTTGGTTTTGACGATTTCCTAACGCAAATCCAGCAAGTGAAGAAAATGGGTAACATGAAAGATTTAGTCGGAATGATCCCGGGTGCAGGAAAAGCGTTAAAAGACGTTGAGATTGAAGACGACGCGTTTAAACATATTGAAGCGATCATTTATTCGATGACACCGGCAGAAAGAACTAAACCTGCCATGTTGGATGCAAAACGTAAATTAAGAATCGCAAAAGGATCCGGAACCGATATCCAACAGGTAAATCAATTACTGAAACAGTTCGACCAAATGAGCAAAATGATGAAGATGATGCAGGGAGCAGGAGGTAAAAACCTTATGCGCATGATGGGCGGAATGAAAGGAATGAGATAAAACAACTAAAGACGTGAGCAATCGCGTCTTCTTTTTTTAGAATATAAACACAACAGAAATAGAATGCAATTACTAGACGGAAAAAAAACGGCTGAAGATATTAAGATCGAGATTGCGGCCGAAGTTCAGAAAATGAAAGCCAAAGGAGAAAAAGTACCTCATTTGGCAGCTATCATTGTAGGTAATGACGGAGCAAGTTTGACGTATGTTGGAAGTAAGGTAAAAGCGTGTGAGCGCGTTGGATTTGAATCAACTTTGGTTAAAATGCCAAGTACTACTTCAGAAACGGAGTTATTGAAGAAAATCAAAGAATTGAACGAGGATGACAATATCGACGGATTTATTGTTCAATTGCCGTTGCCGGATCAGATCGATGAGCAGAAAGTGCTTATGGCGATCGATCCAAGTAAAGATGTAGATGGTTTCCACCCTGAAAACTTCGGAAAAATGGCGTTGGATATGAGTACCTTCATTCCTGCTACACCTTTCGGTATTTTAGAGCTGTTGGAGCGTTATAATGTGGAAACAAAAGGAAAGCATACCGTGGTTATCGGAAGAAGTCATATCGTAGGCCGCCCGATGAGTATTTTGATGGGACGTAAAGGTTTCCCTGGAAATTCAACGGTAACTTTAACGCACAGTCACACTAAGAATATTACTCAAATCACAAGTCAGGCTGATATCATCATTACTGCTTTAGGAGTGCCAAACTATCTGAAAGCTGAAATGGTTAAAGATGATGTAGTCGTAATTGACGTGGGAATTACCCGTGTAGCGGACGAGGAGAACCCGAAAGGTTATGTTATCACCGGAGACGTTGATTTTGAAAATGTATCAAAAAAGGCCTCTTATATTACGCCGGTTCCGGGTGGAGTTGGGCCTATGACCATTGCCATGTTAATGAAAAATACCTTATTGGCAAGAGAACAAAAAATGGGAAAATAAATGCGTGTATTCGTTGCTGATAGAAGTCAACTTCACATTGTCAGAGATTTAGCGTATAAAATCTGGCCGGTTGCTTATGAAGAAATACTTTCCGAAGCCCAGTTGGATTATATGTTAGAGAATTTCTATGCCATTCCGGCTTTGGAAGAACAAATGGCGAAGCAGCATGTTTTTTTATTGGCCGAAGAAGACGGAATTTTTTACGGGTTCGCGGCTTACGAAGTAAATTGTAATGACACCGGAAAAACAAAGCTGCATAAAATTTATGTATTGCCTGAGACACAGGGAAAAGGTTTAGGGAAATTGCTTTTATCGGAAGTGGAAAAAGCAGCGCTTAGCTGCGGAAACTCACATGTTTTTCTCAATGTAAACCGCTATAACAGCGCTCAGGAATTCTACAAACGACTTGGTTTCGAAATTATCCATCAGGAGGATATCGAAATAGGACAGGGCTATCTCATGGAAGATTTTGTCATGGAAAAACCTTTATAAAAAAACAAAACCCAAGATATTCAGTCTTGGGTTTTTTATTTTAAATCATTCGCCTAAGTAAATAAAAACGTTTGTTACAATATGCTGAGGCGTAGCATTTATCGAAACATCTGAACCTCCTGAAGGAACTGTTACCGTATGGGAGTGAGATCCGTCGTCGCCAGATGCATATAAGTTGCCCGGCAGAACATCGTTGGTTCCGACAGTTTCACTGATCAAAGGAACCAATGGTAAAACATTCGTAGCTAATCCCAGGGTTTTTGCTCCGTTATAGGAGTCCGTATACGAGTGGCTGTGCGTTCCGTTCGATCCGGTTGTGGTCGTGTAGCTAATGTTTGGTAAGTTGGCCTGAGTTAAGGTTATTGTATTGCTTCCGGCACTACTTCCCTGAGTTTCCGTTCCTTTGTTGGTTTTAATGAATTTATCGGCAACATTTGGGAGATTTGTTACTATGCCAACGGCTGTTGCGTTGTATCTTGCCACAGTAGGAAGCGTGTTGATGCTTCTCCCGTCTAAAAGAAACCAACCCTTATGGTCTGAAGAATGCAGCGAATGCTTAATGTCGCCGATCATTAAGGTGTTAGGCCCCATTTGGTTCCATTTTTCACCATCATTGTAATACAGTCCTTCATATACCGAAACTGCCGTATTTGTACCCGATTTGGTCGTGTTATAAGTGGTCATTCCTTCCACATGATTTGAAAGTGGTGCGGGATTATCAGTAGAAACTAAAGGCAGTTTAGTAAGGATGACTCCTTTAGAAGTGCTGAAAATGTCTAAAGCAGCATTTGTATCCGGACTTGCCGTATTTACGCCTACATTCTGTGCTATCATTGGATAACAGAAAAAAAGGACTAAAAGCGAGGCTATTTTTTTCATATCAACTGAGTTTTGTTAGGTTGTGACGCAGGTTAATTTATCTCAAAAGATTTGAGAGCAATGGGGCACAATCGCTTATTACTCTCCCAAATAAACGAAGGTGTTTGTTACTAAGTGCGAGACGTTGCTTAAAGGGGTAGCGCTTCCACCGGTACTTACTGTTGCCGTATGACTGTGGTTTCCGCTTGTAGAGGAAGTCGATGTTGTTGATGATACGACATTAGACCCTACGTCGTTGTTCAGTATGTTCAGTATGACACCACTCAGAATTCCCAGTAAACCTGTAACAAGATTTAAATTTTCCGGCGTTCCATGATATTTATCGGCATATTCATGGGTGTGATTACCGGCTGTATTCGCTGTCCCGTTAAAAGTAATGTTTGGTAAATTAGCCTGGGTTAAGGTAACGGAATTGTTTCCGCCAACCGACTTCAATGCTTCAGATGATGATTTTCCTTTTAGAAATTTATCCGTTGCATCAGGAATGGTTGCTCCAAACCCAATCGAGGCTGCATTTGAAGCCGCAACCGAAGGTAACGATGCTGTTGTTCTTCCGTCAAGCTTATACCAGCCATTATGATCTTGGGTAAGTAGGCTGTGCTTTATATCACCAACGGCGGTGGACAGTGGTTCCAATCGAATCCATTGATTTCCGTCATTATAATAAAAACCTTCAAATACAGCAGTATCTCCAGCTCCCGCGAAAGCAGTATTGTATACGATCATACCGGCTTTATGGGCTGTTAAAGGCATTGGATTTGTAGTGCCTGTCAGCGCTATTCTGGTGATCAGAACGGCCTGTGAGTTACTGTTGATTTCCAAAACAGCATCGTCATTTGGAGTGGATGTGCCTATGCCCACTTGGGAATAAAGCAAACCGGACCCGAATAAAAAAAACAGAAGTGTAATTTTATTTATCATAGTCATTAAGTTTTGGTTAGTTTCCTAAGTAGATAAAGATGTTTGTGGCTAAGTAATTAGGTGTTCTGTTTATCGGTGTACTGCTTCCCCCGGAATTAAAACTTACCGTATGCGTGTGGTTTCCCGTGGCTTGGGTAATGTTTAAATCTGAAGTGACGGTTTCTTTTGCAACTGATGCGGTGTAAAACAGAGTAAGAATAGTGGTAGATAAAAGCCCGATGTTTTCAGTTCCGATATAGCTGTCCATATCGTGATGGTGCAAGCCAGACGAGTTAGTTGTTCCCGTGAAATTAATGTTGGGCAAATTGTTCTGAGAAATGGTGAATGTTGCATTTCCTGCTGATGATCCCACGACATCAGCTCCGTTTTTGGCTTTCAGAAACCTATCGGCTCCGTCCGGAAGATTTGCGGCAATGCCAACGGCCGTTGCATTTGTCTGAGCATTAGCCGGTAAACTTGATTTTGCTCTGCCATCCAATAAATACCAGCCATTGTGGTCGGCAGTGGCAAAACTGTGCTTCAGTTCACCTATTTTGACAGTATTAGGATTTAAGCGTGTCCAATGCTGTCCGTTATTATAATACAAACCGGGGTAAACCGTTGTTCTTCCGGATCCGGACATTGCGGTATTATAAACCAGCATCCCGCTGACATGGTTTGTCATCGGAGCGGACAAATTTGTACTTTGAAGAGAAACTCTTGGTAGCAAGATACCTTTGTCTGAACTAACAACTTCAAGCATTGCATCTTCATTCGGGGCCTGTGTTCCGATGCCAACCTGGGCATAGAGGTTGCAGCAAAACAATAAGAGTAGAAGTTTTCGCATAAGCGTAGAATTTTAGATTAGAAATAATTTGAATTTCAGAATGCTAAAAAACCGGGGCTGTTTTTCTAGAACTTGAAAAGTTTAAAAAATGAAATGAATAAGCGTTGCTTAATTTTTTGTCAAATTGATTGACGATGTTTTGGTGCGGGTGTTAAAATAGTTCTCTGATTTCCATCCTTAAAACTTTGCAAATTTTTTCAAGGGTCGTAACTGTAGTATTGATTTCTCCACGTTCAATTCTGCCAACCTGATTTCTGGGAATGTTAGCATCAATTGATAAATTTTCCTGCGATAGGTGTAGCTCTAATCTGCGCTCTCGTATTTTTTCCCCTATCGATTTTACAATTTCCTTCTGTTTATTCTGTAACATTCGCTAAAATTGCAATTTTTTTCCAAAAAGTTTCGATACATATTTGTGTTATTTGTGAAATACCCTTTCGAAAAGCATGAATTTAATAAACCTATTGTGATTTGTTAAAAATCATCTGCAGAATTTTTAACATATCTGTGGGATATTTCATCAATAAAATCTTTTTTTATGCGTTTCTTCTTATAAATATATAATAAAAATCGCATGGTAATTTGCGTAGATGATTTGTGTGTTATCTATTGAAAACAAAGGTGTTCCCGCGGCTTTTCATTCGTTGAAAAAGGGTTCATGACGAATGTTTATGTCTTTTTTATTCTAGCCAACGGAAAAACTATAAAGTCCATTACTTTAATTTAAAATAACATCGAAAAAAATTGTAGTGACCAGGGCTTTATTATGGATTCCTGTTGGAAGATTTTATGGGACGAAAGTGAAAATTTATGGGACAAACGAAAAAGTAATAGCAACAATTTAAATAGTATTCTTTTCATAAGAAAAAATAGAACTTCCTTTACGTAGTGTATTTTGAATACGGAAGTTCTATATAAATTATTGGTCTTCTGTACGTATTTTAAATTCCAGGCGGCGCACCAATCTATATTGACCGCTGGACGCACCGTAAATGCTTTTAATATAAAGTTTTACCTGTTTGGCGGTCTGAACAAGTCCGGTCAAAGAATTGTATAATTCCTTGTTTCGCTGAATCAATGCATTGCTGTACAGCGCATAACTTTCTGATAAGTTTCGATTTTTGGTTTGCAGATCTGAAAGTTTTGCCTGAAGCGAAACTATTTTCAGTTCTTGTTCATTTGGATTATAGATCCGGCTTTGGGACAGTAATTCGATCAGGTTGGCCAAATGGTCAATTTTTTTATCATAGGACTGTTGGGAGGCTGAAATGGTTTTTGTTTGAGTCGAATCTCCCATTTGTGTGTTAACTGATTTGCTCGAAGGCACCCCTTGTATTTTTTTATTTATTGCTTTAGCATCTTCAACGGTCATTTTGTCGGCTCCGGATACAATGAAAGCATTGATAATCCTTGTGGCTAAAGGTTTTAAATCTTCAAAAGCACTTCGGCGCAGGTTGGTGTGATTGTCGAAATTCGTTTTGTGAATCCTGACGTTATTGATTTTTTCAACGGCCGCTTCATGTGCGGTTTTCAGCTGTACAATTTTCAAACGATCATTAGATGGATTATATGTTGCTGCAAATCCTTCACAAAGTGAAATCAGGTTCTGGAAATTGGCTACATTTTTTGCATGGCCTGTCTCGCTTACGGAATGTCTTTTTAGCTCCAAAGGGCTTTGTGATTGGGGAGAAGCGTCCATTGGTTGAGTTTTTGGGTTAGTAAACCAAAAATAATAAAAAATGTTTTTGTAGGTAATGTTGTGTTATATTTTTATGAGAATTGTCAAACAAAAAAAAGAGGCATGAAAATCTAATCATGCCTCTTAGTAAATCCATTGTTGTTTTTGTGGCTTCGACAGCTATTTGGTTGAATATTTTAGTCCTTTTTAGGATTTCTGTAGTTGGTTCTTCGTGCGGAAGGTGTGCCGGATTCACGATTAACCGGTCTTTTTGTTTCCACTTTAGGCAAACTTGCTTCCTCGGTTTTGCTGGAAGGTTCGATAAGTTGATTGAGTTCGAGAATCTCGGCATCGGTTAAATCACGATAACGTCCGATGGCAACATCTAACGAAATATTGATGATCCTAATGCGCTTCAGGGCGGTAACTTCATACCCTAAATAATCACACATACGACGAATCTGACGGTTTAAGCCCTGCGTCAGTATAATTCGAAACACAAACTTACTGATTTGTTCTACTTTACATTTCTTGGTTACGGTGTTCAAAATCGGAACGCCATTGCCCATTCGTTGAATAAATCGGTCGGTGATTGGTTTGTTCACCGTAACCACGTACTCTTTTTCGTGATTGTTACGGGCACGCAGAATCTTGTTTACGATATCTCCGTCATCCGTCATGAAGATCAGTCCTTCACTGGCTTTGTCCAATCGACCGATCGGAAAAATACGTTTCGGATAATTGATATAGTCAACAATGTTGTTTTTTACGTTTTGGTTGGTCGTACATTCAATACCTACCGGTTTGTTGAAAGCTAAATAAATGGGTTTTGAGGTTTTTTCACGAATCAGTTTCCCATCCACACGGATCTCATCATCAAGGGACACTTTTGTGCCCATTTCAGGTACTACTCCGTTGATGGTGATGCGTCCTTCCTCCAATAATCTATCGGCCTCTCTTCTCGAGCAATAGCCTGTTTCCGAAAGGAATTTATTAATACGTGTTTTGTTTTCTTCCATGCTGCAAAAATAGTACTTATTTGAATATTAGACGTTCTTAGTTTTATTGTGGACTAACTTTTTTATATATTTGAAACTTAATTCGTTAGCTAATTGAGGAAAGCAATACTCTTATTTCTTTTTTTTAATGCATTTCTATTCGCCCAAAACAGAAAGGGGGAATTTCATTTAGCACCCGATACCCAACAACACGAGTTGTATATTTCCTTTGCGGAATCTGTAGTTTTTACTGATGAAAACTATACCAGTGTTCTTTTTCAGATACCTGAAATTAAGAGTGTCACGGATGAATATGGGATGCTTTTTCAAAAAGGGATTTTGATTTCCGATGAAAAAGCAGAAGAACTTTTTACAGCAGCCAGACAAAATGGGCATGATGGCAAATCGGTACTGAAATTGCGCAATGTTCTAAAAGTTACTATTGCTGATCCTTCCAATGAACGGTTGATGGATTTGGCCACCCGTCTGGAAGAATTGCAGGTGGTTGATTATTGCTGTTTAATGCCATTGAAGCCAGTTCCACCCCCCAACGATATTGCTCCGAGTACACTTAGTTACGAAGCGGATCAGACTTTTTTGGATATAAATCCCGGAGTAAATATGTATTACGCCTGGGGACTTGGTCTTGCCGGCGCCGGAATCCGAATACGAGATGTGGAATACGGCTTTAATAAAAACCACGAAGAATTAATCGATTGCAATGCCTTTATTGCCCCTGGTATGAATATTTCGACCAGTGCCACACCCTCTTATACAGAACACGGTACCTCGGTTTTCGGAATCATGTATGCTGATAAAGGATCGTATGGAGTCTCGGGAATGGCCTATGAAGCAACAGAAATGGTACTTTTCCCGGAATGGCAGCAATCCGGTTACAATCGTATTAATGCTGTTACCCGGGCAGTTGCCGCTTCTATGGCCGGAGATGTTATTGTTTTCGAAATGCAGGCGTACGGTCAGGGCGGTAATTATGTTCCTGCTGAATTCGATAATGTAGTCTGGGATTTAACCAAAGCAGCTTCCGATGCCGGAATAATCATTGTTGAAGCCGCTGCCAACGGAAATCAGAATCTGGATTCGGGATATTATGCGTCTTATATGAGCCGCGGGAATTCAGGTGCGATCATCGTTGGAGCCGGAACCGATAACATCGGACATAACAGAATGTCATACGGTACATATGGGTCCCGAGTTGATGTGCAGGGATGGGCAGCGAATGTCCGTACTTGCGGATACGGTGATTTAGTAATGATAGGCGGTGACTTTAACCAAGGATATACCAATTTTGCAGGGACAAGTTCTGCAACTCCAATGGTTGCTTCATGCGTGGTTGTGCTTCAGTCGTATTATCATGGTCTTACCGGTATGTATATGAACTCTCAAGAGATGCGTACTTTATTACAGTCTACCGGCATTCCGCAAGGTACCGGTGTTGCGGGCAATATTGGTCCGCTACCTGATATGCAGGCTGCTATCTTACAAATTAATCAGAATCTTAGTGTTGTCGAAAATGAGACGCTTGTTTTTACTGTGTTTCCAAATCCTGTAGCTGATAAATTGAAGATTATCAGTTCGCAATCGGCTGGGAATACTTCAAAATTGGAGATTTTTACAACTGTTGGTCAGAAAATTATGGAAGCGCCGCTACAATCCGGCCATAACGAATATAATGTTGAGCAGTTACCTAAAGGTGTGTATTTCGTCAGAGTGACTGATGGGAAAAAATCACTTTCGAAAAAGATCATAAAACGCTGATCTTACTCCTCGAACAGAAAGAGGTTGATCTGCTGATAAAGATTTTCATCGTGTAAACTGTGTCCTAAACCTTTTGTTTCGATAAATTTGGATGATTTCCAGGCATTAGCGATTTCCTTTCCTTCATTAAAAGCAACAACATCATCATCAATATCGTGTGCAATCAATCCTTTTAAGTTGAAGGTAGATGCGAATTTTTTCCCTGAAAACTCCGAGGGATGTATATTGAACCGCTCAGTGAATTTCTCGGTCAGCAACTGAAAGGTTTTGTTGTTGAGACTAATGGTTTTTTTGTAATTCGTCAATAGTATCTCAAATTCGCTTGGGGCGCCCAAAATAACCATTTTCTGCAAAATCGGATTGTTGTATTTGAAGTGATAATACAAACAGGTGGCTCCGCCCATTGAATGTCCGATAATGTACTGCGGTTGAAATCGTTCAACTATAGCATTGACATGTTTGGCATATTGCGGAATGTTGAATTCAATTCCGCTCGATAATCCCTGACCAGGACCGTCCAATGCAATAACCGTTATTTGTAATTTTCGGAGGAAGTTGATGAATTGCTCCCAGCGAGCTGAATTGCTTTCCCAGCCATGAACCAATAAAATTTTTGTTTCGTTGCCTTTCCAGGTGTAGGTTTGGATACTGTGTTCTTCATGAATGAGTATTTCGTGATCTGCCTCTTTTAGAATATCGGGAATAGCATTGGGAAGTAACTTGCCTTCCCGTGGTTCTGTAAAGTATTTATAGGCTAAACCAGCTGCTTTATTTGGATAAACATAACTCAGCAGGTTAATATATAACCCGATGGATTTAGTTAGAGTAAAGTATGCTATTTTGTTTAGGAGTTCCATAAAAAAAGTCTCCGTTAGGAGACTTTAAGTTACTTATAATTTTGCAAATAATTGCTGAATTTTGTCTTTTTCTTCATCAGCCAACGCACTGTCAACCAAAATTCTTCCACTATGCTCATCGGTGATGATTTTCTTTCTGGAAGCGATTTCCATCTGCGTCTGAGGCGGGATTGTAAAGAATGAACCTGCAGAAGCGCCACGCTCAATAGATACAACTGCCAAACCGTTTCTTACGCTGGTTCTGATTCTGTCATATGCACTTAATAAACGCTCTTCGATTTGGTCACGGAATTCCACTGATTTGCCTGATAAGAAGTTCTCCTCTTTTTCAGTTTCAGCCATGATATCACTCAATTCTGCTTTCTTGTGTTTCAGGTGACTTTGTTTAGCGTCTAATCTTTCTTTAGTTTCGGCTAAAACCACTTTTTTGTGTTCGATAGAAGCTTTCATTTCACGAATGTGCTTCTCAGCCAATTGGATTTCCAACTCCTGAAACTCAACTTCTTTTGTTAAAGCGTTGAATTCTCTGTTGTTGCGAACTTCTTTTTGCTGTTGAGAGTATTTTTTAATCGATTCTTTATGACCTTCGATAGCATTTTTCTTTTCTTTGATCTGCTCTTCGATCGTCTCCAAATCGCTTTTTAATTTGTCTAAACGAGTGCTTAATCCAGCAACTTCATCTTCTAAATCTTCCACTTCAAGAGGTAGTTCTCCTCTAACATTTCTGATCTCATCGATTCTTGAATCGATTAGCTGTAAATCATAAAGAGCTCTTAATTTTTCTTCTACACTTAGTTCTTTGATGTTTGCCATATTTTAAAAGTACTTAACTGGATTTGTGTTTTCTTGCGATAAAATGATTGCAAAATTACTAATTTTTTTCGTAAGATAATCAACTATATAATTTTTTGTAAATCTTTCACTTTCAAAATGTCCTATATCAGCTAATAAGAGCTTGTTTTCGGCTTCATAAAACTGATGGTATTTCAGATCCGCCGTCAGAAAAGCGTCTGCCTCCGAAGCAATGGCATTTTTAATGGCAAAACTGCCTGAGCCTCCTAAAACTGCTACTTTTTTGATCGGTTTGTTTAAAAACTGACTGTGGCGAATACCGCCGCAATCCATTTTTTCCTGTACAAATTGAAGGAAATCGGATTCTTTCATTTCCTGAGGCAGTTCACCGATCATTCCCAAACCGATATTCTGATGCGGGTTTTCCAGATTATAGATTTCATAAGCCACTTCTTCATAAACGTGGTTTTGGAAAAGTGCTTTCAGGATTTTTCCCTGTAAATGTTTCTCGAATGTGACCTCGATTTTAATTTCCTCATTTTCCACAAATTCAAAACGCTCACCAACCTGCGGATTACTGTCTTCATTTCCCATGTAGGTTCCGAGGCCTTTTGAGTTGAAACTACAGTCTTCATAATTTCCGATTTTTCCCGCACCGGCATCAAATAAGGCATTGCGCAATTCTTCAACATTTTCCGGAATCGTATAGGTAACCATTTTCTGGATGAAATTTTGTTTCGGAACCAGAATTTTAGTATTGGTCAAACCTAATGCATTGCAGAAAATTTTATTGACGCCCTGTTTGTGGTTGTCTAATGCGGTGTGAACGGCATAAATCGCAATATCATTTTTAATGGCTTTGATAACCGCACGTTCTACATAATTTTTACCGGTAATTTTCTTCAGTCCGGAAAAGAGAATAGGGTGGAAACAGACAACCAGGTTGCATTTTTTTGCAATGGCTTCATCTATCACGGATTCTAAAGCATCATGGCAAACCAGGACGCCCGACACTTCGGAATTGGCATCACCAACTAACAGTCCGACGTTGTCAAAATCTTCGGCATAGGCCAAAGGAGCCATTTCTTCCAAAACGGAAAGTATTTCTGCTATCTTCATCTGAACTAATTTTCTGAATAACAAAGTAACGAATAAACCGATAACTTTTTTCAAAAAGATAAAAAATAGCTACATTCGTGTTATGAATTTTCTCCGTAAAATACTCCTTCCGTTCTCCGTTTTGTACGGAATTGTTACTTCAATACGTAATTTTTTGTTTGATAAGGGCATTTTCAAATCAGCGTCATTTGATGTACCTGTTATTGCTGTTGGGAATTTAAGTGTGGGCGGGACAGGGAAGACGCCGCAGATCGAGTATTTGATCCGGCTGCTTTCTGAAAACCACAAAATTGCTACATTAAGCAGAGGATATAAAAGAAAATCAGAAGGTTTTGTTTTGGCAAATGATGCTTCAAACGCTGAAATTTTGGGTGATGAGCCTTATCAGTTTCATCAGAAATTCCCGGAAATAAAGGTTGCTGTAGATGCTAACAGGGTTAATGGAATTACTCAATTGCGGTCACAGCAGAATCCGCCTGAGATCATTTTATTAGATGATGCTTTTCAGCACCGCATGGTCAAGGCTGGTTTTTACATCTTGCTGACTGCGTACGGTGATTTGTACTGCGATGATTTAATATTGCCAGCCGGAAATCTAAGAGAGAGCAGGAGTGGAGCGAAACGCGCCAATGTGATAGTGGTTACCAAATGCCCTCCGCAAATAACTACGGAGCAACAGGAAGCTATTAAATCAAGACTGAAACCTTTGAAATATCAGCAAGTCTTTTTTACTTTTATAGATTATGATACGCACGTATTTTCGGAAGAAGGTAAGCTTTCAATTGAAGAAATTAAGAATTCAGAAAAATTAATTTTAGCCGGTATTGCAAAACCGGAGCCTTTTTTTGCACATTTGCAGGCTGCGAAATCTGCAACGATGGTATTTTCGGATCATCACGATTTTACACAACAGGATTTAGAAGACATCCGAACAAAAGCGAATGGCAATATCATCATTACCACTGAAAAGGATTTTGTCCGTCTAAAAGGAAAAATAGCGAAAGAACAATTATATTATTTGCCGATAAAGAGCTCGTTTATAAGTGCTCAGTCGGATTTTGATAAAACAATTAAGCATTATGTGGGAACAAGTACAGGAAACAGTTAGTTATATAAATAAAGTTACAGGTTTTACCCCGGAATACGGTGTGATTTTAGGTTCCGGTTTGGGTGGATTTACAAATGATATGCAGATTGAGCATACGTTGCCCTATAACGAGATTCCTAATTTTCCGGTTTCTACTGTCGACGGTCATAAAGGTGCTTTGGTTTTTGGGACCATTGAAGGTAAAAAAGTGGTTGCCATGCAGGGACGTTTTCATTTTTATGAGGGTTATGATATGAAACAGGTTACCTTCCCGGTGCGTGTAATGAAATATTTAGGAGTTAATAAGCTTATTGTTTCCAACGCTTCAGGCGGAGTGAATCCGAATTATAAGGTGGGTTCGGTGGTTTTGATCAACGACCACGTGAATATGATGCCGGAACATCCGCTTCGCGGTAAAAATGACGAGCGTTTCGGGCCACGTTTTGTAAACATGAGCGAACCGTACAGTCTAAAAATGATTGCTAAAGCCAAAGAAATTGCAGCAGCATTAGGAATTGAAGTTCAGGAAGGCGTATATCTGGGATTGCAAGGACCAACCTTTGAGACGTTAGCCGAATATAAAATGGTGAAAACTTTCGGGTGTGATTGTGTTGGAATGTCTACAGTTCCCGAAGTTATTGTCGCCCGTCATATGAATTTGGAAACCTTTGGTGTTTCAGTGATCACAGATATGGGTGATGAGGCGAGTATCGGAACAATAACTCATGCTGAAGTTTTGGAAGCGGCAAAAAAAGCGGAACCCAAAGTTAGAAGTTTAATCAAAAATATGATTATACAGTATTGATATTCTGATTGATGGTCATTGCGATAACTTCGTAGAATTTCTCAGGATCAAATGGCTTGGTGATTACGTCGTTCATTCCAAACGAAAGCAGCATTTCTTTGTTTTCGTCTAATGAAATTGCTGTTAAAGCGATAATGGGCGTTTCCTGATTGAATTTTCGGATATGTTCTGTGGCTATGGTGCCGTTGATGCCTGGAAGGTGGACATCCATCAAAACCAAATCGTAAGCGTTGTCACGCATATGCTCTACTGCATCTTCGCCGTTTTCGATTATATGACAGTGCATTTGTTTTCTTTCCAGCATTTTCTGGGTGATCATTTGGTTGATTTTGTTGTCTTCAACCAAAAGTATTTTTTTGTTGACCAATAAACTCTCGTCGTAGAAAGGTGCTGCTTTCTTCTCGATCTTATTGCTGCTTATGTTGAAGGAAACATCGAAATAAAATCGTGATCCTTTACCTTCTTCGCTGTCCAGTTTTATCTTGCCGCCTAACAAGTTAACCAGTCTTTTTACAATCGCAAGTCCAAGTCCGGTACCGCCATATTTTCGGTTGATTTCAACGGAACCCTGGGTGAAACTGTCAAAAATGGTTTCGAGGCGGTCTTTGGGAATTCCAATTCCTGTATCGCGTACTTCAAAATGCAGTTTAACGGAATTTGCTTTTTCTTTTTTAACAATGGCAGAAACCCAAACATTTCCGTTCGTTGTAAATTTAATGGCGTTATTGATCAGATTGATGAAAATCTGAGACAGTTTTGTAGGGTCGCCAATTAAAGTAGAAGGTATTTTCTCGTCAATTTCAAGATGATAAACCGTTTTGTTTTTGTTGGCAATTTCTGAGAAAGATCCTACGATATTTTCAAGTAAATCCCTTAAGTCAAAGTCGATGCTTTCCACTTCAACTACATCTGATTCAACGCGGTTGATTTCGAGGATATCATTGATGAAAGTCAGAAGATAATTTCCGGAGAACTTCAACGAATTAAGATAATTCATCTGGCTTGGTTTCGGATCGTCGTCAATCAGGATGTGGGTAATTCCGTTGATTGCGTTTAATGGAGTTCGCAATTCATGACTCACCGTAGAAAGGAATTCAGCTCTGGCTTTGGAGGCTCTTTCAGCTCTTTCTTTTTCAATTTCAAGCTCCTGATTTTTGTCTTTCAGAAGTTGGTTCGTTTTGGTCCTTATGATATTGTTTTTATACAGCGAAAGGCTCAGAAGCGATAAAATCGATATCAAAGCTATACTAAGAATACTGATCAGTTTAGAGAATTTAATGGATTTTTCCTGTGCTTTGTTCTCGCGATTTGTTTTGTCAATGGCTTTTAACTGTTCCGTCGCGATATAGCGTTCATAGGCAGGTACGTCGGCTGTCCTTGTCCGGATGTTAAAAAGAGAATCGCGTAAGGCAGTGAATTCTTTTAAATAAGTGTGTGATTTAATGATGTTGTCTGTGGCTTCAGAAAGAGTGCTTAAGCGTTTAAGAATCCTTAATTTCTGATTGGTATTGTTGCCTTCTTTTGAGATTTTATAGGCTTTTTCCAGATTGGTAATAGCCGATTGCGGATTGGTATTGGCTTCCGTTTCGGCCAATTCAAAATAGGCTTCTACTTTTGCTTCCGGAATCATTAACGGATCGTTTTTCGATATGATGGCTTTGAATTTTTTTACCGCTCCATCTCTGTTTCCTTTGTGTTTTTCAATGATCCCTTTCTGCAGATCAATCAAATCTGTGGCTTCGGGAATATTTACAGTTTTGTATTCTGCCAATGCTTTATTGAAGTAATTTTCTGCCAGGCCCAAATTCTTCTTTTTCAAATAACTTAATCCCAGTCCGTAATAACAAAACGCGCTGTTCGAGGAAGCATCTAAATTGTTGTAAATGGTTACGCTTCGGATGTAATTTTCGATGGCTTCATCCTGCCTGTCCAGCTCACTGTAAATACTTCCGATAGAAAGATGGCTGTCGGCCAATTCTCGCTGAAGTTTGTTTTTAATTGAATATTGTTTAGCTTTTCTGGCATACAGAAGCGCTTTGTCATAATCGAAACTACTCTTGTGGAAATTCGAAACTTCAAGGTAATACGGGACACTGTCAACTTTGGTAGTTGCATTTTTCTCTTGCGCAAAGCCATACAGCTTTCCTATTAATAAAAAGAGTAAAATGAATAGATGCTTCATATTATGCCTGAAATTCGCATAAATTTAGTGAATTATTTCTTAGAAATAAAACTAATGAGGTCAATTAATCGTGAAGAATAGCCGATTTCATTATCATACCACCCTACCACTTTTACCATTTTGTCAATCACGGAAGTCAGTTGGGCATCAAAAAGACAGGAATGAGGGTTTCCTAAGATGTCGACGGAAACGATAGGGTCTTCCGTATAGTCAAGGATGTTTTTTAGTTCGTTTTCAGCTGCTTTTTTAAAAGCGTTGTTGATTTCCGAAATCGAAACCTCTCTTTTTACATTGAAAGTGATGTCTGTTAATGAACCGTCAGGAACGGGAACTCTGATTCCGCAACCCCCCATTTTGCCTTCCAGATGAGGGAAGATTTTTGTAATGGCTTTGGCTGCTCCTGTGGTTGTCGGGACAATGGATTGCGAGGCGCCTCGTGCTCTTCGTAAGTCTTTGTGGGGCTGATCGTGCAGACTCTGGTCCGTTGTATAAGAGTGAACTGTAGTGATGTAAGCCTGTTCAATGCCGCATAATTCCTCAATGACTTTAATCATTGGTGCCGCATTGTTGGTGGTACAGCTTGCATTCGACACGATATGTTCGGTACCGTCAAGAATGTGTTCATTTACTCCTAAAACCACTGTTTTTATCAGTTCTGTTTCTGACGGAGCGGAAAGAATCACTCTTTTTGCACCAGCAGAAATATGCTGACTTATATCCTCGTAAGTTTTGTGTTTGCCGGTCGATTCAACAACAAAATCTATATTTAAATCACCCCAGTTGAGGTCTGAAATTTTCTTCTCATTAAAGAATAAAAACGACTTTCCGTCAACGATGATCGCATTGTCAGTTGCAGTTACTGTGCCAGGCAAAACTCCATGAATACTGTCGTATTTTGCCAAATGAGCCATTGTTTTTACATCGGCAATGTCATTAATGGCAACCACCTCAATTGTAGGGTGATTTAAAAGCAATCGGAACAAATTTCTTCCGATTCGACCAAAACCATTGATGGCAATTCGTGTTTTCAAATTTGTAATTCGTAATTTTTAATTCGTAATTCTAAAGAATATGTTTCTGAGCATGGTAAGAGGAACGAACCAAAGCGCCGCTTTCTACGTGACGGAAGCCTAGTTCTTTTCCGATCTGCTCGTATTTTTGAAATTGTTCCGGTGTAATGAATTCCTTAACCGGCAAATGTTTTTTGCTTGGCTGTAAATACTGACCGATAGTTACGATATCAACATTCGCCTCGCGCAGATCTTTCATGGTCTGGATCACTTCTTCTTCGGTTTCGCCAAGACCAAGCATTATCCCTGATTTTGTTCTTCGGATGCCCTGATCTTTTAAATATTTTAAAACGGCTAAACTTCTGTCATATTTCGCCTGGATACGAACCTCTCGGGTTAAACGACGAACGGTTTCCATGTTGTGTGAAACTACTTCCGGACTAACTTCAACGATACGGTCAATGTTTCTTTCTACGCCCTGGAAATCCGGGATTAAGGTTTCCAAAGTGGTTTCAGGATTCATTCTTCGTATGGCTTTTACCGTTTCCGCCCAAATGATGGAACCCATATCTTTAATATCGTCACGGTCCACACTGGTTATTACGGCGTGTTTGATGTTCATGATTTTGATGGAACGGGCTACTTTTTCCGGTTCATCCCAATCCACCGTTTCCGGTCTTCCGGTTTTTACACCGCAAAATCCGCACGAACGCGTACAGACATTTCCAAGAATCATAAACGTTGCGGTTCCGTCTCCCCAGCATTCACCCATATTAGGACAACTTCCCGAAGTACAGATCGTATTCAGTTTGTATTTGTCAACCAATCCTCTTAATTCGGTATACTTTTTACCTGTAGGTAACTTTACGCGTAACCATTTCGGTTTTCCTGTCGGAACAATGTTGGATTCTAAAACCGTGTTCATCTTCTCAAAAATTTGTAGCAAAGATAAGCATTGTTGTTAATCTGACGAGCGGTTTAACGCATTTTTAATAGGTAAGGGATGAGGGTTTTATGGGTTTTCTAATCCGATAAAAAGTGGTATTTTAGCGGATAATCACTTTAGGCGTCCAAATTAGATGAAAGTAACCCGAATGTTTACCGAGTTTTTTGAAAAAGAAAAAGCTTCCGGTGTTGTTTTAATTGCGTGTACTTTTGTTTCCCTGGTGTTAGCGAATTCGCTGCTTAGAAACAGTTATGAACAGCTGTGGGAATTTCAGATCGGACATCATTCACTTGAGCATTGGATAAACGACGGACTGATGACCATCTTCTTTTTACTCATCGGATTGGAGCTGGAACGCGAAGTCTATATTGGTGAATTGTCCAAAATTAAAAATGCTCTTTTTCCGATAATTGCAGCAGTGGGAGGAATGTTGGTGCCTGCCGGGATTTACATGGTGCTCAATTTCGGAACTTCAACCCAATCCGGTGCGGGAATCCCTATGGCTACAGATATCGCTTTTGCGTTGGGGGTTTTGTCTTTGCTGGGAAATAGGGTGCCGATGCCTTTAAAAGTGTTTTTGACCGCATTGGCCGTAATTGATGATTTAGGCGCCATTTTGGTCATCGCTTTCTTTTATACCGACCATCTTTCATTTTTTAATCTCGCAATGGCTTTGGGAATCATGGGTGTGTTGTTTGTTTTTAACCGAATGAAAATAAAACTTTGGTGGCCTTATGTAGTTGGAGGAATCGGGATGTGGTATTTTATGCTGAATTCCGGTATTCATGCTACAATTTCGGGTGTTTTGCTGGCTTTTGTAATTCCTTTTGGAGACGGAAGCGAAAATAACATATCTTGTAAAATGCAGCATTTTCTGCATAAGCCGGTAACTTTTTTTATTCTGCCGGTTTTCGCGTTGGCAAATACAGCTATATTCATTGAAAACGGTTGGGTTGAAGGGTTGGTACATGAGAACAGTATCGGTATTTTTCTTGGATTGGTAGCCGGAAAACCAATCGGAATTTTATTCTTTTGCTTTTTGGCGGTAGCTTTTGGCTGGTGTACTTTGCCGAATGGATTGCAATGGAAACACATTTTAGCTGCCGGTTTTATGGCAGGCATCGGTTTTACCATGTCGATCTTCATTACGTTGTTGGCATTTAAATCAAACACCGAAGTCGTTACCATTTCTAAAATCGCGATTATGATTTCGTCACTGGTGGCAGGAGTTGTAGGTTTTGTTTTTCTAAGCAGTATACTTAAAAAGAGCGGAACTGTTGAAAATGAAGCATAAAAAAAGCAAAACCTGAGTTTTGCTTTTTGTTACTGAATGTTAACCGTGATTGGTAGGTTGTAAGCAGTTCTTACAGGTTGTCCGTTTTTATAACCCGGAGACCATTTTACATTCATGCTTTGTAATACTCGGGTAGCTTCTTTTCCAAGATTATAGCCCGGATCTCTCGTTACTCTGATGTTTGAAAGTGTTCCGTCTTTTTCGATTACAAAATACACCATCACTTTTAAAGATTTGACATTGTCGTCTACTTCCGGCGTTTTGAATTTGTTGCCTACAGCATTGAGAAAAGCACCTATTCCACCCGGATATTGGGGTTGTACTTCCAATGCGGTCGGCATTTCGATTGTATTCGGATTAGCGCTTCCTGTTCCTGCAGTGTTGGTGACAATCGGCGGAGTAGTAATGTTACTGGTGGTTGCTGCACCTTCATGATTTTCAGAACCGATTTTAGCTTTTTCCAGCTCGTTGTTAGTTGCGATATTTTCCTGAGTTGCATTCTCTTTCTTAACCGGTTTCATCTCAACGCGCTTTAGAACTTTTTCATCAATTAAAGGTTCCGTAGCAGCGGGTTCTTCCAGCTTAATTTTCTCTTTCGGTAAATTTACTTCAGTAATGTGAATCGTTGGGTCCGGTTTTAGTTTTGGTGTAATTACAACCGCTTCTCCCGGTTTAAGGTAACTGATGATTGTCGGAGTTACAGCTATTCCTCCTAATAACAGCAATGCGGAGCAAAGTGCTTTTACCGTTGTTTTTGGATTTTCAGCTCGTAATTGGTAAGCGCCATAGGCTTTGTTTCTACCTTCGAAAACCATGTTTAGCCAACCGGTTTCGTAAATGTTGATTTTGGACATGATAAATAGTTTTTAAGGTTAATTAAATCTTTTGTTTTATTTAATAACGAAAACTATGCAATCATAGTATTTGAAATGTTAAAAAAAATTAAAAATTTCTACATTTTAACATTTACAACAAAGATAAGTGAGTGTTGTTTGGATTTTGTTGAATGAAAATCAGTGTTCTAGTGTTTTTGCTGAATGATCTCTGCTAAAAGTTTTTTTGCACGTAAAAGTTTGATTTTTACATTGTTTAAGGGTTCGTCGAGTTCGTCGGCAATTTCCTGATAACTCATTTCCTGGAAATAACGCAATTGTATTACTTCTTGGTATGCAGGTTTCAATTCTTTTATGAACAAAAGCAGTCGTGCCAAATTTTGTTCTTTGATGATTTCATCTTCAACGCTCGGTGTAGAGTCGGCTACATCATAAGCCTGACGGTCTTCTTCGTTATTGAAATCTACAAATAATGAGGATTTTTTCTTGCGAAGCATGTCGATATGAACGTTTTTAGCAATGGCAATCAACCAGGTGTTGAAACCGAATTCCGGGTTGTATGTCGAAATTTTGTCAAATGCTTTCGCGAAAGTTTCAATGGTAATGTCTTCGGTGTCGGTTTCGTTTTCAGTGCGTTTCAGCATGAATCCGTACACTTCATTCCAAAAAAAATCCAATAAAAAAGTAAAGGCTACCTGGTCTCCCATTTTAGCCTTTTCAATGTTTTTCTGTATGATTTCCGATGTTATTTCCAATGGTTGGGTTTTGAAACTAAATTAGTAAAGAAAACGTTCAGTTGTGTGAAAATGAGTATAAATTCGATTACGGGGAACCAATACATAGTATCTTTTTCTTTAAGTTTCCCGGCAGCATAACCTAAAGTAGTCCATGCGAAGATGTATCTGAAAACAACCAATCCTCCCACAATCATCCATTGGAATCGGAAGGCAAGCAGTACTATAGCCAGAAGAATGAAAATTAGCTGACTTAAATAATATAGTGTCAACTGAAATTTATCAAAACCTTTATACAATTTGGCAGTTGAAACATGACGTCTTTTTTGACGGAACCAGTCTTTCCAGGTCAGTTTTGGTTCCGAAACCGTAAAACTCTCCGGCGTATAACAAACCGTCGTATTGCTGGCTTTAGAGGCCTGATTGACGAACAGGTCATCATCACCGGAACGTACGCTCATATGATCGATGAATCCGTTGACCCTGAAAAACTCTTCCCGTTTGTAGGCTAAATTTCTTCCGACACCCATATATGGTCTGCCCATTTTTGCCCAAGAAAAATATTGTGTGGCCGTTAGCATGGTTTCAAAACGGATGATTTTGTTCAGGAAGGAACCTTTGATTTTTTCGTAAGCGCCATAACCCAAAACGATCGTTTTGTGCATGGTGAATTGCGCGCTCATGTTTAGGATCCAGTCTTTTGATGTCGGATAACAATCGGCATCCGTAAAAAGAAGATATTCTTTGGAAGCAGCTTTAATTCCCAATGTTAATGCGAATTTCTTATTGCCCCAAAACGCTTCGTTGTTTTGTACTTTGACCAATTTTACATTTGAATACTGACGTTCGTAAGCTTCAAAAATTTCAAGGGTTTCGTCGCTTGAAGCGTCGTCAATAAGTACAATTTCATAATCAGAGTAATTCTGCTCTACTAAAAGCGGGATGAAGTTTTTTACGTTTTCCGCTTCATTTTTTGCGCATACAATTACCGAAATTGGAATGCGTTTCGGAGTGACTTTTTGGGTTTTGGCAAATGCAAACTTTCCAAAAACGATCAGGTAGTAAAAAAGTTGAATGGCAATGATTCCGATAAAAATGTAAAGTAAAATTTGCAGCATGGAAAATCTGAATCGATGTTAAATTGAGCAGCAAATTTATGAAAAAGTGTTTAGGAAACTCTAATTCGCTAGTACAGTTTTATTACGATTTGTTAACAGTTGGCGGAATTGGAAATTGCAAAGAAAGTTATTGTTGCTGTTTGCGTTCTCGAGCCATTTCACATGCGATGGTTCGGGCGTTTTGGTCCTCACTTTTTTCTAATTCCGAAATAATGTAGGTGTGGTTTTTATCATCGCGGTTTTGCGATAGTTTTTTAACCGCCTGAATTTCTGTTATTTCAATTTCAAAAGCCACAAATCCATTGGTCTGTTTCATGGTTTCTTCCGACAGATTTTCAATTTTGACCGGATTTTTTGAATTGCTTTCGTATTTGTCGACGAGTTTCTTCAAAGCAAAAAGCATTTCTTCTCCTTCAATGATTCGGGTTTTTCCGTAAACGTGAACGGCGATATAGTTCCAGGTTGGAACATTCTCGTGATCATACCAGGATGAAGATATGTAACTGTGCGGACCAGAGAATATTGCCAGAATCTCATTGTTATTTTCAAAGGACTGCCATTGCGGATTTTCTTTGGAAAGATGTCCGAACAAAACCTCTTTTCCTTGTGCATTAATCTCTAATTCCAACGGAATGTGCGTTCCCCAAAGTTTTCCTTCGGTCTGATTTACCAGAATACCGAAACTGTTTTTCTTTAAAAAACTTTTGATCTCTTCCGGGTTTTCGTTTTTGTGTAAATCAGGGATATACATGGTAAGTAGTTGTTAGTGTTCAGTGGTCAGTATTCAGTGCTCAGTAATACCTGCTCTAAGCTTTCTGCCTTCTGCTTTCTATATAATATTTACTTCTGCTTCAATAGCAATTCCGTATTTGTCTAAAATAGTTTTCTGAATGTCTTTAGAAACATTTAAAATTTCCTGACCCGTTGCGTTTCCATAATTTACTAAAACCAAGGCCTGTAAAGTATGTACGCCTGCATCTCCAAAACGTTTCCCTTTAAAACCGGCCTGTTCGATCAGCCAGCCAGCAGGAACTTTAACTTCCGTTTCCGAAATGTTATAATGGGGCATATCCGGAAATTGGGCATGTGCTTTTTCGTATATTTCTTTTGAAACAATCGGGTTTTTGAAGAAACTGCCGCTGTTGCCTAGTTCTTTAGGATCCGGTAATTTGCTCTGACGGATCGCGATCACGGCATTACTCACTTGCTGAATGGTAGGATTGGTAATGTTATGTTTTGCCAATTCATGGTCAATGGCGCCATAAGACGTATTGATTTTATGATCTTTCTTTGTCAGTTTGTAAACGACAGAAGTGATAACATATTTGTTCTTCACTTCGTTTTTGAAAATACTTTCACGGTAGCCGAATTTGCATTCCGCATTGGTAAATGTTTCAATTTCCTGAGTGTCCATTCGCATGGCTTCACAGGAAACAAAAGTGTCTTTGATTTCAGCGCCGTACGCGCCAATATTCTGGATAGGAGTGGTGCCTACATTTCCGGGAATCAACGACATATTTTCAATGCCGCCAAAGTTCTGATCCAGATTCCATAACACAAATTCATGCCAATTTTCGCCCGCATTTCCCTGCACCCAAACAAAATCATCATCTTCTTTGACAATTTTACGACCTTTCAGATTGATGTGAATCACTAAAGCGTCAATATCCTGAGTTAAAAGCATGTTGCTTCCGCCTCCCAAAATAAATAGTTTTTCGTTCTGGTATTCTTTCAGGATCTGGGCTAACGCATCGGTATTGGTAACTTCAACAAATGATTTTGCCTTGGCCTCGATACCAAAGGTGTTATAGTTCTTAAGCGAAAAATTGTGTTTGATTTCCATGAATGCTTTTGGCGTAAAAGTTATTTTAGTTGGGCTTTTAATTCTTCTTCCGCTACAAATCCGTTTTTCTTCCAGGTTTCTTTTCCGTCTTTAAAAACGATAACTACGGGAAGTTCAGTATAGCCTAATCCGTTGAAAAGTGCTTTGTTTTTGTCGGCATCCACACGAATGATTTTGGCTTTACCCTGGTATTCTTTTTCCATTTTAGAAAGATAAGGCGCCATTTTTTTACAAGGACCGCACCATTCAGCATAGAAATCAATGACAACCAATTTGTCGGAAGCGATTAATTTCTCGTAATCGGATTTCGTCATTCCGGTGTCAGCTTTTACTTGGTTTTTTGGATGTGCCTCGCTCCATTTCATATAACCGCCATCCATGTTGTAAACAGTTTTAAAGCCCATCGTTGTTAGTTTGTCAGCCGCTTTTTTGCTTCGGCCTCCAACCAGGCAGTAAACAAAAACCGGTTTTGATTTGTCTAATTTCTGAACTTCGGTTTCAAAAGAATTTCCGTTCCAGTCGATGTTTTTCGATTGGTCCAGATGGCCTTCACTATACTCGCCAACGGTTCTTACATCCAGTAATTGTGCATTTTCCGTAGCTTTTAATTTTGATTCAAAATCGGCAACGGAAATGGTTTCTGCGTTTTGACCTTTACTGCAGTTGCTGAAAAATAAAGCAATCGTGAGTATTGATAGAATTTTTATTGTTTTCATTTTACAGTGGTATTTATTATACAAAATTACAAATTAAATAATTTATAGGACTGATGGGTCGATTTTACGATGTTTTCGGTTCGTTCCGGATGGGTGTCGGAAATGAACAATTGTCCGAACGTATCCCTGTTAACCATCTCTACTATTTTGCTCACACGGGTTTCGTCCAGTTTATCGAAAATATCGTCGAATAATAATATGGGTAGGACACCGCTTTGTTTTTTGATGAATTCGAATTGTGCCAATTTTAACGCAATAAGAAATGATTTCTGCTGTCCTTGGGATCCGAATTTCTTGATCGGAAACTGATCGATTTCAAATGAAAGATCGTCTTTATGGATGCCGACGCTGGTGTATTGCAGCACGCGGTCTTTGGTCAGGTTTTCTTCGAAAAGTTTCAAAAGCGGTTTTTCAGAAAGCTGACTTTGGTATATGATCTGAACCGTTTCGGCCGAGTTGGTTATGGCCTGATGATGCTGGTTGAAAATCGGAATAAAATCTTCCAGAAACTGCTTTCTTTTTTCAAATATTGATGTTCCGAGGCCGTCTAGCTGCTCATTGTAAATAGAAAGCGTATCGGTTTCAAAAGTCTGGTTTGCCGCGAAATATTTTAACAAGGCATTGCGTTGCGAAATGATTTTCTGGTATTGGATCAGTTGCTGAAGATACGTGCTGTCGAGTTGTGAAATTACGCTGTCGATGAACTTTCTTCGGGTTTCGCTTCCTTCAATAATTAGATCCTGATCAGAAGGGGAGATGATTACTAAAGGTATGAATCCGATGTGTTCCGAAAAACGTTCGTACGGTTTGTTGTTTCGTTTCAGGATTTTTTTCTGTCCTTTTTTTAAGCTGCACACGATTTGTTCATCGCGTTGGTCCTTTTCGAAGACGCCGTCCACAACAAAAAACTCTTCACCATGCTTTATGTTCTGAACTGCTAACGGGTTAAAATAGCTTTTTCCGTAGGCTAAATGGTAAATAGCATCAAGGATGTTGGTCTTTCCGATGCCGTTTTTCCCGACAAAGCAATTGATTTTTGCATCGAAGTCAAAGGTGGCTTCGGCAATATTCTTGTAATTGAAGAGGGAAAGTTGTTTTAGGTACACTTGAAATCCGAGATTATTTTCAGAAAAAAATAAAACCTTTTTTAAGGTGGGTGCAAATTATTGAAAAATATCGACAAAAAGGATTTTCATATATGAATAAAAATTTTATTTTTGCCGTTCATTAAATTAAAAATAGATGGCAACATATAACAAGAGAGGGTATAAAGCTCCAAAACCAAAAGACGAAGCAGTTGAAGAACAAGTTGATGTTGATGTATTAGATACTGTTAAAGAGGAAGACAGTGCAACGGCTGGCGTATTTAATACTTTGGATCAAAGTGCTAACAAGCTTGAGGACTGGGTTGCTAAAAACCAAAAATATATTTTCGGTGTTGTAGGTGCGATTGCAGTTGTAGCAGCGGGATATTTGTTATACGATAAATTCGTTGTTGAGCCAAAAGAAAATGACGCGGCAAACGAAATGTTCCAGGCGCAGCAGTATTTCCAGCAGGCAGTTGACGGACAAACCGCTACTGATTCTTTATACAACCTTGCTTTAAAAGGTGGTGACGGGAAATTAGGTTTCATCGGAATTGCTGAAAACTATTCAGGGACTAAAGCGGCTAATCTTGCTCATTATTATGCAGGTATGTCTTATCTGAACACAGGTAAATTCAAAGAAGCAGTTGAGCAGTTAGAGCAGTTCAAATCAGACGATATGTTCTTAAAAGCGATTTCTATCGGAGCTATCGGAGATGCTTTCTCTGAATTAGGTAAGAAAGAAGATGCGTTAAGTCAGTATCAAAAAGCGGCTGATGCTAATATCAATGATTTTACTACACCGAGATATTTATACAAAGCAGGTCAGTTATGTATGGAAATGGGTAAAAAAGCAGAAGCTTTGAAATTCTTTACTCAGATTAAAGAGCAATACGAAACTTCTCAGGAAGGTGCTACGATTGACGCAATGATTGCAATGGTTGAGTAATGAGATTAGAATTCAGAAATTAGAATTCAGAAACTTGAAGAATGCTTCGGTTTAACTAAATGTAATTTCTAATTTCCAACTTCTAAATTCTAAATTTAAATATGGCAACAGCAAATAAAAATTTATCAGAATACGATAAAAACACAATCCCAAACGCGAAAGATTTTCGGTTTGGGATTGTTGTTTCGGAATGGAACGATAAAATCACCGAAGGATTGTATTCCGGTGCAGAAGCGGCGCTTTTAGACTGCGGAACGCTTCCCGAAAACATCATCCGATGGAATGTACCCGGCAGTTTCGAGTTGGTTTACGGAGCGCAACGCATGATCGTAACGCAGGAAGTGGATTGTGTTATCACAATTGGCTGCGTGATCAAGGGCGAAACCATGCATTTCGAATTCGTATGCGAGGGAGTAACTCAGGGAATCAAAGATCTGAACGTTCAGACCGACGTGCCCGTTATTTTCTGTGTCTTAACCGATAATAATGAGCAACAGTCTATTGACAGAAGTGGAGGTGCTCATGGTAATAAAGGTACGGAAGCAGCTATTGCGGCAATCAAAATGGCTGATTTGAGAAGAAAAACAGCGCAATAAAGAAGAATTCTGTTGCTTGTCTGTTTTGCAGATAAAAAGCAGACTAAAAGATAGTAAAAAAACCTATTCGAAAGAGTAGGTTTTTTTTGTTTTTTATGATTCTGTTGGCTAGAATAACAAAAACCTTTTGCTTAAATTTGTCAACAGGGGGTTCTTTTAAAATCCCTGTTCATAACTTATTTAATTTCAATGTCAAGTATAATTCAATTACTACCCGATCACGTTGCGAACCAGATTGCTGCCGGAGAAGTTGTTCAACGACCTGCTTCCGTGGTAAAAGAACTGGTGGAAAACGCGGTCGATGCAGGTGCTACCGAAATTAAGCTCATCGTAAAAGATGCAGGTAAGACCTTGATTCAGGTAATTGATAACGGAAAAGGGATGTCGGTGACCGATGCGCGCTTGTGTTTCGAGCGCCACGCGACCTCTAAAATCCGTCAGGCAGAGGACTTGTTTTCCCTGCATACCAAAGGTTTTCGTGGAGAAGCATTAGCATCCATAGCGGCGATTGCGCATGTGGAACTGAAAACCAAGCAGGATCAGGAAGAGTTAGGAACTCACATTGTAATTGAAGGCAGTAAGTTTGTTTCTCAGGATGTTGCTGTGTTGCCCCGAGGAACTTCATTTTCCGTAAAAAATTTATTTTTCAATATACCGGCACGACGCAATTTCCTTAAATCCGATACGGTGGAGTTTCGTCATATCGTAGATGATTTTGAACGCGTGGCGTTGGCGCATCCTAATATTCATTTCATGCTTTATCATAACGGCAGTGAAATGTTTAATTTGCCGCAATCCAATCTGCGTCAGCGTATCGTAAATGTTTTTGGAGGCAAGACCAATGAAAAACTGGTTCCGGTTACGGAAAGTACCGAAATAATGGGAATCCAGGGATTTGTCGGGAAGCCGGAATTTGCGAAGAAGAATCGCGGTGAACAGTTTTTCTTTGTTAACGACCGATTTATTAAAAGTCCGTACCTGCATCATGCGATCATGGCGGCTTATGAAGGTTTACTGAAAGACGGAAGTCAACCGAGTTATTTTTTATACCTCGATGTGCCTCCGCATACGATAGATATCAATATCCATCCGACCAAGACGGAAATCAAGTTTGATGACGATCAGGCGATGTATGCTATTTTACGCTCTTCGATCAAACACAGTTTGGGGCAATTCAATGTCGCTCCGATTCTGGATTTCGAAAGGGATTCGTCTTTGGATATTCCGTACGATTACAGAGAAAAAGAAAGCGAAACACCTTTGATCCAGGTGGATGCCAATTTTAATCCGTTTGCTGATGAGGCACCGGTGAAATCGTTTGCATCTTCTGGAGGAGGATCCCATTCGTTTGGATCGAGCTTTAATTCGGGATATAAGAAACAACAAAGCAATTCGAGTTGGGAAAGCCTTTATGTCGGATTAAAAACCGCTACCGAAGAAATTGACGTCAGTGAAATCCAATTTGAGAGCGAAGAAGTAACGGGCTCTCTTTTTGATGATAAAGAAATTGAATCTACAGGCAACCGTACATATCAGATTCAGAAAAAATATATTGTCAGCCCGATTAAATCCGGAATGATGATTTTATATCAGGAAAGAGCACATCAACGTATTTTATATGAACAGTTTCTGACGAATATTACTGTGCACCATGCGGCAAGCCAACAATTGCTTTTTCCTTTGGAATTGCATTTCTCACAGTTGGAAATGACGATGATCAAGGAACTTCGTCCTTCGCTGGAAAATACAGGCTTTGTGTTTGATGCCTTGACTACTGAAATTCTTGTTATTTCCGGTCTGCCGGTAAATGTTTCAGAAAGTGAAGTGAGAGGTCTTTTAGAAGAACTGATCCGTGATCTGGAAGGCGATCTTCCGGAAAGCAGTTTCAGTCAGAGTGATCGGATTGCGAAATCGATGGCACGAAGTCTTTCTGTAAAAACAGGGACTTATTTAACTGAAAAAGAACAGGAAAACATTGTGAACTCGCTATTTGCCTGCAAGGATCCTAATGTTTCTCCTTTTAATAAACCTACTTTCATTACCATGGGTGTGGAAGATCTAGACAAACGTTTTGCGATATGATGAACATGACCGAAACTGTTAAGCAGTTAATTATAATAAACGTACTTCTTTACGTGGGTACTATTTTTGTCCCTGCGACTTTGGACTATTTACCAATGTTTTACTTTGAAAATCCAAATTTCAAGGTATGGCAAGTGGTAACCCATATGTTTATGCATGCTCCGTTTCCGACTTTCATACATATCTTGTTTAATATGTTTGCCCTGTATTCTTTCGGAAGTGCTTTGGAGCATTTTTGGGGCGCGAAGAAATTTTTGTTTTTCTATATTTCATGTGGTTTGGGAGCCATGATTCTTCATAATGTCATAAATTATTACAGCTTTCATTCTGTTTATGATTCATTGGTTAATTCCGGATTAAAACCCGCTGAAATAACTTCCTTTTTGAATACCGGCTCTATTTCATATAATGAAGAATTGATAAGAAAAAGTGATTTACAAACCATTTTTGACATTTATAATGGTAGAATGTTAGGTGCTTCCGGAGCTATTTACGGACTTTTGGTTGCTTTTGCGTTTATGTTTCCAAATGCAGGTCTTGCTATGATCTTTTTACCGATTCCGGTTAAGGCAAAATATTTTGTTCCCGGATTGTTGCTGCTGGATTTGTTCCTGGGAGTAAAAGGGAATTCAATTTTTGGAGGCGGTACCGGAATCGCACATTTTGCTCATATCGGGGGAGCAATCATCGGATTTATCATGATGGCCTACTGGAAGAAAAACCAATTTAACAATAATCGATGGAATTAACTGTAAGCAATCAACAAAGTAATTCTTAAAACATACATTTACGGATGAATATTTTAGACGACTTTAAGTTACAATATAGAACAGGAGACATCACCCAGAAACTTATTTTCTGGAATGTAGGGATTGCTTTGCCTTTTTTTGTCGTGCAATCTTTTTTCCCGTCGTTTTTTGAGTTATTGAAGACGTGGCTTTGCTTATGGTCAAATTTTGAATTTGCCATTCTGAAACCCTGGACCTTCATTACCTACGCGTTTCTTCATGCCGATTTCTGGCATTTATTATTCAATATGATCGTTCTGAATTTTACCAGCCGATTATTTCTGACCTATTTTACCCAAAAACAATTTTTCGGCTTGTATTTGCTGGGAGGTATTTTTGCAGGATTGGTGTTTGTGACTACGAACCTGTTCCTACATGGTAATTATCCGCTCGTAGGTGCTTCCGGTGCGATTATGGCTATATTGATAGCGTCGGCCACCTATGCACCTTTTTCTGAAATCCGTTTGTTGCTAATCGGAAATGTGAAACTGTGGCATATAGCTCTGGTTTTGATTATTCTGGATCTGATACAGGTTCCGATTAACAATACGGGAGGGCATCTGGCCCATATGGGTGGGTCACTTTTTGGCTTTCTATACATTAAAACATTGCAACGAGGGACTGATTTGAGTAAAATAGTGTCGAACGTCATTGATTATTTTGTTTCTTTGTTCTCAACAAAAAAAGCAACGCCTTTTAAAAAAGTTCATAAAAATTCAAGTCCTCAATATCAATCCAACAGAACAACAACGGTTGAGAAAAGCAGTACTACTCAAAAGAAAATTGATGAGATCCTGGATAAGATCAGTAAATCAGGATATGATAGTCTGACAAAAGAGGAAAAAGATTTTTTGTTTAAAGTAGGGGATAATAAGTAATACTTGTTTAATAGGCTGTCATAGTCAGGTGATTGTTTAATGAAAAAATTATCGTGGATAAATAAAATAGGTTTTTTTCTCAATATCGTTTTAACGGTATCGACTTTAGTAGCCTATTTATTGCCTTTCTTAGCGCCAAAAATGTTTCCGTTTTTATCGGTGTTGACACTGATATTGCCCCTGATGCTGATACTCAATATTGTATTTGTGATTTATTGGGGCATTCAGTTGAAGAAACAGGTTTTTATTTCGGCAATTGTTTTGTTAATAGGAATCACATTCTTCAATAAATTCTATAAATTTTCAGGCAAAGACCTGATTGTGGAGGATAATGATTTCTCGGTCATGAGTTATAATGTCCGTCTTTTCAATGTTTTTGAATGGATGAGCAAACAGAATATTCCCGAAGATATTGCCGATTTTATCGCATCTCAGGATCCGGATGTTTTGTGTATTCAGGAATATACCACATCAGTCAAAATAGATTTAGGAGGCTACAAGTATAAGTACATCCTGATGCAGGGCGATAACATCCATACGGGTCAGGCTATTTTTTCCAAATTTCCGATAATCGACAAAGGAGAAATTGATTTTCCGGGGTCCGATAACAATGTAATTTTTGCTGATATTAAAATGCGACGGGATACTATTCGCGTATACAGCATGCATTTGCAATCCACGAAGATCAGTCCGGATATTCATGAAAAGATCGATGAGGCGAAGTCCAAGAAGATTTTCCGCCGTATGAGTGAAGCTTTTGCGGAACAGCAGGCACAGTCCGAATTAATAAAAGAACACGAAGCCGATTGTAATTATCCTAAGATTATCTGTGGCGATATGAACAACAGTGCTTTTTCGTACGTTTACCGTAACATTAAAGGCGGTATGAAAGATGCTTTTGAAGAAGCGGGTGAAGGTTTTGGAAAAACGTATGATTATGAATTCTATCCGGCCCGAATCGATTATATCCTAGTGGATAAAGCTTTTGAGGTAAAGAATTTTAAGAATTTTGACAATTTCGTCAATTCAGATCACTTTCCGATTACAACGCGTCTTATGTTAAAAAAGGAAGAGTAATTAAATACTCTGGTTCCTCATATAATCCATCGCATATCGACCTTCATTAAACAACAGATCCAAAATACTTAAGTTGTTTAAAAAACCGTGTTTTTCTTCAAAAACCTGTGTGTAAGGTTCGAAAACGGAGCCATCTTTCTTTCCGTTGACCAGCGTTCTGAAATCGGTTAAACCGTTGGCATCGTGGAAGTATTCCGTTGTTTTTTCAAAGTTGAATTTAGCTCCCAGACATTCAGTAATAATTTCTATGGTCTGAAAGTTTAAGTCCATCATGAACTCATGTTTCTTTTCAAAAATTGGTCGGATATCATCCTCGAAATATTCAAAAAAAGGAGAGGTACGATAAGCGGCTTCCAGCGATTTGAAGTGGTTTTTCTGCCAATCGAAGTCATTCTCGATGCGGACATCTTTAAATTTCTGATGAGGGATGGGTGCATGTTTTACGGGGATATTCAACAACTGAATCCCGTTTGGCGAATAAATATACATCCTGTTACGGTTGGTTTGCTTTTGGAAATTATCTTCCATTTCAAACGTAATCGTTTCTGCTTTTACCATTGCAGCAAAATGACTGATGGATGGGAAATAGGTAGGATGTATTAGGATGTTCATGACGAAATAATTCTGTTATATATAAAAATAGTTTTGCAGTAATGTGAAGTACTGCAAAACTATCGGCTATATTTTCTTATGCTTTTTTCTTAGCCTGTCTTTTTCTGAAAAAACTGTAACCGAACCATCCTGCAAGAACAATCAGGAAGTATTTGAAATACGAAACCGGTTGGCCATCGCCACCTACTGTCGTAAATAATCTTTCCCAACGGATTTTATCAATCAGTTTGCTCGCAGGGACGTCCTGATCCAAACTCATCCAGATAAATACAGGTTTTCCGACAATGTGGTCTTCCGGTACATATCCCCAATAGCGGGCATCTTCGGAACGGTGACGGTTGTCTCCCATCATCCAGTAGTAATTCTGTTTGAACGTATAACTATTGGTCACCTGACCATTGATACGGATTTCATCACCATTTACTTTTAAGTCATTGTGCTCGTATTCGGTGATGATGTATTTGTAAAACGGTAGCGTTTCTTTGTTAAGTGCAACTTTTTTACCTGCTTCAGGGATGTAAATCGGACCGTAATTGTCGATGCTCCAGTCTTTAGTGTGAGGGAAGCAATCTTTTCCATTAGCACCTTTTGGAAGAATTATGCGAACAATAGAATCAAAAGCCTTGCTGTTTCTCAATTCTTCGGCACCTTTTAACGTTAGGTTTACTTCTGCAGAGGTGTCGTAAATTTCCTGAGCATACAAACCGATTTTAGAGGTTACATTAACAGGTATACCGCCTCCGCTTGTAGTTACAGTGAGTGAATGGTCTGCATTTTGAACACCATCGGTTAAATAAGGATGTACAGCGTCTAATTGATCCTGACTGGTAGGTTTGATGATGTATTTTCGGGTGAACTCCGTTGAGCCGGTATTCTTGATAAGTTCCATATTTACCCCCTTTTTGGCATATACAGTATGCATGAACTGAGGTTTTGCTCTTTCCGGTAATACGGATTCTTTTCCGTTGATGTAAATAAATCCGTCTTTAATGGACAGACTGTCACCAGGAATACCTACACAACGTTTAACGTAATTTGATTTTTTATCGATTGGTTTTTCAGCTCTTCCCATTTTTTTATCAAAAAACTGATAAACCGTATCCATTGGCCAGTTAAATACCACAATATCATTTCGCTCCACTTTGGAAATACCCGGGAATCGGAACGAAGGTAATTGCGGACGATACAAATACGATTTAGTTTTGATAAATGGAATCGTGTCATGTACCATGGGTGCTGCGATCGCAGTCATTGGAGTTCTTGCGCCGTAGTGAAATTTACTTACGAATAAGAAATCTCCAATTAATAATGATTTTTCAAGGGATGAGGAAGGAATCGTAAACGGTTGAATAAAATAAGTGTGAACCAGTGTTGCCACAATCAATGCAAAAAGCAATGAACTTACCGTGTTTTCTTTCTTTATCTTATTTTTTTCAGGGATATGCGTTACATTCTGCGTATAGTTAACATAATAGATATAAAAACCAAGTGTTAATACACCTAAGGCTGTATCTATATCCGATTTTTTTCCGAAAGCTCTTAATGTTTCCACCCAAACCACCGGAAACATGATCAGGTTTACAATAGGGATAAATAATAAAATAGTCCACCAGGTCGGGCGATCGATGATTTTCATCAAAACAATGGCATTATAAACCGGAATGGCTGCTTCCCAGGATTTGCGTCCTGCTTTTTCATATAATTTCCATGTTCCTGCAAAATGTACAAGCTGTACGATCAAGAAAAAGATAAACCATTGTAATAATGTCATAATCTCCTGTATTAGTTGGTTTGGTTATTTTATTGTCAAATCTTATTTTAAATTCAAAACGTCTTTCATGGTGAAAACACCTTTTTTACCGTTTATCCATTCGGCAGCCACAACAGCTCCTAAGGCAAAACCTTCGCGACTGTGTGCCGTATGTTTTATTTCAATCTGGTCTACAGCAGAGTCATAAAAAACACTGTGCGTTCCCGGTATGTTTTCAATTCTTTTGGCTTCAATATGGATTTGGTCGGTGTTCGGCTGTTCCATTGTCCAAGAGGAATAGTTTGAATTACCGATAATTCCTTCCGCCAGACTGATTGCCGTTCCACTAGGTGCATCAAGTTTCTGCGTATGATGGATTTCTTCCATGGAAACTTTGTAGTCTTCCAGATTTGCCATCATTTTTGCCAGATAATTGTTCAATTCGAAGAAGATATTCACTCCTAAACTGAAATTGGAACCATATATAAAAGCCCCGTTTTTCTCTTTACACAATGACACCATTTCGTCATACTGTTCCAGCCAACCTGTAGTCCCGGATACAATTGGTACATTAGTAGCGAAACAAGTTGAAATGTTACTCACGGCAGCAGTAGGAACACTAAAATCGATAGCAACATCCGCTTTTTCTAATCCCTCATAGGTGTCACCGTGGTCTTTTCGCAGTACGATTTCGTGACCTCTTTCCAAAGCAATGCGTTCGATTACTTTACCCATTCTTCCGTAGCCTAAAAGTGCAATTTTCATGATATTTCGATTAGAAATTATAATTTAATGTCAGACCGACATTGTGTTTGTAATTGATTTCGTTTTGATATAAATCAGGACGAAGTGTAAGATTCTCGTTTACGTTGAATTGCATCAAATGCGCGTCAACGTTGGCGTCCACGATGTTTAAGACATAAATGGCAATGGTAATGAAAGCCGATAAGTCGCGGTTTCTACGGTAGAATTTCTGTCCTTCAATCAAACGGTTGTTGTCTAATGGCCCGAAGTAAGTATCATCATCCTGATAATGCGATGTGCCGTTTAGCCTGTCTTTGTATTCGTCCCGGAAATTCTGATATTTTCTATTGTTGTCTATATAAAAATAGACACTCGTTGCCAGTCCGGCATAGATAATGGGAACTTTCCAGTATTTTTTATTGTAAACCTGTCCCATTCCCGGAACCAATGCCGAGTAAAAAGCAGCTTTCGCAGGGGCTAGAACATCAATTTTACCCGTTTTAACAGAGTCCTTTGTAATCAGTAACGGAGCTTCGGTTTGAGAAAGAACTGTTTGTGATGTAAAGAACAGTGTGAAAAAGAATATGATCAGTAACTTATTCACTATCCGTTGATTAATTTTAAAATCCTGTTGAAATCTTCTTCAGAATGGAACGGAATGGTTATTTTTCCTTTTCCGTTGGCGGTCACTTTCACATCTACTTTTGCGCCGAAGAAATCCGTAATGCTTCTTTGCTTCATAACGTCGACTTCAAAAGAAGTTCCTTTCTGTGTTTTTGCAGGAGCCGGTTTCAGACTGTCATGGTAAGCTTTAACCAATGCCTCAGTTTCGCGAACAGATAGATTCTGGCTTACGATTTTCTGATAGATATCGGTTTGTATATCGTGATCTTCCACATTGATGATGGCACGACCGTGACCCATAGTGATAAATCCGTCGCGAATACCGGTTTGGATAATCGGATCTAATTTTAATAAACGCAGGTAATTAGCGATCGTTGAACGTTTTTTACCAACACGGTCACTCATTTGTTCCTGAGTCAGTTGAATTTCGTCAATTAGTCTTTGGTAAGACAAAGCGATTTCGATAGGGTCTAAGTCATGTCTCTGGATATTTTCCACCAAAGCCATAACCAACGAATCATTGTCGTTAGCAAGACGGATATAAGCAGGAACCGTTTTTAAACCGATCAATTTCGAAGCACGCAAACGACGCTCTCCGGAAATCAACTGATATTTGTTGAAATCGGTTTTTCTAACCGTAATCGGCTGGATTACACCTAATTCTCTGATGGACGAAGCCAATTCCTGAAGTGATTCTTCGTTGAAATTGGTTCGGGGCTGAAACGGATTGATTTCAATCGCTTCAATGTCAAGTTCAATAATATTTCCGACAACTTTGTCTGCATTTTTATCCTCAACCGATTGAATATCGTTTTCCGGATCTTTTAATAACGCCGATAATCCTCTTCCTAATGCCTGTTTTTTTACCGCTTTTGTCATAAAATATTAGTTGCTGTTTTTCTTGATTATTTCCTCTGCCAAGTTTAGATAATTGGTTGCGCCTTTACTGGTAGCGTCATAATTAATGATGCTTTCGCCGAAACTTGGTGCCTCACTCAACTTGATGTTTCTTTGGATGATGGTATCAAAAACCATGTTGTTGAAGTGTTTCTGAACTTCTTCCACCACCTGATTCGATAAACGCAAACGTGAATCGTACATAGTTAGCAATAAACCTTCGATGTCCAGTTCCGGATTGTGGATTTTCTGCACACTTTTGATTGTGTTCAGTAATTTACCAAGACCTTCCAATGCAAAATACTCGCACTGAATCGGAATCACAACCGAATCGGCAGCTGTTAAGGCGTTCAACGTAAGTAAACCCAAAGAAGGAGCGCAATCAATGATGATATAATCGTATTTGTCTTTTACGCTGTTTAATGCCTGTTTCAGCATGTACTCGCGGTTTTCCTTATCTACCAGTTCAATTTCGATAGCAACCAGGTCAATGTGTGCCGGAATCACCGAAACGTTCGGAGCCGTGCATTCGATTGTTGCCTCGTCGGGTGTATTGCTGTGTTCGAGAATCTGATAAGTCCCTATTTCCACACTTTCCACGTCAATTCCTAATCCTGATGAGGCATTTGCCTGAGGATCAGCATCTATTAATAGTACTTTCTTTTCCAGAACACCTAAGGAAGCGGCTAAATTAACCGAAGTTGTAGTTTTTCCAACGCCACCTTTTTGATTGGCAATAGCAATGATTTTACCCATTTTTTCTTTTCAAATTTTGAAGCGTAAAAATACAATTTATTATGGTTTATGAAAATGTTATTTGTTAACAATATCTGAAAGTTTAGAAATCAGATGGCAGAAGGCAGTTTGCAGTATTCAGTGGTCAGTGTTCAGGTGGCAGCAACAGGTAAACAGAAGGGAGTAAGCAGTGGGAAGAAGGGTGAAGATCCATTTTAATTACTACTGCGGCTATTTGTGTCATCAAAGTGATTTTTCTAAAAAACAAAAGCCCAACTAAATTTCTTTAATTGGACTCTGTATTTCTGTTTTCTGTCAATTGCCTTCTGCTATCCGACCACTACTACTTACTTCCTTTCGACTTGATCATCATTTCAAGCATATCCCATAATTCGTTAGGAACCTGCTCCAGTAAATTGAATTGTCCGGCACCTTGTAACCATTCGCCTCCGTCGATCGTAACTACTTCACCGTTAACATAGGCGGAAAAATCAGAAACCAGATAGGCAGCCAGATTGGCCAGTTCCTGATGGTCGCCAACTCGCTTCAACGGCACTTTTTTGGCTAAATCGAATTTCTCTTTTAAGTCGCCCGGCAATAATCGGTCCCAGGCTCCTTTGGTAGGGAACGGACCCGGCGCAATAGCATTCATACGGATGCCGTATTTTGCCCATTCTACTGCCAAACTTCTGGTCATGGCAAGTACTCCGGCTTTTGCGGTTGCACTTGGAACCACATAAGCAGATCCGGTCCATGAATACGTAGTGACAATATTCAGCACAGTGTTGTTTGTTTGTTTTGCTGCGATCCAGTGTTTTCCAAAAGCAAGAGTACAGTTTTTTGAGCCTTTCAGAACGATGTCGATAATCGTATCCCAGGCGTTGGCCGACAAACGTTCGGTAGGAGAGATGAAATTTCCGGCTGCATTGTTGACTAATACATCTACTTTTTGATAAGCTTTTAAAACTTCGGCCAACATGGCTTCCACCTGATCATAATGACGGACATCACACTGAACGGCTAGGCATTTTCCTCCGGTTTCCGATTCTAATTCTTGGGCGGTGGTCTGCAATTTTTCCAAATCACGGGATGTGATGGCTACTTTTGCTCCCAATTCCATAAAATATTTTGTCATTGCTTTCCCCAGACCGCTTCCGCCTCCGGTTACAACAATCACTTTATCTGCCAACGCGTTATCGCGCAGCATTTTTGCTGAAAAATTCATAGGTTGGTTTTTTAGAATCGTAAATATAAACAAAAATACTATGCTTGCATAGTAAGTCCTTAGTTTTTCAGAAGATAATCTTCCAGACGGTCAAAAGTGCCTTTGAAGCCCAATTCCATATTTTCGTGATTATCCCCAAAGGTTTTTATTTCCAAGTCCGATGCGTTGTAAGGTGCTATCAGCAAGGTTACGGTTGTTATGCCGTTCTCTTCCTCAAGGGTCATGATGTTAAACATTTCCAAGGGCCATGATTCACTGAAAGGCGCACGGATCACTCCCGCATTTTCATCTGAAAAGCAATTGAGGAATTCTATTTTTTTGTTGGGTAGGATTTCTTTGTAAATGAACCGTCCCCACATTTTAAGCGAATCAGGCGATTCAATGCAGTAATGGCAAATACCTTGCGGACGGAAATCAAAATTTATCACATTGGTTGAAAAACCGGAGGGCCCCCACCACTGTTCAAATCGTTCTGCTTCCGACCATGCTTTAAAAACGAGATTTTTAGGGGCCTTAAAATCTCTCGATATGACAAGCTTGTTGTCAATATAAAGATTGTGGTGCGACATAGTTATAAATGTTTGATATAACTAAAGATAATAAAAAAATTAATAAAATTTTAACAAGATGTAATTTTAGACTGAATTTTTCGTTTTTTTGTTAAACTGTTACATTTATAAACAAGAAATTGTAATTTTTCCCACCTTTTTCCAATTGACCCCAGCAATACCTAACTGTATAAGAGTAAAGGTTTTCCATTTTTTTTAAAATAAGTATGAAGAAAGTAATTTTTGTTTTATTGTTTTTGGCTGCCTTTATTGCCCAAGCCCAAAGTCCGCAACTGAATGTGAAGGGACAGGATTCTGTTAAAGTGAAAATGAGTCAGATGATCGTAAATGTTGATATCGTTGGTAATATCGCATATACCACCACTGAAATGCATTTTGTCAATTCGGGTTCGAGGGATATGGAAGGAGAATTATTGTTCCCATTGCCGGAAGGAGTATCTGTTTCCCGCTATGCGATCGATATCAACGGTAAAATGAGGGAAGCGGTTCCTGTTAATAAAAGTAAAGGGAAACAAGTATTTGAGGCGATTCAGCACAAAAGGGTGGATCCCGGCTTATTGGAAAAAGTCGACGGGAATAATTTCAGAACACGCATCTATCCGATTTCCCCAAATAAAGAACGAGTTGTCTTAATCGGGTTCGAACAGGAGTTGTCCGGATATGATCAAAACAATCTGGCCTATCAGCTGGTAAGTAAATACCCGTTTGCGCTGGATAAATTTGAAATCAGTATAAATGTCTCTGCCGGCGATGCAAAGCCATTGATTATCAACGAAGGGAAAAAAACTTTTTCCAAAGATAAAATTCTTGAAGTGCCAGGAGAAAAAACGTATCGCACCTCCTATAAGATGAGCAGTTATAAACCTTCGGAAAAGCTGTTGATCAAAATCCCAATCCAAAGTGAAATCCCGAATGCCTATGTGCAATCGGTTGACGGCCAATATTATTTTTATGCTACGACTGTAGTGGAAGGGAACAAACTGAAAAAGAAAAACCCGGCTTCCATAGGATTGATCTGGGATAATTCCTTAAGCTGTAAAAACAGGGATTCAGAAAAAGAATTTGAGGTGTTGGATGCCTATTTCAAAGAAATCAAAAATACTGCTGTAACCTTATATCTGCTTAATTATTCTTTTGAAAAAGAAAAAGAATATACGGTTGTTAACGGCGATTGGTCGGCTTTGAAATCCGCCTTAAAAAATGTGAAATACGACGGTGGTACGCGTTTTTCCAAACTGAACTTTTCGGAACAGGATGAATACCTGTTTTTTACAGATGGCCTTTCCTCATTAAGCGAAAGTACTATTCAGAAAACCAAAAAACCTGTTTATACGATAAGTTCGCTCGTTTCATCTGATTTTTCTTTTCTGAAGTACGCCGCAATGCAATCCGGAGGCAGTTTTATCAATCTGAATCAATTGAATGCTGAAAAAGCCCTGGATAAATTATTGTATCAGAACTTAAAGTTCTTGGGGATCAAAGAAAATTATTCGGTAGTGGAAACTTATCCGATGGCAGGGACTTCTGTATCAGGAAATTTCAGCGTTTCAGGGATCTCACTAAAATCCAAAAATGAAATTGTACTGCTGTTTGGCTATTCCGATAAACCTGTTCTTGAGAAAAAAATAGTGATCAATGCTGAAGGCAATTCAAATTCACAACCGACAAATATCGAAAGGATTTGGGCACAGAAAAAGTTAGCTGATCTGGAAATTCAGCCCAAAAAGAATGCCGTGGAGATAGAGCTTTTAGGCAAAAGATATGGCTTGGTTACCGGAAATACTTCACTGATCGTTTTGGAAAGTCTCAATGATTATATTTTATACGATATCATGCCTCCGCAGGAATTAAGGGAACAGTACGACGTTCTGATGAAGCAGAGAGGGGAAACCGCCCAAACAGCAAAAATCAGCAACTGGAAGAATATCGATATGTATTATGATAGACTTACGAATTGGTGGAGTAAGGATGTTAAATACGCAACTCCAAAAGTGGCTTCTACAACTTCAAGTGCGACCTCGAAAAAAGGAAAGGGATCACGCGTAAAAGGAAGAAAAGTCGCTGTTACTGCACCAAACCGAAATGTTAGGGGAGATAAAGACGCAGAAATAATAATAGATCAGCCGACGGGGGAAGGAGAAAAAGCAGTTGAAGTAATCGAAGAAGACAGGAGTCCGAATCTCGTGCAATCCTTGGCAGGAAAAGTTCCCGGGCTTCAGGTCGAAACCGCAAATGCAACGCGAACCTCTAATGCTGTTGCCGATACACTTTCTTCCGGAAGAATAATCAACAGAGATCTAAATCAGATAAAAACCAAGTCCTGGAACCCGGACAGAGTTTATTTAAAAGCTTTGGATGCCGCCCCGAAAGAGAAAAAATATGAGTTGTATCTGGAATTAAGAGAGGAGCAGTTGAATAATCCGAGTTTTTATTTCGACGTAGCCAATTATTTTTATAATGCCGGGGACAAACAAAAAGGGATATTGATTTTGAGCAACATCGCCGATTTAAGTCTGGAAAATCACCAGCTGTACAAATCGTTGATCTACCAGTTGCGTCAGTGGGGAGCCTACGAAGACGCTTTGTTTGTAGCCCAAAAAGTTGCAAAATGGAGAGAACATGAACCTCAAAGCTACAGGGATTTGGCGTTGACGCTGGAAGACAATAAAAGATATCAGGAAGCTTTTGATACCCTGGTAAAGGCTCTTGATTGCAGTTATTATGAAGAAATGAGGGGGCATTACGAAGGCATTGAAGATATTATTCTTATGGATATCAATCGAATGCTGGCCGAGCACAAAGAAGTCAAAAACAAGGATTTGGAAAGTAAATACGGCACTAAGATGCCGGTTGATTTAAGGATCATCCTGAACTGGAATGAGATGGATACCGATATCGACTTACATGTAATAGAACCCACCGGAGAAGAATGTTATTATTCGAAAAAAACGACTGAGGCCGGTGCGAGATTTTCTAAAGATTTTACAAGAGGTTATGGTCCGGAGCAATATCTTTTGCGTAACAGTGTCAAAGGGAAATACCTGATCAAAACAAATTTTTACGGAGAAACGGCGCTCACCGAGAGAGGTCCTGCAACCGTAATGGTGGAAATTTACATTACCGATAAAAAAGGAAAAACGGAGCGCCGATTACAGACCATTCAACTTGGAAAAGTGAAGCAAAAGGAAAACTTAGCTGAAATCATACTAGATTAAAATGTTGCAAACAGACAAAAAGCCGGTCATTGACCGGCTTTTTGTTTATAATCTAAATGTTGTTAAGTCTTTCAGCTGCTGCAATAAGCGTCTCATCAGTTTTGGCAAAACAAAAGCGGAGCACGTTTTTGTCGGTGCCGTCCTGGTAAAAAACAGATAACGGAATCGCAGCTACACCGTGTTTTGTGATCAGCTCCCTTGAAAAATCGACATCATTTTGGTTGCTGATATTTTTGTAGCTTGCCAACTGAAAATAGGTGCCCTCACAGGGCAGCAATTCAAAATGGCTGTCCTTAATCAATTCGCGGAACAAATTTCTCTTTTGCAGATACATTTGGGCAATCGCATTCAAATCGACGATATCCAGATATTCCGCAATCACATTTTGAGAGACACTGTTCACGCTGAAAACCAAAAACTGATGCACTTTCTTGATCTCGGCCATCAGTTTTTCTGGCGCGATAAGATAACCAACTTTCCAACCGGTCACATGCAATGACTTTCCGAAAGACGAAGCAATAATGGTCCGGTCCATTAATTTCGGACGCATATGAAAAGAAATATGCGGGTGCGAAAACGATATGAATTCATAGACTTCATCCCCCAAAACCAAAACCTGCGGATGTTTTTCCAATAGTGTTTCCAACGCTTCAAATTCGGCATTCGTCCAGATTCTTCCAGTTGGGTTATGCGGATTATTAATGATGATCATCTTTGTTTTTGAGGAAAGTGCGGCTTCGATATGGTTAAAATCGGGTGAATAATCATCATTCAATGAAATTCGGACCGGTACACCTCCGGCCATAAGCACCGACGGTTCATAACTGTCGTAACTCGGATCCAACAGAATCACTTCTTCCCCAATGTTCACAAACGTATTTATCGCGGTATAAAGTCCCTGCGTTGCACCGGCTGTAACCAATATTTCTGTGGAGCTGTTAAGTTCTCGCTGATAGTGTTGTTGTATTAGACCGGCAATTTTTTCCAACAAAGAAGGTAAACCTGCCATCGGAGTATATTGGTGGATGTTTCCTTGAAGTATACGCTCCGATATTTTCAAAAGCTGTTCGTCTACGGGAAAATTCGGGAATCCTTGCGATAAATTAATAGCTCCGTGTTGGTTCGCGAGTTGTGACATAACCGAAAAAATGCTCGCGGTTACATTAGGTAATTTCGACATAATTGAATTTTGAACCGTAAAAATAGTTTAATTTTTCCGGTATCTTTTGCGGTTATTTTATTTTAGTGATTTTGAGTTTTTTAAGTAGTTTCTGTCTTTTATTTTTTTTGTAACTTTAATAGGTAAATCTTTAAATTCTGAAATCATGAAAATGTTAGTAAACGTTATTCTGCCGATCGAGCCGTTTAACTCCCTGGTGCGAAGTGGTAAAGCAGGTGAAATTTTAGGCCGTATCATTGAAGAGATTAAGCCGGAAAGCATTCATTTTACCGAAATAGAAGGTAATCGGGCCGCCACAATGATTGTCGAGATTTCAGATGCCTCCATGATTCCGGTCGTAGCCGAGCCGTGGTTCCTCAATTTTGAAGCCGCTTGTGAATTCAAGCCCGTCATGACTCCGGATGATTTAATGAAAGCCGATCTTGACAAATTAGCCGCTAAATGGTATGATGTTCATTTACTGTAATTTAAGCACATTTAGCCACTTACCCCAATAGTTTGATTTCAAAATACGGGTTTTCCGTATGGGTCAAACTGTTGGGATGAATTGTTTATGCCCCAAAGATGAAGTAACCTCAAAAGGATATAAAAATAATTCAAAAAAAACAGTCGATTATGAATGCAAACAAAGCACTATGGGAAAAAGGTGATTTTACGCAACTCGCAGCAACCATGCGTGACAGCGGAAAGAAATTAGTAGACCAGATCGGTATTTACGGCGGAATGGATGTTTTAGATTTAGGTTGCGGCGACGGGACCACTGCGATTCCTGCAGCTAAGACAGGGGCGAATGTGCTCGGTGTTGATATCGCTTCCAATCTGGTGGCAGCCGGAAACAGAAGGGTGGAGGCGGAAGGGCTTACCAACTGTAAGTTTCAGGAAGGTGACGCCTGTGATTTACAGGATCTGAAGGATAACAGTTTCGATCTCACCATGACCATATTCGGTGCTATGTTTGCGCCTAAGCCTTTCGATGTGGCGAAGGAAATGGTTCGGGTTACCCGTCGCGGAGGCAAAATAATAATGGGAAACTGGATACCGGGTGATCCGACTCTGGTAGCGCAAATCCTGAAAACCTGTTCGGCTTATACGCCACCACCACCGGAAGGATTTATAAGTCCGATGCTCTGGGGTGTCGAAGATAATGTGGTGGAGCGCTTTGTGGCCGCCGGAATCCCAAAAGAGAACATCAGTTTCAGCAAGGAAACATTTGTGTTTGAAGCGCCTTATTCTCCAGTACAGTTTTTAGAGACGTTCAGAAACTATTACGGTCCGACGATGAATGCGTACGAAGCTGCCGCTAACGATGGTAAAAGTGATGCATTGCAGAGCGAATTGGAAGGCCTTTTTAAAGCTCAAAATAAAAGTGCTGATGCAAATTCGATGTCAATTCCGGCCACTTTTCTGAAGGTTACGGTTCAATGTTGATTTAATAGGATGCGCTGTGATAAAAAAAAATATTTTTTTAAAAAGTTACAATTTTGAAGTGCTAAATCCCCATACTTTGTATGGGGACAATTTTTTATGATGTCCGATGGAAAGAAAATAAGCTTATTATTCGAAAAACTCCTTGGGGTACTTCACTTCGCCACTTATTCCAAGCAGTCCGTTTTCAGATAGTGAAACGATCATACAGTTTTGTTCGGGAACATCAAAGGGCATTTTAATGCTATATTTGCTGGTGTGTTCATACCCAAATCTAGGGTAAAAGCTTTCATGACCCAACAGAATGACGGACTTATATCCTAATCGTTTAGCAACCTCATGACTTTTGATGATTAATTGGGAACCAATCCCTTTTCCTTGAAATTCAGGTTTTACCGAAACCGGTGCCAGTGCCAGGGATTCGAAAGATTCGTTTTGGTTTTCAATACGCAGTTTGGTCAGTAAAATATGCCCGACGATTTCGTTGTCGATTTCTGCTACAAGAGCGAGTTCGGGAATAAACGCATCCGACTTTCGCAACCGCTCCACTAAAAAATGTTCTCTGTGATCACTGTATTCCATAGTTCGGAAGGCAGCTTCAATGAGTTTGAAGACTTTTGGGTAATCATTAGGGTTTTCTTGTCGGATTCTGATCTCCATGGTTTGTTTTTAGGTAAGCACACTATTGAAGTTCTTTTGCAAATATAAAAAGAATGCGTTATCGGATTTTGTCTTTTACTATAGTCAATTTTAGCTTTCTAAAAACGATTCAAAAAAATTATAACCAACTGATAATAAGTTAATTAATTCTTAATAGGAAAAATATTATTTTGTACCTTTAAGGGGTTTTTTAAATTCAATTCCCATGAAAAGGTTCGCTAGCATTATCTCGCCCCTCAATCCTTTCAATTCATTTGCAAAAAGTACCTAAGCCAGTGAGATGCTTGGCTGTGTAAGGTAAACTATTAAGCCAGGAAGTGTCAATTCTGACAGTAGACTATCAAGACTTCCAATAAAACAGTCAGAAATAATTTAAACAGAACAGCCCCAGATTTATTTAATTCCGCCTATATGCTTAATTAATTTGTCATTTAAAATTAAAGCAAATGGAAAAATGTACATCTAGGGCTGTTTTTTCGCATGGTTGTGCCGAAAAAAGCAATGATTTTAAGGTGATACTGCTCCTAAGCATGTGTTGCTTTCTGTGGAACAATTCTTTTTCACAGCAGAAAAAACCGAATATTCTTGTCATTTGGGGCGATGATATCGGATGGTTTAATGTCAGCGCCTACAACATGGGAATCATGGGGTATAAAACACCCAATATTGACCGCATCGGAAAAGAAGGCGCCATTTTTACCGACTGGTATGGACAGCAAAGCTGTACTGCAGGTCGAGCCGCTTTTATTACGGGACAGTCTCCTATCCGTACCGGACTTACCAAAGTTGGCTTGCCAGGCGCGGATATCGGTTTAAGTCCTCAAGATCCAACCATTGCGGAGTATTTGAAAGGACAGGGGTATGCAACCGGGCAATTTGGTAAGAACCACCTTGGTGATAAGGATGAATTTCTGCCGACTAATCACGGTTTCGATGAGTTTTTCGGAAACCTGTACCACCTTAACGCGGAAGAAGAACCTGAGAATCCTGATTATCCAAAAAATCCGGAATTCAAAAAAAAATTTGGACCTCGTGGTGTGATCCATTCTTATGCAGGAGGTAAGATTGAAGATACCGGTCCGCTTACCCGAAAAAGAATGGAAACCGTAGATGAAGAGTTTCTTGCGGCTACCAAGAATTTTATGGATAAACAGAAACAGGCTGACAAACCTTTCTTCATATGGTTTAATTCTACCCGGATGCACATTTTTACACATTTAAAAAAAGAGTCGGAGGGGAAAACCGGTTTAGGGGTTTATCCTGACGGAATGGTTGAACATGACGCAATGGTTGGGGAGCTTTTGAAAAAACTGGATGAATTAGGAATCGCAGACAATACAATTGTAGTGTATGGTACTGATAACGGAGCCGAGGTGATGAGTTGGCCCGATGGGGGAAGTACTCCGTTCAGAGGCGAAAAAGCTACTAATTGGGAAGGCGCTTACCGCACACCCTGCCTAATCCGCTGGCCCGGTGTCATAAAACTGGGAACTATTGTTAATGATATGTGCGCTCATGAAGATTTGCTTCCTACTTTTTTGGCGGCAGCCGGTAATCCTGATGTTGTTGAAAAAACACTCAAAGGAATGAAAGTGGGCAATAAAACTTTTAAAGTGCACCTCGATGGTTACAATCTAGTCCCTTTCTTTAAAGGGGAGGTAAAGGAATCGCCCCGTAAAGAATTTTTGTATTGGAGTGATGATGGCGATCTCTTTGCGATCAGGGTCGGTATGTGGAAGATTGGCTTTATCGAGCAGAATCATACAGGCCTTGGCGTTTGGCTCGAGGATTTCGATCGATTACGGGGCGCCCGTATATATAATTTAAGATCGGACCCGTTTGAAAGAGGCCCCGAATCTTTTGAGTACGAAAAGTGGATGGCAGACCGCGCCTTTCTCATTGTACCTTCTCAGGCTATAGTCGCAAAATGGCTGCAGTCCTTTAAGGATTATCCAATTAGACAAAAACCGGCCAGTTTTAATCTCGATGCTGTAATGGAGCAACTAATGAAATCACCTGGCAAGAATTGATTTGAGATGAAAGCCGTCAATGTGCGGTAGTGTTAAATGAGATTTACCAGGTCTCGAAGTGCATTTATCTTGTTGTTCCGCATGCTGAGCGCGTTTCCCTCAGAAGCCGGCAAGTTTCAATCTGGATGAGGTAACGCGAAAACTTTCTGAAAGCGGAAAAGGAGGATAGTGATCTAAACACTCTGATAGCGCGGATTTCTATTACGTGCATGTAAAAAGAAGAAGCAAAACTACAACCATAAAAAGGTCTAGTTTTGCTTTTTTTATGATCAAACGTTATACTACCAAGAAACATCATAAAACTGAAATAATTTATGTTGTTATATTTGGGAATTTTACAATTTTGAACCAAAAATTAGTGTAAAATATCGTAATTAACTGCGAAATAAATAATTTTCATAAATTTTTTTTTAAGGTCTTAAGTATTGAAAATACAAGGGTTTTCCTGTTGAAAGATTATTCAGACTAATTCGAAATAGCAGGATTTTATCGTAACTATTTGGAAAATAGAAAAATAAAAATAAATCTTTGCAACAGAAATTAATAACCCATTAAAAACGAAGAAAAATGTTTGTATTTAAATCATTACCTCAAAGCAAATCATCAGTTGGAACTGGTGTGGCTCTTCTTCGTGGCTTAACGCAATCATAGATAAACAAAAATATATGAGAAAGCCCGAAGACATTTAGTTTCGGGCTTTTTTGTTTATTCTAGACACTTCAAACAGAGTTCCCGAAACGATTTTACTTCATTCCTAGCGAGTGAAAAGTCGGCCGCATGGTTTTACCATTGGCTGTTTAAAAAATTATTTAAAAAAATCATGGGAAATAAACTATCCGGGAAAGACCTGATTAAATTGGGCTTCCCTAAAAATAATGCGATAAATATTGCCTTAGGGCAAGTAAACCGATACCGAAAAAGAGAAAAGAAAGAAAGCATTTTAGCCGAAGCCAAAGAAGTATTGCTGCATCCTGAAAAATTTAAAGGACACGGCACCTGGGGCAAAGTGGCGGAAGGCTTGGTAAATCCGGTTCAGGTGAAATTCAATCAGTTGAACAACACTAGAGCTCCTTTTTCGATCTTCGGGGAAAATGAAATTGATGAACAGGCGAAATTTCAATTGTATGATGCACTGAAGTTGCCAATTGCAGTGAAAGGCGCTTTAATGCCTGACGCTCATTCCGGTTACGGTTTACCGATCGGTGGGGTTTTGGCGGCTGACAATGCGGTGATTCCCTATGGCGTGGGAGTAGATATTGGCTGCAGAATGAGTTTGTCGATTTTTGATTTACCTGCCTCGTTTCTGAAGGGGAAAGACCATCAGTTACAGGCAATTTTGAAAGATCATACGAAATTCGGCATGACCGAAACCCACAAAATAAAAGCCGATCATGAGGTTTTTTACCGAAGCGAGTTCAAAGACATTCCGGTAGTAAAGCAATTGCTGGACAAAGCTTATAAGCAATTAGGAACTTCGGGTGGTGGCAATCACTTTGTGGAATTTGGAATCGTAAAACTGGACAATCCGCTTCCGGAATGGAAACTGGAACCAAAAGAATACCTGGCAGTTTTGTCACACAGTGGTTCTCGCGGATTTGGAGCTAACATTGCGAAACATTACACGTATCTGGCTACCAAACAATGTCCGTTGCCTAAAAATGTGCAGCATCTGGCATGGTTGGACCTGAACACACACGATGGGCAGGAATATTGGCTGGCTATGAATTTAGCTGGGGATTATGCCAAAGCGTGTCATGAAGACATTCACCGCAGAATCGCTAAAGCCTTGGGTAAACGTATTGTGGTAACCATTGAAAACCATCACAATTTTGCGTGGAAAGAAATGGTGGACGGCAAGGAATGCATAGTCCATCGCAAGGGTGCAACTCCGGCCGGTGAAGGGCAACTCGGAATCATTCCGGGTTCGATGACCGCTCCGGGATTTATAGTGATGGGTAAAGGTAATGTTGACAGTCTGAATTCTGCATCGCATGGCGCCGGTCGTTTGTTCTCAAGGGCAAAGTGTAAAGCAAGCTTCACGCAAAGTCAGATCAATAAAGTATTGACAGACCATGATGTACAACTGATTGGCGGAAATATCGATGAAGCACCAATGGCCTACAAAGACATCAATAAAGTAATGAGTCTTCAAACAGAATTGGTGGATGTCTTGGGAACGTTTACGCCGAAAATAGTAAGAATGGACCGATAGGATGGAAAAGATAATTCAAATAACCTCTGGAAGAGGACCTGCAGAATGTACTTGGGTAGTAGCTCAGGTGCTTAAGAAAGTGTTGCAGGATGCGGCGGCTTTTAATCTGAAAGCAAATGTCCTGCAACACGAAGCAGGTTCGGAAAACGGTACGGTGGAATCGGCCATTGTCTTATTGGAAGGTAAAGATGTAAACGAGTTTGTAACGTCTTGGATCGGCACCATTCAGTGGATCGGGAAGAGTTCGTTCCGAAAGTTTCACAAACGCAAAAACTGGTTCATCGGGATTTTTGAAATCGAAAGATCGAAGGAAATGGTTTTTTCGGAAAAAGACATTCAGTATCAGGCGATGCGAAGTTCAGGAGCGGGCGGACAGCATGTGAACAAGGTGAGTTCGGCTATTCGGGCCACGCATTTACCAACGGGTTTGAGTGTTGTAAGTATGGATTCCCGTTCACAACATCAGAATAAAAAACTGGCGACCGAGCGGTTACTGATCAAATTGCAGGAAGCATCGCTTTCGAAAATCAAAGATCAGTTTCAATCACAATGGATGAACCAGATGCAAATTGAGCGTGGAAATCCGATAAGAACATTTGAAGGTTCCGATTTCAAAAAACAAAAAGAAACAAAGAAAAACAAAGCTGAACGACAGCAAAGTAAAAATGAGTTACGTGGGGCAATCAAGAACGGTTGCTTACAGACTTAAAATATAATATATGAAATCAATAGATAAATACTTATTTCAGGCTTTGGATAATTATCCGTATTCCTTGGAAGAAACCGTGGAATCCTTGGATTATGCATTGTCCTACGATGGAAAGAATACTATCGCCTTGTGTTTGTACGGGCGTTTGTATTCCGAGCAATTGCAGCGTTATGAAGTGGCGAAAGATTATTTTCAACAGGCGATCGGGATCGATATTCATGCTTTAGAAGTATATGTACATTACATTCACACTATGATTTTGAATGAAGATGTAGCTGAAGCGGAAAAGTTGATCGATTTCGCCTTGACCATCAAAGGGATCAACAAAGCGGAAATTTTGTTGAAAAGAGCCTTGCTTTTGGAAAGTCAGCGAAAGTTTAAAGAAGCGTTGAAAGTAATCAAAGAAGTGAAATTGGCAGCTTTTACTAATGACACTTCATACGAAACCGACAATGCGGAAAAACGTTTGAAAGAAAAACTTGATTTGTTGAAAGGCAAGAAAAAAAGCAAGGACAAAAAGGAGAAATCTTCCAAGTCGGAAAAGAGTAAAAAAAAGAAGAAGTAATAAAACTACAATTTTAAAATTGTATAAAATAAAATTAGAAAAATGGCAAAATTATTAGATAAAATAGTGGTGGTGGATATTGAAGCCACTTGTTGGGAAGGGAAATTACCGGAAGGTATGATTAGTGATATTATTGAAGTTGGCGTTTGTTTGCTGGATGTCGAAACAGGTGAAATAACAGATAACCGGGGCATTTTAGTAAAGCCGGAGCGTTCTACCATAAGTCCGTTTTGTACTGAGTTAACAACGATAACGCCGGAACTGATCGAACAAGAAGCAGTTTCCTTTGATGAAGCTTTGCGGATACTGAAAAATGACTACAAAACGCAAAGCAGAGCCTGGGCGAGTTTTGGTGCTTATGATCTGAGGCAATTTCAAAAGCAATGTCAGGCCTTAGAAAAGGCATACCCTTTTGGTCCTTCGCACATTAACGTTAAAACGTTGTTTGCGCTCAAAAACAAACTAGGTCACGAATTAGGAATGGACGGAGCGCTAAAATATTTGGGTATTCCATTGGAAGGCACACATCACCGGGGAGTAGATGATGCCAGGAATATCGCAAAGATTTTAAGAGCGATTTTGAAATAATAAAACCAGCTTTAGGGCTGGTTTTTTATTTTAGAATACATAGCGCGAGGGCCAGCAGATTTTAAATCCAAAGGCACAATAGTTGTGACTATGTGTAAGAAAATTCAAAAAAGTCACAGATGAAAAAGCGACCTGAGCTAAAAAATATATTAGGATTAACACAAGAAGAAATGACGATGCTATTAGGTGTGTTCCTTAGCCAATGGAAAATGTATAAATTAGGAAAGCGTAATACAAAAAGAGCGGCAAGTGCCGCTCTTTTTGTATTTATTAGTCTTTAATTACTTTTTTTTGCCTTAAAAATAAGTTTTTGTTGGGCATCATTTCTTGACATCGTAATTTCGTCGGGACTGATTTTGTGAATGGTCCAAGTGTTGGTACCACGTCTGTCCGTTGTGGTAATTACATTTTTATTCAATGTCCAGGTTCCTTCCAGTTCAAGTACAAAATTAAAGGTACAGGTCATGTCTTTTCTAAACTCAATTTGAGTTCCTTCAAGCATTTCTTTAGTTTCCCTATATTCTTCTTTCGAAAACTTAGGATTAATTAAATCAAAGAATTCCCAGTTTTTTGAAACGGATTCAATGGTTATTTCAGTTTTATTTGTTTGTGCATTTAAATTTAATGTGCCAAAAAACACTAGGAGTAAAACTATTTTTTTCATCTGATTATGCCTGTTACTCCTCCAATAAAACCTCCAAAATAGTAATGGCCGCTTCACTGATCTTAGTTCCCGGTCCGAAAACCGCAACCGCGCCGGCGTCAAACAAATACTGGTAATCCTGCGCCGGAATTACTCCGCCCACAATTACCATGATATCTTCACGGCCGTATTTTTTCAGTTCTTCGATTACTTGCGGAACCAACGTTTTGTGTCCCGCGGCTAAGGAAGAAACCCCTAAAATATGTACGTCATTTTCCACTGCTTGTTTTGCTGCTTCGGATGGGGTTTGGAAAAGCGGACCAATGTCCACATCAAAACCTACATCGGCATAACCGGTAGCAACTACTTTTGCACCACGGTCATGTCCGTCCTGACCCATTTTTGCAATCATAATACGAGGGCGACGGCCTTCTTTTTTCGCGAATTCGTCGGCCAACGCCTTAGCTTTTTCAAAGCTGTCGTCGTTTTTAATTTCTTTACTGTACACGCCGCTAAATGATCTGATTTGTGCTTTATATCTTCCGAAAACGGCTTCCAATGCATCACTGATTTCACCTAAAGTGGCTCTGTGTCGTGCTGCATCTACCGCCAAATCCAATAAGTTTCCTTCTCCGCCTTGCGCACATGCCGTTAGTTTAGCTAAACATTCCTGTACTTTTTGCGTGTTTCGGGTCGCTTTTATGTTTTCCAGACGCTCAATCTGTTCTCTTCGAACGGTTTGGTTGTCTACTTCCAATATGTGTAACGGGTCTTCTTTTTCCAAACGGAATTTGTTCACCCCAACAATAATATCCTGTCCGCTGTCAATACGTGCCTGTTTACGTGCTGCAGCTTCTTCAATTCTTAGTTTCGGAATACCTTCTTCGATTGCTTTGGTCATACCGCCTAACGATTCCACTTCTTCTATTAATGCCCAGGCTTTATCCGCGATTTCTTTAGTTAGGCTTTCAACGTAGTAACTTCCCGCCCAAGGATCCACGGTTTTACAGATTTTGGTTTCTTCCTGTAAAAAGATCTGGGTGTTTCTGGCAATACGCGCTGAGAAATCGGTTGGTAAAGCGATGGCTTCATCCAATGCATTGGTGTGTAGAGATTGTGTTCCTCCAAAAGCCGCTGCTGCTGCTTCAATGGCTGTACGTGCCACATTGTTAAAAGGATCCTGCTCGGTTAAACTCCATCCGGAAGTCTGGCAGTGTGTTCTTAATGCTAATGATTTTTCATCTTGTGGGTTGAATTGTTTCAGCAATTTTGCCCATAACATACGACCGGCTCTCATCTTGGCAATCTCCATAAAATGGTTCATTCCGATCGCCCAGAAGAATGATAAACGTGGAGCAAACTCGTCGATTTTCATTCCAGCTGCCAACCCGGTTCGGATGTATTCCAATCCGTCGGCTAAAGTATACGCCAACTCGATGTCAGCAGTCGCACCGGCTTCCTGCATGTGGTAACCGGAAATCGAGATCGAGTTGAACTTCGGCATTTTTTTACTGGTGTAGTCAAAAATGTCGGCGATGATTTTCATTGATGGTGTAGGAGGGTAGATGTACGTGTTACGCACCATGAACTCCTTCAAAATATCGTTTTGGATCGTACCCGAAAGCAATTTTGCGTCAACGCCCTGTTCTTCCGCAGCTACGATGTAAAATGCCATAATCGGCAATACCGCACCGTTCATGGTCATGGAAACCGACATTTCACCCAGAGGTATCTGATCGAAAAGGATTTTCATGTCTTCTACTGAGTCGATAGCAACTCCGGCTTTTCCAACGTCGCCCACTACGCGCTCGTGATCCGAGTCGTATCCGCGGTGCGTTGCTAAGTCGAATGCAACGGATAATCCTTTTTGTCCGGCGGCCAGGTTACGGCGATAGAATGCGTTACTTTCGGTTGCGGTGGAGAATCCTGCGTATTGACGAACCGTCCAAGGGCGGCGTACATACATGGTTGCGTACGGTCCGCGTAAATTCGGCGCAAAACCGGCTCCGAAACCAATATGCTCCAAACCTTCCAAATCTGATTCGGAATAGGTTTGTTTTACTTCGATGCCTTCAGCGGTTACAAAGTTTTGGTCATGCGACTGCGAACTTTTAACTTCTGAAGTTTCTAATTTTATATGTTGAATGTCTTTTCTCATTTGTTTCCGCTAAAGTGCAAAGATTAAAGTTTCTATTTTTTGAAAGGTTTTAATATCATTTCAATCAGAATATAATAAGGTAAATAATAACACGAGACACTTATTATAATACTAGATAATGAAAGCAATATTTTTCTCCAATTTTTATATGTAATGCCGATGATAAAATATATAATTCCAAAAACAGCAAATCCAAAAGATAATACCCATGAAATGATGAATAAAATCTGCATTTATTATTACTTTTCCGTTTCCAAACGTTCCTGTTCCATTTTTTCAGCCAATCGTTTTTCGATAATTGGGATGATTAAGGTTTTACGCGGATTGGTTTTTACAAACGGAAACAATTCCAATTCATGGTGCATGCGGTCGTCTTTGTTTGGGTATTTGTTGGTTCCCAAAAGGATTTCCTTTCCGTTATCGAACAATTCCTGTTCTTTTTCAGCGCTTTCCTTGATTTTACGCTGAACGGTTCCTTCGATCAATTGCGTAATGAAACCGCCATTAGCTTCGATATCTTTGAATAACAATAAGGCTTTATCGGCTAACTGTTGGGTCAAAGTTTCGATATAATACGCACCGTCTGCCGGATTATTTACCTTATCGAAATAACTTTCGTGTTTTAAAACCAGCAATTGGTTACGTGAAATACGATCGCCAAATTCGTTATCCTTGTGATAAATGGCATCGTAAGCTAAATTTGAAACCGCATCGGCACCGCCTAAAATAGCGCTCATACACTCTGTAGTGGTACGAAGCATGTTTACGTTATAATCGTATAAAGTTTTGTTGCGCTTGGTTGGTGTTGCTACTATATGACAGTTGATTTCACTGCTGTATTCTTTGGCTAATGTGTTAAATAGTAGGCGTAAAGCTCTCAACTTGGCAATTTCAAAGAAATAATTCGTTCCCACGGCCACCTGAACGGTAACTGGTTGGTTGAAATTTGCAATACGGTTGAAATATTCATTGGAATGAGCTAAGGTGTAAGCTAACTGCTGAACCATATTGGCTCCGGCATTTTGGTATAATCCTCCATCAATACTTAAAAACGAAATGTTTTTGCAGTTTTTCGTCAGATTGTTTAAAGTGGCAAAATCACCTTCCACATTGGAAAATAAGTTACCTTCTTTAGCGAATTGTCCGATAGGATCTGCTAAGACATGAATCGTAGCTGAATGGTTGGAAGCAATTTCGTCAATCTTCTTAATGAAATCTTCCGATAAGAAATGCATCGAAATGTAAACCGGAGTTGTTTCAAGGGGAAGTGATGTCAGTAATTTGGTAATGTCAACCGATTCATTTTCCAACGTGAAACGAATGCTTTCGGCGCCACGGTTTAAGGTGTCCAATGCTCTTGCGATGGATTTGTCCAAATCGTGCACAAAAATATCCTGAACTATCTTGAAATTGGCTGCCTCGGTATTGGCTGGAAATGATTTTATTTCTTCATCGGCATGGTAAAAAGGGCGTACTTTAATTCCTTCCGGACTTTCCCAAACAAGGGTTTCATTGTAGTCGGCACCTTTTAATTCATATTGAATCTGGTTTTTCCATTGCTTGGAAGAAACACCTTCAAATTCTGTAAACAGCTTGTCGCTCATAATGTGTGTTCTGAGTTATTCCGCACCTTCAGCAGATGCTTCCTCTTCAAATTCTATAATGTAAATGTCTTCGTTCTCGCGTTTCATGTAGTATTTCTCGCGAGCATATTTTTCTACCTGCGCAGGATTTTTCAGTTTTTTGATGTTACTGTTATCCTTTCGGATTTCGTCCTGATAGTAAGCTTTATTGTCTTCAAGTTCATCGATCTCCTTATTCAAAACTCGGTGTTCAAGATAGGAGTAGTTGTCCAGAAAAAGCATCCAGATCGTAAAAAAAAGCAACACCAATACATATCGGTTTCCGAAAATTTTCAGAAAAGGATATTTGAGTGCTAAATTTTGAAATGCTTTTTTCATTTTCTAAATATATGAAAATTAACCAATGCGCTGATTAATTACGGCGCGAACCACATCGATGGCCACGGTGTTGTATTTGTCGTTCGGGATGATGATATCGGCAAAAGCCTTGGTAGGCTCAATAAATTGCTGATGCATCGGTTTAAGTGTGTTCTGATATCGGTTTAAAACCTCTTCCATGTCGCGTCCGCGTTCGGCGATATCCCTTTTTAAGCGACGGATCAAACGTTCGTCTGAATCCGCATGGACAAAAACCTTGATGTCGAACATATCGCGTAATTCAGGATTTGCTAAAATCAGGATGCCTTCCACAATCATTACTTTTCTCGGATGGGTTACAATGGTGTCGTCTGTCCTGTTGTGTGTAACGAAAGAATAAATCGGCTGTTCGATGGTTTTTCCTTCTTTCAGCTCTTTCAGATGTGTGACTAATAATTCGAAGTCGATGGCTCTTGGATGATCGAAATTGATTAAGGCACGTTCGTCAAAACTCAGACCGGGATTGGCTTTGTAGTAGGAGTCCTGGGAAATGATTCCCACTTCGGTTTCCGGTAGTTCATTCATGATTTGATGTACTACGGTTGTTTTTCCGCTTCCTGTACCTCCAGCAATTCCAATAATCAGCATAAAGTGATGTGTTAATTAGTCTTGGCAAAAATAGGAATTTATCAATTGAAAAACGATTCTAGTTTCGGAATGAAGACAAAAAATGCCTTCCGAATTAGGAAAGGATTCAAGGTCCTCTTTTTTGGAGCATCTTAAATGTTTTTTATAACTCTATTTGTTGAGGTTGCTATTAGGGGTTAAGGCTGAATATTTGTTGCGTTTGCTGTGTCTGTTTTCTGATAATTAAAAACGGATTTTCTTACGATTGAAAAATATTATTGTTAAATTTACTGTGTTGAAATGACTTAAAAATCAATTGTTTAAGTCTTTTTGTCGAAAGTCCCCTTTTCGTTTATTGTGTAAGATTAAGTTAAGATTTATCATGAAGAATATTTCTTTTTTGGCGTACTGATAATCACTAAAATCATTCAAAAATGGGAAATAGCCGAGGTTATTCATTGTTGCGCAACCCTGGAAAAAATAAGGGAGCCGCATTTTCAATGGAAGAAAGACAGGAATTCGGTTTGGAAGGTTTGCTGCCAAACAATGTAGAGACAATTGAAACGCAAATGATGCGCGTGCATATGCAGCTTAACAATTTTGAAAAACCGATTAATAAATATATTTATCTGATGAATTTGTATGACACGAATGAAACCCTTTTTTTCAGAACTGTTGCCAGCAAACCGTCAGTTTACCTGCCTTTGGTTTATACGCCGACTGTTGGAGAAGCCTGTCAGGCATTTGGGCATATTGCAAGACGTCCGAGAGGTCTTTATATTTCCATTAATCAAAAGGATCAGATCAAAGAAATACTCAGAAATTGGTATACCGCTGATGTCAGATTTGCTGTGGTTACTGATGGCCAGCGTATTCTCGGGCTTGGTGATTTGGGGATTTTCGGTATTGGTATCCCCATTGGTAAGCTGATCCTCTATACCAGTTGTGCCGGAGTGCCCCCGAAACATACTTTGCCCATCGTATTGGATGTGGGGACTAATAATGAAGAGTTTTTAAAAGATCCGCTTTATCCGGGTATAAAACAGAAGAGGGTCACAGGAAAAGAATATGATGATTTTATAGAGGCATTCGTGGTTGCCATAAACGAAGTTTTTCCGAAAATATGCATTCAATGGGAAGATTTTGCCGGGGTGAACGCCATTCGTATTTTGGAGAAATATCGTGACAGAGTCAGTACTTTCAATGATGATGTACAAGGAACCGCAGCAATTGCCACAGCAGGTTTTATTGCGATTAGTAGGCTTATGAAAAAATCGTTCAAAGAACAGTGTTTTCTGTTTTTGGGTGCCGGTGCGGCTGCTTTCGGAATTGCGAATATGCTCGTGCAAAAATTCAAAAAAGACGGGTTGACCGAAGAAGAGGCGCTTGAGCGAATCTGGATGTTTGATGTTAACGGATTGATTGTGAAATCGCGAACAGATTTGGTGGAACATCAAAAAGCTTTTGCGCATGAAAGTGAAGCCTATACTGATTTTGCTGATGCTGTTCTTAAGATAAAACCAACGGCTATTGTAGGGGTAAGTACCGTGGGTGGTGCTTTTAACCAGCAGGTCATTGAAAATATGAGTCGGATAAACGAACAACCGATTATTTTTCCGTATTCGAATCCTACATCTCACTCCGAATGTACCGCTGAAGAGGCTTATAAGTGGAGTAAAGGGAAAGCGATTTTTGCCAGCGGAAGTCCGTTTGCTCCTGTAACGTATGAAGGGAAAACGTTTACGCCGGGACAAGGCAATAATGTTTTTATTTTTCCGGCAATGGGATTGGCAATATTTGCGACCCAGGCCAAAAGAATTACCGATGAGATGCTCATCGTTGCCGCCGAAGCTGTCGCGGAACAAATATCCGATGAAGATTTTCAAAAAGGTTTGATTTATCCGCATGTCGACAATATCGCGCAGGTTTCATTAAATGTAGCCGAAAAAATAGCTGAAGAAATTTTCAATAGCGGATTGGCGGATGTTGAAAGGCCCAAAGATATCCGGGGTTTTATCAAAAGTAAAATGTATGAACCGGATTATAAATAGAAAGCTTAAAAAAGAGGGGTGATTTTTTCTCGAATTATCATAAATAAAAAATTTCCTCTGAATTGTGGATTTGAGAAAATAAGGCAGGATTATTCCATGACCCTGATTTTGGGTTTGTTGCTAAAAAAATCTTTTAAGGTTTCTGCTCTGAAAAACAGAAAGGATTTGTTTGATGGGGGCAGGATTATTCTATGATCCTGTTTGGGGGTGTTGCTAAACAAATCCCTTTTAAGATTTCTGTGAAATCTTGGTCTTTTTTGTTTTCAGGAAAATTACAAGCAAGCTTGAATTTTCTTAAAAACAAAAAATCCCTTCAGCAAAGCTGAAAGGATTTGTTTGTCGGGGTGGCAGGATTCGAACCTGCGACCTCCTGGTCCCAAACCAGGCGCGATGACCGGGCTACGCTACACCCCGTGTAATTGTGGTGCAAATATAGTGCTAATATTTTATTTCCAAAATAATTTTAGGGATAAATTCAAATTATTTATAAATAGTTAAATCTGATGCGTTTTTGAAAAACTTTTTTAATTAAAACTTACATTTGTATGCTTCAAGATAAAAATATTTATATTAGAAATTATGTCAGATACTATAGAAAGAGTCAAATGTCTTATCATTGGTTCGGGACCGGCAGGTTATACTGCAGCAATTTATGCAGCCAGAGCCAGTATGCATCCTGTATTATACCAGGGAACACAACCTGGAGGTCAGTTAACAACCACAAATGAAGTAGAAAATTTCCCTGGCTATCCGGAAGGAATTACCGGACCTGAAATGATGGTTCAGTTAATGGAGCAGGCAAAAAGATTCGGAACGGATGTTCGTGACGGATGGGCTACAAAAGTTGATTTTTCCGGAGACATTCATAAAGTATGGATCAACGATACTAAAGAAATTCACTGTGATACGGTTATTATCTCAACCGGAGCTTCTGCAAAATATTTAGGATTACCGTCAGAACAACATTATCTTCAAATGGGTGGTGGTGTTTCAGCCTGTGCGGTTTGCGACGGTTTCTTCTACAGAAATCAGGAAGTGGTGATTGTTGGAGCAGGTGACAGTGCTTGCGAAGAGGCACACTACCTATCTAAAATGTGTAAAAAGGTTACAATGTTGGTACGTAGCGAGGTTTTCCGTGCTTCAAAAATCATGGAAGATCGTGTTAGAAAAACGGAGAACATCGAAATCTTATTACATACGGAAACTGAGGAAGTTTTAGGTGACGGAAATGTAGTAACGGGTGTTTTGGCTAAAAATAAAACGACTGGGGAAATCACTGAAATCCCAGCAACCGGATTTTTCGTAGCCATCGGACACAATCCAAATACCGATATCTTCAAGGATTATTTAACGTTGGATGAAACCGGATACATCATTAATGAACCGGGTACTTCCAAAACAAATGTTCCGGGTGTATTTGTAGGTGGTGATGCTGCCGATCACGTGTATCGTCAGGCTGTAACCGCTGCGGGAACAGGCTGTATGGCTGCTTTGGATGCGGAACGTTATTTAGCGGCTAAAGAACATGTGACTTCTGCAGTGGAAGTTGCTTCATCAAAATAACTTATTGATGAATTCTGAAAGAGGAATTCAGATAAGGGGAATACAATAAAAAAAGCTTCAACATTGTTGAAGCTTTTTTTATTATTTGAGTTTTTATTTTACAACTTTAAGGCCATTGCTTAGCTATTCTTCTGCCATTTTTTTAACCAAATCCAGAGCCAATGGGAATTTTTCGTTGAAATAATCGGCATAGTCCTCAAGAATATCCATATCAACAGTAAGGGACGTTACTCCGTTTTCGTCCTTCAAAGTGTAGTTCTCGCTGGAGCCTGACCAGTTTTCCGTAGCAGGATCCAAAGGTTGTTCGATTCCGTTTTTTACGTTTCCGATGTGTTTGAAATTCATAATTTCATTGTCAATACGTTTGTCTATTTTACTGTACATTCCATCGTGGTTCTCATTCACAAAATGAATTCCGGAACCTTCTTTCCAATCGGAAACAGCTTTTGAGCCTTCGGCAAAAACCGAGGTCCATTTTGGATAAGTGTCGTCATTCCAAAGTACTTGCCATACTTTTTCTTTTGGGGCGTTAATGCTGGTAGAGAAATGTATTTTTTTCATGATGAACTATTTTTTGGACTATAAAGTTACTCAAAATCATAATTAGATTCTAGGGCTATTTTGCAAGACGATTGTATTTTTTTAGAATAGTCTGCAGTACATCATGTGGCAACGCGAAAAATTTGTTGTTGTTGATGCCTTCCATGTCTTCGGCCGCTACGAGCGTATTGATAATGGCTTCTTCGGTAGCCTGTACGGTCGCTTTAAAGACAGGATTCAGTTGCTCTTTAGTCAGGACGTTCCAGGTTTGCATAGTGCCTTTTTCATTGGTCACCGGTTCGGCGGTTGAAAGTGCCAGGAAGATTTCTCCCGAACTATCGTTGGAGAAAGTCCCGGTGCGCGCAATCCCATGGGTTACTCGTTTGGCAACCAGTTTCAGCTGACTTGGGGTAAGTGGTGCATCGGTCGCAACAATAACTATGGCCGAACCATCCTTTCTTTTCTGATTGTTGAATATCGGTTTGTAGTCTTTAATTTCTTTACCAACGGGAACTCCGGCGACCATCAGATCCGGACGTCCTCCAAAATTCGCCTGAATGAAAACCCCTAAAGTATATTCCTTTCCGTCAATTTTGAATGTTCTTGATGCTGTTCCGCTTCCGCCTTTAAAATGATACAGAGCCATTCCTGTTCCTCCACCGACATTGCCTTCCTGAACCGGACCGCTTTTGGAAGCATCCAAAGCGTCCCAAACATGTTCTTTTTTAATATGAAAACCATTGATGTCATTTAGCATACCATCCCAGGTTTCTGCTACAATAGGAAGGCCAAACGAAAAATCAATGAAGCCGCCTTCGGAAAATTTTTTATAACTCCATTCGCCAATCGCATCACGAACGGTTCCTACGCTATTAGTATTAGTAATTCCGATTGGACCATAGCCTAAACCATAATCTTCCACATTGGGAATTCCCGTCATTTCGCCATCGCCATTCAGATTGAACCAGGCAACCGGATAGCTTTTAGCGGTTTTGCCTTTGGGTAATAATACGGTTACGCCGGTTCTTACCGGACCTTTGCCCGGTTCCAGTTTTCCGTCTCCTTCGATTATTGTTTTGTAGCCGACTTCAATTCCGGGAACATCGGTAATAGCATTGTTCTTTCCGGTCGTACCATCAAACGGAACTCCTAAATCTCTTGCTCTGGGTTTTGTTTGTGCATTCGCTATAAGGGATAGCAAAAGCGCTGAGGTCATAAAAAATCGTTTCATCTTAAATGTTTGATATGTCAAGCAATTTTAATTAAAAAATTGAAGCCTTATTGATAAAAGTTTGTTAATTCTTACAATGTAACGAAAAGAAAGCGAAAGTCCTGTTAAGAAAATGCTTTTGAAATTGCAGTGTGTTCAAATTCAGTTATCTTTGCCGCTTCAAAAAATGAAACGAATTTCAACTTTCAAAACGAAGCAATGATTACAGTAAACGATATCGCCGTAGAATTTGGAGGAACCACATTATTCAGTGAGGTGACTTTTGCCATTAATGAAAATGATAAAATTGCCCTTATGGGTAAAAATGGTGCAGGAAAATCTACACTTTTAAAAATAGTGGCCGGCGAAAACAAACCTACCCGTGGTGGGATTTCGGCGCCAAGCGATGCGGTAATTGCCTACTTACCTCAGCATTTGTTAACTGCAGATGATTGTACGGTGATGGAGGAAACATCAAAAGCTTTCGCTGATGTGTTGAACATGAAGGCTGAGATTGACAACATCAACGAGCAGTTAACCATCCGTACCGATTATGAAAGCGACGATTACATGAAACTGATCGAGCGTGTTTCCGAGTTGAGCGAGAAATATTATTCGATTGAAGAAGTAAATTACGAAGCTGAGGTAGAGAAAGTACTGAAAGGTTTAGGGTTTGAAAGAGAAGATTTCAACCGTTCGACCTCCGAGTTTTCAGGAGGATGGAGAATGCGTATTGAATTAGCGAAAATCCTTTTGAAAAAACCGGATCTGATTTTACTGGATGAGCCGACGAATCACCTGGATATGGAAAGTATTCAGTGGTTGGAGGATTTCTTAATCAATCAGGCGAAAGCGGTAATGGTAATTTCCCACGACCGTGCTTTCGTTGACAGTATTACGAACCGTACCATTGAAGTGACAATGGGACGTATATATGATTACAAAGCTAAGTATTCTGATTATCTGGTTTTAAGACAAGACCGAAGAATTCACCAACAGAAAGCCTACGACGAACAGCAGAAATTTATTGCGGATAATCAGGCATTTATTGAGCGTTTTAGAGGAACTTTTTCAAAAACGGAGCAAGTGCAATCACGTGTGCGTATGTTGGAAAAATTAGTTCTTGTTGAGGTAGACGAATTAGATACGTCGGCTCTTAAACTAAAATTCCCGCCATCACCTCGTTCGGGTCAATATCCTGTTGTGGTTGAAGAGTTATCAAAATCATACGGAGATCATGTGGTGTTCAACAGTGCGAGTATGGTGATCGAGCGCGGACAAAAAGTGGCATTTGTTGGTAAAAACGGTGAAGGAAAATCGACCATGATCAAAGCTATCATGAAGGAGATTGATTTCAATGGCGGAAAATTAGAGATTGGGCATAATGCTCAAATCGGGTACTTTGCACAGAACCAAGCTTCTTTATTGGACGGAGATCTGTCTATTTTTGATACCATTGATCAGATTGCAGTAGGCGATGTGCGTACAAAAATCAAAGATTTGTTAGGAGCGTTCATGTTTAAAGGTGATGATATTCAGAAGAAAGTAAAAGTGCTTTCCGGAGGAGAAAAAACGCGTTTGGCAATGATTAAATTGTTGTTGGAGCCTGTGAATGTTCTTATTCTGGATGAGCCGACCAATCACTTGGATATGAAAACCAAAGATATCATCAAAGATGCTTTAAGGGATTTCGACGGAACATTGATTCTGGTTTCCCACGATCGTGATTTCCTTGACGGATTGGCAGAAAAAGTGTTCGAATTCGGACACAAACGTGTGAAAGAGCATTTTGAAGACATCAAAGGTTTCTTAGCGCACAAGAAGATGGAAAGTTTGAAAGAGATTGAGAAATAAAATAAAAACAATAAAAAAACCCGATTACAATTATCGGGTTTTTTTATTTAGTGAATTACCTTAACTAATTCACCGCTTCTATTAATCTGATAAACTCGGCCCGATAGCCCTCGATATCATTCAATTTTCCTTGTAGAGCCAGTGATTTTATATCAGAAGTTGCTTTTTTGGATACCAGTTTGGAATCTCTCAGTTTCAACCCGAACCATGCCACGGCTGCGCCAAATTTAAAATCTGAGGAAGCAGTGCTTATTGCGTTGGCTTGGTTTTCAATTACCTGAACTATTTCAGTGCTTTTCTCACCATCCGGTTTTTTGTATCGGAATTTTACCGTAGCCAACTCGGCAGCATATTTGTCTGAATCTACAAGTGTTTTACTGTATTTTAATTCGGCGGTTTCCTTGTTGAATTCATCTTTTACGCCCGTTGGAATGATTTCATACAAAGCCGTTACCGTGTGTCCGCTTCCTAATTCTCCTGCGTCGATAGCATCATTAACGAAATCTTCGGCATTTAGTTTTCGGTTTTCGTAACCTATTAAGCGATAGTTTTGTACGTGCTTCGGATTGAATTCGATTTGGATTTTTACATCTTTGGCTATGGCATACAAATTTCCTTTAAACTCTTTGCCCAAAAAACGGTTGGCTTCCTGAATGGTATCGATATAAGCATAGTTTCCGTTGCCTTTATCCGCAAGCGTTTCCATTTTGCTGTCTTTGTAATTGCCCATTCCGTAGCCTAAACAAGTCAGGAAAACCCCGGATTTTCTTTTTTCTTCGATAAGTGTTTCCATGTCTTTATCCGATGAGGCACCCACATTAAAATCACCGTCCGTTGCCAGAATTACACGATTATTTCCGCCTTTAATGAAATGCTCCTGAGCTGTTTTATAGGCCAACTCTATTCCGGCGCCGCCCGCCGTACTTCCGCCCGCTTGTAATTTGTCCAAGGCATCAATAATCGTTTGCTTTTCCGCTCCGCTGGTAGGAGGCAAGACCAGTCCTGCAGCTCCGGCATAAACCACCATGGCAACTTTATCTTCTTTTCGTAATTGGTTTATTAATACTTTCATGGATTCTTTCAACAGTGGTAATTTGTTTTGGTCGCTCATTGATCCGGAAACATCGATCAGAAAAACCAAATTGGATGCGGGTAGGGCTTCCGTAGGGATGTTTTTGCCTTGTAAACCAATTTTTAGTAGTTTATGATTTTCGTTCCAGGGGCACTCGCTGTATTCTGTATTGATCGAAAACGGATGCTCGCTTTTCGGCTGCGGATAACTGTATTTGAAAAAATTGATCATTTCTTCCACACGAACAGCATCTTTAGGTACTTTTTGTCCGTTGTTTATAAAACGGCGAATATTGGTATACGAAGCATTGTCCACATCAATGGAAAAAGTCGATAAAGCTTCAGTAACCGGACTGGTAAACGGATTTTCTGTAAAAGATTCGTAGTCTTCATTGTCAGGTTCAACAACGGGAGGAATGGTTTGCTGATTCTCCTTGTCTGCTTTTAAAAGTTCCTCCAATTCCTTCTGATCTTTTTTAGATAAATTTCTAAAGGTTTTCACAACGATAACCCCATTTACGCCCAGGTCGCCATATAAGGCCGCGCCTTGAGCCGATTTCAGTACTTTGGTGGATTTGACGTACTTCGGATTTAAACTTTGAAGGGTTTGGGCTGATACAATCTGGTCGTTAACAACTATCAAGGCCTGATTGTTTCCAGATATAGAGCGGTTGCCTCTTAAAACAATACGGGTTGTACTGTTGACCCCATTATTAACTGTGTTAATTTGTAATCCTGAAACTTTACCGGCTAAAGACTGGACCACATTGGGATTGGCTGACTGGGTTAATTCTTTTGCTTTTACCACTTGGTTAGAAGACGTGATCTGATCCTGTCTTTTCTTAATACCAACAGATGTAACCACAACACTTTCAAGTGTAGTAGTTTCGGCAATCATCTGTACATTGATAGTGTTTGAAACGCCAACCGTAATTGACTGGTCTTTCATTCCGATAAAAGAGAAAACTAAAATTTCTCCGGTTTTTGCTTTAATGCTGTAGTTACCATCCTTGTCGGTTTGGGTAGTACGTGTTGTTTTCTTTATCGTGACCGATACGCCCGGCAGCGGTAATCCTCCTTCTGTAACGTTACCTGTAATCGTTTTTTCCTGTCCAAAAGCAAGGAAACTTATAAGCATAGCGATGCCTAATGAAAATGTTTTAATTTTTTCCATGATACTGATTTTTTTAAATTAAATGTGGAATGCTATTTCTTTTTCTCGGAAAGATTGGCCGGTTTTCCGTTTTTTGTGGTTATGATGACGACTCCGTTTTTTCCCTTTTCGCCATAAATGGCAGTAGCTTTTTCATTCTGCAGTACAGTAAGGTTTTCAATATCCTGTTTGTCCAGCGGCGAGTAAGGACTCGTTGGGTTAGGGCCGAAAAGTTGCTGTTCCGTATAATAACTTCCGTTTATGATATACAAAGGATTGTCCAAAATCACCACAGATTCCACATCGGTATCCTTCATGTTCGAAAGCGTTTTACTTTTTACCGCTTTGCCGTCAATTACAACCAACGGATTCTCTTTTTGTTGTACAGATTTGGTAGGGAGATTTGAGAAATCCGGATCTTTTCGTGAACCAGCCGCCGTACTTTGCTTCGGACTTACGGAAATGGTTTTGCTATCGGTATTAGGTTTTGTTAATTTTCCCGAATTGTCCATCTCTATTCGATTTTCAGGTATAATAGGGGCTTCCGTAGTGGTAACCGTGCTAATTGCTTCGCGCGGACTATTGGTACCACGGACAGTTGCTGTTTCCATGATCTTTTTCTCTTCAGGAAGTTGCTCTGCTTCAGGTTTAATAGTAGTAGGGTGAAGTGTGTTGATTTCTGTTGCTTCCTTATCTAAAGGTGTTTTGATCAATGAATCTTTTATAACGATAGTTTCTTTTTCCGTACTATCAGGTGTATTCCATTTGAAGAAAAGATAGCCTGTAGTTACCGTTAGCAAAACTGTGGCACCAACCGCAATTTTTTTCCAACGACTCTTTTGTTTTTGCAGCATTGTATGGTCGAGTTTATCTTCCACACGCATCCATACCTTATCCATTGCCGGAAAGTCTTTATGCTCAGTATTTTCAGCAGCTTTTTTTATTTGATTGAATAATTTATCCTGTTCCATGATTAACGTGCTTGTTGGTAATAAAGACGGCTGACTAATTCCTTCAATTTGGTTTTAGCCACATTCAATTGTGATTTCGAGGTGCCTTCTGAAATTTGGAGCATTTCGGCAATTTCTTTATGCCCATAGCCCTCAATAACAAAAAGATTGAAAATAGCCTGACAACCTTCAGGAAGTTGCTGTACCAATTTGAGTAAGTCTTCTTCTTCTAATTGGGTTTCAGCTGTGGTTTCCGGTTGCTGTGCAAGTTTTGTGTCCTCCAGATATAAATTAAAATTTACATTGCGCTTAAGTTGATGCAGGCAATGGTTCACGGTAATTTTTCTGGCCCAAGCTTCAAATGCGCCTAATTCTTTCAGTTGCTCCATTTTAGTGAAGATAGTGTAGAAAGCATCGGCCAATACCTCTTCTATTTCTTCCTCTTTTTTCAGATACCGTTTGCAGGTGCGATAAAGTTTGGGTGCCATCAACTCATACACCTTATGCTGGGCATCCCGGTGCATTTTTTTACAGGCAATTAAAATTTTTTCGTCTATCACAATAAGGTCTTTATAGGTAAAGAGGACTAAAAAAGGGAAAAGGTTGGAAAAGATACTGTTTTTTTAAGAAATTATTTTGCAGGGGGTGTAATGCTGTAAGAAATATGGAGTGGAGTCTAAGTAAAATGGAAGAATTCAGAAGATAGAAAGTTTGAAGGAAATTGAAAAAGAGAGCTACTAGATAAACAGTCTAAAATAGTTAAAATTGACCGATAGTTTTTTGCTGTCGGACTTCTTTTTTTCTAAATTCTGGGACGTAATGTATTATTTACGGGAAAAAAATCACCTATCACTTTGTTGTAATATTCGTAATTGTACGAAAAAAAGTGTAAAAATGTTAAAAAAATAGATTTTTTTTGTGAATTAAAATCGATATTCTAACTTTTTTTTATGTTAAAAAACGGCTGCATGTTTTTTTGTTAAATAAGTGTAACTATGCTGTTTTTCAGGTAGTTTCGAAAAATTTAAACCTTGTTTTTTGTTAATATTGATGCAAAATCAAAAAGCAACTAACATCGTTTAATTTATGAAGAAATTATTACTGTTTTTATTCATTGTGGTTCAGGCGAATCTGATGTGTGCCCAAAGTGTTGGGGACACGATCAGGGTGCAGGCTTTTAATCACAACAGCATTAGCCGGGATACACTGATTGGTTTTCCGAACAACCCGAGTTTGACTTTTGAAAAAATCATTCTTAAATACAACCTTCGTTGCCGAAACGCAACGGTAAGAAATGGACCGGAAGACGGTGTGACGGGTTGTGGTGAATGGGACTACTCGGTTAATACGTTTATTGGCGATAGTTCGAAAATCGAAAAAGTGCTTTTCAAACAGCCTAACTACACAATCACAGGTTTCACAGGAACTTCTTTCCCTTACACCTCTCAGCAAACCTATGATCATTACGATTTTACTCAGAAGAATGTGGTGTTGAACTCTACAATTTCTGAAAATGCATACCAAGTTGGGACCGGAAGTGTTTTGATGTCAAATTTGGTTAAAACTAACCTGAAAAGTGGTAGATCACAAATGCTTATTACTGCAGCTCAATTAACGGCTGCCGGATTTACTGCGGGTAATATTAATGCCATCAGTCTGAATGTATCTAATACCGGAGGACTTGCGAAATTCCTGAAAATAAAAATGAAGAGCAGCGCCGCCACAAGTATGCAGGCAAGTGCACTTGACTTTACAGGTTTTACCGATGTGTATTTCAGGGATTATACTTTCGTGAACGGTGCTAACAGAATTCAGTTTCATACACCGTTTAACTGGAACGGAACCAGCAATATCATTATCGAAATGTCCTTTACTAACGGGACAAACGGAACCAATATTGACTTCTTAGGATTCACAAATCCTGAAAACAGAGTGCTTACGGCAAGTAATATTGCTGCAATTAATGTTGCCGGTGGGGGATATGTTGATATTGGTACGCAATTTTTCAACACGATCAACAGTCAGGTAACAGTGAGTTTCTGGACTAAAGGAGATAGCGCAATGCCAGTAAGTAACAGTATTATTTATGGTTATTCAAATAATAATACCGATGAGCGACAGTTAAATATTCACATGCCTTGGAATTCGGATGTTTATTTTGATTGCGGTTATGTGGGAACTACTTTCGACAGGCTACAAAAAGCATACGGTTCAGCCAGTGTAATTAAAGACGTTTGGAATCATTGGACTTTTACTAAAAATACTACCACTGGTGTGATGAACATTTATTTAAATGGTGTTTTGTGGCATACCGGTACAGGCAAAACAAAAGTGATGAACATCATGAACTTTGTTTTGGGTAGATTATATACTCCTGTATATAATAATAACTACATGGGTCGTATCAGAGAATTATCCGTTTGGAATACAGAATTATCTGCAGCAACTGTAACAGCCTGGAAAAATAAGACAATCGATAATACACACCCTAACTACTCGAGCTTAGTGGCATACTATAAATTAGATGAACTGACTGGGCAGACTGTAACTGATACTAAAAATGCAGTAGTATCTCAAGGAACAAACCTAAACTGGGATTATGAAAGAGGGGATCAGTTAACAACGACTTTTACAGAATCTTCTGTTTTACCAAATATTACTTTTTACCGTGGAACTTACAACCAAACAGTTACTGATGTGGTAGCGCGTTTTTCTTATCCGCGAAGCAAAAAAACGGTTAAAAGTTATTCGATCACTTCTATGGAAGGTATAATGCCTATGAGAAATGACGTTATCAATACAGTGGCTACGACTTTCATGTTTGATACTACTGCAGAAAACGTTTATAATGGGGACACGGGTGCATTAGTAACCACACTTCCCGTTACACCGGAAGGGACTTTGGCTATAGTAGATTTGGATTATTACAAAAGATATCCTTTCTATAATGAGATTATGTCGTTTGTTTCACCTTATGGTAACGGATTGGACTTAGGTCCGAACGGAAAATCATGGTACTTTGACATGTCTGACTACGTGAAATTGCTAAAAGGGAACAAGCAATTAGTGGTTAACGGCGGTAAGTGGCAGGAAGAAATGGATTTGGAGTTTTTATTTATCGTAGGAACACCTCCAAGAAATGTGGTACAGTACGATCAGGTATGGCAAGGACAGTACCGTATGGGGAATGTTAGTATTGCGAATATCATCAATGGTTCAAAATTTACAACAAACAACTATCAGTTCAGTCCTTCTGCAACTTCGTTTAAACTGAAATCGTCGATTACTGGTCACGGTAATGAAGGTGAATTTCAGGCCAATGGAGGTCAGGTTTATCACAAGATATTATTGAATAATGTGGAGAGATATAACTGGGCAATTTCAACAAGTTGTTCTGAAAATCCAGTTTACCCACAAGGAGGAACATGGGTTTACGACAGACAGGGATGGTGTCCGGGACAAAGAACAACATTGAAAGAGCAAGACCTGACTCCAAACGTTACTGCAGGAAGTACAATGGCATTTGACTATAGAACTTCGAACCCTTCTAATGCTTCAGGTACTTATAATTATATTGTAACACACCAAATTGTGGGATATGGAGCACCTAACTTTACAGTAGACGCTGCTATTGATCAGGTAAAAGCGCCAAATAACTCAAATACTGAGTTTTCAAGAATCAACCCAATGTGTGAAAGACCGATTGTGACCCTTAAAAATACAGGTGCCACAACTTTAACGTCTGTTGCGATCGAGTATTGGATTAACAATGCTGCCGCACATCAAACGTACACTTGGACAGGTTCGTTAGCTTCTATGGCTTCTACCGATGTGCTTTTGCCAATAAATAACTTGTGGACCGTAGGGGTTAACAGTACAAACAACAAGTTTAATGTAAAAATTACGGCTGCTAATGGTGGTGCTGATGGTTACGCCAGAAATAATCAGGTAGTTTCGAAATTCAGCTTACCGGATGTGATGCCATCTGTATTTAAAATACAACTGAGAACGAATAATCAACCGTTCCAGAACAGTTATACGCTTTATAATTCCAGTGGAGCCGTAGTTGATACAAAAACTTTTTCAACCGCGAATACGACTTACACCTATACATATCAGTCGCCTCAGGTAACTAATGGTTGTTATCATTTGAGACTGAATGATACCGGTAAAGACGGATTATCGTGGTGGGCAAATAGCTCTCAGGGAACGGGCTATATCAAAATTTTGGATGCTTCCAATACTGTTATTAAAACACTGAATCCTGATTTTGGTGGTGGAGTTGATTACAGTTTCTCTGTGAATACACTACTTTCTACTGATGATATCGTTTCTAAAAAAGAAATCAACGTATATCCAAATCCATCTAACGGACACTTTACAGTGGTAGGAGACGATTTAATCGGATCAGAAATTGTTGTTTTCGATATTTTAGGACAAAAAGTAGCAGAAAAAACTGCAGACGATAATTTTGTCGAATTTAACCAAAACAACTTAAAAACAGGTGTTTATATGGTTAAAATTCAAAAAGGAAAACAGGTTGACGTTAAGAAGTTAATTGTGAACTAATAGCCTTATTACGTAACTTGGAGACCCTCAGACATTCTATTTGTCTGGGGGTTTTCTTTTTAATATGGTTTATCTGTAGCTTGTTGAATGGTAGCGGATTATTTGTGGAGTGCTATATAACTGTAAAAAAGTACTTATTATCGTTTTATTGTGGTTTGTAAGAAATAGAAGAATAATAAGTATCTGTTTTTCAGTAGGTTTAAGGTATTTTTTGTAACTTTAAAAAAATAAGTCATAACCAAAACAGATTATTTATGAAAAACTGGAAACACATATTCATTCTTTTTGTGATTGGTCTTCTGAGTATATCCGTTTATCCGCAGGATAAAGAAGGCGGGGAAAGTTTGGGATTGCCGGGAGACGGATTGGATCTTTATGCGGTTTTAGATCTTTTTCAAAAATCAAAAACCATTGAGGGTTTTGAGAAATCCCTGAACGAAGAAAAAACCAAAATCAATAATCTGGATCTGGATCTGGATAAAAAAGTAGATTTCATAAAAGTAGTTACAAAACAAAAAGATAAGTCCTTTTCATTTATACTTCAGGTTGCTGTCAGCGAATCCGAAACACAGGATGTGGCCGTAATTTTATTGGATAAAGATAAAGAAGGGAAGGTTACAATGCAGATTGTCGGAGACGAGGCGTTATACGGCAAGAATTATATTGTGGAGCCCAAAGGTAAAGAAACACCGAATCCCGGCTATACAGGAGCAGAGCCCGCAACAAAAGAACAGCAGCAGGCACAGCAAACAACCGTCGTGGTGGTTGAACAGGCTCCAGTCGTGCAATACGTCTATTCGCCAGCCTATGTGCCCTATTATCCGCCTTATTATTACGGATATTATCCCCCTTATTTTGCTGCATTTAGAGTAATGGCTTGGGGAATTTACGCCAACAATCACTATCACCATCATCACGGTGGGTATTATCACAATTCGAATGTTGTAATCAATAATAATAATTTTAATAACTATAACAGTAACAGAAATACATCCAATAGAGTGACCCAACACAACCGTGACGGAAGTTACCGAAACAGCGAAGGAGTAAGTGACAGGGCCGGTAATCGCGCCTCAGCGGGAACCAATGATCGAGGGGGCAATCGTCCATCTGCTGGAACTAATGATAGAGGTGGCAATCGCCCTTCTGCCGGAACTTCTGATCGGGGGGGCAATCGACCTTCTGCCGGGACTTCCGATAGAAGTTCCAGCCGTCCGTCTGCAGGAACATCAGACCGTTCTTCGATGGGAGGGGCATCACCATCAACACGCCAGTCTTCCGGTTCATCCCGACCATCATCGAGTAATATGAGCTCAGGACGCACAAGAAGCAGCGGCAGCTATGGCGGCGGCGGTTTTAGCGGCGGTGGCGGTGGCGGAATGCGAGGCGGTGGCGGTGGCGGTCGCAGAAGATAATCTGAAGGTATATCGTAAATAAAAAGTGGGAGAACAATTGCCTCCCACTTTTTATTTATCCTACTTTGTAATCGCTATTTTAAAGGCATTTCAGAAGCGCTCATGTCTCTTACACATACATATTTGCCGTCTCTTTTTTCAAATAAGCTCATGTAATTTCCGCTGTTTACAGTGGTGTCAGTTGAGTCGACTACTTTATAGGAACCAACTTCCACAACCTGATTTCCGTCGTTGGATACAAAAACATCGTTGGTTTGAAATGAGATTTTGTTAGTACTGCCAGCCTTTAAATCTGATTTTAAAAAATCTACGATAGCGGGCTTACCTACTAAAGGAGGTCTGTTCTGAAAAAAAGTTGTCGCATCGTCGGCATAATAACCGATGTCTTTAAGTTCCCCGGCATTATACGTTGCGGCAAATTCATCTTCTTTTGCCTGTATTTCTTTCTTGATTTGTTCTTTGTCAACCACCGGTGCTGCGGTTTCTTCTTTTTTGGTATTACAGGAAAACATTAAGGTTAGCATACTTCCTAATAACACTCCTTTAATGGTCTTGTTTTTCATAAGTAGAGGATTTAACACTTAAAGTTACTATAAAAATCAGAATATCAGTCAGTTTGTAGTAAAAATTATATAATATTTTATTTAATACCGCTAAAGTGTTGGTGTAGGAAAGAGAATAGAGAATGAAGGGAAAAGGAAAAGTAAGAGAAGAAAGAAACAAGGAGGAAGAGGCAAGAACAGAAAAGGGACCCTTTATTAAGCAGCCCCTTTTTTATATTTTTTAAAAATCAGTTTTTTTTCAGAACCAGTTTGTGAACCGACGTTTTTAATTCGCCCGTGTCATTGTCCTCGCAAAGAAGAAATGTAATGTCTTTATCGGTTTCCTGACAGAGTGCCAAACCTTCAAATTTATGGGTTTCGGTAATTTTTTTAGTGAAATCGATTTTCATTTTCTGCGAATCGATGCAACCTATGAAATTGCCCAAAACTTCTCCGTCTTTGTAGGTAGAAGTAGTGTTTTCTGCGGTAGCTAAAAAATAGATTTTGTCCTTGACCAAAATAGCATCGGTAAAACTTGACCGTATTCCTTTTATTTTAGGGAGTTTAAATTCGGTTACAATGATGTTGAACTCTTCAGTAAGATTCTTTCCCTGAACTGTGAAAATGATGTTTTTTCCTTTACTACCATTCCCTCGATTAAACAAAAACCAATCCGTACCATTGTAAACAGCGCCTTCAATGTTGAGATCATTTTCAGGTAGTTCGGCAAAGGTTTGCATGCCAAGATACAGATCGCTCAAGTCTGTTGTAGCGATGATTTTCTTTGATTGGGCGTCCATCGTCACCATCTTGTTTCTGTTTGCCGTGGATCCGGAACCGAAAACATAAATCTTTCCATCATATTCCGTAACGGCTTCGAAATCGGGTTTGTCTTTTTTGGGAATGGCTTCCGATGGATTCTCCGTTAACGGATGACGCTCCAATTCCTTGTTTGTCATTTGGTATTCGTACAGGTAACTGCTGTTGTCACCAATGATGAATAAATAGTCGTTTTTATAGATAAGTCCGGAAGCTGAACCGATCCCTATGATTTGAAACAGAAGTTCTAATGTGAATTTGTGCATGTTGTGATTTTAGGAAAAGCTCCTAAAAATAATTATATTTACGTACATAAACCCAAAAAAGCATGGCAATATTTAATCCTGACAATTTTAAAATTACCGTTCCTTTTCAAATCAATGATTTTCCGACGGTATTGCAGACCCATATCGACGATGAAGAAAAAGAAGAGAAGCTCGATAAAGTCCAGGCCAAATTGAGCGAGCTGCAGGACGCGATGTACGCCCACAACCGATATGGAGTGCTGATCTGCCTGCAGGGAATGGATACCTCGGGCAAAGACAGCCTGATTCGCGAGGTTTTTAAGGAATTCAATCCGCGCGGTGTAGTAGTGCATAGTTTTAAAACGCCGAATTCCACGGAACTGGAGCACGATTATTTATGGCGTCATTATCTGGCTTTACCTGAAAAAGGGAAATTTGCGGTTTTTAACCGTACCCATTATGAAAACGTTTTAGTGACCCGCGTTCATCCGGAATATATTTTAAACGAAAACCTGCCGGATATTGAAAAAGTCGAAGACATTACGCCTGAATTTTGGGAAAACCGCTTTGAGCAGATCAATAATTTCGAGAAACACATCACGCAAAACGGAACCATCGTCCTGAAGTTCTATTTTCACATGAGCAAAGAAGAACAACGCAAACGTCTCTTAAGAAGATTGGAGCAGGAGGAACATCATTGGAAATTTTCTCCCGGCGACCTGAAAGAGCGCGAACGTTGGGGTGATTATATGAAATTTTACGAAGAAGCGATCAATAAAACCTCAAAACCACATGCGCCCTGGTACGTGATTCCTTCTGATGATAAGGAAATGGCCCGTTATATGGTAGCGAAGATCATCTGGGAAGAAATGAAACAGTATACCGACATCAAAGAACCGCAACTCGACGAAAAAGTAAAAGCCAATTTCGCAATGTTTCGGGATCAGTTGAAGAAATAAAAAAAACGCCTATTTAGGCGTTTTTTTATTTTTAGCGTTTTTCTTTTTAAGATTGTTCATTTTTTTATAGCTGTATCCATAGGCCAATCGCAACGAAATTTGTCCCAGATCAAACTGATTGTAGTTTTCATAGCGCAGACTGATGTCGATGTGTTTGGTGGCTATTCCCATTCCCGGTGCCCATAAGAAAGAGTTTCCTAATTCTTTCGTGACTCCAAAGGCGCCGCCGACTTCCCCCAATACATAATACTGATTACCTAAAAATGATTTAAAACCTAATTTGGCAGGAATGAAACCGGAATCTTTCCCGGGGCGGAATAAGTGATTGTAACCGCTGGTAAAAGCTAATGACGTTTTGGTGGTGATGTCATACTGCAATCTGGCGTCTGCACCTAAACTGAAATTGTAGCCGTCTCCACTGATGGGGATGCCGCCGTTGAGTCCGAACCCAAGACGCCAATGACGCAGATATTGCGGGTTTAGGGGTTCTTCATCTTGATTTTGTGCTTTTGTTTCGATTGTCAATAGAAGCAATAAAAAGATAAAAAGCAGATTTTGAATTTTGGGAAAATTTCTCATGCTGAAATATTTTTTGGGGTTAATTTTTCAGTATGAAAACAGCAAATTCCGGTTTTTAGTTTACTGGCAAATGTTAAAATAGTTGAAGTTTCCAATTGGACGACCGTATTGCTTTGACTTTTAAATTTTTACGTAAAAATCAAAAATCAGTTAAATTTTTAATTTTCGATAACATTTTCCGAAAATCTAGTCCTTACCTTTGCGCAAAATTTAAAAAATGCGTTTGTCTGTTTACACCAAGGAGTTCTCTAATAATTTAAAGTTGGCTTATCCAATTATTCTCGGGATGCTGGGCCATACTTTAGTGGGGATTGTTGATAATATCATGGTCGGAAAATTAGGCCCGACGGAATTGGCAGCAGCTTCTTTGGCAAACAGTTTCGTATTTATCGCCATGTCGATCGGAATCGGATTTTCTACGGCCATTACGCCTTTGGTTGCAGAAGCAGACGGTGAAAAAAACGTTGATAAAGAACGTACTATTTTCCATCACGGACTGGTTTTGTGTTCGATTTTAGGAATTGCATTATTCTCGATAATCTATTTTTCAAAACCGCTGATTGTCTATATGGGCCAGCCGGCAGCTGTTGTGGAAATGGCAAAACCGTTTTTGGATATCGTTGCCTTTTCATTGATTCCGTTGATCATTTTTCAGGGGTATAAACAATTTGCAGACGGAAAATCGGAAACGAAAGTCGCCATGTGGGCCAATCTGCTTTGTAACATCGTCCATGTGTTTTTAAATGTGGTTCTGATTTACGGACTTTGGTTCTTCCCAAAGTTAGGAATGCTGGGCGCGGCGTACGGAACGGTGATTTCGCGTTTCGTGATGCTGATTTTCATTCATTTCTCTTTAAAACATAAAGCGAGATTTCAGACCTACTTCCATCAGTTTTCGTTTGATGAACTTCGTAAGGATATTGTAAACAAAATTGTGAATCTTGGTTTACCGTCATCCATGCAGATGTTCTTTGAAGTAGCCTTGTTCACCGGAGCTGTCTGGCTTTCAGGCGTTGTCGGTACAACGAGTCAGGCGGCAAATCAGATTGCACTGAGTTTAGCAACGTTTACGTTTATGTTCGTATCCGGATTTGGTGTAGCGGGTATGGTCCGTGTGGGTAATTTTAAAGGATCGCAGGATTTTGTAGGATTGCGAATCGTAGCGCGTTCGATATTTTTACTGGCGATCATTGTTCAGGTGATTTTCGCCCTTATTTTCGTGGTATTCCATCAGTTTTTACCGGAAATGTTTATGAATGCCCACGATTTAGCCCATTTAAAAGACAATGCGGAAGTGATTTCCATCGCTTCCCAATTAATAATCATTGCGGCCATATTCCAGATTTCAGATGGTGTTCAAGTTGTGGTTTTGGGGGCTTTACGGGGTTTACAGGATGTGAAAATACCAATGTATATTACTTTTGTTTCGTATTGGATCATCGGGTTTCCGATTTCAATTTACCTCGGATTATATACGGAACTCAAAGCGGTAGGAATCTGGATCGGACTTTTAGCAGGATTAACCTCGGCAGCCCTATTTTTGTACATCCGTTTTAACATGTTGTCCAATAAACTGATATTGAAAAATCACGGATAGCGATTTCGATGTAATTGGAAGTTTTAGCATTTTAGAAGAGGAGTTTTTTAAAGTTTATTTGTTTATTCGTTTCTTTGCTGAACAATAATCAAATAACCAAATCCTCAAATTGTCACATTACCAAATTCTCAAATAATCAAAAAATCAAAACATATGGAATTACCAAAATTCGTATTAGCAGACAACACTGATTTCCCGGACGATATTTTTATCATACACTTAGATTATCCTCGTTTTGTCATCAATTTAAAAGATGATGAAATTGAATTCTTAGAGGAATTAGACGAAGAAGAAGAGGAGGAAATCGAAGCGGAAATGGAAAGACTAATCAATCAGGCCGGTGAGTTTTACGATAGGGAGATGAAACGTTACGAAGAGTAGTTTCCAGATGGCAGAATGCAGATTTCAGAAAGCAGATTTCAGTCTAATAAAGTGCATTCTGCCAACTGCTATCTGATCACTGACCCTTCTTATAAGCGTTCAAAAGCAACTGCGCAGCAGCAAACGGCGAAATCTCATGATCCTGCACCGCTTTTTTAGTGGACTCCAACAGTTTTTCGATTTCGGGATGATTGTAGAAATTCAGTTTCAGCTGCTCGTTGATGGTTTCCAGCATCCAATAATGACTTTGGTCTTTTCGTCTTATATCAAAATACCCGTTTTCTTTTGTTAACGTAAAATACTCTGTAATCGTCTCCCAAACCTCTGAAATGCCTTCATTTGTCAAAGCACTGCAGGTATTCGCTTTCGGAGACCAACCCGAACTTTTCAAAGGGAAGAGGTGTAAAGCACGGTTAAAATCGACCTTCGCCAGTCGGGCACGCTTGATGTTATCACCATCCGCTTTGTTGATCACAATCGCATCGGCCATTTCCATGATACCTCGTTTGATACCCTGTAATTCATCACCGGCTCCGGCCAGATTGAGAAGTAAAAAGAAATCCACCATACTGTGCACCGCCGTTTCGCTCTGCCCAACACCAACGGTTTCAATCAGGATAGTATCAAATCCGCAGGCTTCACACAGGATAATGGCTTCACGGGTTTTTCGCGCCACACCACCCAAACTTTCACCCGAAGCACTCGGACGGATATAAGCATTTTCATCCTTCACCAGTTCTTCCATACGGGTTTTATCGCCTAAAATACTACCATGCGAAATGGAACTACTGGGATCGACCGCCAAAACAGCGACTTTCTTTCCGATAGACGTCAGGTATTTTCCAAAGGCTTCGATAAACGTACTTTTACCAACGCCAGGCACACCGGTGATCCCAATTCGCAATGAATTATTGGCATGAGGCAAGCAGCCCTTGATGACTTCATTAGCTTTTTCAAGATGCGCGGCACTGGTGCTTTCGACTAACGTAATTGCACGGCTCAAGGCTACTTTATCGCTTTTCAGTATGTTGGTGATCAATTCTTCGGCCGACGGTTGCTTTCTGCGGAATTGCTGAATATGCTCCACAGAAGAAGCACTGATGCTTTCCGGTTGTTCGATGCCGTCATTTTCTTTTAAAGCCGAAGGATGTGTTTTTTTAAGTGCCACAGGAATCAATTAATGCAGTAAAATTAAGGAAAAAGTGCACAATGTTCAAGGATATTCAAACATTGTATATTTTATGGATAGTTACTGTGACTGTTTTTTACAATTTTAAAGAGAGACAACAGTTTTTAATTCTATTTTCACGCCGATTACGCAGATTTTCGCGGAGTTTTTTCTTATAATTTTCTTATAAGCTATTTCAATTACTTAGTGATTCTAATTCATTTTTAAAGTGAACTGCAAAGAATCTGCGAAAATCTGCGGAATCTGCATGCGAGTAAATAAAAATGCAAGGATTTAAGATTAACCAAACTTTAGATCCATAAAAATCTACGTTTTGCGCATCTGTGTCATCCGCGTTCCAAATTTAACTCTACAGTGCGTAAAATCACTTTGGTAGAACCCGAAATCTATAAAAATCTGCATTACCGACATCTACATCATCAACGTTCAATTAAAAAGAATAATCTTAACCAAATGCTAAAGTTGAATAAAATAGGGACTTAAAAATGAAATAGTAGTAATTTTGCCTTGCTTTAAATCACTATGGATAATATTTTACTCATTTTCGTCTGTATGCTTTTGGGTTTTTTACTCAATAGAAGTTCAGCGTTTCCACCGTTAAGTTACAAAATACTTAATCAGTTTGTGATTTTCATATCGCTTCCGGCCGTTGCGTTGTATTATATCCCGAAACTCGAAATCAGTTCCAAACTTTTGTTCCCGCTGGGAATTGCCTGGTTGGGTTTTGCACTTTCCTATATCTTTTTTACCGCTCTCGGAAAAATGCTCGGCTGGTCAAAAAAACTAACAGGATGTTTGATCATCACTGCAGGGTTGGGGAATACTTCGTTTGTGGGTTTCCCTATAATCGAAGCAGTTTACGGTAAAGAAGGACTCGAAACCGCTGTAATTGTAGATCAGCCGGGTTCGTTCGTAGTGGTTTCTACATTAGCCATTTTGGTGGCGACTATGTATTCAAGAGGAACGGCAAGTTCAAGTGCTATCTTTAAAAAAATACTTTTTTTTCCACCATTCATTGCCTTTGCGGTTGCTACTTGTCTGAATGTTATGCAGTTGGATTTTTCGGAAATGCTGCAATCGGTTTTTCAAAGACTTGGAACCACAGTTACACCAATAGCCTTGGTTTCAGTCGGAATGCAACTGGAATTTGACAGCAAAAGCAAACACTGGGGATACCTGGGTTTAGGATTGTTCTTCAAATTATTGATTACACCTTTATTCTTCTATCTGTTATACGTTTTACTATTAAACGGAAGCGGCTTGGAAGTAAAAGTTTCCATACTTGAAGCGGCCATGGCTCCAATGATCACAGGAACAATTGTCGCCTCTACCTATGGTTTGAAACCTAAACTAAGCAGTATGATGATTGGTTTTGGAATTCCGATTTCATTCCTGACATTAATTTTCTGGTACTTTATTTTACAGCATATCTGATGAAAACAACGACGGCAACAGCTACATTAGAAAAAGAAAACAGAGTAGAAACAACGGTGTATTCCATCTTGTTTTCCATTTGTTTCGCGCATTTGATAAACGATTTACTGCAAGCGGTAATTCCGGCGATGTATCCGGTTTTAAAAGCAAATTACGGTCTGTCGTTTACGCAGGTCGGACTGATAACGTTTACCTATCAGGTTACGGCTTCTCTATTACAGCCTTTCGTCGGAATTTATACGGATAAAAAACCAAAACCGTATTCACTTGCCTTTGGAATGTTATTCTCGCTTAGCGGAATCATAATGCTTTCTCAGGCTTCCAGTTTTCCTTTGATCTTGGCTTCAGTGGCGATGGTGGGAATAGGTTCTTCCATTTTCCATCCTGAAGCTTCCCGAGTGGCGTTCTTAGGTTCGGGAGGTAAACGCGGGCTGGCGCAATCTATCTTCCAATTGGGAGGAAATACGGGAACAGCGATCGGACCTTTGTTGGTAGCGTTAATCGTAGTGCCGCGCGGACAGTCTTACATTTTATGGTTTGTGTTGTTTGCTGTGGTAGGAATCTTGGTCCTGAGCAGAATCGCCGTTTGGTACCAACAAAAACTTATGTCGCTGCACGGAAAGAAAAAAGGCGGTGAGAGAATGCATAATTTATCGCCTCTGAAAGTAAAAATGTCAGTGATTTTATTGCTGATCCTGATTTTTTCCAAATCGTTTTACACGTCCTCGATGTCGAGTTACTTCACGTTTTACCTGATCGAAAAATTCCATATTTCGGTACTACAGGCACAGTACCATTTGTTCTGGTTCCTGGGTGCGGTGGCGGTCGGAACATTGATTGGCGGACCGTTAGGCGATAAGTTCGGACGAAAATATATCATCTGGTTCTCTATTTTAGGCGCAGCCCCTTTCACGTTGATGCTGCCGTTTGCGAATTTGTTCTGGACCGGAATCTTATCGGTAATCATCGGAGTGGTTATTGCTTCGGCGTTCTCCGCAATTCTGGTTTATGCACAGGAATTAATGCCTGAAAAAATAGGGATGATCTCCGGATTGTTCTTCGGTTTCGCATTCGGAATCGGAGGTTTGGGCTCAGCCGTTTTAGGTTATCTGGCCGATAGGACTTCCATAGAATTTGTATACGGAATCTGTTCGTTCCTGCCTTTAATTGGAATTATCGCTTATTTCCTTCCAAATCTTAAAAAGAAACATTAGTTTTTTTAGGAGCTTTTTCCCGCTATCCGCTATATCTTTTCAAACGGTCATTTCGAGAGCCTCAATGACCGTTTGAAAAGGATGCCGCTGCAAACATTTATGTTCACTGAACTCCGCTAAAAAATAATATTTAGTGAAGTAATCAGGGCGGATTCGAATTGCAATTTGATGAAATAACTTTGTAACTTTGACACTTAACATACTTTGATACTTAGTTATGACAATGCAAATCACACCCGAAATACTTCAAAAACTTCAAAATATAGTCGGAGCCTCTTTCGTTTTTACCGATGAGGAAACCCGAAATAATTACGGTCACGACGAAACCGAAGATTATGTTTTTCCACCTTCTGTAGTGGTAAAACCGGCTTCGGCTCAGGAAATTTCTGAAATTGTAAAAATAGCCAACGAATATAAAATCCCAGTAGTTCCCATTGGTGGAAGAACGGGTTTGAGCGGTGGTGCATTGAGCATTCATCAGGGCATTGCTTTATCCACCGACCGTCTGAATAAGATCATCGAAATCGACGAAAAAAACCTCCAGGTTACCACCGAACCGGCCGTTATCACACAGGTTTTGCAGGATACTGTTTTAGAAAAAAGTCTGTTCTATCCGGTAGATCCAAGCAGTCGTGGCAGTTGTTTCATTGGTGGAAATATAGCCGAAAATGCGGGTGGTGCAAGAGCCGTGAAATACGGAGTTACCAAAGACTATGTTTTAAATCTGGAAGTGGTGCTGCCAACTGGAGAAATCATCTGGACAGGCGCCAATACGCTTAAAAATTCAACAGGTTACAATCTGACGCAGCTGATGGTCGGGAGTGAAGGGACATTAGGAATTATCACCAAAATTGTTCTGAAACTGTTGCCGAAGAATTCCCATAACGTATTAATGTTAGTGCCGTTTTACAAAGCCGAACAGGCATGTGAAGCAGTTTCAGCGATTTTCAGAGCCGGGGTAGTTCCGAGTGCGTTGGAGTTCATGGAGCGCGATGCTATTGATTGGGCAATCAAGTTCATTGAAGGCGTGAATGTGGATATCAAGGATAATATCGAAGCGCATCTGTTAATCGAAGTGGACGGAAATTACCCGGATGTTTTAATGCTCGAAGCTGAGAAAATAATGGGCGTAGTTGAAAATTTCGAGATTGACGAAATCCTTTTTGCTGATACTGAAGATCAGAAAAATGCACTTTGGAGAATGCGCCGTGGCGTTGCGGAAGCGGTAAAATCCAATTCGGTTTACAAAGAAGAAGATACGGTGGTGCCTCGTTATGAATTACCGACATTATTAAAAGGAATCAAGGAAATAGGGAATAAATACGGATTCAAATCGGTTTGCTATGGTCATGCCGGCGACGGTAACCTGCATGTGAACATCATCAAAGCGAATATGACCGACGAAAACTGGAAAACTGAAGTTCCCAAAGGCATCCGCGAAATCTTTGAACTGACCGTTTCGTTAAAAGGAACCTTATCAGGAGAGCACGGTATCGGTTATGTGCAGAAGAATTTTATGGATATTGCCTTTTCTGATACACAACTGCAATTGATGAAAAGTATCAAACAGGTTTTTGATCCGAATACGATATTGAATCCGGGGAAGATTTTTCCGGACCGACTTTAAGTGAAGTTATAAAAATAAAAAGGGCTGAAATTTTCTTTTCAGCCCTTTTTATTTTTAGTGATTGTTCAGGAATTCTGCCAAAACCGCATCCGGATTTTTAAACGTCGGCGGTTGTTCCGTAATGGTAGCGATTCGTTTTTTGTTTAATTTCATGGTGATGTCGGCTTCAGTGGTAAACAATAAAACCCACATAAACGGATTGTTGATGTAAGGTACCAGTTCGGTTTCCATTGCCTCCAAATCCACGATTTTTTCAATTTCCTGCAGCCCTTCATTGTAAATTTTGTGGATGACGGATAATTTTAATACACCATCTTCTACAGCTGTTCTCACATAAATGTTCTGCAGTTCCGGTCGGCCGATCGTTTTTGTTAATGTCAGTTTTGCAAAGGTGCCGTCGGCAATGCTGGTTTTAACGGCATCAAAAAAAGTATTGTATGTGGAAATGTTTAACATTTTTCGTTCTGATTGGATTACAAAAGTAGCTTTTTTGATATTGATTAAAGCGATTTCCTTTCTTTTTAAGTCGGATAGATGTTGAATTTGCGCAAATCTGATAAAAATCAGGTTTGACAAAAGAATTATGAAGTATCTTTATCCCATGAAAAATGCAATTGTGATTCTCGTATTCTTTTTCGCCCTGAAGCCGGTGCTTCCGGTGTTGGAATACGTGCTGAATTACGATTACATTGTGAAAGAACTTTGTGAGAACAAAGCCAAACCGGAACTGAAATGTAACGGGAAGTGTCATTTGATGAAGGAATTGGCAAAAGCGTCCGAAAACGACAATCCGGCTTCGAAGGATAAAAAAACGTCACATTCGGAATTCGAAATCCTTTTTTTAGAAAAATCATCTTCCTTTGAAATAGTAAATCTGAATTTCCCGGTTCAAAAAAGAATCAACGCGAACTATTCCGATTTGTACCTTTATGAAAACGCCTGTGCCGTTTTTCACCCACCCGCCGTTTAATTGTTGTATTTCACTTTAATCTTATCCGTTTGAGCCAACTTTTGGCTTAGGCTTGGTAGTACAGTGTTTTGGAGTAATCCGACAACATCGTGCGGCCGCTTGCAGGATAATTATTTAGGTTCCTTTCCATTATTCTCTCATGGAGCACACTATTCATTGATTTTATCAATGGCATAGCAGCTGCAATAATTAACACAAAAATGAAAAAAATATTCCTTGCCGTATTGATCATAGGACAAATGATGTACGGTCAGAACAAAACAGAAAAGGATTCAGTTGCAATAAATCACAAACAACTTGAAACGGTTGTCATTACAGCTAATCGCGGCGCCAGTTTAAAAAGGGAAGTGCCGGTAGCGATTTCAAAAGTAACTCAGAAAACAATTAATGAAACCAAAGCCACAGCGGTTTATGAAATCGTGAATAAAGTGCCGGGTGTTTTAATGGTTAATCTTGGGAATGAACAGCATCAGATGGCTATTCGTCAGCCAATGACTACCAATCCGTATTATTTATACTTGGAAGATGGTTTGTCAATCCGCCCAATGGGGGTTTTCAACCACAATGCGCTTTTAGAGATCAATCAGTTTAACTTACAGAATATTGAAGTGGTTCGAGGGCCGGTTTCCTCACTTTACGGACCGGAGGCAGTAGGTGGTGCCGTGAATTTAATTTCGATGAAACCCGCCCCACAATCGGATATGAAACTAGGCTTACAGGCCGACCAATGGGGCTATATGAGATTACAGGCGGCCGCTAGTGGAACCGTCGGTAAAGTTGGATTCCATGTGGCAGGACTTAGCAGCGCACAGCGGGATTCGTGGATGACTTTTTCTGATTACAATAAAGATAATATCAATGCAAGAATCGACTATAATATCAACTCGACCACGCGTTTAATCTGGACTTTATTCTACGGAAATTACTATTCGGATATGAGCGGAACTGTTAATGAAGCGGATTTTTACAACAGAACCTATAAAAGCACTACGGACTTCACTTATAGAAAATCAGAAGCTTTACGCAGCAGAGTAACTTTTGAAAAAGACTGGAATAAGAACGCGCAGACATCAGTAACAGCTTTCACCAGAGATAATGAATTGGGTCAGAACCCTTCATTCGCCATAAAATGGACGCAGGGACAAACCACAGCAAAAGGCGAGGTCAATTCCAATAATTTTAAAAGTTATGGTGTACTGGCGCAACACAGTCAAAAAATAGAACGATTAAAGGCTTCAATGGTTTTCGGAGGCTTGTTCGATAATTCTCCCGTAGATTATAATGCGTATCAGGTTGATTTAAAAGCTAATTTGAATCCGGGTGGACAAACTGTAAGCAGTTATGAAATCATTGAAGAGCGTCCTGATATTAAATTGGCGGACTACAATGCCAGAATTTACAATACAGCAGGGTTTGTGCAATTGAGCTTTAAACCGGTTAAAACTCTGATTATTACCGGCGGCGCCCGTTATGACAATATGAGTTTTGATTATAACAACAATATTGACCAATCCACCGGTAGCAAAACATATGATCAGTTTACATTCAAAGAAGGGGTTAATTTTAACCCATGGTCGTTTGCAGGATTTTATGAGAATTACTCACAGGGATTTGCGCCTCCGGGATTGACTTCCATTTTCAGGGCGAAGCCGGGAACAGGCGGAAGCACGGGAGTTCCGGCCGAATTTTATTATAATCTGGAACCGGCTACATTCAATAACTTCGAAGTGGGCGGGTGGTTCCGATTCTGGCAGCGAAAAGTAGAGATTGAGTATTCGCTTTATTACATGGAAGGTAAAAACGAATTGCTAAGCATCCGTATGCCTGACAATTCAACCGATTATCGTTCGGCGGGAAAAACACTGCATAAAGGTGTTGAAATGGCTGTTAACTTCTGTCCGAGTAATCAGTTTAAGATTCGAATTGGGGGGACTTATGCCAAACATACTTTCGTAGATTTTAAAGTGTCCGATAAACCGACAGATCCGGTTAAGAATTTAGATGGTCTTGAAATGCCGTCGGCTCCTAATTGGATCGGGAATTCGGAAGTCAGTTATTATCCGAAATGGTTGCCAAATTTTAGAGCGGCAATTGAATGGCAGGTTGTTTCAAGTTGGTATCAGAATCAGGTCAATACCGTAAAATATGACGGATACAATGTGTTTAACGGCCGAATCGGATATTTATATAAAGGATTTGAGTTGTATACGAATGTTCTTAACTTTACGGATAGATTATACGCTTACAATGTTACCAGAGGCAATTCTGCTACATCAACGTCAAGTTATACGGCAGCAGCACCCCGAACATTCATTTTTGGATTGCAATATAATTTCCAACTAAACAAGAAAAAAACAAATGAAAAATAAGCTTCTTTTTGTTTTAGCGATCGTCTTGTTCGCATCGCAAAACGGTAATTCACAGAGTGCAACCTCGGAAATAAAATCAATTGTTTCGGAAGCAGGTTCCAGAACAAGTTGTCCTTTTTTTACTTCGGATAACAAGGGGAGGATTATATTGAGTTTCGGGAAGGAAGCAGAAGGGAAGGAGGCTGTTTTTAGTTATTCGGTTTTCAATTCTGCAGATAAGAAATTTGGTACGGCTGTTGAAATTCCGGCCAGTAAAGGCGTGGAATTGCACGGGGAGAATATACCTAAGGTGATATTTAAACCTGATGGAGAAATTATTGCGGTTTGGGGAATTGATAATGCGTCACCAAAGAAAAAATACGCCGGACTGATACAGTATTCCCAATCGTTTGACGGTGGAAAGAACTGGACGCCGGCTACACGACTGGTTAAGGATGAAAACGGAATCGATCAGCGTTATTTTGACGTCGACCTGCTACCTAACGGAGAAGTAGCGATTATTTGGCTGGATAACAGAAGTACAACTGATTTGGAAGGTTCTACTATGTATTATGCAGCCACCAAAGGAAAAACCGGTTTTCAGAATGAAAAAGCGATTGGCGAAACGATTTGTCAATGTTGCAGAACCGAATTGTACGTCGGGAAAAATGGAATTATTTATGCCGCTTACCGAGATATAATCAACGAAGAGATTCGCGATATGGTATTGAGTCATTCTTCAGATAATGGAAAGACTTTTTCTGAACCTAAGCGAATTAGTGCCGACAACTGGAAAATAAACGGCTGCCCGCACACCGGTCCGACAATGACACAAAATGAAAACGGATTGCACTTTGCCTGGTTTACGATGGGTGGAGGGGCAGGAGTATTTTATGCCAATTCCTCAGACAACGGAATCAGTTTTTCAAAACGGGATAATGTCAGTAAAAATCCATCGGCAAAACATCCTCAAATTTCAACTTTGAATAATAAAAATGTTGTGGTAGTATGGGATGAAAATGGGGAAATCAACGGAGATTATTTCAATAGGATAGGATTACAGCACAGAGCCAAAAACGGCGAAGTTGTGGAAACAAAATTTGTAACTTCTAATGAAGGCAATGCGACATTTCCAATTGTGAAGCCTTTGAACGAAACGGAAGTTCTTGTGGCCTGGAGTCAGGGTGGTAAGGATGAAAAAGTGTGTTATAAAATAGTTTCGCTGGAAAATCGGGAACCAAATAAATAGAATTGCCTGGGAAAAATTTGTGTTAACAATATAAAAATCCCCAATTGCAATAGTGATTGGGGATTTTGCTTTTTATTATAAACCCAATTGTTTTCTTATTCGTTCGGTGATGACCGCATCAAGTAGTTCCTTGTAATTAGGGTCGAAACTAATGAATTTCCATTTTCCTTCGGTAAAGTCATCTGAAATCGCAACCAGTTTGTCCGTTTTAATGATATTAAAGGCATTGCGTTCTTTTTCGAAACGTATTATGGAATCCGGAAAGGTTTTATGCAGTGCTTCTGTTATCTTTTTTAGGGTCGCTTCATTGGTAATCGGTTGTTTGTAGGTCATCAGAATTGAATTCTCATAACTTATGACACAGTATAAGCCATTGTCGGTCATCTGGATGTCCGAATAGCTAAAATGAGGGGTGGAGTACAGATAACGAATACTGTAAGTGTCATTGTCGAAAGAACTGTCTAAGCTGCCGTACATATCAGCCCGTTCCACAAATTTGAAAACAAGCGGGTAGGTAAAATCGAGCATCTTGTCAAATGACATAGTGTAGGTCGCATCATAGAGCGCTTTCGTATCACGCCTCAACTCGTCTACCGATTGTGCGGAAATATTTACGGCGATTAGCAGCGCAAAAAGGATGATTTTTAATTTCATTTGGGGAAATGTTTGGATAAATATAACAAAAATCCCCAATTACAACCGTAATTGGGGATATATTTATCAAAAGTGATCCTTTTTATTCGTTAACGACAATCCATTCTCCTGAAGCTAACATAGGTTCCGCTTTTTTGAATTTCATGGTTTCCGTTTTTCCGCTCATAACGTGTTTGATTGTTACGTTGTCGTTGCGGTTGATTTTAGGTTGATCACGTACAATGGTTTCAGTAACATGATGGTGCTGTTGTTGCTGTTGCTGCATTTGAGCTTCATGCTGTTTGGCAGCCATTTCATCAATGTTTAACACTTCTTCTTTTGAAATAGTGTAATCTTCCTGAACCGGTACTTCGTGTGCTTCCTGAATATTATTCGGGTTTTGTGAAGGTAAATCCCCTTTGAAAAGGAACGAAATCACTTCTTTATTGATACCGTCCAACATTTTCTTGAATAAGTTGAACGCTTCGAATTTGTAAATCAACAATGGATCCTTTTGTTCGTGAACTGCTAACTGAACCGATTGTTTCAATTCGTCCATTTTACGAAGGTGTTTTTTCCAGGCTTCATCCACGATCGCTAAAGTGATGTTCTTTTCGAAATCGTTTAAAAGTGTTTTCCCTTCAGAAAGGTATGATTTCTCTAAATCAGTTACCACATTAAGCGTTTTGATACCATCTGTAAACGGAACTACGATACGTTCAAACTGACCGTTATTGTTTTCGTAAACATTTTTAATTACGGCATAAGCATCTCTTGCATTACGATCCTGTTTAGCATCATATTGTTTTAATGCTGCTTTATATACTTTACCTGCTAACTCGATTTCGGTAAGTCGGTTGAAATCACTTTCTGAAACCGGTGACTCGATAGCAAAATGACGGATTAATTCGAATTCGAAGTTTTTGAAATCTTTGGTGATTTTGTTGTTTTCCACAATCAATTCAGCCAAATCGTACATCATGTTTGCTAAATCCACTTTCAAGCGTTCTCCGTGCAATGCATGACGACGACGTTTGTAAACCACTTCACGTTGTGCGTTCATTACGTCATCGTATTCCAATAGACGTTTACGTGTACCAAAGTTGTTTTCTTCTACTTTTTTCTGAGCTCTTTCGATCGATTTAGTCATCATAGAGTGTTGAATTACTTCACCTTCTTTGATTCCCATTCTGTCCATGATTTTCGCTACACGCTCTGAACCGAACAAACGCATTAAGTTGTCTTCCAAAGAAACGTAGAACTGAGAAGTTCCCGGATCTCCCTGACGTCCCGCACGACCACGTAACTGACGGTCTACACGTCGTGAATCGTGACGTTCTGTTCCGATAATCGCTAAACCGCCTGCCGCTTTTACTTCCGGCGACAATTTAATATCGGTACCACGACCTGCCATGTTGGTTGCGATGGTTACTACACCGGCATTACCGGCTTCGGCAACTATTTGAGCTTCTTGTTTGTGTAATTTCGCGTTCAATACATTGTGCTGTACACCGCGCATTTTCAGCATTCGGCTTAATAATTCGGAAATTTCTACCGAAGTTGTACCTATCAATACCGGTCTTCCTGAAGCGGCAATTTCCTGAACGTCTTCCGCAACAGCGTTGAATTTCTCACGAACCGTACGGTAGATCAAATCCTCTTTATCTTTACGTGCAATTCCTCTGTTGGTAGGAATTTCTACTACGTCTAATTTGTAAATTTCCCAGAACTCACCTGCTTCTGTAACAGCAGTACCGGTCATTCCCGCCAATTTACTGTACATACGGAAGTAATTCTGTAATGTAATAGTTGCGAAAGTCTGCGTAGCAGCTTCAATTTTTACGTTTTCTTTCGCTTCGATCGCCTGGTGTAAACCGTCGGAATAACGACGACCATCCATGATACGACCGGTTTGTTCGTCTACGATAAGGATTTTGTTATCCATGATAACGTATTCCGTGTCTTTTTCGAATAGCGTATAGGCTTTTAAAAGCTGCGTTAATGTATGGATACGCTCACTTTTAATTGAAAAGTCCTGGAACAGTTGTTCTTTTACTTCAGCTTCAGCTTCTTTTGAAAGTTTTTGTTTTTCGATATTGGCAATTTCAGTCCCGATATCCGGTAGGACGAAGAAATCATCGGAAGTATCCTGAGAAAGGAATTTGATTCCGTTGTCCGTTAATTCTACCTGGTTGTTTTTTTCTTCGATTACAAAATACAAAGCTTCGTCAACAATCGGCATTTTGCGGTTGTTGTCCTGCATGTATTCGTTTTCTGTTTTCTGAAGCAATTGTTTAACACCTTCTTCCGATAAGAATTTGATCAATGCTTTATTTTTCGGTAAAGCACGGTAAGCTCTTAATACCTGGAATCCGGCGTCTTTTGTATTTCCTTCTTTCATCAAGCGTTTTGCTTCCGTAAGGAAACCGTTAGCTAGCTGACGCTGAAGGTTATAAAGGTTTTCGATCTTCGGTTTTAATTCGTTGAATTCGTGACGGTCACCCTGAGGAACCGGACCTGAAATGATTAACGGTGTACGGGCATCATCGATCAATACGGAATCCACCTCATCGACAATCGCGTAGTTGTGTTTTCTTTGTACCAATTCACCCGGCGTATGTGCCATGTTATCTCTTAAGTAATCGAAACCGAATTCGTTGTTCGTTCCGTAAGTGATATCAGCTTCATAAGCTTTTCGTCTTGCATCGGTGTTTGGCTGGTGGTTGTCGATACAGTCAACAGTAAGTCCGTGGAACTCGAACAAAGGCGCTTTCCATGTGCTGTCACGTTTTGCAAGGTAGTCGTTCACGGTTACCAAGTGTACTCCGTTTCCGGTCAAGGCATTTAGGTAGATCGGTAACGTTGCTACCAATGTTTTACCTTCTCCTGTCTGCATCTCGGAAATTTTACCTTGGTGCAGAACGGTACCACCGATTAACTGTACATCATAGTGGATCATGTCCCAAGTGATGGCTTTTCCGGCAGCATCCCAGGAGTTTGCCCAAACGGCGTTGTCTCCTTCAAGCGTGATGTATGATTTTGTCGCCGATAATTCGCGGTCTTTTGGAGTCGCTTTAACGGTGATTTGTGTATTTTCCTTGAAACGACGCGCAGTTTCCTTAACCACGGCAAACGCTTCCGGAAGGATTTCCGTTAATATGTTTTCTGAGATTTCATAAGCTTCTTTTTCGATAGCATCGATGGCAGCATAAATATCTTCTCTTTTGTCGATGTCTTCCGTAGCCTCAACTTCTTGTCTTAAAGCTTCTATTTTAGCATCTTTTTCAGCACGGGCTTTTTTGATCTGATCCTTAAAATAGGTTGTTTTTGCTCTTAGGTCGTCATTCGATAAGGCTGCTAAAGCACTTTCGTATGATTTAACCTTGGCAATAATCGGTTGAATTGCCTTTACGTCTTTCTGGGATTTGTCACCCACAAAAGCTTTTAATATGCTGTTTATGAAACTCATAATCTGGTTTGGTTTATATTCTAATAATAGTCTGCAAATTTACACAAAAAAAAAGCCTCGTGAGAGACTTTTTAGCTGTGCTTTATTTTTTAATATTCATCCTCGTTCCAAAGATAATCTTCGTCGGTTGGATAATCTGGCCATATCTCTTCCATTGATTCGTAGATTTCACCTTCGTCTTCTATTGACTGTAAGTTTTCCACTACCTCCAGTGGAGCTCCAGTTCGGATAGCATAGTCGATAAGCTCATCTTTTGTGGCTGGCCACGGGGCATCACTTAAATACGATGCCAATTCTAATGTCCAATACATCTTTGATTGATTTATAGTTTTATGCAAAAATAAATTTTATACTGAAAAAATCAAGTAAAATTTCTTTTATTTTAAAAAAAGTTAAGAACGTCTTGTTCAGACCGCATATTTTAGATTTCAGGCTGCAGATTTCGAATTGTAAATTGAAATCTGTCAGCAAAATACTTCTTACTGCGTTCTGCTTGCTGACTACTGTTTTCTGGGTATCCATTTCACTTCGTCAGCGTGCAAGTCGTGGGACAACTTTCGTGCCAATACGAAAAGGTAGTCAGAAAGTCGGTTTAGATAGGTTAGAACCTGCACATCTGTCGGTTCTAATTCGTTAAGATGCGTGGCTAAACGCTCGGCGCGGCGGCAAACACAGCGTGCAATATGACAATATGACACAGTAGTGTGGCCTCCGGGCAGTACAAAATGTGTCATTGGCGGAAGGGAAGTATCCATTGTGTCGATTTCATTTTCAAGAAACTGCACGTCTTCTTCTGAAATACGGTTGATATTCAGGCGCTGCTGCCCGTTTTTAAGTATTTCTTTTTCCGGCGGTGTGGCTAAAATGGCTCCAACGGTAAAAAGACGGTCCTGTATTTCGATCAATACGTTTTTGTACAGCGGGTTGATATCCTGATCGCGGATAAGTCCGATATAAGAGTTTAACTCGTCAACAGTTCCGTAGCTTTCGATGCGGATATGGTGTTTCGGAACGCGTGTTCCACCGAAAAGAGCCGTGGTTCCCTTGTCTCCGGTCTTGGTATATACTTTCATATTTTAGTTGCTTAGTGTCAAAGTTGCTAAGTTACTGAGTTTTCTGAGGAGTTTGTAAAAAAAGAGACAAATCCTGATAGAGATTGGGATATTTGCTTCTGAGAGACTTTTTTAAGGTTCTGAGTAACTGAGTCGCTAAGTAACTGAGGTTTCTTAAGAGTTTCCAAACACAAAAGACAAAAACTCTTTAGCCCCGACAGTAGTGGCACCGTGTAAAACGGATGGCGGGAATAGGGTTTATTGATAAAGCCCGAGCCATTCGCTTCAAAAAAAAAATTTGGGAATACAGATTTTTTGCGGATTTTCAGATAGAATTTTTCCGTAATCGGCCCTCTGCTATCTGTTTACTGCTAACTGAATACTGAATACTGAAATCTGCCTTCTGCTATCTGTTCGGATTGTCGCTTTCAATGATTCCGTCTTTCAAACGGATGATGCGGTGCGCGTGTTTCGCGATATCTTCTTCGTGGGTAACCAGAATTACGGTATTTCCGTTCGCGTGAATTTCATCAAAAAGGTTCATGATCTCCACAGAAGTTTTGCTGTCAAGGTTTCCGGTAGGTTCATCGGCAAGGATGATTGACGGGTGGTTCACTAAAGCTCTTGCAACCGCTACACGCTGGCGCTGTCCTCCTGAAAGCTGATTCGGTTTGTGATCCATACGATCGCCCAATCCAACTTGCTTCAGAACAGTAGTAGCACGTTTTGTTCTACTTTCTTTGTTATGCCCTGCATAAATCATCGGTAAAGCTACATTGTCCAATGCGGTTGTGCGCGGCATAAGATTAAAGGTTTGGAATACGAAACCGATTTCCTTATTACGAATTCCGGCTAATTCGTCGTCTTCCATTTTGCTGACGTCTTTTCCGTTTAAAACATAGGTGCCGGCAGTTGGTGTGTCCAAACATCCTAATAGGTTCATCAGTGTGGATTTTCCCGAACCTGAAGGTCCCATCAGGGCAACATACTCCCCTTTATGGATTTGCAGGTCAATACCTTTCAGTACGTAAACAATTTCGTTTCCAAGCGGGAAATCACGGGTAATACCTTTTATGTCAATGATAGGATGAGACGTTTTCACAGTTTTCGGTTTTAAAGTTCAAAAGCGAATTTTATAGGGTATAAGTAGTGCGTATCCGGAAATTGTTACACCAGATTTAAAAAAAAACTCCCCATTGATAAGATGGGGAGTTAAAAAAAGTATGATTGCTGTTAATCATCTGCAGATGTGATTTAAAGCATAACAAATATACTGATTTTTAAATAGTTATGATTTTTTTCGACGTTATTTGTTTGTTAAAATTCCTACTTGCACCGCTTACTGTGTTATTCTGTAAATCTCTTTAATTCCTTCCATGATTTTAGGAAAGTCGATTTTTAAGTCGATCAGTTTTCCGGTATGAATGTCAAAAATCCATCCGTGGACCTTTAAATTTCTTTCGTCACTGGCTTTTTGGACTTCGGCGGTTTTGATGATGTTGATGCACTGTTCCATAACGTTTAGCTCCGTCAGCCTTCGGTATCGATTTTCTTCGTTTTCGATTGTGTTTAGTTCTTTTTTGTGCATTCGGTATACATCGCGAATGTTTCTCAGCCACGGATTGAGTATTCCCAAGTCCGACTGCTGCATCGCTGCTTTCACTCCCCCGCATCCGTAATGCCCGCAAACTATGATATGATTGACTTTCAATTGAACGACAGCATAATTAATGACCGACATCGAATTAAGATCGGTATTTGGAATCATGTTGGCAATATTGCGGTGCACGAAGACCTGACCGGGAGAGACGCCCATTAATTCTTCGGCGGTTACGCGACTGTCGGAACACCCGATATAAAGAAATTCAGGCGCTTGTCCTTCGGATAATTTTTCAAAAAAGTGTTCGTCGTTTTGCAGTTGTCGGGCAATCCACGAGCGGTTGTTTTCGAAAATCTGATTTATGTCCATTTCTGTTGCTTTGAACATCAAAAATACTAAAAACTTAACTTCGGATCACGAAATCTTCTCTTTCCTGTTCGTTTCGGAAAAATACTAATCCCCATTGAAATGTATCGATGGTCACTTTTACTTTCGGGTGTTTTTTTATGATTTCCCAGGCTTCGTCCATTTCGGAAGACCAGTGGATGTCGTCGAAAATCCATACCGTTTCGTTGGTTATGGTCGGAAGCAATAGCTCGAAATAGTCTAAAGTGGCTTTTTTGGAATGATTGCCGTCGAAGTAAATCAGTTGGTAGTGTTCTGCCTTCGGTTGACAGCTTTTCAGGTATTCCGTGAATTCGGTTACGACGGATTCAATATTTTTTAATTTGAATTTCTCGAACTGTTTTTGTGCTACTCCCGAAGTTTCCGGGCAGCCTTCCAACGTGATAATTTTAGCTTTCGGATTTCCTAATGATAAGGCTGACGTTGCCAATCCTAATGAAGTGCCGATTTCCAGCATGGTTTCCGGTTGTAGATAATTTACGATTCGGAATAACAATTTGGCTCTTTTCGGAGTAATTCCCGCTGTTTGTGCAATTTTTGAAATCTGACGGGTATTGGATTTAAAAACACGTGAACCCGCTCCGAAATCTGTTACTTCAATCGTATTCTTGTTCTGAAGCAAATCGTTTCGGTATTGCTTTAATAGCTTGTATTCCGGTTTTGTTTTTTTATCGTAAAAGCACTTTGTTACCAAAGAATATACGAACGGCGAATGTACTCCGTGCTGATTCTTGGAATTCCAAAGGAAGTTGATATACGATTTGATCATAATAGTAGGCAGGGTTTCAAAAAGAAAGGACGAAGATACAAAGCCATTTTAGAATCATTCAATCTTTTCCGGTAAAAAGTTGAAACCGGATTTTAAAACTATATTTGCAGCCTTGGCGGTTCGGCCAGAAAAGATATTTTTTATGATGACGATGGATGAGACAGAAAATAAGCAGGCAATAACCTCGGAAGAAATCGAGAAATGCATCGCTTTACTGACGCAATTAAATACGGATACCGATCAGATATTTGATATTCCGAAAGCACAAAGAACTGCTTTGATTAAAGCGGCAGGACAATTTTCGAGACCTGATCGCGATGAACTTTCACGCAGAAAAAAAGACGGAAAATTAGCTGCCAAGCGTAAAAAAGAAACTAAAGACAAAACGGCCCGTAAAGAAACCGGAATCCGTACGGCCCGTGAAGTAAGTGTGTTTGTGGCACCAAAATTACTGTCAATTTCAGATCTTGCCAATAAAGAGCAATTGGAATTGGAAACGCCAAGAAATTGTTACGTGTGCAAAACTCCGTTTACGAAAATGCACCATTTTTATGATACTATGTGTACCGATTGTGGTGATTTTAATTATGCCAAACGTTTTCAAACGGCCAATGTAAAAGGACAAATCGCCGTTATTACAGGTTCCCGTTTAAAAATTGGGTACCATATTACGCTTATGCTTTTACGCGGAGGAGCTACTGTGATTGCAACAACTCGTTTTCCGGTGGATTCGGCTGCGCGTTTTGCAAAGGAACCGGATTTTATGGAATGGGGACACCGACTTAAAATCCACGGATTGGATTTGCGACATATTCCCAGTGTAGAAATCTTTTGCAATTTCATCGAACAGAAATACGGGCGTTTGGATATCCTTATCAATAATGCTGCGCAAACTGTGCGACGACCTGCCGGATTTTATACGCATTTAATGGAGAATGAAGAACGACCGGTGGAGTCATTACCAAAACAAGTTCAGGATCTGTTATCGGATCATACCGGTTGCTTACAGGAATTGAAAGTACTGACGGCAGGAGCTTCATCCAATCAGAATATGCCGGTAACCTGGCACGGACCCGAACCCGGAATTGGGTTGAGGGCTTCAGCTAAATTATCTCAAATTCCTTATTCGTTCGATAATACGCTGGTAGCGAATGAAGTTTTTCCCGAAGGGCAATTGGATGCCGATTTGCAACAGGTAGATTTAAGGAAAACAAATAGCTGGCGTTTAAAACTGGGCGAAATAGAAACGACTGAAATGATAGAGGTACAACTCGTAAATGCTGTGGCGCCTTTTGTATTGTGTAACCGTCTTGCGGAAGTAATGAAAAAAGACAACACAGGACAAAAACACATCATAAATGTATCGGCAATGGAAGGCAAGTTTTACCACGGTTACAAAGATGCCCGACATCCGCACACCAACATGGCTAAAGCCGCACTGAATATGCTAACCCACACTGCTGCGGGAGCTTTGGCAAAACAGGGTATTTTTATGAATGCTGTTGATACAGGCTGGGTTACTGATGAAGATCCGGCCGAAATGGCAAAAAGAAAGCAAGAGGAAGAAGATTTTCAGCCTCCTTTAGATATTGTAGATGGTGCGGCAAGGGTTATGGACCCTTTGTTTGACGGTATTAATACGGGAAAACACTGGAGCGGAAAATTCCTGAAAGATTATGTGCCGATTTCCTGGTAATAATCAGTTTCAGAGGTAAATAAAAAACCACAACAAATGTAACTCTGTTGTGGTTTTTACTTTTTAGTGATTGCTGATTCTTCTTTTATCCTTCAATTTTAGCGGATAACTCAAACCAACGCTCTTCTTTTTCTTCTATTTTTTTGATGACATTCTGCAACTCGTTGGCTTTCTTTTCAATATCGGCATCCGCTACTTTTCCTTCCGAAAACAATTGCTCGATTTCCTTCTTTTTGATTTCCAGATCTTTGATTTCGCGTTCGATTTTCTGAAATTCTTTCTGCTCGTTAAATGATAAGCCGCTAGTGTTGTTTTGCTGTTTCCAGTCTTTCTTTTCGGCTTTGTTTTCTTCTTTTTGGGCTACATCGGCACTGTCTTCATAAGCTCTGAAATCGGAGTAATTTCCAGGGAAGTTTTCAATCTCTCCTTGGCCTCTGAAAACAAACAAATGATCTACAATCTTATCCATGAAATAACGGTCGTGAGAAACAACTAATAAACATCCCGGATAATCCAAAAGGAAACTTTCTAAAACGTTCAGTGTTACGATGTCCAAGTCGTTGGTAGGCTCATCGAGAATCAAAAAGTTCGGGTTCTGAATCAAAACCGTACACAAATACAACCGTTTCAGTTCGCCACCGCTTAGTTTTTCTACGTAATCGTATTGTTTTTTAGCATCAAAAAGGAATCGCTCCAATAATTGCGAAGCCGAAATAATCCTTCCTTTTGCAAGCGGAATGTATTCTCCGTATTCTTTAATAATATCAATTACGCGTTGTCCCGGTTTCGGGTTGATACCGCTTTGGGTGTAATAACCTATTTTGATAGTATCACCCACAACTACTTTTCCGCTATCGGCAGGAATCGTTCCGGTTAACAAATTCAGGAAAGTTGATTTTCCCGTTCCGTTTTTACCGATAATCCCGATTCGGGCTCCACGTTGAAAATCAAAAGTAAAGTCATTTAAAATAACCTTGTCGCCGAATTTTTTAGAGATTTTGTGAAGTTCGATAATCTTACTTCCCATACGCTCCATGTTAATTTCCAGCTCGACTACGTTTTCTTTTCTTCTGCTTTCAGCTACTTCCTTTATTTTATAAAAATCATCCTGACGCGATTTTGATTTGGTCGTACGCGCTTTGGGTTGGCGGCGCATCCAGGCCAATTCCTTCACGAAAAGGTTCTGTGCCTTGTCGATAGTGGCATTTTCCGAAGCGATACGCTCTTCTTTTTTCTCCAGATAATAGGAATAATTCCCTTTGTATTGGTATAATTTTCCGTTGTCCAATTCGATAATTTCGTTGCAAACGCGCTCCAAAAAGAAACGGTCGTGCGTCACCATGAACAACGTAATGTTTTCTTTTGCAAAATAACTTTCCAGCCATTCGATCATTTCCAGATCCAGGTGGTTGGTTGGCTCGTCCAGAATCAATAAATCCGGACGGTTAATTAGGATAATGGCTAGTGATAAACGTTTTTTCTGTCCACCCGAAAGGTTTTTTACCTTCAGTTTGAAATCTTCCAGCTTCAGTTTGAAGAGAATCTGCTTGAATTGCGTTTCAAAATCCCAGGCATTGTGTCGGTCCATATTATCGAAAGCCTTTTGATAGGCTTCTTCATCTTCCGGATGTTCCAACGCTTTTTCATATTGCTCAATCACCTTCAGAATCTCGTTGTCCGAAGCGAAAATGCTTTCTTCAATCGTCAGTTCATCCTGCAGATTATGATCCTGCGACAAAAACGCCATTTTGATGTCCTTTCGCACCACAACCTGACCTGTGTCCGGTTCATCCTCACCGTTGATAATCTTCATGATGCAGGTTTTTCCCGAACCGTTTTTGGCAATAAAAGCGATTTTCTGGTCTTTGTTAATCCCAAACGAAATGTTTTCAAACAGCGTACGCTCTCCGAATGATTTCGATATATTTTCGACTGATAGATAATTCACGTGGTATATTTTTTTACTTCGTACAATTCGAACCTAAAAAGGTTTCGGGTGCAAAAGTAATCAATTAACGGTGATTCAAGGAGAGTTTATGTTTTCTTTAGGCTAATAGCGATGTCGGTTGCAGATAATTTTTATTTGCATTGTTAAGTGTTTACGTACAGTTCAATAAATAGCTTAAATTTGTAATGAACGCTGTTGTAAAAAAAGAAAAGATGAATCATTTATTTGTAGCGATACTGGCGATATTTCTTTTTTCTACGGATATTGGTTATTCGCAAAGCGATTCAGTTAAGTATAACAGCAAAGACATCCGGGATATTTACAAAAAGATTTTTGTAAAAAACGACTCGATTAACAAGTTTAAAGATAAAAGAATTGCATTTTCCTTATTTCCTTCTCCGGCAGGATCAGATGCAGGCGGTGGATTCGTAATTTCATTTTTGACGACCTTTTATCTGGGTGAAGATACCAAAAATACCAGGATGTCTGAGGTGATATTTACTCCCTATTTCAGTTTGGATGGCCAATATGTTTTTCCGATTACGACTTATTTATATACCAATAGAAACATTTACAATTTTACGGGTGATTATCGTTACATGATCTATCCGCAGCCTACTTATGGTTTAGGGAATAATAATTCGGAAACGGAAATATCAAGATTAGAATACAGACAGTGGCGTTTTTATCAGTTTGCTACCCGGAAAGTCGCAGGGGATTTCAGGATGGGGCTTGGTGTTTTATTTGACAGTTATGAAGGTATTTCGGAAGAATCGTTTATTGAAGAAGAAACCGATTACGTTAAGTATATGAAGGGGGATTTCTCCAACGTGAGTTCTTTTGGGATTGCGCTTCAGCTTTTATATGATTCCAGGATCAATGTAATCAATCCGGAGCAAGGGTTTTATGCAGAGGTCGATTACCGGAATAATTTTAATGGTGGTTTGGATAATCAGGACTGGAAATCCATATATGTTGATCTGAGAAAATACTATTCGTTCCGTAAAGACCGTCACAGAGTATTGGCAGGCAGGTTTTTTTACTGGTCTACTTTTTGGGGCGATCCGCATTATCTGGATTTGCCGAGTATCGGTTGGGACCGGTTTGGGAAAACGGGGAGAGGCTTTACAAGAAACCGATTCAGAAGTAACGGCTTATTGTATTTTGAGAGTGAATACAGGACAGATATTACCAGAGATGGATTTTTGGGGGCCGTTTTTTTTGCGAATGTTTCTTCAGTTTCAAAATTGTATACTTCTGAATTTACCAAATGGCAGCCCGCAGTGGGAACGGGATTGCGTGTGAAATGGAATAAGAAAAACAATAACAATGTGACCCTGGATTTTGGGGTAAGTAAAAACGACTGGTCATTGCGTGTGAGTCTGGCGGAAAATTTTTAGCCGTTTAGAAGCACGACTGAATCTGGAAATTGTCGATTGTATTTTCAAACTTAGTCACTTTGAACCTTTGCAACTTTGTGACTTAAGATATATCTTTGAAAAATGCAACTATCCGTAATCATACTTAATTACAACGTCCGCTATTTTCTCGAGCAATGCGTTTTGAGCGTACAGAAAGCATTGGAAAACATTGAAGGTGAAATTATTGTAGTCGATAATTTTTCTCAGGATGACAGTTGTGAAATGATGAAGACACGTTTCCCAAATGTAAAACTCATCGAAAATAAAGCCAATCTCGGGTTTCCGAAAGGGAACAACATTGGAGTTGACGTAGCCAAAGGAGAATATATCTGCATTTTAAATCCCGATACTGTTGTTGCCGAAGATACATTTGAAAAAGCATTATGTTTTGCTGAGTCAAAAACCGATTTAGGAATAGTGGGCTGTAAACTCATTGACGGTACGGGCAATTTTCTTCCGGAATGCAAACGCGGTGTTCCAACGCCTTGGGTAGCTTTTACGAAAATCTTCGGATTGTATAAAATCTTTTCGAAATCAGCGCTTTTCAATAAATATTACGCGCAACATTTATCCGAAGATCAAACCGGTAAAGTAGATATACTGGTTGGTGCTTTTATGGTGATGAAGCGCGATCTGTACAGTAAAGTCGGCGGTTTTGATGAAAACTGTTTTATGTATTCAGATGATATCGATTTGAGTTATATGGTTTTGAAATCCGGCAGATCGAATTATTACTTCCACGAAACTTCCGTCATCCATTATAAAGGGGAAAGCACGGTGCGCGATGGAATGTATATGAAGCGTTTTCGCGAAGCCATGCATTTTTTCTATAAAAAGCATTTTGGTAGTTCTGTTGTTTTTGATGTTTTCATGCGAATCGGAGCTTTCCTGTTTGCGATGTTGAAGAAGAAACAACAGCAGCAAATCGTTTCCAAACCAGAGCAATATGTGTTGTTTTCATCCGACGAAAGTCTTAAAGAAAAACTGGAAAAACGATTGCAAAAAAACGTGGTTCAGACCGCTGATATTGGCGAAAATGCGTTACTTTCGCTTGAAAATCCAGAGGGGAGCTTATTGGAAATTGTATTAGATAATAACAGTTTTTCATTTGGGGAAATCATTAGTTTTCTGGAGAGAAATAAAAACAGAGGTTTTACCTTTAAGATCATTCCTGAGAAATCTTCTTTTATGATAGGAAGTAACAACAGTAATGACAGAGGAGAAGTAATTATGCTTAGAAATTCGAATTAAAAGATTCGTAATTTTGAAAAATATAAAAAAATCACGCAAATTTGTTTAATTCGTCGCTAAGGCTCAAAATATTTACTAATTTTGCAAACCTAAGACGAAAACACAACTTTAGTTTAAAGATATGGCAAAGTTTGAATTGAAATTACCCAAAATGGGGGAAAGTGTTGCTGAAGCAACCGTTACCAACTGGTTAAAAAAGGTTGGAGATAAGATTGAAATGGACGAAGCAGTATTGGAAATTGCTACTGATAAAGTAGATAGTGAAGTACCTTCGGAAGTAGCGGGAACACTTGTTGAAATTCTTTTCAACACTGATGATGTAGTTCAGGTGGGTCAAACCATTGCCATCATCGAAACTGAAGGCGGTGCAGTGGAAGCTCCAAAAGCGGAAGCCGCAGCAGCACCGGTTGCAGAAGTTGCCAAAACAGTTGAGGTTGCAAAAGAAACAGCAGCACCTGCTGATTTCTCAGGATCGGATAAATTCTTTTCACCTTTAGTAAAAAACATTGCTAAAGAAGAAGGAATTTCGTTAGCGGAATTAGAATCAATCCAAGGTTCCGGTAAAGATGGTCGCGTAAACAAGGAAGATATCTTAAATTATATCAAAAACAGAGGAAGCCAGCCAACTCCTGCTGCAGCGGCTCCAGTAGCTCAAGCGCCACAAGCGGCAGCACCGGAAGTTGCTAAAGCGGCACCGGTTTCTGTTAACGGAGGAGATGAAATCGTGGAAATGGACAGAATGCGTAAGTTGATTTCCAAATACATGGTGGAGTCGGTACAGACTTCGGCCCACGTTCAGTCGTTCATTGAAGTGGATGTGACGAACATTGTTAAATGGAGAGATAAAGTGAAAAACGCTTTCGAAAAGAGAGAAGGTGAGAAGTTAACATTCACGCCAATCTTTATGGAAGCAGTTGCTAAAGCGCTGAAAGATTTCCCTGGAATGAATATTTCTGTTGATGGTGATTTCATCATCAAACGTAAAAATATCAATTTAGGTATGGCTGCGGCTTTACCAAACGGAAACCTAATTGTTCCTGTAATTAAAAATGCTGATCAGCTAAACCTTGTAGGCATGGCTAAAGCGGTTAACGATTTAGGAAACCGTGCAAAAGCAGGTAAACTGAAACCGGACGATACTCAGGGCGGAACTTATACAGTTACTAACGTTGGGACTTTCGGTTCTGTTTTCGGTACACCAATCATCAACCAGCCGCAAGTAGGTATCTTAGCGTTGGGTGCTATCAGAAAAGTGCCTGCGGTTATCGAAACTCCGGAAGGTGATTTCATCGGTATCCGTCAGAAAATGTTCTTGTCCCATTCTTACGATCACCGAGTGGTAGACGGAGCATTAGGAGGAAGTTTCGTGAAACGAGTAGCGGATTACTTAGAAGCTTGGGATATCAACAGAGATTTCTAAAATACATACATAATTCATTTAAAAGGCCTCATTTTTGAGGTCTTTTTTTGTTGCTGTTAATTGTGAATTTCGTAATCTGTTTATTTGTAACTTTATGAAAATCAAATATTTGGGTTATGAAAAAGATTACTTTATGTTTATTGGCGACCCTTTTTGTTATTCCGGTTTTATTGTTTGGACAAAATGACTTTCTGGATGTTTCTTTCGGAGTAAACGGGGTTGTGACTCAGAATTATATGGATAGTGAAACTGGCGGCGCATTAGAGGCTGACTTTGGAACAATCGCATTGCAACAGGACGGGGGTTTTATTACGGCTTCAACTTTTCACCTACACGGCACTAATCCACGATACATTATCAACCGCTACAGTAAAGAAGGGGTCTTGGATCTGACTTTTGGAGTTAATGCTTTTATTACTGACGGAATTCAAAATCATGTTGGTACACTGCAATTACAATCAAACCAAAAAATTATCGCCTTCATTAGTGAAGGGGATTACTCTTCCTTTCTTAGTTATTTAGTCCGATACAACACTAATGGTTCCATAGATAATTCGTTTGGGACCAATGGGAAGATAATGGATGCCCTCAATACCCGATCGTCATTATTTTCGGTCCGCACCGATGATAAGATACTGGTTGTCAAGCAATCGGGTTACAATGGTGGAGGGGCTAGTTTTACCTTAGTAAGATACAATGCGAACGGCACTCCGGATGAAGGCTTCGGCAATAACGGAGCGATAGCTTTTTCGCTGCCCTCCTCAAATATCGAAGTCTATAATATGACTGCTCTGAAAGACGGTAAAATTATGATCCGGGGCGAACTGAGAAGTCAGGTAGCAGGAGATTACCGAACTGACATTCTTCTGGTAAGACTTACTGAAAATGGAAGCCCGGATCCCACTTTCGATGACGACGGGATTAAGATTTTTGATTTTGACGATGTAGACAGTTCTGTGCATGATTTGGTTCAAACCGACGGAAAAATCGTTTTTCTATGTTCAAGTTATGGTTTGACACAGGCAACGGCTGAAACACAGCGAATGATACGGCTTAATGTAGATGGGAGTCTGGATGCTGCTTTCGGTTTGGGTGGAATCAAATCAATAGAATATCCGATTTTGGGTTTACAGTCGATTCAGCAATTGGAAAACGGAAAATTAATAGTCAGTGGCGTATATGAAACAGGCGAAAATCCAAGTCCGGGAAACAATGAATCGCCGGTGGGGATAGTAATCGCACGTTACAAAACCAATGGAGATCTGGATCCTGCTTTCTGTCAGGATGGTTATATTTTTACGACCAGGGAATCCAGTCGCGCTTTGAATGATAAAATACTAGTTCAGCCTGATGGTAAATTTCTTCTGGGTTCAACCTTTTGTGAAGCATGGTTTTCTTGTCATCCCCATACTTTTGTGTTTCGGTACGATCCGGAACGATTATCAAATGTGGCATTTACTAAAAACAATACTTTCCTGTCTTATCCAAATCCATTCAATCAAAGTATAACTTTAGATTTTAATATCGAGGAAGCAGAAACAGTCTCAGTGGATCTGTATAATTATGACGGCAGGAAAATAATCAGTTTGGCGAAAGATCAAAATTTCGAGGCCGGATTCAATTCCCGGCAATTTGATATTCCGGGAACTTTGGCTTCCGGCATTTATTTTTTGACCGTTTCCAATGCGAAGGAAACCAAATACATTAGAATAGTGAAAAGATAAGAAATTCAGTCTGTTATTGTAGGTGATAATGAAAAATAAGGCAGAAAGGCGGTTTTGTAAGTTCCGTCTTTCTTTTTTTTGACCGAGGCGAAGATTGTAGGACTGTTTATCCATAGAAGTGCCTTTTTGCTGAAATAAATTAGCAATAATTGGGTTTTAAAAATTACATTTGTACCCAGTCAAAATTTGAAAATGGAATTAAAGCTAAACCGTCCGATTTGCTTCTTCGATTTGGAAACAACTGGTATTGATGTAGGTAAGGACCGAATCGTCGAAATCGCAATCGTAAAAATATACCCTAACGGAAATAAGGAAAGTAAAACCTGGTTGGTGAACCCGACAATTCCGATTCCTGCCCATGCTACTGCAGTGCACGGAATCACCAATGAGAAAGTAGCGAATGAGCCTACGTTTAAAGAATTGGCATCTCACGTACACAACATGATCAAAGATTCAGATTTGGCCGGTTTCAATTCGGACCGATTTGATATTCCGCTATTGGCAGAAGAATTGTTGCGTGCCGAAGTGGATTTCGATATGAAAAACCGCGTTTCTGTGGATGTGCAAACGATTTTCCATAAAAAAGAAGAAAGAACATTAAGTGCTGCTTATAAATTTTACTGCGGAGAAAGTCTTGAAAATGCGCACAGTGCCGAAGCCGATACAATGGCGACGTACGAAATACTAAAAGCGCAATTAGAACGTTATCCTGAATTGGAAAACGATATGAAAGCGCTGTCTGAATTTACCACTAGAAAGAAATCGGTTGATTTTGCAGGGTTTATCGCTTTGAATCCTGAAGGACAGGAGATTTTTACATTCGGTAAACATAAAGGTGTTCTGGTGGATGAGGTGTTGGAAAAAGAACCGGGCTATTTCGGTTGGATCCAAAACGCTGATTTTCCATTGTATACAAAAAAGGTATTGACAGGCATCAAATTAAGAAAACTGAATACAAAGCAGTAAAAAAAACTTAGTAACTCAGCACTCAGTAACTTAGTCACTTAAAAAATGAAAATAATCTGCATTGGTCGTAATTACGCCGACCATATTTCCGAGCTGAAAAATGAACGTCCGAGTGAGCCGGTGATCTTCATGAAACCGGATACGGCCATTTTGCCAAAACAAACGCCTTTTGTGATTCCCGAATTCAGTAATGATGTGCATCATGAAGTGGAGATTTTGGTTAAAATCAACAAAGTGGGAAAGTATATCGATCCTAAGTTTGCTCATAAATATTATGATGAAATCGGACTTGGAATTGATTTTACCGCACGTGATCTACAGGCTGAACTAAAAAGCAAAGGGCTTCCATGGGAAAAAGCAAAGGCATTTGACCATTCAGCGATTATAAGTGACTTTTCGTCGAAAAAAAATTACAGTTCTCTGGAAAATATTAATTTTGAATTGACCAATAATGGTAATATTGTTCAAAGCGGGAATACCAGTCAGATGTTGTGGAAAATAGACGAGTTGATTGCTTATGTTTCACAATATTTCACCTTAAAAACGGGAGATATTCTTTTTACTGGAACGCCGGCAGGAGTAGCAAAAGTACAATCGAATGATGTTTTGGAAGGTTTTATTGAAGGAGTACAACTTTTTAAAATACAGGTAAAGTAAAGCAGATGCCGTTACATTATAACTTATCCAAAGTCTACGAAATTTCGGACAATGACACCGAATTTGCACAACAGATAATTAATCTTTTTGTTGAAGAAGTGCCTGTGGAATTAAAGTCCATCAAAGAAGGTATCGAAGAAAAAGATTATACTAAAACATATGCCTCTTCCCATAAAATCAAACCTACCCTGGATTTATTAGGAATGGATGCCGCCTATGAAGAAAATCTTCAGATCATGGAGTGGACAAAATCCGAAGGCAAGAAAAAAGAAATCAAAGAAGTTTTTAAAAGCTTAAAAGAACACATTGAAGACGCCCTGAAAGAAGTAAGAAAAGAGTACAATATTTAACTTTCAGACATAATGCCTAAAACCATTAAAGTAAAATTCAGAAAACATTTTAAGGTGGAGGTTCCATGCAAAGATGTTGTTTCGTTCGAGAATGAACTGAATGATAAAAAAGTGGATTTTTACCTTAATTGTAAAGATGAATCTTCCCGTTGTTCATCTGTATCCTACTATTTGGCGGAAAAAGACAAGTCGGTGGTAAGTGACTTTTTTGAGGAAAACGATATCAGAGCTAATTCTGAAACACTGCGATTTGCTAATCCGGAGGATCAGATCAATTTCATGAGTCTTTATTTTAAGTTGATCGGTGTTTTCATCATTCTGTTGGTAGTGCTTCAAGTGATAGGTACCATCGTTAAGCCTTAATTTTCCCCTAGTACATTTCGTATGTTATTTTAAAATCATTAACGGTTCCTAATTTAATGTTAATGATTCTATTTCCTTACAATCGTGCGTGTAAAGCGTAGTATATTTGTTGCTTATTCGCTAAAGAGAAAATGAAAGCAACTATTGTAACTATAGGCGATGAAATTCTCATCGGACAGATTATCGATACCAATTCGGGTTTTATTGCCAAAGCATTAGATAAAATCGGCATCGGTGTTCATGAAATGTTATCCATTACGGATGATAAACAGCATATTCTGGACACGTTTGCCAAACTTCAGGATCATTGTGATGTGGTTGTCATGACTGGGGGATTGGGTCCTACCAAAGACGATATTACCAAAAAAACATTTTGCGACTATTTTCAGGACGAACTGGTAACGGATGAAGCTGTACTGGCACACGTAACCAATCTTATTGAAAATTATTTTAAACGACCTATAACCCAGATCAACAAAGATCAGGCGCTGGTGCCTTCTAAATGTACAGTGTTGTTTAATTCGGTAGGAACTGCTCCGGGTATGTGGATGGAAAAAGGGAAAACGGTTTTCATTTCGCTTCCTGGTGTACCCTTTGAGATGAAGCATCTTATAGAAAATGAGGTGATCCCTAAACTGGTTGCTAAATTCAGCAGACCTTACATCGTTCATAAGACCATTCGTACTTATGGTATAGGAGAAAGTTTATTGGCGGAAAAAATTGAAGCATGGGAGGATAACCTGCCGGAATTCATAAAATTGGCTTATTTGCCCAATGCGGGTCAGGTGCGTTTGCGTCTTTCCGCCCGTGGAAATGACGAATCGGTTTTGCAGCAGAGAATTGCGGATGAAGTGGTAAAATTAGATGCTCTTATCCGAGAGTCGATCATTGGTTATGATGACGAGGAAAGCATTGAAGTGGTTTTAGGGAAATTGTTTACAGAAAAAGGATTGACGATTTCAACGGCAGAAAGTTGTACTGGTGGGAAAATAGCCGCAACGCTGACATCCGTTCCGGGTTCGTCAAATTATTTTAAAGGAAGTGTGGTGAGTTATGCTACGGAAGCAAAAGTAAATGTGCTTGGGGTTTCTCAGAAAACGATTGCTGCTTATTCGGTGGTAAGCAAGCAAGTGGCTGAAGAAATGGCGTTGAATGTTCAGAAAATTTTGAAAACCGATTATGCAATTAGCACAACCGGAAATGCAGGTCCGGACAAAGGTGATGCTGATGCAGAAGTGGGTACGGTTTTTGTCTCAATAGCGACTCCTAAAGGCGTGGAGACCGAAGAGTTTAACTTCGGACAGCCTCGTGAAAAAGTGATAGACAGGGCGGTGAGCAAAGCTCTGGAAAAAATTTATCAAGAAATTTTAAAAAACTAGTCGAAATAGTTTGTGTAATAGGTTTCTTTTTTGTTTCTTTGCACCCTGATTTTGAATAACGAATATAAAGATAAGTACAATGTCAAGAGTTTGTGAACTTACAGGTAAGAGAGCAATGGTTGGAAACAATGTTTCTCACGCTATGAATAAAACTAAAAGAAAATTTAGTGTAAACTTAGTTAAGAAGCGTTTCTACATTCCTGAAGAAGACAGATGGATAACTTTAAGAATATCTACATCTGCTTTAAAAACGATTAATAAAAATGGTATCGCTGCGGTTTTGAAAGAAGCTAAAGCTAACGGATTAGTTAAATAATCCAGTACCTTTAAATATATATCACGATGGCAAAGAAAGGTAATAGAATTCAGGTTATTTTAGAATGTACTGAGCATAAAGCTTCTGGTGTACCAGGAACTTCTCGTTACATCACGACTAAAAACAAAAAGAATACTCCAGACAGATTAGAGATTAAAAAATTTAATCCAATCTTGAAAAGAGTAACTGTTCATAAAGAAATTAAATAATAGTAAGTCATGGCAAAGAAAACCGTTGCATCATTACAGACAGCTTCAAAGAGATTGACTAAAGCTATCAAAATGGTAAAATCACCTAAAACTGGTGCTTATACATTCGTTGAGGCAGTAATGACTCCAGAAGAAGTGGATGAGTTCTTAAAAAAGAAATAATTCCGTTATACAATATATAGAAAAGCTACTTTCAACCGGAAGTGGCTTTTTTATTTTTATGTTTTTTCTTTCTCAATATTTAGTCAAAGGAAGAAAAGAACCTCATAAAAAATTTATATTTTTGAAGCATAATAGGAATTATATTCCGTTTTGTTTTAAAATTTTGGAGCCTTCCGATAGCTATCGGGCAGGGCTTAGAAGGACAAAAGGTTTCAAAAAATAATTGTAATCATAATTCATAAGCAACAGAATGAATTTTTTTAAAAAAATATTTTCATCCGAAAAAAAGGAAACGTTAGATAAAGGCCTTGAAAAATCAAAAACTTCTTTTTTCTCCAAACTGACCAAAGCCGTTGCAGGGAAATCAAAAGTAGATGATGAGGTATTGGATAATCTGGAGGAAATTTTAGTCGCTTCCGATGTCGGAGTAAATACAACACTTAAAATCATTGAACGCATTGAAGAACGCGTTTCGAAAGATAAGTACTTAGGTACGGATGAATTGAACGAGATCCTTCGTGAAGAAATTGCGGGACTTCTTTCGGAAACGAATTCCGGAGAAGCATCTGAATTCGAAATCCCGGCCAACAAAAAACCGTACGTTATTATGGTAGTTGGTGTAAACGGAGTAGGTAAGACAACAACCATCGGGAAGTTAGCATATCAGTTCAAAAAAGCAGGACATAAAGTAGTTCTTGGAGCTGCCGATACGTTCCGTGCGGCTGCAATTGACCAACTTCAGATTTGGGCGGACAGAGTAGGTGTGCCTATTGTACGTCAGCAAATGGGAAGTGATCCGGCTTCGGTTGCTTTTGATACGTTACAGTCGGCGGTTGCTCAAAATGCGGATGTAGTAATCATTGATACAGCGGGTCGTTTACATAATAAAGTTGGTTTAATGAACGAATTGACCAAGGTTAAGCGTGTAATGCAGAAAGTAGTAGAAGATGCCCCTAATGACGTTTTATTGGTCTTAGACGGCTCAACAGGACAGAACGCTTTCGAACAGGCAAAACAGTTTACAGCGGCAACTGAAGTTAGTTGTCTGGCTGTAACAAAATTAGACGGTACTGCAAAGGGCGGAGTAGTTATCGGTATCTCCGATCAGTTCCAGGTTCCTGTAAAATACATCGGAGTAGGAGAAGGTATTGAAGATTTACAAGTGTTTAATAAATACGAGTTTGTGGATTCTTTCTTTAAATAAAAATCGGTATGAATAAAGTAATTGATTTTTTTAAGAATGCTTCACCAATTAAAATTGTGTTGATTACGTTTTTAATTGGTCTTGTTTCTGTTTTTCTTGAAAAACCATTTCCAAACCTGTTTTTAGGATTACGGTTAATTGCTTTTATGCTGACTGTTTATGCAATAATAAAATTCTTCAGTAAAAAATAAAGTAAAAGGCGTTATTCATATAACGCCTTTATTTTTTGCCATAAGACATCGTCAAAATCCGAAAGTGCCATATTCGACAGATCGGCCGCTTCTCCCATACGGATTACGACCATTTTTTTACTCGGAACCACGTATATTTTCTGATCATCTTTGCCTAAAGCACTATACATATCATTCGGCGCAGAAGGAATCAGCGATCCGTTAAATTGTAATTGCGTCTGTGGCAAATGATAGGAAGTCTTTCCGTTTAACCACCACAGATAACCGTAGGCCAAATTAATGTTTTGAGAAGTAGTTGTGGCTTCGCCGAAATAAGTCGTATTGATAAGCTGTGTTGCATTCCACTTTCCTTTATTCAAGGCAAGTAAGCCAAATCGTGCCATGCTTCTTGTAGTGCTCCAGTAGACACTATTGTTGTTTGATTGTACCCAGGTACCCGTCATTCCAATCGGATTTTTGAGTTTGGCAGTGAAATAGTCGTTCCATGTTTGCCCGGTTGCAACTGCCACTACGTCCTGAAGTTTAACATAGACATTATCATAAGCCCAGCGAGTTCCGGCATCGGCTTTATAAATCAGGCAAGTTGGGTCGACACAGTCGTGCTGAGAAGGATCGGCACTGTCATTAAAAGTGTCATCCAATCCGGAAGTCATGGTTAGTAAGTGACGGTTGGTTATCAGGTTTTCTTTTTCTAAAGGAATTGAAGTCCATCCGGTTCCAATGTAATCCGAAACCTTACTATTGATGTTTAAAAAATCTTCTTGTTGTGCAATTCCGGTAACGGTGGAGGTTAATGTTTTTCCGGCACTGGCCCAGTACCATGCTGAGTTTGCAGTATGTCCGTTAAAATAACGTTCCAGGACTATTCTTCCATTTACCAAAATGATGAAACCTTTGGTGTTTTTTTCGTTGAGATAGGTTTCCAATGGTGCAACGGCATTTTGATTCCAACCCAAATCCGCGATGCTTTTGGTTTCCCAATTATCGCCTGTAAGAGGAGGAAAATACATGGCTTCTGTTGTTGGTGTGGTGTTTTCAACAGTTTCCGAATCGGAACTGCAACCGGAAAAAAGTAAGATGACTAATAACGGAAGGGGCAGTAGGAGATATTTCATCATTTTTTCGTTTTTTGTACGACTTTAAAATTAGTAAATAGTTTAATCGGTTATGTCTTTTCCAAATGGTTTTAAAAATTAACTTTGCAAAAACTGAATTCTGATGAGAAATATTTTTATTGCGATCATTGCAGTCCTGCTTGTAGGCTGTAAACAGGATATATCCGAAAAAGATCTGGCCAAAATAAACGGTTACTGGGAGATTGAAAAGGCGGAACTGCCCGATGGCAATAAGAAAGAATATAAGGTTAATGAAACCATTGACTTTTTTCAGATAAAAGGTAAGAAGGGATTCAGAAAAAAAGTGATGCCTCAGCTTGACGGCACTTATCTTATGAATGATTTATCGGAAAAAGTCGAAGTAGAAATGAATGATGGGAACGTTATCTTCAACTATTCCACACCTTATGCCAAATGGAAGGAAACAATTGTTTCTGTTTCAGACGACAAACTGGTTATTAAAAGTGATCAGGACATTGAATACCACTACAAAAAACCAAAACCTTTTTCTGTTAAATAATGGCAAAGCGTTTTAATGAGGAAAGCCCGATCGGCGATATTTTAAAACAGTTTATTCAGGAAAATAAGCTACAGCCCGGCATGGACAAAATAGATGTCCGAGACGCCTGGATAAATCTCATGGGAAATGCGGTCAATAATTACACTACCGAAATACTGCTCAAAGGCAGTACGCTTTATGTGGCATTGTCTTCTGCTGTCCTGCGTGAAGAATTGAGCTACGGCAGAGAGAAAATCATCCGAATGATCAACGAAGAGTTAAGAAGAGATATCGTTAAAGAATTGGTTTTTAGATAGGAATGAATAAAAGATAGAAATATCCTGAATTCATGATATAAATCAGTTTTTTTAAAATTAAGCTTGTTTAGTTTTGCTTTAAATTAAATCAATCTAAATAAGCTTAACAAAATGAAAAGCGCTGTCCAAATTTTATTCACGATCTTACTGTTCACCTTAACACTTACTGCTCAAAATTTCGGAACAATAAAAGGTGAAGTCGTTTCTTCTAAGAATACACCACTTGAGCAGGTATCTATAACCACTAAAAATGGAGATTTCAGCGGCATAACCAATTCTGAAGGTGTCTTCAGTTTTCCTAATGTAAAACCAGGAAAATATACGCTGATTTTTTCCCATATCGGGTTTGTTACTGCAACAGCCGAGGTGACTGTCAGATCAAAAGAAACTTCAATAGTGCCAAAAATAATTTTAGCAGAGGCTTCTAATACCTTATCCGAAGTCATAGTATCCGGAAGTGTGATTAATCGGACACTTGCCAACGGTAAAGCCGGTATAAAAGCTATTGATCTGCCGCAAAATGTTCAGGTTATCAGCAGTAAAACATTGGAACAACAACAAGTGACGCGCTTAAGTGATGTTATTAAAAATATCAATGGTGTCTATGTAGGATCCGCTCGTGGTGGTGCTCAGGAATCCCTTTGGTCCAGAGGATACGACATGACGGCCAATAATATGTTCAAAAATGGATTTCGTTACACGGCGGGGTCCATGCCCGAAGTGGCTTCGTTGGAACAGGTTGAAGCATTAATGGGAAGTTCCGCTTTATTATTCGGAAATGTGGCGCCAGGTGGTATTCTTAATATGGTAACTAAAACGCCAACGTTCACACGAGGAGGGTCAGTTTCATTTCAGGCAGGAAGTTATGCTTATTATAAACCCGTGGTTGACTTTTATGGTCCGCTGAACTCAACAATTGCGTACCGCTTGATCAGTTCTTATGAAAATTCCGAAAGCTTCAGGGATGTGGTAAAGAGAGAACGAATCTATGTAAATCCGTCGCTTCTTTTTAAAGCCGGACAAAAAACCTATTTTTTACTGCAAGGTGATTATTTACGTGATAATTGGACTCCGGATTTTGGAACAGGAGCTATAGGAAGAGAAGTGGTGGATTTACCGCGTAATACCTATTTAGGAGCGAGATGGTCGAACGGTTTAACCACCCAGGCTTCTTTCACGGGGCAAATCAGTTATAGGTTTCATAAAAACTGGAAGTTTAGTTCCAATACTTCTTTTCAGGATTACGAAAGAGCGTCGGAAGGAACAGAACGGATTCAGCCCGCAGCCAACGGTACTCTGAAACGACCGTTAGGAAAAAACAGAAATCTGGAAACCATTGCAGCACAACAATTCAACCTCCAAGGGAATTTTATGACCGGGGCAATAAAACATCAGTTATCAACGGGTGTGGATACGGATTATTCTTTCGCACAGGCCTATACGTTCGCATACAATCCGGCCAATTACGATACCGTAAATATATATGATCCGGCCACTTACGAAAATGACCACGGAATCCCGGAAGCCGTAAATACAAAAATTGTAAAAACGGATGCCAACAGAGTAGGGGTCTATGCTCAGGATTTGGTTTCTTTTACGACAAAAATCAAGTTATTGGCAGGTATTCGTTGGTCATGGCAACAATCAGAGGCGATAACTTACAATTATAAAGCAAATGAATATACGCCGGAACATGATCCTAACCCTAAAACAGATCCTAAACGCATTGACGCGGCTTTTTCACCCAAAGTGGGGTTAGTGTATCAGCCGGTTAAAAATACATCGATTTTTGCCAGTTATGCTAATTCATTTACACCAAATACCGGAGTTGATATCTACAATAATACGCTTGAGGCATCCATTATCGACCAGTTTGAAGTTGGTGTCAAAAAAGAGTTCTGGAAAGGAATTTTAACAACAAATGTGACTTTGTATCAGATCATAAATAATAACTTAGCGCAAATGGCTGAATTTAAATCAGACGGTACAAATAATACTGATCCGAACGTGAAAACACTATCCGGACAAACGACCAGCAAAGGAATTGAAGTGGGTGCGACGGTGCGACCGGTGGAAGGTTTGGACATTGTTGCAGGGTACAGTTATAATGACATGCGTTACACCAAAACGAGCGGGCTGCCAGGAAGTTATATTGAAGGAGACCGATTGGTTAGAACTCCGTCAAATACCGCAAATATGAATCTTTTATATACGATTCCTTCCGGAAAATTGATGGGCCTATCATTTGGAGCTATGGCCAATTACATAGGGGATAGACTCGCCGGATGGAATAATACTAACGGACAGACGATTCCGGACCGAACTATTCCGCTTGACGGATATACCACTATTGATCTTTCTGCCGGATATACATGGAGACAGTTTTCCATTCTTTGCCGATTGTCTAATATTACAAATGAATTGAATTATACGGTTCATGAGAATTACAGTGTAAATCCTATTGCGCCGCGCCAGATTATGACCACTTTAAAATATAAATTTTAATTAATGAAAAAAAGAGACAAGAATATCAGATCAATTCATCGCGATTTTGGGTATTTCTATTTGGGATTGATTATTTCCTTTGCCTTTTCAGGTGTATTGATGAACCACAGAGACAGTTGGCATCCCGAAAAATACACCGTCGAAACAAAAGTTGTATCCGTGAAACTTCCTTCAGAAGATGCTATTACTGAAAAGTTTGCGGAGAATCTGGGTAAAGAATTGGGAGTGGACGATAAATTTCGTCGTCACAACATTAAGAACGGCCAATTGAAACTTTCTTATGAAAATACGGATGTGGAAATTGAAATGGAATCCGGAAAAGGTGAAATTATTTCCTTTAAGAAAACACCGCTTATCAGTCACGCCATGAAACTGCATAAGAATACGTCCAATTGGTGGATCTATTATTCGGATATTTTTGGATTATCTCTTATAACTATTGCCGTAACAGGCGCCATGATGATTACGGCAGGAAAGAATACATTTAAACGAAGAGGCTGGAAGTTGGCTATGGCCGGCATTATTTTCCCTCTGTTATTTCTGCTTTTTTTAGCTTAGCTTAGTCAAAAATAAAATCCCGATTCAATGAATCGGGATTTTTTATTCAAAAAATATTTGAAAATATCTTTATTAGAACTGCTCTCTTCCTGCGAAGTGGAATTCAGATTCGATAGCTGCGTTTTCATCGCTATCAGATCCGTGAACAGCGTTCTCACCGATAGAAGTTGCATATCTTTTACGGATAGTACCTTCAGCAGCTTCAGCTGGATTTGTAGCTCCGATCAAAGTTCTGAAATCTTCAACAGCATTATCTTTTTCTAAGATAGCGGCAACAATCGGACCTCTGCTCATGAACTCTACTAGTTCTCCGTAGAAAGGTCTTTCACTGTGTACAGCATAGAATTTCTGAGCATCAGCTACAGTCAATTGAGTTAGTTTCATAGAAACGATTCTGAAACCACCCTCAGTAATCATATTTAAAATTCCGCCGATGTGTCCTTTTTCAACAGCATCAGGCTTAATCATTGTAAATGTTCTGTTAGTCGCCATTTTTGTTTGTTTTTATTTAATTTGGGCGCAAAATTACGGTTTTCTCGCTGAAAAACAATTTTGTTAACAGAAAATTATTTTACAACCGTTCTTACGATTCTTAATCCGAAGAATTCGTTGGTAGCATTTGGATTCCAGTTCAGTTGGTAAGTAGGCTCAAGATATTCTAATTTGCTTGAATCCCAAGATCCGCCTCTTACACATCTTTTTTCACCTCTTTCCGGACCTGCAGGGTCTGTTTTTGAGTCGATTTTGTAGTGGATCGGGCTGTAGAAATCCCAACACCATTCCCAAGCATTTCCGCTCATGTCAAAAATTCCCAATTCATTTGGTAATTTTGTTCCGAATGAATGCGGCTCTTTTTCACTGTTTTTAGCATACCAGGCTACAGATTCCAATTCATTTCCGCCTGCATATTTATAATTTTTGGATTTATTTCCGCCTTTTGCAGCATAAACCCACTCGGCATCCGTCGGAAGACGGTATCCGTTAGCTTTAAAATCACAAGTGTATTTATCGCCGTTTTTGGTATAGGCCGGTTTCAGGTTGTTTTCCTTGCTTAACCAGTTACAATATTGGATAGCCTGCTTCCATGTGATATTGGTAATTGGATTGTCATCGTGCCATCCCCAAGTTGGTCGTGCAGGCATCGAAATTTTGTTGGCAGCGGTATAATCTCTCCAGTTTGCAACGGTTATTTCGAACTGGCTGATTTCAAACGATGAAACGGTAATTTCATAATCCGTTTTCTTTTCTTTCGGATCCGATTTTGCAACTGCATTAGGTAACATCTTAAATTTTCCGCCTTCAACAAAAATCATTTTCGGATTTACAATGGAAGTGGAATAGAATGAGCATAAAAAAAGTGCAATCGCACTGATACTAAGGATAATGTAATTCTTTTTCATACTGGTAGTTTTGGTTCTTTTAAATTCGGCGCAAAAGTAACATTTTCCTAACTATAAGATGCTTTTTTGTTACAAAATATAGATTAAATGTTAAAAAAAATCGATGAAATACAGTATGTTAAAGAAAAACCCTATAGGGCTATAGTGTGATTATCTCAAATGTGTTCGAAAGCGGGTCAAGATTGTCTGAAATTTTCAGGATTAGCTCCGATCCGTTCTCTAAATAGAATGCTGAGAAGTTGGCTCTTCGTTCCTGCAGGCTATGATTGGGGAAAAGTTCGTTTTGAAGATCCGAAATTCGTTGTAATTGATCCTTATGATTTCTTTTTTCGGCCTTTAGCAGTCTTTTCTCAAGATTTTCAAGACCTTTAATTTGTTTGATTTCCTGTGCTTTTACGGCTCCTAAAAAGGATTTGTCCGTATGGGCTGCGATATCGTGCAGTTTTTCAAATTGCTTTCTGAGGAATTCTTTCTGTTCCGAGAAATCCAGATTGAAATTGGAAAAGTCTGCCGTTTTTCGATTTAATAAATCGGTTTGTTTGCTGAACAGATCGCTCCAGCTCAGGTTTAATTTATCGGCTTTCGTGGCTTGTTTTTCAGTGGCCAGCAGAACGGAATTACGTAATAAAAGTATCGGAAACAGGATATTGTTAGCTTCGAACATGGATTTCAGTTCCAGCCAGTAAGCTAATTCACCGCCACCACCTATATAACAAATGTTCGGCAGAATCACTTCCTGGTATAAAGGACGTAAGATTACGTTGGGACTGAATTTTTCCGGATGATTTTCCAGTTCACTAACTAGTTCGGTCTCTGAAAAAGTAATTGCCGTATTGTTGATCTTATAACTTCCGTTTTCAAAAAGAATACGTTCCCTCAACTGGTCCTCAATATAGAATAAATTGATTTCCCTGGGATTGACCTGAACCGTATAGTCTTTTAGTTGTCCAATCGTTTCGGAAACTTTTGAAAAGGATATCTGCTGGGTCAATTCCTGTTTTAGAAACGGGACGAATAATTTCTTCAACTCGATAGCATCACCGTCAATAATGACCAAACCGTATTCTTTAAAAAGTTCATTGGCCAGGTAGCGCGTGGCATCAGATAAATTGGAATGCGACAGATATGCATTTTTGAATAGATCCCTTAAATAGTCGGCATTGTTTCCAACTCCGAGTTCCTTTGAAAAAGCTTCGAAAATAGCTGTAAGGCCTTCTGTGGAAAGTCGACCGACTGGTCCGGTGCTTTCACGGTTCCATTGGATTTTTTTGTCTCCGAAATGAAAATAGTTTATTTCTTCAAAATCATGATCTTCTGTGGCCATCCAATAAACCGGTACGAAATTGAATTCCGGATAAGCTGTTTTTAGCTGTTTGGACAAATTAATGACCGAAACAATTTTATAGAGAAAATAAAGCGGACCGGTAAACAGATTTAACTGATGACCGGTTGTTATGGTTACTGTATTCTCGTTTTTTAATAACGAAATGTTTGTTTTGGTCGCTTCAGAAACTTCAAAATCTGAATATTGTTTTTCCAAAGCATTTGTCAGGACTTTTCGGTTGTCCTCTGGAAAATCAGCTGCTTTTTCGGCTGCCTGAAGTCTGAAGTTTTCAAGTGTGGGAAAACGGTGGTATAATGACTGTAGTTCCGGTTCCTGATTTAAATAATCGACAATGAGTTTTGTGAAATATCCGGAATTTTGATAACTGATACAGTCGGTTGGCATAGCGATTCTTATTTCTGCTAAATTAACAAAAATAAATGTAGGGAAAATCGGTTTAACAAAGGCTTATGAAATATCCTTAGCGCTTCAGACTGAAATGTCCTCTGAATTCTTTTCCGTTCTGTCTGGTAACAACAAACCAATAATCCGTTGCCGGAACCGGTTTTCCGGAATATGTTCCGTCCCAGCCATCTGAATTCGCGCCCAACTGTTTCAGTAATTTACCGTATCGGTCAAAAATCAGGATATTCATATTAGGTTCTTTTTCAGAAAGTTCAATTTTCCAGTAATCGTTGTAACCGTCTCCATTCGGAGTGAAGAAATTCGGATACATCAGCAAATAAAAATCGTATTCTTTGATGCCGCAACCGTTTTCGTCTTTGACAAAAATAGTGTATTCTCCTTTTGGAAGATTGGTAAAAGTATTGCTCGTTTGGTAATGCACACCATCCAGCGAGAAAACGTAATTTCCGCTACTGCTATTGTTTAATAGTACCGAAATAGTATTTTGGTTGTTGGTCCAGTCCGAAGTGATGATTTCTGAGATTGTTGCCGTATTTGAGTTTACAACGGTAAAGTTTTTAACCGATGAACAGCGGATGGTTCCATGATTTTCCGTGACAGTAACCGAATAATTTCCTGGAGTAGATATTGTGATGGATGGACTGGTCTCGGTCGTAGACCATAAATAAGAATCAAAGCCCGTCCCTGCATTTACCGTGATAGAACTTCCTTCGCAGATTGGTAGGATATCATTAATCGGAATAATAGGTTTACCGACTAAGGTAAGATTCAATTCCACTATCTGATGACAACCGTTGCTTGAATCGATTCGGACAAAAGTCAAATTATTTCCAACTGACAGATTGTAATTCGTGAAATTGGTTATTGCGTCGGAACTGATTTGATTTTCAGCGCCGTTTTGAGAATGATAGTAGGTAAAGATGTTACCGCTCGTTGTTGCAATCAAATCGGAATTGTAATTTGATAAATTTACAGTTTCAGAACCGTTGTTTAAGTCATCGCAAAGTGTTTCCGAATAATTATTTGCGTTTAAGGTATTGATTAAGGTCACGGTGACAGCCAATCGGGTGGGGCTTTCGCAACCGTTTACTGTTTGAGTCACATAGTAAGTAGTGTTATTTGCCAATACAGTTGTTGAAGGTGAAACCACAGTTCCCGTTGTGCTGTTATACCAGACTAGACTGCTTCCAGAAACAGCAATGTCATTCAAGGTGGCATTTTGCGAACTGCAGAAACTCTGGTTTGCATTTCCGGTTGGAGCAGGCGTGTTTTGAATAACAACTGCTACTGGAACTCGTGCACTTTCACAGCCGTTAATGGTTTGCGATGCATAATAAGTGACACCGTTTTGTAAAAGGGCAGTATTTGCCAGTAAATTTCCACCGGTTGGTGCATCATACCATCTGATGTTTTGTCCGGTGATGGTGATGTCGTTTAATGTCAGCGTTTGGTTAGGACAAAAATAAAAATTGGCATTTACAATTGGTGCATTTGTTGCCGTTATAATTACAGTCTGATTTTGGGCAGTAGTATTTCCGTTTCCGTCGTTGTAATTCCAAACAATGGTATAAGTTCCCGGTATGGCGTAACTCAAAGGACTTGTTGTAGTAGCTGTTATGTTTCCAGCGCAATTATCGGTTCCGGTTGGGATTGTTGAAATTAATGTGTTGCAATCACCATTAATGGTCGGAAGATTGGCTATGTTTGGTATTGGGCTTAAATTGTCTTCAACCAATATATTAAACGTATAGGTTTTTTGACAGCCGCAACCAATATTATCACTAATAACTACAGTGTATAAACCGCTATTTGCTGAAGTCGTATTATTTATGGTTGGGTTTTGAATCGTGCTTGTAAACCCATTCGGCCCAGTCCAGTTATAAATATAACCGGAAGGAACATTATTAAATGATATTGTTTGTGATGTACAAATTGGGGAATTAGCTGTAGGTTGAAAATCCATCGTGCATAAATCCCCTTCTTCAAACTTCATTATGAAATAGTTGTTGAAAAGTCCCAAAATTGTCGGTTGATAAGAATTACTGTCAGTAATACCTGTGTTGGAGTTTCTTGTCACACCACTTACAAAAATGTCATTATTGGGGTCAAAAGCAATTACTGTTTTCTCAGAAGTACTTATTCCTCCAACAAAAGTCCCCCAAATATGATTGCCTGATTTTGAAAATTTTCCAATATATCCCTCATTATTTCCATTCCGTCTATAGGAACAAGAATTTGTTAAATTGGTGGTAGTTACATAAGTATTCCCTGTAGCTCCAATATAAATAGAATTGTTTTTAAAAATAATGGAATATGTTGTTACCTCTCCCAAAAATGTACCCCAAACCCTTGAACCATTACTGTTCAATTTTACTAAGTAACCGGTATAGATACCGTAATTTGTACTGTTAAAACTACCCGGAGTTGCGATGTTGTCCTGGCTGCCGGTTTCTCCTCCAAAGTAAATGTTGTCTTCATCATCCACTGCTATTGAATAAATGAAGTCGGTATAGTTACCTCCATAATAGGTAGACCATAATCGGCTCCCATCATTAGAAAATTTAAAGATCATACCATCAGAATAGATATTGGTGTGATGAGTTACTTGATAAACCCCGCTGGTAGCTATGTTACTAAAGCTTTCGGTATCGCCACCAACAACAAGATAATTGTCTTTAACTACAATTGCAGTAAATCGTTCTCTGTCTTCACCTCCTGCATAAGTTCCCCAGATAAGATTTCCGTTTTCGTTAAATTTGGCTACAAAGGCATCTATTTCATCATAAGGGCCAATATATAGTTGCGGTTGAAAATTGCAGTTAAAGGCAATACCATTTCGGCTTGAAGTACCACCAACAATATAGATGTTATTGGAGTTGTCAATAGCTAAAGCTTCCGCATAATCATCTTTGTCACCTCCAAAATAAGTTCCCCAAAGTCTTACGCCTGACTCGTTGAATTTTACCAAAAAGGCATCATAATATGTGCCTGTTAAATTGGGTTTGTGTGATCCATTAGTGCTTATGTTTGTTGTTGATTGGGTCATTCCTGTTATGATTACATTATTTTGAGAATCTGTTTTAATTCCCATAATAAAGTCATGATTAGTTCCACCATAATAAGTACCCCATAATCGATTTCCATTCGGATCAAATTTTACAATAATTCCATTAGCAGTTGAAAAAATGCCGTTGAGTATAGTGGTTTGATGAGCACCTGTAGTGGCATAAGAAGAGTTTGAAGCAGTTGTAGAACCACTCATATAAGCGTTCCCAAAAGAATCAGTTGTCAGGCTTGCATCTCCTTGACTATAGTGGATATTTGTTTCATCCCCATAATAAGTCCCCCACAATCGAACCGGCACCGGATCAATCACAATAGTCTTATCCGAAGCATTCAAATCCCCCTCAAAACCATACACATTCTTCTTAATCTGTTTATAACCAACAGCTATCTCTTTTCTGGAATTGCCTTGTTCAACCCAGCTCAACGGAAGCGTTTCTTCCATCTGCCCAAAGCGAACATTCATCTTGATTTTATTATCCGCCAATTCCGTTTTCGCACCGTTAAATTTCAACTGAATATCCGAAACTTTCCCACCCGGTTTTACGATGAAATTATATTCTACAACTTTAGTGGTATCTTTCGGAATAAAGAAAACCGCATCAATGTTATTGTAAATGTTCCGATAAGTGACTTTTTGATATTTGTGTACATTGGTAATCCCTTCCGGCGTATGTGCCACATTGTAGTAGTTGTCGTAATCCGATGATTTTTCTTCAGCAACTAATTTTACCGATGCATTTGAGTTTATAAAATCGATATCAATACGATGATAATTGTATTCCAAGGAGTAATCCGGAGCATCCTTTCCGTCTTTAAGACTTTTATTTGTATCTCTGAAGTGCTTCTCTTCTTTTGTTAACGGAATTTTCTTCGCCTCATAAATGTCATACGAAAACCCATTGTTTCGCAACTGAACATTCAATCCGGGAGTATTTAAAAGATACTGAACAGCCTTGTTTTGTTTTCCCTTTTGATCAATTATCTGCCCTTTATTTTCTGAAAAGCCAAGCGTTTTGGGATTTTTCTGTGAGAATGAAAATAGCGAGGATAACAAAAGAAGATAAAGGAGGAAAGTTCGCATTCTATATTTGAAATTTTTTGCAAAGGTAGTTTTTTTTACTTAGGGGAGCTATCGTAGTATAGTGCTAAAATCCAATGCATTAAAAATAATCACCGCATTCATTTCTGTTAAAGCAACAAAAATAAATGCGGTGACTAGTAGTTTTGGAAATTAAAACTTAACGTCTTAACGTGAAGTGGCCTCTGAATTCTTTTCCGTTCTGTCTCTTAACCAGGAACCAATAATCAGTGGATACAGCAGGTTTTCCATTGTAAGTTCCGTCCCAACCTTCTGATTTAGCATCCAACTGCTTTATGAATTTACCGTAACGGTCAAAAATCATGATATCGATGTTAGGCTCTTTTTCGGAAAACGTAATTCTCCAATAATCGTTATGACCGTCTCCGTTTGGTGTGAAGAATTTAGGATGTATCAGCAAGTAAACATCGTCGGTAGCGATTCCGCAGCCGTGTTTATCTCTTACATAAACAAGATGTTCTCCTAAGGCAACATTGTAGAACGTATTGCTTTCTTGATAATTTGTTCCGTCGATTGAATATTCATAATCCCCTAAACCGGTTGCGATTACCTGAATCACATTGTCATCGACCGTCCAGTCTTCAAAATTAATATGGGTAATGGTTGCTCTGTTGGATAAGATAACTTCAAAAGTCTTGGTTGTAGAACAGACAATCGCACCGTGGTTTTCAGTTACGGTCAACGTGTAAATCCCCGGTTGTGTAAAGAATGTCCATGGTGTTGTTGCTCCATTTGACCATAAATAACTGTCGAAAGACGCATTTTCCCTAACTTTAACGGAACTGTTTTCGCATAAATAATAAAGATCATCAATAGTGATCACCGGTGTCGGTATAAGGATCATATCCAGATGCGTCACACTTGAACAACCGTTGCTATCGGTAACTAAAACGTAAAGCGTTTTTCTGATTTGTGTCAGATTGTATTGTGTTGGAATTGAAATTAATTCTGAAGCAATCTGATTTAATGCACCATTCTGCGTCTCATAAAAATTGAAGGTATGAGTGGCCGAATTCGCTACAAAATTTGGATTGAAGGCCGTTAAGTCAACTCGCTCGCTTCCGTCATTTTTATTATCACACACCAGCGTTGAAAAACTGGTTACCACAGGAAGCGGCATGAAATAAGAGTTAATGGTGACAGTGGAGGTTAAAGTCTCACAGTTTGGTAATCTTTTAACTTTAATAACGAAGCTTGTTCCTCCGTTAAGATTGCCTAAGGTATTGCTTGCAGTCCAGGTTATACCTCCGTCAAAACTGTAAAGATCACCTGGGGTTGTTATCGTAATCGTTGCATATTTGTCACATCCTGCATCGTCAATAGTGTAAGAAGGACGTATGCTTTCGAAATTTTTAAGATACACGTAAACATTTGGTGAAGTACACCCTTGTGCAGTTCTGACTTTGATAACATAACTTCCCGCTGTTAAATTGGTTAGCGTATTGGAAGTCTGCCAAGTAGTTCCACCATCGAAACTGAATTCATCGCCCGGAGCAGTTATAGTAATGCTTCCAGGATTCGAGCAGTACGGGTCGAAAGTGGTGAAAGTTGGAGGTGGTAAGAACTCACCGGATAACACAACGTTATTAAAGTTTGAAATACATCCGTTAGTATCTCTTGTTCTGATTAAATAAATACCTAAAGGTAAGTTGGTGGCAGTATTGTTCGTTGTCCATGTCACGCCATCGTCGAAACTGTATTCTGAGGCTACGGTTGTAATTGTAATGCTTCCGGTACCTCCACAACTGGTTGGATTTATACTGCTGAAAAACGGATACGAAGACTGGAAAGGGACAATGTTTATACGGGTATTATAAGAATAACAAGCATTTACAGTCTTGATTTTTACATCATAAGATCCAACAGCTACGTTTGAAAGTATCGGATTTGTGCCCCATGTTGTCCCTCCGTCAAAACTGAATTCTACAGCGGGCGAAGTGACAGCTATGGTTCCAGTTCCGATAAAACAAGTCGGTTGTGTGACTACGATAGTCGGCGACACGGCAACATTCGTTGGTAAAATTGTAACAGAAGCCTGAGAAATACATCCGTCAGAATCAGTTACGGTTACGCTGTGTGTACCATTGGTTGTAACTACGGCACTTTGCGTCGTTGCTCCGGTTGACCATAAATAAGAAGCGCCGGGAGAAGCGGTTAGTGTAGTACTTCCACCACAAACATTCAAAATACCTGCAATAGTCGCGGATGGATTTTTGACCACCACTTTAAAAGCAATTATCTTGAAACAAGTCGCACTGGTTGAAACTCGTGCAAAAAGCGTTCCCGTATAACTTTCGTAGTTAACAAAATTGGCAATAGCATTGGTATCGTTCGTGGCATCATTCAGCGTGGTGAAATAACTGATGGTTAAACCGGTTTGTGTTCCAATCAATTGCGGGTTTACTTGTGTAAGATTGAAAAATTCTTTTCCGTCACCATTGGAATCACAGGTTTTGAGCGTGCCCGGCTGAAGTGCAAAATTACAATCAGGGGTACAGTTCATAAACGCAATATCCCACCCGGCATTTGCATCACTATCTGTTGCGGAATCAAAGTTTGTTCCCGAACAGTTTGTCTGGAGCAATCCATAATTTATGGTAACGCCTACGTTGTAATTTCCGTTAGTGACGTTTGGTAAATTGGCTGCATCCAGCTGAAAGCAGAACGTTTTATTGATCAAATCTAAAGAACTTGTTGTGGTCGTCGTATAAATGGATGAATTCGCCGCATCGTAAACATTTAAAGTAATACTGTTTATAGTGGCAGAAATTCCTCCCGAATTAGGGACAGTAAAGGTTCCGCAAACGGAAAGTGGTAAAGTCGGACAGATTTTATAAAGCGGATCCAATTGAATGCTTCCCTGTAAATTTTCATTAGATCGGATCAGACACATATCGTCAAGATAAGCATAACCAAAGTGACCACCTAAACCGCAACGTGCAGCAGTAAATTCAATTGTAAATTCTTCATTGTTTGGGATCGATGAAATGTCTAAAGTTCCTGCTTGCCAGTTTTGAGTGTAAAGTACGATACTACCGGCCTCAAAGTTTGGAGCCTGTGTGAAAATACAGTTGTTAGGATCGCCGATAACACAAAATTCATCGGCTATCGTACCGTTGTTTCTGATAATTCTTGCTTTAAAGAAAGGCTGTTCGTTAAAATGCCCTGATTCTTCTATACTTTGTAAAACGAGTTTGTAATTAAAGACAGCTTCCGTTTCATTATTGGTTTTAAAACGCTTGGTTTGTACAACTCCCGAAGTATTTATGGAATTTTTATGATTGATTACCAGGGCGTACTGATCGAAAGCCTGAATGTCCCCGATAAATTCATCAATATAATTGGAAGGAACCGTACCGGCCATAAATGGTGACGCCGCAGGATCATATTGGGAAATATACTGAGTGGCCACAGTGCTCGGAGTAACGCACTGTGTTGGGTTCATCGGATCTGTGATGGTATACAGGTAATTTTTTAAAACATTAACAGCTCCCTGAGGCTCAAATTGTTCAAAATTACTGTTGCTGCATAAATGTACAGGCGACAATGCTGCTTTATTAGCAGGATTGTGTTGATGGTTTCGATCTATTTCCTGCTGTCTTTTTTGAAAAAAAAGTTTTCTTTGAATAGAATCAATAATTAAATGGCCGTGAGAATCTTCAATTTTTCGGTTTTCAACTGGAACTGTAAGTTTAACGGATTTACTGTTGTTTTTTTGGCTTTTGTTCTGTGCTTGTAAATGAATTGAAAAGCTTAAAAGGGTAAGGATTATTATTATTTTTCTCACAAATGGATTTTTTGCAAAAGTAGGATTAATTTCTTTCATTTTAAAGGCAGAGTTTGCAAATGCGGCTTATTTGCTAACGATTCGGGAATGTCAGTTTGTAAGTGCCAAATAAAGGTTTTAGACTGAAGAGGTTATTTGATTTATATGAATCCAATCTTTTATAAAAATATAATCCCTACGGTTCACAACTAAATTTTACCTTTGCGGAAACATTTTGCTTTGAAAGACCTTTTTCTGATCACGCCGCCTTTTACCCAGCTGAATACGCCGTATCCGGCAACTGCTTATTTGAAAGGTTTTCTGAATACCAAAAACATCAGTTCGTTTCAGATGGATTTAGGTATCGAAGTGATTTTGGAATTGTTTTCAAAAGAAGGGCTGGCCGGTATTTTTAAGTATGCTGAAAGTGATCAAGGTAAATTCTCTGATAATGCTCAGCGAATTTTCAGTCTGCAGCACGAGTACATTAAAACGATTGATTCGGTTATCGCTTTTCTGCAAGGACAGAATCCTACCTTGGCCCGACAAATCTGTCTGGACGGTTTCCTTCCGGAAGCCTCGCGTTTCAGTCAGTTGGACGATATGGATTGGGCTTTCGGAAGCATGGGAATGCAGGACAAAGCGAAACATCTCGCAACGTTATACCTAGAAGATTTATCCGATTTCATCGTGGAATGTGTCGACGAAAACTTCGGGTTCAGTCGTTATGCCGAACGTTTGGGCAGAAGCGCCAATTCCTTTGATGAATTATACGAGTACCTGCAAACGGAACCTACTTATATCGATAGCGTAACGTTAAAGATTATCGCTGAAAGAATCCGTCAGGTTAATCCAAAACTGATTTGTTTTTCCGTGCCGTTTCCCGGCAACTTGTACAGTGCCTTTCGTTGTGCGCAATATATCAAGGAGCATTTTCCAAAGATTAAAATTGTAATGGGAGGGGGTTTTCCCAATACCGAATTGCGCGAATTGAAAGATATCCGTGTTTTCGAATTCTTTGATTTCATCACTTTAGACGATGGCGAATTGCCGGTGGAACTACTTCATAAGCATGTGAATAATTTAGAACAGCAGGAATTCAAAAGAACTTTTCTGTTGGAAGATAATCAGGTGGTTTATAAGAGTAATACCCTTCGTCATGACTATAAACAAAACGACGTCGGTACACCTGATTATACCGATTTACCTTTAAACAACTACATTTCCGTAATCGAAATCGCCAATCCAATGCACAGTCTTTGGAGCGATGGCCGGTGGAACAAACTTACCATGGCACACGGCTGTTATTGGGGAAAATGTACTTTCTGCGATATTTCACTGGATTACATCAAAATATACGAACCCATCGCCGCCAAACTTCTGGTGGACAGAATGGAAGAGCTTATTGATCAAACCAAACACAACGGATTTCATTTTGTAGATGAAGCGGCGCCACCGGCTTTAATGCGCGAGGTGGCTTTAGAGATTCTGCGCAGAAACTTAACGGTTACATGGTGGACCAACATTCGTTTCGAGAAAAGTTTTACGGCCGATTTATGTATGGTGCTTAAAGCATCAGGTTGTATCGCAGTTTCCGGTGGATTGGAAGTTGCTTCTGATCGACTATTGGATCTCATTAAAAAAGGCGTAACAGTGGAGCAGGTGGCTCAGGTGACCCGCAATTTTACCGAAGCAGGCATCATGGTTCATGCCTATCTGATGTATGGATATCCAACTCAAACGGTTCAGGAAACAATCGATAGCCTGGAAATGGTGCGTCAGTTGTTTGAAGTGGGGATATTACAGTCGGGCTTCTGGCATCAGTTTGCCATGACGGCCCATAGTCCTGTGGGAATGTTCCCGGAGGAATTCGGTGTAATGCCTGAACTGAATGATATCACTTTTGCCAATAATGACATACAGTTTCAGGACAAAACCGGAATCGATCATGATAAATTCAGTTTCGGACTGAAAAAATCGCTTTTCAATTACATGCACGGTATCTGTTTCGATTATCCGCTGCAGGATTGGTTCGATTTTAAAATCCCGAGAACAACCATAAAACCTGATTTTATCAATAATTGTCTTGAAAAAGAAGTGAACTTCAACATTCGTCCCAATGCTAAAATAGTATGGATAGGAGGAAAGCCTTTAGCCGAAATCTTTACGAAAAGCAAAAAAGGGAATTCTTGGGAAATGATGAAAATGACGTTTCACGACAAACGTGAAGTTTTTGAAATCACTGTTGAAAAAGAAAACGGAATTTGGCTGCAGTCTTTGATAGAAAAGATTTCCGCTACAAATGATAAGAAATATCTTTTTAGCGACGTGAAATCCGATTATGAGGCTTCCGGTCTCGAAGATTTCGAATTATTTTGGTACTCCAAACCAATTGTCAGTCTGCGTCAGGTTGCCTGGTTAGCCCTTTAATTTTATCTGAAAGAAAATATTGCAAAATTCGGCTTTTTGTCATAAGTTTATATATTGATAATTAGTTGGTTATGATTACGTGCGGATTATTGTGCAGTTGTTTTTTAAGCAACAATAAGTAAAGAAATTTCATTCCTGTTTTGTTCAAAAGAGTAACGATAAAATTTAAACGGCTATGATGATTTTTTTGATAATAGTAGTAGTGATGGTGCTCGCTGTGATCTATAGCAGAAGGCATCACATAATGCGGTATGTGGACAAAGAAATGGATACTATAAAAGAAATGAATACGATCGATGATGAAGTGAAATATCTGATCGAATATTACTCGGTTTTTAAAACAGAAGATTTGGTAGAGATGATGAACAGTGGAAAATTAAAGAAAAAGGCTCTGAAAGCTGTCCGAAAAATTATCACGGACCGACAGTTGCCTCCAACACCGCCGGATGCTTTTTGACGACTGAATATAAACAACAAAAAAATCCCCATGAACCAAAGTTGCTGGGGATTTGTTATTTTAATAAGCTGAAATTTCAACTTTTAAGTTTTTCGAACTTCTTTTCTCTTTCCGCGATCAATACTTTGAAATTCTCCTTTTGATCGGGATTTAAATAGCCAAAGATTTCCCGTTCTGTGTTTCCCATGAGCGTTTCCGCATCCGATACTTTCTTTTCCTGAGGATTGTCACTGGCCAGAATAGTGTTTTGCTTTGCCAGACATTGCTTAATTATTTTGCTGATTACAATCAGTTGAAGCTCGTCCAAACGCAGCTCGGTTTTAAATTTAGCAACCGTTTTTTTAAAGGTCTCTTCCTGAATATTGTCCTGAGTTTCTTCTGAAAGTTTGGAAATATCCTGCAAAGGCAGGTTCCCTCTTCTTCCAAAGCCTGTTATTCCTTGGCCGTTTACATTATACGGATCTTCATAACCGTTTCCGTTTTGTGCATAAATACTCGGAACAGCGCCTAAAAACAATAAGAGGAATATCATTTTAAGGAAAGTCATATGGTATATGTTACGGAAAAAACGCATTATTATGCCGGCTCGCCATAAAGGTCAAACTCAGTCGCATCGGTGATTGTGATGTTTACGAACTCACCTGTTTTTACATAATGTTTCGTAGCGTCAATCAGTACTTCATTATCTACATCCGGACTGTCAAATTCGGTTCTTCCCACGAAATAACCACCTTCCTTTCGGTCGATGATGCATTTGAAAACCTGTCCTACTTTTTCTTGGTTCAAGTCCCACGAAATTTGTGATTGCAGTTCCATGATTTCATTGGCACGTGCTTGTTTTACTTCGTCCGGAACATCATCTTCCAACAAATAAGCATGTGTGTTTTCTTCGTGTGAATAAGCAAAACAACCCAAACGGTCAAATTTCATTTCCTGAACGAAATCTTTAAGGATGTTGAAATCTTCCTCAGTTTCACCCGGATAACCAACAATTAAAGTAGTACGGATAGCCATACCCGGAACCGCCTCACGGAAGTCTTTCAATAATTTAGTGGTTTTTGCCTGCGTAGTTCCGCGGCGCATTGATTTTAAAATATTGTCTGAAATATGCTGTAATGGAATATCGATATAATTACAAATCTTAGGTTCACGCTTCATTAGTTCAAGCACGTCCATCGGGAATCCGGTAGGGAAGGCGTAATGTAGGCGAATCCATTCGATTCCTTCAACTTTTACAAGGTTTTCAAGTAATTCGGCAAGGTTACGTTTTTTGTATAAATCTAAACCGTAGTATGTTAAGTCCTGTGCAATCAGAATCAATTCTCTAACGCCGTTTTTAGCCAAACCTTCCGCTTCCTTAACCAATTTTTCAATCGGCTGGGAAACGTGCCCGCCTCGCATTAACGGAATAGCACAGAAACTGCAGGGACGGTCGCAACCTTCGGCAATTTTTAAATAAGCATAGTTTTTTGGAGTTGTTGTTAAACGTTCCCCTAATAATTCATGTTTATAATCGGCACCTAATGCTTTTAATAATAAAGGCAATTCAGTTGTTCCGAAATACTGATCCACATTCGGGATTTCTTTCTCTAAATCGGGTCTGTAACGTTCTGATAAACATCCGGTTACGAAAACTTTGTCTACCAAACCTTTGTCTTTCTTGTCGGCATACTCCAAAATCATGTTTACTGATTCGGCCTTCGCATTGTCAATGAATCCGCAGGTGTTGATAACAATGATGTTGCCTTCACTTTCCGCCGGTGCTTCGTGCTCCACTTCTTTACCGCTGGCTTTTAACTGCCCCATCAGTACTTCACTGTCATACACGTTTTTCGAACACCCAAGGGTGATTACATTGATTTTGTTTTTCTTTAATGACTTGGTTCTCATGTAATTATGATGCTTATTTTATTTTTACAAAGTGCGCAAAATTACGCTTTTTATATTTAGAAGCACCATGGTTTGGCAATTTTTTAAGGGTTTGGTCCCGCCTCCCAGTAGTTATCTGGATGCTCTATTAAAGGAAAAAGGAAAAGAGACCACTGATGTCGGGCTAAAATCAAAGGTCAGAAAAAGAAAAAAACCACTTCTTACGGAGTGGCTTTTTATGTGGTTATATAGTTTCTGATTAGAAATTAAAGGTGTAGGTCAGGAAAAAATTGTTCGTTTTTGTTGTAACCGTAGCAGCATCAGTAAAACTTGAAAGTAAATGCACCTGCATGTCTCTTTGTGAGTAGGCGTAAGCAAAATCAAGTTTGGAGGGCCCGAAATTATATCCGATACCAGTTGAAAATCCGTTTAAGTCGCCGATAGTTTTCTTATCTTCATACGGACTTTGTTCAAAACGGTATCCACCTCTCAGACTAACCTGATTGATTCGGTATTCTCCACCCACTCTGAATTCGGAGGCACCGCGCAATGAGTTTGACATCAGATTGTTCACGGAATTGTAGTAAAGATCGTTTTCAGGTTTAAATTTTGTGGTGGAATAATCTTTAAAGGTGTAATCGAAACTGATCAATCCTTTTTTGCCGAACAAATAAGTCATACTACCGTTATATCTGCCGGGCGTGTTTAATTTATAGCTCGGATAAATATTCACTATATTGGGGTTGATATAGGCCGATGATTCTACACCGTCAGAATCGCTGAATCTTGTTGAAACATCCTGTGAGAGTTCGTCTGTTAAGTGGTACCAGGTAGGGGATTCGTACGTAAATCCTACTCTGAAATCCCTGCTGACTTTAGCAATGGCGCCCACACTGAAAGAGAAACCGCTACCAAAAGTATGCAGGTAATTGTTGAAAAGAACGCTGTGAAGTGTATTTCCGGTAGGATTGTCCGGTCCGGAATTTGATTCATAAACAGAAGTATGCTGGAAGAAATTGTTGAAATGGGAATTCAGATTAAGTCCCAAATAAAGAACGTCTTTGTAATCCGCAGCAAAGTTGAACATTAATTTACCATTATAGCCTGATGAATATACGGCATTGGTTTGGTAATATGAGGTTCCGCCGGGCGCATTTGAAAAATAAGTGGTGTTGTTTGGTGTGTTTGTGGCCGGATCAAATACATAAGCCTGATATCCTAACCATGCCTGTTGATCAGCAAAGCCTAAAGATAAATAATCAGCATCCTGTAACACACTTAAAGGAATCCCTCCAAGGCCACCAAATCCATTGGCAAATTGCGTAAAATATTCGCTTATGGAACGATCCGGATTAATTCCCTGAGAGTAAATATCGTTGTCAAAATCATTCGTAGTTTCGTAATTTATCGCAAGTGTGAATTTTTTCCAGGCACTGCTCTGTTTGATGTTATTGAACACCATGACGCCCCCGATTTGGTTAAAATTAAAGGTGGTGGTGTTGTCAGAGGCCATTCCTCCAAAATAATCCGACTTGTTTTTGTTGTTGTACACACTCATTGTCATGGTAAACGCGTTGTTGTTGAAAAGCGCGGAACCGGCAGGGTTAACATTGATAGCGGACAAATCACCTCCAACTGCACCAAAAGCGCCGCTCATAGCTCTAAAACGCGCGCTTCCCTGAGTATTGTCAATGGCGTAACGCAATGCTGAAAAAGGGGTTGTTTCTTGGGCATTTGCCATTAGTGCCGTCAAGAATAACGTTATATGGAGTAAGTGTTTTTTCATGATAAACTGGTTTTGGTTAAAATAAAACCTAAGCCCAAATGGATGGGCTTAGGAAATTTATAAAATTTTATCTTCTGCCGCCTCCGCCGGAACGACCGCCACCGCCACCGCCGAAACTTCCGCCTCCGCCGCCATAGCCTCCGCCACCATAACCGCCTGAGCTTCTAGGTGAAGAACTTGGAGTGGAATAGCCGCCTGAACTTCTAGGAGAAGAACTAGGTGTGGAATAACCTCCGGAACTTCTAGGAGAGGAGTTAGGAGTGGAGTAACCACCTGAACTTCTTGGAGATGGATAAGTATTGTTGCCTCTTGGTGAGGTGTATTGTCCATTTTGACCGGATCTCGGAGTTGTGTATTGGCTTCGCGGATTCGCAAAGTTTCCAGAATTGTTATAATTTCCGCTTCTTGGATTTGATGTAGTGTAATTTCTGCCTCCTCCTGTGTTGGAATAACTTCTCTGACTTGGATATCCTCTGCGTTCTCCGTTATAAGCGTAACTGCTTCGGCCGCCATTATAGGCATATCCTCCTCTGGTGCCATAGCTGTAGTTTCCGTAGCTTCCGTAATAACCGCAATATCCGTAAGTGTATCCGTAATATGGGTAGTAGCAATAAGGGTTGTAATAACCCCATCCGTAATAAGGATAGCCCCAGCCCCAGCCCCAGCTGATGCCCCAGCTCCATCCGTAGTAAGGGTAATACCATCCGTAGCCGGCATACCAAGGACTAGCGTAGCCGCTGTCGTAATAATTTACAGTTACATTTTTTGAATTTTCGCCCCAACCGACATAATTGTCCTGTTGTTGATAAACGATGGTGTCGTTCTTAGGATCTATAACTGCTCCGCTGTCATTAGGAGAGTAATTGTTTTTATTGGCTGCGAAGTACTCTTTGTATTTGTCTTGAGAGACATTCGCTTCAGAGTACTGCTGCTGAGGTTTTTCAGAAGAGCCGTAAACGCCGTCATTGTCATAATACGACGAGTTCTGATAGGGACCACAGGAAGAAGCCAAAAGTCCTACTAGTCCAAATAGTACATAAATGGATAAATTTCGGCCGGATACGTATATAGTTTTCATATCAATGGTGTTTTTTATTGTTGGACATAACAAAATTAGTTAGTTTTGTCGAACTATTTTCATTAAAGTAAGTTAAACAATATTTGTGCCAAAGTATTAAAAATGAGTAAGAACTTAACAAAACGATCAGAAGATTATTCTAAATGGTATAATGAACTGGTTGTAAAAGCAGATTTAGCAGAGAATTCCGGAGTAAGAGGTTGTATGGTTATCAAGCCGTACGGATATGGAATTTGGGAAAAAATGCAGCGAGAATTAGACCGTATGTTCAAAGAAACAGGTCATAGCAACGCTTATTTCCCCTTGTTCGTGCCCAAAAGCATGTTCGAAGCTGAAGAGAAAAATGCGGAAGGATTCGCTAAAGAATGTGCGATTGTTACTCATTACAGGTTAAAAACCGATGAAGAAAACAAAGGCAAACTTATTGTTGATCCAAATGCAAAATTAGAAGAAGAATTAATCGTGCGTCCAACGAGTGAGGCGATCATTTGGTCTACTTATAAAGGTTGGGTGCAATCTTATAGAGATTTACCGTTATTGATCAACCAATGGGCGAATGTGGTTCGTTGGGAGATGCGTACGCGTTTGTTCTTGCGTACGGCTGAATTCTTGTGGCAAGAAGGGCATACCGCTCATGCGACTAAACAAGAGGCGATCGAAGAATCAGTGCAAATGATGAATGTGTATGCTGATTTCGCTGAGAACTTCATGGCGATTCCGGTAATGAAAGGCGTGAAAACCGAAACGGAACGTTTTGCTGGGGCTGAAGAAACTTATTGTATTGAGGCTTTGATGCAGGACGGAAAAGCGCTTCAGGCGGGAACTTCTCACTTTTTGGGGCAAAACTTCGCTAAAGCATTTGATGTGAAATTTGCGAATAAAGAAGGAAAGCAGGAACATGTTTGGGGAACGTCTTGGGGAGTTTCTACCCGTTTGATGGGAGCATTGGTAATGACGCATTCCGATGATAACGGTTTGGTGTTGCCACCTAATTTAGCGCCTATTCAGGTGGTAATTGTTCCGATTCACAGAACAGATGAGCAATTAGATGCGATTGCCGCTCAGGTTAAAGAATTAATGAACGAATTGCGTAAAGCTGGTATTTCGGTTAAGTTTGATGACAGAGATACGCAAAAACCAGGATTTAAGTTTGCAGAATGGGAATTGAAAGGGGTGCCGGTGCGTTTGGCAATTGGTCCTAACGATTTGGAAAACGGAACGTACGAAGTAGCGCGTCGTGATACATTGACAAAAGAGACAGTTTCTAAAGAAGGAATTGTGGGTTATATCCAGAATTTGTTGGAGCAGATTCAAAAGGATTTGTTTGATAAAGCATTGGCCTACAGAAATTCTCATATAACTGAGGTGAATTCCTTCGAAGAATTTAAAGATGTTTTGGAAAATAAAGGAGGTTTCTTAGCTGCTCATTGGGACGGTACTCCGGAGACGGAAGAGAAGATCAAAGAGCTTACAAAAGCAACCATTCGTTGTATCGCTTTGGATAGAAAAGAAGAGGCGGGAAGCTGTGTGTTTACTGGTAAACCATCAGCCGGAAGAGTGCTTTTTGCTAAGGCATATTAAAAAAAATATTTTTTTTTGAGAATAGGCTTGCAAGAATAAAAATTAGTTGTATTTTTGCAACCGCAATAAAGAAAAAAGACGGCCCGTTCGTCTATCGGTTAGGACGCCAGGTTTTCATCCTGGTAAGAGGGGTTCGATTCCCCTACGGGCTACAACTTTTTTCTTTATTGTTTTTTACTGGCCCGTTCGTCTATCGGTTAGGACGCCAGGTTTTCATCCTGGTAAGAGGGGTTCGATTCCCCTACGGGCTACTTTTATTGAAATATTGGGCAACCAAAGAAATGAGCTTAACGGCCCGTTCGTCTATCGGTTAGGACGCCAGGTTTTCATCCTGGTAAGAGGGGTTCGATTCCCCTACGGGCTACAAAATTAGTTGTGATTAAGTTTTATAAAATAATGGTTCAGTGTCTCGAATTATTGTTTTATTAGTTAAAACCAAAGTGATTGTTCAGCAATTGTGGGAGGTTTTTCTTTTTTAACTAATAATTTAAAATAATTATTACAATTAAAAATTTAAAAAAATGGCAAATCATAAGTCAGCTTTAAAAAGAATCAGAAGCAACGAGAAAAAAAGAGTATTAAACAGATACCAACATAAAACTACACGTAATGCTATCAAAGCAATCCGTTTAGCTACAGATAAAGCGGAGGCTTCTGCAAAATTATCTTCTGTAATCTCTATGATTGACAAATTAGCGAAGAAAAACATTATTCACGCTAATAAAGCTTCAAACTTAAAATCAAAATTAACAAGACACGTAGCTGCTTTATAGTAGTCGTTCTTTGGAAAATAATCAAGCTCTCATCACTGAGAGCTTTTTTTATTGTTATTAATTGGTTAAAATTTAGCTAACTAGTTCATAGTTAGTGTTTTTAATTCAAAAATTAGTTGTACTTTTGCACCTTCAAAATTTGTATATGACTTCAATTAGAAACATCGCGATTATTGCTCACGTTGACCACGGTAAAACCACATTGGTTGACAAAATTATGTATCACTGTCAGTTATTCCGTGAAAACGAGAATACAGGAGATTTAATCCTAGATAACAACGATCTAGAAAGAGAAAGAGGTATTACCATTACTTCTAAAAACGTTTCTGTTGTTTATAAAGGAACTAAAATTAATATTATCGATACTCCGGGTCACGCCGATTTTGGTGGAGAAGTGGAACGTGTGTTAAACATGGCCGATGGTGTTTTATTGTTAGTAGACGCTTTTGAAGGACCAATGCCGCAAACGCGTTTCGTATTGCAGAAAGCAATCGATTTAGGTTTGAAACCATGCGTGGTGGTAAACAAAGTAGATAAAGAAAACTGTACTCCGGAAGAAGTTCACGAGAAAGTTTTCGACTTAATGTTCGAATTAGGAGCAGAAGAGTGGCAGTTGGATTTCCCTACCGTTTACGGTTCGGCTAAAAACAACTGGATGTCTGATGACTGGAAAAACCAAACAGAGAACATCGAGCCGCTTTTAGATATGGTATTGGAGCACATTCCGGCACCAAAAGTTTCTGAAGGAACGCCGCAGATGTTGATCACTTCTTTAGATTTCTCTTCTTTCACAGGACGTATCGCTATCGGTCGTTTACAAAGAGGCGAATTAAAAGAGGGTCAGAATATTTCGTTGGTAAAACGTGACGGAAAGATCATCAAATCTAAAATTAAAGAATTACACACTTTTGACGGTTTAGGGCGTAAAAAAGTGGAAAGCGTTAAAGCTGGAGATATCTGTGCTATCGTTGGATTGGAAGGTTTCGAAATTGGGGATACTGTTGCTGATTTCGAAAATCCGGAAGCATTGGCAACAATTGCTATCGACGAGCCTACAATGAGTATGTTGTTTACTATTAACGATTCCCCATTCTTCGGTAAAGAAGGTAAATTCGTTACTTCAAGACACATCAAAGACCGTTTAAACAAAGAGTTGGAGAAAAACCTTGCTCTAAGAGTAAACGAAACGGATTCTGCAGATAAATTCATGGTTTTCGGACGTGGAGTTCTTCACTTGTCGGTACTTATCGAGACAATGCGTCGTGAGGGATATGAATTACAAATCGGTCAGCCTCAGGTTATCATCAAAGAGATTGACGGAGTGAAATGTGAACCGATTGAGGAATTGACTATCGATTTACCTGAAAACGTTTCCGGTAGAGCAGTTGAATTCGTGACTGTTCGTAAAGGTGAAATGTTAAGCATGGAGCCTAAAGGTGAGCGTATGATCATTCAGTTCAATATTCCTTCGCGTGGAATCATCGGATTAAGAAACCAATTGTTAACGGCAACTGCAGGTGAGGCTATCATGGCACACCGTTTCTTGGAATACCAACCGTTCAAAGGTGAAATTCCAGGTCGTTTAAGTGGTTCATTGATCTCTATGGAGAATGGTAAAGCGATTCCTTATTCAATCGATAAATTACAAGACAGAGGTAAATTCTTCGTTGACCCGAATGAAGATATCTATGAAGGTCAGGTTATCGGTGAGAACTCAAGAGGGGATGATATGGTTGTGAACGTAACTAAAACTAAGAAGTTAACAAACGTACGTTCTTCCGGAGCGGATGATAAAGCAAGAATTATTCCTGCAATCAAATTCTCATTAGAAGAAGCTTTAGAGTACATTCAGAAAGATGAGTATGTAGAGGTAACGCCAAAATCGTTGCGTTTACGTAAAATCTACTTGAACGAAAACGACAGAAAACGTTTTAAAATTGACTAATCTCAAGTTATATAATAAAAAAGCCGCTCAAACAGCGGCTTTTTTTTATTACTTCGAATTCCCCCTAAAAATAAGATTAAGGATCGCTAAGATGACGATAGCTCCTGTAGCTCCGGTTAGTATAGCACCTAAGATGCCGGTGCCAAAACTTATTCCTAATTTGCCTAAAAGCCAATAACCGACAAAACTACCCAAAATACCAACAACGATATTTCCGATTAATCCTAAACTGCTGCCGCTGAAAATTTGGCTTCCCAGCCAACCGGCAACGGCGCCAATAACTAATGTAGCAATGATTTCCATAATTTATTGATTTACAGGTTTTAACATGTAAAGTTACCACATTAAATCAATAAAAAGCCCAATTTGAGTTGGTTAGTTAAGTTGGATTATCGCTTCAGGGCAAAGTGTCCCTTAATAATTTTTCCGTCTTCTAATTTCAGTTCAAACCAATAATCGGTGGCGGGTAACGGTTTGTCAAGATGTGTTCCGTTCCAGCCTTCCCGAGAAGGATTCATTTGTTTAATAAGTTTTCCATATCGGTCAAATATTGACAATGCCGAATTTGGATTATATAATTCGAGATTCATTATTTTCCAGGTGTCGTTGTATTGATCACCATTGGGCGTGAAGAATTTCGGATAATCAAGGATATAAGTTACATCGGTCGTATAACCACAATCATGCTTGTCACGTACATAAACGGTATATCGTCCGGGATATAGATCCACGAAAACACATCTCTAACAAGTTGTTGAGCAGTATAACTTTCATCAATTTGAATGTTTTGCGCCCTGACAGTCATTGACAAGATGAAAAAAAGACAAAAATGGAGAATGAATCTCATAGCTTTAATTAAACTGTTTGATAAGTTATCGTTTCAGTGTAAAATGCCCTTTAATTATTCTTCCGTCTTCCAGGTTCATCGCATACCAGTAATCCGTAGAGGGAAGAGGTTGACCGTTAAAAATACCATTCCAGCCTTCTCCGCCGGGCGCCATTTGTTTCAATTGCTTTCCATAACGGTCAAAAATGTAAATTGTGCTGTTTGAATAATATCCTTGTTCCATGCCCGTAATTTTCCAGGTGTCATTGTATCCATCTCCATTAGGTGTGAAAAACTTCGGAATGCCTAAAATAGAAACTTCTTTAGGGATCATTCCGCATCCGTCAATATCGTTGACATACACTGTATGGATTCCCGGGATAACATTTTCAAAATGATTGCTTGACTGGAAAGGTCCGGTGGCGGAATCAAGGCTGTACTCGAATTCATTTTCATTACCCTGAACATAGATCGTAATGGAGTTGTTATCGGACAGATCTAAAACGTAAACAGATTCAATTACAGCAATGTCTGAATCTTTAACCACTATAGTTCTTTCTTTTGAACAGTTTAGACTATTTGTAACAGTAACAGTATAGTTTCCCGAAGCCAAGACACTAATTGTGGGGGTGGTTTCTCCTCCCGGCGACCATAGGTAAGTAAACAAACCGGGGTTTTGTGACCCGATACCCGAATTTAAAATTACAGGAACGGACGGCTGATTTAAGCAATAAACATCTGTTGCAGCGATTTCTATGTTAGGTAATGGGTCAACATGCAAATCAATTATATTGATTCCAATGCAGTCATTTCCATTTTCAATCCTCGCATAAAGTCTTTGATTATCTGCAATAGTATTAATAAAATTAGGTTGAATTTCGTTCTGTTCCAATAGGGCATCGTTGCTGTTAGTGAAGTACGTAACCGTATTTCCGCCGACAGCAAATCCCGCCTGGGTCAAATCAAATGTTGTAAATCCATCTTCGGTTCCGTCTGCATCACATTCGTATAAATCAGCTGTAATAGTTGGGTTTACGGTTACATTAAGCGTCAAAGTCGCAAAAGCATAACATTGCGTAGTGTTGTCCGTAACTTTAACAGTAAGTACCTGCGGGTTCTGGATATTGGTATAAATTGTGTTCAAAGGGATTGTACTTCCCTGAACGTAAAATTCTGTTGTTAAGTTAGGATTGTTGCCGGTTAGTGCGCCATTGGCTTCAGATAAATTAAAAGTTGTCAAACCGTCAGGATTTAACTGAAAATCACATTGTGTTAATTGAGCAGCTGTAACCGATGGAATCCTTTTTATAATCAGATCAAACAGTTTGAAAGCATGGCATCCGGTAACAATATTGGTGATTTTTGCCCAAACGGTTTCATTCGTATTAACAACCGTATTGGTAAAATTGTCCGGTAATGTTATAGGGCTGTTTGCAGAAGGATGATAACTAATCACTATGTTCGGATCTCCTCCGGTTAAAATTGGATCATTGTCTCTTAGATTAAAAGTGGCAAAACCATCATTGTCCAAATCGCATTTTTCCAAATTTGACGGAGTGTTGGTCTGGTATGGTGTCACATTCAGTGTGAACAAGGCTGTGGAAAAACATCCGGTGGCGGTATTGGTCAAACGGATGTGTATCGTTTGAGGATTAGATGTGTTTTGAAAGTTCGTAATGTCAGGGATTTGATTGGTTCCCGTAATCGCGTCATTTACCGAGGTATGGAAGGTCGTTGCAATTCCGGTCTGGTTTCCGATTGCTAATGCTGAAGTTGTGGTAAAGTCAAATGATGTTATGTTGTCGAGAAAACCAGAATCACATTTACTGATATCCGTTATGTTATTTATTATGGGAGGTGAAACAAATGTGGCAGTACCGGTCCAATTAATAGAAAAGTTGCTTGTTCCGATGGGCCTGTCGATAACAATGAAATAAGTTTCGCCTGCCTGTGCATTGATTGCGCTGACAAAGCTATTGCCAAATCCACCGGGACCTTCACTTATATCGGTTTCCGTTGTGTTCATACCGGTTATATTGTTTGCAAGATTGGCCGCAGCCGGATTTGTGGTAGAGCATCGAATAGTATGTCCCAGATTGTTGCAGGTTGCATTTGGTCCGAATATGAAAAAATCAAAATCTACATTAATATTGCTGCTTTGAGGGACAAGTTCGAAGGCAAGTGTCCCGTTTGTTGCGATAGGGACTTTAAGCCATAAACTGTTAGTTTCTACAGAAGAACAGTCGTTGTTTGTAAAATCCAATTCCTGAATTCCTTCACCGGTGGTAGAAAGACCTGAAAAATTACTGTTTCCGCAAACGGTGATCGCATCCGCACAATTATTTTGTGTATGTCCGATCTGAATTTGTAGGGCTGCAAATAGAATAAGAAAGCAGACTTTTTTTAATACTTTCATTAATTGGGGGCGGCTTTTGTAAAAATTATCGTTTCAGCGTGAAATGTCCTTTCACCGTTCTTCCGTCTTCAAGATTCATGAGATACCAATAGTCAGTAGAGGGCAGAGGTTGTCCGTTAAAAATACCATTCCAGCCTTCTCCATGCGGGTCCATTTGTTTTAATAATTTTCCGTAACGGTCAAAAATGTAAATTTTGCTGTCCGAATAATATCCCTGCTCCATACCAATGATTTTCCAGGTGTCATTGTATCCATCTCCATTAGGTGTGAAAAACTTCGGTATGCCTAAAACGGAAACTTCCTTAGGGATCATTCCGCATCCGTCAATATCGTTTACGTATACAGTATGGATTCCCGGGGTAACATTTTCAAAATGATTGCTTGCCTGGAAAGGTCCGGTCGCGGAATCAAGGCTGTATTCGAATTCATTTTCATTACCCTGAACATAGATCGTAATGGAGTTATTATCGGACAGATCTAAAACATAAACGGATTCAATTACGGCAATATCAGAATCTTTAACTATTATAGTTCTTTCTTTAGAACAGTTTAGACTATTTGTAACTGCGACCGTGTAGGTTCCGGAAGCCAAAACACTTATAGTTGGGGTGGTTTCTCCTCCCGGCGACCATAAGTAGGTAAACGAACTAGGGTTTTGTGAGCCGATACCTGCCTCCAAAGTAACCGGGACCGATGGCAGATTTAAGCAATAGACAGCAGTGTCATCAATATCGATATTTGGCAGGGGATCTACGATCAGATCAATGATATTCAGGCCAAGACAGTCATTGCCGTTTTCAATTCGCACATAAATACGTTGGGTATCCCTTATTGTATTGGTGAAATTTGCCGACTGTGCTATTCCATTTTGCTCGAGTAGCGCGTCATTACTGCTTAGATAATAGGTGGTTGTGTTTCCCGGTAGTTCAAAACCGGCATCTGCTAAATTGAACTCGGTAAACCCGTCCTCAGTACCATCAGCATCACACTTGCGAAGAATGGCAGTTACCGTCGGGTTGGTATTCACGGTTAAAGTTAATGTAGTGATACTAAAACATCCTGTTGCATTATCAATAACATGTACAGTAAGTGTCTGCGGATTCTGAATGTTGGTATAAATCGTATTCAGAGGCGTAGCGTTACCCTGTGCATAAAATTCGGTACTGTAATTCGCATTATTACCCGTTAACGTACTATTTGCTTCCGATAAATTAAAGGTTGTGAAGCCATCCGGATTTACCTGAAAATCACATTGTAGTAATTGCCCCGGAGAAGCATTCGGTAACGGATTTACAATTAAATTAAATTCACGTGTAGTATAACAAGTGGTGTTTAAATTATTTTCAATTCTTACAACTAACGGTTGTTGGAAAGGAATTGTATTATAGAACGAAAGTGGTTGCGGATTACTGTCAAAATCGGCATCGTTCTGATTCAAATGATAGGAAATGGTATAGTCAGAGGCACTTTGATTTCCTAAAATACCATTGTTTAACTGGGAAAGGTTAAAAGATGTCTGTCCGTTGGCTGTATTACCATCCGAGTTATCATCGCATAAATTATAATCGGTCAATGAATTTATCACCGGACGTTTGAAAACATTGACCGTAAAATTCGTTAGGTCGTAGCACAACGGATTGTTCTTATTTAAAACCCTTGCATAAATTTCAAAAGAAGGCACTGTGTTTGTGTAACTTGAAGCGTTAATCGCATTTGTATCATCAATAGCATCCTGACTGGTCAGATAATATTTTACGTCGTAAAGGGAAGGATTCTGACTTCCCAGAATAGTTCCTGAAAGTGCGGAAAAGTTAAACGTATAAATCTGATCGCCATCGTCATCACACTGATTTAATGTCTGATTCGGGATTGGAACCGCTGTCGGAACATCATGAATTGTAATAATCTGTTCGTTGGTTATAGGACTTCCGTTCACTGTAACCGTTACCGTGACGGTGTAGTCTCCGGTAGCGCTATAAACATGTGTTGGTGATAACTGGGATGAACTTGTGCCATCTCCGAAATCCCAAACGATACTATCCAAATTGGGATTGTCAGGTATGCTGAACTGGGTCGCGTCGCCAAAACAAGTCTTACTCACGATGATACTTGAGTTGAATACGGAAGTTATAAACGGAGGCAATCCTAAGGAAGAAGTTCCGTAAACCAGTGCAACTCCCATTGTCTGGTAATCACAGGCCACACCATTTATTTCCGGTTGGTTGATTACCCCGATGTGCGAACTAATATTAGACTGGTTGGAGAAATTAGCACGGTATATCTTTTTATTCGGTCCCAACTGAAGTGCACCGGCAGAAGCATTCGATTCGTCAATGATTACCGGTGTTAGCGGAGAAACCGTAAGATCGAATTGTATAAGACGGCTGATGAAATTGTTGTTTAAGCCATTAGTGGCATACAGTTTTTTTGAATCAGCCGAGAATTCCACACCATAAGGATTACCTCCATTGATAATTGTAATGGCATTGGATACAACTCCGGTCGCATTATTGAAATCGTGTAGCAGAACCTGTCCGTTTTCTTCAGTACCACCTGTACTTGTCCCTAGCTGATTATGAGCTATGGCAATTTTTCGACCGTCAGGTGACGATTTCAGATAACCAATCGCGTTTCTTCTGTAGCCGTTAATCCCTACCGTTGGTCCGTCGACGGAAACAACAGGATTTAAATCAACACCATTACTGTCAATCCTGAAGGCATAAAATTTATTAATAAAATGCGTGATGACCCAATAACCGGATCCGTTGTTGTTTTTTACAGCTGTAATTTTTTCGGAGCATTTGTATTTTGCTTCGGAGATGACTGAAGGATTGTACGTAACAAGGTGTACGTTTCTGGTAGTGACATTTCCAATACTGCCATTATTTCCTGTAAGTGATAAATCTACGATAGAATAATTAAGACCATTATTGAAGCCGTCATCCTGATCCGAACTTACATTAGTATTCTGATCGGGGAAAACTGCAGCATTGTCATTATGAGGCTCATCAACCGTGAAAATGTAATAAATATTCGGATTTCCGGGTTTTGGAACAATGATGGCTGATTGGGTACTGGAAGGATCTCCTAAAAGACCGGTTCCGGCATTGTAATCACCATTAGGCATAATTACATGATTTCTGTCCCAGACATTTCTTCCGTCAGAATAAAACAGTAAATCGCCATTTGAATTTGATATGGAACTGCAGCCTTCAAATGTGAATATTTGTCCGCCTGACAAGGGTACAACAGAACCATCCGGCATGAATTTAATTCCGGCTCCGTTACCAAAATACCAATTATTAGCTTCTCCCTGGGAGTAACAGGAAGCAGAAAAAAGAAGTATCAGGAAGAAAAACTTAAAAGATTTCATAATAATTGTTATGCTTATAAAGACAAATGTAAGAATTTCTATCTTTTTAAGCTGAAATGTCCTCTAATAATTCGGTCATTGTCCAAAGAAAGTGTAAACCAATAATCGTCGGAAGGAAGTGTAGTGTCGTTAAAAGTGCCATTCCACCCGTCATTCAGAGGGAAAATATGTTTTACTAATTTACCATAACGGTCAAATACAAGAAGTTTTGAATTAGGATAAAACATATCAAGATTTTTAATGAACCAAATATCGTTGTAGCCATCTCCGTTCGGCGTGAAAAATCTCGGATAGTCTAATACATACACAATTTGAGGAGGGGGGTTATTACATCCGTTTTTATCGCGGACAAAAACCTGATATTCACCGGGTAAAACGTTTGTAAAAACATTGCTGTCCTGGTAAGTTACACCATCCAATGAAAATTCATAATTTCCGTTTCCGCTGTAATGAACTGTGATTGAATTATTCATACCGGAAAAACTAACTACTTCTATACTACGGATGGTCGCCATTTCAGATACGGTCACGGTGAAGGTTTTGGTAGCGGAACAGTCTTCGGAATTGGTAACAGTAACCGTATAATTCCCCGCGTCCGATACGGTTATGGTTTGGCTTGTCTGAATCGGTGTCGTATCCCATGAATAACTCGCATACCCACTTCCGGCATCCAAAATCGTACTATCCCCATCACAAATAGCCGTTGTTTCGTCCTCAAGATCCGGGAAAGAACTTACGATAAGGGTAATCGGCAATATTCCTTGACAGTCCGGACCGTTGGTTATTCGTGCGTAGATGATCTGCTGATTGGCTATCGTATTGGTAAAAGGTGTGTTTAACGGATTGTTCACCGTAAAGGCATCTTCTGAATTTATAAAATAACGAATTTCGTAAGTTGAAGGCAGTGCATTACTGTTTCTGATCTGTTGTGAGATCATATCAAGATCAAACGGATATAAGCCATCTTGCGGAGCAACCGTATCACATTCCCTTACAGGATTAATAGGATTTAAGGTGTTGTTGCCAACCTGAAGTGTAATAATAGCATAATCAACACATCCAAATTGGTTTTCAACCCTTACTACAATAGTGCTTCCGAAAGCGTTAGAGTAGGTCTGCGGATTGGTAATCGCACTTTGTTCATTTTGGGCATCAGTCAGATTATGGTAGAAGCCAATGATGACCATTTGACTTTCGCCTCCAGTGATGGTAGTAACAGCATTGTTTAGATTAAAAGTTGCAATTCCATCGTTATTATCATCACATTGCAGTAGCACAGCGTCATTTGGTTCGGGGGCATATTCGACGTTCATATAACCGCGAACCGTGCAGGTGCCTACATCGGCAACCAACATATATACTCCTGCTGAAGAAATGGTGTAGGAGGGGGAACTAACGTTTACATAACCTGGAATCGGCACACCATCTTTATACCATGTATAACTCAATGTTCCCGGCACGGTATAGTCTGGTGACACCGTTAAAGTTTCGCCCGGACAAAGCGGGTTTCCGTCAGCTATCAATCGGTCATCTCCCATTGCATAATCGTTGGTGAAGGTATTTCCCCCTATGAAAATCGCTGAATCATAAAGATTGTTTCCCTGATCGGCAATAACCAATTTCACATGATAAGTGGCTCCGGGTTCGATATCCGCCTCCGCATTCATAATTACGGTTTGCCCGTTATAATTGGTTGGATGACTGCTGCCGTTGAAGGCATCAAAATATTCCGCATTGGCTGCAGGACATATCGTCCCGGGGCCTCGAACGGTTGTTACTTTTACCGGAATGCTAGTGTCCGGAACCACCCCAAGATTATGGTAAGTAAAGGTCGTGCTTTTTCTTATCAGCAAGGCAAAGCCATCGGAATAGTTACATTGATTGGAATTCGGATTTGATAAATATTGCTCGGACGAAAAGATGTAATTGAAACTTAAGTAATTGGTTACCGAAACAAAATCAAATTCGACTATGGTAGCATTCACGGTGTTACTTTCGCCAATTGCCTGCTCTAAGTTCACGTCACCCGGCCAGTTTGAAGGGCCTTCGCTAAGTAACGATGTATTGGGACCAACTGCCGATGAAGCTCTCCCTGTGGAAATAATCAGTCCCTGATTTAGAGGAAATCCGGAGGAATTGCTGTTAAACCACGCGTAACTTTTCTCTCCGTTACCAAAATCCCATCCTGAAATAGAAATATTAGTCGGTTCGACACAACTTTCTGTGGTAAAGAGATCCTGAACTAATTGTTCAGGAGTCTTTGTATTGTCAATGGTTATGTTTTGCGCACTGACTACTATGCCGAAAAACAGCAGTAATAAAGTCTGATATGTAATATAGGATGCACGCATAGTACCTCAAAGATACTACAAATCTCTTTTCTTTAGAATTTTATACGACATAAACACAAAAATAACTGTCCAAATCAATGTGATGAAAATCGGGAAAAAATGGACATTGTAATCTTTAATGTATTCAGCTCCCATTTGGTTGCTCACTGTCTGAATAAAGCTCAATCGACTAATAGGTTCAATGATTAGATTAGACATTGATTCCAGTGGAAAATACTTGAAAATTTCGTAAGCTTTATCAAAATCTTCGAATATGAATTTGCCCATTACTCCATAAGTGATCTTTTCAATGATAAACCAAAGCATGACAAATCCAAGAGCAAAAGCAGATCGTTTAATTAAGATACCAACGAACAGACAGAAAGAGAAAAAGGCCACCAGTTTTATAAAATAGGCGAGCAGGTATTCGAGGTCCGAAAAAACAATACCCAGTTCGTTGTAGGAAGAAAATGAATATCCTAAAATGAGTGTTACGATAAACACGAATACGGTCGAAATTCCGGCAAATAAAAGTACGGTCAGGAACTTTGACAGGATGAATTCCTTTTTGCTCATTCCGTCGATCAGGTTTTGTTTCAAAGTGCCATAACTGTATTCGTTGGCAATCATGGAGACGATCACAACGGCCAGAAATAATTTAAGCCATGCCACAAAATAGGTGTTAAAATGCCATATGTACGGGAAGTTGAAGATACCGCTGTCGGCAGCATTGAATTTTAAAGGACCTAAATCAAATTTGATGGAAGCAATTAAGGAAATAAAGCAGATCAGGACAAAATAGGTAATTATCAACACGCGGCTGGCTCTGTTTTTCCAAAGTTTTTGTAATTCTATATTTAAAAGTCGTTTCATTTGTGGTTGTGGAATTTGGTCCCGAAAGCTTTCGGGATTGGAATTTGGTTTCTATTGATGATTAGTAAGATGTAGGAACTGTTCTTCCAGACTATGCTTACGTTTTACAAGATGCTGAAGAGAAATGTTGTTTTGGAACAGATATCGGTTTAATTCGGCCGCATCTAAAGGCGATTTTAAAAACACATATAATTTTCCTTCTTCTTCATCGATTTTGTCCACTGCAACGTGATTTTGTAATAATGATTTTAACTCGGAATTATTTGCGGACTGCAGTTCAAAGAATCCTTCATTAGCCATAATTTCATGTACCGAGCCCGAGTATAGGATTTCTCCTTTTTGCAAAACAACTACATGCGAACATACTTTTTCCACTTCATCCAAAAGGTGGGATGCCAGTAAAATAGTAGTTCCGAATGAAGCAATATATTTTATAATGTCGCGGATCTGACGGATTCCCTGCGGATCCAATCCGTTGGTAGGTTCATCCAGTATAAGTATTTCGGGATCGTTTAACAGGGCAGAAGCGATAGCCAAACGTTGTTTCATCCCAAGAGAAAAGGTACGAAACTGACTGTCTTTTCGTTCCAAAAGGCCTACAACCTGGAGTTTTTCTTCTACTTTGTCGTAATGGATTCCTTTGATATTGCAGACTAATTTCAAGTTTTCTTCAGCGGTCATATAGGGATAGAAATTCGGTCTCTCAATGATGGCACCCACTTTCTTAAGTGCAAAATGGGTGTCCAGTTTTCCGTCAAACCATTTGAAGTTGCCTGAAGTTTTATTGACAACATTCAGGATAATCCCCAATGTGGTGGATTTTCCGCTTCCGTTAGGTCCTAAAATACCATAAACATTTCCTTTTTTTATCTCAAATGAAACGTTTTTTAAAGCCTGGATCTTGCCGTATTTCTTATTCAGATTGTCAATCGTCAGTATAGTTTCCAAAATAAATTCGTTTAAGTTATTTATAGGACGAACGATTGTTTATTTTGTTACCGAATAACCATAAATTACTGATAAGGTACGATTTCAGGCTTGCCGATCTGAAAATCAGGAAGCTCAATATTGTTGTTTTTATAAGCATTGGACTTAAATATACTGTCTCCAACGCCTGGAACGGAAGGATAGTAGGCAAATGACAGGATAAAACTGTTAAAAACCATATAATCGTTACTGATGATAAACCCAATCCCAAATTTCGAATACAATTTGCTTTGCAGTAATTTTTCGGTCGAACTGCTGAGCATTCCGAATTCCATGTTGTAAAACGGACTTAACCTGAAGCCATACCATTGTCCAGGTACATAGGATTGTGTCTGGAAGGTGAGTAACATCTTTTTGCTTCCTTTCCGCGAAGTGTCAAAACCTTCGATACCGGAGTTGCCGGCGAGATCAACTAAATCCGCACTGGTTGCCAAACGGTTGTTTCCGATGGTAAATCGCGGTTTAATGAATTGTCTGAATTTCCAATTTCCCCACTCGAACAAGGGAGTGAAGTAATTGATCTCGGCATTAAAAGTGGTTTGCTCGGTATTGTCGTCATGAAAAAAACTGCCCAGTTCCAGGGTACCGGCTAAAAAACCAAAGGAATAATAACCTCCGATAGCAAACCGTCCTCCGAAATAAAGCCGTTGGATATTGTTTTTATCTTCAATTCCGCCCGTTATTGAGTAGGTTTTTCCAATTTGAACATATTCGGGAATGCCATAGTTAAAAAGGAATTTATCGGCTATATATTGACGGGAAGTAACACCGATACTCGCGAGATACAATCTGGAATCGTTGAAAAATTGAATGCTGTCATACATAATGTCCGGTCTTTCCGTGAATTTCAGGTTTTTGTAACGAACTGTGGTGGCAAGATTGGTGATGTGTTTTTCTTCGCGGGTTCTTTTGAAGATCCGCATTTGATATCCCGACCAGAAGTCCTCTGCTTCGGATTTGAAATTGCTGTAAATAGGAGGTCGGCTGATTGCTCTTATGGAATCTTTACGAAAACGTTGCTCCAGGATAATTCCTCCGGCCCATCGGGTATAAGGTGAAAAGAAAGGGCGGTTGAACCCAATGGCTTTTATGTAATCGTTGTTGTATTCTTTGTCATAAAGAAATGTGGTCCGTATGAAGGTGTTTTTAAAGTTCGGAATGGTATACAGCATTTGATACGCATTTTTATTATCCGCAAAGCGCTGTTTGAAAACGTTTTGAAATTCGTGGCCTAAACCTAAAAAATTTCGCTCCGTAATTTCCAAAGTGACATGCGAATCCGATAAAGAACCCGACGGGATTAGGGTCCAGGAATCTAAAACGGTGATTTCAATGTCAACAGAATCCTTAGAATTGGGAACCGGGACCGGACGCATGGCGACTTTTCGGACATAGCGCTGCTGCTGGATCAGACGAATGGATTCTTTTAGCAAAAGAGAATCGAGAGGCTCGTTCTTTTTAAATAAAAGATGGTTTCTGACCGTCCAGTGTTTGGTTTTAAGATGTATCGCGTTTCCCTGTCGTTCCAGCCACAGTTTTTTACTTTTTTCGGATCCGTCAATATCAAATCCGAAAGGATCTAAAGTAGTAATGTCAATTTTTCGGATGATCTTCCCCTGATATTTGGTAAAACTTGGACTGTAATTTGGAGCTTTGTTTTTTTTGACAGCGCTTTTTTTGTCTGTTGGTCTAAAAATAAGACGATGAAGGAATCGGGTGAATTTTCTCTTTTTTGAATAATTTTCAATATTGTGAAACACCACGTCAGTGGAATCCTGTTTTGCTTTAAGTGCCTCCGTTTTTGCCTTCGTTGAATCTTTTTTTATAGTAACCACCTGTGCATCCAGTGGTTGCAAGAAGCTAAAGAGCAGGACGATATATAAAAGAAACTTTTTGCGCATAATTAGACTTCGGGGGGAAATCGACCAATAAATTTACTCTTTATTGTTATGTCTGGCAAATAAAAAAGAGATCCAACGACCTCTTTTTGTTGTAATTAACCTTATTTTCGAGTAAATGACTATTGTTTCTCAGTAATGAAATTGAAAATATCGTCAATTACTTTCTGGTCAACAGTCGATTTTATAACATATTCTTCGGGATTCGGTTTTCCGGTTCCGCTCATAAACAAATGATTTACGGTAGGATAGCTGATGAATTTCGCTTTTTTGTTATTCTGAAGTGCTTTTTTCCACAGATTAAAATCGGTCATGGTCACCTGATAATCTCTTTCACCCTGTAAGATCAAGATTGGCGTTTTGACCTTTTTAACTTCGGTTAGAGGCTGATATGCCTGTAGGGATTTCCAATAAGGTGCCGGAAGATTAAAGGGCAGTTTTTCTTTTGGAGATTCCGAATTAAAATCTTTGGAATTTAGGAAAGCAATCTGCTCCTTCATTTTATCCACTTCTTTTTTTGCTTCTTCTGACGGATTTGCGCTTAATAAGTAATTGTATTGTTCCATGATCAACTGATCCAAAGGACGCGCATTACCGGCTAAAAGTACAATTTTCGAAATCTGATTCGTTTTGTTGGCAATACGCGGCAATATGTAAGCGCCCAAACTATGGCCTAGCACGATTATTTCATAATCTTTAAATTCCGGATTGGTTTTGAAGTGATTAATGATATTTAGTGCATCAGTCACAACTTCGTCATCGATTGTGCTTTTATCCGAAAAAGACTCCGGGTTCGAGAATGTTCTCTTGTCAAAACGGTACGATGCGATTCCTTTTTGATATAAGTTTTCGGCAATATCCCTGAACGGTTTGTTTTCTCCAATTGTTTCATCTCTGTCATGAGGACCTGAACCGTGTAAAAGGATAACTATTTTTTTCAGATTGTTTTCTGTTGGAATGAGTAGCGTGCCTTTCAGTTCAATACCACTACTAGCTACATTATATGGTTTTCCCAATGAATTTCCTTTGTCAAATTCTTTGTGCGGAGCGAAAAAGAAGCCTGCAATTTTATCGGAATTACGAAACGCAATTTTGATGTCCAATTTCATTTTTTCAAAGTCGGAATAGTAATAATACATTCCGTTCTGATCGTTAATCTCAATAACATTCTTGAACTTGCCTAATTGCGACTCGAGCTGATTGATCGTTTGTTCCAAAACCGGAAGTGTCACCTGGCCTTTTATAGTTTCATCAAAATAAGAGTAGGCTTTTTCATAGTTTTTATCGACCAGCAAAGTCTGGATGAAATCGCTTCCTGTTTTTTTGTTTTGCGATTGGGCTAAAAGGGATAAGGAAAGTAAGATGATTGCAAAAAGTCGTTTCATGGGAAATTTTTATAAAGGTAAAAATAGCTATTATTCTGACAAGTGAATGCCCGTTTTTATAAAAAAATCCCCGACTGTTTTTCACAATCGGGGATTTTATATCAATGTATTAACTCTTTTGCTCTTTGTTGAAGTAAACCAGATAGTAATACATCTGTTTTTCTTCATCCCAGCCTTTTTCAACGAATTTCTCGGCACTTTCAGGATTGATGAAATCCAATTTAATCTGGATGTTGGTATCCAATTCAATTACGTTTTTCATTTTCTTACGTGCATCGGAAACGGCAGCATTGGCAATAGGGAAAGAAGTTAGATCTTCAATGCTGTATTTTTCGCCTTTGTCTACTTTGTAGTTTTTGAATTCCGAAATCAGATCCGGATTATCAATTACTTCATTAATGAAATTGGTTTCTTCAAAATTGTCGTTTTTAGCGAAGTGGTTTACGGCACGGTTCATGAACATTACTTCCTCTTTCTTGTCTTCAGCCGGAAGAACAACTTCTTTAGCGAAATCCTGGCAGAATTTAAGGTATTTTTTAGTGATGAAATTCTCATCCTGGAACGCATCCACAGAAAGGAAATGCTCTAACCAGTAGCGTGCATCATAACGGTTGCTGTCTACGGTTAGGATTTTGTAACCTTCTTCCTTTTTATAGTTGAAGATCAGACAGCCTTTGTCCAATTTGTTAAGGCTGATTCCCTGTTGCAGGATCATGTCCAAATTAGTGTCTTTCTCCTCAAACTGAAGGAAATCGGACTTGATCTCACTTTTGAAAACACCGATGGCGTCCACAATATTGTTGTCAATCGAAACATTTGTAAGGTAGGTCACATAGACTTCTCCGTTTTTGATGTGCGGATGGTTGGATTGCTCGAACAAATGACGGGTGATCTTTTTTGAAACTTCATGTACGCTTCCCGGATTAGCGAAAATCTCGTTCGCGAAATTGTACATTTCGTTATAATCTAAATCCACATCATGAGCAAACTGAAAGTAGTTCTCTTCTTTATCTCTGAAAGGTTTAAAGAAAAACTCTTTTAAAAGCGGCATGATCTCGTCGTTCAGACCATACGGTTGCTCTGAAAGGAAAATTGCTTCGTTACGGCTTTTGTTTCCAACACGGTGGATGGAAAGATTGTCTATGTGGGTGTTGAATAAGTTGATCATGTTTATGTAAAGGTGCTAAGGAACTAAGGCGCTGAGGAACTAAGGTTCTAGGTTCGTTTTTCAATTTTGTTGATAAATGAAACCAACATTCTCTCTACCTCGCGGCTTTTTTCATATGTATTATTAAATTCTAATTCGGTTATGTAATCTATATTATAGGCGATTTCAATTTGTGTCTGATATTCGAACAACGAGGATAAAGAAATATTCAGAAACTTTAAATAATCATTTTTTCCGTTTCTTCCATAGCCTTCAGCAATATTACTCGGAATTGAAATTGCGCTTCTTCTTATTTGTGATGTTAATCCAAAGAGTTCTTCTTTTGGGAATTTCTTTGTGGTTTTATAGCATTCTGTGACAAGGTTCATCCCTTTTTGCCAAACTAAAAGGTCTCTGAAAGTACTCATTTTTTGTTTTTTATAAACAAATGTAAAAATAATTAAATTCCTACAAAAAAAATACTTAGAGCCTTAGCGTCTCAGAACCTTAGCATCTTAAAAAAAATTAATTCCAGTTCTCTTCGTAACCAAAATCCTCAAAGGAATCGTCTCCGTCGAACATGTCCATGTCTTCATCGTCGAAATCGTCTTCATAATCACCGTAAATGTCATCTTCGGTAACATCCGCGCCTCTAAATCCGCTTGAACCTGCTTCTGCCGGTAATTCACCATGCGAGAATAACAAAGCAGGATACGTTTCGCCATCTTCTTTTTCTTCAATGGCAGCAAGTTCCAAGAAGAAGGTCCACATACTGAAGAAATCATAGATATACACCATTTTGGTATTATCCTTATGCAATAGATCGTTGATTTTGAAATCAGCCATCGTTTTCATTTCGCCAAGAACATCTCCTGTGTCGAACATTGGGATTTCATCATCTTCATTCCAGGTCCAGTCGTTTTCACAAGTGAAAAAAGAACCCGTTTCCGTACCGTCAAAGCCAAAAGCATTAACGATTGCATTATGTAAATCTTCTAAAGTGTCGTCTTCAAGAATTGCAATATCTCTGAAAATATCTTCCTCTGCATCGAGGATTACCCTGAATTTGTAAACCATGACCTTATCATTTTTTGAAAGGCCAAAGGTAGTCATATTTTTAGATTTCAGATTTCCGAAATGCGAATTGTTGATAAGATTTTCAGTTAGGATTTAATAAATTTATAAACCGACTGACTTTCAGTAACCACAAAATAGATTCCGCTCTGAAGGCTTGAAACATTTATTTGCCAATTGTTTTTCTGTTCGTCTGAACGGAAAATTTCCTCACCTAAAGTGGAGATAATTTTTATGGAAGATGGTGAAAGCATTTCAAAATTCAAAACCGATTGTGCCGGATTCGGATACAGTCGGACATTATTTTGTTCAAAACTAATCGTTGATAAGGTTCCCAAATCGATTTGCTTTTCGATAATTTCATCACAGCCGTTTCGGATTGCCTTTAGTTTAATGATTTTAATCCCTCCTGATGTATAAATGTGGGTTGGGTTTTGTTGCGTTGATGTGATTCCGTCTCCAAAATCCCAAAGCAATAAAGTATAGTTATTTGAAGTGTTCGCAAAACTGACGGAATTGCCATTTATAATATAGTTAAAATCTGCGTGCAGGTTATAGGTGTTGATGCGCCATTGCGGTTTGTTGGGCAAAACCACCTGATCGGCAATCCCGTGAAAGTATTCTGCAGTTGCCCGAGTTATGCCACCATAGGATGTTGTTCCGGCTACTGGTTCCTGAAAAATAGCAGAAAACATGGTCGAAGCAATAAGATACGAACCATTTAAGTTAGGGTGAATGTCGTTATAACTTCCGTGCAGAAGTAAATCCTGCTGTGCTGTATAATGCATTCTTGCCGATTCACCAGCAGGCACAAATGGAAGATGTAAATTATCCGCCATTTTTGTGATCGAATCTTTGATTTGTGTCTGAACGGACTGATAAGTGCCATAGGCCGTTTCGGATGGCACCCCATACGGAATTTCATATAGGAAAACTCTAGCGCATGGACTGTATCTTCTTATCGAATCGAGAAGTTTTTGACCTCTTTCAATAGTTGTGTTGACTGGCCAGGATGCTCCCGCCGATTCACCACTTCCCGGTTGTAAAACGACTGCATCCCATACCGTGTTTCTGAAAAGAGTATAGAGATTAGAATCCGTAACATGATTTACAAATCCGGCACCCCCAACGGTATGCATTTGCGTAACGACATTTTTTCCTTTGTTGTTCGCGATATCACGAAACAAAATCGGCATATCATTAAAATACGTAATACTGTTACCTACAAAAAGTATGTTTTTTTGAGGATTTTGGGAAAAACAGATTGCTGATAAAAGCAAAAATGGACTTACACAGATTAGTAGTTTTAGTTTCATTGTTTCAGTTTAACAATTTGGGTGTTACAATTTTAGTAATTTTATTTGTAAACTGTTATAAAACAATGAAATAATTTATTTTTCATAGAATTCGATAGGCAAATCATCAGGGTCGGCAAAGAAGAAAAAACGTTTGTCAGTATATTCATCAGTGCGGATGGTTTCGGCTTCAATCCCATTAGAAAGGATAAACTGTCTTGCCTTTTCGATATCGTCCACTTCAAATGCGAGATGTCGCATTCCGGAAGCTTCCGGCCGGGAAACACGTTTGGGAGGGTTTGGGAACGAAAATAGTTCCACTATATAATTTCCGTTTAAAGCCAAGTCAAGTTTATAAGACTGTCGCTCTTCACGATAGATTTCCTGAAGGATTTCCAAACCTAAGATCGCTGTATAAAAACGTTTCGATTTTTCATAATCAGAACAGATAATAGCGATATGATGGATTTTATTCAGGTGTAACATTGCTTATTTGGTTTTATTTGCACTCAGCTGGCCTGAAATATTCTTTTTGAATTTTGTGAACTTTTTGTTGGTTGGATAATGACGGTTTGTAGTCATGTTGTTGAAAATCAAAGCCACTACCAAAAGAATCAAAGCGCCACTCAATACAGGTGAAATTACATACCAATAACCTAATTTCAAAATAGCCGGCGAACCGGTAACGGCAATAAGTGCGGTGGCTCCGCCGGGTGGATGCAGGGTTTTCGTAATCTGCATTAACACGATCGATGCAGCTACAGCAACTGCCGAAGCCAGCCAGATCATATCGGGAAAAAGTTTAGCCGCAGTAACACCGATAAAGGCAGAAATTACATGGCCACCGATAAGATTACGAGGTTGGGCAAGCGGACTTTGGATCACTCCATAAACCAAAACGCAAGACGCTCCAAAGGAACCGATGAGAAACACAAAATCTTCTTTTGGAAACGCATTGTATTGCAGGTAGGCAATTAATCCCATCCCAACAAAAGCACCAGTGAAAGCCCAGAAATGTTCCTTGAAATCAACAAGCGTTTCTTTATACAGTACGTATTTGGCTTTTCTGTAATTACGTTTGATGTGCTTGGTCGGCATAACTTATGAAACGGTTTTTGGCTGATACGTATAAACAGTATGTGGATAAATAAGCTGTGCCGTGGTTTTGGAAACCAGACAGACTATCAGGATCGGGAAGAATAAGGTGTAATCGTTTATCAGTCCGCAAATTAAAAATAAAGCGGTGAACGGTGCATGGATACTGGCACTCAGCATCGCTGCCATCCCGATGATCATGAAGTTCAGCGGAATCACATTGGCATCGAAATACGTATTCAGTATCGATGCGGTCAATAATCCAAGGAATGCCCCAAGAAACATGCTGGGAGCGAAAACCCCTCCATCGCCTCCGGAAGCCAATGTTACTGATGTTATAATCGGCTTAAGAAGCAAGACTCCGGTCATCGTAAGTACGAAAGAAGTCGTCAAAAAAATGGAATCGGAATTCGACAACAAATTCTTAACTGCGTGATATCCTTCTCCGTATAACTGCGGTAAAACCAACAGCGATATACTGATAATGGCAGAACCGATCAGAATTTTGATGGAATGTTTTTCAATCTGAGCGAATCTCGATTTAATGTAAATCACAGATTTGGTGAGATAAACCGAGTTGATTCCTGCCAAAACCCCCAATACCAAAAAATAAGGGAAGGCGTTCAAATGCCATTTGGTAACTGAAACCTGAAAAATCGGTTTTTCGTCCAAAAGCAAAATGAAACCGTAAGCAACGGCTACCGATAAACTTGTGGTTAAGGCAAATATCTTGGTTACTTTTTTTGAAATTACTTCATAGGAAAATAGAATTCCGGCAATCGGACTGCTGAATAAAGCAGTGATTCCGGCGGCAATTCCCGCACAAATAAGCTCGGTTTTATGTCTTTTGAATATATTTTCTTTTTTCTGTGCCACCGCTCCAATAGCCGCGGAAGCAACCACAGTACTTACTTCAATTCCCGTAGAGCCGCCAAAAACCACTGTTAGCAAACCATTAAAAAAATGGGACGGTACTTTATAGATAGGCAGCTTTTTTGACGAAGAATCCGTGGCTTCGAAAATTTCCTTAATTCCTTTGTTCTCTTTCTTTTTGAACAGATACATTCGCAAAAAGTAAATCACCGATAAACCGAAAAAGGGGAAAACCAGATAAAAAATCCAGTTTAAAGAAGCCTTGTGAAAGAGAATCTCTTCATAATGCTCGGTCAACCGTTTTAAACAAACCGCCATGAACGCACACAGGAAACCAATCAAAAGAGAAGCAATACTCAGTTTTTGAAATTTGATCCGTTTGTAACTTTTGCGAAGTTGTGTGGTTTTATTCATTGGTTATGGAATCTGGGAAAAGACTTGCACTGCAAAAATAATTATCAGTCAATGAAAAAATCCTTTCAAAACGTTAAAGTTTAATGCAATAGCAAAGTCATATCATCAAAGACTCAATTGCTTTTTGATCTTTGCAGGTAATTTATCTTTAACCAACGTATAAGATTGAGTTACATAATATTTCCATTCCTTTGGCGATAAAGTACTTATGTCTTCCACTAAAACCCATTTGTACCTAGCCACGTACGGCGCAGGCATAAAACCTTTTTTAGCTGAAAGTTCATCGAATTCCTCCGGAGTAACTTTAAAGGAAGCCGATGTAGGCGATTGGTTCAATCCCACTACACAGAACATTTTTTCACCAATGCAGAAGCACAAATCGCTTTCCCACTTGATATCTTCGGTAACGGATGGTAAGGATTTGCAAAGTTCCTGTAACTCTTCAATATTCATAATTATAGTTTTGGTTTGGCTATTTTTTCGTGAGTTTTAGGGACTTCCATTAAGGCGGCGCTGCAGTACCATGGGGTTAGTTCCGCTTCAAATATCTTGGCTTTCACGGCAGGATCGGTTTCCACTAATTTTTGCGCTTCCTCTAATGTAGCACAGTTAAAAATGTAGATTCCTTTATAATTTCTGTCGTTTTTCATAAACGGACCAGCCACAACAAGTTTGCCTTCTTTTGCCAGACGGTTGATGTTAGCCATATGACCTTCCATGTATTTCGTTTTTTCTTCTTTGCTGGCAGTAGTGTTTGTGCCTCCTTTAAGAATACAGAAGATGTAGGTTTTCATGCCGCGTTCGTCAGCACCTAATTCTTTCGCCAGTTTTTCATCATAGGTTGTGCTGGTTTCCTGAGCTGAAACCATATTCATGCCCGAAAGCAGCAATAAAGCAAAAAATATTTTTTTCATAAAATTACCGTTTAATCTTTCAAAGATAGCGAAACGAACCAAGTTATGAATGAATAAGAGCATATAAAACCGCATGATTTTCTGAATTTGAAAATCAGCACAGGCAACAGTACTATTTAGAAAAGTGGTTGTTTAGTTTTTAATCAGTTTAATGGAATTTTTGTAATTGTCATCAATTCTGAAGAAATAAAGACCTTTTGACATTTGGCTGATATCAATAACTGTTTCCTGATCATTCAACTGCCCTTTTTTGATGATTCTTCCGGTTTGATCGGTTATGAAATAATCTGCTTCGAAAAGAGGAGCACTACTCATTACAGTTATGGCGTCCAAAGAGGGATTAGGATATAATACCAGTTTTTTACCGGCTGTAAATTCGTCTATTCCTAAAGTATAGCCAAAGGTGATTCTTGTCGCATTTGCCCAGGTACTTGTTCCGATGTCCCAGTTTTGACCTAAAATCTGTGTGATACTGTTACTTCCATTGTAAGAGTATAAGGATTGCGTATTATTCACCCAAGTGCTCGAAGCAGCATTCCAGTTTTGATTTAATTCAACAGTAATGTACCCCGCAGGATTGTACGTATTGATAACTTTTGTGGAATTTAACCAATTAGTTCCCGTCCATGTTTCGCTGGTAGCAGTAAGTACTTTATTCGCTCCGGTGTAAGTATAGGTGGTTCTTTCTTGGTCTACCCATATATTACTAGCATTCCAGGATTGTCTTATAGTTTGTGTGGGATAACCTGAAGGATTGTTAGTGTAATTGGTTTGGGTACTATTTTTCCATGAGCTGCCTATGAAATCCCAGTTCTGCTGCAATTCGTTGATTAGATACCCGCTTCCATCATAAGTATTGGTGAGCTTTGATTGGTTATACCAGGCTCCTCCCCAAATTTCCATAATATTGGTGAGTACTTTTTTGGATGCCATATATGTATATGTAGATCTTCGGGAATTTTCCCAGGAGCTACTTCCGCTATCCCAGAACTGTGTAACGGATTGGTATACCGTACCATCCGGATTGTTTGCGTAATCAGTCTGAGCATAATTTTGCCAAGCGCCCGGGGGCGGAGATATTATCCAATCATAGCTTATGGAATGGGTTAAATGATTAGAGCCATCATACGTGTTGAGTATTTGCACCTGATTTTGCCAGTTAGGATTCACCCAGTTTTCAATAAGCACAGAATAAACGTTTTGTCCCGGCATATTTGTACTCAGTAATAAAGTTGTGAGGAGTAATAAATACCGTATGTGTTTTATTTTGGGGTTTTTCGGGAAAGTAATTGTTTTCATTGTGACAATTTTATTTTTTTGTCCGTAAAACATTCGAAGTCAGAAGATTTTGACCAATTGTATAACGCGCTCTTTCAGACCGTGTAAGCCGTCGGGTACAAGCCTTTCTCAGAATAGAAGACTAATGTAAGTTACCTCCAATGGAGCTTTTGGAATATAACTACAAAGTTATTAATTAAAAATGATAACCAATTGGTTTTTAGTTAGTTAGAGGAGTAATGAAGTCGGATGAAAACAATTCATCCTGAAAAATCAACATTTCGGAATTCTTTTTTGGTATTTCCGTTTTTTCTGACGCAAATTTGTTCCGTTAAAATTAAGCAGATGAAAACCTTTTTTACCTTTTTAGTTATTTTATGCAGTATGAACCTGTTTTCACAAACTGTTATATCCGGTAAAGTCTTGGATAATAAGGGAAAACCTTGTATAGGAGCGAATGTTTTTATTGAAGGTGCCTATGACGGAGCGACAACAGATTCAAACGGTGATTTTTCTTTTGAGACATCGGAGAAAGGCAATCAGACTTTGGTAATTACTTTTTTGAGTTTTGAAACACAGAGAGTTCCGATTGTAATTGAAAATTATATTCCACAGACCATTAAACTCAAAGAAAGTTTAAATACGCTTGACACCGTAGTGATTTCGGCAGGTGCTTTTAAAGCAGGAGACAATTCGAAAGCCTCTGCTTTGAAGCCATTGGACATTGTTACCACGGCCGGAGCTGCAGGCGATATCATCGGCGCTTTACAAACCTTGCCGGGAGCGCAGATCGTAGGTGAGAGCGGCCGTTTGTTCGTACGTGGTGGAGAAGCCGATGAAACACAAACCTATGTTGACGGAATTCGCGTGGCACAACCCTATAATGCCTCCGCAAACAATATTCCGACCCGGGGTCGTTTTTCTCCCTTTTTATTCAGTGGGATGACTTTTTCAACCGGAGGGTATTCCGCAGAATTTGGCGATGCTTTATCAAGTGTCCTTTTGTTGAATACCATCAATGAGGTTGATAATGAAGAATCGAATTTTTCATTTATGACGGTAGGTTTAGGAGCAAGCAACACCCAAAAATGGAAGAAAAGTGCTTTGACTTTTAATTTGAGTTACATCAACTTAGAACCTTATCAGAAAGTCGTGAAACAGAATGTGGATTGGATCAAGCCCTATCAGTCAGCTTCAGGCGAAACAGTTTTTCGAAAAAATTTCAATAACGGATTGTTCAAATTATATGCAGCATTCGACTATACGACCTTCAAACTGAACCAAAAGAATGTGAATTTTTCCGAGCCGATCGCCGTTGACACCCAAAACAACAATTTTTATCTGAATTCTTCTTATAAAGGAAATTTCGGTTCAGGATGGGGGATTCAGACCGGAATCAGTTTCGGTTACAATCAGAATAAAAATGAAGTAGACCGAAGCGATCTGAAAAACAGGGAAAATGCGACCCATATGAAATTGAAGCTTATCAAAAAATTCTCAGACTGGGTTCATTTGTCTTTCGGAGGTGATTACTTTATCACTGATTTTAACGAAAATTACACGGATGTAACCTTAGGCGCATTTGACTACGGTTATCGTAATAATACCGGAGCCATTTATGCCGAAACCGATATTTTCTTTTCGAAAAAACTGGCCGCGAAAGTAGGTCTGCGTGCCTTAAACAGCAGCTACATTGACAAAAGCAGTATAGAGCCGAGAATCTCATTGGCCTATAAAACCAGTAAAAATGGACAGGTTTCTTTGGCTTACGGCGATTTTCACCAGAATCCTATTCAGGGGTACCTGAAATTCCACTCGGATTTCAATTACGAAAAGACATCACACTATATTCTGAATTATATGTATTCCGTAAATAAGAGAACGCTCAGAACTGAAATTTTCTATAAAGACTATTCCGATCTGGTGAAATACGACACTTACACCCCGCTGTTCAACAGCAATTACAGCAACAACGGTTACGGGTATGCGAAAGGGCTGGACGTGTTTTTCAGAGATAGTAAATCAGTTCGAAACCTCGATTATTGGATTTCATATTCGTATATCGACAGCGAACGTGATTACAGAAATTATGAAAGCAAGGTAACGCCAAGTTTTGTAGCCGCGCACACGTTTTCCGTTGTGACAAAGTATTGGATCGAAGACTGGAAGTCGCAGCTGAGTGTCACCAACAGTTTCGCGACCGGCCGTCCTTATGATAATCCGAATGAATCGGCATTCATGAACGGAAAGGCAAAAGATTATAATAGTCTGAGTATGAGCTGGGCTTATTTGCTTTCGCCTCAGAAAATTTTGTATTTTTCCGTATCCAATGTGTTGGGAAGGGATAATATTTTTGGATATGACTATGCGCTTTCGCCGGGCAGTGACGGTATTTACCAACGTCAGGCAATTACGCAGCCAGCCGACCGATTCTTTTTTATCGGGTTCTTCTGGACCATCAGCAAGGACAAGAGTAAGAACCAGTTGGATAATTTGTAGCGAGGAGAGGATAGAGGATAGAAACAAGAAGCAAGAAGCAAGAGAAAAGGGAGAAGGGAGAAGGAAGCTTTTAGCTGCTTAGAACCTTTCAAAAAAACAGTTCATCCTCCAATTTCGACAGTTCGGTAAGTATAAATTTTAAAGGAGTAAAATCTAAAATACTTTTGGAGTATAAAATCAAAAGAAGTTTTAATCAATCAATCAAAAAGTAATTATTATTCAACTTAAAAAAACAAAACATTATGATCAGGATTATCACATCATTAGTATTATTTATCAGTAGTCTGGCATTTGCACAATCAGCAAAAACGAGTTCGCCTTACGAAACGGGAATGGGAAAAGCAATGGGACTATGGAAAGAAGGTAAATCAACGGAAGCGGTTGCTATCTTAGAACGAATCGCATCAGTGGAAAAAACGAACTGGTTGCCAAACTATTATGTAGCTTTTATTAATACCGTTGAGGTTTTTAAATTACAGGACAAGTCGAAAGCACCGGCATTGCTGGACAAAGCACAGGTGGCTTTGGATGATGCGACAACTGTGAGCCCTAATAATCCGGAACTGATGGTGGTCCAGGCCTTGATTTATACCGCATGGATTGTTCAGGATCCGATGGCTAACGGAATGAAATATTCAAGTAAAGCAATGGAGCAGTACTATAAAGCACAAGCTTTGGCACCAGACAATCCAAGAGTAGTGTTTTCCAAAGCAGAATTTGAAATCGGCGGCGCAAAATATTGGGGTAAGGATACAAAACCTATGTGTGCTGAGGTAGAACGCTCGATCGGACTTTTTGCTAAATTCCAACCGGAGACGCAATTTCACCCAAGCTGGGGATTAGACCGCGCGAAAGAAGTTTTAGCAAACTGCGGTAAGTAATCATAATTCATCTAAAGAAAGTAAAATGGAAACGCAAAATCAGAATAAAAATAAGATAGCCGGAACAATTTTCATTGGTTGTATGTTCGTCGGAATAGGAATCGGAATGTACTTAGGTAAAGTGGCTGTCGGAACTTTGGTTGGAATGGGAGTTGGTTTTATTGCCTCTGCCATTGCCAAAGCTAAAATCTAATCCTATTACAGTTTACAATGAATAAGTATCTCAGCCATTTTCTTCGATCCATAGCATTAGGAATCATTATTTTTTTCGTGCTCCTTTTTGTGGGTTGGATCACAGAAGAAAGTGTACAATGGAATCATCAGCTGCTAATGCGCTTCCAGTTCACGCTCCTGTACTCGGTGAGTTTGTATATGGTCAATATGGTGCTGTTTATTTTGTTGGATAACTTATTCAGTAAAAATCGTTTTTCAGTTAGACGGATTGTAATTGGATTCATAAGTTCTTTGATCATTACGATATTCACTTTATTTCTTCTTCATTTAATTGAAATAGTGATAATCGACGGAAATACATTGTCTGATTTTTTAGCGGAAGAAACTGCAGCCGATTATGTAATGCCGATCGTTCTGACAATTATCATCAGTCTGATTATCCACGCGATTTACTTCTACCGATCCTATCAGGAAAACAGGGTTAAAGAACAGAAGATCATTGCAGGAACGGCTTCGGCGAAATTTGAGAGTTTAAAAAACCAGCTTGATCCGCATTTTCTTTTCAACAGTCTGAATGTATTGAGTTCTTTGATTGAAGAGAATCCGGAGAGTGCCCAGAAATTCACTTCTTCTCTTTCAAAAATTTACCGCTACGTGCTGGAACAGCGTGATAAAGAACTGGTAAGTGTGGAAGAAGAATTAGCATTTGCAAAGACCTACATGAATCTACTGAAAATGCGTTTCGAGAATAGTATATTTTACGAACTGCCGGAAAAAGTAAACAATCCGGAAGCTAAAGTGGTGCCGTTGTCGTTACAATTATTATTGGAAAATAGTATAAAACATAATGTAGTCAGCGAACAGCGACCGTTACACATACGGATTTTTGAAAAAGACAACTGTCTGGTCGTTCAGAACGATCTGCAGAAAAAAGAAGTATTAAAAGACAGGCAAGGAGTGGGATTGCAGAATATCATTAGCCGCTATGCGATTCTTACTGAGCGAAAAGTGAGCATTCAGCAAACCGAAAAAGAGTTCTCTGTAGCCTTACCGTTATTAACCAAACAAATAGGGATTATGACAACAGCATATACATCCGAAGACGATTCATCTTATTACAGAGCCAAAAAACGCGTGGAAGCCATCAGAGGTTTTTACGGAAGTCTGATCTCGTATTGCGTGGTGATTCCGGTTTTGATTATCATCAATCTTACTTTTTCATCGAAATTCCAATGGTTTTGGTTTCCGATGATAGGTTGGGGAATTGGCCTTTTAATGCACGGATTCGGCGTTTTCGGATACGGTTCCCGATGGGAAGAACGAAAAATAAAAGAAATTCTTAGCAAACACAAAGACAAACAAAACTGGAGATAATCATCAGAGATCATGCGAAGATTTAGACATACAAACGATTTTCATGCGGAATTGGAAGCCATCGCAAAAAAGCGGGTTCGGAAAATAAAAAGCTTTTTCATTCATCTTTTCGTTTTTGGTATCGTATTTACGATTTTCATTCTGAAACGGTATTGTAATATTGATTTTAAATTTTTACCACTACAGCATATCAATTGGTTTTTTATGGCAATCTGGTTTTTCTTCGTATGTGTTAAGGGGATCAAATTGCTGGTAAGGGAAGTGATCTTAGGAAAAGAATGGGAAAACAAACAAATGGATAAGTTCATGCAATCGGAGTCACAAAATCAAAAATGGAAGTAATCATGGAAACAAAGTATAACGAAAGAGAACAACTGGAAAGAGCCAGAAAGCGGGTTGAGGAAATCAAAGGTTTTTATGGGCATTTAGCGGCTTACGTTGGGGTTAACATCTTTTTCCTGGTAATTAACCTTTTAACTTCACCGGACGATTTATGGTTTTTCTGGCCGATGTTAGGCTGGGGAATTGGGGTAATGTTCCATGGTTTCCGCGTTTTTAACGTTACGCCTTTTTTCGGAAAGGATTGGGAAGAGCGCAAAATCAGGGAATTCATGGAGGAGGAAGAACGTCAGAAAAATGATTTAAAAAATCAGGGTCATGGAAAACAATAATAATAACTTTGAGGAACGTTATGAAGATGCACAAAAGAGGGTAAAACGGCTGAAAGGCTTTTATTCGCATCTGTTGGCTTATGTTTTGGTCAATACCATAATTGTTTTTTTGAACATCAGCAATCTTGAACCGGGCGAAAGTTATTTTAAGTTCGAGAACTTTTTCACGGCTTTCTTCTGGGGAATCGGATTGTTGGCCCACGGCGTGAGCGTTTTCGGTCATCATCTTATTTTCGGAAAGGAATGGGAAGAACGAAAGATAAAAGAGTTCATGGAAAAGGATAAGCAGGAACACGAAAAGTGGGAATAGTTTTACTTTAAATAAAGGTAAAGTCTTAGCTTTGAGTCCGAAAAAATCATCAGCCATAAAAATGAAAAAATACCTTTCGATAATCCTTTTATTATCCCTTGTTAAATTAATAATTCATCTTGTTGCGAATTCCAATTACGGATTCCACCGGGATGAATTATTGCATTTGTCCGTTAGTGAGCATTTGGCCTGGGGATATATGGAATTTCCGCCTTTTATTGCGGTGGTCGGGAAGTTTGCTCATTTCCTGTTTGGATATTCCTTACCGGGCGTTCGTTTGTTTGCAACTCTGGCAGGTGTGGCTATTTTAGTGTTGTCTTGTCTTATTGCTAAAGAATTAGGAGGAAAGAAAAATGCGGTTTTATTGGCTGGTGTTTCGGTTTTGGCTTTTCTGCCTTATTTCAGAAACCATACTCTTTTTCAGCCGGTTGCTTTCGATCAGCTTTTCTGGACGCTGGGATTTTACTATCTGGTTCGTTATCTCAATTCTAAAAACAATAAGTACCTAATTTATCTTGGGATTACTGCCGGAATTGGTTTGATGAACAAGTATACCTTTGCTGTTTGGGGATTGGGAATTGTAGTAGGTTTACTGTTTTTTGAAAAAGGAGCCGTCTACAAGAACAAATGGCTTTATGTTTCAGGGATTTTGGCACTGCTGATCGTTTTGCCGAATATTTTCTGGCAGTACACAAATCATTTTCCTTTATTCGCCCATTTGGAGCAATTGAAGGAAAGTCAGCTGGATGAAATTGGCCCGTATGATTTTGCTTTGGAACAGTTGAAATTGCCCTTTACTCTAGTGGTGACATTGATTGGATTGACAGCCGCCTTTTTGGATCAGGAACTGAAAAAATACAAAAGCCTGGCCATTGCCTTTTTGGTAATTTTCTTTACCATGTGGCTTTTACAGTCCAAAGGGTATTATTTCTTCGCCGCTTATCCGGTGATGTTTGCTTTGGGTTCGGTCAAAATTGAAAAAATGCTGCAGCGAAAACCGTATTGGAACTATGCAGTTGTGGCAGTTTTGATAGTGCCTGTCGTTTATTTTGTTCCGATGGCTACACCGGTTTTATCAGTAGAAAAATATGTGAAGTATGCCAAATTACAACCCGAGAAAGACGGACGGATTATCCTTACCAATGATTATGCTGATATGTTCGGATGGGAAGAGCAGGTGAAACTCGTGGACAGTCTCTATGAAGCTTTACCGGAACAGGAAAAACAAAAATGTGTTCTGCTGGCAGAAAATTACGGTGAAGCAGGAGCGATAAAAATATTAGGCAAGAAATACCAATTGCCAGATCCTGTTTGTGCTCACGGAAGTTTCTGGACCTGGGGACCGGGCAAAACGGAAGGAGAAGTATTCATAAGTATCGGAAACGAAGAAGAAATTATTTCTAAGCTTTTTGAAGAACACAATCTGGTTAAAAAAGTGACACATAAATACGCAATCGACGAAGAAAATGGCATACCGGTTTATATTTGCCGAAAGCCGAAGGTCAATTTGCATAAGTTGTGGCCGGATTTGGAAAAATATATTTTTGAGTAAAAAACATAAAGTCTCAGAACTTAGTGCCTTAGAATCTAAGAGCCTTAGCACCTAGAAAAAAATGAATATCATCATCATCGAAGACGAAAAACCGGCTGCGCGTTTGTTGCAGCGCAAAGTGGAAAAATTAGGATTGCCGGTAACTACTATGCTGCATTCTGTGGAAGAAGCATTGAACTGGTTCCAAAGCAATCCGCATCCTGATCTGATCTTTTTGGACATTCAGTTGTCCGATGGTTTGTCATTTGAGATTTTTGAAAACATCGATATAAAAAGCGCTGTGATTTTCACCACGGCGTATGATGAATATGCATTACGTGCTTTCAAACTGAACAGCATCGATTATCTTTTAAAACCGATTGACGAAGACGATCTGGAAGTGGCGGTAAACAAATTCAAAGCCCGAAACCAACCGCAAAACCTGTCGTTGGATTTTGAAATGATCAAAAAGATGTTGGTGAATCCGGTCGATAAAAGCTATAAAAAGCGCTTTACGGTTAAAATAGGTCAGCAACTGAAACTAATAAATATTGAAGAGGTAGAATGTTTTTACAGCGAAAACAAAGGTACTTATCTGCACACGCTGGACAATCGTGATTATCTGTTAGATGGAACATTGGAACAATTGGAATCCGAATTGGATCCAAAAGAGTTTTACCGTGTCAGCAGAAAATTCATTGTTACGATGAAAGCGATTAAGGAAATCCAACTGCATAGTAATTCCCGCCTGAAAGTTATCTTACCGACTTACAATGAAGATGAGGTTATCGTGGCGCGCGAACGCGTGAACGATTTTAAAGAATGGATAGGATAAGATAAGAACAATGATTAGTGTTCAGTATGCAGTGTGTGCTGTATAATAAACAGTGTTCAGTAAATAGTGTTACTTACTGAACCTGTGTAATGTATAGACCATCGTCGAAAGCAGTACAAAAGCCACTAACTGGTGTGCCAATCCCAACCAAAGCGGTACATGAAATAATAATGTGAAAACACCCAATAAAAACTGCACGAACACTATAACAACCAAAGTGGTTACGCCTTTTTTCTGCTGAATGTTCAATATGTATTTTTTACTGGTGAAATACAGAAACAAAATCAATCCAACTACAACATAAGCCATAGTTCGGTGAACAAATTGTACTCCGCTTTTTCCTTCTGTCAGACGTTGCATCCATGAATCTTTTTCCAATACAATGCTTTCATGGAAAAACTGCCCGTCACTCATCAAAGGCCAGTGATTGTGCACTAATCCGGCATTCAGTCCAGCTACAAATCCGCCGTAGATAATCTGGATAATTAAGAATACCAATGCTGCTCGAGCGATCGTTCGCAATTGTTTTTTTACTTCTGTTTTATTCGGATAAATCAAATCCAAAGCCACCCAAAGTGTATAAGCGAAAGTTATGAAAGCAAATGTTAAGTGCAGCGACAAACGGAAATGGCTTACATCCGGGTTGTCTATTAATCCGCTTTTCACCATGAACCAGCCCAAAAATCCCTGAAATGCACCCATTCCCAAAAGAACCACGCATTTTTTAATGGTTTCTTTAGACAAGCGCTTTTTGATTAAGAAGTAAACAAAAGGAATTATGAAAACTATCCCGATGATACGGCCGATGAAACGGTGGAACCACTCCCAGAAATAAATGAATTTGTAATCACTTAAATCAAAATCATTATGAATGTTGATTTTCTGGTATTCCGGGAATTTTTTGTATTCGTCAAAGGCATGTTGCCATTTTTCTTCTGTCAGCGGAGGAAAGGTGTCGGTTAGTAAATGCCAGTCGGTCATGGATAAACCGGAGTTGGTCAATCGGGTGATGCCTCCCACCATTACCATTAAGAATAATAAAGCACAACCGGATAACAGCCAGATGATTATGGATTTGTCTTCTTTTTTCATTTTTTATAGTTTCAAAGTCTCAAAGTTTCAAAGTTGCTGAGTTATAACGTTTCTTTTACCTTGTTCATTAATGAACTTAGCATTCTTTCTAATTCTCGACTGTTTTCGAATATTGTATTAAATTCTATTTCTGAAATGTATTTTAAATTGTAAGCAATTTCAATTTGAGTTTGAAATTCAAATAATGAACCGATTGATATGGTTAAAAATCGATAATAATCCTTATTGGTCCCTCTTCCAAATCCTTCTGCAACATTACTTGGAATCGATATGGAGCATCTTCTGATTTGGGAAGTTAAGCCAAATTGTTCTTCTTTTGGGAAATTTGACGTGACAGTATAGGTTTGAGTTACTAAGGTCATTGCCTTTTGCCAAATCAATAAATCTCTGAATGTTTTCATTTACTTTTTTAAACTTTTAACTCAGCAACTTTGTAACTCTATTACTTTCTTACTTTTTTCAACCCCATTTTTTCGGCCTTATTTAACACGAAATCATAAGCAGCCTGATATTCGTTCGGGATTTCTCCTTCCAGAATAGCTTCTTTTACGGCTTCCTTCAGAACACCAATTTCTCTAGACGGTTTTAAGTCGAAAAGCTCCATGATTTCTTCCCCGGAAATAGGCGGTTGAAACACTCTTACACGGTCGCGTTCTTCCACTTCAATGATTTTCTCACGTACTATTTTGAAATTATTATGGTATTTCTGAAATTTCTTAGGATTTTTTGTCGTGATGTCGGCCTCACATAAAGTCATTAAATTTTCCACATCTTCTCCGGCATCAAAAACCAAACGGCGAACAGCAGAATCCGTAACGATATCCTCAGCCAATACAATAGGACGGGAGCTCATCGTCACCATTTTTTGTACGAATTTCAGTTTTTGGTTCAGCGGCATATGCAGGCGTGTGAAAATTTTCTTGGCCATTTTTCCGCCTAAAAACTCATGACCGTGGAAGGTCCAACCCTGTTTTTTGTTGTAACGTTTCGTTGGAGCTTTTCCAATATCATGCAATAATGCCGACCAGCGTAACCAAACATCATCAGTATTCGGGCAGATATTATCCACCACTTCCAACGTGTGATAGAAATTGTTTTTATGTGTATGTCCTTCTATTTCTTCTACCTGGTTCAGAGCAGTCAGTTCCGGAAGGATTATATCCAGCAAACCGGTTTTGTAAAGCAATAAAAATCCAACCGATGGCTTGTCCGACATCAGGATCTTATTCAGTTCGTCTACAACACGCTCACCGGAAATGATGTTGATACGGTCTTTGTTTCTTGAAATGGCTTCCAAAGATTCGGTTTCGATCTCAAAATTCAGTTGAGAAGCAAAACGAATCGCACGCATCATTCGCAATGGGTCGTCAGAGTACGTGATATCCGGATTTAAAGGCGTTTTGATGGTTTTGTTTTCCATATCCTCCAACCCGCCAAAAGGGTCCACTAAATCCCCGAAATTGACTTCATTTAAGGAAAGTGCTAAAGCGTTAATGGTAAAATCGCGTCGGTTTTGGTCGTCTTCCAAAGTACCGTTTTCCACAATCGGATTGCGACTGTCGTGATTGTAGCTTTCTTTTCTTGCTCCGACAAATTCGATGTCCATGTCGTGATACCGTAACATCGCGGTTCCGTAGTTTTTGAAAACCTGGACTTTCGGTTTGTTCGGAATAAGTTCGGATACTTTTAAAGCCAATTCGATACCACTGCCCACGGCAACAATATCAATGTCTTTTTTATGGTCGCGTTTTAAAATCAGATCACGGACAAAACCGCCAATAACGTAGCTTTCCACGTTGAGTTCCTTGGCAGCCTGTGCAATGATTTTAAATATTTTATCCTGTAAAGATTCGGTATAATTCATTTGAGTCACGGTTTACAGTTTACGATAATGGCGTAAACTTATTTGCGAATAATCTCCATCTGACTATCAGCTTTCAATTTGATGAGAGTCTAAAGTTTGTCGCAAATTTTATCGTGGTGCAAATTTACCACTTTGAACGTCTATAACGAAAATTTCAAAGGTTTTTTATTCTGTGACTTTCTGTATTTTTTGACAGGAAGTAGGTAATCCTTCAATTGTTAAAAAAAAATTAAAGAAACAGTTCCATTCTCTGTAAATGGAAGGGAATTAATTTTAGTTTTGTACTTTAATTGAAAAACCAGAATGAGTCATATACTTTATTTTTTTCCGGAAAACCTGCTTTTAAAACAACATGGAAACAATGTAAGGGCTTTAGAATTGCTTAAATATTTTAAAGACCGTGGTTTCACTGTTGATTTTGTGGGTGTAGGCACCGATGTGTTTTGCGAAAAAGATTTAGAATCGCTTAAAGATGAAGGGTTAATCGCAAACGGCTACGTTTTAGATTCGCTTCCGAGAAAGAAGAATAAAATTAAGTACCTGTTCGGGTATTCGCTGCCCAATAAAATCAATTATTTAAGAAAGTATTTCAGAAAAGGAAGACTGGTGAATGTTTCCCGATTCCAGGAAATTTTAACCAGGAATAAATATGACAAAATCATCATTTCTTATGCGTACTGGTCGTACCTGATCGACAATAAAGAATTACTGAAGGGAGCTGAACTTATAATTGATACGCATGATTTTATAACCGCGCAGTATAAAGAAGAAAAAGTATTTAAAACGGGTGTTTTTTTGGAAAAAGAACTCGAATTGCTGAATAAGTTCGATAAGATTTTGACGATTTCGGTGGATGAGAAATACATATTCTCACAGTTTTTAAATAAAAAAGTGGTTTGGGCTCCTCATCCACTAGCTTTTAATGGCAGGGTTTCCAAAAATAATGCTGAATATGATCTTATTTATGTTGCGAGCGATAACAACCACAATATCAGGTCGGCAAAGTGGTTTTTTGAGAACGTACATCCTTTGTTGAAAGAAGAAATTAAGATCTGCGTAATTGGGAAAATAGGAGAACACATCGAAGACAGGAAAAATGTTTTCAAATTAGGAAATGTTCCCGATTTGACCGACTACTATAATAAATCAAAGATTGCGATTTGCCCCATGCTTTCGGGAACAGGGCTTAAAATTAAAGTTGTTGAGGCCATGTCGTACGGACTTCCAATCGTTTGTAATGAAAGAGGACTGGACGGTCTATCGTCAAAATTCAATAACGGATGTTTAGCGACGGACAATCCTTCGGAATTTGCGAAAGACATCCATAATCTTTTATCAGATAGTTCCCTTTATGGCAAGATGTCTGAAGAAGCGGTAAACTATTTTATGCACAGTTACGAAAAAAATGTCGTGTACAAGACTTTTGATTCGATCTTTATGAATTAAACGTTGTAACAACGCAGCGAGAAATTTACTTCTTATCCCGAAACTATTTTATTTGCGGATGATTTTTACCTGACTGTCACTGGTTAATTTAATGATAGTAGAAGGTTTGTCACAGATTTTATCCTGATTCAGATTAACCACATAATCGACTCCGTTTAAAATTTCCGGGCTTATTTCCTTAAAAGATTTTGGCGTAGGCTGCCCCGAAATATTCGCCGAAGTGGAAACCAATGGTTTTTTCATGCGTTCCATCAGTTTGAAACAAAAAGGGTCTTTTACAATTCGAACTCCCAATGTTTTGTCCTCCGCAATAACATTTGGCGCTACATTTCGCGGGTTGTCAAGAATCAGCGTGGTGGGTTTTTCGGATAAATCCAAAATCTGCCAGGCTACCTCGGGAATATCTTTAAAAACAGTGTACATCATTCGTTCTCCGTTCATCAAAACGATCATACTTTTGCTTTCTTCGCGTTGTTTAAGGGCGTATATTTTTTTTACAGCTTCAGGATTGGTGGCGTCGCAGCCAATGCCCCAAACGGTATCGGTCGGGTAAAGAATAATTCCGCCATTTTTAATGACTTCGAAAGCGTTGTGAACTTCAGTATTAATGTCCATGATATTACTATTTGGGTTACAAAGATATGACAACTTCAATTGTAGTGTGTCATTCTATTAGTAGAAATATTCTATATTTGCTTTCCGGGTTTTTGACTCTATTTTTTAATGAAAAAGAGTTCTTTTTATAGGTCATAATGTGCAAATCAGATAGTTAAAGGTTGTTATGAAACTCAAAAACATTTTTACAAAAAAACAGAATAAGCTAAATAGCAGGGATTATTTTTTTGGAGACTATGTACTTTCGTTAGGGAAACATCACGTTCTGGATAAATATCAGGAGCAGTTCCCGCTTTATGACCGATTTCTGCCTTTGCTTTGCTCCGGGTTTGATGGTTTGATAATTGATATTGGAGCTAATATCGGAGATACCAGCATTGCGATTTTTGCCCAAAACGATAATGCATTTGTAGTTGGAGTAGAAGCGGATGACGAGTTTTTTGAATCATGCATTTCTAATATCAACCGAAATTCGCTATCACAGCGCTTTCTGGGGGTCAACCGATTTGTGACCACGGAATCCGGAAATTTTATTGTAAAGAAAAGTGATAGTCTTTCAACCGGATCAATCGAGAAAGCGGAAACTGCTGACGCCAAAACCAATACGGTTTCTTTTTCGCAATTGATTGATTTGATTCCCGGTGATAAGAAAGAAAAATTCGATATCTTGAAGATCGATACCGACGGTTTTGATTGGGATATCTTACATTCGTTTTCGGAATATGCCAAAAAAAGTGATTTCCTGCCGGATTTTATTTTCTTTGAAATGCAGACTTTTTTGAATAACAACGAAAAAAAACCGGACGGAAGGAACGAGCTCATCGATAGATATTCCACTGCGTTAAAGGAAATTCAAGAACTTGGGTATTCTGATTTCTGCTTGTTTGATAATTTCGGGACATTCCTAAAAAAGACTTCTTCGGTGGAAGAAATTTTTGAGATCAATCAATATATCAAACGTTCTCAAATCAATAATCTGCACTCTACAATGTATTACCTGGATGTTTTGGCATACAAAACGCCGCAGCATGCTTATGTAGACAGAATACTAGATAAAATATATAATAAATAATCAGGATGAAAATTGTTTTAGATCCGCAGATTTTTAATCAGCAGAAATTTGGTGGAATTTCAAGGTATTACACGGAAATTTTCTCTATTCTGGCTCAAACGAAACAGGCAGAAATAATAGTGCCTCTAAAGTTTACAAGCAATGTTTATTTTAGGGATAGTGTTTTGATTTCTTCAAAGCAGGTAAGGAATTCCGATTTTATAAATTTTCTTTCCGGATTGGGAATCAGTCTCAGAAGCAAAATTAGAAAAGCTAATGCGAAAACGAAACTTAAAACACTTAAGGAAACAGAATTCGATTTGTTTATTCCTACTTATTATGACACCGACTTTTTGGATTTAATAGGAGACAAGCCTTTCGTTTTAACGGTTTATGATATGATCCATGAACTTTTTCCCCAGTATTTCCCTGATGATACTACCACAGTTGAAAATAAAAAAAGACTGTTGGAAAAAGCAACTAAAGTCATCGCCGTATCATCCAATACAAAAAAAGATATTCTAAAAATTTATCCGCATATTGATGAAAATAAAATTGAAGTTATCTTTCACGGAAGTTCCATAGAAATAAATAAAGGGATTACCGTCGATCTTCCTAAAAAATACCTTCTTTTTGTGGGAGCCCGAGGTTCCTATAAGAATTTTGAATTTTTTATCGAATCAGTTAAACCGTTAATGGAAAATGACAAAGAATTGTTTGTGGTTGCTGCAGGCGGAGGAAAATTTTCCAAGAGAGAGATTAAATTCCTGGAAAAGTCAGGATTGGAAAAACAGGTTATCCAGAAAAATTTTAAAGAAGAAGAACTGGGACTATACTACAAGAATGCAGTATGTTTTGTGTTTCCGTCAGAATATGAAGGTTTCGGAATTCCGGTTTTGGAATCCATGACTTGCGGATGTCCGATTGTGTTGACTAACGCAAGCTCCTTCCCGGAGGTGGCAGGTGACGCAGGAATATTCTTCGAATTAAATGATTCCGCCGATCTAAAAGCTAAAATTGAAATGCTTTTATCGGATGAAAAAGTAAGAGCGGAATACAGCCGGAAGGGATTGGAGCGATCCGGGGAATTCAGCTGGAATGTTGCGGCGGAACAATGTTTAAAAGTTTACTCAGAAGCGGTTGGTCTGTCAACTAAATCGTAACTTTGCAGCTTTTGACCGACAGGTAGCCTTAAATTAGATATATAAATAATAATTACTTCATAAATAAAATATGAAAACTGCATTAATAACGGGAGTAACAGGACAAGACGGAGCCTATTTGGCTGAATTATTACTGTCAAAAGGATACATGGTTCATGGTATTAAAAGAAGAAGTTCTTTGTTTAATACCCAGCGTATTGATCATATTTATGAAGATCCGCATATTGAAAACCAACACTTCAGATTGCATTACGGCGATTTAAGTGACTCAACCAATCTGATCCGAATCATTCAGGAAACACAACCGGATGAAATATATAACTTGGGTGCCATGAGTCACGTAAAAGTGAGTTTTGATACGCCTGAATATACTGCCAATGCAGACGGAATCGGGACATTGCGAATTTTAGAAGCAGTTAGATTGCTGGGGTTAACTAAAAAAACCAAAATCTATCAGGCCTCTACTTCCGAATTATATGGATTGGTACAGGAGGTTCCTCAAAAAGAAACGACGCCTTTTTATCCGCGTTCACCTTATGCGGTAGCAAAAATGTATGCTTATTGGATTACGGTGAATTACCGTGAGGCTTATGATATGTTCGCCTGTAACGGAATCCTGTTCAACCATGAAAGCCCACTTCGCGGAGAAACTTTTGTAACCCGCAAAATTACAAGAGGTGTTGCTCAAATGGCAATGGGAATGCAGGACACCTTGTTTATGGGTAATATCGACTCACAACGCGACTGGGGACATGCAAAAGATTATGTGGAAGCAATGTGGTTGATCCTGCAGCAGGAAAAACCGGAAGATTTTGTTATTTCCACAGGGGTAACCACTACGGTAAGAGATTTTATTAAGATGGCTTTTAAAGAAGTTGATGTAGAAGTAACTTTCTCCGGTGAAGGCGTTGAGGAAGTAGGTATTGTGACTGCAACATCAAATCCGGATTACAGTTTCACTGTTGGGCAGGTCGTTGTGAAAATCGATCCTACGTACTTCAGACCAACCGAGGTGGATTTACTGATTGGTGATAATACCAAGGCTAAAACAAAATTAGGCTGGAAACCAAAATACGATTTAGCGATGCTTGTTAAAGAAATGATGGCGGCGGATGTTGAATTGTTTAAGAAAGAAAGACATTTAAAAGGATACGCTAAATAATGGAGTTATATTCTAAAATATTTGTAGCCGGACATCGCGGAATGGTAGGAAGTGCCATTGTAGCAAATTTAGAGCGCAAAGGTTACACCAACATTATTAAAAGAACTTCTTCGGAACTTGATTTGACCAACCAAAAGGCGGTTGCCGATTTTTTTGAAGCTGAAAAACCGGAATATGTTTTTCTGGCGGCTGCCAAAGTAGGCGGAATTGTGGCAAATAACACCTACAGAGCCGATTTTATATACGAAAATATGATGATTCAGAACAATGTGATTCATCAGAGTTTTGAAAATGGCGTTAAGAAACTAATGTTTTTAGGATCATCCTGTATTTATCCTAAATTGGCTCCGCAGCCTCTAAAGGAAGATTATCTGTTGACGGGCTTGCTGGAAGAAACCAACGAACCTTACGCGATTGCTAAGATTTCAGGAATAAAAATGTGCGATGCCTACCGTGATCAGTACGGATGTAATTTTATTTCAGTAATGCCTACAAACCTGTACGGTTTAAATGATAATTACGATTTAAATAATTCACACGTACTACCAGCCTTACTGCGAAAGTTCCACGAGGCAAAACATAACAGTGACACTGCTGTAACCGTATGGGGAACAGGAGCTCCGTTAAGGGAATTTCTTCATGCGACGGATATGGCTGATGCCTGTGTCTATACGATGCTTCATTTCAATGAAAAAGGATTCATAAACATTGGTTCCGGAAAAGAAATCAGTATCCGTGATCTGGCCTTTTTGGTCAAAGATATTGTAGGCTTTGAAGGGGAAATCAATTTTGATACTTCGAAACCCGATGGTACACCTAGAAAATTAATGGATGTAAGTAAGCTGACTGATTTAGGCTGGAAATATTCCATCGAATTAAAAGAAGGAATTCAGGCGGTTTACAAAGAAAAATTTTTAAGCTAAATGGCGAAAATATCAATAATAACAGTTAATTATAACGATAAAACCGGGTTGGAGAAGACACTTAAAAGCGTAACTTCCCAAACGTGGCAGGATTTTGAATTTGTTGTTATTGACGGAGGAAGTACAGATGGAAGTAAGGAACTCATCGAAAGTTATTCCGATAAAATTGACTATTGGATAAGTGAACCTGATAAAGGGGTTTACAGTGCCATGAACAAAGGGATTAAAGCAGCCACAGGCGAATTTGTCATCTTCATGAATGGCGGCGATTTGTTTTATGATGCCAATGTCCTTGAAAACGTACAAGGATTGTTATTACCTGAGTACGATATTTATTATGGTGATAATTTCAAGGTTAAAGACAATGCAGGAAGAAAAAAAACGTATCCGGAGCAATTGTCCTTTTCCTTTTTTTATACCAGTTCGCTTAACCACCAGTCTACTTTTATAAGAAGGAAGCTGTTTTTCGATCATTTTCTGTACAAAGAAGATTATAAGATTGTCGCAGATTGGGACTTCTTTATTTACACGATCTGTAAACAAAATGTTCCGTATAAATATTTAAACTGTGTGATCAGTGAATATGATTTTACCGGAATTTCATCTTCCGAAAAAAGCAGAAGCACAATTGCAAAGGAAAAAGAAGCCACGCTGAAGCAATATTTCCCTTTGTTTACAGAGGATTACAAACAAGTAGCGGAGTTGAATTCCAAAAGGGTACAACAGGTTTTTCATATTAAGAATTACCCGATTGCCTGGAAGATTTTAAAGAGTACGATAAGTGTGCTGTTGTTGTTCATTCCAAAAATGAGAAAATGAAAAAGATACAAGTAGGTTTTTTATTGTCATACGATTATGAATTGCTTAAAAAATCGATTCCTCCCGTTTATAATGAAGCGGATACGATTTTTTTGGCAGTTGATAAGGAATACAGAACCTGGTCGGGCAATAAATTCTCCATTCCGGACGAATTTTTCGATTGGCTGAAAGCATTCGACGTTGACAAGAAAATTGAAATTTACGCCGACAATTTTTACATAGCGGAACTAAACGCTATCCAGAATGATACCCGCGAGCGCCATATGCTTGGCAATAAAATGGGCTTAGGGAACTGGCTGATTCAGGTGGATTCCGATGAAATCTTTATTGATTTTAAAACCTTTGTCAACAACCTGAGAAACTATGATTCCTATTTGAAGAATCCGGCTGAAAATCCGATTCAGTTTGCGGCTTTCCATGTTAATGTCTATAAATATTTGCCTGAAGGTATTTTGTATATCGACAAGCCGTCTAAATTTTTAGTGGCCACCAATTATCCGAATTATAAATATGCAAAAAATACAAAGCAGCGTATTGTGTATTTTAACTCACTGGTGTTGCATGAAGGATTGGCCAGAACCGAAGAGGATCTGAAGGTGAAATTAGCAAATTGGGGGCACAAGCACGAAATAAACGATACGTTTTTAGATAAGTGGAAAATGGCTAATGCCCAAAACTATCAGGATATCAAAGATGTTTTCTATCTTGATGCCGATACCTGGCCATCTCTTGGTTTTTTTCCATCCAATGATCTTTCCGAGATCAAGAAAATAGTTCAGAAGGATGAAACGCTGACGATTCCGCCAACAAAACTGTTTTTTAGGAATTTCGGGCAATGGTTCAAGCATTTGTTTAAAAAGAAAAAACCTTCTTTCGAATCTTATTTTGAATTATAAAAATGAAACTAAAAACCGCATTATTGATTTCAACCTACAACTGGCCGGCAGCGCTAAATGTTGTACTTAAGAGTGCTGTGTCACAATCGGTCATGCCGGATGAGATCCTAATTGCGGATGACGGTTCAAAAGAAGAAACAAAAGCACTGATCGAGAGCTATCAGCGAAAATGTCCGGTACCCATTAAACATTTCTGGCAGGAAGATCTGGGTTTCCGAAAATCGAGAATCTTAAATCAGGCCGTGGCAGGAACCGATGTTGATTATATCATTCAGGTAGATGGGGACTGCATCATGCACGAAAAATTTGTGGAAGATCATATAAACGCAAGGGTTAAAGATGCTTATCTGTATGGTGCTCGTGTGAATATACTTCCGGACGCTGTAAACGACGTTTTGGAAAAAGAAATCGTTTCCTTCGGTTATTTTTCAAAGGAAATCAAAAATAAATCCAGAGCATTACACATACCTTTTTTTGCTTCTTTTTACAAGGTGCATCAATCGTATTCCGATAAATTCAGAGGATGTAATGTATCTTTCTGGAGAAGAGATTTTATTGAAATCAACGGTTATAATGAGGATTATGAAGGCTGGGGCAGGGAAGATTCCGACTTGGTCATCCGAATGGGCAATAAAGGTGTGAAAGCCAAGCGTCTTCGTTACGCCGGTATTGTCTTCCATATTCATCATAAAATCAATTCAAGAGCCAATTTTGAAAAAAATGATGAAATGCAGAATCAGACGATTGCCAATAAAATAGTTTGGATAAATAACGGAATAGATAAATACCTGAAATAAACTATTCCAGTTTACGGTACATCATCCACAGCTGCAAATACCTTTTGAAAACCGAAAAGGCATGTACGTAAGCTAAAACGAAACCTTCCTTACCGTCTAAAATTCCCAAGCGATAGAAATACTGCCATACAAAGCGATATTTCGGTCGGATGAAAAAGTGGTAAGCATTGGGTTTTTTCTTCTTCAGATAAAGCGTTTCAGCCTGTAGTTTGCTGTACAGATTGAGTTTGTTGTTATAGTTGTCTAAGCTTTTATAACTAAAGTGATTCACCTTTTCTTTTAGAAGTCCGACCTTTCCGTTGGCCGCAACCGTTTCGTGAACCAGATTTCCGTTGTACTTGCAGAATTTTTTGTTGAAAACCCGAATTGCTTTATCAGACTGCCATCCGCCATACTTAATGTGTTTTCCCATAAAATGGAAATTTCGTTTGGCATAATACGCGACATATTCGGCTGATTCTGCCGCGGAAATAATTTCGGCTTCTAATTTCGGGGTAACGATTTCATCCAGATCAAAGAATACGATCCAGTCATTTTTTGCCTGACTTATGGCGAAATTGCGTTGGTTGGAAAAATTATCGAAATCCCTTAAAATAACAGTTACACCAAGACTTTTAGCAATTTCAATCGTTTTATCGGTACTGTTGGAGTCGACAAAAATAATTTCATCAGCAAAAGACAAACTCTCAACATACTGTTTTACATTTTGTTCTTCGTTTAAAGTAATTGCTAATGCCGTTATTTTTGGTTTCAAATTATTTAAGGGTGTATTTTTGGTATATATAGTCGCAAATGTAATAATTTTACAATTATTTACTAATATAAAATAGCGAAATGACACGATTGCCGATTTTAATGTACCACAACGTTTCCGACAATGAAAAAAAGGGTAAAGGGCTGACCATTACTGCTGAAAAATTAGAGAAGCAGTTTCGTTATTTGGCAGAGAATAAGTATGCATCGTTTCATTTGTCCGAATTGGAAACCAAAAGCCAATTACCTAAGAAAAGTATTGTAATCACTTTTGATGATGTTACGGAAAATCAATTGATTTATGCCGTGCCGCTTTTGCAGAAATACAATTTGAAAGCCACTTTTTTTGTTCCTTTTGCCTATGTGGGAAAAACCGATGAGTGGAATGTAGGAAGTGAGAAAATCATGGATATGGAACAATTGAGGAGCCTTCCGGGAATCATTGAATTGGGCTTGCATTCTTTTGCACATAAAAAATACGACAGTCTTTCAGAATCAGAAATCAATGCCGATTTTGAAAAATGTTATAACTATATAGCACAGCATAATCTTAAAGTATACAGCGCCGTTGCTTATCCGTACGGCAATTTTCCAAAACAGGAGCCCGGAAAATCTAAATTCAAGACAACGCTGATGCAGAATGATATCAAAATGGGATTGCGAATAGGGAATAAGATCAACAAATTTCCGTTTAAAAATCCATTTGAAATTATGCGTATTGATGTAAAAGGAGAGGACAGTCTGCTTAAATTCAAACTGAAACTGCGTTTCGGAAAACTGAAATTATTTTAGTCCTTTCTGGATCAGAAGCATTTTAGCATAACGCGAAAAAACGCCATACGCATTCACACTCGCCAGAGCCAAACCGGGAACACCGTCCATAAATCCTCTTTTTAAAATATAAGAAGAGAAAAAACGGTATAAAGGTTTGAAAAACAAGTGGAAATAAGTCACCTTTTTCTTTTTCTGAATAGAAGTGTTCGCCTGAAACCAGGCATAGGAATCTTTTTTCTGTAAAAGATGGAACAAACCTTTGTAAGTATAATGAATCATGAAGTTTTTCAATTGTCCAACGCTGCCCGGGACATTTAATTTTTCATGAACATCACCTGTAAACTTAATGTTATTGTTTTTTACCAATCGCACCACACGGTCCACTTTATGGTATAAAAAGCGGTTCATGTAGAAATGCGGGAAATTGATCTTGTAACCGCTGTGTTTTCCTGAAGTGATGGTTTCAAGAATTTCGAATTTAAGTTTTTGGGTTACCCTTTCGTCTCCGTCAATAAAAAGTACCCAATCTCCTGTGGCATGCTCGATCGCATGATTTTTCTGGTTGGAAAAATTATCAAACTTTCGCTCCAGAACTTTGCAGCCTAATGCTAAAGCCTTTTCTTTGGTACCATCCGTACTGAACGAATCAATAACAATGACCTGATCCGCAAAATCTACTGATTTCACTGCATCTTCAATATAATCAATCTCATTATAGGTGGGGATAATAACCGAAAGCGTACTCATTATTTTTAATTGGGAAAACAAATTTAACAAAATTAGGTTACCTTTGCAGCATTATGCAAAAGAATATTTCAGTTGTAATTAGTACCTACAATTCACCTGAATGGCTTAAAAAAGTGATTTGGGGTTATAATACGCAAACCTATCGTAACTTCGAAATGGTAATTGCCGATGATGGCTCACGTCAGGATACCTTCGATTTGATCGAAGAGATGCAAAAGGAAGTGTTCTATCCGATTATCCACGTGTGGCATGAAGACAACGGTTTTCAGAAATCACAAATCCTTAATAAGGCAATTCTGGCCTGCACGACAGACTACATCATGATGTCTGACGGAGACTGCATTCCGCGACCTGATTTTGTCGAACAGCATATTAAATTCAGGGAAGAAGGCTATTTTCTTTCCGGCGGATACCACAAATTACCAATGGATTTATCCAGAAGTATTACCAAAGAAGATATCTATTCCGGCAAATGTTTTGACTTGTCGTGGTTGAAGGATAACGGAATGAAATCGTCTTTTAAAAACAATAAAGTGAGCGCCGTAGGTATGAAAAGCTGGTTTATGAACCTTTTAACGCCAACTACGCCGAGCTGGAACGGTCATAACGCATCGGGTTGGAAAGAAGATATTCTTGCCATTAACGGTTTTGACGAGCGTATGCAATACGGTGGTCAGGACAGGGAGTTAGGTGAGCGTCTGGTTAATTTCGGAATCAAGCCGAAACAAATCCGTTACAGTACCGTTTGTCTGCATTTGGATCACCCGAGAGGTTATGCTACCCCGGAATCCATCAATAAGAACAGAAACATCCGAAAAGAAACCAAAGAACAAAAGAAAAAATGGACTGATTTCGGTATCGTTAAAAAATAGTTGGCAATGATCAGTGATCAGTTGCCGGATTAAAAAATAAAAGCTCCAAATTCTGTTTGGAGCTTTTTTATTTCAGTCTTATAAATTATTTTTCAGGAACCGGTCTAATTCCGGTAAGATCATCTCGGGCGTCAATTGTATGTAAAGTTCATCCGGGTTTTTCTCGATTTTTTTGCGTTCCTCAAAGGTAAAGCTGTCAAATAAATTCGGCTTCATTTCCAGTAAATGCACGGAATGATGGAATTTACCATCTTCAAAACTTGCCCAATGGTCTTTGTTTACATACGGCGAGAAAATCGTAAAAGTGGGTTTGTTCAACGCTTTGGCAATATGAACCGTTCCGCCTTCATTGGAAACCAAAGCCGAACATTGTGACATTAATTTGATGAAATCACGAATGGTTTTGGCATAAATGTCCAAAATGATATTGCCTTTATTTTTGCACATTTCGTAGATTTTCATGGCTTCGGCTTTTTGATGAGGCGCATAATTGAAAAGGATGTTCACATCATATTTTTCTGCAATGAAATCGACCATTTCGGCTACATATTCGTACGGCATGGATTTTTGAGGCGTACTTCCCAAAACACCCAGCACAATTACTTTTTTAGCAGAATACTTTCCTAACCAGTCTTCTTGTTTTTCGATTTCTGACAAGAATATTTTCGGTTCGTAATCAACAGGTTCAAAATCACCCGCCTGATTTAACAAGTGGATACGGTCCTCAATTGCCTTCCCGCAAATCTTTGTTTTTTCTTTTGAGATTTCAACCGGATTTGTATAATAACCCCAATTGCCGAATTTCTTGCGGCTTTTGTGTCCGATCGTGTGTTTTGCTCCTGAAAATTTACAGATGATGCGGCTTTGTGTTTTTGAATACGGATCAAAGATGATATCGTATTTTTCTTTTTGAATCTGACGAATTAGTTTCCACAGATTCGGAAGTTTTTTCAGTTCTTTGTCATTGATGGAAATGATTTTATCAATGTTCGGATTGTTCTGGATCACGCCATGCGTAAAATCATAGGCCATGAAATGAACCTCGCTGTCCGGATATTTCGCCTTGAAATTGTTGGCAATCACCGAACTTATTAAAACATCTCCAATTCGCTTGTTTTGTATGATTAAAACTTTCTTCATAAAACTAATTCTTGGTGCAAAGTACTATTTTTTATACTTTTAAACCAAAATATTATTTACCTCAGTGAGAATTACCATTCATTCCAACTACGCGGCGCAGGAAGAAACTATACTTCAATTGGTTACGGCTTTTTTTGAGGAAGGCGACCTAATTGTAAAAGGTTCCCGCAACACCATAAAATCAAATATTTTGGGCGGAGAGAAGGTAAATATCAAATATTTTAAAAAGCCCGGGTTTATTAAATCGGTCATTTATTCCTTTTTCAGAAGTACGAAAGCCAAACGATCTTATGATTATGCAAATTACTTACTGAAACACGGCGTTCCGACGCCTTTCCCGATTGCTTATGTGGAAGAACGAAATGCATTGGGATTATTAGGTGACAGTTATTATGTAAGTCACCAAATCGATTATGATTTCACCATTCGTGAATTAATCCATGATCCGTTGTTTCCGGAACGTAATGTCATTTTGGAGCAATTCGCTGAGTTTACTTTTAAAATGCATGAAGCGAATGTGAATTTCCTTGATCATTCTCCGGGAAATACTTTGATTGTGAAAAAAGGAGCAGGCGAATACGGGTTCTATCTTATTGATTTGAACCGAATGAAATTCGAACCGATGTCAACCGAAGCCCGGATGGACAATTTCAAAAAGATGTGGCTGTCCAAAACCATGGTTAGGGTAATCGCTAAAAAATATGCCCAGTTAACCCAAATGTCAGAAGAAAAACTGTATGCAATTCTTCTTGAAAAAACTCGTGATTTTAAGCGAAAAATCACCAAAAAGAAATGGGTGAAACGCAAGCTTAAACGTAAATAAATAAAAAAGTTCCAAATTAATATTTGGAACTTTTTTTATTCTGTACTTCTGCTTTCTGCAATCTGCTGCCTGAAGACTGATTAAACCGCTACGTCATATTCGCGTAACGCATTGTTCAATGATGTTTTTAAATCCGTTGAAGGTTTGCGTTTTCCGATGATCAAAGCACATGGAACCTGATATTCACCGGCAGCAAATTTCTTAGTGTAGCTTCCGGGGATTACTACCGAACGCGCCGGAACAATACCTTTCATTTCAACCGGCTCATCACCTGTAACGTCGATAATTTTGGTTGATGCTGTTAAGCAAACATTCGCTCCTAAAACCGCTTCGGTTTCTACGCGAACACCTTCCACTACAATACAACGCGAACCGATGAACGCACCATCTTCAATAATAACAGGAGCTGCCTGTAACGGTTCCAATACACCACCAATTCCAACACCACCGCTTAAGTGTACGTTTTTACCAATTTGAGCACAACTTCCTACTGTAGCCCATGTGTCAACCATAGTGCCTTCATCAACATAAGCACCGATGTTTACATAACTTGGCATCAAAATTACGCCGCTTGAAATATACGAACCGTAACGTGCTACTGCGTTAGGAACCACACGGATACCTTTTTCTGCATAACCGCGTTTCAGTAACATTTTGTCATGATATTCGAAAATACCTGCTTCCCAAGTTTCCATTTTTTGGATAGGGAAATACATTACTACCGCTTTCTTTACCCATTCGTTAACCTGCCAGCCACCTTCAATCGGTTCTGCAACACGTAATTTTCCTGAATCCAGTAATTCGATTACCTCACGAATAGCTTTAATCGTGCTTTCTTCCTGTAATAAAGCGCGGTTTTCCCATGCTTGCTCTATTATTGGTTGTAAGTTGTTCATATAAATTGATTTTGATGCAAAGATAAGGCATTTACGTAAAAGTCTGAAATGGAAATCTGAATCTCACAAGCCCAAAACCGATTGTTAAATTTTAATTTTGATAGTTGGAATGGATGTCGCGATAGCAATCGGGAAGGGCCTAAAAGGAAACTGTTTTAGTTTTTGAGTCTTGTCAAAATGTCGTAAATTGGAGAAAAAACAAACGGTATGAAAGATTATTTTTCAGGTGTTTCAAAAGGTTATTCTCAATTTCGTCCGAATTACCCGGAAGAAATGATTCAGGAAATTATTTCATTGGTGAAGAATAAGGATTCGGCGTTGGATATAGGTACCGGAAACGGTCAGGTCGCAGTCAAACTCTCAGCTTTTTTTCAAACGGTTTATGGTACGGATATCAGTGAGAACCAATTGGCTCAGGCGCAACAGGCTGAAAATATTATCTATAAAAAAATGCCTGCAGAACAAACCGATTTTAAAGATGATCAATTTGATTTGATTACGGTTGCTCAAGCTATACATTGGTTTGATTTTGATGTTTTTTACAAGGAAATTTACCGTGTTTTAAAACCGGATGGTGTTTTTGCCGTATTGGGTTATGGATTTTTTTCCACTAATGAAGATTCTGATGAAATTTTAGGCCGGTTGTATAATGAAATTGTAGGTCCGTATTGGGATTCCGAGCGAAAATATCTTGACGAAGAATACCAAACGATTCCTTTTCCGTTGAAACAAGTGGTAAATAAAAAGTTTAGCCAGCCTTATATCTGGACATTCGAACAGCTTATTGGGTATCTTGAAACCTGGTCGGCCACAACGAATTACAAAAAAGCCAACAACAACGAAAATCCCATCGATATTATAAGGGAAGAACTGAAAATTTCCTGGGAAAAAGGTGATAAGAAGGTGTTTTTTCCAATGTTTCTCCGGGTTGGGATAATCAGTTAATATAAGGGAAGTATAAAACTATTAATATTTGTAATTGTTATATTCTTTTTTACTAGTGTTGTTTTTTGCAATAATTTAATTTTTTATGATAATTTGTGACATTGTTATTGTTTGTGTGTAGGTTTTATTGAGAATTGTTAACTTAGCAAAACTAAACGTTGATGTTGCCTTGCTCGCACATAGAAGTAGAGGTAAGGAAATAATGTAGATTTTGTGAAAACTGGAAGTATCGACGCTAAAAGTATAAGACTCAAATTGATTAAACGATAATTTTTTTTATTTTCAGGCTGTTAAGAACGCTGCGTTTGCGGTCGAAAAATGGAGATGTATTTCTCCATTTTTTGTTTATAGTCTTCTGGGAAAGGTTTTATTTGGGATATATTGGTAAATTTGTAAAAAAAATAGAATGCCTAGAATCCTTGCCATAGACTACGGTCAGAAACGAACCGGAATTGCCGTTACCGATGATCTGCAGATTATTGGTTCCGGATTAACCACGATTCCTTCCGAAACGGTAATAGCTTTTTTAACTGATTATTTTAAAAAAGAAAACGTTACCAAGGTACTTATCGGTGATCCGAAGCAAATGAATGGGCAACCCTCTGAAAGTGCGCCGGTTATCGAAGTATTTGTGGAAAAATTCAGAGCTACTTTTCCGGAAATGGCTTTGGAGCGCGTTGACGAACGTTTTACTTCCAAAATGGCCTTTCAAACTATGATCGACAGCGGACTCAAAAAGAAACAACGTCAAAATAAAGCGTTGATTGATGAGATTTCGGCAACGATTATGCTTCAGGATTATCTATCCCGAAAAATGTTTTAACTTTTAGTTATAATTTCCTAAAAATGATTCTGCCTCTGTAAACCGTTGAAAATTAAGATAAATTTTGCATCGTAAGCCGTAAATTTGCATTTTAAAATTTTGCAATGACAACAACACACAAATCAGAAGCAGATGTAGTTTTAATTGGCGCCGGAATTATGAGTGCCACTTTGGGATTACTGCTGAAAGAACTTCAGCCAAATTTAAAAATCGAAATTTTTGAACGTTTAGATATCGCCGCTGCCGAAAGTTCCGATGCATGGAACAATGCAGGTACCGGTCATGCTGCTTTTTGTGAATTGAATTACACTCCTGAAAAGGCAGATGGTTCAATTGACACTTCAAAAGCCGTTAAAATTGTTGAGGCCTTTGAGGTTTCCCGTCAGTTTTGGTCGTATTTAGTTGAAAAAGGGTTGTTGAAAAATCCGGAAAATTTTATAAAAAGCATCCCTCATATGAGTTTTGTCTGGGGTGAAAAAAATACAAAATACCTTAAAAAACGCTACGATGCTTTGCAGGAATTCCACCTTTTTAAAGATATGGAATACACTGAAGATGCGGAGAAGATAAAAGAATGGGCTCCACTGATTATGCAAGGCCGTAAAGGAGCTAAAAAATTGGCTGCCACTTCAATGCGTTTCGGAACTGATGTGAACTTCGGGGAATTAACCCGTAGCATTTTCAGATATCTTGAAACGTTGGAAGGTGTGGAATTGCATTTTAATCATGAAGTCCGCAAATTAAGAAGGTACAGTGATGATACCTGGAGAGTACGAGTTAACGATCTTGGGTCGGGCGCAAAAAAACGCGTAAAAGCGAAATTTGTTTTCATCGGTGCTGGAGGAGGTTCTTTATTATTGCTGGAAAAAGCAAATATCCCTGAAGGAGAAGGATTCGGTGGTTTCCCGGTAAGTGGTCAGTGGTTGAAATGTACCAACGAAGAACTGATTGCAAAACATCAAGCGAAAGTATACGGAAAAGCAGCGGTTGGTGCACCACCTATGTCGGTTCCGCACATCGATACCCGAATGATTGACGGTAAAAAAGCATTGTTATTTGGCCCATATGCTGGATTTTCTACCAAGTTCTTAAAGAACGGTTCTTACCTTGATTTGGCAAAATCCATTCAGTTGGATAATATCAAACCGATGATTGGTGCGGGAATCAGCAATATTCCGTTAACGAAGTATCTTATCGAGCAGGTTTTCCAATCTTCGGAAGATCGTATGAAAGCGTTGAGAGAATATTTGCCGGAAGCTAAAAAAGAAGACTGGGTACTTGAAAATGCGGGTCAGCGCGTTCAGGTGATCAAAAAAGATAAAAATGGCAAAGGGATTTTGGAATTCGGTACCGAAGTAGTGAATGCCGCTGATGGTTCTTTGGCAGTTCTGTTAGGAGCGTCTCCCGGAGCTTCAACTGCAGTGTCAATCATGATTGACCTAATCGGACGTTGCTATAAAGAGGAATTAGCTTCGCCGGAGTGGCAGGCTAAAATGAAAGAAATGATTCCTTCTTACGGTTTGAAATTAAATGACAATCCGCAATTGGCAGACGAACTTCGTCATAAAACAGGAACAATACTGAAATTAAAGACTTTAGTTTAGTCTGAAACATATAGTAATTGAAAACGCACTTATCCGGTGCGTTTTTTTATTCTTCTTTATTGAGGTTTTCTGCAGCTTTCAATAAGTTTTCCGATAAATTGATCAGCCAGATCAGCTGATCGATCACAAGTTGTGCTTCTTCCATTTTTAATTGCAATGCTCGTTCATCGATATCGATGTTTTTTAACTCTTCAATGCGTATGTTTTTCAATTCCAAAAAGCTTAGGTCCAATCGTTCTTTTTCCTCTATTGTAAGCGATGATACGCTACGGTTTCCATTAAGGATTTCTATGGCCAGATTCAGATTTCGGATAATGGTATCGGTGACAATATTGAAAGCTTTGGAAGCTTCCGTGGTTTTGTGTAACTGTACATATGTTCCTAAGGATGCCGAAGACGAAAGCAGGGAATGATTCAATACCACTAGTTTGTAGATTTTGACCAGGTTTTTCTGTTTCGATTTCGGTTCCTGTTTCATTCTTTGGAAGGACGCCATCAGGTTCCCGATTTCGATAAACGCGTGCTTTCGTGATAATTTGTAGTCGGTGGTCGTTTCTCCTTTTCGGTTATAAAAAAGCGTGATTTCTGCCAGGTAATTTCGGTTGGCCGCAATCGATTTTTCGAGGTAACTGTTGAGATTTAGAAATTCCCATGAAGGCCAGAGGAAATAATTGGCTAAAAAGGACAAAGCAGCACCAAACAGCGTGTCGAGAATTCGGTACTGTACCAATTCGGTAACATTAGGCGTAAGCATTCCGAAAATGAGAATGACATAAATCGTGACAAACGTAGCGCCGATTTTGTAATTGATCTGAGAATAGGTGAATCCCAAAATCATTGCAATTACAGATAATGTTCCTAAAATAGGATTGTTTTTGACAAAATACAGGATCGTAAAGGCAATGATTCCTCCAAGGATGGTCCCGAAAATTCGTTGATAGGAACGTTGTTTGGTCAAGCCATAACCAGGACGCATTATCACGACAATAGTCAGTAATATCCAATATCCGTTTTGAAGCGGAAGCAGTTTTCCAATGATGAAACCGGCTAGAATCGTTAACGATAAACGCAAAGAATGTCTGAAAGTAGTAGATGAAAAACTGAAGTTCTCCGCCAATACGCGAAGACGGTAATTCTGCGGGGTCAGGAATTTTTCAATTTCACTGTGTTTTCGCTTGAATTCATCCAGATTCAGATATCCGGTCAATGCTTTTTCGATGATTTTGATTTTCTCTACCTGTTTTTCGGCATAGTGCTGCATGTTTTTAAGCATCATAAGACCTTCCGATGATGCTGTGGTTCCGATTTCAGTTCTGTATGTTTCAATGATCTCGTGAAGTTTTTCCAAATCCTGAAGCAGAGAATGCTCCGGAGTGTATTTTGCATCGGTTTTAAGACTGTGAGATAGCTTTCGCAATGTTGCCGCAATATCGTAAGCCAGTCTTTGATACGTTTGAAGTGTTACGGGATGGTTGTCAAAACGTTCGTGCAATTCGTGATGGTTGAATGAAAATGAAAGTGCGATTTCCAGGATTTCCACCAGATTTGTAAAAACAATCAGCATTTTCCGGTTTTCATTGGAGTTGCTTGAGTTGATGGTATTCCGAAATAAAAACTCCCTGATGTTTTCGTGGATCGTATTGATTTCTACCTGAATTTCAAGTTGTTTTTCGGTTATTTCCGTGATGTTGGCATCCGTGCTCCACAAATCGCCGCGAAGTTTCAGGTATTTTGATGTCAGTTGTAAACAATCCGCAATTCGCAGCTCCAGATAGCGATGCGGGCGCAGAAAATGAAAAAGCAACGAGATAAATAAGTAGAAAAGTCCTCCAATGAGAATGTATAATCCATGTTCAAAAAGTTCCCGGCCTTTGTACGAATGACTGAAAGAGAGCGTGATTGTAATCAGACATACGAAGGAAATCATGTTGGCTCTGTGTCCGTAGACGGAAATCATCGAAAAAAAGAACACTAAAACCAGCAGTATCGGATAGACAATAATCGGATGGTTCTGAATAGAACTCAGCAATAAAGTCGTGCTGGTGATTAAGAAAATGGAAATTAAAATACCTTTTACCTTATGGCTCAGACTTCCGGGTACATCGCTGGGAAAGACCAACAATGCTCCGATTGCGATGGCAAAACCTTCCTTGAAATGATCAAAATGAGATAGAATAATTACAGGGAGCACACATGCAATTGTCGTTTTGAGTGCATTTGCAAAGTTGGTGTTGTCTGTATGTTTTCTAATTTTTTGAATCATTCTGTTTAAGTACTATAAATATAGCTGTTGTAGGAAAAGCAACTATAAATTTAAGAATCATTTCACATATTATGTTTAAAAAAAGCCAAAAGCATTGAAAGACTGCCTAATTCTCTCTTTTTTGATTATTTTTGCGATATAACTAAGTTTCGAAAAATGATTTTACCAATTATAGGATATGGCGATCCGGTGCTTCGCAAAATGGGCGAGGAAATTTCTAAAGATTATCCGAATCTTAAAGAAACCATTGCCAATATGTATGAAACAATGTACAATGCTTACGGCGTTGGATTGGCAGCACCACAGGTAGGTTTGGCTATTCGTCTTTTTATTGTTGACTGTGAGCCTTTCAGTGATAGCGAGGACATGTCAAAAGAAGAAGCCGAACAATTGAAAGGATTCAAAAAAACCTTCATCAATGCTAAGATCCTTAAAGAAGATGGTGAAGAGTGGGGATTCAACGAAGGTTGTTTAAGTATTCCGGAAGTTCGCGAAGACGTTTTCCGCCACGAGCAGATCACCATTGAATATTACGACGAAGATTTTAATAAGAAAACAGAAGTATATGACGGTTTGATTGCCCGTGTAATCCAGCACGAATATGATCATATTGAAGGAATTTTGTTTACGGACAGAATATCTTCACTTAAAAAACGTTTAATATCTAAGAAGTTACAGAACATCATGGAAGGGAAAACCCGTCCGGATTATAAAATGAAATTTGTTGCCAAAAAAGGCAGATAATTTTTGTTTTTCGCTGTAAAGATTAGATATTTGTCATCCTTATAAAATAATACACACAATAACACAATGAGCATAGAAAGAATTTTATCGATTTCAGGTAAACCGGGATTGTACGATCTAAAATTACAAACAAGAACAGGATTTGTTGCCGAATCATTGATTGATGGTAAAAAAATCACTGTTGGAATGCGTAGCAACGTAAGTTTGTTATCTGAAATTTCCATTTATACCTATAATGAAGAAGTACGTTTATCAGAAGTTTTCAGAAGAATTGCTGAAAAAGAAGATAACGGACCTGCAATGTCGCACAAAGAAGACAATGTTAAATTAGCGGCTTACTTCAGAGAAATTTTACCGGAATACGATGAGGACAGAGTATATGCTTCTGATATTAAAAAAGTATTGAGCTGGTACAACATGCTTCAGGCAAAAGGAATGATTTCCAAAGAAGTTCCTGCTCCGGCTGAAACAGAAAAAACGGAAGAATAATTCCTGAGAAGATACTGAAAATAAATCCTGTCCTTGTTGGGCAGGATTTGTTATTTTTACACAAATTCTAAAGCAATGAACACACGTCAGCAACAATTAGACGCTTTTGGTCGCTTACTGGATATCATGGACGATTTACGCGAAAAATGTCCGTGGGATAAAAAGCAAACGCTTGAAAGTCTACGTCATTTAACCATCGAAGAAGTCTACGAATTAGGAGATGCCATTCTGGATAATGATTTGGATGAAATCAAAAAAGAGTTGGGGGATGTGTTGCTGCATATTGTTTTTTATTCGAAAATCGGAAGTGAAAAGCAAGCTTTTGATATAGCCGATGTGGCGAATTCCATTTGTGATAAACTGATTGACCGCCATCCGCATATTTACGGTGATGTTGTGGTTGAAAACGAAGAGCAGGTAAAGCAAAATTGGGAAAAACTGAAACTGAAAGAAGGAAAGAAATCGGTTTTGGAAGGTGTGCCCAAAAGTTTACCTGCCTTAGTAAAGGCAAGCCGTATTCAGGATAAAGTGAAAGGCGTTGGTTTCGATTGGGAAGAACCGCATCAGGTGTGGGAAAAAGTACAGGAGGAACTGGGTGAGCTGCAGCATGAGGTGGAAAGTGCCAATCAGGATAAAATAGAATCGGAATTTGGTGATGTTTTGTTCTCGATGATAAATTATGCACGATTTTTGAATGTAAACCCCGAGGATGCCTTGGAGCGCACAAATAAGAAGTTTATCAAACGTTTTCAATATCTGGAAAGCAAAGCGAATGAAATAGGTAAACCACTGTCAGATATGACTTTGGCCGAAATGGATGTGTTCTGGGAAGAAGCGAAAAGGATTTAGCGTTCAGTGGGCAGTGTTCAGTAAGCAGAAGGCAGATGGCAGAAAACAGATGGCAGAAAGCAGATGCAGAAATCAGGAAGCAGGAGGGGAAAGGGAAAAAACAGGGTCGGATCATTCGCCATTCTGAACTTGTTTCAGAATTTTTTAGAATAATTAAGTTTATAGACAATAATCAAAGATGATAGCAAATACTCCGGAAGCACCATATTATGCAGTGATTTTTACTTCCGAACGATCGGAAACGGAAAGCGGCTATAATGAAACGGCAGACCGAATGGTGGAATTGGCCAGTGAACAGCCCGGTTTTTTGGGAATCGAATCCGCCAGAAACGAAATCGGAATTACGGTTTCTTATTGGAGCGATCTGGAATCTATCAAAAACTGGAAAATGAATACCGAACACGCTATGGCACGTGAAAAAGGCAGAACAGATTGGTATAAGACCTTTAAAGTGCGCATCGCCAGAGTAGAACGCGATTATGATTTTACAAAATAATATATAAAGAATGAAAAATATTGCCCTTTTAATACTGTTGGTAACCAATGCGGTAGTAGCTCAAAAAGCAGTTAAAGTAACCGAACAGACGCTGAAAGTTAAACCGAATTCCACCGAAGAATTATTTTTTGGTTTTACCGAAGGCGACAGAATTGTTTTTACATTTTCAACAGAAGACGGAAACAGATTAAGCGAGGTTTCGGTAGCGGAATATCCGGACAATACGAAATTTAAAATATTGGATACCAAAAAAGTCAAGAAAGAAGAAATTGTGGTGATCCACAAATCGCCTTACCAATTCAAATTTAAGAACGACAACGCGGAGGCTGTAACTGTTGAAGTGTTGATTCAGCGCATTCCTCCGGGCGATGCGGCTTCTAATTTCAATACTGCTGTGAAATGGGTTACCGAACAGGATACGATTTGGAATTCATTGACTAAAGATGTTATTCAGGGCTATGATACTTTACAGGTTCAGAAGACACGGACAGCGGTGACTTACGAAAAAAAATACGAAGAACTGGTTTTGGATAAGACGCAACGTATCGATGCAAAAACTACTTTGGGTTCAAATACTTCATCGGTGTACTTCTCTTTACCAAAAAATGCGGTTTCCGAAAACGAAACCAAAAAAGTGATCGCGTGGGCATATTGGATTGGAGTAGGTAAGGAAAGTAATGACTATTGGCAGCAAAACAGAAAAATGATTGTCGGTGCTGTACAGGGTGTGGCGACTTATTTTTCAACTCCGTTGGGCGGAATTGCGGCCGGTGCGATTACTAATCTGGCTTTGCCTTCCAATGGCGAGGATGTGGAATATGCGTTGGTGAACGAAGAAAATAAAAAACTGTTCTTAGAGGAGAAACCAATTAAGTCATTCGATTTCGGAAAAGGAGTAGCAACATTCAAAAAATTCACGGAAAACAATATGCTTCAGGGGCGTTATTTCGTAATGATGAAAAACGATAATTACGTTCAGCCAATCGATGTAAATGTGAAGGTTTCTGCAATAATCGAACATAAGAAGTTTAAAGAAGAAACGTATACTGATTTGCAGATCACACCAAAATATGGCAAAAAAATAGTTTCGGAGCCGACCATCGTAACCCGTAAATTTATGGCCACTTGGGATTACGTGCGCAAATAGAAATTTACAGATTGATGATTGTGGAATCCACCTTAATGCTGTTGATCAAGGTTTGATAAACCACACAATAACGTTCGGTCAATTTTAATAATGCCTGTATTTTTTCGTCACTTTCATTTGTTTTGATTTCGAAAATCAGACGGATTTGTTTGAAACCGACAGGGGCCTCTTTTGAAACACCGAGCGTTCCTCTGAAATCCAAGTCTCCTTCAGCCTTTACAACGCCTTCCGTAAGATTGATTTCCAGGGAGGTTGCAACCGCGCTGAGGGTAACACCTGCGCAGGCCACAAGAGCTTCCAATAGCATGTCGCCGGAGCACAATTGTAATCCGGTTCCGCCTGTTGCGGGATGGAGACCTGCTTCCGATATTCTTTTTCCGGTTTCGATTTTGCACGAAACATTTTCACCAAGATTTCCCTCTGCTTTTAAGGTAATTAAAGCAGAAGAAGCATCGCTGACGTATTTTTCTTTTAGCGGATTTTGAAGCTGTTTAAGTTCGTCTCTGGTCATACACATCGAATTTTCAGAATTGTTCTTTAAGGGTACAAAAAAACCGCAATCTGATTGTTCAAATTGCGGTTTTTGGTGGTAACTATTCTTGTTTCAGACTTCGGATCTGTTTTAGTTTCTCTTTCCAGGTTTTTAATTCCTCTTTGTGACGGTCAATGCTTTTCTGCACTTCTTTCACAAAAGGATTCTCGGCTTTCGAATTTTTACCGCTGGAGATAAACTGAATGTTGTTTTCCAACTGGATGATTTCGCTCTGCATTTCGTCAATCTTACGCATAATGAAGATCTGTTCGTTTTGAAGCTGTCTTGTGTCTTCATTGCCGGAAAGTTGCTCTAAACGGTTGCTGAATTTAGCCATTTCAGCATCTTTCTTGGATAAGCTCAATTTGTCGAACAATGCGTCTAATATCTTATTGAATTTCCCTTCGATATGACGTCTCGCATGCGGAACTTTGCCAAATGATTTCCAGGTTTCGATGTGTTTTTTAATCGCATCCAGATCGGTTTTGTGTTCGCCGATCAATTGGAAATCTTTCAAACTTTCCAAATAATTTTTTTTCTTATCGAACGCTTCCACTTCTTCATTACTTGCTTCGTTGCGCTTTTCGTGCATTCTGTCAAAGTAATGATTACAGGCATCTTTGAAATCTTTCCAGACACTGTCGGAGTATTTTTTCGGTACGTGACCGATTTTCTTCCATTCTTCCTGAATTTGTTTCATGATTGGTGTTGTAGCGCTGAAATCCTCACTTTCCTGTAATGATTTTGCTTTTTCCACCAAAGCCATTTTTTTATTCAGGTTGTCCTGTTGGTCTTTTTTAATGTCTTTGTAGAAGGTGTTTTTTTGTGCATTGAAATTGCGAACCGCCTCTTTAAAGCTTGCCCAAGTTTCCTCATTTACTTCCAAAGGCACTTTTCCGGCTTTCATAAACGCAGCACGTAATGCTTCAATTTTTTCGATTTGGCCTTGCCAAGCACTGTGAGCAGTTATTTTCTCGTTGGCGATTTCTTCAATCTGGGCAATGATTTCTTTTTTCTTAGCCAGATTTTCAACTTCGATTTCACGGGCTTTTGCAAAAATTGCCTCGCGTTTGTCATGAAGCTGTTTGGTCAGTTCGCTGAAACGATTCCATAATTCTTCACGGTGTTCGCGTGATACAGGTCCGATCTCTTCTTTCCAAATCTTGTGTAATGATTGCAATTCGCGGAAAGCTTTTGGTACATCTTCCTCATTAACCAATTCTTCCACACGTGTAATGATCTTTGATTTCAAATCGTAGTTGTGTTTGAAATCCAAATCACGTGCTTCGCGGTCTAAGTGCAGATGATCGTAAAAACGCTCAATATGGAAATGGAAATTGTTCCAAACGTGGTTGTATTTGTCACGCGGAATCGGTCCGGCATTTTTCCATCGGTCACGTAATTCATTTACGGTTTTCAACATGTCCTGCATGTTTTCGCCGGAATTGTCGATCACGTTTTTCAGCTCTTCAATAATCGCTACACGAATGTCTAAATTGTGTTTCAGACTGTTTTGAATCTGCTTGAAGTGCTGGTTTTTCTGATCTCTGTACTGATTGTATATTGAATCGAATTTATGCTTCAGTGGGAAATGGTATTCGAATCCGCTGGTGTCACCATTGTTTTCATGGCTGTACTCGTCGCGTTTCTCATCAATGAAATGATGGTATTTTACCTGGAATTCCTTTTTGATTTCTTCCACGTGATTGCGGATCGAAAGTAATTTCTCGTTGGTAACCAGTTTCTGTAGTTCTGAGGTAAGCTCTTCCATCGACATGGCTTCGTAGTTCAGCATCGGGATATCATGCCCTTCGCTGATACTTTCGTCTTCGCTTTCTTCCGCATTTGAACTCTCAATAGCTTCTATGGCTGATTGATTTGTCGGTTGAGCTGTTTCCTCTTGTGTAATTTGCTCCTGTCCTTCTGCCTCTGGCAGGTTATCATTCTTTTCTTCTAACATTGTAACTAATGCTTAAGTTTAACATAATTGAGCCGAAAGATACTAAAGCAGGCCGATAATTCAAAGGAAAACCGGTTAAATAAACAGATTTTTCTGTTTAAATGTAAATGTTAGAAATGGGAGCGAATGTGTTAGTATTTTTTGTCCCGATAACTATCGGAATCCATTTTACCGCTTTCACCTAAATCTTTTTATAAAAGGAGGATCGGTAATCCGTTTCATAAAAGGATACCGGCTCAATCGGGGCTATTAAGATTTGGGTATGATTATCAGTACACTTTGGTTTTTTGGTTTACCGGTTCCAGATCTCCCATGCTTTTTCTGCCTGAAAAACCAGCATGTCATAACCGTTTTTGGTTACTGCGCCATTTTCTTTTGCCAGGCGTAAAAATTTGGTTTCTTCCGGATTGTAAATCAAATCGAAAGCGATGTGGTCTTTGGTAAATAAAGAATAATCAAGAGGCGGACAATCATCGATACTCGGAAAAGTACCTACCGGAGTTGTATTGATGATGATCTGATATTCACTGAAAAGTTCCTTGGTCAGTTCTGCATAGGAAAACTCATATTCTGTCGGAGTTCTGGATACAAAATCGTAATCGATATGTAGCTTTCTCAAAGCATAGGCTATGGCTTTGCTTGCTCCGCCAGTTCCTAGGATCAGCGCTCTTTTGTGTCTTTTTTTGAGAAGTGGTTTCAGTGCTTTTTTGAATCCGTAGAAATCAGAGTTATGTCCTTTTAAATTTCCGTTCTTTGAAATTTTAATTACGTTGACAGCTCCAATTATTTCTGCATTTTTAGATAACGAGGTTAAAAACGGAATCACCACTTCTTTATACGGAATGGTAACATTCAGTCCTTTCAGATTTTTAGTTTCTTCTATGAGTCGTGGGAATTCGTCAATGGAAGCAATATCAAAATTGGTATACGAATAATGCTTGAAATTGATTTTTTCAAATTTCTCCGTGAAGTATTTTTTGGAAAACGAATAACTGATGTTCTTTCCAATCAATCCAAATTGCTTCTTTTTCGGTTTTTTTTCTTTTTTTGATTCCATCTCGGTTTCTATTAAAAAAAACGGTCAGTTAGTTTATAGCTAACTGACCGTAAAGTTAATAGTAAAATGTGGTATTTGGTTTACTATTCGTCTGCTTTTTTATGTTTGTCAACGGCATTCTGTACAATTCTTCGGTTCCAGATTACCGGGAATAAATCTTCTAATACGGTTCTGTTTTCAAAATTCAGTCGTAATCCGTTGGCAAGGTGGAATTTTCCTTTGGTATCATCATGAATCATGAAATACAAACCGGCTAAACGGTATTCGATTTCGTAATCTTCAGGGAAGAATTCAGAAGCTTTCAGTAAGGTTTGTACCGCGCTGTCAAATTCGCCCAGGAATTGTAAAATGTCTGCCCAGAACAACCATGTGTCCAATTCATAATCACCGTATTCCACTGCTTTTCGGAAACCGTATTCAGCTTCTTCAAAGAAATGGAGTGCTTTGTTGATGATCGCGTAACGTTTCCAGTATAATTTGTTCTCGTTGTCGATTCCTAAAGCTTTGTTTACATAATATAAGGCTTTCTGATTGTTTTTCTGACGAAGGTAAAAGTCGGTTATCGCAATCCATGCCTTGTCCAACAACGGGTCTTCATGCACGGTTTTCTGATAGAATTGCAGTGCCAGTTCGGTATTGCCTAATTTTTCATGGCATTTTCCTACACGCAATAACGCGAATGATGTCGCATCATCCAATTCCATCGTGACCGTATAACAATCAATGGCTTCCTGATATTTTTTCAGTTTTTCAAAGGCTTTTGCTTTTTCAAGGTAAGCGCCTAAGAAGTTCTCGTCAATCAGCGTTGCATAATCAAAAGCACGAATCGACTGATCATAATCTTTTATGGTGTAATACTGGCGTCCAAGCTGATGCCAGGCTACTTCGCTGTAAGGGTTTCTGTCGATGAAACTGTTTAAGAACAAGATGGCTTCATTGTGTTGGTCCAGGAAGTCGAAGCAATATACAACATTGTATAAAGCAGAGTGATCTTCAAGATCTTCTTCCAGACATTTGATGAAGTTTTCTTTTGCCAATTCCAATTCGTCCATGAATAAATACTCCATCCCGATTAAGTTATATACATCAGCATAATCGTCGGTATATTTCAGGGCATATTTCAGTAATTCAACGGCTTTCTCGTGTTCATCTCTTTTGGAATGAATATTCGCCTTCTGAATATAGATTTCTTCGTTGGTAGGTTCGAGAGCATACAACTCGTTCAGCATTTTTTCAGCTATGTCGAGCTTGTCCTCAAATATTAATAGTTCTACTTGAACCAACTTCAAACCGCTTGATTTGGGGTGTTGTTCTAAGCCTAATTTTAAAGCCTTTTTGGCTAAGTTTATCCTGCCCGTGTCGAGATAGTGAAGAATTATGTCTTCAAACTCTTCAGAGTCAAAGAAGAATACCTTGTTGGTTTTCAACATTGATTCAAACTTTGATAAGGATAAACTATTGTCCTCTTCCTCGTTACTCAAATACATACTCCACTTGTTTAAAATTATCCTTATTAAAATTACTAAAGGTTTTAAGCCTTTTAGGGATGAACGTCTTTATGTTGTAAACAATATTATTAACAATTGATTATGGCTCTCCGTCTTTAGTTATTGTCTCCTTCATTTATAATTCGGCCATCACTTCATTCATAGCTTCAAGAATGATGCCACAACCTTCTTCTATCTCTTCATTGGATAGGGTTAGGGGTGGAGTTATACGGATAGCGCACCCTTCAAACAGTAACCAGAATAAAATCAGTCCTTTATCCTGACATTTGAAGATTACTTTGTTGGTGATTTCAGGACTTTCTGTCATTGCTGCCAGCATCAATCCCTCACCACGAACTTCCTTAATCAGCGGATGTACCAGTAATTTACGAATTATTTGCTCTTTTTCCAAGGTTTGAGGCATTAAATCCGTTTCAAGAAGCTCTTTTAATGTTGCCAGACATGCGGCGGCGATTACGGGATGGCCTCCAAAAGTGGTTATATGGCCCAATTTCGGATCATGGCTCAGCAAGTCCATGTACTCCGATTTGGCCATAAAAGCACCGACCGGCATGCCACCGCCCATTCCTTTACCCATAACAACAACATCCGGAACGATACCGTAATTTTCAAAACCGAACAGTTTTCCGGTACGGCCAAATCCGGGCTGAATCTCGTCCAGGATCATTAATGCGCCCACTTCGTTGCAGCGCTGGCGGACTTTTTTAAGAAAATCATTTTGTGGCTGAATAAATCCTGCACCGCCTTGAATGGTTTCCAGAATGATTCCTGCTGTTTTTTCCGTGATTTTTAGTAAATCTTCTTCATTGTTGAAGGTGATGAAATCCACATCCGGTATCAACGGTCGAAAGATCTGCTTGCGTTCTTCGAATCCCATGACACTCATCGAACCCATGGTGTTTCCGTGATATGCATTAAAACAGGAAATCAACTGACTTCTCCCGGTAACACGACGGGCAAGTTTTAAGGCGCCTTCCGTTGCTTCTGTTCCTGAATTTACCAGGTATACTTTATCTAATGGATCCGGCGTGTTTTCAGCTAATAATCTGCATAATTCCACTGACGGATCTTGTGCGTATTCTCCATACACCATCACGTGGGCATATTTGTCGAGTTGGTCGACAATTGCTTCACGAACTCTGGGATGCTGGTGTCCTAGCGTGCAGGCTGAAACACCGGCAACGAAGTCCAAATAAGCTTTTCCGTTAGTGTCGTATATATAGGATCCTTTGGCGTGTGAAACTTCCATTCCCAACGGATAGGGGGAAGTCTGTGCCTGGTATTTGTAGAAATCTTTTAACATTATTAAAGTATTCGCAGATTTGGTAATTGATAATTCGGAAAACTGAAAACTATTTCTTTTTCTTCTTTTTGGCTGAAGGAGCTACCTTTTTTGGTGGTTTTCCATATTCTAAAGTTTCCTTCTTGACCTCCATGGGTTCCTCTGCTTTTAATAGTTCTTTCTTGCTTTCTACGGCTATTTTTTCACCTAAGTCTTTTTCCTCTTGAGGGAAGATGTCCTCCAGTTTTTTTATTTCCTCATCACCGCGCCAAACAAATCCTCTCAGTTTTCGGGCGTTTTCCGGTAAGTCTTTTTCAGGATGGATTTGACCCTCGGGATTTACGAATTTGGTTACGGTCTGAATCCTGTTATCTTCGAGTTCCAAATGAATGCTACTGCATACGGCTTTGTCAATACCGACCAATTCATTTTTGTCATTGTACATATAGTAAATCATCTCGGCATTCTTTACCATGTCCACTTCATACAGCTTGTTGTTACGGAATTTGCCGTAAAGGTTCATTCCTTTTACCTGGTTGTAACCGCCGCCAATAGTATCTTTCTGAATGATAAATGCGTTATTCATTACTTTTAGGGAATCCAGTTTCTCGGTTTTGTTGTTTCCGATAAAATGCATTATGTCACCCGTCAATTGGCTTTTCTGGCTCCATAAAATGGGTCTGCCGATTAGCTGTGTCAATCCTTTTTGCTGATCGGAGTGAATTGAATCACATTTTCCGCTCATATCGGATTTGTAAATACGGGCGTTGTTAAATCCACGGACGATGCGTTCTCCCGGCTTCCCGGTAACCAATATTCGTTTAGCATGGATGTACACAGAATCGTTCTCTACAAAAGAAGATACCAGCGCTTTTTTGGTAATAAACATGGAATCTTTGTTTTTGTACATTTCGGCGTAATGCCCCTTGACGATCATTCTGTTGATACTGTCTGTGATCTTTACGTTGTTGGTCGCCGTCGAGAATTCCCGCTTTCGATCGTAATAGATTTTGTCCCCTTTTATTTTCCGGTTCTTATAGGTGATTGTTGAATTTTTTGAAAGATTGGAGGTGTGGTTTTTGGTGTCATAAAACCCATTTTCCGTATAGATTACATTCTCTTTACTGGTAATTGTTGACGGACCGAAAACATAAGCGTGTCCCGAATTATCATAAAAATCCAGATGGTTCGTTTTGATCACACATTCCGGATTGGTAACCGTTACCGCTGTTTTGAACTGATATTTTTTCTCGTTAAGGAAGTATCGTCCTGATTTACTTCGTAAAGTGTTGTCCTTGTTGATGATTGTTCCGTACGTGTTGTAATAGGCCTGTTGTATAGTTCTGTCGAAGTTAATGGTATCTGTTGTTAATGTAGATTCCGGAGAACGTAACACCACATCACCGGTCGCAAAAGCAAACTTCTGGTTACCGTTGTACTCAGCATATTTACTGGTCATGGAAATCGTATCACCCTGATTCAAACGTACATTTCCAAAGGCTTTTACGTAGTTTTCGTCTTTAAAGTGATATGCTTTATTGCAGTTGATGATCACGCCGTCATGCTCCACCTGAACGTTTCCTGTAAACAGAATGGCGCCGGGGATTTCGGTCTGATCCATGTCGATGAAATCAGAATGCACGATTTTGATTATTTTTTTATCCTGTGCTACTGAAGTAAGTCCAATAAAAAGGGTGCTTAATATGAATAGAATATGTTTTTTCAATTTCCGGAATTTTGCCCAAATTTAAGTAAAATCTGTTAAAGCTAATTTGTATTAAGAATTATTTGTGTTTGAAGAGGATGGAAAGAGATAAGAAGTAAGAGTCAAGATGTTGCGGAAGCATAATAAGGAGGAAACTTGTGGTGCTTTAAACTGTTCCTGTAAAAAAAAAAACGCCTTCCGAAGAAGGCGTCTGTCATATTATTTTAGAATTGTCTGTGTTCTGTCTGGTCCGACAGAAACCACTTTGATCGGCACTTCCACTTCTTTTTCGATGAATTCGATGTATTCTTTTAATTCCACCGGTAATTCGTCATATTTTGTCATACCAGTTAAATCAGCCTGCCATCCTTTTTTCTCTACAAAAATCGGCGTAACATTTTCTTCTTCAATGTTGTAAGGTAAGTGACTGATAACTTCTCCTTTGTATTTGTAACCTGTACATACTCTCAAGGTGTCGAAGCCTGATAGTACATCACCTTTCATCATGAACAACTGAGTAACTCCGTTTACCTGAACTGCATATTTCAAAGCTACCAAATCCAACCATCCGCAACGTCTTGGACGACCTGTTACGGCTCCAAATTCGTTACCAACTTTGGCCATGGTCTGTCCGTCTTCGTCGAATAATTCTGTTGGGAAAGGTCCGCTACCAACACGGGTTGTATAGGCTTTGAAAATTCCGAATACTTCTTTCACTTTGTTAGGAGCAATTCCTAAACCTGTACAGGCTCCTGCAGCAGTAGTGTTTGAAGAAGTTACGAACGGATATGTTCCGAAATCGATATCTAACAATGAACCCTGAGCTCCTTCAGCAAGGATCGATTTTCCATCCTTCATGGCTTTGTTTAAATATTCTTCACTATCGATGAATTGCAATGTTTTTAAAACTTCCACAGCTTCAAAGAATTCTGTTTCCATTTCCTGTAAGTTGTACTGCATGTCAACATCATAAAACGAGATCATCGCTTCATGTTTGTCGGCTAAAGCACGGTAACGGTCTTTGAAATCCGCTAATTCGATATCTCCCACACGCAGACCGTTTCTACCGGTTTTGTCCATGTATGTTGGGCCAATTCCTTTTAATGTAGAACCGATTTTTGCTTTACCTTTAGAAGCTTCCGAAGCAGCGTCCAGTAAACGGTGTGTTGGTAAAATCAAATGCGCTTTTCTTGAAATCAATAATTTTGATTTGACATCCATATTGAATTTTTCAAGACCTTCCAATTCTTTCTGGAAAACCACCGGATCAATAACCACACCGTTACCGATGATGTTAACTGCCGTTTTGTGAAAAATCCCGGAAGGAATAGTTCTTAAAACGTGTTTGATTCCGTCAAATTCTAAAGTGTGTCCGGCGTTAGGTCCACCCTGAAAACGAGCAATGATATCGTACTTTGAAGTAAGTACATCTACGATTTTTCCTTTACCTTCGTCGCCCCACTGTAAGCCTAGCAGTAAATCTACTGTCATTGTATTGTTTATTGTTTTAGTTGTTGTTTATTTTGTCAGACAACCGGTGTTGTCGTTACTATTCCTGTTTTTTTGTCGCGTAAAAATAAAGCGAATGATTGTGTATGCTAATGCCGAAAATTTCCTCGATGGTTTGTTTTATCGTTTGGATTCGCGGGTCACAAAATTCGATTACTTCTCCCGTGTCGCTCATAATAATGTGGTCATGCTGTTTGTCGAAGTAGGATTTTTCATAATGCGCCTGATTCTGACCAAACTGATGACGTCTTACCAAACCGCATTCCAATAACAATTCGATTGTATTGTAAAGTGTGGCACGACTTACACGATAGTTCTTGTTTTTCATTTTGATATACAAAGATTCGATGTCAAAATGATCCTGATTTTCGTAAATTTCCTGAAGGATAGCATAGCGTTCCGGCGTTTTGCGGTGCCCTTTTTCTTCAAGGTATTTCGTGAATACGGTTTTTACAATTTCCTGATTCTTATTATTTTCCATTAGGTTTTCTATGAAAGACCGGCAAAGATACGGTTATTTTTTGGGAGGTGAAAGATTAATTTGTTCGGAATCAAAAAATGAATTCCAAATTTCAGGTTTGACATGTGCCGCCATCCAATCGGCTCGATACTCACCGTTATGAATTAATACAAATCCGTCTGGTTTTATTATGCCGTGTGACCCACATACCGTCGGATCTTTAAAAATGGTTTTTCTGAAAAAATTATTCTTGTCCGAATAAAAATATTCTTTGTTTGAGCTTGGTTTGTTTGAAAGCGTTATGTCTTTTTCAAATAAGATTAATAAGACCGAATTCTTATAGTTTTTTTCGATAAAACTTTTCTGAGTATCGTAATACTCTTTTCGTTTGTTTACGAACCCGCTGCTCATTTTATTTGAGAACCAATCTGAACAAGCATCGTCTTTGTAGTTGTACTGAATAATAAAAATTGTTGAGTCTGAGAATGTCTTTCCAGTCAGCTCTTCTGCTTTTGTTTTAAAATCGGAATAAGTGATTTTGTAAGTGCTGTATCGCGGGGCATTGAATTGGTAAACCCTTCCACTGTCGGGAGTTATTCTGAAAGCCATGGAATTGTCCGGATATTTCTCGGATAAATTTACAAAATACAAATCTAGTTTTTTTCCAAAAGGGTCTAAATGATAATTAGCCTTCCGACTTTGTGCCCATGCAATTGTACCAATAAGCAACAGAATCAACAGTGAAATACTTTTCTTACTCATGAATTATATATTGTTCACTCGGATCACTTTATCAACCCCGTCAATTTTCTTGATATTCTCAATAAGTTTTTTCAGGATGACATTGTTCTGTACGATAACTGTTACCTGCCCATTGAAAAGTCCGGCTTCCCCACTCAAAGAAATGCTCTGGATGTTTACGTTCATCTGATTCGAGATTACTTTGGTAAGTTCATTGGTTAATCCAAGCGTATCCATTCCGGTGATTTTCAGTGATGCCTTGAATTCTTCCTGAGACGAATCGATCCATTTGGCCTGAATGATGCGATACGCAAAATTAGACTGCATGCTGATGGCGTTCGGGCAGTTCTTGCGGTGTACTTTAATCCCCTCACTAATGGTTACAAATCCGAACACATCATCCCCCGGAATCGGATTGCAGCAAGTGGATAGTTTATAGTCGAGTTTGTCCTGTTCTGCGCCAAAAACCAACAAATCATAGTGTTTGCTGATTTCTTCTTTATGGATGTGCTCCGGATGTGCAGAAGGAGAGCGTTTGATGGTTTTCTTGAAGAAATTGACCAAAGTATTGCTTTTCTGCGCGGCATAATCTTTTAACTGTTGGTTGTCGATGGTGCCAAGCCCAGCACGATAGAACAGATCCAGACTGGTTTGCAGTTTGAAAAAGTTTACCAATTCGTTAACGGTTTGCTCGTTAAGGGTAACTTTAAGATGGCGTAATTTTCGGGTAAGGATTTCTTTTCCGTCTTCAGCTATTTTCTTGGTACTCTCGTTAAGTACGTTTCTGATTTTGTTTTTCGCGCGGGACGTAGTTACATAATCCAGCCAGTTCGCTGTTGGTTTCTGGTTCGGTGATGTGATGATTTCGACCTGGTCACCGCTGTTCAAAACATGATTAAGCGGAACCAGTTTTCCGTTAACCCTTGTTCCTCTTGTTTTTACACCTATTTCAGAGTGGATGCTGAACGCAAAATCCAAAGATGTGGCTCCTTTAGGCAATGATTTGATCTCACCTTTTGGCGTAAAGACATAAATTTCCTTGGCGTACAGATTCAATTTGAAATCTTCCACAAAGTCGACAGCATTGCTTTCTGAATTTTCCAGCGCTTCTTTTAGCTGGTTCAACCAGACATCGAGACTGTTTTCTTCCGTCGCTCCTTGCTTGTATTTGTAATGCGCAGCGTATCCTTTTTCAGCGATTTCATCCATACGCTCACTTCGCACCTGAATTTCAACCCAACGGCCTTTCGGACCCATTACAGTAATGTGCAAAGCTTCATATCCTGTTGATTTCGGTGAAGAGATCCAGTCGCGCAAACGGCTCGGACTCGGACGGTAATGATCGGTCACAATCGAATAGATCTTCCACGCAAGGAATTTTTCGTCGTGTGGATTTGACTTGTAGATGATGCGCAAAGCGAATTTATCATACACTTCATCAAACGTAACATTTTGCGCCACCATTTTGCGTCGGATGGAATAGACCGATTTCGGACGGCCTTTCATGGTATATTCGATACCTTCTTCATCCAAAGAGCTTTTAAGAACATCGGCAATCGATTTGATATAAGCCTGTTGTTCTTCTTTACTTTCCTTCATTTTGCTTACAATGTCATTGTAAACAACCGGTTCTGTGTATTTTAAACCTAAATCTTCAAGCTGTGTTTTGATGTTATAAAGCCCCAAACGGTGGGCAAGAGGAGCATAAATGTATAAGGTTTCAGATGCGATTTTCGCCTGCTTGTAATCCACCATGCTTTCCATGGTTTGCATGTTGTGCAGACGATCCGCGATTTTGATTAGAATTACGCGGACATCGTCATTAAGCGTCAACAGCATTTTACGGAAGTTTTCCGCCTGTACAGAGATTTCCTGATCGGTTTTTACCTTCGCCATTTTGGTAAGGCCATCAACAATACGCGCGATTTTCGGATTAAACATGCGTTCTATGTCTTCCACCGTAATGTCGGTATCTTCCACCACATCATGCATCAGTGCGGCCGCAATAGCCGTAGCGCCCAAACCGATTTCATTGGCAACGATTTTAGCAACGGCGATAGGGTGAAAAATATAAGCCTCACCCGATTTTCGGCGTTGGTCTTTATGTGCGTCGACAGCCACATCAAAAGCTTTTCGAATCAGTTTTTTATCTTCTTCGGAAAGGGTTTGGTAACTTATGCGGAGCAGTTCTTTATATTCTTTCGCAATGGCTTTGTTTTCAGCTTCTAAATCGATCTCTGTCATGGTTATTCATTAAGTACCTAAAAATAAGCTAAAGAAATGAAGTTTGCAAACAGATTAAGGTTTTAAACAAAAAAAAGCGCTCTTTTTGGGAGCGCTTTGTGTTATTTAACTCTATTTATATCCAAATCCTGAAAATCATAACTAAAATCCGTCATTTCCGAAATAGGTTTCATTTTCAGATTAACAGCTTTTCCGGTTGTATCTGATGTGATCGTTATAAACGCATCGGCTTCCATATTGCGGTTGAACCATTTTACCGCAAATGTATTGTCTTTGTAAAAGAAAACCTCTCCGGATAAATTCGGGGAACGTTTTGAAATGAAATAGTATTTTCCTTTTTTCTCGTGGATGCTGATTTCTCCTAACCAATTATCTGCATAAGTTCCAACGATTTTTTCGAGCTTAGTTTTTTGACTGTTTTTATTGTTTGTGACAGTTGTCCAGACTTCCTCTACAGATTTATCTGCTTTGCCCGTCATTTCAGTATTTCGCTTGCCATACATTTCCACATAATCAATAGGAGGGATACCCATATAAGTATTTTTGATCGTGTTGGTGATCGCAGAAAATGCGGCTCCCGCCTGTTGATTGGTAAGTACTATGATGCCTAAGTTCAACTCCGGGACTAAAGTTACCTGCGTAACCATTCCTTCAAGACCTCCGGTATGGGAAATTTGTTTATAACCTTTTACGTCACTCAGAAACCAGCCTAATCCGTAAGCACTGAAATGCGTATTGTAAGGCGGATTTGTATTTGTTGGAATTATCGTCTGTGGTGCCCACATTTCATTCTGTTGCGCTTCACTGAACAAGATTTTATTGTCAGGTCCGTATTTCCCTTTGTTTAACTGCATTAATACCCATTTGCTCATCTCGGAAACAGAAGAGAATATTCCTCCGGCAGGATCCATAATGCTGTTTTTGCTTTGTTTTGTAATTCCCAATTTTCCTTTTAAAGGTACGTGAGGCGTAACAACATTGGTAGTGTCCGGAATTCTTGACCAGGTTCCTTTACTTTTTTCCATCTGAAGTGGAAGCATAATACGGCTTTCCACAAATTCAACCCAGGATTTACCCGACGCTTTGTGAATGACTTCTCCGGCCACTATATACAGTAAATTATCATAATCGAATTTGGTTCTAAAGCCGGATACCGGTTTCAGATAGCGTAAATTGTGGATGATGTCATTTGTCGTGAAATCACTTCCTTCCGGCCAAAGCATTAGATCACCGGCGCCCATGCCTAGTCCGCTTCGGTGTGTCAGCAAATCGCGAATGGTGAATTCGTTGGTCACATAGTCATTGTACATTTTGAAATCGGGAATGTACTTAATTACCTTATCGTCCCAATTAAGTTTTTTTTCATCTACTAAAATGGCTAATGCCGCCGCAGTGAAGGCTTTACTGTTTGACGCGATTCCGAAAAGGGTATTTTCATCCACTTTTTGTTTGGTGATGATGGAACGCACTCCGTATCCTTTGGAATGAACCACTTTTCCGTCTTTAACGATGGCAATGGCAATTCCCGGAACATTGAAGGTTTTCATGGCTTTTTCCACCAGTTCATCCACTTGCGGTGCAGCCATTTGCGCCGACATGCTAAAACCAATGAAAAGCGCTACTAATGATACTTTATATTTCATATCCTGATTTTTTTAAATTTCTGTATTTTAAATTCTGCCGTCTGCCAACTGTCGTTTGTTTCTATTCTCTTTTCTCTTCTCCCTTGCTTCTTTTCTCTTTAAAACCCTCTCTGTCTCTTAGCCTCAAAGATCAGAATAGCAGCAGCTACCGAAACATTCATCGAATCGATTTCTCCTTGCATCGGAATAATTATGTTTTTGGTACTGGCGTTTCTCCAGGCTTCGGTAAGTCCGGTAGCTTCGGTTCCTACAACCAATGCTGAAGGAGTAGTGTAATTCTGCGTATGGTAAAAGGTCGAATCCTGTAAAGTCGCACAGTAAATTGCAATGTTTTTTTCTTTCAGATAAGCGATTACGTCTTCGGTCGAACCAACGGCAATCTGTCTTGTGAATAAACAACCCACGCTGGAACGGACTACATTCGGATTATACATGTCACTCTTCGGGTTGGCGATAATGACTGCATCAAGATTAGCAGCATCGGCGGTACGTAAAAGAGCTCCAATGTTTCCTGGTTTTTCGGTGGCTTCGGCAACTAATATCAGCGGGTTTTTGGATAATTGTAAATCCGATAACTGTAGTGATTTCGTTTTAGCGATGGCAAGAATTCCTTCTGTGGTATCTCTGTAAGCCAACTTTTTATAGACTTCTTTTGAGATTTCAATCAGTTCGACTTTTTGTCCGGTCAGTTGCCTGATTTCGTTTTCTGAAATTAAGTCGGGCAGAAAAAGTATCGTTTCCAGTTCATAACCTCCTTTTTGAGCCAACATGATTTCGCGTTGACCTTCAATCAGAAATGTTCCCGTTTGTTTGCGGCTTTTCGCTTTTTCCTGCAGTTGGACTAAGGATTTTATGTAAGGATTCTGAATGCTGGTGATCTGCTTCAAGTTTAGAAAAATTTAAGTTGGGTAAAATTAATTATATTTTTTCACATCAACCGATAAAAAAAAGTGCTTCAAAAAATGAAGCACTCTTTTGTTTTATTCCTCTTTTTCAGCAGGGCTTAGTTCTTCTTCAGCAACTTCGCTTTCCTGCGGACGTGTTGTTTTCTGTTCTTTATTGCCGAAAAAGAATTTCTTAACTCCGGCAAAAGCAGCCACAAGACCAATAACAATAAATTTTCCGAATTTTGCCAATATGGCGAAGAAACCAACTTTCGCTAATACTTTTCCGGCAACCAAACCTCCAATGGTCCATGCGGCAACTTCATCGGTATTGGAATCAAAATCAGAGTATTGTGATCCTTCTGCATAATGCACACTGTTTAAAATGCTTGGAATGCTCGCCTTCACTTCCGCTAATTCAGACATGTTGGCAACTGCAGAAAGCGTATAGATCCCTTTACGTCCTAAAACTCGCAAATCGTAGTTTAACGTATTGGTTTCAGCTTTTCCGAATTTAAGCTCTTTGGCCCAGTGCAATACTTTTAGGTCTTTATCATAATAAGGTGCTGATGCCCAACCTATAAGAGAGGCGGTTTCAAATCCTGATCTTATTCTTTCTGCATTTTCGGTTTCCATGTCAGTCTGCATTTCTTTTAACAGGTCATCATAATTAATGTCTTCTGCATCAGCATCTTCCACATAACCAATATTTTGATAATTAATTATAAAAAGCCAGCTTTTGTCATCTAAAACCCCTTTGCTTTCAGGTAATATCGATCCCAGAACAGTGGTGTCTTCAGGATTTCCCCATAAATCTTTCAGCACATATTGCGTTTGTTTTGCATCTAAAAATTTAAATCCTTTAGGAACATTCAATGTACCGTCACCTTCCTGAAGTTTAATTTTTCCGGTTTGGTATTTCATTGATTTTTCAATTTTCTCCATTGCAATTTTTAGAGAATCGGCATCCTGAGCCATAATTTTAGGCGTAATTGCTATGAACGCCAATAAAGTAAGTAGAATTTTTTTCATATAATGATTTTTGGATTTTAGTTTTGAATCACCTAATTTAATTCCTCAAGGGATTGAAAATTACGAGGCTGTAAATCTAAGTAAGTTTTTACTAATTTCTGCGAAGCAACAAGAGATGATTTTTGATTTCAAGAAAACTGATATGATTTAAAGGGAATTCAAGTACGACATGTGAAATGCTTAAAATGTAGAGCCAGCTCATTCCCAATTTATAATCCGCGACAAATAAGGCTATGGAAAGTAACCAAATAGCGCCAATTGTAATCAGTTTTACTTTTGATGTTTTATGCCACTGAATGACAGATGTTTTAGAAAACCAGTTGATATAGTGATAGGTATAAGCAAACGCAATGAAGCGCATTACTTTTATTCCGATCTCCGTGTGGAAAACGGCATCAGTTCTCTTTATTTTGGAATTGTGCAGTATTTCTATGAGTTGTAGGTTCACATTGGAAAATGAACTGTAATTGTCGGTTATGTACTTATTTATCAGCGAAAAATTGACAGATGCAGGAATGCTGAAAAAGAGTAGAGTACAGCCAATAAATACCAGAATGGAAAGAAAACCCATTTTGTTTTTTGATTTTAACGAACCCAGCAAAATAAATGCTCCCGTAAACAAAAATACATGAATCAATGTGGGTAAAAATGTGGAAAAGACCAGTGAGAATCGGCTAAAATCAAAATACAGAAGAAATACACCGACGATACAACAGACAAGGATACTGAGAAATCTCTTTTTAGTCTCCCAAAAAAGATGCAGGGCAATTGGTATTGAAAAGGCTAAGAAAATAAAAAAAGGGATTCCGCTTTTAATTTGCAGTAACCAACAGGTAGTAATACAAAACAAGCAACCGATAAGAATCTGGTAATCATTTTTTTTTGGCAAATAAAATTTTTTTTGCTGCAACCAATTGATTTCAGTAAGGTAATGAAGGGGACCGAGAAAAGCATATACAAATAAAAACAATTCAAAAGGAATCAGAAATGCTAAGACCATTGATGCTAACATGAAAACAATAGTAATGGAATCGATGACGTTTGTTTTCATGTTTTTCTACAAAATCCCCCTTGCTTTAATTTCAAGATACTTATTGATGGTATCCAAAGTAAGGTTTTCCGGCTGCGTCAAAACCGAATAAATACCATATTTCTTAAGTTCGTTCACGATCAGTCGTTTTTCGAAGGCAAATTTCTCAGCAATCGTCTGATCGTAAATATCCTGGATGGTGGTTGCTTTTTTATGAATTAAGTCATTCAGTTCGGTATTATTGAAGAAAACGACCACCAGCAAATGGTTTTTCGCAATTCCTTTTAAATAGGGGAGCTGGCGGTGTAAACCATCTACAGTTTCGAAATTCGTGTACAAAAGAATCAGGCTGCGGTGATTGATGTTTTTCTTAACATCAACGTACAAACGACTGTAATCGCTTTCAAAGAAATCGGTTTTGATATTGTACAGGTTTTCTAAGATCAGATTCATTTGCGACTGACGACGCTCGGCTATAACGCGGTTTTCGATTTTTTTTGAAAATGTAAACAGTCCTGCCTTATCGCCTTTTTTCAGAATTACATTGGATAGAACCAGACTTGCATTGATAGCGTAATCCAGCAGACTCAATCCGTTAAAAGGCATTTTCATCACTCGGCCTTTATCAATAACCATATAGACCGTTTGCGATTTTTCATCCTGAAACTGGTTAACCATTAACTGATTTCGTTTCGCCGTGGCCTTCCAGTTTAAAGTTCGGATGTCATCGCCCTGAACATATTCCTTGATCTGTTCAAATTCCATTGTATGTCCGATTCGGCGTATTCTTTTTAATCCGTATTGCAACAAATTGTTGGAAAAAGCCATCAGATCGTATTTTCGTAACTGAATGTAGGACGGGTAAGTCGGCACCATTTGATTGTTGTCGAAAGTGAATCGTCTCGAAATCAAACGAAGTGGCGAGGAAATATAAACGTTCAGGTTTCCGAAGAAATATTCGCCCCTTTCTGTAGGACGTAAATGATAATCGAACTGGTCTTTTGCATCGGCTGCTAATTTTCGCTCTATTTCGAAATTACGCATTTGGAACTGAAACGGAATTTCGTCAATTACCTTTGCAAATACAAGGAAAGAATAGTGATTTCGCAATTTGACCGAAATTGTATTCTGATCTCCATTTGAAAATTTTTCTGGTGCTTTGCGTGAGGCTTTAATAGGTTGACGGCTTGCAAACAGCAATAGTATGTCTAAAATAGTAAACGCAATCAGCACAAACAAAAAGAGCCAGCAGACTTTGTACACGCTGGGGAAAAAATAAGCAAAAACAAAACTGACTATGATGCCCAAAAGCACATAGAAAAACAGGTTGTTCAGGTATAATTTCTTAAAAAACTGCATTAGCGCGGAATTTCTACGGTATCAATAATCTGTCTGATGATTTCTGTTGAAGTGATGCCTTCCATTTCGCGTTCCGGAGTTACCATTACGCGGTGCTGCAGTACAGGGACCGCCGCATCTTTGATGTCTTCCGGAGTTACGAAATCACGTCCGCGAAGTGCTGCAAAACCTTTGGCTGCATTCAGAATTGCAATGGAAGCACGAGGGGATGCCCCTAAATAAAGGAATGCGTTTTCCCGTGTATTCATAACTATTTTGGCGATATATTCCACCAAATTGTGTTCGATCATGATCTGTTTTACCAGACTTTGGTAGTTTCCGATTTCCGATTTAGAAAGAATTTGACGGATATTCTCCAGTTTGTTTCTGTCCTGCAGCGCATTTTCCTTTTGAAGGATGGTGATTTCATCTTCAAGATTCGGATAGTCGATGCTTATTTTAAACAGGAAACGGTCTAATTGCGCTTCCGGTAAACGGTATGTTCCTTCCTGTTCAATCGGGTTTTGGGTTGCGATAACTAAAAAAGGTGTATCCATTTTGTAAGCGGTACCATCAATCGTGATCTGACGTTCTTCCATCACTTCAAAAAGAGCGGCCTGTGTTTTGGCAGGCGCACGGTTGATCTCATCGATCAGGATAAAGTTTGAAAAAACGGGTCCTTTTTTGAATCGGAATTCTGATTTCGACAAATCAAAAACAGAGGTTCCAATGATGTCAGAAGGCATTAAATCCGGTGTAAACTGAATTCGACTGAAATCCAGAGCCAGTGTTTTGGAAAGCAATTTGGCAGTAATGGTTTTTGCTACGCCGGGAACACCTTCTAAAAGTACGTGTCCGTTAGACAAAACGGCAACCAGTAACTGATCGATCATTTTATGCTGCCCTACAATAACCGAACTCAATTCGGCTTTTATGTCGGTAACACTTTGTAACAAGGGGGCCAGATTGATTCGGGTCTGAAAGTTTACATTCTCATCCGAAGATGGCATTTGTTTTGGTTCACCTGAAAATTCATTGTTTGAAGTTTCGGTCAACGGTGTGTGATTATTTTCGAAAGTATCCATATTACTTTATTTTTTCTATTGTTTTGCTTATTTCGATAACGTCTTTTTCAGTACTCTCCATGTTGTTACGGTGTTTCTTTATCAGTCGTACAACATGTTCAATATCTGATATTTCTTTTCCGGTTTTCTGATGGAGTCGGTTAATGAATGTCTCATCCAGATTGAACGTGTCGATCAGGTAATCGGTACGTATTTTTTCCAGGAAATAAATGATTTTTTTATCAATAATAACGTAATGATTTCCTTCCTGAAGGTACAAATTTCCTATTGTTTTTGTAAAATCCACTGTGGTATTCGACAAGGGTACTTTTACGGGGATTATGCGCTGTCTTCGTTTGGCATTGAAAATCATGAAAATCACCACTCCCATTAAAAGCAGATACCATGCCCATCGTAAAGCTGCCTGATTTGCGATATAGCGAAATGGAGAGCCGGAAACTTCATCGCTATCATATCCTTTGGCATGCCAGAAAACGGTTCCTTTTGGTAGATAGGATAACAGATTTGCACAATAAGCGCTGTTTTTTTTGTCCAGCAGATAATAATTTGAAAAAGCGGCCGGTTGGGTGTGCAGATAAAAATTTCCTTTTCCGAACGGGACTTTTATAAAATTAACATTATTGGCCGTGTCGATTTCCTGACGTCCCAAAACAGTGGTGTTAAGCGAATCCGTTTTATTGAAATAGGAAAAGCTGGCTCCTTTTTTTAATTTATATTTCTGATGGCCGAAAACCTCATTGCTAAGATTGCAATAGATACTGTCTGTCAATGAATATTCGTTCGTGTACTCTGTTTTTAGGGTATCCATCAGTTTTTGAGGAAAATCAGTCATGCTTAAAAAAGCGGAATTTCCATGTTCTACAAACCAAATGAGCTCGTCCAGCGAGGATTCATCGAATTCGTCGCTTTGAGAAACGAATAGGAGGGTTCCTTGAACGGTATAGGTAGAGTCTTTATAATTGTACTTTGGGTCTAAAAACTCATACGCTGTATTTTGAAATCGCTGTACTTTATGTTTAGGCAATAAACGGTCTATTTCTTTATCCAGAACATAAAGTCCGAACGGAATCTTGTCTTTTCTGGCATACGTAGGCGACCAGTCAATGGGTTTTGAACGGTTAGCGTCAATAAAGATAATTCCGATCACGATCAGAACAAAGAACCCAATATATATTTTGATTGTTTTGTTCATTTAGATGGAATTAATAGTTTTAACGAAAGCTTTTTCGGCTTTTTCGAACAACATGTCATCAATGCCGAATTCGCCATACCAGCTATGGTCATAAATATAGGACAGGTATTGAAAATCTTCTTTTAACGCATCGCGCTTGATTTCGTAGAGATAATCGGTGTTTGTCTTTTCAATGTCCCATTCGATTATTCCGTTATCCGACATTTTTTTGAGCAGCCATAAATAATAATAGCGAATGGAAAGACGGTGGTTGTTGGCCGCTTTGCTTTTTTCGATGATGCTTTTGAAATCAATATTATGGATGTCTTCTTCGTAGTATTCTGAGGTACTGATTTTCTTTTTGGACGATTTTCCTAAAATCCAAACCCCATCTTTGTTGATTATGGCTCTTACAATAAGATAAACGACAAATAGAACGACCAGAAAGGCCAGTATTTTAAGTACAATGACCAAAATAGTGGAATCCCCATTTTTCTCACCGCCAAATATGCGGTCTAACCAATATTGCAGCCAGGCTTTGAAATTATCCCAGCGGGAAGTGCTTTTTACGAGCGGCTGATATTGAAATTCCTCTGAGGAATAATCGCGCTGAAAATTCTCCCTAAAATGAACTGGTGTGATTTCCGAATTTTTCAGATCATCCGCATAGCTTAATGTATCGGTTTCCGTTTGCGAAAAAACAGTTCCCGATAAAAGAAATAATATGTAAAAAAGTAGTTTATTCACTTTGAGTTCCAATCAGATCTATTTCACTTTTATGCGTATTGTTTTCGTTTTCTTCACGACTGCTGTAATAAATAATACCCTGATTTACCAAAATAAAATTCTGAAAAAAGAAATTGGCCAAGATGGACAGAACCATGGCAATTCCCATCATTATCATAAGGAATGAAATCTGTTCTGCGCGGGGACCTGTTGGCTGATTTTGAGTATCCATCGCCGTAACAAATGAAAATATACCAATCATATAGGGAATCGCCGCAATAAAACTAATCGCGATCTGCATGATTATATACATAATGGCTGTTGAACCCACTGTAGGCCAGAATTTTTGTCTGAGTAGATTAAATCCTGTGCCTATCGATTCAAAATAACCTTTGTCGTTGCTTAGATAATCGTAAAAGCTTAGGGAATACCAACTCATCATAGCCGGGATCACAATCATTATAAGCGGAATACCAATCAGCAGAAAAATCAAGGCAAAACTAATCGCAAAGACAATCAACATGATAGGGATGAAAATAAAAATCGAGGCAATGAAAAAGATTATGATCTTACCTGCATTGTTTTTAAGCAGATCTATGATTTCACTGGTCTCAAAATCCGGTTTTTTTTCTAACAATTTAAGATAGACCACCGGGAATGCATAACTTAAAAGGCTCAGGAAAATAATGGCAATGGCAGAAAAAATCCCCAATGAGACGATCAGCGTCAGGTTGTCATTAATATATACATCAAAATTGTTGTTCCCGGAATTTATTCCCGCAATATTAGAGTACAAACCTTCGAAAAATACCTTCATGAGAAAATAAACAAGCACCAACAGTACCAGTAAAAATCCTCCGTTTACAATAAAATAATTTCGGTAGTAATGCTTACCGTGCATTTTAAAAAATGTAAAAGTGTCTCCGATTAATTCGCTGAAACTTCTTTTTTTAAAGAGTTGGAACATGATTTTTAGATGTTTTTCGGTTCACAATAAATGGATATACTATATAATAATAGGAAATTAAGGATAGTGTACCCAAAATGATAAAAATGTTCAGAGGTCGAGGCATGTCTACGGAGTAACGCGTTACAAAACCCTCCAGAAGACCGGCCGCGATCGTAAATGGCATAGTGCTCAGAAATATTTTCAGACTGTTTTTAAATCCGATTTTAAAAGAATGCAATCGCGAATAAGTTCTTGGGAACAAAATGCTTGCGCCTAAAACAAAGCCAGCCATGGATTCGATCACAATACCGAAAATTTCCATGGCACCGTGAATCCAGATGGCGCGAACACTTTCCCAGAAGACATGTTCCTTATAGAAGAAATACTGAAAAGAACCCAACATGATGAAATTAAAACTCATGTAGATAAAAGTTCCTATACCGGCAAAAATTCCATAGATGTAACAGGAAGCGCCTACCCGAAGATTATTTAATGTAATTTCTATAAAACTTCCCCAATTACTTCCGCGTGCGTATACCGCGACCGGATTTCCTTTTTCGATGTTCTCCAAAGTCATGTTGACATAATCATCACCCATGATCATTCGGACGAAAGCCGCATCATTGTGCGCAGAGAGTACTCCGATACCGGTGCAAACAAAACAAAGAAGAAAGGCATATAAAAGATACCTTCTGTATTCATAGACCAGTAGTGGGACTTCGGTTTTAAAGAAGTGCACAATCCGATTGGTTTCCTCGCGTTTTGTTTTGTAGATCTTCTGATAAATCTTTGATGCGAGGTAATTCAGGTAAACCGTGGTTTTACTTTTAGGATAATACGTTTGTGCATACGACAAATCGTTTACCAAATGAATGTAAAGACTAGCCAATTCATCCGGATTTTTTTTAGCTTTGCCAAAAATAGCCTGTTCAAATTCAAGCCATTTTTCTTTATTTTGTTTTATAAACGCTACCTCTCTCATAAAAAAGCTAAAATATAAAATATGTCAGAATTATCAATAACCACGACGCAAAATGTGAATATAAATTTTCAGGCAGCCTCAGTGGGCGACCGAATTTTTGCGCAGTTGCTTGATACACTTATACAAACAGCGTATTGGATCGTTGTTTACTATGTGTTTTTCGAGTGGATGGGGTTGAATAATTTACTTTACGATCTTGATTCCTCTTCCAGAAATGCTATACAGTTGCTCTTCGGGTTACCGGTAGTTTTGTATTCTTTGGTGCTGGAAAGCCTAATGGAAGGGCAGACTTTCGGAAAAAAGATAATGAAAATCAAAGTGATTAAGATCGATGGCTATCAGGCCGGTTTTGGTGATTATCTTATACGTTGGCTTTTTATGTTGGTTGAAATCGCAATCGCAATTGGGATTATTGGCTTGGTAGCGATTGTTTTGAGTCGAAAAAACCAACGATTAGGAGATATGGCGGCCGGGACAGCAGTTATCTTATTAAAGAACAACATTAATATCAATCATACCATTCTTGAGGAAATAGATGATGATTATGTGCCAACGTACCCGTCCGTGATTAAACTGTCGGATAATGATGCCCGAATCATTAAGGAAACGTTTGAATCTGCACTAAAGGTAAAAGATTTCCGATTGATTTATAAACTCAGAGAGAAAATAGAAACCGTTGCCGGGATTAAAAGTCAGTCGGGCAATGATTCCGATTTTATCAGAACGGTTTTGAAGGATTACAATTACTTTACCCGAAATATGTAAGAATGTTTGAGATATTGGATATTTTAGGAACGATGGCTTTTGCTGTTTCCGGAGCTTTATCGGCGATGAACAAGAAGATGGATCCTTTCGGGGTTCTGATTATTGCCATTGTGACTGCTGTCGGAGGAGGAACACTGCGGGATGTTCTTATCGGTACGACGCCGGTCGGATGGATGAAAGACTTAAATTATCTTTATACTATTTTTTTAGGATTTGCTCTGGCTTTGGTTTTCAGAAAAAAATTGGACCGGTTCCGAAAATCCATGTTTTTGTTTGATACCATCGGATTGGGCGTCTTTACGCTGATCGGTCTGGAAAAGGGACTTGCAGTGAATCTTCATCCGGTTATCTGCATAGCTTTAGGAACCATGACGGCTTGTTTCGGAGGCGTGATCCGCGATATTTTATGTAATGAGATTCCCGTTATCTTCCGCAAAGAAATTTATGCCACTGTATGCATCATTGGCGGCGTGTTCTTCTTTTTTCTCAAAAGTATTGAAGTGCCGGAAGATATCATTTACTTAATGACTTCGGCGCTTATAATTGCTATCCGATTAATGGCTGTTATCTTTCACTGGTATTTGCCAACAGTAGAAAAAGATTAACGGTTGAGGTACAGATAGCCATTTAAAGGTTTAGGATAGTTCGGATCATTCAGATATAAAATATAAAAATAAGTCCCTTCCGGTGCGTGACTGCTGCCAACACCGTCTTTAATATAACCGTCCCATTCCGGCGTGTAATTAGTTCCTTTCCATACTTCTCTTCCCCAACGATTGTACACGTAAAGTTCATAATTCACAAACACGTCCCGTAATCCTTCAATATGGAAGGTGTCGTTCATTCCGTCACCGTTAACCGAAACCGCATTGTAAACGATAGGCGGACAAGGTTTTACGGTAAGTAGGAACGAAGTGGTGGTAAAACATTCCGGACCGTCAATCCGAACATAGATGGTCTTCGGTGTTGAAGTTGCTATATAATTTGACGGATCAGCAATCGGGTTTACACCGGCATTGGCTTCCGCTTGGGATTCGTGGAAAGTTACCGTACTGTTCGGATCGGATGTTACCGTGTTTTCGTAATCTGAAAAGTCGAATAATCCTTCCGTATAACCTCGATTGCAGGAAACTAAATCATCCAGCGGATTCGGCGTTGGTCCGGCAGCCAGGATTACGTCCATAGTATCATTATTGTTGGTTTCAATCAGTTCCGTAACAACACCCGGCTGGTCCACAATGATTTCGATAGAGAAATTAAGCGGAATTCCGGTTGGAATAGTAACGACCTGATACATAAGAACGCTGTCTCCAATCTGAAGGTCATTTTGTGTCTGATTTGTCCCCACAAGGACGCCATTAGCATAAATAGAAATTGGAGTGCCGGCAGGTAAAAAATCGGTAGCGTTGAAGTTGGCAACCGTGTAATTGACAGCAACATTTCGGGAATTGCATTCCACTTCAGCCTGTTCGATAGTAACGGTGGCATCGGGTAATTGGCTGTTGAGTTTGGTCACGATGGAGTTTATCATCACAAAATCCTGACCCGAAGTCAGCTGGATTTCTGCAGAGGTATCACCAATCTGAATATTGTTTTGAATGTTGTAAATGTCCAGGTCCATATTGTAAAGCGTACTGCTTCCTGTGATCGTGCTGGTTCCGTTAAAGGCGTTGTTCGACGGGTTTAAGGGAGGATTTCCCAAAACATTCCCATTGATGCTTAATGATTCTGAAACCGCAATATTCCTGTCACCTTCCCATGCCAAAAAACCGATTTTAGCATCCTGATTATCAATAACATTCAGGTTGGATAAAGTAATGTTCAGATAATCTATTGTTCCGGCTACAGGCGGTGATAAATTTTCCAATCCGTCATAAATATTTAAAACATTTAAAGGAAGTGAATTGTTTTTGTAAACTACGATTATAGCCCAACCTGCAAAATTCGTCGCATTAAGGTAATAGGTGGGTACCAAAGCATTTAAATCCAAGTCTGAAAGTGTATATGTGCCGTTTCCTGCCGAAGTAACTATGGAGGTTACGTCATAAAAAGCGCTGAAAAAAGGATAGCCTGAACTAATCTGAACCGTGGAAAAGGTGCGTTGCGCTGTCAAATCAATGCCGTTTAATTTTACGTCGAAGTCACCTGTGCCTGATCCGGCCCAATAAAGATAGGCTTTCTCAATTACATCGCCTGACGCAAGGTTTAAGTCGGCCGATGAAGTGGTAAGGATATAATCCGGATACATGTAGGTGTTTTCGTCCGGATTCAAGGTGTTGCCGAAAAAAGTAAAGTCGTATCTCCCGAAAAATTGCTCATAGAGCCCAATGTTCTGGCCGAACAAACTTTCGGAAAACAAAATAAAAAGGACACTATAAAAAAGTAGCATTCTGGTCTTCACCGTAAATTGTTTTTTGTTAAAATTAGCAATTATTTTTCATCGAATGCAATTGGCTTGGTAAAAAGATTCGTTTAATCTGAAGAAAAATTACTACTTTTCGGGAGTTTATCAAGGTTTGGTGGAAAAGTATACCGTTCGGAAATATCAAAAATCAGATTATGCGCTTTGGAATGATTTTATAAGTCAGGCCAAAAATGCAACATTTCTTTTTCACCGGGATTTTATGGAATACCATGCGGACCGTTTTGAGGATTTTTCTCTGATGGTTTTTGATGGTGAAAAGTTGGTCGCGGCGCTTCCTGCCAATAAAACGACAAATGAAATCCATTCACATCAAGGGCTCAGTTATGGAGGTCTTGTAGTTAAGAAATCAATTCGGATAAAAGAATATGTGCTTGTTTTTCAGTCGGTTTTACAATTTCTGCACCAAAATGAAATCATTGCCATAAACTTTAAAGACCTTCCCAAAATATATAACCAAATCATTGCGGATGAAATGGATTATGTTTCGTTTTTAAGCGATGCACAAACGTATCGTTCGGACGTGTATATGGTTGTGGATAATAGCGAAAAATACAAACCCAACCGCAACAGAAAAAGAGCTTTGACATTAGCGGAAAATCTCAAAATTGAAGTTAGAGAAGACAAAAACTATCGGGATTTCTGGAATACAATACTGACTCCTAATCTCCAAAACCGTTTTGGGGTAAATCCGGTACATTCGTTAGGAGAAATAGAGCAATTAGCACTGTTGTTTCCTGATAATATAAAACTTTATAGCGCTTATCAGGATAATGAACTGAAAGCGGGTGTAGTTATGTTTTTAACCAAAACAGTGGCACATTTTCAATATAGTTCCGGAGCGGAAGACAGAACGGATACTGCGGCTTTGGATATTTTGTTTGATGTTATCATCCGACAATATGCTGATAAAAAATACGTTAGTTTCGGAAGTTCTTCGGAAGATAACGGGCGGACATTAAACGAAGGTCTGGCCTATTGGAAGGAAAGTTTCGGCGCCCGGGCATCGGTTCAGAATTTCGTTAGAATTAAAACTAAAAATTATTCGGGACTAACGATTTAGTATGGTAAAATTTCTCGACATAAAGGCGATAAACGAACCTTTTGAAACTGCTTTTCAGGAAAAACTGAAGCGCTTTTTGGAAAGAGGCTGGTACATTTTGGGCGAAGAGGTAAAAGCTTTTGAGGAAGAATTTGCGGCTTATTGCGGCTCAAAATATTGTATTGGCGTTGGTAATGGATTGGATGCGATTATTTTAGTGTTCAAAGCCTATATCGAAATGGGTAATCTTCAGAAAGGTGATGAGATCATTGTGCCTGCAAATACCTATATAGCGTCAATTTTAGGAATCATTCATGCCGGATTAGTGCCTGTTTTGGTGGAACCGGACGAAAAAACATATAATATCGATCCGAAGCAGATTGAAGCTAAAATCTCCAAAAGAACGAAAGGAATGTTGATCGTTCATTTGTACGGCCAACTTTCGCCAATGGATGAAATCATGAAAATCGGATACAAGTATGATTTACTGATAGTGGAAGATGCCGCACAGGGACACGGACTGCCGTTTAAAGGCAGCCACACCAGAGCATTTAGTTTTTATCCGGGTAAAAATCTGGGTGCGTTGGGCGATGCGGGCGCTGTGGTTACTAACGATGAAAAACTGGCTAAAACCCTTAAATCACTTTCCAATTACGGTTCCGAAACAAAATATTATAATGATTACCTTGGATTTAATTCCCGATTAGATGAGCTTCAGGCGGGTTTTTTACGCTTGAAATTACCTCATTTAACTAACGAAAACCAAAAAAGAAGGGCAGTAGCCAAACGATATTTGTCGGAAATAAAAAATGATAAAATAGTTTTGCCCTCTTATGACGGTTCGGATAACCACGTATTTCATTTGTTTGTTGTAAGAACTCCGAAAAGAGAGGAGTTGCAGCAGTATTTATCAGAAAAGGGCATTCAGACCCTGATTCATTATCCCGTAGCTCCGCATAAACAGAACGCCATGGAAGATTTTCACCATTTATCTTTCCCGATTACTGAAAAAATACACGATGAGGTGCTGAGTTTGCCGATGAGTCCGGTTTTGACGGAAGCTGAAATTACGCATATCATAAAAACCATAAACGCTTATTAATGGGGATTTTCAAAAAAATAAAGACACTGTTTTTCGTTAGTCTTCGCGTCCGGAAGTTTAAGTTGTTGTCGGATTGCCAATCGGTTTCCGGTAAACCTGAAATTGCTTACCCGTTACTGTTGAAAGGACAGGGAAAAATAGTTTTTGGAGATAAAGTAAAAGTAGGCGTGGAGTTGTCACCCGGCTTTTATTCGGGTTACGGATACATCGAAGCCAGAAATCCGGAGAGTGTTATCAAAATAGGCAATAATGTCCGATTGAATAACGGTTTTTCAATAGTGGCACTACAAAAAATAACTATTGGCGACAACGTACTTGTTGGTCTGAATTTATCTGTTTCCGACAGTGATTTTCATCATTTGAATCCTTCGGAGCGATTTCGTGCTAATCCGCCTTCCGAAGAAGTTAAAATTGGGAATAATGTTTTTATAGGTACTGATGTAACCATTTTGAAAGGGGTAACCATTGGTGATAATTCGGTTATCGGAAGCAATTCCGTAGTGACCAAAAGTGTCCCCGAAAATGTAGTGGTGGCAGGTAATCCGGCCCGAATAATCCGAGAATTGTAAATTGAGTTTTTTCAGAGAAAATAAGCTGATTAAAGTGGTATCAATGAATTCCTTATCCATTGGTGTCAACTTTATTTTGGGGCTTATTTCCGTTCGTATTGTGGCGCAGTTTCTGGGGCCTTCCGGAATGGCACTGATTGGCAGTTTTAAAAATTTTACAGCCTTATTCAAATCGTTGTCGACTCTAGGGGTTAACGCCTCATTGGTTCGGTTATTCGTTGAAAATAAAGACGATAAGGACGAGCTCTCCATAATTTATTCGACCTTCTTCTGGATTTTTACAATGATTTCGGTAGGCCTGGGGGTGTTTATTGTGCTGTTTTCAGGATTTTTAAGTGCCTTTCTGTTTGCAACATCCGATTATGATTTTGCCATTCGGTTGTTTGGTTTACTGCTTCCTTTTTTTGTATTGAATACGTTTTGGATCGCGGTTTACAACGGATTGCAGCAATTCCGGAAAATCGTTTTTATTCAGATTCTTTCCTCTGTTTTTACATTTATACTTACCATAAGTCTGATTTACCTCAAAAAACTGGATGGAGCGTTAATCGCTACAGCAATTTCGGATGTTGTTTTGTTGTTGGTAACGCTTTTGTTTGTTTTGGATAACAGACAGTTTTTCAGTTTTGATTTTCAAAAAGTGATCAGTAAAAAATACCTGTCGGTTATCGGGAAATTCTCGGTGATGTCACTTTTAAGTGCCGTAATTGTTCCGGTTACGCTGATAGCCATCCGAAATCTGTTGATAAATTCCTATTCTGTTGAAAGAGCTGGGATTTGGGATGCGGTGAACAGGATTTCAGGGTTTTACATGCTGTTTTTAAGTTCTGGACTTTCCATGTATTACATGCCGAAACTGGCAGGATTAAAAACGAATTCCGAGTTTCTGAACGAATTGAAACATTATTTTAAAACCTTGGTTCCCTTGTTCTTACTGCTGTTAACCGGTGTTTTTGTTTTTAAGGATTTCATTATCGATCTTACCTTGACCAAAGAATTTTCGGAGGTAAAGGAAATCCTCGTGTGGCAACTGTCGGGTGATTTGCTTAAAGTGATGAGTTTGGCTTTCGGTTATCAGATTCTGGTAAAAACCATGATGAAAAAATACTTTGCGGTAGAAATCATCTTCAATCTGGCTTATTTCGGGCTGGCTTATTTACTTATTCAGAATGAAAACGTACTCGGTGCGGTAAAGGCGTATTTTTTTGCCAATATAATATCGTTAGTGCTGATGCTTCTTATGTTCAGAAAGTTGTTTTTCGATTCGAAATCAGAAGAAACGTGCTCTTAATTCGGTTGCGATATATTTTGCAAGAAGTGAAAAGTCCCGCGCTTTAAAAACCTTGGACATTTCATAATGGATTCGTTTCAGTAACGCACGGTTTTCTTCATTTGAGGTGTTTTGCCGTAACGCCTTTTGTATGATGATATAAGTAGAGTGGTTGAGTTTTCGGGTTCGGGCATTGTTCTTTACAAAAAACTGGGATCCCAACGAACTGGCAAGTTCTCGTTTCTGAATAAGTACGTCGGGAATGAATTCAAAATTATAAATACGGGAGGCTCTTATCCACAGGTCCAAATCCTCATAAGCAAGCTGCTCGTCATAACCGCCCAGTTTATCATAGACTTCGCGTTTCACCATCGAAGAAACCGAACAGATCTTGTTGTATTGTCCTAAAACCGACAGATAAATATTCCCGCTCGGAGGCTGATTTATGATTTTTCCGTCACCATTAATTTCATAATAATTGTCCAAATGCGTATTGGTTTCCGAAATTATTTCGGCATTCCCGTAAACAATCCCCACATTTTCTAACATCGTATTTCTAAAAGCATTCAGTTGTTTTTCAACGCAATCAGGAAGCAAAACATCATCGGCAGCCAAATCAATAATGTATTCGCCTTTGGACAAAGCCAATAGTTTATTAAAGGTTTTTGTATTTCCGATATTCGTCGGATTCGGAACAAAAATTACTTCGGGATGTTTTTTCAGCCAGTTTTCTATAACGGATTTTGAATCGTCCGGACTACAGTCGTCGGCAATTAAAAGTTCAATATTTTTATAGGTTTGGGACAGCACCGAAGTAAGCGCTTCCTCCACAAATTGGGCGTGATTGTAACTTAAACAAAGGATACTTACCAGCGGAGAATTTTGCATGTACTGAATAAAACTTTATATTAGTTGCTAAAATACACATTAGTGAATGAATATTCCAAAAAGGAACCATAAAATAGCCCTGATCGGCTACAGTTTAAACAGCGGCGGATTGGAGCGGGTGATGTCTTCACTGTCGGTTTACTTTGGTGCTCAGGGGATTGAAGTTCATAATATTGTATTGGTGGACGATGTGAGCTATCCGTATTCCGGAACTTTGGTTAACATCGGAAAAATGAAGGAACAACACAAAGGGCTTTTCGGAAAACTGCAATTGCTGCGTTTTTTGAAAAATTACCTTCAGCAGGGAAATTTCGATTTTATTATTGATTTCAGATACCGGATCAAACCTTTTCAGGAAGTGCTGATGGCCAATTGGGTTTACAAAACTAAAACCATTTATACCGTTCACAGCGGAAATACGACCACTTATATTCCGGAAAATAAATTCCTGGCGAATCTCATTTTTAAAAATAAGTATGCGGTGGTTTGTGTGTCCGATGCCATAAAAAACAGCGTTGAAAAAACGTATGGTTTTCAGAATCTGCACCGGATTTACAACCCGATTTGCCTGTCTGAAATTCGACAAAAAGCTAACGAAGCAATTCCTTTTGAATTTCAGTACGTGATGGGCATGGGAAGGTTTGATCGTAAAAACGTAAAGCAGTTTGATCGGCTGGTAATGACCTATCTGGAATCGGATTTACCGCAAAAAAATATTCATTTGGTATTGTTAGGCGACGGGGAACGAAAAAAAGAAGTTGAAGCATTAGCCGAAAACCATCCTGAAATTCATTTCTTGGGCTTCAAACAGAATCCGTACCCGTATTTAAAAAACGCTTTGTTTTTAATTGTGTGCAGTAAATATGAAGGTTTCCCGATGTCGGTGATCGAGGCAATGGCTTGCGGTACCCCGGTTGTGGCTTTCGAGGGTATTTCAGGGCCAAATGAAGTGATTGTGAACGAACAAAACGGATTGTTGGTGGAAAACCAGAATTTTGAAGTTCTGAAAAATACGATGAACCGTTTAGTGAATGATGCCGATTTATACCGAAACTGTAAGGTACAAGCATTACCTTCTGCGGAACAGTTTTCGACCGACAAAATCGGACAGCAATGGTTGGATTTGATGAAAATTGAAGTACTTTCGTAATATGAACATAGAACTGATTTCCCTTCCCAAAATAGAAGATTACAGAGGAAATATAGCTGTAATTGAAAAAGACGTAATTCCTTTTGAAATCAAAAGAGTGTATTATCTTTTTGATGTTCCGAGTACAGCAAAAAGGGGAGGACATGCCCATAAAGAGCAGTTCGAATTGTTGATTCCGCTTTCCGGAAGTTTTGAGGTACAGCTGAAAGACGGTAATGAAGAAAAAACGATTGCATTAAATAAACCTGATAAGGGATTGCTTATCAAATCGAACGTGTGGCGCGAACTGGACAATTTTTCTTCGGGAGCGGTTTGCCTGGTGATTTCATCCGGAGTGTATGAGGAAGAAGATTATATAAGAGATTTTGACGCGTTTTTAACCTATAAAAATCAGTTGTAAATCCGTATGACACTACTAAGCTTCGGTGATTTTCTCGACTTTTACCACAAACTGAAAAATAAGGGGGCTGCATTTGTATTTTCCAAACTTTTTAAGTTTTCATTCAACGAAAGGGTTTCCTCAAAGTGGGATGCTTTCGAATCGGTGAGTGATTTCTGGATTATCCCGGAAATTGTAAAATCCTGGAATCATAAAATTTCGGGCAATGAAAACAGGATTTACGAGGACTATGTCACGGAAAAATATTTTAAGAATACCAATGGTTTACGGTTGCTTTCAGTAGGTTGTGGTGAAGGTCTTCACGAAAGGAATTTCGGAAAGTCGGGGCAGTTCGATACGATTGTAGGAGTGGACATATCTCCGGAGAGCATCGAAAAAGCCAAAAAGAATGCCGTTGATGCCCATCTGAAGATCGATTACTTTTCGGGAGATTTCAGAAAAATAACATTTGATGATCAGAAATTTGATATCGTCCTGTTTGATTCCAGTCTGCATCATTTTGAAAATATACCTTCCTTTTTAAATGATTACATCAATCCTCTTTTAAGTGAAAACGGAAAGGTTGTCGTTTTTGAATACTGTGGGCCAAACCGTTTGCAATGGAGAAGATCGCAATTGAGGGAGTCTAATCGCATTTTAAAAAGCCTTCCGACACGTTACAAAATACGTATTGACGGAAAAAGTACCAAGAAAAAAGTGTACAGACCGGGAGTATTACGGATGCTGATGGTCGATCCGTCTGAAGCCCCTGATTCTGAAAATTTACGCAAAGGGTTAGTCGGTAATTTTGATGTGTTGGAAGAAACCGAATTGGGTTGGAATATCACCCATCTTTTGCTGAAAGACATCGCACATAATTTCCTTAACGACGACAGGGAAACCAAAAACCTTTTAAGGGAGATTCTTGAAAAAGAAGCGGATTTTGTTACCGGAAATAAGGAAAATGATGCAATTTTTGGGGTCTATCAAAAAAGGAAATCCTAATTGTAGGTTGAAAATTCCACCCCTATTTTTTTTAGACTTTTTTTAATCAGATATAGCATTTGCAGAAGCGAAGAGGGTAGGTTGAAAAGAATCTGGTTTAACAATCCAATATTTTTTTTGTCAATATCGTTATAGTAAAATTTCGCTTCCTTATAATTCCGATTTGATTTGTATAACATGGCATAGAAAAAACGATGCAGATCCAGAAATGATTTCAGATCCTTGTTTTTAAGTTCAGCATTTTTGAACTGGTTAAAATCCGTCAACTTCATTTTGCCGATATTGGTTTTGGCTAAACTTTGGGGAATGTGGTAGTTATACAAACTTGTATATTCATTTCCGATGGCAACTTTTTCATGAATCCCTATTTTTGTCCATAATTCGAAATCCTGACCATTGGTTACGCCAACAGTAAAACCACCGTATTTGATTAAAATTTCTTTCGGAATGGCAAGGCTTGAGGTCCAGGTTATTCTGAAAGGTCGGTTCGAGTAGAAATAATTGGCTACGATACCCGAAAAATGCTCAGGAATGCCTTTGTGATGCGGAGTTGAAAAATGTCTGGAAGTTGTTTTAATTTTATAGCGGGAGCAATACATGCCACAACCTGGAAAGTTAATGTGCAATTCAGACAAAGCTTTCAAATGGTTTGGAAACCAATAGTCATCGGCATCTAAAAAAGCAATTAGTGTTCCGTTTGAGTGCTCAATTCCTTTGTTTCTTGCCGCAGAAACGCCCTGATTTGGCTGGTCAATAATCCGGATTCTCGAATCACGGATGTTTTTTACGATTTCTGGTCCATTATCAGTGGATCCGTCATTTACAATTATAATCTCGTAGTCATCTAACGTCTGATTGAGAACACTTTTTAATGTGTCTTCAATATAATTTTCTTTATTGTAAAGCGGTATGATTACGGAAAAAAATGGCATGTTTAGTTTTTTAATGTACAAATATACCCCAATCGATACAAATCAAAGATGAAAAGTGAAGGTTTGCTACTGGACAGATTCTTGATGAAAAGTGACTTTGTGGTGAAAAAAAATATTTTAAAAAGAAAACATAATCTGAATTTTTTCAAGCCATGGAAAACTTTTGACATTTTTGTATAATCATACGGAATTAAATGATGATCCATTAAATATTTTAATGCCATTATGGATTCGTTTTCTTTTCGTAAAGCAATGTCAAAAGTATCTAAACCAAAGTGATAAACAGGATTTTGAATGTGTTCTACCGTGATGTTGTTGTTCTTTAAATCGTATGAAAATAAAGTGTCTTCGTGTCTGAGATTTGGGATAGACTCGTTAAAACGGACTTTTTCAAAAATTGATTTTCTGATTAGAAAATTTAAAGTTAAGAAAGTTAAGTAAGGATTTTTTTTTCTAACGTCTTCAGACAGTGCTTCCCTTTTTGTGCCATACACCCATCGGAGAAGTTTTGCTTTTTCGGGAGCTTTTTTGGGATATTCAATTCCGCCATAAACAGCCTTTTCGTCATTGTTAATGTGTACAAGGTAGTCTTGGATAAAAGTCGGACTTTTAGGGAAAACATCAGCATCCAAAAAGAGTAGCCAGGGATGTATAGCTTTTTTGGCTAATAAATTTCTTATGCTGCTTCTTCCGGTGTTCTTGGGCAAAATTGTATAAGAACAAAAGGAAAATTCGTTTATAGCATTGTTTTCTTTGTGAAATAATTTTGAAGAATCATCCAAACAAATAATTTCGTATTCGATTTTGCAATTGTCACATTGTTTTTTAATCTCGGCGACAAGCGGAAAAATATTATAATTATATGTCGGAATAAGGATTGATAACATTAGATCGTTCTCTGAACCACCTCAAACAAAGTTTTATCCTCGCATTTCAATGTTTTGGACGGGTATTTCATGATCAAAGCATAATCGTGTGTTGCCATGATGATGGTTTTTCCGTTCTGGTTGATTTTTTTCAGTACTTCCATTACTTCCACGCTTGTTTGCGGATCTAAGTTTCCTGTAGGCTCATCGGCTAAGATTAATTCAGGGTCATTTAATAAGGCGCGGGCAATGGCAACGCGTTGCTGCTCTCCGCCTGAAAGCTGGTGTGGCATTTTTGCAGTCATGGATTTCATGCCTACTTTGTCCAATACTTCTTCAATTTTAACCTGAATTTCTTCTTTTTCATTCCAGCCCGTAGCTCTTAAAACAAATTCAAGGTTGTCATGTACATTACGGTCCGGTAACAATTTGAAATCCTGAAAAACAATTCCCAGTTTACGTCTTAAGTATGGGATATCATCTTCTTTTAAGGAATTTAAATCATAGTCAACAATGGTTCCGTTACCTTCTGTAAGCGGTAAATCGGCATACAATGTTTTCATGAAACTACTCTTTCCCGAACCGGTTTTTCCAATTACATAAAGAAACTCACCGTGCTTAACATCAAGGTTTACATTGTTTAAAATCGCGTTTTGCTCCTGATAAATGGTTACGTTTTTAAGGGAAAGTATCGTTTGTGACATAGTGTATGATTTAATTTTTGTAAAAGTAAGAAGTACAACGAACTTAATCAAATAAAATTATTTAAAGAGAATAGATGACAGAATTTTTGTCTTTATTCTTTTTTCCATATTCTATATCCATTTAAAATTGACTGGAACTTTGTTGAAAACCCTTATAATAAAGCAAAGGAATTGCGCGTTAATAACGGCAGGAATTTGATATATTTGATTTTTAAAAAGCCCGTACTATGCGAAAACTGAATAAGTTTCTATATACTTCCTTGATTTTGAGTGCTGTAAATCTTTCTGCGCAGCAATCCAATATCTACACTTACGAATTAACCGATTTTGATAAGGCCGTCGCGCTTTACAAAGACCATCAGTATGATGCAGCTCAGATCCTGTTCAACAGGGTGAAAAATTCAAATGTGAGTTATGAAGTAAAATCCGATTGTGCTTATTATGCTGCCAACTGTGCCATTCGTTTGGAACAGGCCGGAGCAGATAAGATGATTGAAAATTTTGTGGAGAACTATCCGACCTCTTCCAAACAAAATCAGGCTTTCATAGAAGTAGCCCATTATTATTTTGCTCAGGGCAATTATCCGCAGGCTTTAAAATATTTTGATAAAGTTGATGAAAGTACAATGTCTGCTGAGGAACGAGAGCGATTCAACTTCCAGAAAGGGTATTGCTATTTTTCAGAAAAGAATAAAAAAGAAGCAGACAAATACTTCAATAAAGTTGTCAATTCGAAAGAATTCGGTTCTCAGGCAAAGTACTATTTAGGGTATATGGCCTATGAAACGGATAATTTTAAAGACGCCAATAAATACTTCGATCAGGTTCAGGATCAGGACAAATACAAGGAAAAAATGTCCTATTTTCAGGCTGATATGAATTTTAAACTGGGGAATTTCCAAAAAGCGATTGATTTGGGTGTTCCGCAATTGTCAAAATCCAATGCCGAAGAGAAATCGGAACTATCCAAAATCATCGGAGAAAGTTATTTCAATCTGAAACAGTATGATAAAGCGCTTCCGTATCTTCTCAACTACAAAGGAAAAAAAGGAAAATGGAATAACACCGATTTCTATCAGTTGGGATATGCTTACTACAAAGCCGGCGATTATGAAAATGCTATCGCTCAGTTCAACAAAATTATTGAAGGACAAGACAGTGTGGCTCAGAACGCTTATTATCACTTAGGAGAAAGTTACCTGAAAGTAGGCAAAAAACAGGAAGCTTTAAACGCGTTTAAGACGGCTTCTGAAATGGAATTCGATCTTAAAATCCAGGAAGATGCGTTTCTGAACTATGCCAAAATCAGTTACGAAATCGGAAACCCATACCAAAGTGTACCGGAAGTTTTACAGGCCTATTTGGCAAAATATCCGCAAACTTCATACAAACAGGAAATTGAAAACCTGTTGATCAATTCATACATCACTTCTAAAAATTACAAAGAAGCATTGTCTTTGCTGGAAAAAAATAAAAATCCGCAAAACCGCCCGGCCTATCAGAAAGTTACGTTCTACCGTGGTTTGGAATTATACACTGATGGAAATTACAAAGAAGCACTTAATCTGTTCAAAAAGTCGATAGCCGAACCTCGTGATGCTAAATTTACTTCGCGTGCGACTTTTTGGAAAGGGGAGACCGAATACAATCTGGATCAGTTCAGCGATGCGTTGATCAGTTTCAAGCAATTCGCGGGATCTGCGGAAGCGAAAAACGTTCCTGAAGCAAAGAATGCGAGCTATAATTTAGCGTATACGTATTTCAAGTTGAAAGAATACGAAAATGCGGCAACTCATTTTCAGGAGTATATCAACACAGAAAAGAGCGACAAAGTTCGATTGAATGATGCTTATCTGCGAATGGGAGACAGTTATTTCGTAACCTCAAAGTACTGGCCGGCCATGGATGCATACAATAAAGTTATGGAAATGAAAGGTGTTGATGACGATTATGCACATTTCCAAAAGGCCATTTCATACGGATTCGTAGGTAAAAATGATCTGAAAATCGAAAACCTGAGTTCTTTTATGAAAAAACATCCGGATTCCAAATATGCCGATGATGCCTTATATGAATTAGGAAACACTTATGTTACGCAAAATAACGTGACCAAAGCTGTTGAAGCTTACGATCGTTTAATTAACGAATACAGGGAAAGTTCTTATGTTTCCAAGTCGATTCTTCGTCAGGGATTGGTGTATTACAATAATGATAAAGACCAGCAGGCGTTGACGAAATTCAAAGAAGTGGTTGCCAAATTCCCACGTACGGAAGAAGCCAACGAAGCAGTTTCGACTGCGCGTCTGATTTATATGGATAACAACAAAGTAAATGAATACGCGGCTTGGGTGAAAACCTTAGACTTTGTTGAGGTTTCTAATGCCGATTTAGATAACGATACCTACAATTCGGCCGAAAAACAATATTTGCAGAACAATTCAAAACAGGCAATTTCAGGTTTCACCGGTTATTTGGCTAATTTCCCGGAAGGTCTGCATGCGCTGAAAGCTAATTTTTATTTAGCGCAGTTATACTTTGCTGACGGATTAGGAACTACGGCAATTCCGAATTATGAATACGTCATCGGTAAATCCAGAAACGAATTCACAGAACAGTCCCTGGCACGTTTATGCGAAATTTATCTGAAGAACAAAACCTATGATAAAGCTGTTCCTGTTTTACAGCGTTTGGAAACAGAAGCCGATTTCCCGCAAAATGTAACTTTTGCACAGTCCAATCTGATGAAATGTTATTATGAGCAGAAAGAATTTGCCAATGCGGTAGTGTATGCTGAAAAAGTACTGGCCAATCCGAAAACGGATGATAAGGTGAAAAGTGATGCGCAGATTATCGTAGCCCGTTCGGCTATCAAAACCCAGGATGAGGTAAAAGCAAAAGAGGCTTACGCTAAACTGCAGAAAATAGCAAAAGGAGAATTGGCCGCTGAGGCTTTGTACTACGATGCTTATTTCAAAAATAAGGAAGGCAAGTTCGAAAAATCCAATGAGGTGGTGCAGAAATTAGCGAAAGACTATTCCGGGTACAAATATTTCGGAGCCAAAGGACTGATCGTTATGGCGAAGAACTTCTACGGACTGAAAGACAGCTTCCAGGCAACCTACATTTTAGAGAACGTGATCAAAAACTTTGCTTCATTTGAGGAAGTGGTTACAGAAGCTCAAACCGAACTCGATTTGATTAAAGAGGAAGAAGCTAAACGCAATTCATCCATAACGAAGTAAGAAGTCAGAAATTATAAAAAAGAGTAAAGAACATAGAAAATAGAGCATAGAGAGAAGGATATAGAAATGAAATGTAGTATTTAGATTTAGATAAAAACGAATGACAGACTAGGGTTTTTAAACTGTTTTTGTCTTTCCTCTTTCATCTTTGTTCTATTCTCTTTAGTCTTAAAATAATAAATATGAATAAGACATTCAAATATATAACAGCCATCGGTTTTCTTTTTACGGGATTGCAGACATTCGCACAAAAGAAAGACGAGAACATAGGAACGGAAGTAGTTAATGTGGTTAAACCTTATACGCCAACCATTTCTGATGCGTTCAAAGTAAAAGAAACTCCGGTTATAGAGGACGAAACCAATACGCAGAAAGAAGAAATAAAATACAATATCTTCTCCTTTCCGGTAGCGTCAACATTTACTCCGGCAAAGGGAAGAGCAGCGGATGTGGACAAAGAAGCTAAAGAACGTCTGTTTAAAAACTACGCAACATTGGGCGTTGGAAACTACGGTACGGTAAATGCCGAATTATTTGTAACCGAAGAACTAAGCAACAATGATTACGTGGGCGGAATGTTGCGTCACTTATCGTCTCAGGGCGGAATCGATGACGTGAAACTGGATGATTATTATTACAATACAGCTTTAGATATCACCTATGGCAGCAGAACCAGAGATGTCGACTGGAATGCCGATTTAGGTTACAAACACCAAATGTACAATTGGTACGGACTTCCAACGGAATTTACGACGTTTACCGATGATCTAATTAATTCGATTGAAGAACAACAAACTTATCATACGCTGACTCTAGGCGCGGCAGTTGATGTGAAAGAAGGATTGCTGAACCAAAGTCCGATGCTATTCAAACGTTTTTGGGATTCGCATGGTTCAGAAGAAAACAGATTTTTCATCAAACCCGGATTCGATTTTGAAGTGGAAAATTATAAATTCAAAGCTGATATCGTTGCGGATTATGTAGGCGGAAGTTTCGAAAAAGATTATTTCGGAACTCCTGATAAAAGTTACAGTTTTCTGAATTTTGGGGCAATTCCGTCGATTTTATTCCAACAAGATGATTTGTCTGTTCAGGCGGGAGCCGGTTTTTTCTACAGCAGAGGAATTGTGAATGATGAATCGGATGGTAAATTTTACATTTTTCCTCAGATAAAAGCATCTTATAAGCTAGTAGGTGATATTATGATCGCTTATGCAGGCGCGGAAGGAAATCTGAAACAAAATTCTTTTGCCGACTTTGTTGAAGAAAATAAATTTGTTTCGCCAACTCTTGCCGTTGCACCGACCAATCAACAATACGATATTTATGTTGGGCTGAAAGGAAAATTAGCCAATACGGTAGCGTTCAATGTGAGAGGTTCATATATGGCAGAAGAGGATAAAGCATTCTTTGTGGCCAATCCTTACGATATATCCAATTCCAATACAGAAGGATATGCTTATGGCAACTCTTTCGGGGTGGTGTATGATAAGATGAAAACAGTGAGTTTCTTCGGGGAATTGAAAATGGATTTCTCCAAGAATCTGGCTTTCGGAATCAACGGAACCTTTAACAGCTATTCAACAGATCAGGAAGAAGCATGGAACTTACCGGACTTGAAGATTGGTGCGGATTTGGATGTAGATATTACCAAAAAATGGTATGCAGGAGCAACCGTTTTCTTTGTGAGCGAGCGTAAGGATCTTATGACTCAGTTTAACAGTTTTGATCCGGCAGATGTCCCTGTTTCCAAAGTAGTTACCTTAGACAGCTATTTCGATCTGAATGCACATTTAGGTTACAAGCATAGCGAGCGTTTAACAGGTTTTCTAAAACTTAATAATATAGCAAACCAACAGTACCAACGCTGGATGAATTATCCGGTTCAGGGGTTCCAGTTTTTATTGGGAGCCAACTACAAATTTGACTTTTAAAAAGTGGCAAAAGAAGTAAAGGTGCTAAGTAACTAAGGTTTTAAACGGAACTGATGACCTTAGTGCCTAAGTACCTTAGAACCTTAGCGCCTTTCAATATGACTTTCAAGCAAAAAATACTCAATCATCATTTGACCTTGCTTCAGGACAAGATCGATGTTTATCGCGATATGATTTCCGGTTTGGCCGATGATGCGCAAAACGATGCGAAAAGTTCGGCAGGGGACAAGCACGAAACGGCATTGTCGATGATGCATCTCGAGCAGGAAAAACTCAGCGCTAAACTTCAGGAGGCGATAAGTTTTAAAAGTATTTTGGGGAAAATTGATGCTTCATCCACCAATAAAACCATCAGTATCGGAAGTTTGGTAAAAGCCAACGGACTTCAGCTGTTTATCAGCGCAGCCTTACCCAAAATAGCAATTGATGGAATCACCGTTTTGGCCCTTTCACCTCAATCTCCTTTGGGATCGCAGCTTATGGGAAAACAAATAGGGGATGTGGTTGAGGTAAACACTTCTAAATTTCTAATTGAGGACGTTACTTAATTCCTTAAATTTAGTGATTGACTGTAACACAATTCAAAAACGAACAGTATGATTGAAGTTGTTAAAGGTGATATTACGAAAATCACGGTTGATGCAATAGTTAATGCGGCCAATTCCTCGCTTATGGGCGGTGGCGGCGTTGACGGCGCGATTCACAGAGCCGGAGGAAGCGCCATATTGGAAGATTGCCGAAAAATAGTCGCCAGACAAGGAAACTGTAAAACAGGTCAGGCAGTAATTACCACGGCAGGAAATCTTCCTTCTAAATTTGTGATACATACCGTTGGTCCGATCTGGAACGGAGGGAATAAAGATGAAGCTGAAAAGCTGGCAGATTGTTATAAAAACTCCCTGCGCATTGCTGTCGAAAATAATTGCAAAACGGTTGCATTTCCTAGTATCAGCACTGGAGTTTACCGATTTCCGAAAGAAGCGGCCGCCCAAATCGCAGTGGCGACTGTTTCTGAATTTCTGGCAAAACACAACGAAATTGAAAAAGTGATTTTTGTATGTTTTGATGACGAAAATGAAGCTTTTATCAAAAGAGAACTCGATCGGATATAAACTACAGCATCAGCAATTTTGAAAAGCTTATTTCAACCTGAATAAGTAGTTTTTTACTTAATTTTTAATTGATTACTTTTGGAAAACAGATATTCCCGCTCAAAAAATTGCAGCGGTTCTAAAAAACACTTGAAAATGAAGCTCAAACTGACACTACTTTCCATCCTAGTTACTTGTTTGGCAAGTGCCCAAAAACAATCCGTAGATTTAATCGTGACCAATGCAACAATCTACACTGTAAATAAAAACTTTGACAAGGCGGAAGCTTTTGCGGTTTCCCAAGGGAAAATTTTGGCTATCGGGACGGCAGCAGAGATTAATGAACGATTTTCTTCTGATAATGTTTTAGATGCGAAAAATAAATTCATTTATCCGGGGTTTTATGATGCACATGCCCATTTTTACAATTACGGGCTGAATCTGCAGACGGTAGATCTTCGCGGAACAAAAAGTTTTGATGAGGTAATACAAAGAGTTAGTCTTTTCCGCGGCAAAAAAAAAATAGCTTATATACAAGGAAGGGGCTGGGATCAGAATGACTGGGCTGATAGAGAGTTTCCTAACAATCAGGTGCTCGATATGATCTTTCCGGATATTCCTGTGGTTCTTACTCGTATAGACGGTCATGCTTTGATTGCAAATTCAAAAGCACTGGAATTGGCCAAAATTACCCCAAAAACAAAAGTTGAAGGAGGTCAGATCGAGATCAAAAACGGGGCGCTGACCGGAATCTTGATTGACAATCCAATGGAGTTGGTTTATAATAGTTTGCCCAAACCATCAAGAGCAGAGCAGATTCACGCACTTATGGCGGCGCAAAAGGTAATGTTTGATTATGGTTTGACGACGATAAACGAAGCGGGATTGGAGCCGGAAACCATCAATCTGATTGATAGTTTACAAAGGGAAAACCGTTTGGATATCAATATTTATGCAATGGTTAAAGCGACCAAAGAAAATGTGGATGCATACATCAAGAAAGGTATTTATAAAACTGACAAACTGAATGTCCGTTCTTTTAAATTCATAGGAGACGGAGCCTTGGGGTCTCGCGGCGCGTGTTTGCACAAGCCTTATTCCGATAAACCAAAGCAATTTGGTGCATTGTTGTCACCAATAGAAGAAATACGCAGAACAGCGAAAAAAATTGCGGCTTCCGATTTTCAGATGAATACCCATGCGATCGGAGATTCCACAAACACGGTTCTGTTGAAGATTTACAAAGAAGTACTGACAGGAAAAAAAGACAGACGCTGGAAAATAGAACACGCTCAGGTGATGCGCGAAAAGGATTTCGATTATTTCAAACTGGGGATAATTCCTTCTGTACAGCCCACACATGCTACCTCTGATATGTATTGGTCAACCGATCGATTAGGGCCGAAGCGAATTATAAATGCTTACGCGTATAAAAAATTGCTTGAAAAAGCAGGTATAATTGCACTGGGAACCGATTTCCCAATCGAAGAGGTAAATCCGATGTATACGTTTTACGCGGCGGTTGCCCGTAAGGATCTGAAAAATTTCCCGAAAGGCGGTTTCTTGCCTGAAAATGCTTTAACCCGTGAAGAAACCTTAAAAGGAATGACAATCTGGGCAGCCTACTCCGATTTTGAAGAAAACGAAAAAGGTAGTCTTGAAGCCGGAAAATGGGCAGATTTTACTGTTTTTGACGCTGATTTCATGACAGTTCCCATCGATAATGTTCCGAATATTAAAGCCGCACATACTTTCATCAAAGGAAAACAGGTTAAATAATTTAAAGTCCCGGCGTAAGTAGGGATTTTTTTTTAGCGAATCTGCCCATAGCTATAGGGACGGGCTGGTCTACGCAGCTTGCATCCCCTGAGTAAAGCCTTGCGCACATTGCGGTTAAAAATCCAAAAATTACAATCTGTAAGTCAGAACGGCTGTTTTTTGTAATCCAAACTGCATTTTAGTTGTAAATTATGTTTTAAAATTTAAAATTGTAATTAAATATGTATTTATAGTTTATAATTAAAACTTTAAAACGCAATTTTGTTTCATAATAAAACATAAAACGAAATTATTATGTGCGGAATATTAGCAGTTATCGGAAAACAGACAGACGAAGTTTTAGTGAAGGAATTGTCAAAAAGAATGTCACATCGCGGACCGGACGAAAGCGATTTACACATCACTGAAAATGGACATTTTTTAAGTCATGAACGTTTGTCGATTGTAGACTTGCATACGGGAAAACAACCGATTCAGGGAACCTTTTCAGCCTGGATGGTGCACAACGGTGAGATCTACAATCATCAGAAGCTGCGAGAAACCGTATTGAGCCACCATACCTTCAGAACCACTTCTGATTCGGAAGTAATTGTTCACCTTTATGAAGAATTCGGATACGATTTTTGCGATAAACTCGATGGGATTTTTGCCTTTGTGGTTATAGACGGCGACGATTTCATTGCAGGTCGTGATCCGCTGGGCGTAAAACCATTGTATTATGGAAAAGACAGTGAAGGCCGCATGTATTTTGCTTCTGAAATGAAAGCGATTGCGGATCAGTGTGAAGCTTTTGAGGCCTTTCCGCCCGGGCATTATTATACACCTAAAACAGGTTTGGTAAAATATTATCAGCCAAAATGGGAAGACGAATGGCTTGCCGATGAAAAATTGGATTTAAAAGCAATCCGAGATACTTTAACTGAATCCGTGAGAAAGCGTTTGATGAGCGATGTACCTATTGGGGTGCTGCTTTCAGGCGGATTGGATTCTTCTTTGATATCTTCCATCGCGTCACGTTTGCTGAAAGCACAAAATGGTGAAAAACTGCATTCGTTTTCGGTAGGTTTAGATGCGACTGCTCCGGATGCTGTTGCGGCAAGAGATGTAGCCCGTTTTTTGGAGACGGAACACCATGAGATCCATTTTACGGTTGAAGAAGGAATAGCGATTTTAGATAAACTAATCTGGCATTTGGAAACTTATGATGTGACTTCGATTCGCGCCAGTACGCCAATGTATTTTCTGTCAAAGGCGATTACGGATAGAGGGATCAAGGTTGTGCTTTCCGGAGAAGGTTCCGATGAGATTTTTGGAGGGTATCTGTATTTCAGAAATGCCCCGACTGTTGCGGATTTTCAAAAGGAAACCATAGAGCGTGTACAGCTTTTGTCGACTGCAGATTTGCTTCGCGCCGATAAATCAACTATGGCGCACGGCTTGGAAGCAAGGGTACCGTTTTTGGATAAAGCATTTTTGGAATTGGCCATCAAAATCCAACCCGAAGAAAAAATGCCGTCAACGTATGATGGGATCGAGAAATACATCCTTCGTGAAGCCTTTGATACACCCGAGCTGCCTTATTTGCCGGAAAGTGTTTTATGGCGCCAGAAAGAGCAGTTTTCGGATGGAGTAGGATATAGTTGGATCGATACATTAATTGAGCATTGTTCGGCTCAGGTCTCGGATGTTGAATTTGCTAAGGCCGCCGAATTGTTTCCTCACAACACACCTGCAACAAAAGAAGCCTTTTTTTACAGAACTATATTTCATAAGCATTTCCCTCAGGAAGACGCGGCTAAAACGGTTCGAAAATGGATCCCGAAATGGCAGACGAACCAGGATCCGAGCGGCAGGGCAAATGCGGCGCACGTTAAAAGTGATTTAAAAGTAATAGCAGTATAATTTAAATTTGGTTTGTTTATTTGAAAGACGTCGGATTTTAACCGGCGTTTTTTATTTTGCTAAACCATTGAGGATATTGCCGCATTAGCTATAAAAAAGCCCTGAGATTTCTCTCAGGACTTGTGCTGCGCAGAATTGTTCCGTTACAATTTCACGGTTAATCCAATGAAGGGGGAAAAACCTGAAGTGTTTCCTCCTGCCAATTCCAGATATAAGCCCCATTTTTCATTCCAGAACCAGCGTCCGCCGACCTGAAGACCCAGATCAAGGTCACCATCATCATCATTGTCTTCCAACGGGACGGCATATCCTAAATTGGCTCCGCCATAGACATCCCACGCAGGATCGGAAAGACCAAAGACATGATCAAAATAATAGTTCCCTTTTACGCCTATATTTAACCAATCAAGTTCCAGATTGGTTCCGATTCCGGGAGCAATTGTAATGTCCTTATGTACAGGGATTTCAATATTAGCACCTACAAGACCAAAGTTCAATTCGCTTCTGGCTTGTCCAAAAACATTTGCACAACTAAAGAATAATGCAAAAACCAATAATACTATTAAATTTTTCATATTTTTTTTGTTAAAATGTTACATGTAAAGATAAAAGTATTTTTTTAAACGAATTAATTCTAATTGGGGTTTGAAGGTGGTTTTTCCGCGTTGTATCGAAAATTTGAAATCGGTGAACGATTGAAAAAGGGCCAATTTGAGGTGTGATAATTGGATTGGCCTTAATAGGAATTGAAGAGTCAAAACGATATGGATTTGCGGTTTAAATACTGTTCGGAGTATTGTCGATAAAACAGCCTTTTTTGTTAATAACTTAGCATTTGGTTGGGTTATTTTTAACGTAAAATAATCTTCAATTTCATATATTTGCTCGTTATACAAAAAAATAGACATTCACAATATAGATTATGAGCGAAGAAGTAAAGAAAAACAATTATTCGGCAGACAGTATTCAGGCGCTTGAGGGAATGGAACACGTAAGGATGCGTCCTTCGATGTACATTGGTGACACAGGGGTTCGAGGACTTCACCACTTGGTTTATGAGGTAGTGGATAACTCGATTGACGAAGCGTTAGCCGGACATTGCGATACTATTCATGTAGCAATTAACGAGGATAACTCGATTTCTGTTGAAGATAATGGTCGAGGAATTCCGGTAGATATTCATAAAAAAGAAGGTGTTTCTGCTCTTGAGGTTGTAATGACCAAAATTGGGGCTGGAGGTAAATTCGATAAAGATTCTTATAAGGTTTCCGGAGGTTTACACGGGGTTGGTGTGTCGTGTGTTAATGCGTTGTCTGATCATTTGAAAGCTACGGTTTTCAGAGAAGGAAAAGTGTACGAGCAGGAATACGAGAGAGGTAAGGCGATGTACCCGGTTAAGCAGGTTGGTGAAACCGACAAGCGCGGAACAACGGTTTGGTTCAAGCCTGACGGGACTATTTTTCAGCAAACCTTAGAGTTTTCTTATGATACGTTAGCGGCGCGTATGCGTGAGTTGGCGTACCTTAACAAGGGAATCACGATTACGTTGACGGATAAAAGAGATACGGATAAAGATGGAAATTTTGTAGGGGAAACGTTCCACTCAAAAGAAGGTTTGAAAGAATTCGTTAAGTTCCTTGATGGTAACCGTGTGCCAATTATTGGTCACGTGATCAGCATGGAAAATGATAAAGGGGAAGTTCCGGTGGAAGTGGCTTTGATTTACAATGACAGTTACTCCGAAAACATTTTCTCTTACGTAAATAACATCAATACACACGAAGGAGGTACGCATTTGCAAGGTTTCCGTATGGGATTGACCCGTACATTGAAGAAATATGCTGATGCTTCCGGGTTGTTGGATAAATTGAAATTCGAAATTTCAGGAGATGATTTCCGTGAAGGTTTGACAGCTATTATTTCGGTAAAAGTGTCTGAGCCTCAGTTTGAAGGACAGACTAAAACCAAATTGGGTAACAGGGAGGTTGTTTCTCCTGTGTCTCAGGCGGTTGCTGAAATGTTGGAGAATTATTTGGAAGAGAATCCAAATGATGCTAAAATCATTGTTCAGAAAGTAATTTTGGCGGCTCAGGCACGTCATGCGGCGAAAAAAGCCCGTGAAATGGTACAGCGCAAAACCGTAATGGGTGGCGGTGGATTGCCGGGTAAACTATCCGATTGTTCAGAGCAGGATCCGGCAAAATGTGAGGTGTTCCTTGTTGAGGGGGACTCGGCGGGTGGAACGGCCAAACAAGGTCGTGACCGTGCGTTTCAAGCTATTATGCCATTAAGGGGTAAGATCCTGAATGTGGAAAAAGCGATGCACCACAAAGTGTTTGAGAATGAAGAGATCCGCAATATTTTTACTGCTTTAGGGGTGACCATCGGTACTGAAGAAGACAGTAAAGCATTAAATCTTGAGAAATTACGTTACCATAAAGTAGTGATCATGTGTGATGCCGACGTGGACGGTAGTCACATTTCTACGCTGATTTTAACGTTCTTCTTCCGTTATATGAAGGAGCTGATTGAGAATGGCTACGTTTATATTGCCACTCCGCCTTTATATATGGTGAAGAAAGGTAATAAAAAAGAATACGCATGGACGGATGCGCAACGTGATGAGATTTCCGAGAGAATGGGTGGAGGAACCGGTATTCAGCGTTATAAAGGTCTTGGAGAGATGAACGCGGAACAATTGTGGGAAACTACCATGAATCCGGAATTCAGGACTTTACGTCAGGTAGGAATTGACAGTTTGGCTGAGGCTGACCGTGTGTTCTCGATGCTGATGGGGGATGAAGTTCCGCCACGTAGAGAGTTCATCGAAAAAAATGCAGCTTACGCAAAGATCGATGCGTAAATCAATCGTTGCTGCAGGGTATTTTTTGGTTTGTTTGTGTTTTGCTCTTAAAGTAAAAGCGCAAACTTCAGAAACGTTTCAGGATGTTGAAAACCTGCTTAATGACGCGTTGTTTTATTCCGATCAATATATAACTCCAGCTACGGATGCGGCCGTTTATCAGGCCGCATCGGGTTGGATTACTTCTCCTAAGAAAAGAAAATTGTGGGATGTGACCCTGGGGTTGCATTCCAATATTTTTTTTGTGCCTAAACGCGACAGAAGTTTTGAGATAAAAAACAGTGATTTTTCCTTTTTTCAGATTGAAGGGGCTTCTTCGGCTACTGTGCCAACCGCATTAGGTAGTAGTTCTCAGGTGTATTTGGTTGGCGATCTCGATGGTGAACAGATCCGACTGAAAACACCGGAAGGGGTTAATCAGGAAACGATATTTTATCCTTATCTGCAGGGATCTGTCGGCTTATGGTACGGGACGGAAGTGGTGGTGAAATATTCCCCTAAAACCAAGCTTAAAAAAGGGGATTATCAGGTGTATGGCTTTGGGTTAAAGCATAATCTGAGTCAGTATTTCAAAAATCTGGAAGCTCAAAAAATTCATTTTTCTGCTTTAGCGGCTTATTCCAAAGAAGATATTAGTTTCGACTTTGTTTCAATTCCGACACAATATGGGAGTTTGGGGATTAACCGACTTAACGGATTGGTGGATACGTGGCAGTTCCAGTTAAACGGTTCGAAAGAGTTTGGGAATTTCGAATTGATGGGGGGGGTGATTGTCAATAGCAGTAAATTTGAATATGTTGTTGGTGGTGAAAAAGGAGAAATTGAGCAGATAATCCCGCTTCAGGATATTTTGAATAAGAAACTGGAGCAATTGGCTAAAACCAAAACCAATGTGATGGGGGAGGTTTCAGGTCGCTACCGAATTAATAAAGTGTTTTTGCAGCCCGTAATCGGTTTTGGAAAGTTTATTAACACAAATTTTTCGGTTCAATATGAATTTTAATGTTTTTGTTATTGGTTAATTTAATATATTTAGCATCTATTATAAATTAAACAACCCAAAAAACATATTAAAATTATGAAAGTAACAATAGTCGGTGCCGGAAATGTAGGTGCCACTTGTGCAGATGTGATTTCTTACAGAGGAATAGCCAGTGAAGTAGTTTTGTTAGATATCAAAGAAGGTTTTGCTGAAGGTAAAGCAATGGATATCTCTCAATGCGCACCAACAACCGGTTTTAATACACGTGTTTCAGGAAGCACTAATGATTATTCTAAAACTGCAGGAAGTGATGTGGTGGTAATTACTTCAGGTATTCCCAGAAAACCTGGAATGACACGTGAAGAACTTATCGGTATTAATGCCGGGATCGTGAAAGGTGTAGCGGATAATGTGCTGAAATTTTCTCCAAATGCTATCATTGTTGTGGTTTCAAATCCTATGGATACAATGACATATCTTACCTTGAAAGCAACAGGATTACCAAAAAACAGAATTATCGGAATGGGAGGTGCTTTAGACAGTTCCAGATTTAAATATTATTTATCAAAAGCGTTGAACAAACCAGCTAATGATATTGACGGAATGGTTATTGGTGGTCATGGAGATACAACGATGATTCCTTTAACGCGTTTAGCTTCTTATTGCGGAGTTCCGATTTCTACATTCATGTCTCAGGAAGAAATGGATAAAGTAGCTGCTGATACGATGGTTGGAGGAGCGACATTAACAGGTTTGTTAGGGACTTCGGCATGGTATGCGCCGGGAGCTTCCGTTGCTTATCTGGTTGACAGTATCTTAAACGATCAGCGAAAAATGATTCCTTGTTCTGTTTTCCTTGAAGGAGAGTACGGTCAGGAAGATATTTGTATGGGTGTTCCTTGTATTATTGGTAAAAACGGAATAGAATCCATCATCGACATTAAACTGAACGATGCAGAAAAAGCATTATTTGCCAAAAGTGCCGATGCAGTTCGCGCTATGAATGCGGATTTGAAATCGGTTTTGGCTTAATATTTTGAAAGAAAAAAATGAAGACTGCTTACGGCAGTCTTTTTTTTTGGATATAATTAAGAAATAAATTGGTTAATATTTTCGTAAAGTATATATTTGCTCGTTTTTGAAAAAAGAATAATTAATTTTTAGTAGTAATGCAGAATAAAGGACTCATTAAATTTTTTGCAATTTTATTTGCATTGGTAAGTATTTACCAGCTTTCCTTCACCGTTGTTACCAATAATATTGAGAGTAAAGCAAAGGCATTTGCGAATGGCGATTCTAAGAGAGAGTTGTTTTACTTAGACTCTATTGGTAAAGAAAAAGTGTTTTTAGGTCATACTTTCAATGATGTAAGAGCAAAACAAATCAATAAAGGTCTTGACCTTGAGGGTGGAATCAACGTAATCCTTCAGATTTCGGTTAAAGACGTATTGAAAGGATTGGCAAACAATTCAAAAAATCCGGTGTTTAACAAGGCGCTTGCAGAAGCAACAAAAAACAGAGAAGGAAATCAGGATTATCTTGACGCTTTCTTTATTGCTTTTGAGCAGGTTTCAAACGGAACAACAAAATTATCATCACCTGAAATTTTCGCTAACAGAAATTTAAGTGATATTAATTTTACAATGTCAGATGCGCAGGTTAAAACCATCATCAGAAAAAAAGTATCTGAGTCTGTAGAAAGTGCATTCCGAGTATTGAGAGAACGTATCGACAAATTTGGTGTAACTCAGCCTAACATTCAGAAATTAGGAGAGTCAGGAAGAATCTTGGTAGAACTTCCGGGTGCTAAAGATATCGACCGTATCCAAAAGTTATTACAGAGTACAGCTCAGTTAGAGTTCTGGGAAACTTATAAAACAGATGAGATCTCTAATTTCTTAATGGCTGCAAACGAAGCTTTAAAGAAAACTGAGAAAAATGTTGCTGTTGTAGATACAACTGCTAAGAAAGGTACTGATGTTGAATCTTTGCTTAAAAACAAAGCTGCAGATTCACTTGGAGCTAAAAAAGGTGAGAACCCATTATTGGATTTAGTTAAAGGCGGCGGACAACAAGGAAGCCCGGTTTTAGCTTATTTCAATCCAAAAGATACTGCAAAAGTTAACAGCTATTTAAAAAGAGCTGACATCCGTGCTTTATTACCGGCAGAACAACGTTTCGCACGTTTCGCTTGGGGTAAAGTAAATACTAAAACTCCGGATGTAGTTGAATTATATGCTCTTAAAACTAACAGAGATGGTGTACCGCCTCTAAGTGGTGGAGTAATTACAGATGCTTCTGAGTCTTTTGACCAAATGGGAAGACCGTCTGTAACTATGCAGATGAACGCTTCTGGAGCAAAAGCTTGGGAAGAGTTAACAGGAAAAGCATTTACACAACAAAGCAATATTGCAATTGTATTGGATAATATCGTTTATTCTGCTCCTGGAGTTTCTTCAGGTCCGATTGCAGGAGGACGTTCTGAGATTTCAGGTGTATTTGATGTAACTGAGACAAAAGACTTAGCAAACATCTTAAGAGCAGGTAAATTACCGGCTTCTGCTGAGATCGTTCAGTCTGAGGTTGTTGGTCCGTCATTAGGTCAGCAAGCTATCGATAACGGTATCACATCTTCAATCGTAGGATTGTTGTTAGTATGTTTATGGATGGTTGTTTACTATGGTAAAGCAGGTTGGTATGCTAACGTTGCATTATTAGTAAACTTATTATTCTTATTTGGTATCCTAGCTAGTTTAGGTGCTGTCTTGACATTGCCTGGTATTGCGGGTATCGTGTTAACAATGGGTACTGCAGTAGATGCGAACATCATTATCTACGAAAGAGCAAAAGAAGAATTACGTTCTGGAAAATCATTAGGTGAGTCGGTAATCGAATCATACAGCTGGCATGGTGCTATGCGTTCAATCATCGATGCGAACGTTACTCACATCTTAACAGGTTTGATCCTTTTCATCTTCGGTACAGGACCTATCAAAGGTTTTGCGACTACGTTGTTGATTGGTATCTTTACATCATTGTTCACGGCGATCTTCATTGCAAGAATGTTTATCGATAAAGATATCGCTGCCGGAAGAAAATTAAACTTTACAACATCATTATCTAAAAACTGGTTCACTAACTTCCATTTTGACTTCATCGGAGCAAAAAAATGGTCATACATGATTTCTACAACAGTAGTAATCATAAGCTGTGTGTCATTCTATATTAACGGATTAGACCAGGGTGTTGATTTCGTAGGAGGTAGAACGTTCCAGGTGAAATTTGAAAAACCGGTGAACCCAACTGAAGTTTCTGAGAAACTTGGAAAAGAATTTGGAGTGAACGTAGAGGTAAAAGAATTTGGTAATTCTAGCCAAATGAGAATTATCACTAAGTATAAAGTTCAGGAAGAAGGTGTTGGCGTTGATAAAGAAGTAAACGAGAAGTTATACAATGGCTTAAAACCATATTATTCAAACAACATCTCTTACGATCAGTTCATCAATACTGCTGAAGGTAAAACATTAGGAGTTGTTCAGGCGACAAAAGTAAGTGCTTCTGTTTCTGATGATATCAAAACAAACTCTTACTGGGCAGTATTAGGAGCAATGTTAGTTGTTGCATTATACTTAGTAGTATCTTTCCGTAAATACCAATATTCATTAGGAGCTCTTGCAGCAGTTGCTCACGACGTTATCTTCGTATTGGGATTATATTCATTGTTATATAAATTCATGCCATTCCACATGGAAATGGATCAGCATTTCATCGCGGCAATCCTTACAGTTATCGGATACTCGATGAATGATACGGTAATCGTATTTGACCGTATCCGTGAGTTTATCTTAGGTAACAGAAAAGGTGATTTCAACCAGATCGTAAACGATTCGATTAATACAACATTGTCAAGAACGATCAATACTTCGTTAACGATGATCATCGTATTAGGTATCATGTTTGTATTCGGAGGGGAGTCTATCCGTGGATTTATTTTCGCAATGTTGGTTGGTATCGTAGTGGGAACTTACTCTTCATTATTTATCGCGACTCCGGTATTAGTTGATACTATGCCGAAAGCTGATAAAAAAGAAGTTGAAAGACTTCACGCTGAAGCAAATGCAGATGTTAAAGTAGAAGCATAATCTAGTGCTGACACATTATAAAAAGCCTCACACCATGTGGGGCTTTTTTTATAACCTGATTTGACTATATTAGGGTCTTTGAGCGATTTAAGATGTTGGGGCGGGGTGAAGTTATCCCTGTAAGAAACGTGTTTCTTTCGCGTCTTTTGGTTTATAGGGGAACATAAGCTTTCGGATCCTAAATACGTTTTAAAACCCTTTAAAGACTGATAAAATAGGTCCTGAGTTCTAATTAATTACGTCTGATATCAAAAGATGAATTCCTAACCTCAATTAATACGTAGGGTAACGTATTTTATTACGTTTAAAGCTATTTTAAAGGCTTCTTATAGCCTGGTATAATAGTTGAGAACGACAACCTCCGCCTGGTGGAAATGGATTGCTTTTTTTTAAAACAAAAAAAATCCCGAAGTTGTCTTTGGGATTTTTTTGTTATGATTAGGGTTTAATTCTGATGTTGTTGCTTTGCTCTGTAGATCAAATAGAAGCCAACGATGATAAAAGGTATACTCAACCATTGTCCGGTCGAGAAAATGCCTAGAGCGTTCTCAAAACCGCCTTGACTCTCTTTTACAAACTCGACAACGAAACGAACTGTCCACAGTAGTACTAGAAAGATTCCGAAAATGTAACCCAGTTTCTCTCTCGCGTTTGTTTTCCAGTACAAATAAAATAAGATGGCAAATACGAAAATATAACCAAACGCTTCATATAACTGCGCCGGGTGTTTTGCTACTACATGATTCAGTAATTCAGCAAACTGAGGGTTGGTTTCAATAGCTTTGTACGCGTCGTTCGCATTTTGAAGACCTGTAGCCTGCATCGCTTCTCTTGGGGTGTATTGATCTCTGATAAAACGTATTCCTAGGGAAAAATCAGTTTTGTTACCCACAATTTCCGAATTGAAAAAATTCCCTAAACGGACAAAGATACCACCACATGAAACGGGGATCACAATACGGTCAAGAACCCATAAAAGAGGTCTGTGTATGATTTTTTTGCTGTAAAAATACATGGTTACAATGATAGCAATTGCAGCTCCATGGCTGGCAAGGCCTGCAAAACCGGTGAATTCAAACTCAGGCTGAAAACGGAACGGTAAAAGTATTTCTGCCGGATGGTCCTTGAAGTAGTCCCAGTCGTAGAAGAATACATGTCCTAAACGTGCTCCTATTAACGTTGCAAATACAGTGTAAATGAATAAGGAATCCAGTTTTTCCAATGATTCACCTTCTCTTTGATAAATATGTTTCATTAGGTACCAGCCCAGTCCAAAAGCAATGATGAACATTAAACTGTAATAACGGATCATGAAAAAACCTAAATCAATTCCTTCGGAAGGGTTCCAAATCATATGTAATGCGTGTGTCATATTGAGCATATATTCTTAAGTGGGGTAAATATAATTATAATTGATAAAAAGCTAAGGTTAATTTAATCCTAAAATTCTCATTTCTACTCCCGAAAGCTATCGGGACTGCCTTCTGATTTACGGAACGGGGTCATAGCCACTGCCACCCCAGGGATTACAACTGCTAATGCGTTTTATGGCCAACCATCCGCCTTTGAAAAGTCCATGTTTCTTTAAGGCTTCGACCGTATACTGCGAACAGGTTGGTGTATAGCGACATACGCCCGGTGTGTAGGGTGAAATGGCCACCTGGTAAAAGCGAACCAGCAGCACAAAAGGAAAGATGATTACTTTTTTTAACATTGGTTTTTAATAAAAATGATGAAGCGATAAACTTCATCATTTTTTGTTTTTCTTATTTTGATCGGGAATTATAAACTGAAAGTTGTTCCCTCTTTTCCGTCTTTTAACTGAATGCCCAATTCAAGCAGCTTGTCTCTTATTTCATCGGATAAGCCCCAGTTTTTATTGGCTCTGGCTTCATTTCGCATTCCAATCAGCATATTGATTACACCTTCCAGTTTGTCGTTATTGCCGTTGATTTCATTTTCATTCTGAAGTCCTAACACATCAAAAACAAAGGCGTTAACCGCTTTTCTGAATGTTTCCAGATCCGCTGTGTTCAGGCTTTCTTTTCCGTCTTTCATCAGATTGATATAACGAACCGCTTCAAACAACTGCGCTATCAGGATCGGACTGTTGAAATCGTCATTCATGGCGTCATAACAAGCGGTTTTCCAGGCGGCGATATCCAAACTTGAAGTGGCTCCTGCCTGAAGATCTTTCAAATTGTCAACAGCTTCCATTAATCTGCTGAAACCTTTTTCGGAAGCCAGCATTCCTTCATTGGAAATATCTAGAACACTTCGGTAATGCGCCTGTAAAAAACAAAAACGTACTACGCTTGGTGAGAACGCCTTTTCGAAAAAAGTGTTTTCACCATTGAACAATTCCATCGGAAGGATATAATTTCCTGTCGATTTACTCATGCGCTGCCCATTCATGGTCAACATATTGGCATGCATCCAATAATTTACAGGAGTAGTACCGTTGCAGGCTTTTCCCTGTGCGATTTCACATTCGTGGTGAGGGAATTTTAAATCCATTCCGCCACCATGGATATCGAAGCGCTGTCCAAGGTATTTAGTGCTCATGGCTGTACATTCCAAATGCCATCCCGGAAATCCGTCGCCCCAAGGGGAAGACCAACGCATGATGTGAGCAGGGGAGGCCTGTTTCCAAAGCGCGAAATCAGCAGGATTCTTTTTTTCATCCTGACCATCCAGATCCCTTGTGTTGGCAAGGAGTTCGTCTATGTTTCGGTTGCTTAATTCGCCGTAATTTAAACCTCTTTTATTGTATTCCAATACGTCAAAATATACGGAACCATTGCTTATATAAGCAAAACCGGTTTCAATCAACTTTTGGGTAATTTCGATTTGTTCCAGAATATGGCCCGTTGCCGTAGGTTCAATATTGGGAGGCAGCAGGTTTAGTAATTCCAAAACCTTGTGAAAGTCTACCGTATATTTTTGTACTACTTCCATCGGCTCCAATTTTTCAAGTCGGGATTGTTTTACAAAACGGTCGTTTTCTACATTGCCGTCATCCGTTAAATGGCCGGCATCGGTAATATTTCGGATATAACGCACCTTGTATTGCAGATGTTTGATGTATCTGTAAATCATATCAAAAGACATAAAAGTTCTACAATTTCCCAAGTGAACATTGCTGTATACGGTAGGTCCGCAAACATACATTCCTACATGACCTTCATGAATAGGTTTGAAAAGTTCTTTTTCGCCGGAAAGGGAATTGTAAATCTTTAGCGCCTGATTTTGATATAAGTGCATATAAATAAGCTATTGAATAGTTTTAGTTGATTAGAACGTTGTGTCTAATTTGATATAATCAAGGAATTCACGACGTACTTTATCTTCTTTGAATTTTCCTCCGAATTCAGCCGTAACAGTGCTGCTTTCGATATCACGGATCCCGCGTGAGTTTACGCAAAGGTGTTTGGCATCGATTACACAAGCTACATCGTCCGTGTTTAAAACTTTTTGCAGTTCCTGAACAATCTGGATAGTCAGACGCTCCTGTACCTGAGGCCTTTTAGCGAAATAATCCACAATGCGGTTCATTTTCGAAAGTCCTACAACGGTTCCGTTGGAGATGTAAGCAACGTGTGCACGGCCTACGATAGGTAATAAGTGGTGTTCGCAGGTAGAATAGATAGTGATGTTTTTTTCCACTAACATCTCACCGTACTTGTACTTGTTTTCAAAGGTTGAAGAACTTGGCTTTTTGTGTGGGTGAAGTCCCCCGAAAATTTCTTTTACAAACATTTTGGCCACACGGTTCGGAGTTCCTTTCAGGCTGTCATCCGTAAGATCCAGACCCAGAGTGATCAATATATTATGAACATCCTTTTTTATAAGGGCTATTTTCTCTTCGTCAGTTTTATCGAAAGCGTCAGAACGTAGAGGAGTTTGGGCGCTTGTGCCGATATGTTCTTCTCCTAATTGATCGTTCAAATCGTCGTTGTGAATCATTATAGATAAATTGAATTAAAAAGTTACCACGCAAAGATAATTAATTAATATGAAATGCTTGTTATCGATAAAATGTTTAATAAAGGCGATGAAAAAGACTACGTTTTTTAATAAAAACCGAATTGTTTTATTGTGAAAAAATTTGTTGCAAATAATTGATATTACTTGTCGATTTTATTGGTTTTTAATCGATTACATGAGAAGTTATTAATTTTTTCCGTAAAATTTTAGAAATTTTGTATTTAACAAATAATTAATAGTAATTAATTCATATATGCTATTGATGACGTGTTTTTAAAATTCCAAAACATAATAATTTATAACCCAAATCGTCTGCTATGGAAAAATTATTACTTGTAATTCTACTTTTTTTCGCGTTAACAATTTCAGTACAGTCAAACAATGATAAAAATCAAAGTAATAAGTATTCTTATGAACAGATAGAATTATTTATTCGAGAATTTTTTCAGGGCAAAACTAATGAACTTGTGCACAAATCTTCTGGTGCAAGACTGGAAATGATAACCGATTTTTTACAAAACAGGGTAAATTCTGTTTTTGTTCATGAGTGCAGAGATAAAAAAAATAGCTCTGTATCTTATTTTTCTCTCTCCAATAAAGACAAGTCGAAGCCTGAAATAGATTTAAAAATTTCTGTTCCAGCTTTTAATCTTCTAAAGAATAATCTCCTTGGTTTCTTTAATATAAATCGTTTTACAGGTTAGGGAAACAGATTCTCTTTTAAAAACTTCCCCTTTTAATAATGAAAAACTAGCTGAGTATGAAAAAAACACTACTTCTTTTAATCCTGATTTCCTCATCGATTTTTTCTCAAAATTATAGTACACCAAACGGGACATTTGCAACATGCTCCGATACATTTGGAAATGGAGGAAATATGGTCATGATCACCAATTTCGATGACGCTTCCGGGTATATAACCATCACTCAAACAAATTCAGGGTCAGACGCTGGCTCTGCTGATCGTTCGGTAACTTGTCCTGTAGTAACAGGCACTAATCCTACTTGTGGAGGCTCTAATGGTTCAGTAATAATAGACGGCTTGAACCCGAACACTTCTTATGCGGTTAATTATGAAGATGATGGTACACCGGTTTCGGTTGTCCTCAACAGTAATGCCGCCGGTCAGATTATTATTTCTGGTTTAAATGCGGGAAACTATACTAATATAATTACTGATTTTCCCGGATGTTCGGGAGCATTTTCAAATGTAGTTTTATCAGGAGGGGTACCAGCTTCACTAACTAGTGTTAATGCTACATCACCAATTTGTTCCGGTAGTAATGCTGTATTCAATTTAAATGGTACACCCAATGCTACTGTGACCTATAATATTAATGGCGGTTCTTCGCAGACTGTAGCTTTAAATGGTGGCGGAACCGCTAGTGTTACTGTTCCTTCGGTCGCTGCCAATGCTACTTTTAATGCTACTTCAATTGCATCTCCTAGTGCTCCGGTGACAGAGAATGGTTTGTCGGCATCTGGAGGGAATAATGCTGTTGATGCATCGGGAGCGATTTCGGTATTGGGAGCTACTGCCTCGGTGGCTAATAGTGCCTTTGTTGATAATGCCAATCCTGTTTTAACAATAACACTTCAGCATACGGTTCCTGCCGGAACTTCAATTACCATTAGCATTGCCAGGGATACCAATTCAAGTAGTGCTACTATCAGTGACGGAACGGCAAGTACTACGTTTAGTGCCGCACCTAATGACATTTTACAACAAATAACATTTGTAACCGGGGTTACGACAAATACAATTACGATCACAAAAACTGGTGGGCTAGTGTGGATTGATGGAGTTCAGTATACGTATTATCCTCCCGGATGTACAACTGCAATTGCTGTTTCGAGTACGGTAGTTGTAAATACTCAACCAAATGCAGGAGCTGACGGAAGCACGATAGTTTGTGAATCAAATGCAACTCCAATCGATTTGTTTGGTTTACTTACTGGAGCGCAGGCAGGTGGTACATGGACCAGATTAACAGGAACAGGTGGAACATTCAACGCTGCAGCAGGAACCTTTGTGCCTGTGGTAGGGGCAACAGCCAGTACCTTTCAATACAGTTTAACAGGGACAGCTCCATGTACTAACGATGAAAGTTTTGTAACTATAGATATTCGGCCTCAGGCATATGCTGGTTTGGATGGTACGTACAATTTATGTTCTTCAACACATAATGCGATACATCTGGATGATGTGATTACAGGAGAGCAAAGTGGAGGGAATTGGGCACAAACATCAGGTTTGGGTGGTACTTTTAATCCGATGTCTGCAATATTTACACCTTCCGTTGGTACTGTGTCAGCTACATTCACCTATACAGTTCCAGGGGTTTTTCCTTGTCCTGATGATGTTAGTACTGTAACAGTTGTCATTGTCAACGAGCCAAATGCCGGAACCGACGGAGCTATAACCATTTGTGATTCCAATACAGCATCGATTGATTTATTCGGTTTGATTACCGGAGAGCTAGCGGGCGGAACCTGGACCAGGCTAACGGGAACAGGCGGAACGTTCAATGCAGCAGCGGGTACATTCGTAGCGGCACCAGGCGCAACAACAAGTACTTTCCAATACAGTTTAGCAGCGGTCGGTCCATGTGTTGCAGATGAGAGTGTGGCGAGTATAACTATCCTTCCACAAAAAATTGCAGGAATCGACGGAGCTATGACGATTTGTAATACCAGTACAGCATCGATTGACTTATTCGGTTTAATTACCGGAGAACAGTTGGGCGGAACCTGGACCAGATTAACAGGGACAGGCGGAACATTCAATGCGTTAGCAGGAACCTTTTTACCGGCACCAGGCGCAACAACCAGTACATTTCAATACTTTTTAACAGGAACTGCTCCATGTGTTAACGATGTGAGTGTGGCGACGATTACTATCAATGCACAACCAAATGCCGGAACCGATGGGGCTACAACGATTTGTGATTCCAATACAGCGTCGATTAATTTATTCGGTTTAATCACAGGAGAGCAAACGGGCGGAACCTGGACCAGATTAACAGGAACAGGCGGAACGTTCAATGCGGCAGCAGGTACATTCGTAGCGGCAGCCGGCGCAACAACCAGTACGTTCCAATACAGTTTAACCGGAACTGCTCCATGTATTGACGATGTGAGTGTGGCTACAATCTATATCAATCCGCAACATATTGCAGGAGCCGACGGAGTTACAACGATTTGTGATTCCAGTACAGCATCGATTGACTTGTTCGGTTTAATCTCCGGAGAGCAACCGGGCGGAATCTGGACCAGATTAACAGGGATAGGCGGAACATTCAATGCAACAGCTGGAACCTTTGTACCGGCACCGGGCGCAACAAGCAGTACATTCCAATACTTTTTACCAGGAACTGCTCCATGTGTTAACGATGTTAGTGTGGCGACTGTCAATATCAATGCACAGCCAAATGCAGGAACAGATGGAGCAATAACAATTTGTGATTCCAGTGCAACATCAATTAACTTATTTAGTTTGATCACCGGAGAGCAAACAGGCGGAACCTGGACCAGGTTAACAGGGACAGGCGGAGCATTCAACGCAGCAGCCGGAACCTTTGTACCGGCACCAGGCGCAACAAGCAGTACATTCCAATACAGTTTAACTGCAGCTGTCCCATGTGTTAACGATGTGAGTGTGGCGACAATCAATATCAATGCACAGCCATATGCAGGGACCGACGGAGCCACAACAATTTGTGATTCCAACACGTCAACGATTGACTTATTCGGTTTAATCACCGGAGAGCAACCAGGAGGAACCTGGACCAGATTAACAGGAACAGGCGGAACATTTAATGCGGCAGCAGGTACATTCGTAGCGGCAACGGGCGCGACAACCAGTACATTCCAATACAGTTTAACCGGAACCGCTCCATGTGTTGACGAT
>NZ_JBYNXA010000004.1:584133-593783 GCF_057801535.1 Flavobacterium sp. 21.1
AGTGTGGCTACAATCTATATCAATCCACAACATATTGCAGGAGCCGATGGAGCCACAACGATTTGTGATTCTAGTACGACATCAATTAACTTATTCAGTTTAATTACTGGAGAGCAAACAGGCGGCACCTGGACCCGATTAACAGGAACGGGAGGAACGTTCAATGCGGTAGCAGGAACGTTTGTACCGGCACCAGGTGCAACAAGCAGTACATTTCAATACTTTTTAACAGGAACCGCTCCATGTGTTGACGATGTGAGTCTGGCGACGATCAATATCAATCCACAACCAAATGCCGGAACCGACGGAGCCACAACGATTTGTGATTCCAGTACAGCGTCAATTAACTTGTTTGGTTTAATCAGTGGAGAGCAAACGGGCGGAACCTGGACGAGATTAACAGGAACGGGCGGAACCTTCAATGCAGCAGCAGGAACCTTTGTACCGGCACCGGGAGCAACAAGCAGTACATTTCAATACAGTTTAACCGCAATCGCACCATGTATTGACGATGTGAGTTTGGCAACTGTCAACATCAATGCACAACCAAATGCAGGAATCGACGGAGCCACAACGATTTGTGATTCCAATACATCATCAATTGACTTGTTCAGTTTAATCACCGGAGAACAAACAGGAGGAACCTGGACCAGATTAACAGGAACAGGCGGAACGTTCAACGCGGCAGCAGGAACCTTTGTGCCGGCACCAGGTGCAACAACCAGTACATTTCAATACAGTTTAACAGGAACACCTCCATGTGTTAACGATGTGAGTGTGGCGACGATCAATATCAATGCACAACCAAATGCCGGAACCGATGGAGCTACAACAATTTGTGATTCCAGTTCGGCATCTATTGACTTATTTAGTTTAATCACCGGAGAGCAAACGGGGGGAACCTGGACCAGATTAACAGGAACGGGCGGAACCTTCAATGCAACAGCTGGAACCTTTGTACCGGCACCGGGAGCAACAAGCAGTACATTTCAATACAGTTTAACCGCAATCGCACCATGTATTGACGATGTGAGTTTGGCAACTGTCAATATTAATGCACAACCATATGCAGGAACCGACGGAGCCACAACAATTTGTGATTCCAGTACGGCACCGATTGACTTATTCAGTTTAATCACCGGAGAGCAAACAGGAGGAACCTGGACCAGATTAACAGGAACAGGTGGAACATTCAATGCGGCAGCAGGAACTTTTGTACCGGCGCCAGGAGCAACAGCCAGTACGTTCCAATACAGTTTAACTGCAATCGCACCATGTATTAACGATGTAAGTGTAGCGACAATCAATATTAATGCACAACCAAATGCGGGAACTGACGGAGCCACAACGATTTGTGATTCCAGTACAGCATCGATTGACTTATTCAGTTTAATCACCGGAGAGCAACCGGGCGGAACCTGGACCCGATTAACGGGAACAGGTGGAACGTTCAATGCGGCAGCAGGAACCTTTGTGCCGGCACCAGGAGCAACAACCAGTACGTTCCAATACAGTTTAACTGCAGCTGTCCCATGTATTAACGATGTGAGCGTGGCGACGATCAATATTAATGCACAGCCATATGCAGGAATCGACGGGGCCACAACGATTTGTGATTCCAATACATCATCAATTGACTTATTCGGTTTAATCAGCGGAGAGCAATCGGGCGGAACCTGGACCAGATTAACAGGAACAGGCGGAACCTTCAATGCCGCAGCGGGAACCTTTGTGCCTGCATTAGGTGCAACAATCAGTACATTCCAATACAGTTTAACAGCAACTGCCCCATGTGTTAACGATGTGAGTTTGGCGACGATCAATATCAATCCACAGCCTAATGTGATAGTAACACAGGTGTCTCAAACTATTTGTTCGGGTGTTACAACCAATATTGCTTTGTCAAGTACTGTACCAGCAACAACGTACACCTGGACAGTAGTTCAGACAGGAGCTACGGGAGCGTCAAATGGAAATGGAAATACTATTTCCCAGGTGCTGACGGCTTCAGGAAGTACGGTTGGAACAGTGGTATATACAGTTACTCCAACAGCCAACGGATGTGTTGGTGTACCAACAGATATTGTAGTAATGGTGAACCCTACGCCAACAATGTCCGCAACACCAGTACCTGGATCAATTTGTTCCGGCCAATTGGTGAGTGTTACTTTTAGCAGCAATATTGCGGGGACTACCTATTCATGGACGGTAAATCAGGTAGGTACTACTGGGGCAACTGCAGGAAGTGGTAATACTATTTCTCAGGTGCTGAACACAACAGGAAACACTGTAGGTACTGTTACTTATACGGTAACTCCGCTATTTAATGGTTGTTCCGGAACACCAATGAATGTTACTGTATCGGTAACACCAAGAGCAACGATGACAGCAACACCGTCGTCATCTAGCATTTGTTCAGGTGGAACAGCAACAGTAATTTTTGCCGGCAGTTTACCGGGAACGATTTATAATTGGAATGTGGTTCAGACTTCAGTGACGGGAGCTACTAACGGAACGGGAAGCTCTATTTCTCAAGTGCTGACAGCTACAGGTAATACTCCAGGTCAGGCAGTATATACTATTGCCCCTGTAATAAACGGATGTCCGGGGACACCGGTAACAGCAATCATTAATGTGAATCCGATTCCGACTGCTGCGGCAAGTCCAACAAGTCAGACGGTTTGTTCAGGAACAGCTACTAATATCATTTTGACAGGTAATTTACCGAATACAACCTTTACTTGGAATGTTATTCAGACAGGTGTGTATGGTGCATCTTCGGGAAGCGGTAATGTTATAGCTCAAACCTTGTCAACCGTATTATTAACGCAGGGAACAGTAGATTATATTATTACTCCTCACGCCAATGGATGTGCAGGAATGCCTATAACTGTGACTGTAACAGTGAATCCGACCCCGGAAGTGTTTGGAAATCCGTCTGATACGGTAATCTGCAGTGGAGAATCTGCGCAGTTTTCATTAATGCCAAATATACCGGGTACAACTTTCACCTGGACAGTAGTTCAAAATGGTGTGACGGGAGCTTCAGACGGAAGTGGAAACACCAATCCGGTACAAGTTAGTCAAGTGGTGGAAACAACCGGTAATGTGGCTGGAACAGTTACTTATACAATAATCCCAACAGCAAACGGATGTAGCGGTACACCTATAAGTATTACTTTTACGGTAAATCCATTGCCAAAAGCACAACTTCAGGATAGTTTCATCTGTGTTGATTCGATTACAGGTTCTGTATTGTCTAGTCCTACACTAGATACAGGACTAAACAATACAGATTATGATTTTATTTGGTTCTTAGATGGTGAGGAAATATCGGGAGCGACAAGTAGCACTTGTATTGCTCATCAAGAAGGAATTTATTCGGTACTTATAACTAATTCATCTACAGGTTGTGTTTCTCATCCGATAGAAGCTACGGTGACCGAATCTCATCCGGCAACAGCATTAAATCTTTATGTTAATGAAGCCTTCAGTAGTAATCCAACCATTACAGCAGTGGTATACGGAGGTTCGGGTAATTTTGAATATCAATTGGATGGCGGTGCCTATCAGACTTCAAATGTGTTCACGAATGTTCTTTCCGGCTTGCATGAGGTTCATGTGATTGATGGAAATGGATGTACTGATTTGACTCAAAGTATTTTTGTGATTAATTATCCTCATTTCTTCACTCCTAACGGGGATGGGTATCATGATACTTGGAATATTTGGGATTTACAGGATCAGGCGGATGCAGAAATCATGATTTTTGACCGATATGAAAAATTAATCAAGCAGATCAGTCCGGCAGGAGAAGGTTGGGACGGAACTTATAACGGACAGCCATTACCGTCAACTGATTATTGGTTTACGGTTAAATTTAAGGATGGAGTGAATAGAGAGGATCGTATTTTTAAAGCGCATTTCTCTATGAAGCGATAAAAAAATGAAAAATAATAATATTAAAAAAAGCCGCTTTATAGCGGCTTTTTTTGATTCTGGTCGATGTTTAAAATGTTTTTTTCAGCTTTTTAGTATTAAAATTTTAAAAATAATTCAGAATTTAATATGATAAGTGTTTAAAAACACCAGTGTTATCGGGCTATTGTGTAATTTTTATCTTTTTGTTAACAATTCTTTTTTTTTATTCACAAACTTTTGCATATTTGTTAATTAACAAAAATTTAATATTTTGAGATATTTATGAGGATATAAACCAACTCGTGAAAAAATATAACACTAGTTATGGGGGTTCTTCCTGAATTAATCAATAATCATCTAACCAAATTATACTATTATGAAAAGTTTTTTAATGTTTTTTTTAATTCTTTTTTCTGTTGGAATTTGCGCTCAATCGAAGAAAAAAAATGATAAAAGTTCTGAGAAATCTTCAATTAAGCTTCAGAGTCATAATGAAGAAAATGTGAGTTCCAGGAATAATGAAAGTAATACTGAAGCAGACAAAACGGTAAGGGATAAAAACCCGTATCCCCAAAACGTGAAAGCAGGTCCTGCCATATTTTACGTAGAAGATGATAAACCGGTGGATCAACCAAACTGGAAAAAAAAGAAGATTTAGTATAATCTTCTATCAGTTATGCTTTCACAAGAATTATAAACAAATATCAAAATTGATATGAAATTGAAAACTACTTTTTTAAAAACATTTCTTGCATTTTTATTGTTTAGTATAAATAGTTATGCTCAACCGGCTAATGATGCTTGTGCAAGTGCAATTTCTCTTCCTGTCGGTAATGGGACTTGTAGTTCGCCTTTATATACAAATGTGGCTGCTACATCTGTAGGGGATCCTACAACGCCAACATGTTGGTCACCAGCAACAAAGAACAATACGGTTTGGTTTTCCTTTGTGGCTACAACTGGAGATGTTGAAATATCTACAAATTTTGGGGGAACATTAGCCAATACACAAATCGCTGTTTACAGTGGTACCTGTGGTTCATTAACACAGTTGGCTTGTCAGGAAGATGTTAATGCAGCTGGTGGATTATTGCACACTGATGTGATCATTCACGGGTTGACAGTTGGAAATACTTATTATATAATGGTGGATGGAAATGGTAACCAGACAGGAACGTTTGGTATTTGTGTTCAGCAGACTTTGCCAGCTTCTCCACCTCTTCCGGTTCAGGATTGTGCGACAGGGCAATTTTTATGCAGTCCGGCGAATGTTTCGGTGCCTAATGGAACAGGAGGGATTGGTTTGACTCAGGAGAATCCAACCTGTTTCGGTGCTCCCGGAGAGAGAGCATCTTGGTGGTATACATTTACTGCTGCAACTACAGGGACGTTAGCTTTTACTATAACTCCCAATACTTCGATCGATTATGATTTTGCTATATTCAACACTACGGCGGGATGCCCCGGAACACAATTAGTATGTAATTGGGATGGGACACTTGGGGTGACAGGACTCGGTTGTGCAGGGACTCAATGTGAGCCAACAATAACAGTTACCGCAGGTCAGACCTATACTATTTTAATTGACAGATATACATCTGCGTCCTCATCTGGATTTACATTAAATTTTGCTGGAACGACAGCTGGATTTGCTAGTCCAAATCCAACTTTTACTGCAAGTTCTGCTTGTGTGGGGTCGCCAACAACTTTTACGAATACAACTAATGGATCCAATACTTATAGTTGGAATTTTGGAGATGGATTCACTTCAACAGCGCAAAACCCAACGCATACTTATGCTGCAGCAGGAGTTTATAATGTTACTCTTTTAGTTACAAGCGTCCCCGGAGGATGTCAAAATCAGGTTACGATACCGGTAACAATTAATGCATTACCAACCATTAATGCAGGTTCTGATGCAACAATTTGTTCAGGCGGATCTGTTGTTTTAAATGGATCAACTAATGCTACCGGTTTTGCGGCACCACTATCTTTCACAAATAGCGGATCGTATGCAATTCCTGATAACAGCACAGCAGGAGTTAATTCTCCGATAACGGTTACTGGTGTTTCGCCAACCACAATAGGAGCTACTTCGATTGCTTCGGTTTGTGTGAATCTTACACATAGCTGGGATTCGGATGTGGATTTTTTCCTTCAATGTCCTGACGGTACTTTATTAGAGTTGTCAAGTGATAATGGAGGTTCTGGTTCAAATTACACCAATACATGTTTTACGCCGACTGCTGTTAATGTTATTGGAAGTGCTGGAAATAATACCGCACCTTTTACAGGGACTTACGCGCCGGAGCAGGCATTTAGTACACTGAACGGCTGTACCGCAAACGGAACATGGAATTTATTTGTTAGAGACGATGCTGGTTTGATCTCTGGAAATATTACCGGCTGGACAATTACATTCAATAATAATTTACCTGCATTCAGTTGGTCGCCTACCACAGCAATGACGGGAGCAAATACCTTAACTCCTACGGTAAATCCAACAACAACAACAACATATACGTTAACAGCTAATGGAGCTGGTGGTTGTGTATCTACAGATCAGGTAACAATAACGGTAAACCCTGGACCGACGGCAAATATTAGCTATACAGGTTCTCCGTTCTGTACTACTTCTGGTATTCAGGCAGTCACATTAACAGGTACAGGGTCATACACAGGTTTTACCTATAGTGCTGCACCTGCGGGACTTTCAATAAATGCAGCAACTGGTGCGATCAATACTGGTACAAGTACTCCTGGTACTTATACTGTAACCTATACTATACCTGCAAGTGGTGGATGTTCTCTTGTAACTGCAACTACTTCGGTAACAGTTGCTTCTCCTCCGACTTTAGCAGTAACATCAACATCACCAATATGTGCTGGAGGTAATGCAGTATTCAATTTGACAGGAACTGCTAATGCCTCGGTAACCTATAATATTAATGGAGGGCCTTCAATAAACACTACCTTGAGTGGTGCGGGAACCTCTACTATAACGGTACCGACAGTAGTTGCAAATACTACTTTAAACGCAACGTCAATTACTTCAGCAGGAACACCATTAACAGGAAATGGATTATCAGCGGCAGGAGGTAATACCCCTGCTAATGCGATAGGAGCAATTTCGGCATCAGGAGCTGCTGCTTCAGGGGCCAACTGTGCTTATGTTGATGCAACAAATTCGGTTTTAACAATAACACTTCAGCATACTGTTCCTGCAGGAACTTCAATTACAATAAGTATCGCAAGGGACAATAACCAAGGAAATGTTACTATTTCAGATGGTAGTGCGAGTACTACATTTAATGCTGGTCCCAATGATGTTTTACAGTATGTGACTTTAGTGACCGGTGTTTCAACAAATACGATTACGATTACCAGAACAAATGGAATTGTGTGGGTGGATGGAGTTCAATATACATTCACACCTCCGGGGTGTTCGGCTACTATAGCTGTTTCAAATACGGTAGTTGTTACTCCTGCTCCGGCGATCGCTCTTAGTTCAGCGGCAGCGACCACTACTCAGACGGTATGTCAGAATGTTGGAATCACGGCTATCACTTATACTGTTACTAATGCCACAGGAGCTACGGTATCCGGTTTACCGGCAGGTGTAACGGGTAGTTATGCTGCAGGGGTATTCACCATCAGCGGAAATCCAACAGCATCAGGTACGTTCAACTATACGGTAACCACTACAGGAGGATGTACTCCGGCGGCTACAGCTACAGGTACGATTACGGTGACACCACTACCAGCGATCGCTCTTAGTTCAGCGGCAGCGACCACTACTCAGACGGTATGTCAGAATGTTGGAATCACGGCTATTACATATACTGTTACCAATGCTACAGGAGCTACAGTGTCCGGTTTACCGGCAGGTATAACAGGCAGTTATGCTGCAGGGGTGTTCACCATCAGTGGAACTCCAACAGCATCAGGTACGTTCAACTATACGGTAACCACCACAGGAGGATGTACTCCGGCAGCTACGGCTACAGGTACGATTACGGTGACACCACTACCAGCTATCGCTCTTAGTTCAGCGGCAGCTACAAGTGCTCAGACGGTATGTCAGAATGTTGGAATCACGGCGATTACTTATACAGTTACCAATGCCACAGGAGCTACGGTATCCGGTTTACCGGCAGGTGTAACAGGTAGTTATGCTGCAGGGGTGTTCACCATCAGCGGAACACCAACAGCATCAGGTACGTTCAACTATACGGTAACCACTACAGGAGGATGTGCTCCGGCGGCTACAGCTACAGGTACGATTACGGTAACACCACTACCTGCGATCGCTCTTAGTTCAGCAGCAGCGACCACTACTCAGACGGTATGTCAGAATGTTGGAATCACGGCTATCACATATACTGTTACCAATGCCACAGGAGCTACGGTATCCGGTTTACCGGCAGGTGTAACAGGCAGTTATGCTGCAGGGGTGTTCACCATCACTGGTACACCAACCGCATCAGGTACGTTCAACTATACGGTAACCACTACAGGAGGATGTACTCCGGCGGCTACGGCTACAGGTACGATTACGGTAACACCACTACCTGCGATCGCTCTTAGTTCAGCAGCAGCTACAAGTGCTCAGACGGTATGTCAGAATGTTGGAATCACGGCGATTACTTATACAGTTACCAATGCCACAGGAGCTACGGTATCCGGTTTGCCGGCAGGTGTAACAGGCAGTTATGCTGCAGGGGTATTCACCATCAGCGGAACTCCAACAGCATCAGGTACGTTCAACTATACGGTAACCACCACAGGAGGATGTATTCCAGCAGCTACGGCTACAGGTACGATTACGGTAACACCACTATCGGCAATCGCTTTAGCATCAGGATCTTCCACACAAACAGTTTGTGTAAATAACAGTATTACCAATATTACATATACAGTTACCAATGCTACAGGAGCTACAGTATCTGGTTTACCAGCAGGTGTAACAGGTAGTTACGCTGCAGGGGTGTTCACTATCAGTGGAGCTCCAACAGCATCAGGTACGTTCAACTATACGGTAACCACTACAGGAGGATGTGCTCCGGCGGCTACGGCTACGGGTACTATAACTGTTAATTCAGCCATTGTTCCTGTTACCGGCTTTAGTTATCCTACACCGGTTTGTATTAATGCAGCAACGAATCCAACTCCAACAGGGGTTGCAGGATTTACGGCTGGAGGAACTTATTCGTCAACAGCTGGATTAAGTATTAACGGGGCTACGGGTGAAATTACACTTTCCACTAGTACAGCCGGAACTTATACAGTAACATATTCTTTCCCGGCATCTTCATGTGGAGCAGCAGGCAGTAGTAGTTTTAATATTACTATAACACCACTACCAGCTATCGCTCTTAGTTCAGCGGCAGCTACAAGTGCTCAGACGGTATGTCAGAATGTTGGAATCACGACGATTACTTATACTGTTACCAATGCTACAGGAGCTACGGTATCCGGTTTACCGGCAGGTGTAACAGGCAGTTATGCTGCAGGGGTGTTCACCATCAGCGGTACACCAACCGCATCAGGTACGTTCAACTATACAGTAACCACCACAGGAGGATGTGCTCCGGCGGCTACAGCTACGGGTACGATTACGGTAACACCACTACCGGCGATCGCTCTTAGTTCAGCAGCAGCGACCACTACTCAGACGGTATGTCAGAATGTTGGAATCACGGCTATTACTTATACAGTTACCAATGCCA
>NZ_JBYNXA010000005.1:0-549441 GCF_057801535.1 Flavobacterium sp. 21.1
GGCTGAAAAGCCGGGGTTATTTTTTTATAGGTGCAGCGTGTCGCCCTTTGGGCTCGATCCGCCGCCTTTCTTTTGAAAACCCTATCCAAACGGATAGGGTTTTTTGTTTTATACCGGTTTTGGTTTTAGGAAGAGTTAAAAGTACCTGAAAACCACCAGACTTCCTCCTTTTAATTTCAAAACCTTTTTTTGACCCGAGACTTTAAACCGATCAGACGAACCAAAATCTCATTCATTTACTTACATAGGTTTTTGTTTTTGTTCAATTGGCCAATTAAACATCACCAGCCATCTATCAAAAGTAATCCTCTTAATTGCGTTTTTTAAAACTGTTTAACGATTGTATTGGTCTGTTGGACTAATTTCTGAAGCTTCTCTTACAACTAATTCTTAAATTGTTGTATAGAAAATATATTATAAATGAATGAGAGCTCCTATTTGCTTCATACTGCTTTTCCTAATTGCGTTGCGCGTGAGTGCACAGAATGACGCTTTGAGTCTTCTTCGCGAGGTTGATTCCTTAAACTATCCGGCTGATGCGAAAAATAATAATTTAGATTATGCGGTAGTCGCTGGTGGCAGCAAAGGAATTGGTTATGCCATTGCTGAAGCACTTGCGAAGCGAAACTATAACTTAATATTGGTTGCCCGCCATCAGGGACCACTTGATAAGGCAAAGGAAAACCTTGAAAAAAATTATAAAATCCATGTCGAGTTATTACGTCTGGATTTGGAACACGAAACGACTGCCGATTCCATTGCGAGCTGGTGTACAAAAAAAACTATTCGATTAAAAATGTTATGCAATGTAGCCGGACTCGGTGGGCCGCGAGATTACTTAAGCCTACCGCTGGATTCCCTGCGCTACATGGTGCGTCTTAACGTGGAATCCTGCATGGCGCTTTCCTTAACGTTGCTGCCTATCTTGGAAAAGAATGCGCCCTCTTACATTATGAACGTAGCCAGTATGGCTGGACTTGCGCCAATTCCCAATAAGAACATGTACTCAGCGACGAAATCGGCGGTGGTTTTCTTTAGTTATTCGTTGCGGCATCAGTTGCGCAGCAAGGGTGTTAGCGTCAGCGTGCTTTGTCCCGGGCCGGTGTTTACTAAACCCGAAGTCGAAAAATATACCCGGGAAAACCTTGGTTGGTTTGGGATGCAGATGGCTGTTCCTCCAGAGCGGGTAGGCGAAATTGCGGTGCGGAAGACGCTAAACCAAAAAATGATGATTGTCCCCGGAACGCTTTCCAGCATCAGCTCATTTATTATTAGGGTACTGCCGCGAAGGTGGGTGGTAGCTTTGTATGGTACTGCTGAAAAATAGAAATGAAATTTGATAAAAACCGACGGATTACAAAAATATGCGTGAGGGATAGGAGCGGCATCCTTTTATGGAGCTTGCGGAATAAAAGATAGAGCGGATAGCCCGGCCGACTGGACACGCCAAAAAAAAACAATCCGAAATGAATTGTTTTTATATTCTTTTTATCCATGTACAGTTTCCTGTTTTCCATAGTTTGTTATAATGCTGGCTTCATAATCCAACCATTCTTTCCATCTTTGGTCCACGTCGACTTTTTCGGAATATTTTTTGGCCAATTTTAGAAAAGTTGTATAATGTCCGGCCTCACTAACCATCAGGTCGTGATAGAACTTGCCCAAATATTCGTCTTTGATATTTTGTGAAAGCACGCGGAAACGTTCGCAACTTCTTGCTTCAATCATAGCAGCAAATAACAATCGCTCTATTAAGGCATCGTTTCGGCTGCCGTCTCTTCTGGAAAATTTGAAAAGTTCGCTGACATAATTGTCTTTACGTTCCCTGCCTAATGTCAATCCGCGTTCCTTAATAATGTCGTGTACCATTTGAAAATGTTCCAACTCTTCACGAGCAATGCGTGTCATTTCAGAAACCAATTCCTCGTTTTCCGAGTTATTTACGATAATATATATTGCATTGGATGCCGCTTTTTGCTCGCACCAAGCGTGATCGGTTAATATTTCTTCAATATTTGATTCGACGATATTTACCCAACGTGGATCGGTCGCTAATTTTAAGCCTAACATTTCAAATTATTTTTATGCAAAATTAAGCTGTTTTTTGGATTTGTAAGTCAATGCGAAGTATTTTTGAGCATGCAGAATAAAAAACTCTTAATTGTAAGTTCGGTTTGGGTCGAACCGAAATCTTCCGCTGCCGGAAGCCGGATGTTACAACTGATTCATCATTTTCAGGAATGCTGTTATGATATTACTTATACGAGTACTTCGATAGGGTCGGATTTTGCATTTGATCTTACCGCAATAGGGGTAGCGAGTCAGGTTATTAGAATGAATTGTTCCAGTTTTGACAATTTTATAAGTGAATTAAAACCTGACGTTGTTCTTTTTGATCGTTTCATGGTTGAAGAGCAGTTCGGTTGGCGTGTTTCCAAATGTTGTCCGGATGCTTTGCGACTTTTAGATACCGAAGACCTACATTGCCTTCGCGATGCCCGAAGAGAAGCTTATAAGAAAGGCATAGAATTCTCGACGGATCTTTTGTTTTCCGATGTAGCCAAAAGAGAAATTGCCAGCATCTTTCGTTGTGACCTAACATTGATGATTTCCGAATTTGAAATGGAATTACTGCAGAATTTTTTTAAAGTAGATGAGAGCTTATTGTTCTATTTGCCGATACTGGTTGAAGAATCAGAAGTGCAGAAATTTTCGAAGAGATTATCATTCGAAAACCGAACCGATTTCGTTTTTATAGGGAACTTTTTGCATGAACCCAACTGGAATTGCGTACAGGTTTTGAAAAAGGAAATTTGGCCCATTCTTAGTAAAAAAGTCCCAAATGCTAACTTGTTTATTTATGGAGCATATCCTTCCCAGAAGGTTTTTCAGTTAAACAATCCCAAAGAGCGTTTTTTTATCAAGGGACGCGCTGAAGATGCGGTTGTAGTTATTGAGAATGCAAGGGTATTGTTAGCGCCTATTCGTTTCGGAGCCGGGATAAAAGGGAAGTTGCTCGAAGCAATGCTTTACGGCACGCCGTCTGTTACCACATCAGTTGGGGCCGAGGCCATGTCCGGTTATTTTTCGTGGAATGGTTTTGTGGAAGATGAAAATGTCAATTTTGTTGACAAAGCTTTTGAACTGTATGCCAATGAAATCAACTGGAGCCAAGCGCAAACAAATGGTTTTGAGATCATCAAAAACAGGTTCGTAGCAGGCGATTTTTTGAAGAATTTGGAAGCTAAGCTGGACGAACTTCTTTTCGATCTGCAAAGTCACCGGAAGCAAAATTTCATCGGTGCGATGTTACATCATCATACCATGCAGAGTACACATTATATGACAAAATGGATTGAATTCAAGAATGCAAATGCCGTTAAATAAAAAAGCTGCCCTAAGGCAGCTTTTACTTTATTTCTGAGCCAGTACTAAAACAATTTTGTTGAAGTCTGCTGCGGCATTAATTACCGTTTTATAATCTTCAAATTTGTCTAAAGGATAGTTCACAACATTGTAATATTCGACATTCTCGATTGTAACTTCATTACCTGCTTTGGTATAGGTACTTTTAAACTGGGCTTCTGTTTTATTGTCTAAGACCAAAGTTTTGTTCATGTTTATTTTGTCCAGATTTTTAGTGTCTACATTAGCCGGAAGAATCACTTTTATCTTTCTGGTGTATGCATGAGGATAATCGATTTCGATTGGTAATAACCTTTTGTTTTGCTGGTAAAGCTCCATTTGCTTCCCGATAACCAATCCTAATGATAAAAGATAGTTGTTGCCTGCTTTTTGAACCAATTCGTTACCCGAATATTTGAATTCCAAAAGGAATGGATTTTTACCCACATTAGCTGTACCTTCATTAGCCGTTTTGAAATTTTCGTTCTCCTTTTTATTGGTGTAATTTTCGATTACCGAATTAAAAATCGTTTTGTAATCGTCATTGGAAACAAAATCTTTTATCGGTTGTAAATTCATGGCCGAATACCCCCCGTACGAAAATTTAGAACTTACCGTAGGATTCTCGATATCTTTTGATAAGTCGATAGTGATTTCCATTGTATCGGTTGTCAATTCGGTTCCCGGAAGGGTAATGAATTTAATTTCACTAACACCCATAATCGTACCTGCAAATTCTTTTGACTTAATGAATAAACCATTGTTGTTTCCTAACTGAGCCGGGAATAATGGAACTCTATATTCAATTTCAGTAGGCGTCATGAATTTGTTTATGGACGGGAAATAAATCAATAGTTCGTCCAGATTTTCATAACTTTCGAATTCTTTGTCAAACGGAACAGCAGAACGCTCCGAAGTTAATACAATACTGTTTTCGATTTTAAAGTGATCAAAAATAGCGGTGTATAATTTTAAGATGTCAAATTGATTCGCCTGCTTGGTTTTGATAATTTCTCCCAGAGAACTTTTATTATCAACATACTGATCATAAACAACGGTTTTTTTAACCTTATCTTCAATATTCCAAATCAGTTCTTTGGTGTCTTTTGAACCTGGGATCGTTTTGCAGAAATCGGCGATAATTTTAGCATCTTTTTTCTCTAATGGCTGGTGCAATTTGTCGAAGATGTTCGATGCGAAAGTTTTATAGTTGTACAGGTTTTTTGATCCGTTAAAAAGATTTTCATCCAACTTGTAACGAATCATTTTTAAGGCCGCATTTCGGTTTGCATATTCCTCGTTTTTTTCAAGAGCGGGAATGTCATTTTCAGTCAGCATTACGACTTTTTTTGATTCGAATTTTTTCTCATCCAAAGTAACTTCCTTCAAACCGTTATAGGTTTTTGTCTTGAATATAAGATGTTCCGGATAGATTAATTCAAATGACATTTTTCCAATAACGTATTCATCCTGAAGTTTCACAGAATTTCCGTCTAAATCGGGAACTTCTTCTAAAATGAAAAACTTTTCAATGATGGCACCTTTTTCCAATCCTGTGATGGCAAAATAATTGTACTTTATGTTTCTTTCCTCATCAACTTCTTCTTTGATATCGGCATTATCAAATGTTATGACTTTTCCGTTTTTCAGAAAAACGCGAACTTTCTTAACCAAAAGGTTTTCATTACCGGTATGCGGGATGTAAACTCTGTTGTTTCGTTCGATGGCATCATCCGTGTTTACTGCAATTTTCTCGTGGAAAAGATAAAACTGTTTGGCCGATCCTTTGTCGTTTAACAACTCGATTTTAATATCGCGTTCAAGAATTACCTCATTTAAATTTTTGTATTTCTCGGGAACTTCCACTGCGGTTAGCTTTTCATCCCAATTGTAGTCTTTAAAGGTATAGTCCTGGGCAGTACCAGAGAAGGCATACAGGAAAAATGCGATGGAAAGCGTTTTTTTCAATAAGGTTCTTTTCATTTTTTAATTTTAAGGATTATCGACTCGTTATAGGCTTTTTTAAGATTCTTAATGGATTGGTTCCAAAGATCTTTTTCATTTTTATCAAAAAGGATTTTTTTGATTTTGATTTTTGTGTTCAGTATAATTTTGTTATCCTTTTGCTCATAAGCAATTTCCACATCCATCAGATCATTGTTGAATGCCGTGTTTTTAGGAAGATACGAAACGGTATAACCTTTTGGAATTTCCAATTCATAGTTCGCATTGTTGTATGTTAGGAAATCCAGTTCGATCTTATATTTTCGGTCTTCTTCCAGCGTAAGGGTTTCAAAAGCTTTATCCAGATTCAGATTAACATAAATCTCGTCATCCACTTTAAGGACATAGTTTTCCAAGTCGAAATTATAAGCAACTTCATAAGGCTTGTCTTTATCAGTGATGTTTGCTTCGGTGTACTCTTTTAAATTGAATTTGTTATTTCCTTTAAGTACTAGGCTTTTGATCATGTCAAATCGTGTTTTTCCGGTTGCATCCCCAATCTGCATCAGATAATGTCCTTTGTTATAACCGAAGAAAGACAACGTTCCTTTTCCTGAAAGAACATCGTTGTTGATATTCAGTCTCAAAGTTTCCCTCACTTCATTTTTGGCAGACGACACTACTGGGACATTGATGATTTTAAATGTTCCGTTTTCGTCAACCAAGGCTTCTTTTCCCTGAATGAAGGAAGAAGGTGTTCCAAATTCGGTTTCTTTATCGGTTCCGTCCAGAAAAATATATTCGTTTCCTCTCTTATAAGTTGCGATCATGTGATCATCCACCGCCGGTGTGGCCAATTCAGAATAGGAGTAAGGTATTTCTCTGGTCCCGATCCAGGTAATATAAACGTTGTTGATGTTCGCCAAATGTGACATAGCCGTAATAATGCTGGCCATGTCTTTACAGTCCCCGAATTTTCGCTCGTAAACAAGTTTGGCTTCTCTCGGGATAAAACCTTCGTACCCTTGCTCAAAGGCTACATATTTGATGTTGTCTTTTACCCAGTAATAGATACTTTTTACTTTTTCACTTTCGGTTGTTTTGTCTGCAGTTATTTTTTCAACAAGTGCTTTTAAGGCTGGATCTTCCGTTTTGTTCAGGTTGTTTACAAAACCGCGATAATAGGAATACAATTGTGCCACATCGTCCAATACTTCTGTTTTTTTTCCGTCAACGGTATAATCTTTAATGTATACGTCGATATGAGGAACAAAATATAAAAAGCCGGGGGCGAACTCTTCCGATTTCAAAGGTTTTATGTTTCGGAGTGTCCATTTATAATATATTTTACCTTTTTTCTCGGTCTTTGTGAATTCGATCTTGTTTTCGGGATCATTAAAGATTTTATAACCGATGTTGATGTTTTTGTCCGTGGTAATTTCCAAAGAGGAATTCTCGATCGGCAGACCGCTTCCAAAAACAAATTTGTGCAACAGGTGCGGATCAACAAATTCCGTCGTGTAATTAAGTACTTTTTTAGCGCCGGTTTCAAGATTGGGGAAAATAACCTGTTTTTCCTTTATAGCGCTATGAAACACACTTCCGTCATCATGAAATTTCTCATTCGTTTGGGTTACCTTGATTTTCTTTTCTTTTCCATTTGTGTTAATAACGGAATAAGCTTCATAATCAACTAATTTAACCAGGTCGGAATGTGTAAAAGATTCTTTATTGTTATGGATGCCGATATCGGATAAAATCATCGTTTCGGAAAGGTTATCCTGCAATATCTTTAATTTATTATCCTCAATGGACATTTTATACGACTGGACGTCATTTAAAATAAGTTCATTGTAATCGGGATATTTAGTCTTGTACTCTTTTATCGTATTCTGACTGTAGGCATCAATACAAAATAGTACCGAGCCTACCACTGCCAGATTATTTAAGGATCTGTACCAATTCATTCGTGTCGTATTTTTTTGTTATTGCAGGTTTGTTGTCCTTGTACAGTATAACGTCGCCGTGTAAATTATTGTTTTTGTAGTTGGCAGTAATTGTTCGGTTGCCGTTTTCAGAAAAGTACTCCTGTAGCCCGTCAAAATCGCCGCCTTTTAATCTTTCCATTTTGTATACTTTTCCGTTCGGATAGTATTCAATTCGTTCTCCATCAGCAAAGTTTTTCTTGTAATTTGTTACAATTTCCGGCTTCCCTTCCACATTGTTAATCACGAATTTACCTTCCCAACTTCCTTTGTCAAGGTTCAGTGCAGCGGCTAATTTTCCATTAGGATAGAACGAAGAGATTTCTGCTGTTTCGTTGATGATCTCCACTTTATCATTCAGTTGACCATCTTTCCCTTTACGGATGTAATATTTCGCAGCATTATTTTTATAACCAACGATTAAAACCGCTTCTCCTTTTTGATTGTAATAAGTATAATCTCCTTCAAGCAGGTTGTCTAGTTGCGTATATTCAAATAGTTTAGCTTTATTATGGAAATATCGGATCGTTTTACCGAACTCTGCTCCAAAAATGAATTCATCCGTAATTCTCAGATTTCCGGCAAGATCATACTGTTTCTGAAGTCCGTGAAGCTTTCCGCAATACATCGGTCTTTCAAAAGACAGTTTACCGGCCGGACCGTAGAAATTAATATAGTTGTTTTGAGTTCCGTTTACAAACTCACCGTCTACAATAAGGTTGTTGTCCTTGTCTTTCTCAATATACTTTCCGTTAAAGTATCCGTTAACCATATCGTAATTTTCGGTTACCGTTCCATTGTACAGATTTATTGCAAAATTACCACTACGGTTTTTGTAGTCAATGGACGAGATAGGCTGACCATTCGTATCGAATCTTTTAAAGGAAGTAACTTCATCTTCTACATATGCAGTTTTTGATTTCAGTTTGCCGTTCAGCCAGTACTCTGTTTTTTCGCCAACTAACTCGTCATTTTTGTAAAAACCTTCAGTTTCTATGGTTCCGTCGGGAAATAAAGTAGCAAAAGGGCCGTTTTTTTCTCCGTTTTCAAAATAAATGTACTCGTCCTGAATACCGTACTCATAACTTTCATACAAGCCGTGCATTTTGTTGTCGGAATAATTGGCGATGGAATTTAAAGAACCCTCTCTGTAATATTCATAAGTTATCCCTTCCTGAACACCTTTTTTGTACGTTTCTTTGAATTTAACAACACCATTGGAATATTTTTGTTCCCACACATTGTTTTTAACTCCTTTTTCAAATTCACCGGTAATAAAAACGTCGCCGTTAAAGTTTTTCAGCTGTACCGGTTTTTTGTTGATGTTGATCGGTGTGGCTTTCGGCGTGTCTTTAGTGAATTGAACTGCGCTTTTCAACTCATTTTTCTTATATTTTGCTTCGAAATATTTGTTTTCGTTTTCGTCATAAGATACATAGGATTCTGATTCCCCTTTATCGCTGTATACCGTTTCTTTGGATTTTTTACCAGTCGGATAGTATTCGATTGATTTAAGAGGTTCTCCGTTTTGATAGGTCTCTTCCTCTTCAATAGTTCCGTTATGGTAGAATTTTTTTGAAATACCGTTAAGTTTTCCGTTCACATAGGTCATCTCCGACTGGATACTTTTCTTTCCGAAGTAAGTAGTATATTTTCCGTTTAATTCTCCGTTTGTGTAATTGCCTTCCTCAGTGATGTCTCCGATCTCATTGTATTTGGTATAAGGACCGTTAAGTTTTCCGTCAACATAAGTCAGTTGCGATTTTGGAGAACCGTTCGCATAGTAACAGCTTAATTTTCCGTTTTCCTTTCCGTCAGCAAAATTTAATTCGCATTGCTTTCCACCGTCAATGTGATAAGTAGACGAAATCCCGTCAAGTTTGTCATTCTTGTAATTTTCGACAGAACTGATATTCCCGTTTTCGTAGTACTCGGTTTTTTTTCCTTCAAGATTGTCGTTAACATAGTATCGTTCTTCGGTTAGCTGACCTTTACTGTTGAAATACTTCTGAATACCTTCCGAAAGATCGTTTTTGAAATTTAGCTCGCCGGTAATATTGCCGTATTCATCCAAAAGTTTGAACTTCCCTTCTTTTTTACCGTTAACATAAGAACCTACAAGATAAGGGACATTGTTTTTTAAATACATAAGAACTTCTTTCGTTTCGCCGAAATGTTCCGTTTTTCTTGTGGCAAACATTCTCCAGAAATCTTTTTCAATGTAGTTTTCCTGGAAACTTACAATGTCTTTTTTATGGGAAGTTATTTTTTTACCCAAATCATCTTCCAGACTCATTAAGATATAATAGGATAGTCCTTCAAAATAGTTCTTTTCCGCTACCTCTCTAATCCACGGAATGTATGTTGTTTCAAAGAAACCGTCACCCGATTTATGCTCTTTTGTATATTCGACAACCGCCTGAACCTGACGGATGACAGGATCATCAAAATCGGATTTTACTTTGTAAGCTTTTTTTAATGGCAGTTGGTTTCTTAAAATAACGTCGATTTCTTCGAAATTGTCACCTGTTTTTGAAAATACAAGTTTTCCTTTAGTCAAATAGTTTTCACCGAATTTTTCATTCAGTTTAAGAACGGCTTCTTTTGCATATTTTCCGTCCGGTGCCAGGGTTACGTAACTCAATAGTGCCAGAGTTCCTTCGGTAATATTTCCGTTTTCAAGGGCTAAAAAACCCAAGAAATAATGCGCGGAAGCAAGGTTCGGATTTAAAACGATAACTTTTTTGAGCAGGTCGATACTCTTCTGGGATTCTTCTTTTCGAATATAAAGGATCGCAAAATTGTACAGATAGTTGGCAGATCTGCCCAGATATTTTTCACCTTCAAGGAACATCTTTTCTGCTTCATCATAACGCTTGGCATCACTTAAATAATTGCCATAGAGTGTGTATAGGTTTGGCGATTGGGGAAACAAATCTTTTTTCTTTAAATCGTCAAGAAGTTTCTCAAAATCCTCATTTCTTTTCAGTGCATACAGGGAAAGCGCTTTTTCATATTGGGAATCAAGGAATCTGGGATCGGTTTTTGCAATCTTGTCAAATTCTTTTATGGATTCATCATATTTTTGATTTTCATACAAGGTTATTCCTTTTTTGATGATGGAATCATTCTGATAGACAAAGGAATAATCTTTTTCTGAGTAAGCGCTTTGTGCGTATACACCTGAGAATGACCCAAGGAGCATTATAATGGCTAGTTTTTTCATTTAACTGACGTAATGTGTTATTTTTTTATGTGTTGATTTCTAAATCGCGTATGTAGTCTTCGTATTCGTAAAAGAAACGTTCAAAGGCATCCATTTTTTCATAGAAAAAATCGAAAATTTCGTTCCAGGAATTTTTATTGAATAAACTGATACCGGTTTTTTCTACCCATATTTTACTGATGCATTTTCCGTTTTCGAGGAAATGATTTCTTTCAAAAATGGCATCTTCAAGGTATTCTTCCAATAAAATAGTTTTGAGTGATTCTATTTTTTCATAATAGATCTTTCTCTTTTCATCATCTTTCGGTTCAATATCGATCAGAACCTGAGCTTTTTTGTTATCTACATGAAATTTAAAAGTAAAATCTTTTATCTTAGTATCATATAAAATCCATTTCCTGGGATAGGCGTCGGCGAAAGCTGTCCAGAATTCCTTCTTTATTTGTTGTGCTTCTTCTTTGCTAAACATCTTTCTTGCAATAAGTGTTTGTTAAAACTAAATTTTGAGGTAACTTTATAGTTGGTTGTCTAAAAAAAACTAAATGTAATGGATTTTTCCGATTTTTTGAAATACATTCCAAAAATTGAAAAAGAAAAGTTACTATCCATAGAAGCGCACATGATAATGGCGCCTCTAGAGAGAGTCGCTTCGCTTACTTCGAAAGAATATCTTGACAAAGACCCTAAAAAGGCTGCTGTCATGATGCTCTTATACCCGAGAAATAACAAAGCGCATTTAGTTCTGATCGTGCGAAATTCTTACCCCGGAATCCATGCCTCCCAAATCGCTTTTCCAGGCGGAAAAGTGGAGCCCACAGATACCGATCTTCAGTTTACAGCACTTCGCGAAACCTATGAAGAAATAGGCGTGCAGCCCGACCGGATAAAGATAATCAAACCTTTTAGTGAACTGTATATACCGCCCAGCAATTTTTTAGTTTCGCCTTTTCTGGGTGTGGTTTATGATGAAATTACATTTATGCCAAGCCCGTACGAGGTGAAAAGGATATTGGAGTTGCCGTTGAGTGATCTGTTAGACGACAGTATTATCACAAAAGTGGTCATGTCTACGTCCTACGCGGAAAATATCAAAGTGCCTGTTTTCAATGTAGACAAGTACGTGGTTTGGGGCGCCACGGCCATGATGATGAGTGAACTTAAAGAAACCATCAAGAAAGTATTGCATTAGTACAGTTTTTCTTAAATTTGCTGACTTTTTTAGAAATTAATGTAAGGAATTATGGGATTGTTTAAAAGAAATCCTTTTGGGCATATACTTTTTATCAAGAAATGGCTGATTCGCGTTTTTGGTGCGATGACCCATAGGCGTTATCGCGGTTTCAACGAGTTGCACATAGAAGGTTCTGAGATTATCAAAAACTTACCGGAGACCAATGTTCTTTTTATTTCAAATCATCAGACTTATTTTGCTGATGTTGTTGCCATGTTTCATGTTTTTAATGCCAGTTTAAAGGGCCGACATGACAACATTAAGAACATTGGCTATTTGTGGAACCCCAAGCTTAACATTTATTATGTGGCTGCCAAAGAGACCATGGAGGCCGGCTTGTTGCCAAGGATTTTGTCTTATGTAGGCGCCATTACGGTTGAAAGAACTTGGCGATCGGGAGGTAAAGATGTAGCTGAAAACGAGAAAAAAGAAGTAAATCCCAATGATACCGAAAATATCAAAATTGCATTGGAAGATGGCTGGGTCATCACTTTTCCGCAGGGTACAACAAAATCGTTTAAACCGGTCCGAAAAGGTACCGCACATATCATAAAACAACATAAACCACTTGTGGTTCCGATTGTGATCGATGGTTTCCGCCGCTCATTTGACCGAAAAGGTCTGCGGTTAAAGAAAAAAGGAATTCTGCAATCATTTATCGTTAAAGAGCCGTTGCAAATCGATTATGAAAACGAAACGATTGATGAAATTGTGGAAAAAATCGAATTCGCAATAGAACAGCATCCTTCCTTTCTGAAAGTGATTCCAAACGAAACATTGGAGGAAATGAAAGAACTGGACAGACAGCGACAATGGAATTATTAATAAAAAAACACCTGCTTTAACAGGTGTTTTTTTTTATGTTGCGTGAACTGAATTACTGAACCTGTTTCTTATACAGTGTTGCATTGTCCGCAAAATTGATCATGTTCACTTTTGGAGCTCCATATAATTGGATTTCTGATTTTCCGGTTGCCGTAATGCTGATGTTTTTAGTAGCATTTACATTTGCATTAGAGTAGGATTCTGCCACTAGTTCCATGTCCGAAGCTACCAGCTTTTTTGCGGTCAGATTGGAATTGTTATCCAGTCTGATTTTAGCCGTTCCGGCTTCTCCTTCCACATTGGCAGTGGTTTTTTGATAAAGATCCAATTTTAAATTCTGCGTAGTTACCAAGGCTTTTAATTCGGCATTCTTGCTTAATTCCAAAGTTGCAGATTCCGATTTTACATTTAATTCTGCTTTCGATTTATCATTCATCAATAAAGTGAAATGAGTCGATTTTACATTCAGGTACGACTTTGAATAATCGTAGTTTTTCACCGTTATTTCTTTTAACTGTAAATCGGCCAATGAATTTAATTGCGCTTCCTGTTTCAGGGTGATCAGCTTCAGATTATCCGTATAAGTTACTCGGACACTAAATTTCTTTGCCCCTGTAACTTCTTTGGTCGAACTCAAACGAAGCGCATTTCCAACCATTTCGTATTTTAAAACATCATGCAGGTTGTCGTCGGCTTCGATTTCAATGCTTTGTTTTTCACCTTTGATAATGAAAATTTCAAGGTTATCTTCAATTTCAAGACTTTCAAATGGCTCCACCTCTTTTTGTGTTACCGTCACTATTTTAGAACCTTTTATTTTTTCTTTTTTCTGGGCGAAACAAACCGTGGTCAGGGCTAATGTAATAAGTAGGAAGTACAGTTTTCTCATTGGGTTAGAATCTTTAGTTTTAACAAATATAAAAAAAAACATCAGCTATAACTGATGTTTTTTATTAGAAATTAAAAGAATTTGAGCTTATTTATCACGCGTGAAATCAAAGTTCTGTTCTCCGACTTTTAAATTGAAACCGGATTTAGTTTCGTTAAATTGAACTACTAATCCAGCTTGTTCGAATATGAATTTGTCTTTTCCTTTGTTTTCCAATGGAAGAGAAGGCTGTCCTTCCGAATTAATGATCAGATCCCCATCTTCTTGTGTGAATTTGATTTTGATCGGGATTTGCTTGCTGGAGAAATTTCCTGTGTATGGAGTTAGATCCGCCGATTTTTCAACTCCGTTTTTGGCTAATGTCCAGCTATTGTTCGCATCATTGATATCCGGCATGCTGTTTTCCGGATCAAGGATGATGCTTTCCAGCTCTTCAGTTGAATCGTGTCTGAATGTCCAGTCAACATTGCGTTGCCAGATATCAACCGGTAATTTTACTCTTGTAACTGCTCCGCTTTTTGTCTTGATATCCATCACTACAGGCATTGGCATTTTTTCCAGATTTGCAATGGTGATTAAAGCACCTTGTTTAGGATCGTTTTTAACATATTTCACTTTAGTAATTGCCTGATCCAGTTGCCAGTTATTGATGAACCAGCCTCTCCAGAACCAGCTCAGGTCTTCACCGGCCACATTTTCAATTGATCTGAAAAAGTCGTCCGGCATCGGGTGTTTGAAAGCCCAACGTTCAACATAGGTTCTGAATGCATAATCAAATCGTTCCGCTCCTAAAAGTTCGCGTAACATGTCTAATCCCGCTCCTGGTTTCTGATACGCAAGAAGTCCTAAATGCGCTTCTTTTAAATTATCCGGAGCACTTAATATCGGTTCGATGTTTGGATCAGTAAGTGTTTGAGATTCCTGATGCATATTGGTTTTCGGCTGTTTGTATTCGCCGTTGTTGAAATCTTGTGAACTGATTCCGTTAATGAATGTATTGAAACCTTCGTCCATCCACGCAAATAATCGCTCGTTGGAACCCACCACCATCGGGAACCAGTTGTGTCCAAACTCATGATCGGTCACACCCCATAAACCTTCGCCTTTTGATTTGTAATGACAAAATACAATTCCCGGATATTCCATTCCGCCAACATTCGCTGCTACGTTCACAGCGGCAGGGTAAGGATATTCAAACCATCTTTTTGAGTAATTTTCTATAGATGTTTTTGTGTATTCTGTTGCACGACCCCAAGCGGCGTTTCCGTTACTTTCTGCCGGGTAAGCACCAATCGCCAATGATTTTTTGCCGCTTGGTAAATTAATTCTTGCCGCATCAATAATGAAAGCCGCAGACGAAGCAAAAGATACGTCACGCGAATTTTTCATTTTGAATTTCCAGGTTAATGTTGGTTTTCCGGTAGGGCGGGAGGAAGGGTTTGAAATTTCTTCTTCAGAACGGATGATTACCGTTTTCTCGCTTTGTTTGGCCTGTTCCCAACGTTTTAGTTGTTCAGCAGTATAAACTTCTGAAGGATTTTGCAGTTCACCTGAAGCAACAATAATATGATTGGAAGGAGCCGTAATGGCCATTTCGAAATCACCATACTCTAAGTAAAACTCTCCGGCACCTAGGTACGGATGTGTGTCCCAACCACGAATATCATCATAAACGCACATTCTTGGGTACCACTGTGCCATTGCGAATATTTTTCCGTTTTTGGTATCTAAAACCCCCATACGGTCTGAACCTTCGATAGGCGAGATGAAAGAGAAGTTGATTTTTATCTTTACAGTTCCCCCGTTTGCTTTCAATTCCTGGGGAAGGATGATCTGCATTCGTGTATCGGAAATCGTGTATTTAACTTCTGTCTCAACTGTTTTTCCTTTTTGAACACTTACTATTGAAACGGATTTGATTTTGTGTCCACCGTCAAAAACCTGACCTCGGGCACCATTTCGGCTTCCCTTAACCGGGATCACGGCATTTCCGCGTGAATCTTTTTTAAACAGGTTCTGATCCAAGTGCATCCATAAAAAACCCATTTTGTCAGGACTGTTGTTGGTGTAAGTCAAAATTTCCGAACCGGTAATTTCATTTGTTTGTTCGTTCAACGTTGCTGTTAAACTGTAGTCGGCTCTGTTTTGCCAGTATTTTGCTCCGGGCTGACCACTTGCAGAACGCGTTTCAGTTCCGTCTTTTGTATAAAAGTTATTCCCGAAAGCATCATTGTAATTGTACTTTGAAGTCTTGGTGTCCTGTGCATTCACAAAAAAGCAACCCCAAAAAAAGAAGCTTAATGAAAATGCTTTTAAAATATTTTTTTTCATATTTAAATAGCGATATTGTTATTGGTTGGTTTTTTAAGTTAAGAATATATAAAAATAAGTAATTTCTGTACTCGTACAAATTTTTCAGAAAAAAAGAGGTTCTTATGTAAACCTCTTTAGTATTCCTTATTTTATAATAACTTAATCTGCATCTACACTGCCTCCTGAACTGATTTCTTTTCTCAGGTTTTGCGGTGTTTTGGTATAAGTGATAGAACTGCCGCTAGACGCTTTTGCTTCCAATAGAACTGTAGGCGCCACTTTTATAGAACTTCCACTTGTGGATTGAGCATCCATTTCGTTAACCATAAGGTTGTTTGCCACAATGTCGCTTCCGCTTGACGAATGTGCATAGGTTTTTAAAGCTTTTCCTCTTAAGTTTAGTTCACTACCGCTTGTTGATTCACAAGAAATGGTGTCCGATTCTATATCAACATCCATGTCGCTGCCGCTGCTGGTTTTAAGAGTGATTTTGGTTGCTTTTAAAACATTCAGTGATTTTAAACTGGAACCGCTGTTACTTTCCAAGCCTGCAATAACCGGCATTTGAACAATAATTTTTTTGGAAGTTACATCTTTGTACGTACTGTATTCGGAATCGATTTTCAATACACCACTGTCAATGGTTGTTTTAATGCCTTCCTGTAAATTATCGTCGGCTTCCACAATTACTGCGAATTTGTCGGATTGTTGTACTTCGCAGTCCAAACCGCGGCTTACTATGACTTTGTTAAAACCAGTCAGGTTTCGTACTTCTTTGGTTACGTTCCCGCTCCCTTTTATACTCTTGCCCAAGCTGATACTTGAGGTGCAGGAAGTAACTAGCGCAGCAACAACCGTCGCTATAACTATTTTTGTAATGTGAAAAACTAATTTTGTCATAACTGTTCGTTTTTTGTCCCAATAGCTATCGGGTGATGAATTATTTGCTTTGAATTATATCTCCGGTATTCACCGTTCCTTTTTTAATTTCTTTTTTGACTGAACCAAGAAAAAGAGAATAATCATTGAAATAGGAAGGGAGCCCTTCTGAATCATGATTGATGTTGTTTCTCATTTCAAAATGCAGATGCGGAAAAAATGAACTTCCGGAAGTTCCGATCTGTCCGATCTTTTGTCCTTTCTTAATTTTACTTCCGACTTTCAGTCCGCCACTGCTCAGATTTTTCAGATGCCCATACATGCTGTAGCTGTGGTCACTATGTTTGATTACGACATAGTTCCCGTAAAGCGCCAGCGGATTGGTTTTTAAACTTGGAACATCGAAAGTCTTATCGTCTTTCTGATTGTTTTCCAAAGTGACTATTTCCCCATCGGCTACTGCAAGGACATCGGTTCCGAATCCGAACCAGTCCGAATTATTGTCTCCTTTTCCACTGAATTGTTTTCCATCGGAATTCAAAACCACAAAGTCGTAAGCAAAGCGCATGAAATTGGCTTTGAAACCTAATTCCTTTATCGGTGCGAATTCGTAATCAAATCTTCTGTGATGCGAATTGAAATCGTGTCCGTCATACACCAGTAATTTTGATTTTAATGGCAGACTGAAATCAACAGCTTGATTGTAATCCATTGGTACCACTGTTTCTTTAACCTCAATTTCGTTGTTGAACGTGAAAGTGTATTCCAGTTTTTGAGTCAGCGGATTTACTTCGTGAAAAGGATTGAATATCAGGCTCTGAGAAACACCATTCCATATTCTGTTGGGAATGGTGTTTATGCTTGGAGCCGTACCGTTATTGTCTAAGAACTTTTGTTGGATCAACTGGTTGTTTTTGTCTAAGAGACGCACTTCCAGTTTGGTTAATTGCATTGTGTCTTTTGAACTGTTGCTGATGATGAAATCGAAATTAAGAGCGTTTTTCTCGCCTGTCTTTTCAATTATCGGACGTTCCGGCTTATGTTCAATTTTGATATGCTGTGCATTCGAAAAACAACCTGCAAATCCTAAGGTGATAGCTAAAAAATGTTTGATTGATGATGATTTCATTTTTTAGTTATTTTTTCTTTACTACCACTCCGTTTTCGTCTACTGTCAGGTTACCGGATTTTGTAGTTTCTGTATGGATGATTTCTCTTCCTCCAACTTTAACAGTAACTGTTTTAACGGTATCCTGATCTTTTTCAGAGATTCTTAAAATTTCGTCGTCTGAATCTTCGTCATTGTCTTCAGGGCAGTTCAGACATTTTAACTCACCGTCCTGAACTTTGTAATTGTAGCCTTCCGGTCCGTAGTAGTAATCGAAATCAGCATTACTTCCATCTAAATAGTGACTAACGTTTTCATCAGGAGCATAAACGATACCGTTCGGCAAGTATAAATATACTTCAACTTTTTGTTTTCTCAGTTTGTTTTTTACTTCAGTCAGTAAATAGTTGTCTAAAATTAACTGATTTCCAACGATTTTGAAATTATATTTGATTTTTTCTGCTCTTTTATTAGCTTCATCAAACGAACTTCCACTGGCGATTTTTTCAACCTGAATATAAGGATAAGCTTTATCAGTTTTTTTCAGGTGCAGACTAATTTCGTTGGAATATATCATTTCATTTCCGGCAGAATCCTGCTTGATTGTCCAATCGTCTCTGTCATTAACGTCTTTAGATAAGAAATCGTTGTTAACGAATCGGACTTTCAGTGTATCTGTGTTAGCAATTTGAATCTCGGCTTTCTCAACAACTTTTCCGCTCAAAGCCACTTTTCCGGCTTCTTTGATACCCAATGTTATTGCGAATCCTGTAGCGATTAGCCATATTGCCAGTAAACTGTATTTAGCCCCGCTTCCGATTGATTTTAAGTTGTTGATCAGCAATTTTAATCCTAAAAGAAGTAGGAAGAAAAGCGGAATACCAACTACAAGCAGTAATAATATTCCCTGAACCCAGAATGGTGTTTCAATTCCCAGTGGCGTTTCCATGAAATCAACGACTGCATTATCCGGTAATGAAGAAGAGAAAATCATTACAACAGAAGCAATCACAATTCCGATTAAGGCAGCACCTGCTGAAAATAATACGAAAGCTCCGATCAGTTTGGCAATCACTTTAAAGATTGTCATGAAAACATCTTCGATTGATGTGGCTACTCTTGTGGCTCCGTCTCTTGCTCCGTCTGCAATTTTTTTGTGATCTAAATTATTAATAGTTTCAGAGATTTCGCCAAACCCTTCCTTTACTTTTTTCTCTATGTTAGAAATAGTAATCGGTTGTCCGGTCATTTCCAGTTTTTCAGCTGTTGTTTTAGCTTCCGGTACTAAAATCCAGAAGATAATATAAGGGATGATTCCGATTCCCCAAGAGAAAAGAAGAATTACCATTATGATACGTAACCAAAGCGGATCAACTCCGAAATAGTGTCCGAAACCTGCCAAAACACCACCCAACATTCCTTTTTCTTTGTCACGGTATAATTTTTTAGAACGTGTTGGCGAAGCGTAAGAGTATGTCGTTTGCGTTGTTTCGTCTTCGATACGGTAATCTTCCGGTTGTCCCATTACGGCTATAATCTGGTCAATTTCTGTCAGGGAGATAACCTGTTTTTCGCTTGAAAGCTTTTCGGATAACAGTTCTGAAACCCTGCTTTCGATGTCGTTCATGATCTCGTCTCTTCCATCTGGAGAAAGGGAACGTTTTATAGCATCAAAATAGCGACTTAATTTTTGATAGGCGTCTTCATCAATATGAAAAGAAAAACCTCCTAAATTTATACTTACTGTTTTGTTCATGACTCTTAGTTTTGGCTGGTTATTGTGTTAACGGCACCTGCTAATTCATTCCAGGTTCCATTTAATTCTTTTAAAAATTCTTTTCCTTCATCGGTTAACCCGTAATATTTTCTGGGTGGTCCGGAAGTGGATTCTTCCCAGCGATAGTTTAACAAACCATCGTTTTTTAATCGTGTCAGCAGTGGATATACGGTTCCTTCAACTACTAACAGCTTTGCGTTTTTCAGTGTGTCTAAGATTTCGGAAGTATAGGCGTCTTTCTCTTTTAATACGGATAAGATGCAGAACTCTAAAACCCCTTTGCGCATCTGAGCTTTGGTGTTTTCAATGTTCATAGAATTTCTTTTTTTGTGATTAAACTGTTCATTTTCTGATTTTTTCCGCTACGCTCCAAACAGTTCGGCTGCGCCTCGGGTGATGATTGATGATGATCGATGATTTATTTTAAGAACGAGATGCTCATCGGATAGCGATAATTTTCTCCGTTGCTGTTTTTTACTGCGGCGTATATAACTAAGAAGAACTCTACTACTTTTAAGGTACAGAAAACAACTAATGATGTGATTGCAATGGCAAGTAATCCGGTGTTGTTTCCTGAGAATAATTGCTCGACTTCAAAATTTCCTCTGTCCAATTGGTCAAGTGTGATGTTATTGAACAGGGCTAGCAGAAAACAAGGTATGGCGATTACTGCTAATAATAAGGAGTACAATAACATGCTTAATTGAAAGTTCAGCGTTTGTTTCCCGTTGTAATCCACAAATTCCGATTTCTCTTTACGAAATGCCCAAATCAGGATTGGGAAAAAATAGTTGCCCAGCGGAATAAAATACTGTGTTAGCGTACTTAAGTTTACCAGGGTTGCTGTGTTTTTTTCAGTTACGGTTGTCATAATTTTTTTTGTTTTTGTCCGATAATATCGAACGGTGATTGATTTTGATTGATTTTTTTCCGCTACGCTCCATGCAATTCGGCTGCGCCTCGGGTGATGATTGATGATTGAAACTCTTTGATTGGCTTTTTGAACAATACTATTGATAGGCTATTAATTTCTTATACAAAGATAAGTCTAAAAGAAGATACCTTGCAATACATAGTACATATATTTAACAAATTTTTAACAATTAAATTTTGATTCTTTTAGTGCTGAAATTGGTCTTTATGATCTTTTGTATTTTTTTGAAGCGACAGGTAAAATGGCATTTAAATCGGAAGCTTCAATTATCTGGATGTCTTCTTGTATTCTTTCTTTATCAGTTTTTTCCATGCTGGCAGGAACTGTTTCTATGGCCAATTGAATTTGATTGTCTTCCGCTAAACTCTGGTCAGTATCTTGTCCGGCTGTCATATCGCTTTCGATGATCTGATTGTTATCAGCGATAATTTCTTCCATTGTTTTTTGGTAAGTCGGTACAGAGATTGTTTCGGGATTTCCTGGTGTGTTGCTCTTTCTGCCTGCTGTTAAAGAATTGCCGTTTGCGGCAGAGGCTAATGTTGTTTGTGCCAGACAATCGTCGTTAAAAGAAGATTGTTGTGCTAATGCTGAAATAACATTGGTAAAAGTTACTAAAGCGATTCCTAAAAAAATGATTGACTTTTTCATGATGATTGATTTTTTTATTTGATTGATTTGATTGATGATTGAAACTTAAATTAACCGGCTTTTCAAATAATACTATAGATTAGCTATTAATTTCTTATACAAAGATAAGGCTAAAAGAAGATACCTTGCAATACAAAGTACTAATAATTAACATAATTTTAACAATTATGATTTTATAATAGTAACCTGTATTTTTTCGTATATTAGCGTAAAATCAAGTGTTATGGAGATTTCGCCCTTTAAATTGAATGCTTTTTTGTTTTTTAATCTACCGTCTGCATTTTGGTGCGGTGTGCGTGTAAAACATATTTCCCCTGATAAATGTGTATCTTCTGTGAAACATCGCTGGTTCAATCAGAACCCATTTAATTCGATGTATTTTGCAGTACAGGCTATGGCCGCCGAACTAACAACGGGCGCTTTAGTGATGTATCAGATAAAAAGGAGCGAAAAGAATATTTCCATGTTGGTGGCCAATAATAAAGGCAACTTCACCAAAAAAGCCAAAGGGCGCATCACCTTTACCTGCGATGAAGGTCATTTGATTGCTGAGGCCATCCAAAGGACTATCGCCTCCGGAGAGGGGCAGACTTTCTGGATGAAATCAATCGGCAGAGACGAAAAAGGGGATCAGGTCTCGGAAATGGATTTTGAATGGAGCATCAAACTCAAGTAAATTCTGAATAAAAGTTAAACCTACCTTAATTAACATTTATTTTTGCTGCAAGCCGTTTAAATTTGTAATAAAAAGCTGAGAATGAAAGTTTTAGTTACAGGAGCAACTGGTTTGATCGGGAAGGAGTTGGTTTCGTTGCTCTTGCAAAACGGAATTGTCATACATTATTTAACCACGTCAGCCAGGAAGATAGAAAGCGAACCAAATTACCATGGTTTTTTTTGGGATCCTCAAAAAGGAATAATCGATGAGAATTGTCTTTTAGGGGTCGATGCAATTATTCATCTTGCAGGAGCCACCATCGCTAAACGCTGGACCGATTCTTATAAACAGGAGATAATCGAAAGTCGGATTCTGACTACCAATCTCCTATATAATGTATTGAAGAATAATCCCAACCAGGTAAAACAGATTGTGACGGCTTCGGCAATCGGTATATATCCAAGTAGTCTGACGACCTTGTATACTGAGGATAATCCAAATATCAGTCCGACCTTTTTAGGAGGTGTCGTAGAAAAATGGGAAGAAGTAATGGAAAAGTTTCACCGTTTAAATATTACGGTTTGCAAGCTGCGAATCGGTTTGGTTCTGGCAAATGAAGGTGGTGCTTTACCTCAAATGGTTAAACCTGTTAAATCGGGCATGGGTGCGGCTTTCGGAACGGGGAAACAAATGCAGTCCTGGATTCATATACATGATCTGGTCGGCATGTTCCTGCATGCGATCCAAAATAACTGGAGCGGCGTTTACAATGCGGTGGCGCCCCATCCGGTAACCAATTCGGAACTGATTAAAACAATTGCTGATACTTTGGATAAAGACATCTTTATGCCGAACGTACCGCAGTTTTTAATGAAGTTAGTTTTTGGAGAAATGCATATAGTGCTTTATGAAAGTCAAAATGTAAGTTGTCAGAAAGCTTTGGACGGAGGATTCGTATTCAAATATAAGATACTCGAAAAAGCGCTGGATAATTTATTAGCATAAAAAAAGCACCCATTTAGGATGCTTTTCGCGATTATAACGTAAGATGAATTAATAATTATTTTGTTGCTTTTACATTTATCTGTAAAATAATTTCGTCGTGAATAAGATTGTCTTTCAGCGTGCCGGCGACGGTTTTTGATCCATAGGTGATGTTCCAATAGGTTCGGTTTAATTGAAGGGTATCGCTTTTAAAATCTATTTCCTTGTCTGTTACTGCTATATTCGCTGGAAAATTCACAGCTTTAGTTACGTTTTTTATAGACAATGTTCCATAAACCACAGTTTTGCCCTTTTCCTCTTCAATTCTTCGGATTTGAAAAAAGCCTGTAGGATATTTATTTACATTAAAAAAATGATCTTCTTCGTTCTTATCTCCGGTTCCTTTTAAATGCGCTTCCAGATCTTCTTTACCGTCATCCGCTTTTAAGTCGGTTACGGTAATCGTGTTCATGTTGATCGTAAATTTTCCGCCAACTACTTTATTGTCTTTTACAATAAATTCACCGTCCTGAAGGTTCACTGTTCCCATATGTTTCCCTCCGGGTTTAGATCCCGACCAATTTACGACAGACGCACTGGTATTGGCCTTGTATATGGTGCCTTGGGCGGGCGCTCCCGTTTCAACAGTTTCCTGGTTTGTTTCGGCTTCCGACTTTTTACAGGAAACAGAAATCAGGGAGGCTGCTATCAAAAGGCTTAAAACAATTTTTCTCATAACTATGAATTTTTATGGGTTATACAAATCTATTTATACGTAATCAAAAACTTCTTAAAATTATATTAAAGTTAGATAAGATAATCGGTGTTTGCAATTTTTAAATGAAAAAAACGAATGACAAATTGACATTTTTAACTGCTTTGGCAATACATTTGCAGTCCAATTAGCGATACACGAAAATAATGTTAAAAAAAATATTTAAGAATATGGGCCAGGAAAGTACTGAAAACATGGAAAATGAACAGTTGAACAATGAAAATGTTTCAGAAAACCAGGAGATTGCAAATCCTGAATTGACTCCGGAAGAGCAGTTTGAGGAAGATTTAGCAAAAGAAAAAGATAAGTTTTTACGTTTATTCGCCGAATTTGAAAACTACAAGAAACGTACTTCAAAAGAACGCGTAGAGTTGTTTAAAACTGCCGGACAGGAAGTTTTACAGTCAATGTTACCGGTTTTGGATGATTTTGACAGAGCAATGGTTCAGATCTCAAAAACCGAAGACGAGAATCTTTTGAAAGGAGTTGAATTGATTTATGAAAAATTAAAATCAACATTGGTTTCCAAAGGATTGGAAGAGGTAGAAGTAAAAGCAGGTGATGGTTTTAACGCCGATTTTGCAGAAGCAATTACGCAGATTCCGGCCGGTGATGACTTGAAAGGAAAAGTGGTGGATGTAGTGGAAAAAGGATATAAACTAGGAGATAAGATCATTCGTTTTCCAAAAGTAGTGATTGGGCAGTAAGCCAAAAAAACCGAGATAATTCAAGCTGATGAAGAAACAAGATTTATACGAAGTATTAGGAGTTCAACGAGGAGCGACTCCGGAACAGATCAAAAAGGCTTACCGTAAAAAAGCACTTGAATTCCATCCTGATAAAAATCCGGGCGACAAAGTGGCGGAAGATAAGTTCAAAGAAGCTGCCGAGGCGTATGAAATTTTAGGCGATGCTGACAAAAAAGCACGTTATGATCAGTATGGTCATGCGGCATTCGAAGGAGCCGGCGGATTTGGCGGCGGTCATCACCATATGAACATGGACGATATCTTTAGCCAGTTCGGAGATATTTTCGGAGGTGCGTTTGGTGGCGGTTTCGGCGGATTTGGCGGAAACAGCGGCGGTCAGCGCAGAATGAAAGGGGGAAACCTTCGTATCAAAGTGAAACTAACTTTAGAAGAAATCGCCAACGGTGTCGAGAAAAAAGTCAAAGTAAAACGCAAAGTTCAGGCTCAGGGTGTTACTTACAGAACGTGTCCGACCTGTCATGGTTCCGGTCAGGTAATGAAAGTAACCAATACGATATTGGGAAGAATGCAAACTTCTTCTCCATGTCATACTTGCGGTGGAACCGGACAAATGATCGATACAAAACCATCTCAGGCTGATGCTCACGGAATGGTAATGGAAGATGAAACCGTTTCAATCAAAATTCCTGCAGGCGTTGTAGACGGAATGCAGTTGAAAGTTTCCGGAAAAGGAAATGATGCTCCGGGCGCAAACAGCATACCTGGTGATTTGATTGTTGTGATCGAGGAAGTTGAACACGAGTTTTTAAAGCGTGAAGGTGAGAACCTGCATTACGATTTGTATATCAGTTTTGCCGAAGCAGCTTTAGGAACGTCAAAAGATATTGAAGCAGTAGGTGGGAAAGTCCGAATTAAATTGGAAGAAGGTATCCAATCGGGAAAAATCCTTCGTCTGAAAGGAAAAGGAATTCCAAGCATCAACAGTTACGGAAGCGGAGATTTACTGGTTCACGTAAATGTATGGACACCGAAAAATTTAAATAAGGAACAAAAACAGTTCTTCGAGAAAGCGTTAACCGACGAAAATTTCGTTCCAAAACCTGAAAAAACAGACAAGTCTTTCTTTGAAAAAGTGAAAGATATGTTTTCATAATTTTTTTGTTGTTATGTTTTAGCATAGCAATTTTTTTCCCATCCTGACGTAAGTGAGGGTGGGTTTTTTGTGTAACAATCTAACACAATCAACAACTAATGCGTACTTTTACACACGCTAGGCTAAAAATGGCCGAAGTGATGAAATAAATCAAAATTTTACAATGAGTTCAATTCTTGAAGTTAAAAATGTTGTTAAGCAATATGGTGATTATACTGCTTTAAACAGTGTTTCATTACAAGTTCCCCAAGGCAGTATTTACGGGCTTCTTGGTCCGAATGGCGCCGGAAAAACATCCCTGATCCGTATCATCAATCAAATAACGATGCCCGATGGAGGCGAAGTGTTTCTGGACGGTGAAAAACTGGCACCACATCACGTAAAGCACATTGGTTATATGCCGGAAGAGCGAGGACTGTACAAAACCATGAAAGTGGGGGAACAGTGTCTGTATCTGGCACAACTGAAAGGATTACCGCATGCCGAAGCCAAAAAGCAATTAAAGTACTGGTTCGATAAATTTGAAATCGGAAACTGGTGGGATAAAAAAATTCAGGAATTATCTAAAGGAATGGCGCAAAAGGTGCAATTCATCGTTACCGTTCTGCATGAACCGAAACTTTTGATTTTGGATGAACCTTTTTCAGGTTTCGACCCGGTAAATGCAAATCTGATAAAAGACGAAATCATCGAACTGAATAAAAAAGGAACTTCCGTGATTTTCTCAACCCACAGAATGGAAAGTGTGGAAGAAATGTGTGATTATATCGCCCTGATTCATAAATCAAACAAACTGATTGAAGGGAAATTGGTCGATGTCAAAAGATCACACAGAACCAACTCGTTTGAAGTTGGCATTTTATCAGATAACGTCGAACGTCTGATGTATGATCTTACGCAGAAATTCAAGTTGGAGCAGACCAATTTCAAATCGTTAAATGACGAAATCAAATTGAACATACAGTTAGAAAGAGCGACTCCTAATGAACTATTGCACATCCTGACGCAAAACGGACAGGTGACTCATTTTGTGGAGAAAATCCCAACGGTTAACGATATCTTTATTCAAACCGTTAGCCAAAGATAATTGTGAATTCAGTTTATAACTCATAATCAGTAACGTATAACTCAAATGGGAGTATTAGCATTAATAATCAAAAGGGAATTTATTGCCAAAGTGCGTAATAAGTCGTTCATCGTAATGACTTTTTTGAGTCCGCTTTTAATTGTCGGAATGTCACTTTTAATTGCGTATCTGGCTAATATGAATGAAGGCGAAGTGAAAAAAATCGCCATTCACGATGAAGCGGGATTGTTCAAAAAAGATTTTAAAAACACTAAAGAAACAACTTATACTGATTTGTCAGCCATGCCTTTTCAAACGGCAAAGGATACGGCCAGCAAAAGTTATGAAGGGCTTATTTATATTCCTAAAGTATCTAATCCTAAGGAGTTGGCAAAAAAAGTAGAGTACATTTCAGATGACAGTCCGAGCATGGAATTCACCCTGGAGATGGAAGATGTAATCAATCATCAGCTGACTCAAAACAACTTAAAAGAACTAGGTTTTGATTCTGCAAAAATTGACAGTGCTCAGGTAGAATCCGACATACATTTGGCTAAATTTTCAGGAGAAGACAGTTTGAAAGGTTTGAACGAAATCAAGATCGGTATTGGTTCTGCCTTCGGATACCTGATTATGATGTTCATTATCATTTACGGAAATTTTGTAATGCGCAGCGTTATTGAAGAAAAGACAAACCGTATCATCGAAATTATCATTTCTTCCGTTAAACCTTATAAGTTGATGATGGGTAAAATCATCGGTAACTCGTTGGCAGGAATTCTGCAGTTTGCGATTTGGGCTATTGTTGGCGTCATACTGTTAGTGGGTGTGTCTTCTTTCTTCGGAGTGCAGGCTGGCGCTATGTCATCAGTTGATCCGGCAGTTGTAGATGCTGCAAAACACGAGCTGGGAGGAACAATTCAAATGTATCTTCATGAAATATGGAACTTGCCTATAGGAACATTAGTTACGTTCTTCATTGTTTATTTTATCGGAGGCTATTTTCTGTATAGCTCATTATATGCGGCCATTGGTGCGGCAGTGGATTCAGAAACCGATTCACAGCAATTTTTATTGCCAATCATCATGCCTTTAATGTTAGGGGTTTATGTAGGATTCTTTACAGTTATGAATGATCCGCATGGAACAGTGGCCACTGTATTTTCAATGATCCCTTTTACTTCGCCAATCGTAATGTTAATGAGAATTCCGTTTGGAGTGCCATGGTGGCAGTTAACATTATCCGTCGCATTACTTTTTGGAACGTTTTTTGGCGTAGTGTGGTTTGCCTCTAAAATTTACCGTGTTGGTATTTTAATGTATGGTAAAAAACCGACTTGGAAAGAATTATATAAGTGGCTTAAATATTAATAAGTAACAAGTTGCAAAGCGAGAAAGTTGCAAAGTTTAAAACCTTTGTACCTTTGCATCTCAGTACCTTAGAACCTCTAAAAATGAGTAAAATATTAATCATAGAAGATGAAGCTTCCATCCGCAGAGTTTTAGTAAAAATCCTCTCGGAAGAAAGCGATACCTATAAGGTGGACGAAGCTGAAGACGGACTTCAGGGCTTAGAGAAAATCAAGAATGAAGATTACGATCTGGTTTTGTGTGACATCAAAATGCCGAAAATGGACGGTGAAGAAGTGTTGGAAGCCGTAAAAAAAATAAAACCGGAAATTCCGATGGTGATGATTTCGGGCCACGGTGATCTGGAAACTGCTGTCAATACAATGCGTCTTGGCGCTTTCGATTATATTTCAAAACCACCAGATCTGAATAGATTGTTGAATACGGTCCGAATCGCTTTAGACAGAAAGCAGCTGGTGGCCGAAAACAAAATCCTGAAAAAGAAGGTTTCCAAAAATTATGAAATGATAGGCGAGAGCGATGCCATCAATCAGATTAAAGAAATGATTGACAAGGTAGCGCCAACCGAAGCCCGCGTTTTAATCACGGGACCAAACGGAACGGGGAAGGAATTGGTGGCGCACCAGCTACATGAGAAAAGTGAGCGCTCCGGTGCACCTTTGATCGAAGTAAACTGTGCAGCCATTCCAAGTGAACTTATCGAAAGTGAACTGTTCGGGCACGTAAAAGGAGCCTTTACTTCAGCAGTAAAAGACAGAGCCGGAAAATTCGAAGCCGCGGATAAAGGAACTATTTTCCTTGATGAGGTGGGTGATATGAGCTTATCGGCACAGGCAAAAGTGTTACGCGCTTTACAGGAGAACCTAATTCAGCGAGTAGGTGCAGATAAGGATATTAGAGTCAACGTTCGTGTTGTAGCAGCAACAAATAAGGATCTGAAGAAAGAAATCGCAGAAGGGCGATTCCGTGAGGATTTATATCATCGTCTGGCGGTGATTTTGATCAAAGTTCCTGCGTTGAATGACAGACGTGATGATATTCCGTTACTGATCAATCATTTTGCGGAAAAGATCGCATCCGAACAGGGAACAACTGTGAAGAAATTCTCCGCGGATGCGGTTAAATTATTACAGGAATACGATTGGACAGGAAACATCCGTGAACTCAGAAATGTGGTGGAGCGCCTTATTATTTTAGGCGGAACCGAAATTTCGGAAAACGACGTGAAATTGTTTGCAAGTAAATAAATTAGTTATGAGAGACAAGACAAAAGTTGCCGCTATGAGTTTCTTTTTCTTTTCCCTTATCCCTTTTAACTTAGTTATAAATGAAACTAAAAAAAATAAACGAAAACCTGGCCCGGGCGCTAGCTGAAAACGGAATTGAAACCCCAAATGAAGTTCAGAAAGATTGTTTCGGAACACTGAAAAGCGGTGCGGATGCAGTTGTAATTATGCCTCAAGGCGGTGGAAAATCGACAACAATCGTGTATACGGTTATTCAAAAAATGGAGAAAGCCATGGGGGAATCAACCCGTGCATTGATCATTGTAAAAGACAAAGAAGCCGTTCTGGAAATGGTGGAAATGTTCAAAAATTTTGCACGTTATACCGATTTGCGTGTTTTCGGTTCCCACGACAAAGGCGACATCGATTACGATAAAAACCAGATTTCGTTAGGGGTTGATGTTTTGATCGGAACATCAAACAGAATCAATGCCATGTTTTCTTCGGCTGGGTTTAACATGAATACCATAAAGATGTTTGTGGTGGATGATGCGGACGAACTTTTTAAACTAAGAATGGATGCCATCGTATTACGTTTGTCAAACAGCGTAGAAAAAACACAACGACTTTTCTTTTCCGAAAACCTTACCGAAAGAGTAGAGGTAATGGCTGATAAAATAATGCTCGAACCATTTCTGTTCGGGGTTGAAGATTATCTTGAGGAGGAAGAAGACTAAAAATGAATACAGCATAAAAAAAGCGTCAACATTGTTGACGCTTTTTTTATAAATCTATTTTCTTTAATTCCTCATAATTCTTATGAAGTCTTCGTAGCAGGAAACCATAAATCAATCGGTAGAATAGCCATACGATTAATATAATTACTAATAAAAGTACCAGTAACAATACACTGGCGCCGACTACAACTTTCATCTCCTGATGCGTGTCAATAAGTAACATTTTTACCTGAGAACCAATAATCAGCAGTCCGGCCAAAAATACATACCCAATATTGAAGAAAATATAGTATGTCACAGTTTTTCTCGTTTTCAAAATACTTTCCATCAGTTTTTTTGTGGTGGATGTAGAGGATATTGATTGGAAATTCTTGTAAAATAGGTAGATGAAGAACGCCGCAACAACATAACTCACATAATCCGAATAACGAACAAAGGTTTCTACCCAACCTAATTTTGAATCAAAATTATTTGGAAGTAAAAAGCTTATTGAATTCAAAACGATAAATTCAATAATACTGATTATAAAAATCCATTTTACGATCGAGGAGGATTTTTTATGCAACATACCATAAATTTCCTGCTCCGAAATTTTCGGAAACTGCGGTTCGTTTTTCTTCCAGTCCTTTTTTAATAAATCTAACTCGTCCATTTTTTCCTTTCCTTAGGGATTTACTATTCGTTTTAATTTTCCTTTAATCCTGTTCATTTTTACCCTTGCATTGACTTCACTAATCCCAAGTGTTTCGGCAATTTCTGTGTAATCTTTGTCTTCGAGGTACATGAACACCAAAGCTTTTTCAATGTCGTTTAACTGATGTACAGCCTTATACAACAACTTGATCTGCTCTTCCTCTTCGTAGTTATAGTCGTCATGAGCAAAGCGGTGGATCGTACTGTCAAATTCGATGGTATTGATCGATTTCGTTTTCTTTCTGTACAAGGTGATGGCAGTATTCAAAGCCACACGATAAGCCCAGGTAGTAAATTTAGAATCACCCCGAAACTGCGGGAACGCTTTCCAAAGCTGAATGGTAATTTCCTGAAACAAATCCTTGTGAGAATCTTCATCAGAAGTATACAGCCTACAAATCTTGTGTATAATATTCTGATGTTCTTTTAATTGCGAAACAAAGGATTGCTCTAAACTCGAATTCATAACCGATTAGTGTTACATTATAACCATTTGTTACAAATTAGCATTTTTTTTATTTTTTAAGGAGCATCTCTCTCGGGTATTTTTGTTGGATTTTTTGCAACTCGGATCACACAGATGCAGGCATCGCGGATTATTACGGATTTCTTCTTCTCTTGTTTCTTGCTTTTTGGGTCTCTTACTTTTTCTATTTCCCTTCTCTCTTCTCCTTTTCCATTCTGCCTTCTGCCTTCTGCTTTCTCTCTTTTCCCTTTTTTCACCACTAATCTCTCCCTTTTTTCATAACTTTGTTACTAAGCAACTTTGCAACTTAACAAAATGAATATTCCCCGTTCAAGTTTTCCCCGCATCGTAATTATCGGTGGTGGTTTTGCCGGAATTTCGCTGGCAAAAAAACTTAAAAACATAAACGCACAGGTAGTTCTGGTAGACAAGCACAATTACCACACATTTCAGCCTTTATTGTATCAGGTAGCTACCGGCGGATTGGAAGCCGGATCAATAGCCTATCCGATCCGAAAGGTGGTGCAGAACTACGGAAATTTCTATTTCCGCTTGGCCAATGTAAAGGAGATCGATGCCGAAAATAAAAAAATCATTGCCGACATTGGTGACTTGTATTATGATTATCTCGTGATTGCCAGCGGTTCCAAAACCAATTATTTCGGGAATAAGGAGATTGAGAGTTACAGTATGGCCATGAAAACCATTCCGCAGTCGCTCAATATCCGAAGTCTGATCCTGGAAAATTTCGAGCAGGCACTTCTTACCAATGACATCAACGAAAGAAATGCCCTTATGAATTTTGTTATCGTAGGTGGCGGACCAACCGGAGTGGAACTTGCCGGTGCTTTGGCCGAAATGAAAAAAGCGATTCTTCCTAAAGATTACCCGGATTTAGACATCCGGAACATGGGAATCCATGTAATTCAGGGAAGTGATCGTTTGCTGGACGCAATGTCAGTAAAATCATCTCAAAAGGCCGAAGATTTTCTGCAGGGTTTAGGGGTGAGCATTTGGAAAAATGTTCGGGTAACGAATTACGATGGAAGAACGGTAACCACTAATTCCGACTTAACGTTCGAAAGCGCCACTGTAATCTGGGCTGCCGGAGTAAAGGGAGCTGCTGTAAACGGTCTGAAACACGAAGCCTTAACCGAACGCGCCGATCGTGTGAAAGTAAACGAATTCAATCAGGCTTTGGGATACGATACTATTTTTGCTATAGGGGATGTGGCTGTCATGGCTTCAGAAAAGAATCCTTTCGGACATCCCATGATGGCACAACCGGCTATTCAGCAAGGGAATCTTCTGGCTGAAAACCTGATCAGGAAATTACAGAATAAACCAATGAAGCCTTTTGTTTATAACGACAAAGGCTCCATGGCAACTATCGGCAGAAATAAAGCGGTGGTGGATTTACCGAAATGGCATTTTCATGGCGTTTTTGCCTGGTTCGTCTGGATGTTTGTCCATCTGTTTTCACTCATCGGCTTTAAAAACAAAGCTGTCGTTCTTACAAACTGGATCTACAATTACATCCGATTCGATCGTGAAGGCCGACTGATCATCCGCCCATATAAAAAGAAAAATATTCAGAGTTTTACCAGCGACGAAATCTAGAAAAAACAGATCCAAAATTGATTATCTACCATAGATCACAAACAAAACATGCATACAAACAACCATTCCCTGGCAGAAATAGCAATAAAGAGAACTGATAATTATCCCGGCAGACCAACAATAGTGTTTTTACATGACTCATTAGGCTGTATCAAATTGTGGCGTGATTTTCCGGAAAAATTAGGGGAATTGGCAAAATGCAATGTCCTGATTTATGATCGTCAGGGTTATGGAAAGTCAGGCCCGTTTTCATACGACAAACGTGATAATAATTATTTGGAACTTGAAGCCGAAATGCTAAGCGAGCTGCTGGATTTCTGGAAGATTGACCAAGTCATTCTGTTCGGGCATAGTGATGGTGGGTCTATAGCTTTGCTGACCGCGGCAAAATATCCGGAGAAAATTGCAGGAGTTATTACCGAAGGCGCTCACGTCTTTGTGGAAGAGGTGACCTTAAACGGAATCAAAGAAGCAATCGAACAATATAAGACCACCGATCTAAAAACCAAATTAGAGAAATACCATGGCGCTAAAACCGAAGCCATGTTTTGGGCCTGGGGTGGAACATGGACCTCAGACGCTTTCAGATCCTGGAACATGGAAAGTTTTCTGCCGTCGGTCAAATGTCCGTCGCTAATCATACAGGGTGAAGATGATGAGTTCGGTACTTTGGATCAGGTGGAAAGAATCGTTATTCAGGTGAGTGGTCCTTCTTTAAAATTTGTCATTCCCAACGTCCAGCATACGCCGCATAAAGAAGCGCCGGAAATTGTTTTGGAAAAAGCAGCAGAATTTATAAGCCAATTTTAGTAGAATAGCCTATAGTTTGTGGTTCTTATAATAGTTCACCATTAAGCCGACAAATTTACTGTACCCTTCCAAACCGTCTTTTTGCTGGTTTATTTTCAGGAAATTATCGTAAAAGGTGTGAAAGATAACGTCGATAAAGGTTTGGTGGCTGTCCCAGAATTCTTCTGTTTCCTGAAAGTTTTTCAAAATGCCCGGATGGATTAACGGAAGCAATTCTTCAGAGGAACCTTCTTCAAAGTTTTCCAGATTACCAAGACAATAACGCAGCGCATAAGCATAACCGGAATATCTGAAATAGATATCGTCGTTGTAAATCGTAGCCATATAACCAACGAAATTTGCCTCGCTTTCCGGACCAATGCCAATTTGATGTGCCATTTCATGTCCGGTTGTCGTTGTGAAATTATGTAAGGGGATGAGGTTATTTACCTGAGCTTCATTGGTGAACGGATTCAGATAACCGCCAAATCCCATATAGGTCAGTGGCGTGCTCAACAAAGAAGGTTTAACCGAATGATCTTCATATTTCAAGTAAGGAAAGGTTTTCGCAAGATTGTCGTAACCATTTTGGGTTTTTTCAAAAATTTGTTCCCGGTTAAATGGTATTACAACCTTTACAGTATCATTTTTAACTAGCTGTGAATGGATGGCATTTGTTTTAACGATCATCAGTTTTGTAAAAGCCAATAGTTCTTCCTGTGTATATTCGCGTTCCATATTCAGTTTTTGATACATCGGAACTCGCAAATAATTTACGGCCCAAAGCAAATTGAAGAAAAAATAAAACACCGAAACAAATCCCAGCAAAGTCAACAAGTTTGACTTCCATTGGGTTTTCCATGTTTTTCGCTGTTTCCACAACCATCGCAGCAAAAAGAAAACAGCGATACAGTAAATAACATCGCCCACGGAAAAAGGAATTTTCCCCAATGTAATTCTTGAAATTTTTGATAAAGGCGGATAGAACCCGTTGCTGTAATAACGCTCGACGGTTTCCGGAAAAAAGGAAAGTACCTTTAATGCGATAAATTGGAAAATCAGAAAAAGCGGTAAAATCAGTTTTCGGTTCATTGGAAAATTTTGATAAAGATAAAGAATAGATGTTAGAAAAAAGAAGCAAGAGACAAGAGTCAGGAAGTAAAAATTTAGAAGAAAATGGATTATCGTTATTCTTTAGTCTATAACTCTATACGCTATGTTGTATATTCTTTCTTCTTTGCTCTTTCTTCTTTTTTCTATTCCCCAATCCAAACTCTTGTCGTAAATTTGTTATATAGAAAAAACTCTAAAAGAAGGCGCCATGAGGAAGTTAGAGATGCGGAAAAAAGTCATTTTGTTTTGCGACGGCAGTAAATGCGGTAAAGACAACAAACACAACCGAAAAGTGTTTCGCGGACTGATCAAGCAAACCGAAATGAAAGGCGAAGTGGAGATCATTAAAACACACTGTACAGACAACTGCAAGTGTGCTCCCGTAGTCGGATTTCAACCCGACAATGTCTGGTATGGCGAAGTCTCAGAGAAAAAAATTCCGCAACTTTTTGAGGATCACGTGGCCCATTCGAAGCTTCTTAACAACAACAATAATTCCCATTAAAATTTGGATGTTTTCTCGTATTCAAAGAGGTAAAACTTTGTACCTTTGGGACTTTGAATAAAATCAACACAAAATAAAAAATATGAGCCAGGAAGTAAGAAACCTTGAGCCTAAACAGCTTTGGAATAAATTTGCCGACCTGAATGCTGTACCGCGTCCGTCTAAAAAAGAAGAGCGCGTAATTGCATTTATGATGGACTTCGGAAAGAAACTAGGTCTTGAAACCATTAAGGATGAGGTAGGAAACGTAATCATTAAAAAACCGGCAACCGCTGGAATGGAAAACCGTAAAACCATAGTAATGCAGTCGCATTTGGATATGGTTCACCAAAAAAATAACGATACCATTTTCGATTTTGATACCCAAGGTATTGAAATGTATGTAGATGGTGACTGGGTTCGCGCCAAAGGAACCACTTTAGGAGCTGACAATGGTCTTGGAGTTGCAACAATAATGGCGATTTTGGAGAGTACGGATATCAAGCACCCGGCTATCGAAGCATTATTCACTATTGATGAAGAAACGGGAATGACCGGAGCTATGGGCTTAAAAGGAGGTCTGCTTGATGGTGAAATTCTTTTGAACCTGGATACGGAAGAAGACGATGAAATCGGAATCGGTTGTGCCGGTGGGGTGGATGTTACAGCAACCCGTCAATATAATGAAGAGGAAGTTCCGGAAGGGTCGGTAGGTTATACTATCACCGTAAAAGGTCTGAACGGAGGTCACTCCGGTATGGATATCGACAAAGGTTTAGGAAATGCCAATAAAATAATGAACCGTTTGTTGTTTGACGGATTTGAAAACTTCGGTTTACAGATTGCGGAAATCAACGGAGGAAGTTTGCGTAATGCGATTCCGCGTGAAAGCGTTGCAAAAGTAATCATTGCCGGAATGTATGATGAGGCTTTCGTGTTCGATATGCAGGAAGTAATCGAAGATATCAAATTCGAATACAAAACGACGGAGAAAAACCTAACCATTGAAATCGTAAAATCGGATTTGCCTTCAAAAGTAATGGATTTAGGAGTTCAGGAAGGATTGATTCGTTCGATATATACAGCTCATAATGGGGTTTACCGAATGAGTGCCGATATGATAGGCCTTGTTGAGACTTCAAACAACATCGCTCGTGTGATTGTGAAAGACGGAGAGATTTCGATTCAGAATTTAACGCGTTCTTCTGTTGAATCTTCTAAATTCGATTTAGCAAATGCATTGCGTTCGGCTTACGAATTGTTTGGCTGTGAAGTGACGATTGCCGGTTCTTACCCGGGTTGGACACCTAATGTAACGTCTCCGATTTTAGATGTTCTGGTATCGATCTATGAAAAACAAAACAGTTCCAAACCAAATGTAGCTGCTTGTCACGCCGGATTGGAATGCGGTATCTTAGGGACGAATTATCCGGATATGGATATGATTTCCTTCGGACCGACCATCAAAGGGGCACATAGTCCTGATGAAAGAGCATCGATTTCGTCAGCTCAGAAATACTGGAAATTTGTTTTAGAGATTCTGGAGAATATTCCGATGAAGAAGTAAGAAAAATAGCATTATAAAATTTAAAAACCTGTTTAGAAATAAGCAGGTTTTTTTGTGAAAAATATCGTTCGGATTTATATAATTTTATACGATTTTACGTTATAACGAAAACTGCTGTCACGATGAAAAATTTGTTTCTTTTAGCACTGATTTCTTTGGTCTTTTTATCCTGTTCCAACAAAGTTGAAAAGATCGAAAAAGCCATTTATTACTGGAAAAGTGACAACTGGAGTTTGTCTGCTAAAGAAGATTCCATAATAGATAAACGTAACATACATAAACTATATGTGAAATTTTTTGAAGTGGAGCACAGCGATGCCATGGGGAATTACCCGGTTGCTAAAACACAACTTCACCTTTACACAAGAGACAGCCTGGCGATAGTCCCGACCGTGTATCTTCGGAATTCAATATTTATCAAGTCTACGAAAGGCAGTCTGGATACACTGGCTGACAATGTGAATTTTCTCATTGATAAATATTGCAAAGAAAGATTTGACAGGTTGTCACCGGTGACGGAATTCCAGATGGATTGCGACTGGACACTGAAATCGAAAGACAATTATTTTTATTTTCTGAAAAAGTTAAAGACCATTTCAAAGAAAAAAATCAGCTGCACGTTGCGCCTGTATCCGTATAAGTACCCTGATAAGATGGGAATTCCGCCCGTGGATAGAACCACGCTGATGTGTTATAATCTGATTAATCCACTGGAGAATCATGATAAAAACTCCATCCTCGATCTGACCGAATTAAAAAGTTATCTGAATACCGATAAAAAATATCCGCTTCCGTTAGACATAGCATTACCCGTTTACTCCTGGATGCAGGTTTATCAGAACAATCAGTTTTCCAAAGTGATTTACACAAATAACAAAGCAATGCGTAAGGTTCTTAAACCTGTAAAACCGCTCTGGTTTGAAATTACAAAAGATACCGTCGTTGAGGATACTTATCTGCGTATAGGTGATAAAATAAAGTTTGAGGAAATGACCGCCGATAAGATTAAACAGGCCATCACACTTATTAAGAAGAATGTCAGTTTAGACAAAGAAATTACCGTTACATTATTTCATTTAGACGAACAACAACTAAGCAATTATAGCAATGAAGAACTTTCTGGTTTTTATTCTGATTTTAGCAAGTAAGCCCTTGTGTGCCTGCGGATTTTATCCGTATGGAGAAGAATTGCGTTTTTCGTTCTTTAATCCTAATTGGTTTCAATATTACACGTATGCGGAGTTTGACTATTCTGCAAATTCATTTGAGCCCAAAGCGGTTTATAAGGAATTTGAGTTACGGCCAAATGAAAATTTATGGTTGAATTATTGCCGCAATCAGGTCCCGCTTTCTGATATTCGAATCGTTTTGGGGCAATTGAAAGCAGACGATATCAATCCGCATAACAAGAATAAAATGCTTCAGTATCTCTATCATTCCAAAGATTTTGAAGCACTGAATTATTTGAAATTTGCCAAGAACTGCGAATTTTTTAATACATGGATGGAAGATCCCTGGGAGCGTAATACTGTGATGATTGTACCTAAACGTGCAAAACTTTTGCATCAGGCGATTCAGTTTTCGCAGCAGGCAAAAAAGGAAGAGATAAAGTTCCGTTATGCTTTTTTAGGAATCCGATTGGCGTATTATAATCAGGATCTGAAATCGATAAGAACTATTTACGATACTGTTTTTAAGATTGGTAAACAACAAAATATCCTGGATTACTGGAGTTTGTATTTTCGTTCTTTGGCGGAAGAAGATCCTGCTTTGGCTAATTTCTATGCCGCACAGGTTTTTGTCAATGCCCGTGATAAAAGGTTCATGATCGCGCAGAATTTTGATTCAAAGGTGCCGTTAAGTTCTGTTTTACAATACGCAAAAACGGCTGAGGAAAAAGCGAATGTCTATCTGTTAGCGGGTGTAAAAAAGCATGATAAATCGATTGAATGTCTCCGAAATGTATACAAATATAATCCTGATTTTGACGGTTTGAATTTTTTGCTGCTGCGCGAAATCAACAAAATTGAAGACTGGGTTTTTACACCGTATTATTCTTTGTTCAGCCCATCTATTGAAACAAATGATTTTTGGGATGATGATGATGAAACGTCAATGAAGAATATCCTTAAACGAGTGGAAACAGACCGAAGATATGCGGCAGAGATACTGCAATTCATCAATGGGGTCGATTTGAATAAAGTGGCGGATCCTCAGTTTTGGAAAATCTGTAAAGCCCATTTGTTATTTATCACGAAGGATTATGCCTCATGTTTGTCCGTAGTAAAGGAATTGGAAAATAAAACGACTAAATCCGATTCGGTTTACAATCAGTTGGAAATTATTTATGCTTTGGCGACTGTAGCCAATCAGGAAGATGGTAAAGCGGTAATTTTGCCGGAAGTCCAAACCATTATTTTGAAAAACAGAGGTTTTAACAAGTTTGTTTTTGCAATCGGAAGAGAATTGGAATATAAAGGCAATACCAATGATGCGGCACTTCTGTATTCCAAAATGTACGATAACTACAACGATGGTAATTACTATGATGTTGCGTATTGGAAAACCATGAAAAATAAAGGTGATACTTATTCGGATTTTTATTCGGATTATTTTGATTATATCAATGTAATGTACACTCCGGAACAAGTGGAACAGCTCATTAATGATATAAAAGCCAATGCGGCAAGAAATGATGAGTTCTCAAAATGGAAATACGATCTGCTTAAGAAAAAGCTCCCTGCTTTGTATGATTTGGTTGGAACCAAATATATACGCCAGAACAAACTTTCCAAAGCATTGGCCAGTTTTAAAAAAGTAAATGGTTCTTTTTGGAATGAACAGTATTCTGCCTGGGAGCGAAATGAATATAGCTGGGATGGCAGCAATGTGTTTGATAAAAACCCATTTTACCAGTTGAAATATACACCTGATTTCATACCGGTTAAAGATACCATTCATTTAACAAAAACGACGATAACCAGACAGTTGATAACCTATTTGAATAGAGCTAATAATGTCAATGAAAAAAACAAGGATTACTACTATTTTTTGGTTGCTAACTGTTATTACAATATGACGCAATATGGAAACTCCTGGATGATGCGGAGATATACGTGGACAAGCTCCGGGAATCATTCGATACTGGAAGATGAAGCCGAGTATTATCAATGTGATCTCGCTAAAAAATATTATTTATTGGCTAAAGCAAATGCAAAAACGGAGAAATTTAAAGCCTTATGTTTGCGAATGATCGGACGTTGCGAACGAAACCGCTTAGAATATGTTTATCCGGATAGTTATGACAGTAAAATTAAAGACTATGAATCTTTTATTTATAGTAAGAACAATTACTATTCTGATTTAAAAATGAATTACGGTACTGATTTTAAAAGACTTACAAGCGATTGTTCTTTTTTTGAAGATTACTTTAAAGCAAGAAGATAAGTCTGAAAAAGAAAAAAGCCTCTATGAAGAGGCTTTTTTCTTTTTTCGTCCCCACCAGATCAAAAATCCGGTAACGGGTAAACTGGAAATAAGCAAACTAATCAGGAATGCAAAAATTTTTCCCGGAAGGCCAAGTATAGCTCCGGTGTGTATGTCGTAATTCATTCGCATAAGTTTATCTGATGAGGTTGTTTTCGGAAAACGTCCCCAAACATGACTGACCTGTTTTTCTTTTAAAGTATACTGATCAAAATAACGGTAATCGATTTTCCAATACGTTCCCACTTCCGGATTGGCATTGACTGCTATAGAAGATGTGGCCGTTTCCGGCGGATGTACTTCAATGGATTTGGCCGTCGGATATTCCGATTGCATCGTCAGCCAGGCTTTATCCAATGGATTGGCAATTTTTGCGTAGTCCAAATTTGGCTGAATAGAAACCGGATCTTCATAAAGTAATGATTTTTCCCCTCCAATTATCGTATAGTAACCATAAGCAAACCACGGGAATCCCCAAACCAAACCGGTTAAGGCGAAAATCAGTGCAATACTCATCACATAAAATCCGGTGATATTGTGCAGATCATAATTTTTTCGCTTCCATTTCAGGCCTTCTTTCCATTGGAACCAAAAACGTTGTTTGGCCGCTTTTTTGTTTTTCGGATACCAGAGAATCAGACCGCTAATCAGTATGAAAAGAAAAATCAGGGTAGCTGTGGCCACGACGGTTTGCCCAATTTCATGAGGAAGCCAAAGATAAAAATGACCATCTAATATAAAACGGAAGAATCCTGTTTCCATATCAACCGTTTTTAAAACCTTTCCATTGTAAGGGTTGAGGTAGACTGTGTAGTGATAAAACGGTTCGTAATTATAGAAAATAACTTCCGCAGCTTTATGCGCTTCATTGTATTTTATGGCATGCAGATGTTTGGAAGGAAGTTCTTTTACAGCAATCTGTTGCAATTTTGATGGGGGCAAAAAGGATGTGGATTGTTTTTCGACAAAGCGGTATTCCTGCGTAAGATTCTGTATTTCTTCCTGGAAAGCATACAAACAGCCGGTGATGGCCAAAATGAATACAATGATTCCCGAGGATAACCCGAGCCAAAGATGAATTTTTCGGATGGCTTTTTTAAAAGTGGCATTTTTCATAGAATAAAGGTTAAAAACTCCCCACTGGGATGAGGAGCCTGGCTTAACTAACTATAAAACAATTTATTGATTACTAAAATCTATAAGTCAATCCTGCTGTCAGATTTCGTGCTTTCTGCGGCGTAACGGTTGACCAACCCGAATAATATTTCTCATTGAACATATTATTCAGTTTTAAGATAATGTTGAATCTGCTGTGATTGTACGACAAAGAAGAATTCAGAATCGTGTAAGCCGGTAATTCGAAAGTTCCAATGTTAGAACGGTTAAGTGTTTTGTGCTCGCTGGCGTAATTTCCGCCCAAGCCGAATCCTAAACCTTTTAATTTGCCTGTCGGAAGCGTATAACTTGCCCAAAGGTTTACCAATGTTTCCGGACCTGCTTCTTCAGGACGCATTCCTAAATATCCGTCACCGGGATTGTCTTTGGTAACTTCACTTTTATTGTTACTGAAACCGGCAACGATATTCATTCCGTCGAAAGGATTGGCGATTACACTTAACTCAATTCCCTGGCTTTCCACTTCACCACCTTGAATTGAATTGTTTATGTTATTCGGATCCGTCATCAAACGATTTTGAACTGTGATGTTGTAGTAACTCGCTGTGGCGGACAATTTGTTTTTGTACAGATTTGTTTTTACGCCGAATTCATATTGGTTCGCGTGTTCCGGATCGAATGATTTCATCTGAGGATTTGAACCATCAATTTCTGCGACCTGCTGCGGAGCGACATTTACAAATCCGTTCATATAATTCGCAAATACGGAAAGCTGATCTTTGATGGGTTGATAAACCAAGCCGAATTTTGGTGAAAAAGCCGTTTGTCCGCTAACTTCCTCAGTCGACCAATATTGTGTTTTTCCTTTAAAGTGATCCACACGTAAACTCGCCATCGCGGAAAGTTGTGGTAAAATGTTGAATACATCAGATACATAAGCGCCGTAAACTTCGTTTTCCGCAGTAGAGTTCCCTTCAAAAGAGCCTATCAGTAAATTGTCAACTCCGGCCTGGGTTAAATCACCGGTGTCGTTTCCGTCAACCAGCGTTACGTTTCCGTTGGCAACCCATCCGGAACTGCTGTTCATGATATTCGATTTGTAATAATCCAATCCGGCCACCATTCGGTTTCTCATGCCTGCAATTTTGAAATCACCAATGAAATTTTGCTGAATGTCGGTCGTGTAGGTTTCTCCGTTTCTTTTTGAGATGTACCGTGTAAAAGTATTTCCGTCGGCCAAATCCCATAAATAAGAGTAATAGCCGTCTGTTGTGCTGGAACTTCTTGATAGAACCGTCTGCGAAGTCCATTTGTCCGAAAGCTTGTAAAGCATTTGTCCTTGTAGACTGTAAGTAGGATTGCTGATGGTCAGTTCGTTTGAAGTAAAGGAATTTTTGTAATTCTGTTCAAATAAATCAATTGAGTTGAACGATAAGGGCGAATAGCGGCTCAGGAACAGCATCGGCGCATTTGCAGATTCACGGTTTGTGAACTCGGTGTTGATCAGGAAGGAAAGTCGATCATTCACAATGTAATTTAAAGACGGGGCAATGAAAAACGACTTTCCAAAACCGGCATCCTGAAAACTGTTTTCCTTCTGATAGGCTGTCGTAACTCGCAGTAAAACATCTTTTTCCTTAGTAAGAGGAGCATTGACGTCCGCAGTGATGCGGTCCGATCCATAGCTTCCGGCATTATAGGACAGTTCGCCTCCAAAATTCGAGTAGGGTTTTTTAGTGACAATGTTGATCAGACCACCATAGGAAATCAAACTGCTTCCGAATAAAGTTCCGGAAGGACCTTTGATTACTTCGATATTATCCACATTAACCGGATCGATGCTTCCGTTATTGATTCCCGGCAAACCGTTAACCATGGTGGGCTGCACGGCAAAACCTCGCATGGTGTAGTATTCCGCTCCGTCGCCGCCACGACCGGTTGATTCCCAAAGACGGGTAACTCCTGTAGCATTTTTTAAAGCATCGTTGAAATTCGTAACGACCTGTTCCTTCAAAAGTTCGGCCGGAATGGCATTGTACACCTGCGGATTCTCTATATCCGCTAAAGGCATTTTGGAAACGGTGGTACTTTTGTCTTTTCTGAATTTGTTGATTTTGCCGTTTACGATCACTTCATCCAGTTTCTTAATAGAGTCATTTTTGGTTTGTTGGTCTTTTTCCTGAGCACTCAATTGTAAGCCAATGAGCAACAAGGAAATAGGAAGGGCTAGTCTCTTCATTTTTATTTAGAATAAATTAAAATAATATTTTGACGCAAAACTATCTGTCAGAAATGCAAACGCAAAATTTATTTAGACTTATTTTAAATAAAATTTGTGATATTTTTATTACGTATTGATTTTCAAATTATTGCAAATAAAAAACCCTCGATTTGTTCGAGGGTTTCTGTTTAAATGCGTTATTTTTTCTTCATCGGATAACTTTCCTTGCTTTCTTTTCCGTCTTTCATTCCGGAAATTTCGGCAACCAGACTATCGGCAGTGATCAGGTTATAAGTGATCTTGTTCGGGAAATCGTGCTTCGGATTTTCGAAAACCAATTTTGCAGCGTTTGCATCCGTCAGGTAAAAAGCAACCGGTTTGTCATTGTTCTGTCCTTTCACGGTCACATTGTAGAACAAACTGTCGTTCTTTTGTTCCAGAACCACATTTTCATGAAAAAGAGTATCTGTCTTCATAATAAAGAAACTTTCTCCTGTAAAAGTACTGTCGTTTTCCTGTTTCCAGGTCTCGGTTAAATTACCTTCTGCAGAAGCATTTTCCCATTCGCCCAAAATCCAATCTGCTTTTTCAAGCTCCTCATATGTTTTGGTTACAATCTCTTCCGGTTCACCTATTTGCAGTGAACTCTCCTTTCTTTGGTTACAGGCTGCAAGTGTAATTACAGCTAAAGTAACAGTTAATTTTTTCATTTTCATTCGGGATTTTTAACGGGTTAAAGGTAGGTAAATTGACCAATATCATACAAAAAAATATATGCCGATTTTCGCTGTTTTTTAAACATGTTTTTTTTGTAACTTTGCAGCCGAAAACAGCGTAGAGAATTATGTTAGACAGATTGCAATATGTGAAGCAGCGTTTCGACGAAATTTCAGACTTGATCATCCAGCCTGATGTTATCGCCGATCAAAAACGTTATGTTCAGTTAAACAAAGAATACAAAGACTTGAAAGCCTTGGTTGAAAAACGTGAGGAATACATCAATGTCGACGGAAATATAAAAGAAGCGCAGGAAATCCTTGCTGACGGTTCCGATGCCGAAATGGTGGAAATGGCCAAAATGCAATTGGAGGAAGCGAAAGAACGTCTACCGCAACTGGAAGAGGAAATCAAATTCATGTTGATCCCTAAAGATCCGGAAGATGCGAAGAACGTGATGGTGGAAATCCGTGCGGGTACAGGTGGGGATGAGGCATCAATTTTTGCTGGTGATCTGTTCCGTATGTACACCAAATACTGCGAAGCTAAAGGATGGAGAACGTCAGTAGTGGATATGAACGAAGGAACGTCCGGCGGATTTAAAGAGGTTATTTTTGAAGTTTCCGGTGAAGATGTTTACGGTACCCTGAAATTCGAAGCGGGTGTTCACCGTGTACAACGTGTCCCTCAAACGGAAACACAAGGACGTGTTCACACTTCTGCGGCGACTGTTATGGTGCTTCCTGAAGCGGAAGAATTCGACGTTCAGATTGATATGAATGATGTGCGAATCGATTACTTCTGTTCGTCAGGTCCTGGAGGTCAGTCGGTAAACACGACGAAATCAGCTGTACGTTTAACACACATTCCAACCGGATTGGTGGCACAATGTCAGGATCAGAAATCACAGCACAAAAATAAAGACAGGGCGTTAGAGGTTTTGCGTTCCCGTTTGTACGAGCAGGAATTGGCGAAAAAGCAGGCGGAAGATGCCGTAAAGCGTACTTCGCAAGTTAGTTCAGGAGACCGTTCCGCAAAAATTAGAACCTACAATTATTCGCAAGGACGTGTAACCGATCACCGAATTGGTTTAGATGTTTTTGATATGGATGGGGTTATGAATGGTAAAATCCAAAAATTTATTGACGAACTCCAGTTGGTCAACAATATGGAAAAACTGAAAGAAAGCGATGTTTTCTAATTGAAAATAGAGTAAAGAGAATAGAAAAAAGATGCCATACTGAACTTGTTGATGTATGGTTTTTTTTTGGAGCGAATGGCTTGGGTTCTTTTGGAATCCTTGTTCCCGCTTTACGCTCTGCAAGGCGCCGCTTCAATCGGGGCTAAGGAGGGAGCTTTTTGAACTTTTGGAATCGGATGGGATAAAAACATGCCGAAAAATACTCCGCAACTTTGTAACTTTGTAACTTTGCAACTTTATAACTTTGCAATTCAGCAACTAAAAAATGACTACACAACAACTACAAGAACAAATCCAATCGAAAAAATCATTCCTGTGTATTGGTTTGGACGTCGATTTAAACAAAATTCCGGAACATTTACTGGCGACAGAAGATCCGATTTTCGAGTTCAATAAAGCGATTATCGATGCGACACACGATTTGTGTGTTTCGTACAAACCGAACACTGCTTTTTATGAAGCTTACGGAATTACAGGCTGGCAGTCATTGGAAAAAACCATCAACTACATCAACGAAAAATATCCTGAAATCTTCACGATTGCCGATGCAAAACGCGGCGATATCGGAAATACTTCTTCCATGTATGCAAGGGCGTTTTTCAAAGATCTGAATTTTGATTCGGTTACCGTGGCACCTTATATGGGGAAAGATTCGGTCGAGCCGTTTTTAGCTTTTGAAGACAAACACACCATCATGTTGGCCTTGACGTCGAATGAAGGTGCTTTCGATTTTCAGACGCAAAATGTAGATGGAAAGGAATTGTATAAAGTAGTTCTTGAAACGTCAAAATCCTGGAAAAATTCCAAAAATCTGATGTATGTGGTAGGAGCGACCAAAGCAGAATATTTTACCGAAATCAGAAAAATTGTTCCCGACAGTTTCCTGTTAGTTCCGGGCGTAGGAGCGCAAGGTGGAAGTTTGGCTGAGGTTTGCAAATACGGAATGAACACCAATGTAGGTTTGTTGATAAACTCCTCACGCGGAATTATTTATGCGTCGAATGGAACTGATTTTGCAGACAAAGCAAGGGAAGAAGCGTTGAAACTGCAACAGGAAATGGAAGCAATTCTTAAATAGTTATATTTGTTACTGTTCATTTCTAAATTGTAAAAATGAAAAGTACCTTTCTCCTTCGTTTTGCGGTAGCCGTGATTTTGATAATGCACAGTATACCAGGCATGTTCAATAATGGTATCAATGATTTTGGCAATCTGTATCTGAATGAGGTCGGATTCGCTCCGATGGGATTGATATTGGCATGGGCAATTAAACTATCCCACTTGGCCGCTGCAATTTTACTGCTGCTTAATAAATACATAAAACCGGCCGCAATCGTAACCATATTCATTTTGATTGTGGGTATTTTTATGGTCCACTTACCGGATGGTTGGTATGTCGTTGGTGGAGGACGCAATGGAGTTGAATTTAATTTTTTGCTGATCTTTGTTTTGCTCGCAATATTGTATCCGAACGGTATAGTTAAAAATGTGCCGAATTCTTAAACTTAATTAATTTTTATCTGGCAATGCCGAATCCCAAAATTCTTATCGATCAACTCGGAACCCAACATATTTTCAATTCTGCACCCAAAAGAATTGTTTCTTTAGTTCCGTCCCAAACCGAATTATTATATGATATGGGATTGGAAGATAGTATTGTTGGGATTACCAAATTCTGCGTCCATCCGTTCCATTTTAAATCAACTAAAAAGATAGTAGGCGGTACCAAACAGGTGAAAATCGATAAGATCAAAGAATTGCAGCCTGATATTATCATTGCCAACAAAGAAGAAAATACGCTGGAGATTGTCGAATCGTTAAAAGGCATTTGTCCGGTTTGGGTCACCAATATCATTACGATTGAGGACAACCTGCAAATGATATCTGATTTCGGACAGTTGTTCAACAAACGTACCGATGCTCAAAAATGGATTGACAAAACTAATTTTGCTTTAGCTGATTTCCAAAACTTCATGAAAGATAGAGAAGTTCAGAAAGTGGCTTACTTTATTTGGGCGAATCCTTATATGGTGGCAGGCGGCGATAATTTTATCAATGAATTGCTAAAACTGAATAAATTCGAAAATATTTACGACAATCATCCCAAATATGAAGGAAGATATCCTGAAATCGTGATTCAGAAAATGCGTATCCAAGGCGATCCGGATCTGGTTTTACTGTCTTCGGAACCGTTTCCTTTTAAAGACGAACATGCTTTTGAATTAGGGCGTCATACTCATCATGCGAAAACCGTTTTTGTAGATGGTGAAATGTTTTCCTGGTATGGGAGTAGATTGGTTAAAGCTTTTGAGTATTTCAAACAATTACATCTTCGCCTGAATTAACAGCATAAAAAAACCACGCCCGAAAGCGTGGAATTCTTTTTAAACTAACCCTAACCAAATGAGAAACTCTCTATTTGATTACAAAGTTCCGACTATTTTTTTTTAGTTAGTGTTAACAAATTGTTATTTGTATCTTATTGATTTCTAAAATTTTAGATCTGTTTCTTGTCTTGTAAGGCAAATACTTTTTTTAGTAAATCGGTACTTCTTGCAGTCAGGTTAGTACGGATGTCTTTTTCTTCGACAGCAATCATTTTAAATACACCTTCCATAGCTTTATTGGTGGTGTAATCCGTTAAATCAGGGTTTACTTTCTTAACTAACGGAACACTGTTGTATTTTGTAATAATGGAAGACCAAACTTTGTCGGCACCCACTTTTGCAAAGGACTGCTTGATCACAGGATTGAATTTTGCATATAAAGCTGTAGAAGTTGATGATTGCAAATAAGTAGTCGCAGAACGTTCATTACCCATCAAAATATTTTTAGCATCGTTAAAACTCATTCCTTTGACAGCATCAACGAAAATCGGAGTGGCTTGTTTTACGGCATCTTCGGCAGCGCGGTTCATAACTTTCAATCCTTCATCTGCTAATTTGCTCATACCGATGTCACGAAGGGTTTTGTCTACTTTTTTAAGTTCTTCCGGTAAAAGGATCTTTACCATTTCATTTTTGTAGAAACCATCGGCAGCGGTAAGTTTTACAACCTGTTTTTCGATCCCTTTATTCAGGGCTTCTTTCAATCCTGAAGAAATTTCAGCTTGTCCGATACCCATTTGTCCCAGGGTTCCTTGCGTTTGCGGTAACTGCTCAATAACCTGTTGCATTTCGGCACATCCAAAAAATGGAATAAAGGCCAAAAGAAGTACTGTTTTTTTCATGCTCATTTGAATTAGTGTTCAAAGGTAAACAAACATCGTACCATTTTTATTGTATTGTATTTTCTTATGAGAAAATAATAATTATCAATTTGATTTATAAAATAACAATAAGTTAATTCGGTAATTTTAATTAAATTTAACAGTTATAAAATGCTGGGCCCCAGAAATTTGATTTGATAATACTTCTGTTAATGAAAATAGTAATCAATCACTAATAACATTATAAAAAAATGGAAAACAATTCGAATAGCCAAGGTAAATGTCCGTTTTCTGCCACAACCCAAAATGAGAACATGGGTGGAATCGGGACAAAAAACAAGGATTGGTGGCCCAATCAGTTAAAAGTAAACATGCTGCGCCAAAATTCATCGCTTTCAAATCCGATGGGTGAGGCATTTAATTATGCAGCAGAATTCAATAGCCTGGATCTGGCAGCGGTCAAGAAAGACCTTAACGACCTTATGACCGATTCACAGGAATGGTGGCCCGCCGATTTCGGGCATTACGGACCTTTATTTATCCGCATGGCATGGCATAGTGCCGGTACTTATAGAATTGGGGATGGCCGAGGAGGAGCGGGAGCCGGGCAACAGCGTTTCGCACCTTTAAACAGCTGGCCGGACAATGCCAATCTTGACAAGGCGCGCAGACTGCTTTGGCCAATCAAACAAAAATACGGTCGTAAAATATCCTGGGCGGATCTTATGATTCTTGCCGGAAATGTCGCTTTGGAATCCATGGGATTTAAAACCTTTGGTTTTGCGGGCGGACGTGAAGATGTCTGGGAACCCGAAGAAAATGTTTACTGGGGTTCTGAAACGGAATGGCTGGATGATAAACGCTATTCGGGAGTACGCGATCTTGAAAATCCGCTTGCGGCTGTGCAAATGGGGTTAATCTATGTAAATCCGCAAGGGCCAAACGGGAATCCGGACCCGCTTGCTGCAGCTACCGATATTCGCGAAACATTTGCCCGCATGGCCATGAATGATGAAGAAACCGTTGCACTTATTGCTGGCGGACATACATTCGGTAAAGCGCATGGTGCAGGAGATGCGGCTTTGGTAGGAGCAGAACCCGAAGGAGCAGGTATCGAACTGCAGGGAATGGGTTGGGCCAGTAAACACGGAACCGGTAAAGCAGGAGATGCCATCACGGGAGGACCAGAAGTGACCTGGACACAAACGCCAACCAAATGGAGCAATCACTTCTTCGATAATCTCTTTAATAATGAGTGGGAACTGACCAAAAGCCCGGCAGGAGCATTTCAATGGGTGGCAAAAGGCGGAGCGAAGACAATCCCGGATGCGCATGATCCTTCCAAAATGCATATGCCAACTATGCTTACCACAGACCTTACATTACGTTTTGATCCCATTTATGAAAAAATTTCAAGACGTTTTTATGAAAATCCAGACCAGTTGGCTGATGCCTTTGCCCGTGCATGGTATAAGTTAACACACCGTGATATGGGACCGATTGCCCGTTATCTTGGGCCCGAAGTTCCAAAAGAAGAATTGCTTTGGCAGGATCCGATTCCGGCGGTGGATCATGAGTTAATCAATGAAAATGATATTGCGTCATTGAAAGCTAAAATATTGGATTCCGGTCTTTCGGTTTCCCAATTGGTGAGTACAGCCTGGGCTTCGGCATCTACTTTCCGTGGTTCCGACAAACGAGGTGGTGCTAATGGCGCCCGTATCCGTTTAGAGCCTCAGAAATCCTGGGCCGTAAACAATCCGACACAATTATCAAAAGTTCTGAATGCACTTGAAGGCATCCAAAAAGATTTTAATGCTGCACAATCAGGTGGTAAAAAAGTATCACTTGCAGATCTTATTGTGTTGGCAGGCTGTGCCGGAGTTGAGAAAGCGGCGAAAAATGCAGGTCATAACATAACTGTTCCTTTTGCTCCCGGTCGTATGGATGCGTCACAGGATAAAACCGATGTGGCCTCCTTCGCCGTATTGGAACCGAAAGCTGATGGATTCCGTAATTATGCCAAATCCAAGTTTTCAATTCCAACGGAAGCAATGTTGATAGATAGAGCACAATTGCTTACCCTTACCGCTCCAGAAATGACGGTTCTTGTAGGTGGTTTACGTGTGTTGAATACCAACTTTGATAATTCCAAAAATGGGGTGTTTACCAATCGCCCGGAAATACTTACCAACGATTTCTTCGTGAATTTGCTCGACATGGGTACAACATGGAAAGCCGTTGATGAACAGGAGGAATTGTTTGGGGGAGCAAATGGTTCCGGTGTAAAATGGACAGGAACCCGTGCCGATCTTATCTTTGGTTCTAATTCCGAATTGAGATCATTGGCTGAAGTATATGCTAGTTCAGACGCTCAAGAGAAATTTGTAAAAGATTTTGTTTCGGCATGGAATAAAGTCATGAACCTTGACCGTTTTGATTTGGCTAAATAGCACTATTGAATCATGAAAATATCGGAAGTTCATCTGTTGACCAACTCGCTTTCGGAAACCGAATTCTTTTATAAGAAAAAGCTAGGTTTCGAAGTCATTGTGAAAACGGATGAGCTTCTTTTTTTTCAAATAGGAAGCTCAAAGTTGTGCTTTCATTTGTCGGATGAAATTCAAAAACCCGTTTATCATTTCGCCTTCGATATTCCGGAGAACAGATTGCTTGAGGCCTTGGAATGGATTCGGGAAAGAGCAGAGGTGATTCCGTTTGAAACCAATGAAATTATCGACTTTTCCAATTGGCATGCAAAATCCTTTTACTTCTTTGATAGCAACGGAAATATTCTGGAATGCATTGTTCGGTATGATTTGAAAAATATCTCGGATGAGAATTTCAACAGTAATTCGTTTCTTAAAATGAGTGAAATTGGTTTTGTGGTGGAGGATGTTTTTAAATTCTGCGACGCTGTCAATCAGAAATACGAAACCGATTATTTTATAATGCAGCCGCGAAAGGAAAACTTCTCCGTTTTGGGAGATAATTTCGGTTTGTTCATTGTCTCCGGAGAAAACAGGAATTGGTTTCCTACGATGCACAGAGCACATCCGTTTTGGTCAAAAGTTCTTTTTGAGAGTAACGGGAAACAATATGAAATGGTGTTTAATCCTTAAAGGGAAGAATTGCTTGCATTGACGTTTTCGTTTGCTTTCATTTTTTGTTCCAGACTGTTTTTTAAGATTTCCAGACTTTTCTTTTTCAGTTGCATTTCCTGTAAACGATGTAAAGTGTTTTTGTTCAGCATGTTTACAGCTCTTGTTTTTATCATTCTTGCCAAATCGGGAATGAGTTCCGTTTCTGGGTTGGATTCTAAATAGTGTACTGTTTCTAATGCTGCAAAACATTCCGTTCGGGTTTTTTCCATTGCGCTGATTTTGCGCTCCAAGAGGTGTTGCTTGTATTGTAGCGTTTTATATTCCTGCTTTAACCATTCCTGTACTTTCTTTTTCTCTGTTTCAACAATTGTTGCGCTTTCCTTGGAAACCGATTCGCCTTTCTTTACATTGGATAACAAAGGATTTAATCGTTGTATTGCAGCAAGTGGGAGACTACGTTGTCCTATTTCAAACATAGCCCATTGCACCCTGGTGATACCTAACAGCATTCCCATTTCCTCCTGCGTTAAACCAAATAAGCTTTTTATTGTGGATGAGCGTTTCATTTGTGACAAGTTTGTTTGTAAGATTTATTTGTCACAAATATGGTGACAATTTTTTTAAAATAAAAATTTTGTCACGAAATCCGTGACAAAATTTTCGGATTGATTTTTTTGTCACACATTGATAGCGCCAAATTATAAGCTCTCTAAATTGGTTTATTTTCTTACTTTTTGTAGATTAGCGGAAAATAGATGTGGCGTATCAAATGCTTTTTAAAAATGAGTAGTTAGAGATACTAATTAATGTATAGCATCTATTTTCAAATTGTCTGCAATTGATTATATTCGTAAACTATTAAACACTAAGATTAAATGAGTATTTATCAAAATTTAGGTTTTACAAAAGATCCATTTGCTTATACTAACGCAGATGAAGAAGAAAATTTAGAGAGTTATTTTGTTCCGCCCCCTTACTATGACGCAATACAAGGAGACTACAATTCTCCAAAATCGCATATCGTTTTAGCGCCTCGCGGAAGTGGTAAGACTGCACAAAGACGAATGATAGAAATTTGGAGTAGGGACAAGCCCGTTTTGTGCATAACATATGATAGATTTGAACTAGGTAATTCACAAAATTTAGATGATATAACTTTAAATTACCATTTAAAAAATATTATTCAAAAAACGCTTTTGAACTTAGTTCTTTGGATTGCGGAATATCCGGATACCATAAATAATTTCTCAACTGACGAAAAGAAAAATTTAAGTATACTTTGTCACAATTACTTGGGAGAAGTTTCAGGTGCAAAAGTTAGTGAAGTATTAAATGATATCAAATCCGTTACGGAGAAAATCAAAAAATTTTGGAATGAAAATGTGGGAGTTTTAGATTCGCTTTTGAGTTTTGTTTTAAAAAAATATGACTTACCTGAGTTAGATTTACCTGAATTAAAACAAGAGGAAAAAAAGCTAAGTCAATCCTATAAATATCAAATGGAATTGATTTACGAATTGGCACAAAAACTTTCATTCAAATCCATTTATATTTTAATTGATAAGGTTGATGAAACTCATTTAACTACAAATAGTTCACAAGCAGCTTTCAAATTGATTGAGCCTCTTATAAAAGATTTAGAAACACATGGGATTAAGGGCTATGCATTTAAATATTTCCTTTGGGATAAAGTTTATGAATATCTCTTAGAATCCGGAAGACCCGATAGAATATCAATTAATTCTTTGGTGTGGTCTAGGGAAAGACTTGTTGAAATGTTATCTAAAAGATTGATTGCTTTCTCGGGAAATAAAATTTCAAATCTAGAATCAATTTTTCAAAATCCAAACGAAACATCAGCAGATGATGCTGTTACAATATTGGCATGGAGATCGCCAAGAAATGTTATCCGAATCTGTCAAGAATTGGTTGCGGAACAAACTTTAATAAATTCAAATGTTTCAAAATTAGATAACCGAGTGTTAGATAGAGCGTCTTTGAAAATTTCGGAAAAAATATGTGAGGAAATTTATGGTCAAGACGCTGTAAGTGAAGTGAAAAAACTTGATCGAGAAATATTTTCGATAAGTCATTTAGCTAACAATATTTACAAAGTTTCTAACAATGCCGTTAGACCGAGAGTTACATCCTGGATAGATAAAGGTTTCATTTTTATGATCGGAGGTGATAAAAGTTCTTCAACCAGACCAACAAATGTTTACTATGTTGCTGATCCTAGAGCAAATCGACTAATAAATTCAAAGAAAATACTTTCAGGATGGCTAAAGGATAATTGGTCAGTTTGCGGTCATTGTGATTCAGATATTTTGTTAGATAAATCTTATATAAGTCAAGATACTGAATTAGAATGTTGGAGTTGTAAGCGTCCATTTTAATTGCAAGTATACTCCGATAGCGCGGATTTGCAATCCATGCCCAAAAGAATAAAAAAACTACAACCGTAAAAGTTGTAGTTTTTTGTTTTATAAATAAACTTCAATCCATAAAAAAATCCTCCGAAGAGGACTTTTAAATTTATAAACCAAGAATGCCTTTTTTAAACTGCAATTGTTCGGCACTAGGATTTTCAATCGGGGAAATATATACTTCTTCAAGATAACCGTCAACTTGTAATCCCATCGCGGCTAAATAATCGGTAACTGGGATTCGCTTTACCCCGGTCACATAGTCATCAAAAAACCACTGAAGATCTTTATTGGTGAGTTTGTTGGTAACGGCAATTACGTCACTTAGTTCATAGGTCTTGTTGTTTTTTGCAAATTCATCATATAAAACAGCAAAAAAATCATCAAGGCTTTTTTGGTTTCCGGTGGCTTTTCGGATTTCAATATCTAATCCCAGTCCAACCAATTCTCCGCCTCCATAAACTAAATACCGGTTTTGGTCTTTGTTGTTTCCGGCTTCACGAATACTTAATTTGTTCTGCAGATAATCCCTGCTGAAATTGTATTTTGTGATTACATTTTCAAAACGTTTGTAGAAAGTGGCTTCGTCAATAATCTTGGTTCGGGTTAACAGAATATTGGTTAGGTAATCGGTAAATCCTTCTTTTATCCATTCTTCCTGTTCTTTCGGGATTAAAGTATGCCCGTTCCATAGATGAATTGTTTCGTGCGCCATGATATGCCCCCAATTGGTGCGGCTGTTTTTATTCACTTTTCCTTTGATGATTTGGCTGAAACTGGTTCGGAAAGCACTTCCGTCAGTCAACCGACTGTTTTCGTTAACGACAATCAGGTATTTTTTCTTGGGAGAACCTTTAAAGACATTAGTTGTTGCCTCGATGATGGGTTTCATCAACTGGATAAACTGATCTTCGTTTTCTTTCATCGAATTCCCTAATGCAAAAAGAAGTTCGAAATCGCCCAATTTGATTTCTTTTTCATAGTGTGTCCCGACGAACATGCAGTTGTTCAGTAAAAACCGAATGTCTTCATTTACGGTGAAACTATTTGCTTTCGTGTTTTTTTTCCAGGGTGTTGAAGCTTTCCAGTTTTTAGGCAGTGTAAAATCTACCGTCACATTTTTTATATCCGCTAATGAAGGAACCTCGGGAGCCAGAAACAAAGAATAGCCGGTAAAGAATAATCCCTCGGGAACACGGTAAGCCACTTCGTCCATTCCGCCGCAGTGATCCCAGTTTTCAGAATCGTGTTGCAATAAAATATCATATTCCAGCGTACATTTTCCATAAACGGAAGATTGTATTTCCCAGGTTTCTTCTCCTAAATATTTTATGGTCAGTACTTGGCCTTTCTCGTTTTTAGCGGTTAGGTTTTTTAAAAACTTGGCTTCACCTTCAGGATTTTTTTCAGATCCGTGGGTAATCATGAAGAAGCGGTTTTTGGCTTGGGTTAAGTCCAGTTTTGCTTTTACGTGAAGAAGGTTTTGTTGCTGGTCTGTGAAGTCCAACTGGTAATTGGCGGCGTTGTTTTGTGCTTCGGATTGCAAGGAAAAGGCAAGTGCGCAAAGCAGGATGAGGTACTTTTTCATAATTGTTTTTTGATTGATGATGATGATGATGATTCTGCTGTCGAAAATAAGCAGCAAAATCACAAGACGACGGAGCAGTGGTTTTGTTACACGAAATGCGCATTTTTTGTGTCGAAGAATTTAAATTTTAAGCCGTTACTTTTTTAATAAATGCGTAAATTGCACCCGCAAAATTTTTTAACCAAAATGGAACAAGTACAACCATACCAACCGGTAAATAAAGTCAGAATTGTAACTGCAGCTTCGTTGTTTGACGGACATGATGCAGCGATCAACATCATGCGTCGAATCATTCAGGCAACTGGTGTTGAAGTAATTCACTTAGGACATGACAGAAGTGTGGAAGAAGTAGTGAATACTGCTATTCAGGAGGACGCTAATGCGATTGCTATGACTTCTTATCAGGGAGGACATAACGAATATTTCAAATACATGTATGACTTGCTTAAAGAAAAAGGAGCGGGTCATATTAAAATCTTCGGAGGTGGAGGAGGAGTAATCCTTCCATCTGAAATTTCCGAATTGCACGAATATGGTATCGAAAGAATTTATTCTCCGGATGATGGTCGTGAGTTAGGTTTGCAGGGAATGATCAATGATTTGGTAAAACGTGCTGATTTTCCTGTAGGGGATAAATTAAACGGAGAAGTAAATCATCTTGAAGATAAAAATCCAACTGCTATTGCGCGAGTGATTTCTTCGGCTGAAAATTTCCCGGAAGTGGCAAAACCTGCAATGGATGCCATTTATGAAAAAAATAAAGAAAGCAAGACACCTGTTTTGGGAATTACAGGAACAGGAGGAGCTGGTAAATCGTCATTAGTAGATGAGTTAGTTCGTCGTTTCTTAATTGACTTCCCGGAAAAAACCATCGGATTGATTTCCGTTGACCCGTCAAAACGTAAAACGGGTGGTGCTTTATTAGGAGACAGAATCCGTATGAACGCCATCAATAACCCAAGAGTTTACATGCGTTCGTTGGCAACACGTCAGTCTAATTTAGCATTGTCGAAATACGTTCAGGAAGCTATTGAGGTGTTGAAAGCGGCAAAATACGATTTGATTATATTAGAAACTTCAGGAATCGGACAGTCGGATACGGAAATTTTAGAGCATTCCGATGTTTCGTTATATGTAATGACTCCGGAATTTGGTGCTGCAACTCAGTTGGAAAAAATCGATATGTTGGATTTCGCTGATTTAGTGGCGTTGAATAAATTCGACAAGCGTGGTGCTTTGGATGCAATCCGCGATGTGAAAAAACAATACCAGCGTAACCACCATTTATGGGACGTTGATGCAGAAAAAATGCCTGTGTTTGGAACAATTGCTTCGCAGTTCAACGATCCGGGGATGAATACCCTTTACAAATCCATCATGGATAAAATTGTGGATAAGACAGGAATTGATTTGCATTCTACTTTCCAGATTACCCGTGAGATGAGTGAGAAGATCTTCGTGATTCCGCCACACAGAACACGTTACTTATCTGAAATTTCAGAAAACAACAGAAAATATGATGAGACTGCATTATCGCAAGTAGATGTGGCTCAGAAATTATACGGGATCTTCAAAACCATGGAAACGGTTTCGGGAAGAGCGCCTAAAATTGACAAATCAGGTATTATTGAAGACTCTTTAAATCACTTACCTGAGAAACAAGAGTTCCTGTCATTACTGACAAAAGAGTTTGACCGTGTGAAAATGAATTTAGACCCATACAACTGGGAAATCATTTTGACTTGGGATGAAAAAGTAAACAAATACAAAAATCCGGTATACAGTTTCATGGTGCGTGACAAGGAAATCAAAATCCAAACGCATACTGAATCATTATCTCATACTCAAATCCCGAAAGTGGCATTACCAAAATACCAGGCTTGGGGCGATATCTTACAATGGAACTTACAGGAAAATGTTCCGGGAGAATTCCCGTTTGCATCAGGATTGTATCCGTTCAAACGTGAAGGTGAAGATCCAACGCGTATGTTCGCAGGAGAAGGTGGTCCGGAAAGAACCAACCGTCGTTTTCACTATGTGTCTTTAGGAATGCCGGCAAAACGTTTATCTACTGCATTTGACTCGGTAACTTTATATGGTAACGATCCTGATCACAGACCGGATATCTACGGAAAAATCGGTAATGCAGGTGTTTCCATCTGCTGTTTGGACGATGCTAAAAAATTATACTCCGGTTTCGATTTAAGTCACGCGATGACTTCAGTTTCCATGACAATCAACGGTCCGGCTCCGATGTTACTTGGCTTCTTTATGAATGCAGCCATCGATCAGAACTGTGAAAAATACATCAAAGAAAATGGTTTAGAAGCTGAGGTAGAAGCTAAAATCACTGCGATCTATAAAGCAAAAGGTACTGAAAGACCTCGTTACAACGGCGATTTGCCACAAGGAAACGATGGTTTGGGATTAATGCTTTTAGGTGTAACCGGAGATCAGGTTTTACCGGCTGACGTTTATGCCGATATCAAAGTGAAAACTTTAGCACAGGTTCGCGGAACGGTTCAGGCGGATATCTTAAAAGAAGATCAGGCGCAAAACACTTGTATTTTCTCTACGGAATTTGCACTTCGTCTGATGGGTGACGTTCAGGAATATTTCATTCAGAAAAATGTTCGTAACTTCTATTCGGTTTCGATTTCAGGTTACCACATTGCGGAAGCGGGAGCGAATCCAATCACACAGTTAGCCTTTACATTGGCAAACGGTTTCACCTACGTGGAATACTATTTAAGTAGAGGAATGAATATCAACGACTTCGGTCCGAATTTATCGTTCTTTTTCTCAAACGGTATCGATCCGGAATATGCGGTAATCGGTCGTGTAGCGCGTAAGATCTGGGCAAAAGCCTTGAAACTTAAATACGGTGCGAACGAAAGAGCTCAGATGTTGAAATACCACATTCAGACTTCAGGTCGTTCGTTACATGCGCAGGAAATTGACTTCAACGATATCCGTACAACGTTACAGGCATTGTACGCGATTTATGACAACTGTAACTCGTTGCATACCAATGCGTACGATGAGGCGATTACAACTCCGACTGAAGAGTCAGTACGTCGTGCAATGGCAATTCAGTTGATCATTAATAAAGAATTAGGTTTAGCTAAAAACGAAAACCCAATCCAAGGTTCCTTCATCATTGAAGAATTGACTGATTTGGTTGAAGAAGCTGTGTTAGCAGAATTTGACCGAATCACGGAAAGAGGCGGTGTACTTGGTGCAATGGAAACCATGTACCAACGTTCGAAAATCCAGGAAGAATCGTTATATTATGAAACATTGAAACATACCGGTGAATTCCCAATTATTGGTGTGAATACTTTCTTAAGTTCAAAAGGTTCTCCAACGGTGATTCCGGCTGAGGTTATCCGTGCTACTGAAGAAGAAAAACAGTTCCAGATTGCAACCCTTGAGAATTTACATGCTGCACAGGCAGATAAAGTAAAAGAGCAATTGGAAATCATTCAGGATGCTGCGATACAGAATCAGAATATTTTCGAAAAATTAATGGACGCTACGAAATATTGTTCTTTGGGTCAGATCACTTCGGCTTTGTTTGAAGTGGGAGGACAGTACCGAAGAAACATGTAAGAATAGTAAGTGTAAAAAGGCTCCGGATTGGGGCCTTTTTTTTGTGTTTATTTTAAGACTTCTTTTGAACCTCAGAAATGGATTTTCACTAATTTTGATGATGTACCCCTGAGGTCAAATACCGCATTTGCAAAAAGCCCCGTAATATTTTTGAAATCAATCAATCAAATCGTAAATATTATGAAAAATTTTATTGCAATCGGAAACTGGAAGTCACTGGGCTTCTGCCTGGCATTAATTGCAGGCTTGTTTATTTATTCTTGTGCGGATGACAATGATGATTTGCCGCCAGGCACAACGTCGTCCAAAGTACCATTTAACTGTTCTACCTGTGCTACTACTTCTCAGGCTATCCCTGAAAATGATAATTTAGCCAAAGGTATTTATAAAGGAGTTTTTCCAGCCGGTACTATTGCTATTAACTTCAAAAATGATGTGGAAACTGTAAATGGTGCTGTTTATTACAAAAACAAAACTATTGCTCTGACTGAAGTGCCAGAAGTAGTGATATCTATGGGAAAACCGGTATTTGCCATGCTAAGAGGAGTATCCGGTACGACCGTTGTGCGTATGGGTTTTTCTGTAAATGAAGACGGCTCTGATCCGGTAATTTCAGATTTTACTATCACAGGCGAAGAACCAATGATTTCAGCTACTATTTTTAAAGAAAGATCAAATTCGCTCATAGAAGGTTATGAAGGAAATTATTTCCTTTCCGGTAGTGGTGTTCCTTCCAATGCTCCTGATGATACTGGCAGGGTTGATCCGGGTTTGGTTCATCCTGATTCTAATGCGACTAATGTCGGAACTTTGAAAATGGTTTTATCCCGATCTGATGGAATGTATATGTTATATCGAATGATGAATGGCGCTAGTGGTGCAGTTGTGGATCATGGAAGTATTAATGATGGCGCATTGGTGTCAGATGTCAGCGGAAAACGAATTTCTTATATAAGAGGAGATGAATTAAATTACCAAGAAAGTAGTTCGTCAGGTACGGTCTTTTTACATGCGGAAAGAAAGCGATAATGACGATTATAAAAAAGAGCTGTTTATGTAGACAGCTCTTTTTTTATTGTTTTAATCGAAGAATTATTCTTGAATTATGATCTACAGACCGAAACGGTATTGAAGACTGGTTAAAAACTGTGTTCGGGAGGACAGAAACCCTGCTTCAACTCTAAGCATCCAATGCTTATTATACTGATATTGTGATCCGACAATGAAATTCCACATGTCTTTTGGTTTTTTATCCATGGAATATTGCACAGTGGAATTTGCGATGTTATTAACGGCTGTATCTGCAGCCGTAAGAAATTCTCCTGCTCTGTCTAAGATCTGATTTGCCTTGTTGTATTTTGCCTGGTTGATCGGGTTGGCTTGTTCTGCCTGGCTTAAGTTACTCCACCACGTATCAACATCTTGTCGTTTTTGTTCCACACCAGCAATACCTTCATCGATTTTTTGACCTAATTCTCCAGCGTTAAAGACTTCGCTGAGGTTTAGGGAGCCATTGGTATCGGATTTAAGCTTCACTCTGAAGGCGCCAACCCATACGGCAACCGATTGGTCCGGTTTGCCAAATTTGAAGTTTTTGCCGAGTCGGGGGCCAAAGATAAAGGTGAAGGCAGGTTTTTGAAGTTGGGGGACATCGGTCCAGGCAACATTCATGTCTAAAGCTAAAAAACCTCCTCCGACTCCGATGGTAGGAGTCATTCCCAGACCGAATGTGGTGGCATTAAATTCTACTTTTGTGTTGAATGCGGTGACTTTTGTTTCCGAACCGGTTGCAGGATCATCAAGCCAAACGCCTACTCCGATATCGGTGCTGGCTGATGTTTTTCCTAATATGGCGTACACATTTAAAAAAGGAAAAACCCAAACATCGGGACGAAATGAAATTGTATTTGAAGTGGCTACAGCTTTATCGAAACGAACAATCTGATCAAGATTGTACATCGGACCATTATTAAAACCCACTTGTAAATTGTTTATAATAATATCGGATTCCTGCCAAAGGTAGTTTACACTCAATCCTGCCGAATAAGGAAGATGGTAGCCTCTCTCTGTTGCTTTTTGTCCCCAAATTGGAAGTACATAAGGATATTCTGAGACCTTTAAACTGTCAATCAGTTCCTGATTTTTCTTACCGACTTCTTTATTTGAGAAAACCTGTGCATTTGCTGATAGGCCTATTATCAGACTGAAGGCAAGTAAAATATAATTTTTCATGGTATTAGAAGTTTTTTTAGGGTTCTTACTCAGTTGTTTTATTTTCTTTGTCCTTTTTCTCTTGTTTTTCTTTCGCTTTACCCGCGCCAATAGGAATGCCGACGGTAATATAAAAGCTTTGGTTGTAAACATTGTTGTGGCTGTCGTCAACTTCAATATCAATTAGCCCATAGTAATAGCGCATTCCTAAGTTCATCCCGTTTCCTTTCATAAAACGATAACCTAATCCTGCGACCAAGCCGGCATCAAGCGGGTGGTAATTGTCCTTGATGGATAAGGTGTAACTTAAGTCTTTTTTGTCTCTAATTTCGGAGGTGAATTCATCTTTAGCTTTGTAAAGCAGTCCTAGTTGAATTCCACCTTCGCCATAAAAGTTGTTACTGAACTTTTTTTTCATCAGGACCGGGACATTAAAGTATTCAAGACTTCGTTTTACTTCGCCGTTTGCAAATTCACTGTCCAATTCAGGGTCATTAAGTGAATAAGGTTTGAGATGGTTTGCGCCCATGGTAGACTTAACGATAACTCCGGTGTGCACCATCCAGTCATTTTTTATTTTGAAATCGAAATAGAATCCTAAATTAAATCGAGCACTTGCATCCGAATCATCCAGTACTCTTAGTGAAGCAAAGTTTACACCACCATCCAGACCGAATTCTATTTTTCCTGTATTGAGCTTATCACCTAAAAGTAATGAGATTAAAACCTGTCCGTTTATGGAACATGAGAAAAGTAAGAGGCATCCTAATAGTAATGTTTTTGTCATATTCTGTGATGATTCTTAAGTGATAATTCTCAACAATATGTGTACGATATAAAGGTCATACACTCCAGGACATGAAGCGGTGCGTAATAGAGGGTAGAAGTGGGTAGCGTGTGTTTTAGCTAAAGTTACACAAAAATCTGATAGGATTGTAAATTTCGTTGTGTTATTTTTCTTCATTTTTTTATGTTAAACTAATTGTAACTTGTTTTAATAGAAATGTTTATGGGGTTTTCGGGCTGGTTTATTCGTAATTTTGTGAAAGGCCTTTAAGTTTTAAAATGTCTGTAAATTCATCTTTTTACAATTTTGGCACGACTATTGGTAGTTAATGGGTACGTCGGTGTTGAACTGATAGTACAGCATCTGAAATTATTTACTTTAAAAATTTAAAAAATAGAGCCATGAGCAAGAAAATTACCTTATTGTTATTAGCTTTCATCGGGATGATTGGGCTTCAAAGTTGTACTACGGAAGAATATTATGTTCAAGGTGACACCAATGATCAGGATACGATCAGTGAAGTATTTGAGTATTCTAATATCGATTTTTTTCCTAACGATTACAGCGTGTTTTTAGATTTTCCTCACGCAATCTATACGTCAGATATGGTTTTGGTATATCGCTTGGCCGGTGTGGGTCCGGAAGGTGACGAGTGGAGATTATTGCCTGAGACTTATTATTTCGATGATGGTACTGTGGATTTTGGATACAGAAATGACTTTACCCAATATAGCGCGAAAGTGGATTTGTTTGGATTCGACTTAGCTACGTTGCCAAATGGACTAAAATTAAATCAGGTTTTCAGAGTAGTCGTTGTACCGGCCTTTGTGAGTCACAAGCAAACTAACACGGTAGATGTTAAAGATTATAATGCCGTTATTAAGGCTTATCACATAGACGAATCAAAAATCCAGAAGATAAAATAATAAATATTTGTTAGTTAGTTATAAAGTAAAAGACTGTCCTCGGACGGTCTTTTTTATTTTATATGAAGCTAATTCGTTTAAAATGAGTTATTTGATGTCTTTTTTGTAAAATACCCTTAAAAAATTAATAGGGCTCATAAAAATATACTTCAAGATGATTCGCATAGTCATGTGTAAAACATAGGGGTTTGAAATAAATTTGTAATTATTTTTTGTTTTACCCCTATTTTTTTAGGGGGTGATTTATTTTGTATTGTAAAATTCATATCTTTGCACTGTATAATTACAGGTCATAACCTTAAAAACACAACTTATGTCAACATTTCGTTTCCATGCTTTACAAAAAGCAACAGACAGAACACCCGTAGCGGTAGAAGAATTGGATAGAAAATCAGCGATTTTCGGAAGTAACGTTTTTAACGACAAAGCGATGCGACAATTTTTGACGCCGGAAGCTTATAAAGCGGTTAAAAATGCAATCGAAAACGGAATTAAAATTGATCGTAAAATTGCAGAGTACATTGCAATGGGAATGAAAGAGTGGGCGCTTTCTAAAGGAGTGACTCATTATACACACTGGTTCCAGCCATTAACAGGAACAACTGCTGAGAAACACGATGCGTTTTTCGAAACCTCAATGGACGGAAGCGATCCTGTTGAGAAATTCGGCGGAAGTCAGTTGGTACAACAAGAGCCGGATGCTTCTTCTTTCCCGAACGGAGGAATCAGAAATACATTCGAAGCTCGTGGATATACTGCCTGGGATCCGACATCTCCTGCTTTCATCTTCGGAACAACATTATGTATCCCTACAGTTTTCATCTCTTATACAGGTGAAGCATTAGATAATAAAACACCTTTGTTAAGAGCGTTACACGCAATTGACAATGCAGCGACTGATGTTGCTAAATATTTTGACAAAAACGTTAAGAAAGTAACTCCAACTTTAGGTTGGGAACAGGAATATTTCCTGGTTGATGCTGCTTTAGCAAATTCAAGACCTGATATCTTAGCTACAGGAAGAACTTTATTAGGACATACTTCGGCTAAAGGTCAGCAATTGGAAGACCATTATTTCGGATCCATTCCAACTCGCGTATTGCAATACATGAGGGATTTGGAAAATGAGTGTATGTTGTTAGGTATTCCTGTGAAAACACGTCACAATGAGGTAGCTCCAAACCAATATGAGTTGGCTCCGATTTTCGAGGAAAGCAATTTAGCGGTTGACCACAACTCGTTATTGATGGATGTAATGCAGAAAGTGGGAGAACGTCATCACTTTAAAGTTTTATTCCACGAAAAACCATTCAAAGGAGTAAACGGTTCAGGTAAACACAATAACTGGTCATTAGCTACGGATACTGGGATAAACTTGTTAAGCCCAAGCAAAACGCCAATGAGCAACTTGCAATTCTTAACGTTCTTCATCAATACCATCAAAGCGGTACATGATTATGAAGAGTTATTAAGGGCTTCTATCGCTTCTGCAAGTAATGACCACCGTTTAGGTGCAAACGAGGCGCCACCGGCAATCATCTCTGTTTTCATCGGTCAGCAATTGACAAAAGTGTTGGAAGAATTGGAAGGTGTTTCTAACGGAAAACTTTCTCCGGAAGAGAAAACCGACTTAAAACTAAACGTAGTTGGTAAATTACCGGACGTATTATTAGATAACACAGACAGAAACAGAACGTCACCATTCGCGTTTACAGGAAACAAATTCGAATTCAGAGCAGTTGGTTCTTCTGCAAATTGTGCGGTTTCAATGACGACTTTAAATACAATCGTTGCTAAACAATTGAAAGATTTCAAAGTTGCTGTTGACGAATTGATCGAGAAAAAAGACATGAAGAAAGATGATGCTATCTTCAATGTTTTAAGAGAATATATCAAACAGACCAAAGCGATTTTATTCGAAGGTGACGGTTATAGCGAGGCTTGGGAAAAAGAAGCTAAGAAACGTGGATTGAGTAACTACAAAACAACTCCAAAAGCGTTAAAAGCAAAAGTTTCAAAACAAGCGATTGCTTTATTCGGAGAGATGAATGTAATGAACCACGTTGAGGTAGAATCTCGTTACGAAATCGAATTGGAAGAGTACACTAAGAAAATCCAGATCGAAGGACGTGTATTGGGTGACATCGCTCGTAACCACGTAATACCTACTGCAATCCGTTACCAAAACACGTTGATTGAAAACGTAAAAGGTTTGAAAGAGATCTTCGGTAAAGAATTTGAAAAAGTAGCGAAAGAGCAAATCGGATTGATCAAAGAAATCTCTGAGCATATCGAAGGTATCAATTCAAATGTTGAAGCAATGACTGAAGAGCGTAGAAAAGCAAATGCGCTTACCAATTCAGAAAAAATGGCTGACGCATATTGCGATAAAGTAAAACCATATTTTGATACAATCAGAAACCACTGTGATAAGTTAGAATTATTAGTGGATGACGAAGTTTGGACTTTGGCAAAATACAGAGAATTATTGTTTGTAAAATAATTTTCGTTCAACTTATAAAACCTCCTTCGGGAGGTTTTTTTGTTTTGAATGCAGTTGGACTGTTTTTTTATTCGCTTTGTAGAAAACTTATAATTGTCTGAAAAATAAAGTGTTAAAGCTTTTTGCGGACAAGATATTTGTAGTACTTTTGAAATGTAAATCAACCACAAGATTTCTTTTTCCATCTTCACAATCTCACTCAGATTGTTTAATCCTCACATTGCAATTCCCTGTTTAAGTACGTATTTTTTTTACTGTTTATACTGTATGGGTTTTAATTAAAGTATACGATTTTCTACTGGAATTTCGTTATTCGAACAGGAGCAAACATCGTTTTTAATCTTATCTGCCTATAGATGAGGTAACACAACAGTTGTGTTATAATTCGATAATTTGTTAGGTGTTTCTCCTGTGCTCAGAAACAAACCAAACCCATAGGGGGAAAGTGAGACGGGCAACGTCTGTCTCACTTTTTTAATAATCTTGGACACTTGTTTTTTAATTGCGAAGAGCACTTTCCTTTTTAGAGGGGAGTGCTTTTCTTTTTATGCTAAATTTCCAGTAAATTAGTTTTCATTAAATGAAGGATTATGAAAAACTATTTGTTCCTGTTTTTGTTTTGCGCACTTCCTAAACTTTCCGCCCAGGAAAAATTTACGGTTTATTTTGATTTTGATATTCATGAAGTAAATCGGGATTCACATCAAACGCTAAAGGATTGGATTTTAGAAAATAAAAATGCTGAAATCCTAAAAATATATGGTTATTGTGATAGCTTGGGCTCCTATGATTATAACGATGAATTGGCCATGCGCAGAGTCAATTCGGTTATAAAAATACTGCGGAAAAATAAATTCGGAATTTCAGATAAAATACAACTTAAAAGTTTTGGAAAACGATTCGAACAATCCAAAGTACAGGCCGAAAATAGAAAGGTCGAAATTTATTTCCATCCGAAAGAAGAAAAACTCTCCGATAAAATTTCCCAAGTGAAAGCGGGGGATAAACTCCGACTCAAAAATCTGAATTTCTACAATCATTCGGGTGTAATTGTTCCAAAATCGGGACCCGTTTTAGCCGAGTTACTGCAGATAATGAAGAAATATCCAAAGCTTAAAATTGAAATCCAAGGGCATATCTGTTGCCAGATTCAGGGTGACATTGACGATATTTCCACTTTGCGTTGTAAAACCGTTTATGATTATCTTGTTGCAAACGGAATCGACAAGAACCGTCTGTCTTATAAAGGTTTTGGAAGTACTATGCCATTGTATCCCATTCCGGAACAAAATGATTTTGAAAAAGACGAGAACAGAAGGGTAGAAATTCAAATAATAGAAAATTAAAATCCGACCTGTTTTTATCAGATTATTTTCGTTTATTCGTTATTATTAAAAAACATCTCATGAAGCGATTTATAATATTCCTGTTGTTGGTTTTTCCCTTTTTAGCATCGGCTCAGGAACAATTCACGGTCTATTTTGAAAGCAATAAATTTGATTTAACCAAGAAGCAGAACGCATCGCTGAGTGAATGGATGTCACTTAACAAAGATTCCAAGGTGGTTGCCATTAACGGCTTTACCGATGAAGACGGAACGAATGCTCATAATGACACGCTTTCCCAACGGCGAGTGAATTTTATCCAGAATATCATTGTGAGGAATCAGATTAAAATAAGAGACGATTTTAAAACGAGAAGTTTTGGCGAAGAACACACGCAATCCAAAGTGAAATCGGAAAACCGAAAAGTAATCATTTATTACATAGTAGCTAAAGACCTGCCACGGGAAAACGAGATTTTAGGAATAAAACCAGCTCAACCGGTTGCCACAGAGGTCATTCCGATAGAAGAAGAAGATATGCATTTTCCAGCTAATGCAACGCTGGAAGAAAAAGTGACTCTGGCAAAACCCGGAACCCGAATCGTTATCAAAAACATATTTTTCTATCAGAATTCGTTTGGGATGATGCCTACATCAAAACCGGCCATGGATGAATTGATTGATATAATGCTTAAAAACCCGACGCTGGTAATCGAAGTACAGGGCCATATCTGCTGTATTGATGCTGACAGAAGAAATCTTTCCCTGGAAAGAGCAAAACAGATCAGAAGGGTTTTGGAAGGCAACGGAATCGAGCAAAAAAGGGTAAAGGTAAAAGGTTTTGGAGTTTCGCATCCCAAATTCCCAATTCCGGAAGCTAACGAAGAACAGGCACTTGCGAACCGTCGTGTGGAAATCATGATTTTGAGTAAATAGAAGCAAGAAGCAAGAAGCAAGAGATAAGGGATAAGAGATAAGGGAAGTGTCAAATTGGTATTTCTTCGTCCTATTATTTAGCTCTCGTGTCTTGCTTCTTGTCTCTTGTCTCTATTATCTATTATCTATTTTCCATCATCTGTTTTTCTAACTTCTATTTTCTCCTTATCTTTGCGCTCACAACACACAAATAAACTACATGAGTTCTGATAACAGCCAACGTTATAACCTTCGCGGAGTTTCAGCTTCCAAAGAAGATGTGCACAATGCGATAAAAAACATCGATAAGGGATTATTTCCAAAAGCTTTCTGCAAAATAGTTCCCGATCACTTAACCAATGACGACCATTATTGTTTAATCATGCATGCTGACGGAGCGGGTACAAAATCCTCTTTGGCTTATATGTACTGGAAAGAAACAGGTGATATGTCCGTTTGGAAAGGTATTGCACAGGATGCGTTGATCATGAATATCGACGATTTATTATGTGTGGGGGCTACCGATAACATCATGCTGTCTTCTACAATCGGAAGAAATAAAAACCTGATTCCGGGAGAAGTAATTTCAGCGATCATTAACGGAACTGAGGAGCTAATCGCCGAATTGAAAGAATTCGGAGTGACAATCCACTCAACAGGTGGTGAAACAGCTGACGTGGGTGATTTGGTACGAACCATCATTGTGGATTCTACCGTAACTGCCAGAATGAAACGTTCACATGTAGTTGATAATGCGCATATTCAGGCTGGTGATGTAATCGTTGGATTGGAGTCATACGGTCAGGCAAACTACGAAAAAAGCTATAACGGCGGAATGGGTTCTAACGGATTGACGTCAGCGCGCCATGATGTTTTTGCTCATTATCTTGCTGAAAGATATCCTGAAAGTTATGATGCTTCAGTGCCGAAAGATTTAGTGTATTCCGGAAATGTAAAACTTACGGATGCAGTGGAAGGTTCTCCGATCGATGCCGGAAAATTAGTGTTGTCGCCTACGCGTACTTATGCGCCGATCATTAAAGCGATATTGGATAAATATTCTGCCGGACTGATTCACGGAATGGTGCATTGCAGTGGTGGTGCACAAACTAAAGTGTTGCATTTTGTGGATAATGTTCATGTGATCAAAGACAATATGTTCCCGGTTCCTCCTCTCTTTAAACTGATCCAGGAACAGTCAGGAACAGATTGGAAAGAAATGTATCAGGTATTTAACTGTGGTCACCGAATGGAATTATACATTCCTTCCGACATAGCTGAAGATATCATCGAAATTTCAAAATCGTTTGGCGTAGATGCACAGATAGTAGGAAGGGTGGAAGCTTCCGAAAATAAAAAGTTAACCATTACTTCGGAATACGGAGTATTTGAATATTAAAAGAAAATCCCTCAATTGAGGGATTTTTTTATTTATGGCTTTTTATATTTTTTTTCAGAGACAAATATTTTTTGAAAACGAAAAAAGACAGTCCTACTTCATTCTTTAAAATCTTACCTTTGTGAAAAATCAAAAAATATGAACATCTATCCAAAGAACGGAGTAGGAGAATTGCTTTTCGGAATGAGGCGTCCCCATGTTGAGGCTGTTTATGGGAAGCCCGACAGACAATTTTTCGATGAAGACAAAAACGTTGTCTACATGTATAATGAATACAAAATGCGACTGACTTTCTATGACGACGAGGAGTTTCGTTTAGGCTATATTGTGATTTCGGATGCACACGCAATGCTTTTTGATAAACCTGTGATTGGGAGAACTGCCAAAGAAATTCAGGATGAATTACCGCAGAAGCAATTCAAAGAATGGGAGGTTTCAGAAGAAGACGGAATCGAAAATACATTCAATGAAGACAATTGGTTAATGCTGATTTCTGAATTCGGTGAAATTGTAAAAGTGGAAGTCGGAGCAGTGATAATCAATGACGAGTTTGACTGGAAGTTTTCGGCATAAAAGATCATAAGCATAAAAATTAAAAAAGGCACAAAAGTAAAAACTGATGTGCCTTTTTATATTTTGAAATCTGAAGATTATTGTTTTGGAGCAACTTCTGTCATTTCCAATTCGAAGACTAAGTCGGTATTTGGCGGGATAACGTTTCCGGCACCTCTTTCACCGTAGCCTAATTTAGAAGGGATAAAGATCAAAGCTCTGTCGCCTGAATTCATATTTTCCAATCCTTCAATAAAGCCGGGGATTAAACCGGTTTTGTTTCCGTACGTAAAAGGGAATCCTGCATAACCGCCTTGTTGCGCACGCATCGGATCATATTTTCCGTATAATTTAGCTACATCTTCAAAGCTTGCGTCAAATAATTTACCGTTTTCGAAATAACCGGCGTAACCAATTTGAACCTGAGCACCTGCAGCCGGTTTTTTGCCACTTCCTTTTTTAGTGATCACGTATTTCAATCCGCTTGGTGTAGTAGTGGCTGTAGCTTTCAGTTTTTCAAACTCAGCTTTTTTCATCTGCATAACCTGACCGAATTTTTCATTATACTCTTTGTCTTTAGCGGCTTCCATTTCAGCCATCTTTTTCTTTTTCTCTTCCTCTGCAGCAGCTTGTTTTTTGTCATCTTCCGCTTTATTTGCGAAATAATCCGCGAATGTTTTAGAGGCGTCAAATTTCTTAGCTTCTTTTCCTTTACGAACAATAGTGACTTTAACGATTTTATCACCTTGTTCAATGCTGTTTACTACATCCATTCCTTCGGTTACTTCTCCAAAAACAGTGTGTTTTCCGTTTAACCATGGCGTTTCTTTGTGCGTGATGAAAAACTGACTTCCGTTAGTTCCCGGCCCTGCATTTGCCATTGAAAGAATACCGCCTTTACTGTGCGTTAAAGTTGGGTCGATCTCGTCTTTGAATTTATAACCCGGATCTCCTCCTCCTGTTCCAAGAGGGTCTCCTCCCTGAATCATGAAATCTTTAATTACTCGGTGGAAAGTCAGGCCATCATAATAAGGCTTTCCTTTATATTGTTCAGCTACTGCAGTGTTGGTTCCTTCCGCTAAAGCTACAAAGTTGGCAACGGTTACCGGAGTTTTTTGAAATTCTAATTTTACCGTGATTTTACCTTTAGTGGTTTCAATTGCAGCGAAAAGTCCATCAGTAGAGCTTTTAGGTGCAGCTGTAGTGGTTTTTGTTTTGGATGCAGATGTTTTCTTGGTTTTTTGAGCATAACCGCTCATGATTCCTAAAAACAATAAAAGCAGAATTTTGTTTTTCATAGTTAGGTTGTATTCGCCTTACTCTTTTCGCATTATGCGGGGATTTTCAGGATTTTTCCCTTAGGTTAATTATTTTTTTGCAGATAATTCAATTTCAAATATAAGATTTGTGTTCGGTGGAATAATCGGCGGAGCACCTCTTTCTCCATAGGCAAGATAAGAAGGAATAAACAAAAGCAGTTTATCTCCGGTAGACATTTTTTCCATACCTTCAATAAAGCCTGGGATCAAACCTTCTTTCTTTCCGTATTCGAAAGGAAACGGATTATAACCACCTTGCTGGTCTCTTGCTTCGTCATAGTTTCCGAATAGTTCAGCCACATCTTTATAGTTTGTGTCAAAAAGCTGGCCATTCTCGAAATAGCCGGCATAACTGAAAAGTACCCCAGTGCCCGGAGTTAATTTTGGCTGATTCCCTTTTTTGATGAAAGTGTACTGTAAACCGGATTCAGTTTTAATGGCTTTGGCTTTTAAAGCATCAAATTCAGCTAGTTTGTCCGTTTTGATTTTTGCTGTTTTTTCTTCGAGTTTCTTCAATTCCACGGCTTCCGTATCATAGTAGTTTTTAAAAACTTTTAAAGCGTCGAAAGTAGAAGCCTGGGTGCCTTTGCGGATAATAGTCACTTTTGTGATCTCATCATTACCTTCAATTGCTGCAACCACATCCATTCCTTCAACTACTTTTCCGAAAATCGTATGAATTCCGTCAAGATGGGGAGTTGCAGAGCGGGTAATGAAAAACTGGCTTCCGTTAGTATTTGGTCCGGCATTGGCCATTGATAGAACACCACTGTCGTTATGTTTTAAAGAAGGGTCGATTTCATCTTTGAATTTGTATCCCGGTCCGCCATTTCCACTTCCTTCAGGATCACCACCCTGAATCATAAAGTCTTGAATTACACGGTGAAAGGTTAGTCCGTCGTAAAAAGGTTTTCCTTTGTACTGCGCTTTAACAAAAGGGTTTTTTCCCTCTGCCAATGTTACAAAATTGGCAACGGTTACCGGAGCTTTAGTGTATTCCAGTGATACAAGAATGTCTCCTTTCGGGGTTTCTATATTGGCATATAAGCCATCAGGAAGGTTTTCGTGATTTTTTTTGTTGCAGGAAAATAATAAGACCGTAAGTAGTACTAATAGTCCTTTAATTGTTTTTCTCATTGTAATCGTAAAAATGTGATTTAGGGAATTAAGGTTTTTCCGTTGTGGTTTTGAAATCGTTTAAAGTTACTTTACAGATAACAGGTTGGTTGGTTCCGATCTTTTCGTTATCGCCGTGGTAGCCATAAGCCATATGCGAAGGGAAAAGGAAGGTTACTTTTTCTCCTTTTTTCATCAGTTTTATACCGTCACGCAAACCCATCATTATATGTTGCTTGTCTACAACATAGGTTTGTGTTTTCAGTTCTTCGGCAGTATAGATTACGTTTCCTGATAAATCGGTTACTTCATAATCAAAATTAGCGATATCGCCTTTTTTTGGAGTTTGGGTTTCCGTGTCGCTTTTCACATCGTAGTAATACCAGTAGCCTTTTGGAGAGGCAATATAAGTGTGAGCAGTATCCTTTGCGATGATTTGCTTTATCTGGGTTTCTTCGTTGTTGATCAGCTTTTTGTTTCGTTCGATGGATTCCTTTATAAAAGTTCCGCCCGAGTGGGAAACCGGTTTTCTGGCTTCCTGTTGTTGGGTGCAGCAGGCGAACAATAGTCCGGAAAGCATTACTCCGTATATATAGATCTTTTTCATAATTCAATTTTTAAACTGACTGAAATCATTTATTGAGTCAGCACTTTTTCGTCAGTTGTTTTTTTTTCAGACGCTAAAATAGCAATAAATTGTTTGATGGTTTCTTCCATGGATAAGTCTGATTTTCCGCCGGCTGCATTTATATGGCCACCGCCGTTAAAATGATTTCTTGCGAACTGATTTACATCAAACGAACCCTGCGAACGGAACGATATTTTGATAATACCTTCGTCTTTGTTTTCGATAAAAATTGCGGTAAAATCATATCCTTCTAAGGAAAGTCCGTAATTCACAATTCCTTCCGTGTCGCCTTTTGTATAACCAAAAGTATCAAGTTCTTCCTGGCTTAAGGTAATATAGGAGGTTTTGTACTCAGGAAGAAGTTTCATGTTTTGCAATGCGCGCCCCAGTAACTGTAAACGATTATAGGAACTGGTATCGAAAAGCAGGTTGTGTATTTTTGGATTTTCAACGCCTTTGTCAATCAGGTCAGCAACAACACGATGCGTCGTACTGGATGTTAATGGGAAACGGAAAGAACCCGAATCTGTTACAATCCCGGTATAAATACACGTTGCAACAGTTTTATTGATCAGGTTTTCCCCGGCTAACTGGTGAATGAAGTGATAGATCATTTCACAAGTCGAACCATATCCCGTATCAGAAAACGTGAATTTGGAATAATTGTCCGGTAACTGGTGATGGTCGATCATCACAAAGGTTTTGTCCAGTTTTTCCAAAGTAGCCTGCATGAAATCGCCAACGCGGTGCAGGGCATTGAAGTCCAGTGTGAAAATAAGGTCTGCCTGATTTAATTTTTCAATGCACTTTTCAACTTCTTTTTCAAAAACCAGAACTTTATCAGCATCGGGAAGCCAGGCTAAAAAATTAGGAAATTCATTTGGCGAGATTACCGAAACATCGTGATTTTTCTGAAGTAAAAAATGGTACAGCCCTAAAGAAGAGCCCATTGCATCACCATCGGGATTACGGTGGGGGATAATAGCTATTTTTTTTGGAGAAGCTAAAAGTTCTTTAAGCGCTTCAATTTCATTGGTTGTCATCATGTTGCGAAAATACATTTTTTCGGGATATTTTCCATTACTTAAATCTTTCAAAGTTTTAATTTTTCATTTTCACAGAAATAACTATTTTTGCACATGCAACACAACGTACTTATTTTAGATTTCGGATCGCAATACACTCAGCTTATTGCGCGTAGAGTTCGCGAATTAAACATATTCTGCGAAATTTTTCCTTATAATCATTTTCCGGATGATTTGTCAAGTTATAAAGCGGTAATTTTAGGAGGTAGTCCTTTCTCTGTTCGCGGAGAAGATGCGCCACATCCTGATTTATCACAGATCAGAGGTAAAATGCCTTTGCTTGCTGTTTGTTATGGAGCACAATATCTGGCACATTTTAACGGAGGTGAAGTAGCTGCTTCAAACACCAGAGAATATGGTAGAGCTAATTTGTCTTATATTAAGGAGAACGAAGTTTTCTTTGATGGCGTGGTTCAAAACAGTCAGGTTTGGATGAGCCACAGTGACAGTATCAAAGCATTACCTACAAACGGAGTTAAGTTGGCGAGCACAAATGATGTGGAATATGCGGCTTATAAAATCGAAGGTGAGACCACTTATGCAATTCAGTATCATCCGGAAGTATTTCACTCTACTGACGGAAAGCAAATGCTTGAAAATTTCCTTGTGAAAATTGCTGAAGTACCTCAAAACTTTACACCAGGTGCTTTTGTTGAGGAGATCGTAGCTGAAATGCAGGAGAAAATCCAGAACGATAAAGTTGTTCTTGGGCTTTCAGGTGGTGTGGATTCTACCGTAGCAGCTGTGTTATTAAACAAAGCGATCGGACAGAACTTATATTGTATTTTCGTTAATAACGGTTTATTGCGTAAGAATGAATTTGAAAACGTATTGAACCAATATAAAGGAATGGGCTTAAACGTAAAAGGAGTAGATGCTTCTGAACGATTTTTGTCTGAATTAGCCGGAGTGGATGACCCGGAAACAAAAAGAAAAATCATCGGTCGTGTATTTATCGAAGTTTTTGACGATGAAGCGCACCATATCGAAGATGTAAAATGGTTGGCGCAGGGAACTATTTATCCGGACGTAATCGAATCGGTTTCGGTAAAAGGACCTTCTGCAACAATCAAATCGCATCACAATGTAGGTGGTTTACCGGATTACATGAAACTTAAAATAGCAGAACCTTTGCGTATGTTATTTAAAGATGAAGTACGTCGAGTTGGTAAAACATTAGGAATTGACGATGAATTATTAGGAAGACACCCTTTCCCTGGACCTGGGCTTTCTATCCGTATCTTAGGAGATATTACTCCGGAGAAAGTAAGAATCCTTCAGGAAGTGGATTATGTTTTCATCGAAGGGTTGAAATCTCACGGATTGTACGACAAAGTTTGGCAGGCAGGAGCAATTTTGTTGCCGGTAAACAGTGTCGGAGTTATGGGGGATGAGCGTACTTATGAAAAAGTAGTTGCATTGCGCGCAGTAGAATCTACGGACGGAATGACGGCTGACTGGGTTCATTTACCATATGACTTCTTAATGAAGATCTCAAATGAAATCATCAATAAGGTAAAAGGTGTGAACCGAGTTGTTTACGATATCAGCTCGAAACCGCCTGCCACAATTGAGTGGGAATAAAATATTTAAGAAAAATAGGAATTAAGTCGTTACAATCTATAACTTTGTGACGACTTGTTCGTTTTAAAAAATACCATATGAAGTACTTTTTTACTGGATTGTGTACTGCTTTATTGGTTTCTGTTTCTGCTTTTGCACAAACAAAGGAACATAAAGTAGCGAAAGGGGAAACTGCCTATTCGATAGCCAAAAAATACAATTTGACAGCGGAAGATATCTATCGTTTAAATCCAAATGCCAAAAACGGCGTTAATGAAAATTCGATACTTTTAATTCCGACTAAAGGAGGGCAGCCTTTTAAGGTAACTCCGAAAGAAGTAGCGAAAGAAACTCCCAAGCCAACCGGTAAAGAAGCTCCGAAACCATCAGGTAAGGAAACGCGTGTTTATCATGTGGTAGAAGCGAAAGAAACTGTATTCAGCATAGCTAAAAAGTACGATACAACAGTAGAGTCAATCACTAAGAATAATCCTGATATTGAGAAAGAAGGGTTGAAATTAGGGCAGACGATTGTGGTTTTTACAACTAAAAAAATAGATAAACCCGAAACTGTGAAACCGGTTGCAACAGCTTCTTCAAAGTATCATGTTGTGGAGCCGAAAGAAACAAAATTCGGTATAGCAAAGAAAAATAATCTATCTGTTGAGGAGCTTGAGTCTTTAAATCCTGAAATAAAAGAAAATCTGGAAATAGGTCAGAAACTGCGCCTTAATAAAAATACTCCCGTAGCGGCAAAAACACCAACTGTACAACCAAAACAAGTAGTGCAGTACATGGATTATACCGTTCAGCCGAAAGAAACACTTTACAGTTTGACAAGAGGATCGGGACTGAGTCAGGAGCAATTGCTGGCGGTGAATCCGGAGTTGGCTGGCGGGGTAAAAACGGGTATGGTGATCAAAGTTCCTTCAGACGCGAAGTTTAATCAAATCATGCCGAACAAAGCGCAAGTGGATATTGTCAAAACCTTAAATAAACAGGAAGGTAAGGAGTTGGTATTGATGCTGCCGTTCCATCTTGATAAGATTGAAGCGGATTCGGTAAATTCGGTTACGGAACGACTTAAAAAGGATAAATTTCTGAATATGACGCTCGATTTTTATGCAGGAGCTTTAATTGCCATTGATTCTGCCAAAACACTTGGATTGCCTTTGACGGTGAAGATCCTGGATTCAGAAGAGTCGAAAAATTCTTCGGCTGTAGCTGCTTTGATCAGTACAAACGATTTCTCTAAAACCGATGCTATAATCGGTCCGTTTTTCCAAAATCATGTAGAAACGACAGCGGCTTTATTGGAAAAATACAATACTCCTGTAATTTCACCATTGTCTAACGAGAGAGGAAAACCATATTCCAATCTGTTTCAGGCCATGCCAAATGCATTGGATGTGAAACGCAAGATGTTTGATTTCATGATGGAAAAAAACGGAAACATAATTGCCATCATCGATCCTAAAAAAGGAAGTTCCAAACAGTTCATTACAGAAAATTATCCTAATGTTAAGATTGCAGAAATTAATGACAAAGGGGTTCCGACATTGGAGAATGTAAAAAGTCTGATGGATAAAGACAAGGTCAATTATGTGATATTGGAATCCGAAAAAACAGGAATGGTATTGAGTACATGTAACATTCTGGTTAGTGCGACTTCGGAATATCAGGTACAGATGGTGACTTTAGATAAGAATGAAACGCTTGATTTTGAGGAGATTCCTTTAAGTAAATTGACTAAGCTTAAATTGCTGTATCCTTCTGTGTCAAGAGATAATGAAACGCCTCAGGCCGCTATTTTTGCGAAGGTGTTCAAAAGAAAAAACAATATTTTTCCAAACCGATTCGCGACCAGAGGTTTTGATGTGACGTTTGACGTGATCCTGAGATTGTTCCAGGACGGAGGTTATAAGGAATCGGTAAACGAAAAAGCATCAGAGCAGATTGAAAGTAAATTCAATTATGTTAATATTGATGGCGGATACTACAACAAAGGAATTTACCTGTTGTATTACGACGAAGATCTAACTTTAAAAGAAGCAAAATAATGGCAACTTCAAAAGTAACTTACTTAGGCGATTTAAGAACGTCTTCGGTACATTTACAATCCGGAAATACCATCATTACTGATGCTCCGACAGATAATCACGGTAAAGGGGAGGCCTTTTCTCCGACGGATTCCGTCGCAAATGCTTTAGCTACCTGTATGCTTACGGTTATGGGAATCAAAGCCCGTGAGATGGATGTGGATTTTACAGGTTCTACGGCGGAAGTAACCAAAATTATGGGAACAGATCCAAGAAGAATAGTTGAGATTCAGGTGGTATTCCAGATGTCTGTTGCGGCTGATGAAAAAACCAGAAGCATATTGGAAAAAACAGCGATGACTTGTCCTGTTTTATTCAGTTTGCATGCTGATATTAAAAAGGATGTTACTTTTAACTGGAAATAAGAGTAATTGTAAGTAATGGAGTTTTTAATTTTTAAGAAGTTCGACAAACAGGAAGACGCCGTTTATTTTAGTACTGTTTTGAAAGACAATGGTATTGAAGTTATTCTTGAAGATACGGGTAATTCTTTGGATTCGAATTTCGGGAACAGCGCTTTTGCTATTGAATACATACTGAAGATCCAAAAAGCTTTTTTTAGTGCGGCAGAGGAGCTGTTCAATGAAGTTTCAATATCTCAGATTGAAGAGGTAGACGAAAGTTATTACCTGTTTCAGTATTCCAATGAGGAGTTAAAAGATGTTGTTGAGAAAAAAGACGAATGGGGTGATTTTAATTTTAATCTTGCCTTAAAGATATTGAAAGACAGAGGAATTGAAGTGTCTGAAACTCAAATTGCGGAAGCTCAGAAAAAGAGATTGGCGGAGCTTTCAAAACCGGAAAAAGATCAGGGTATTTGGGTGGTATTCGGTTACTTCTTTGCTTTGCTTGGCGGATTTTTAGGAATTTTTATCGGATGGCATCTTTTAGCATTCAAAAAAATGTTGCCTAACGGAGATAAAGTTCATAACTATTCTTCGAAGGATAGAAATCATGGAAAAAGGATTTTTATTTTGGGAATTGTTTTTGCATTCCTTTGGATAATAGTAACTCAGATAGTATAAAAAATAAGGTTTGAAAGAAGACAAGCAATTGCTTATTAAACTCGCACATACAAAAATGCCCTTCGGAAAATACGAAGGGTATTTTCTTATTGACTTACCCGAATATTATGTGGTTTGGTACCATAATAAAGGTTTTCCCAAAGGGCAATTGGGAGAGCAGCTTCAATTGGTTTATGAACTCAAACTTAACGGCCTGGAAGAACTCGTGAGAAACATCCGTAAAAACTTTCCGAAGCCTTAATTCTTTAACGAATAATTGTCATTTGCGAATAGCTAATAATCAATTTATAATCGTATTTTTGCCAGGTTTTTTTAAACAACAACACAACACACAATAAAAACAACACAATGAATCAGACGAAGTATATTTTTGTTACCGGAGGTGTGTCCTCTTCTTTAGGAAAAGGAATTATCGCAGCTTCTTTAGCAAAATTATTGCAGGCAAGGGGGTACAGAACAACCATTCAGAAATTTGATCCGTATCTGAATGTCGATCCGGGAACGTTAAATCCATACGAACATGGGGAATGTTATGTAACGGATGATGGTGCCGAGACCGATTTGGATTTAGGACACTATGAAAGATTCCTGAATGTTCCGACTTCTCAGGCGAATAACGTAACCACCGGAAGAGTATATCTTTCTGTGATCGAAAAAGAGCGCCGTGGCGAATTTTTGGGTAAAACAGTTCAGGTAGTTCCTCATATTACCAATGAAATTAAGGAACGTATGCAGTTACTTGGTAAATCTGGTGATTATGACATTGTGATTACTGAAATTGGTGGAACTGTAGGTGATATTGAATCACTGCCTTATATTGAGTCTGTACGTCAGTTGGTGTGGGAATTGGGTGAAAGCAATGCACTTGTTATTCACTTAACACTGATTCCTTACCTGGCAGCAGCTGGTGAGTTGAAAACCAAACCAACGCAACACTCGGTAAAAACGTTGATGGAAAGCGGAATCAAAGCTGATATCCTTGTTTGCCGTACGGAGCATGAATTGTCTCAGGATTTACGTCAGAAATTGGCATTGTTCTGTAATGTGAAGAAAGAAGCGGTTATTCAGTCAATCGATGCTTCAACGATTTATGATGTTCCGAACTTAATGTTGGAAGAAGGATTGGATAAAGTGGCGTTGAAAAAACTGGATCTACCGGAGAGAAACTTACCGGATTTGACACAATGGAACGAGTTCCTGCATAAACTGAAAAACCCTAAACATGAAGTAAATATCGGTTTGGTTGGTAAATATGTGGAATTGCAGGATTCTTATAAATCGATTTTAGAAGCTTTCATTCACGCAGGTGCTGCAAATGAAACTAAAGTGAACGTGGTTAGTATCCATTCCGAATATTTAGATGCTAAAACAGCTGAAAGCCAATTAAAAGGTTTGGATGGTATATTGGTTGCTCCGGGATTCGGAGGTCGCGGAATCGAAGGGAAGATCGAAACGGTTCGTTATGCAAGAGAAAACAAGATTCCGTTCTTCGGGATCTGTTTGGGAATGCAGATGGCAGTAATCGAATATTCAAGAAATGTATTAGGTTATGCAGATGCTAATTCGACTGAGATGAACGAAAGTACAGCTCATCCGGTGATCAGCATTATGGAAGAACAGAAAAACGTTACCGATAAAGGCGGAACTATGCGTTTAGGTGCATGGAAATGTCAGCTTAAAGAAAATACACTGGCGCATAAGATTTACGGTAAAACCGATATTTTGGAGCGTCACCGTCACCGTTATGAATTCAATGGTGAGTTTTTAAATGAATTAGAAGCAGCCGGATTAAAAGCAACAGGAGTCAATCCGGATACCGGTTTGGTAGAGATTGTTGAGTTAGAAAGCCATCCGTTCTTCATTGGGGTTCAATACCACCCGGAATATAAAAGTACAGTAGCAAACCCGCATCCGTTGTTTGTCAACTTCGTGGCTGCTGCAGTTAAAAATAAAGTTTGTTGCTAAAACCAAAAACAAATAGTCAGGTTTTTTGGTAACAAATAACAATAATTATTGACTAACGAATCGTTTACTGCTTAAAGCCTAATGCTTAAAGCTAAATTTAAAATGGAACAAAAAAAATTAGACGCTAAATCCATCGTAGCATTTGTATTAATTGCCGGTTTAATGATTTGGATGATGTTCAACAACATCAAAGAAGAAAAAAAATCAATGGCAGAAGATGAGAAAAAAGCAACTACCGAAAAAATTGAAAAAGCAAAAGAGCAAGCTGTTACTGCTGCAATCAGTGATTCAACACAAACGGATTCTTTAAAAGTAAAAGCATTACAAGGTTCTTTAGGAGCTTTTGCTTATTCGGCTGCATTACCATCGGCAAAAGATAATGTTACTGAAATCAAAAACGAGTTGGTAACGTTAAAAATCGCTAATAAAGGTGGTTATATCGTTGATGCTAAAGTGAATAATTTTGAGAAATTCCATAAAGGTTCGAACCTTCCGGTTGAAATTATCAAAAACAACAACGCTAACCTGAATATTCAATTCCAGACAAAAGATAACCGAGTTTTAAATACAAAAGACATGTATTTCGAGCCGACGGTTACTAAAGAAGGAAACAATCAGGTAGTGACCATGCGTTTAAAAGCGGGTGAAAACCAATTCTTAGAGTACCGTTATGTATTGAAACCAAATGAGTACATGATGGATTTCGGTATCCGTACCCAGGGATTGAGTCAGGTGATCAATACTTCAAAACCGCTTGATTTAGACTGGCAATTAAAAGCATACAGAAACGAAAAAAGTATTTCTTATGAAAACCGTTACACAGATGTCCGTTATGAATATGAAGGAGGAAAAGACAATAGTTTAAGCCAGACAAGCAAATTAGACGAGGAAACGGTTGAGGATCTTACGTATGTAGCCTTCAAACAGGATTTGTTCACCTCTATTTTATTAACTGAAACACCAATTAAAGGCGCTCAGTTAAAATCAGAGAATTTGATCCATGATGAGAAAATCGATACTGTTTTTACTAAAAATTTCTCTGCTAAATTACCGTTGGCATTCAAAAACGGGGAGCTGAATTATGCGATGAACTGGTACTATGGTCCGGCTGATTATAAGATTTTAAATAATTACAATAAAAACCTTGATGAAGTAATGCCTTTAGGATGGGGAATTTTCGGTTGGATCAACCGTTATGTTTTCATTCCGGCTTACGGATTTTTAAGTGGGTTTCTGCCTCAGGGAATTGCAATTATCATTTTCACAATGTTAGTTCGTTTGGTAATGTCTCCGGTAACATATAAGTCGTACCTTTCTCAGGCTAAGATGAAAGTATTGCGTCCTGAAATTGCCGAATTGAATGAAAAATTCGGTAAGGATCCGATGAAGAAACAACAGGAAACCATGAAATTGTATGGTAAAGCAGGAGTGAATCCTATGGCAGGATGTTTGCCGGCCGTTATGCAGATTCCGGTGTTCTATGCTTTGTTTCAGTTCTTCCCGTCGATGTTTGACTTGCGTCAGAAGAGTTTCCTTTGGGCAGATGACTTATCGTCTTACGATTCAATATTCAAATTGCCTTTCAATATTCCTTTTTACGGAGACCACGTGAGTTTATTCCCGATTTTGGCCTCGATTGCAATTTTCTTCTACATGAGAATGACAACAGGCGATCAGCAAATGTCAGCTCCGCAACAGGAAGGTATGCCGGATATGGGTAAGATCATGAAAGTGATGCTTTACGTTTCTCCGATCATGATGTTGTTCTTCTTTAATAACTATGCTTCAGGATTGAGTTTGTATTACTTTATTTCAAATACGATTACAATCGGAATCATGCTGGTTATCAAGAATTACATTGTAGACGAGAAGAAGATCCATGCTCAGATTCAGGAAAATAAAACTAAAGATAAACCGCAAAGCAAGTTCCAAAAGAAAATGCAGGAAATGATGGAACAGGCGGAAGCGCAGAAGAAGTCCAAAAAGTAATATAATTTTAGTTATAATTCAAAGCCCTGTTTTTAGAAAGTTCAAACTCATAAAATCAGGGCTTTTTTAATTGTCTAAAGTATGAAAATAGCAATTGTCGGTTACGGAAACATGGGGAAGACCTATGCGAACAGTTTCATTAATTCCCGTTTTATCAAAGCGGAAGATATCATCGTGGTTGACAGGTCTTTACCCAATGAAAAAGAAACTTTCGGTATTCCGGCAGCTAATTTCACTGCAGAAATAAATGATGCATTTTCGGAAACAGACATTGTTATTCTGGCGGTAAAGCCACAGGATTTTTTGTCGGTTTCTGAAAAATTGAAATCAAAATTAACGAATAATCAGATCGTTCTTTCGATTATGGCCGGAGTTACAATCGGTACCATTCAACAGAAAATCGCATCGTCTAAAGTGGTACGTTCCATGCCAAATATCGTTTCGCAAATCGGAATGGGAATGACTGTTTTTTCGGCCTCTGCGGATATCGACAGAAAGGATTTGTTCATCATTCAGAATCTTCTGAATACCACCGGAAAGTCAATTTATGTGGATAACGAAAAACTTATTGATGCAGCTACGGCTGTTTCGGGAAGCGGACCGGCATATGTATTCTACTTCATGAAGTCGATGATCAAAGCGGCGGAACAATTAGGATTTACGCCATCCGAAGCAGAATTGTTGGTGAATCAGACTTTCATCGGATCGATTAACCTGAAAAATGCGAATTCTTTTTCTAATGAAGAATGGATTACCAGAGTAGCATCAAAAGGCGGAACAACAGAAAGAGCTTTACAGGTTTTTGATTCTTCGGATACGGAAGATATTATCGCAAAAGCAGTTCTGGCAGCTAATGAACGTGCCCTGGAATTAGGTCTGTAAATTATTTTTAGAAGGAATTGCGAAAACTGGTTCGAAAGTTGATATAGGAGTTGTCATCTAAGAAGTACTAAAGCAAAAGTTAACAACTATTGCCTAAAAGCTTAATTTGATTACTTTTGAAATATTTTTCAAAAATCTGAGTTTTTATTACAGATAAATTGATAAAATACGAATTTAAATTGTTTAAGAAACAAATGATGAAATTAAAGAAAAATCTGGGTTTAGTTTTTTTAATGACACTATGGTGGTCGACTTTTTATGGTCAGGATTCTAATAAATTCGACGAAAACGGAAAACGTCACGGCCAATGGAAAGGTGTTTATGAGGATACAAAAAATCCGCGCTATGAGGGTACTTTCGATCATGGAAAGGAAGTTGGCGTTTTTAAATACTTTGATAATACCGTAAAACTGGTAGTTATCGCAACCCGTGATTTTTCGGCTAACGATGGTTCGCACTATACGACTTTTTTCAATCAGAAAGGCTTTAAGGTAAGCGAAGGTAAAATTGTCGGAAAAGATACGTATGTCGGAGAATGGAAGTACTACCATTTGGATTCTCCGAAAATAATGACCCTTGAAAATTATGTTGACGGTAAACTGAACGGTGTTCGCAAAGTATATTTTCCAAACGGAAAACTTACCGAAGAAACTACTTATGTTAACGGCGTTAAACATGGTAAGTATAAAAAATATGCTGATAATGGCGTTGTGCTCGAAGAATCAAATTACAAGAACGGTCAGTACGACGGTATGGCTACGTTCCGACTTTCAGCAAAGCAGATCAGCGGTCAGGGAATGTTCAAAAACGGAAAGAAAGTGGGCAAGTGGAAAGTGTATGAGAACGGAAAAATGAAAACCGTGAACATGGACTTGCAAGGAAAAAAGTTCGAAAAAAGAACTAAACCTGTTGAAAAATACGAAGGACAATAATTAATGGAGAATAAGGGAATGAAACGTGTTGTAGTAGGGCTTTCCGGCGGTGTAGATTCTAGTGTTGCTGCTTATCTTTTAAAAGAACAAGGATATGAAGTTATCGGCCTTTTCATGAAGAACTGGCATGATGATTCTGTGACCATTTCTAACGAATGTCCATGGCTGGAAGATAGTAATGATGCATTGCTGGTGGCAGAAAAGTTGGGGATTCCGTTTCAGACTGTCGATTTGAGCGAACAATACAAAGAGAAGATCGTTGATTATATGTTCAGCGAATATGAAAAGGGGAGAACCCCAAATCCGGATGTGTTGTGCAACCGCGAAATCAAATTTGACGTTTTCATGAAGATCGCCCTAAGTTTGGGTGCTGATTATGTGGCAACCGGACATTATTGCCGAAAAGGAATAATCGATGTTGACGGAAAAGAAATCTATCAGCTTTTAGAAGGTATTGATGGAAATAAAGATCAATCGTATTTCCTTTGTCAGTTATCACAGGAGCAATTGTCCAAAGCATTATTTCCGATCGGTGAACTAACCAAACCACAGGTTCGCGAAATTGCCGCGAAAATGGACTTGGTTACCGCTGAAAAGAAAGACTCACAGGGATTGTGTTTCATCGGTAAAGTACGTTTGCCTGAGTTCTTGCAGCAGCAGCTTCAGCCAAAAGAAGGATTGATTTATGAAGTGGGTGTGGACAGTCCGATTTATGCTGTTGAAAAACCTGAATTCGGTTCACTGGAAGAAGAATTGGCGTATGCATCTAAAAATATCGAATACAAACCGGAATTTGGAAAAGTAGTTGGTAAACATCAGGGTGCCCACTATTTCACTATCGGTCAGCGAAAAGGACTGAACGTGGGAGGAACCAAAGAGCCTTTGTTTATTGTTTCCACCGATGTTAAAACGAATGCGATATACACCGGTCAGGGTTCTGAACATCCGGGTTTATTCAAAAAAGCATTGTTGGTTAAAAACGATGAAATCCACTGGATACGTGAAGATCTGGCTCTGAAGGATGGTGAATCAATGGATATCATGGCGAGAATCCGCTACCGTCAGCCACTTCAAAAAGCGAAATTATATAAATTCAAAATGGGTGTCTATGTGGTTTTTGATGCACCACAGTCGGCCATCACTGAGGGACAGTTTGTGTCATGGCATATTGAAGATGAATTAGTTGGTTCGGGAGTAATTTCTTAAATTAGCCCATTCCAAAAACAGAAAGCTATGAAAAATGCGTTTCTTTTTTTTACGGTATTGTTCTGCCTGAATGTGTTTTCACAGGAAGATGCCTGGGTTTATTTTGCGGATAAACCAAATGCGCAGTCGTATATCGGTAATCCGCTTACTATGCTTTCTCAAAGAGCTTTAAACCGAAGAACCACTCAAAGTATCGCTTTAAATGTGCAGGATGCACCAATTCAGCAGACATATATTAATCAGGTGAAGAACGCTACCGGAATTACGGTGAAAGCAAAATCAAAATGGTTAAATGCCGTGCATGTAAGAGGAACTCAGACGAATATAGCGGCACTGTCCGCATTACCGTTTGTAAGCAGCATAAGATACGCTAATCATTCGCTAAATCCCGGCGGACGTTCCATTCCGGCGCCGACTCAAAAAGCAAATAAAATCAATAAGTTTATGGATAGTCAGGAGGACTTTAATTATGGTTCTTCTGCAGCTCAGATTCAGATGCTTAATGCCAATTGGCTGCACCAGCAGAATTTTACCGGTCAGGAAAAAATCATAGCCGTTATGGATACCGGTTTTCCGGGAGTAAATACGCAAGCTCCTTTTCAGCGTTTACGTGATCAGAACCTGATTTTGGGTGGCTATAATTTTGTGAACCGAAGCAATAACGTTTATACCGGATTTGCGCACGGAACAATGGTGCTGTCAAATATGGGAGGTTTTGTGGATAATCAGCTGATAGGAACAGCGGTGAATGCCAAATATTATTTATTTGTTACCGAAGATGCCAATAGCGAAAACCCCGTTGAAGAAAGTAATTGGGTGGAAGCTTTGGAAATGGCCGACAGTCTGGGAGTTGATGTCGTAAACACCTCGTTAGGTTATTTCGAATATGATAATCCCGCATATAGTTATTCTTATCAGGATTTAAATGGTCAAAAAGCCTTTTCGTCCCGTGCTGTCGATATTGCATTCAGCAAAGGAATGATTCTTGTTACTTCTGCGGGAAATTCAGGTACTACGGCAAATCCTTATATAGGAGTTCCTGGAGATGCGGCCTTAAATTTAACGGTTGGTGCTGTTAACAGTTCCGAAGTAAAGGCTGGGTTCAGCTCAATAGGTCCAAGTTCAGACGGAAGGATAAAACCTGATTTAATGGCCATGGGCGTCGGAGCAACGGTCGCTACAGAAACAGGAAATGTTACGACAAGCAGCGGAACTTCATTCGCAGGACCAATTTTAGCAGGGGCAGTTGCCTCTTTTTGGAGTGCTTTCCCTAATAAAACTAATGCTGAAATTGTTCAGTTGATCAAAGCATCCGCCGATCGTTTTTCAAATCCGAATAATAATTACGGTTACGGAATCCCGGATTTTCAATTGGCTTATAATAACGTATTGTCAACTTCAGAATTTCAAAGAAAAGGATTTGTGCTTTTTCCTAATCCTATGCAGAATAAACTAAATGTGAGTTTTACGGATCCGGTTTCCGACGCGGAAATTACGTTGTACAACAATCTTGGGCAATTAGTGATCAAGGAGAAGATAAACGAAAATCATGCAATCGCAATCGAAAATTTAAATACAGGAATATATACTTATAATATTACTTTTGATCATAAATCGGAAACCGGTAAACTGATAAAAAAGTAACCCTTTTAAAGAATGAACAGAATAACGCAACTTTTTAATATTAAATACCCGATCGTTCAGGGTGGAATGATTTGGAACAGCGGTTATAAATTAGCCAGTGCTGTAAGTAACGCTGGTGGATTAGGTCTTTTAGGTGCAGGATCCATGTATCCGGAAGTGCTTCGCGAACACATCCAGAAATGTAAAAAGGCTACAGACAAACCATTTGGGGTGAATGTTCCCATGTTGTATCCGGATATTGAACAGATTATGAACATCATCGTGGAAGAGGGGGTGAAAATCGTTTTTACTTCCGCGGGAAACCCTAAAACGTGGACCTCTTTTCTAAAAGAAAGAGGAATAACCGTAGTTCACGTGGTGAGCAGTTCAAAATTCGCTTTAAAAGCGCAGGAAGCCGGAGTTGATGCTGTAGTAGCAGAAGGATTTGAAGCCGGAGGACACAACGGAAGAGAAGAAACCACTACGATGACATTAATCCCAATGGTAAAAGAAAATATCACTATTCCGCTTATTGCAGCCGGAGGAATTGCGACCGGAAGAGGGATGTTAGCCGCAATGGCTTTAGGTGCTGACGGAGTTCAGGTAGGAAGCCGTTTTGCAGCTTCTTTTGAAAGTTCATCACACGATAATTTCAAGAAAACTATTGTTGATGTTGAGGAAGGTGGAACCCATTTGACATTGAAAGAATTGGCTCCCGTGCGATTGGTAAAAAATAAATTCTATCACGATGTTCAAGCATTGTACACACAATGTCCAACAACAGAAGAATTAAAAACGTTATTAGGACGAGCGAGAGCAAAACGTGGTATGTTTGAAGGTGATTTGGACGAAGGTGAACTGGAAATCGGACAGATCTCCGGTTTAATCCACGATATCAAACCAGTGAAACAAATCGTGGACGATATGATGTCCGAATTCGAAACTGCCCGCAGCCAAGTGGCATCATTATTGTAAAATCAGAAAGAAAAAATTATGAAGTTTTTAAAAAATATCAGTTTAGTATTCCTTTTGTTTGTTGGTTTAAATGCAGCAGCACAAACGTATCGATTTGAAACGACGGGAGTAAGTATGAGTATCAAAAATGCTAAAGGGGTTTGGAGTCCGTATTCTGAATTTAAAGATGCAAAAGTCGTGGTGACTTTAGATACGAGCAAGGACCGAATTGTAGTATATTCAGAAGTTATTCAGTTGTATACGATTTTAGGCTACAATGATCCTAAAACCAATGAAGAGGGAAGTGTAGATACGTTCCAGTGTGTGAACGGCGATGGAGAGAAATGCGTAGTGGCTATCCGTACGATAAAAGGAAGTGATTTAAAGCAATTGTATATCTCCGAAGACAGTAGGGTTTTGGTATATAATATGAAATATGTAAAATAAAATAAAGTCCCGGTTTTCGGGATTTTTTATGCAAAAGAACTAACTATGAGAAGATTACTTCAGCTAGCAGTTATCGGACTGGTTTCAACAGTATCAGCACAACAGAAACCGAAATTGGTTGTGGGAATCGTTGTAGATCAGATGAAAATGGAATACTTGTATCGTTTTTCAGAAGATTTTTCCAATGACGGTTTCAAACGACTGATGAACAACGGCTACACGTTTCACAACACGCATTACAATTATATGCCGACGTATACGGCACCTGGTCATGCTTCGGTATATACCGGGACTACACCAACTGTTCATGGAATAGTCGGTAACGAATGGTTCAATAAAGCAACCGGAAAAGATGTGTATTGCACCGATGATGCTTCCGTAAAATTAATCGGAAACGGAGTGGAGAGCGAAGGAAAAATGTCACCAAAAAATCTTCAGGCGACTACCATCACCGACGAACTTAGATTAGCAACGAACTTCAAAGGAAAGGTAATCGGGATCAGTCTGAAAGACCGTGGCGCGATTTTACCGGCAGGCCATTTTGCGAACGGTGCGTATTGGTTCAGTCAGACCGGCGCATTTATTTCAAGTACTTTTTATGCTGAGAAATTACCGGATTGGGTAGCCAAGTTCAATGCTGAAAAAAACTTTCAGAAATACATTGATAAGGGTTGGGACTTACTGAAACCGAAAGAAACCTATAATGAGAGTTTAACGGACAATAATCCGTACGAAGGGATGTTGTTTAAAAAATCGCCTTTTTTTCCGTACAGTTTAAAGGAAATGTATGTTAATAATGATGCGAGTTTATTGCGGTCGACACCATTTGGGAATGATCTGCTGGAGGAATTCGCGGAAAGAACTATTGCTGCTGAAGGCTTGGGAAAAGACAATATCACCGATTTCCTTACGGTGAGTTTTTCATCCACGGATTATATCGGACATACTTTAGGACCCCGTTCGATAGAATTGCAGGATACTTATCTGCGTTTGGATGAAAGTATTGCTCAATTTCTGGAGTATCTTGATAAGAACGTCGGAAAAGACAATTATTTACTGTTCTTAACTGCGGATCATGCCGGTGCTGAGAATGTCAAATTTCTGAAGGATAATAAATATGACGTGGATAATATTCCATGGAAAAACATTGAAACGGAATTGAGTGAATTCTCCACAAGGACATTCGGAGCAAACCTGATTTTGAATTATTCCAATTACAATGTTTTTCTGAATAAAGAAGCAATCAAATCAAAAGGGTTGGAGTTGTCTAAGGTAAAGCAGACTTTTAAAGACTATCTGTACGCTCAGAAATACATCAAGAAAGTTTTTACTGAAGAAGAAATTCTGGCAGCTTCAGCAAATGATTATTATTTGAAAGCGGTTGCAAAAGGGTATGATCCTGTTCAAAACGGCGAATTGGTTTTATTGTTCAAACCTGCTTACGTAGAGTATTCCGGTACGGGAACCACACACGGGAGTCCATACAGTTATGATACGCATGTGCCGTTGATTTTCTACGGGTGGGGAATTGAAAAAGGCGAGTCGCATGATAAAAAAGAAATTACCCAGATTGCGCCAACCGTGGCTCAAAAACTACACATTCAATTTCCAAACGGAACGGAAGCAGAAGTACTGACGGAAATATTAGAGGGAAATAGAAAATAGATTATAGAAAAAGGGCTGTTAAATTATAACAGCCCTTTTTTTGATTTTGATTATAACGAATGATCTAAAGCGATTTAGATTTCAACTTCAATCTGGTTTCTGAGAATGTCATCAAAAGTTTCACGCTGACGGATCAGGTGCGCTTTGCCGTCATTCCAAAGAACTTCTGCTGGTTTGAAACGTGAATTATAGTTAGACGACATGGAGAAACAGTAAGCTCCTGCGTTGCGGAAACTTAAAACATCACCTTCTTTGATTTCGGTGATTCTTCGGTTGGTAGCAAAAGTATCTGTTTCGCAGATATAACCAACTACCGAGTAGAAACGCTCTTTTCCTTTCGGGTGCGATATGTTTTCAATATAATGTTCGGAACCGTATAACATCGGACGGATCAAGTGATTGAATCCAGAATCAACTCCTGCAAAAACAGTAGATGTTGTTTGTTTCACCACATTTACTTTCGCTAAGAAATAGCCCGCTTCACTCACAAGGAATTTACCTGGTTCAAAAGCTAATGTCAGTTCACGTCCGTATTCTTTTTCGAAAGCCAAAAAGCGTTTGGTTAATTTTTTACCCATTTCTTCCACGTTGGTTTCGATATCGCCTTTTTTGTAAGGTACTTTGAACCCGCTTCCGAAATCAAGGAAATCCAGTTGTTTGAAGTTTTTAGCCGTTTCAAATAAGATTTCGGCAGCATATAAGAATACTTCGATGTCTAGAATATCAGAACCCGTATGCATGTGGATTCCGTTGATGTGCATTTTAGTGTTTTCAACAATTCTTAATATGTGAGGCAATTGGTGAATTGAAATTCCGAATTTACTGTCGATATGTCCAACAGAAATATTCGAATTTCCACCCGCCATAACGTGCGGATTGATACGGATACAAACCGGTACCGTAGGATGTTTTGCTCCGAATTGCTCTAAGATCGAAAGGTTGTCAATATTGATCTGAACACCTAAAGCGGCTGCTTCTTCAATTTCGTCCAAAGAAACCCCGTTCGGAGTATAGATGATCATGTCAGGAGAAAAACCGGCATGCAGGCCTAATTGTACTTCCTGAATGGAAACAGTGTCAAGTCCGGAACCCATCTTCTTCAGTAGCTTTAGAACAGATAGGTTTGACAATGCCTTACATGCATAATTGATGCGAAGTTTTTCCACCTTGGAAAAAGCATTGGTTAAACGGTTGTACTGTGATTGAATTTTAGCGGCGTCATACACATAAAGCGGACACCCAAATTCTTCTGCTACTGAAAGTAATTGATTAGATTCCATTTTTGATTAAATTTTTCGTAAAAATAGAAAAGATTTTTCAGTTAGAAATGACAATAGTGTAATTTTAACAAATTGTTACATCATTGTGCTGTGTGTTATAATTTTTATAAACGGCAATGTGTGATAAATCAAAAAAACATTAGGCACATTCAATATACTTTGTTATTTTTGTGGCACTTTTTATTTAAAGAAACACATCTTAATTATGAACTTACACGAGTATCAAGGAAAACAGATATTAGCAAGCTACGGTGTACGTATACAACGTGGTTATGTTGCAAATAACGCTGAAGAAGCGGTTTTAAAGGCAAAACAACTTACAGATGAAACCGGTACAGGTTGGCACGTAATTAAAGCTCAGATCCACGCAGGTGGACGTGGAAAAGGTGGTGGAGTTAAACTGGCTAAAAATTTAGATCAGGTTAAAGAAATTGCTGAGCAAATCATCGGAATGGATTTGATTACGCCTCAAACGCCTCCAACCGGAAAAAGAGTACACAAAGTTTTAGTAGCTGAGGATGTATACTATCCTGGAGAAAGTGAAACTAAAGAGTTTTACATGTCGGTTTTATTAAACCGTGGTAATGGTCGTAATATGATTATGTATTCTACTGAAGGTGGAATGGATATCGAAGAAGTGGCAGAACACACGCCACACTTAATCTTCACTGAAGAAATCGATCCTGCTGTAGGATTACAAGGTTTCCAGGCAAGAAGAATTGCATTCAACTTAGGATTATCGGGTGATGCATTCAAAGAAATGATTAAATTCGTTGACGCATTATACAAAGCTTACATCGGTTCTGATTCTTCTATGTTTGAAATCAACCCTGTGTTGAAAACTTCCGACAATAAAATCATGGCAGTTGATGCTAAAGTAACTTTGGATGACAATGCTTTATACCGTCATGCTGATTTAGCTGAAATGCGCGACATCACGGAAGAGCGTCCAATCGAAGTAGAAGCTAAAGAAGCTGGATTAAACTATGTAGACTTAGACGGTACAGTTGGATGTATGGTTAACGGTGCAGGTTTAGCAATGGCTACTATGGACTTGATCAAATATGCAGGTTTCGAACCGGCTAACTTCCTTGACGTAGGAGGAACAGCTGATGCAAAACGTGTGGAAATAGCTTTCCGTATCATTTTGAAAGATCCTAACGTAAAAGCAATCTTAATCAACATCTTCGGTGGTATCGTTCGTTGTGACCGTGTGGCTCAGGGTGTGGTTGATGCTTATAAAAACATGGGAGACGATATTAACGTGCCTATCATCGTTCGTTTACAAGGAACTAATGCTGAGATCGCAAAAGAATTGATCGACAATTCAGGTATGCCGATCTTATCTGCTGTTCAGTTCCAGGAAGCTGCAGATCAGGTTAAAGCTGCTTTAAGCTAATTTCAGAAAGTTTTATACTTATTATATAAAAGCCTTAGCTCATTGCTAAGGCTTTTTTTATTACTCCAATGTAAAGTTTGCGTAAGTTGGATTCTGAAGTTTAAATTAATGGTTCCAACTGAGACAGAATTTTCTCTGATTTTAACAGGATTTCAGTTGTTCATCGAAATAAAAAGCCGTTTTGCAGAACATTTGGTATTGAAAGGAAGTTCGTACTGTTTCCGGTTTTAAATATAGGTTAAGCTATTGAAAATTAGTTATTTTGGTTGGTTGGTTTGTGTAATTTTGACCTGTAATCAAATCAAAAAAAAATCAAAAAATCAAAAAAAATGAAAAATTTAATCGCATTCTTTGTTGTTGTACTATTCATGAATACAACATTTGTTTCAGCTAACAATTCTAACACAACAGAGGATTTGCCAAAAGCTGTAAAAAAAGTGGTTAAGTTGTTGGAGACAACTAAATTTGATGTGGAACTTGAAAAAGAGGTAGTGGTAAAGGTGGAGATTAAAATTAATTCCGACGATGAAATCGTTGTATTGAATGTCGGTACTGACAATGATTCCATAAAAAAATACATTACGCATAAACTGAATTACAAAAAGATAGATGCCGGCCAGCTAAAACAAGGCAGCGAATATTCTTTTTATGTGACTTTTAAACCAGAATAGGCAACTGGACAAATAAAAAAATCCCGAGCACAGACTCGGGATTTTTATTTTTATATACTTATTTATTGTCTCTTTTCTTTCCGTTGTTGAATCTGACTTTTTCAACAATCGGCTCTTTTTTCGGAGCAGGTTTTCCTTTGGATGCCGGTTTTTTAAAATCGCCCTTTGCTTTTGGTTTAGTAGTGCTGCTTTTCGGTTTTTCCCCGGAGAATTTCGGTTTTGCGTCTGTTCTTCTCGGTTCATCCGTTTTTGGCGCGTCAGTTTTATGGCTTTTTATGACATCTAAGGCATTTTTAGGACTTTCCTTAGTTCCGCGTAGATGAATAATCAAAGCATTTAGGAAATTGCGTAAAACCTGATCACCGCATTCCATATACTTCGGATGGTCTTCCGCGCGAAAGAAATTCCCAATTTCACCTTTTGAAATACGGAAATCCACCAATTCCAAAATAGTTACGATCTGGTCATCACGTAATTGTAGCGCTACTCGTAGCTTTTTGAAGATATCATTGTTTGTCATAAATCCTAAATGTAAGTTAGGCAAAGATACAGTTTTCAGAATTGGGATTTTATTTTACCTTCGTAAAAAATTAACGTTACGATGGATACTTACGAAGAAAAAATAAGCCTTCTTTCCGAAATGATTGCCTTTGCCGTAGTGGATGGCGAATTACACGACCGCGAATATGATTTTCTGCTGATTGTTGCAGAAGAATTAGGAATCGAGAAAAAGGTATTCTTAGAGCTTTTCGGAAAACGTAACGAAGTAAAAGTGATCAAAGACGAACTTCACCGCATCATGCAATTCTATCGTCTGGCATTGCTTATGCATTGTGACGGGGTACTTCATGAGGATGAGATCAAAGCGATTCACGAAATTGGAATTAATATGGGATTAAATCCTATGGGAATCAAAAATACATTAAAACAGATGGCCCAATCACCAAACCAAATGATCGAGCCGGAAGTGCTGCTTTGTTCTTTTGAATCACAACATAATTAATATTTCTCTATTTTTTTCTGAGGTTTGAATTTGGGATGCCCCGTGTGTTGGTAGGCAAACGAATAGATGTCGGCGTACCCTTCAAACGCTTTTGTTTTACTATCGCCCATACCATGCCCGGCCTCGAAATCCGTGAAGAATAATATCGGATTGTCCGAAGTGTTTGCAGCTTGTAATTTCGCGGCAAATTTCGCCGGAACCCAAGCGGTTACCCTCGGATCATTAATTCCCGCCGTAATTAAAACGGCCGGATAAGCGGTTCCGTCTTTGATGTGATGGAATGAATCCATTTCCAGTAAAGCCTTAAATTCTTCTTCATTCTGTACGGTCCCGAATTCAGGGGTATTCACCGGTCCGCCCGGAGTAAGTTCTTCGCGAACGGTATTTAAAGAGCCCACTTCAGGAATCGCCGCCGCGAATAAATCAGGGCGCTCGGTAATGGCACGTCCGACCAAAATTCCTCCTGCACTTCCTCCGGTAATGGCAATTCGCTTCGGATTGGTGTATTTCTCTTTTATCAGGTATTCGGCTGAAGCAATCATATCTTTCCAGGTGTTTGGTTTTGTTGCTTTTTGTCCGGCTTCGTGCCAGGCTCTTCCCAATTCTCCGCCGCCGCGAACATGCGGAACCACAAAGACTCCACCGTAGGAACAGTAGGTTAGGATAGCGGTGCTGAAGACAGGGTTTATCGAATAACCATAAGAGCCATACCCCATCATTAACACCGGATTGTCGCCATTAAGTTTCGTGTTTTTATTGTAAATGATAGAAACCGGTACCATAACGCCATCATGAGAAGGTACCATCACTTCTTTGCAAACGATGTTTTTCAGTTCGGGATATTCCGCGGCTTTGCTCATGGGCTGAAAGTTAAATGCGTTGGTGACTGGGTCGTATTTGTAGCGTTTCAGAGGCGAAGTCCATCCTTCCATCGAAAACCATACATCGCTGAATTTTTCGTTTTTCATTTGTATATCAATGTTGCCGGCGGCAATCGGCAGTTTTAGTTCCATAGACTGTGTTTTTCCTTTTGGAAGAAAGAATGCTTTCGCTTTAATGCCGTTTTCCGAAGCAGTATAATACAATCCGTCTTTGTTTACCGCAATATTGGTTATAGCATTGTTTTTAGACTCAGGAACGATGGTTTGGGAAGAAGCCAGATCCGGATTGGCCAGGGAAGTCCGTATGATCTTGTAATTCGGCGCGCCTTTAAATGTCTGGAAATACATATTCTTATCGTCGATCGCGAAATTCACGATTTTGTCGTCCAGATCAAAAACCTTTTTCCATGCCGGTTTGGCTGTTGGATTGGTCAATGGCGCGATGTACATTTTATAGTTACTGTTCACCGTAAAGACCAGACCAAAAAGGTTATTGGAATTTTTGTGGTAATAGATCACCGGAATCTCTTCGGGTTTGATTCCCAATTCGGGATTGGTTTTGCTGGAGAAGAATTCCATATCATCCGCGATATTCTCTCCGACTTTATGATAGTAGATTTTTGTATTTATAAGTCGGTTCTGATCAGTTACATCAGAAGAATTCAGACGGCTGTAATAAAAGGAATTTTCGTCGCTGAGCCAATTCACGGAGGCAAACCAGCAGCGGTCAATTTTCTCAGGATACATTTTTCCGGTGCTGTCCATGATCAGTACTTCGGAACTTTCGGAACCGTTCGGCGCCACTTCAATCGCGATTTTGTTTCCTTGAAAGCTTGGGTAATACGAACTGATGGTATAATTAACGCCTTTTCCCTTTTGATAGGTATTCGGGTCGAACAATAATGTCTCGGTTCCCTTATATCCGTTTCGGCAATACAGTTTTCCGTTCTCTTCGTTGGCTTTTCTTTTCAGATAAAAGAACTTGTCATTTTCTGTGATCTGAACTGAAAACACTACAAACTCCCTGCGTTTGTCGAATTCCTGTAACTTCTTAATGATGTTTTCCCTTTCAGGGACTTCATTGAGTTTGGTTCGGGCATAATTCGCATTGGACTTCATCCATTCGATAACTTTGGGATCATTCAAATCTTCCAGATAACGGTAGGGGTCTTCAAGTTTTACTCCGAAATAGTCATCGGTGACCACTTTTTTGGGTGCGGGTTGGGGTTTTAATTGTGCCAGAGAGGCGGTGACTGAGCATAAATAGAGCCCAATCAAAAGAGAGTAACTAGTTTTCATAAATCCTATGGTTTTAATGGATGTTTAAACTGAATAACTAGGTAGAATTGAGTCACATAAATTTACAAAATGCGATTTAAGTAACTGATTATTATTTTGTTATATTTTGCCTATAAAAAAAGAGATACGTTTAAAAAATAGTTTGGCAATGAATCGCGGATCTTTCTTTTTTGGAAATCGTCTATTTATCGCAAAAAAAAGGAGGTGACAGTGTCAACTCCTTTTTTAGTATTGTAAGAACCGATTAGTGATGCGTGATGTTAAAATTTCCGTTTGAAATAGTAACCGTATTAGTGCCATTGGTAGCTGTAAAAGTGAAGGTACCCGCAAGCACGTTTCCATTATGGGAAGATATGTTTACGGAACCGCTCGTAACGGTATATTCTGCTTCGTTTTCTGCGTTACCGATACCGGCACTATAACCTTGCCCGGATGTTAAACTATGGGTTCCTGTTGTGGCATCCAAAGGCAAGTTTAGGTTGTATATACCAAAATCAGTCGACAGGGAATTTGTATTATAACCTAAAAGCGATAAGCTGGACGACATCGAATTTTGTGAAATCATCAGATATTTCCCATCTAAGTGATTGTCGTCCATTAGGAAAGGCGCTCCCGCATTTCTTGTAATCCACATTGATCCGTTCGAATACAAGTCGTTACTCATGATTGACACCGAATTGATTGCGCCGTTTGTAATGCTCATGCTGTTGCCGTCAAAATCAAATAAGGTTCCTGAAAAAGTTCCGGAAATGGTTCCTGCAGTTACATTTACATCGGTAATGTGAATGTTGAAGCTACCGCCGTCTTCCATTGAAGTATACGAATTTGAACCTCCCGGTGTGCTGTAACTTAAAAGACCTTCTCCATCACTGTTGAAGGTATATGTTCCTTCCGACAAGTTGTTAATTGGGAATTGTACCGTTACTGTTGACTGATCCATTTTCATTCCTACGATCTGAAGCATTGTCATGCTCTCGCCCATTACTTCTACCTGTGATACACTGGCCACAGCGCCGCCAGTCATGGAAGCCCAGGATTGTCCCCCTACACTTGCCGAAATAGAAGATGAAGTTACTGGATTATTGTTTGGTTCATCACTGTCACTTGAACAGGAAAAAGCCATTGCGATTAGGACAAAACTTAATAGTCCGTAGATTTTTTTTATCATTTGTATGGTTTTTTAGAGTACGAAAATAAATAATTAGTTCACGTAATTCTGCAAAAGAGCAATAAAAGAAGAAAAATATCACACTTTTCCTGTTAAGTGCCTGTTTTTATCACTTGTAGTGCATTTTAATACGTTTGGGACGCCATTTAATACGTTTGGAACGCCATTTAATACCTTGGTGGACGTATTTTAATACGTTCAGAACCACTTTTAATACGTTTGGAACGCCATTTAATACGTTGGTGGACGTATTTTAATACGCTCAGAACCACTTTTAATACGTTTGGGACCCCATTTAATACGTTAGGTGACGTATTTTAATACGTTGAGAACCCCATTTAATACGTTAGGTGACGTGTTTTAATACGTTCGAAATAACGGACAGATCTTAGATTTTTTCCTGAAGTGCTTTAATTTCGTCGCGTAATTTAGCAGCCTGCATAAAGTCAAGTTCTTTGGCGGCTTTTTCCATGCTCTTGCGAAGTTCGCGGATTTTCTTTTCGATTTCCGGTTTGGATAAGTATTTGCTTTCCGGTTCAGCAGCTTTTAGAGCCTTGTCTTCGAAATATTGTGTTGAAACGGAATTACCGGCCAACGCACTTCCCAGACTTTTGTTCAGTGCTTTCGGAACCATATTATTATCCTTGTTGTACTGCATCTGTTTTTCACGACGGTACGTGGTTTCATCAATGGTTTTCTGCATGCTGGCCGTGATTTTATCCGCATACATGATCGCTTTCCCGTTTACGTTACGCGCCGCACGTCCTACCGTTTGGGTAAGGGAACGGTGACTGCGCAGGAAGCCTTCTTTATCGGCATCCAAAATAGCCACAAGGGATACTTCCGGTAAATCCAATCCTTCTCGGAGTAAGTTTACACCGATCAATACATCGAAAAGGCCTTTACGCAGATCCTGCATGATTTCCACACGTTCCAAAGTATCCACATCACTGTGAATATAGCGACAACGAATGGAAACTTTTGCCAGATATTTGGTCAGCTCTTCCGCCATACGTTTGGTTAAAGTGGTTACCAAAACGCGTTCGTCGGCTTCACATCGCAACTGGATTTCTTCAATTAAATCGTCAATCTGGTTTAAACTCGGACGGATTTCTATAATAGGATCGAGAAGGCCTGTCGGACGGATAACCTGTTCAACATAAATACCTTCCGATTTCTGAAGTTCATAATCAGCCGGTGTCGCTGAAACATAAATAACCTGATTTTGCAGCGCCTCGAATTCTTCAAACTTAAGCGGACGGTTGTCCATGGCTGCCGGTAATCGGAAACCGTATTCCACCAGGTTTTCTTTTCGGCTTCGGTCACCGCCGTACATGGCATGTACCTGTGAAATGGTTACGTGACTCTCATCAACGACCATCAGGAAATCATCAGGAAAATAATCCAGTAAACAGAATGGCCTTGTCCCCGGTAGTCGTCCGTCGAGATAACGCGAATAATTTTCAATTCCGGAACAATAACCCAATTCGCGGATCATTTCCAAATCGAAATTCGTACGTTCTTCCAAACGTTTGGCCTCTAAATGTTTGCCGATTTCCTTGAAATAATCGACCTGTTTCACCAAATCCTGCTGAATCTCCCAGATGGCATTTTGTAATACATCGGGCGAGGTAACGAACATATTCGCGGGATATATCGTCAGCTTTTCATATTTTTCAAGTACCTGTGAGGTCTTTGAATCGAAAGCTTCAATTTCTTCAATATCATCACCAAAAAAGTGGATTCGGAAAGGTTCATCGCCGTAACTCGGAAAAATATCAACCGTATCACCTTTAATTCGGAAGGTTCCGGGAGTGAATTCGGCTTCCGTTCGCGAGTACAAACTTTGCACTAAACGATGCAATAATTTGGTTCTTGAAATGACCTGATTTTTCTCTAACGAAATAACGTTTTTCTGAAATTCCACCGGATTTCCGATACCATATAAACACGAAACGGAAGCTACAACTAAAACGTCACGACGTCCTGAAAGCAGGGCAGAAGTGGTGCTTAAACGTAGTTTTTCCAGTTCGTCATTGATGGAAAGGTCTTTTTCGATATAAGTTCCCGTTACCGGAATAAAAGCTTCAGGCTGATAATAGTCGTAATAAGAAACGAAGTACTGTACCGAGTTGTTAGGAAAGAACTGTTTGAATTCCGAATACAACTGAGCGGCCAGTGTTTTGTTGTGCGCCAGAACCAAGGTAGGACGTTGCACTTCCTGAACAACGTTCGCGACCGTAAATGTCTTTCCGGATCCGGTTACCCCCAGCAGGGTCTGAAAGCGTTCGCCACCGGTAATCCCTTTGGCTAATTTTTCAATTGCCTGTGGCTGGTCACCCATGGGTTTGTAATCGGATATGACTTGAAATTTCATTTGGGTAAAAAGATGCTAAGGTTCTGAGGTGCAAAGGTAAGGATTTAGAACGCATATTCGGTGATAGTCGGTAATTCGGATTTTAATTTCTGCAAAAAAAAACACCGCAGATTTACAGATCAATCCATTAATAATCTGTGCTTCTGCGGTGAAAGTATGTACGTTTGGTTTTTTATTTAAATTTCATGGCTAAGGTTATAATATGAGAATCCAAACCGTTGTTTCTCGTATAATAGCCGTAGCGCAATTCAAGGCTGTTGAAGTACTTCAGATGGAAAATACCTTTGTCGGCATCGGTAACTTTATACCCCAAGCCAATCATATTGCTGCTGAAGGCTGACAAGTCGTAATCACTGGTATAAAATTCATCTTCCAGTCCGTGCAGATAAATGGGTTTGAAATAGTCAGCTTCTGTCTGTGTATAATATCGATAAGGGACTGAAATGGACGAAAAAGCTGATAATTTGAAAACCGGTTCCAGACTAATAGTGTGCGAAGTGATTCCCCAATCATCCCAATAATATCGGTAAAATCCTCTCACGACAATGTTATCTCCCAAAAAGTAATTCCCTCTTACACCAATAGGAAGTTTGAAGCGGGTATCCGGCAACTTCTCTGATTTGACGGTGGATGGAAGGTCGTTAAAATAAACCCTGTTGAATTTGGTCGCCAATAATCCTTCCTGATAACCAATATCCGCAAGCAATGCCATCTGGAAACTTCGGTTGACCACCTGCGATAAGGTAAACCCTAAGTTGTAGGAGGTTCGTGGTTTTTTATCACCTTCTTTAACATCAGGATCCGATGGGCTTTCCCGGAGTTCGATAGGTAGGATGACTTTCCAGGTATCGAAAAATGCCATTCCTTTGACCGAGAATTCCCGGTTATTGTCTTTTGATATTTTTGTGAAACCGGCGTTGGCGCCTATGGAAGTATAGTCGAATTCCGCTGAGAAGGACACGCCGCTGCTGAAAATATAATTTTTTTCAAGGTTTTCGAAGCTGTAATTCAGCGACGGATAAACCCTCACGTCCTGATAGGAAGCGGAAGAAACAGTGTTTGGATCAATTTTATCCGATGAAGCCGAAGTGTAGGAATCGATGCCGACTTCAAGTCCGAAGTTATGTTTGTTGTTATTCTTGTCCCTTTTGGAAACTTTTATGTCAAAAGTTGTCGCGATGTCGGTTAATTTTTCAGTTCCAACACCTCCCGTCACGGCCGAATTGTTTCCGTCCTGGGAATAATAACTGGAGATGAAATTTACTTCTTCTATTTTTAATTTTTGCTTTTTATAGGCCGAACTGTCTGTGGTCACGGTGTTTTGGGCCCTTAAATTCTGTCCGAATATAAAAGCCAATATGGATGCTGCAAAGATTCTCTTTTTCATGTTTTTTACCGAGATTTAATTAATTGCAGCCACAGCCGCCACCGGTTTTACCTCCATTGGCTCCCGAACTGCCTTCGCGGTACAATTGGAAAGTGTTTTCGAATTTCTCCGTTTTTTTAGAAGCCAGTTCCATATCTGAATCGTTAATTTTGGATTTCTGATATTCTTTCACCGGGGAACATCCGATGAACAGGCCAAGAAGTAAATAAAAAGCGATTGTTTTCATAACGTTATTTCGGGTTAGTTTAAGTCAGTCTGATGTTATTTGAAAAATATTTACGGTCATAATCGTCGATGATAATGCATCCGATATGTTTTAACTGATTTATAAAATCCAGTCCCACTTCAATTCCCATTACGGTTACCGGAGTCGCCAGAGCATCGGCTATTTCAGCATTTTCGGCGATGATGGTTACACTTTTTATTCCGCTTACCGGGAAACCTGTTTTTGGGTCAATCGTATGCGAATATTTTTTGTTGTTTATCGTTACAAACTTTTCGTAATTGCCGGATGTAGCAACCGAAGTGTTGGTGATCTTGAACGTTGAAAAAGTGGATGTTCTTAAATTCGGATCGGCGATACCAATGGTCCATGATGCGCCGTTTTCCTGATAACCCCAGGTGGTAAGGTCACCTGCTGCATTTACGATTCCGCTTTCCACTCCGCTTTGGATTAGTTTTTTCTTTGCCATTTCGGCGGCATAGCCTTTTCCGATACCTCCGAAACCGATACGCATTCCTTTGTTTTTTAGGAAGACTGTTTTTTGGCTTTCGTCTAAAATGATATTTTCATAATTTATGAGTTCCACTGATTTTTTAGCCGCCTCGGCATCCGGTAACTCTTTCATTTCCAAATCGAAGTTCCAGAATTTTTTATCGATTCCGCCGTAACTGATGTCAAAGGCGCCTTGCGTAATCCTGGAAATCATCTGGCAACGTTGTATTAGGTTAAAAACTTCCTCGGAAACTTTAACCGGACGGACTCCTGCATTTTCATTTATTTCAAAAGTGATGCTATCGTTGGAAAATGTGGTAAGCAGTTTCTCGATGCGTTTTATTTCATCGATGGCGAGATCGATTCTTTCGTTACACCAATTGGAATCAGGTCCGATTACGGAAATCTCAAATCGGTTTCCCATTAATTTTTCAACCTTTTTCTCCAGCATGGTTATCCTTTTAATTGAGAAATGAAATCCTCTAAAGACTCGGATGGGTAATGGTCCCATTTTTTTAGGATCTCGCCTTTGTGATTTACCAGAAGGATTAAAGGGAACTGTCCTTTGTTATTATATTTTTCGGCCAGTTTCTCATTTTCAAGCGTAATGGTAGCCGGAAGTTGGTTTTTTTTCAGTCTCGGAAAATCAGCATTGTAAACGATCAGGTTTTCGGCACTGAAGTGTTTAAACTGATCGGTTTCAACGAAGTGTTTTTTAAATTTTATGCAGGGTGCGCACCAATCGGAGCCCGAAAAAACCAGAAACACATTTTTGTTTTCCGTTTTGGCTTTTTCAAGTGACTGTTCGAAATTCAATCGGGTTGTTTCCTGTGCAACTGCTGCCATTGAAAATAGCAGAAGAAGATAAATAAACTTCAATTTCATGCCTTGTTTTTTATAATCGCTTAGTTATGAGTCGGTTTTTTTTTCAATCAAAGTAAAAGTAATATAAAAAAAGATGCAGACGGTTTTATTAATCTAAAGATTCAATTAAAATTAAGTCGCCGTTGTCATGATTGATGGTGACCAAGCCGTCTTCTTTAGCGTGATTGCTGCTCCCTGTTCTGAAACCGATTGTAAGCGTGTCGTTTTGAAGCGGGTAGAAGAGATTGTCTGAATGAATTCCGGTTACTTCTCCAATCGGAATTAAGGAAATAATACTGTCTTTGGTGTACCATTTCTGAAAATGTTTCGGTAGCAGGAAAATTTTGGAATGATCGTCCAGAATCACGATTTTCAGATAGTCGCGATAACGCACTATGTTGGTGATGTTGGTAATGGTATGATCCGCGCGTCTGCCGGTAGCCCAAACTACGTTCACTGCCTTGTGTCCTTTTTCAATCAGGTAATCGAAGGCTTTTTCCAGATCGGTTTTTTCCTGATCCGGCGTGTGGACGATTTCCAGCGGATATTGCTGTTCCAGATAGTGTTCCGGATTGAAACCTCTGTCGAAATCACCTAATAAGACATCTACTTTTATGTTTAACTTGAAAACGCGTTCGATAGCACTGTCGAGCACAATCACAAAAGGCGACCATTCCAAAAGTTGGCCTAATAGTTCTTCACTGCAGGCAGCGCCATTGGCAATGATTAAAGCGGGTTCCTGGTCGTCGCGAACGATATGGTGTGAAGACATGGGTTATTTATTAGTGTTCAGTATTCAGTGAGCAGTTCCGATAGCTATCGGGAACAAAAAAACAGTTTTCAGTAAAAAAAGTCTAAAGGATCCTTCTTGTTTTTTGAGTTTTGTTTCTATTTTCTTTTCTCTCAAAACAAAGTGGTAAAGGTACTAATTCTTCTTTGGATTTAGCCCGGATAGCAATGGAAAGCAAATTGTTGCAGAACCTTGATTTTCTTATGAAAAAAGAGCGCCCAACGGAAGCTCTTTTTTTATTTTAGAAAAACCGGTTTTGCGGCAATTTCTTGGAGTGTATAGCCGGGTCAGCTTCTATTGAACGGTATAATTCAATGTGTCGATTTCGCTTAAACTGAAATAGCCAAAAGGGAAATTATCCGAATTGTTCTGGTTTACGATGTTGCCTCTTAAAGTTGCCGGCGGAGTTGCGAACGGATTAGCGCCTTGTGTCCCTGAAATGCTAATCAGTTTTTCCCAGTAGTTTGCGTGACGTTCGGAGATGGCTTGCAGACTGAAATCCAATTTGTCGCCCGCTTTTAATTTTTCATCGGTATAGAAGCCGAACATCTGGTTGCCCTGGAAAAATTCGTCGTCGATCACACCGAATTCGGGAAAGGATTTGGTACTGTTTTTAGCACCGGTAAGGTAGAAATTGTCTTCGGCAGCATTGTCCTGATAAAAGAATTTTACCTGAATAATATCGCCGTCAAAACCGGGTACGCTGAGCTGTTCCACACTATCTATTTCCGGCGTCGCCAAGAGTTTGTCAGTCGCTTTATAGGTTGTGCCGTCGTGGATTACCGTTAAAACATACGTTTCGTTGATAACAGGTACGAAATCGGTGCAGACATATTCGCCTGTGCCCGGTGTTTCGGTAAAAGTGAAAACGATGTTTGAGCTGTTGGTGATAAATACGGTTGCTCCGGACACCGTCGGAACCACATCGTCATAAAAATTGGTTGTTGTGGTAAGTTTTATTTTCTGCTCGTTTCCAAGGGTTCCTTTTTGCCATTTGATAGTCGCATCGATGACCAGTTTCGGTTCCGCGGTATCTAATGGTACGCTGATGGTGTCTTCGCAGCCTGTAAGAGAAACTAAAAGCAAAAGAAGTGCTGTGTATAGTGCGTTTTTCATAGTCATTAGAATTTAAAGTTGTAAGAAACAGAAGGTACTATGCCGAAGATCGACAGTCGTATTGCTTCGTTGTTTCCGGTGTCGGCATTTTCCCTGAAGCTGATGGAAGCAGCATTTTTCCTTCCGTATAAGTTGTAAATGCTGAAGACCCATTCGCTTTTCCAGCGTTTTGTACTATCCGGTTTAGGGATCCAGGTTGCCGATATGTCCAAATGGTGATATAAAGGTAGGGAATTTGCGTTTCTGGTGCCGTAACTCGGTACCGTAACACCCTGATAAATATATTGACCGTTAGGGTAGGTGACCGGCTGGCCGCTTTGTAGGATGAAGTTGGTTCCGAAGGTCCATTTTCTGGAGTATTTGTAAGAACCGGTTACCGCGAGATTATGCATTTTGTCATAAGCGGAGCGATACCATTCACCGTTATTGATTCCGATTTCGGTTTCGGTTCGCCCCGGAGTTTTTTGTTGGGAACGGGAAATGGTGTAGGCTATCCAACCGTTAAGTTTTCCGGTGTTTTTTCGGATCATGAATTCGAGTCCGTACGAACGCATTTCGCCGTTCAGGATTACCTGTTCTATGGCTTTGTTGGCAATTAAATCCGCGCCGTCAATGTAGTCCATGCGGTTTTTTATGACTTTATAGAAACTCTCTATTTCTACGGTATAATTGTCTTCTTTGAAGTTGTTGAAATACCCTAAAGCTACCTGATCTGCGATTTGCGGTTTTATGTATTGGTCGCTTGGGGTCCAGACATCCAAAGGTGTGGGAGAAGCGGTGTTGGAAACCAGTTGAAGGTATTGCACCATTCGGTTGTAGCTCGCTTTAACCGATTGGTTTTGGTTAAGTTCATAGGAAAATGCGAGACGGGGTTCCAGATAGTCGAAACTGGCTATGACATCATTTTTTCCGTAGGCAACCTGGTCGATTGGCTTGGCTTTTTCATAGATTTTCAGTTCCTCATCATAGGCTACCGGTTGGTTGTTTTCGTAGATGTTGACGGTAGAAGCACCCAGTCGGTAGAACAAACTGTAGCGCAATCCGTAGTAGGCACTGAATTTTTCTGTGATTTTTTGTTCGGCATCCAAATAGAAAGCGGGCTCTAAAGCATATTTCTTTTCCAACTGCTCGTAATTGATGCCGGAATCTTCTCCGGTCGGTTCGATAGTACCCGGGTTGAAATCGTAGTATACCGCATTGGCACCGTAATTCAGTTTTATTGAGTTGGATAAGTAGTGTTTGAAATCGTATTTGAGGTTATAGTTTTTAATGCCCGATTTCCAGTTGAAACCTACGAAATCCAATGTTAATCCGTAATAATAATCGCTGTAGATCAGGGAAAGATTGGAGAAGACCTTATCTGAAAACAGGTGGTTCCAACGCAGGTTTAAAGTGGAATTTCCATAAGTATTGGTGAAACTTTCGCTAAGGGTAAAAACATCTCTTCCGAAGTAGCCGGATAAATACAGATTGTTGTTTTTGTTGAATCTATAGTTTAGTTTGGAGTTTAGGTCATAAAAATAAGCTTTGTTGGGATTGTCACTAAGTTTCAGGAAGAGGTGAGCATACGAAGCTCTTCCCCCAATTAGAAAAGAGCCTTTCTCCTTAACGATTGGTCCTTCGGCAAGTAAGCGGCTGGAAATTAATCCGATACCACCGTTCATGCTGAAGCGGTTACTGTTTCCGTCTTTTTGATAGATGTCCAGAACCGAGGAAGCTCGCCCTCCAAAACGGGAAGGAATTCCTCCTTTATACAATTTTAAATCCTTTATGGCATCCGGGTTAAAAACCGAAAAGAACCCAAAAACGTGGGACGAGTTGAAAATGGTCGCTTCATCTAGTAAGATAAGGTTTTGATCGGCACCGCCTCCGCGTACATTGAAACCGGATTGCCCTTCCCCGGCATTGGTGACTCCGGGTAAGAATAAGAGGGATTTGATTACGTCGACTTCACCTAAAACCACCGGCATTTGCTTAATAGTGCTGATTGATAGTTTGTTGACACTCATTTCCGGTTTTCGGATATTGGCTTTGTTTTTTTGAGTGATGACTACTTCATCCAATACTTTTCCGGTTTCCTTCAGGCTGAAATTCTTTTTGATATTTTCATTCAGGTCTATCGGCACGGTAACCGATTCGTAACCCATGTAGGTTATTACGATTTCGTAACTGCCTTTCGGTAAGGTTAGGGAGTAAAATCCGTACTCGTTGGTAACCGTAAAACTTTTGGTATCTTTTACGGAGATACCGACACCGATAAGGGTTTCGTTTGTGCCGACATCCGAGACGGTTCCGCTGATCGTGAATTTTTCCTGAGCGATGGAAAGACTACTGGAAAGTAATAGTAAACAGCTAATGAAGTATTTCTGAAATGACATGAATTAATTCTTTTTTAGTAGGAATAAGACGCTGAAATAACGTTTTTGTTACTAAATAAATTGTGGTTGTAAAATGAAAAAAAAGTTATTGTTTGTTTAAGAAAAATACAAAAAATAAAGTTTTTGTGATGTTGGGGATTAAGGGGTTAATTGTTAAAAAGTTACTGTATTTTTATTTTTGAAAGAAATTGCGTATCTATATGATAAAAATATGAGATTGGCAAAAGAAAGACTTTAAAAATGCGGTAATTTTGATATTATATTCTTACTTTTAACAAGATGTTGATATTGTAGGGATAAATGCTAAATTTGCAGGGATTTAAGGTTGATTTTTAAATAATTGCTCTGAATTTATATAAGAACCAAATAAGGCTAATGAGGGATTTCCGCGTTTCGATAAATTTTTTATTTCTTGTTGTTTTCTGTACGGTGTTTTTCACGCTGAAGGGCATAGCGCAAAACACTATTGATGAGCCGCTGCTTTTTAAAGAATCGGAGGCATTGGTTTACAGTAAACCGGACGAGGCGCTTAAGATTGCGTTGCATCTTTTGTCGAAAAGTACAACGGATAATGAAAAAGCCCAGATCAATTTAATGATCGCCGAAATTTACAAGGTAAAAGGAGATTACAGCAATGCGCTTTCCTACCTGTTTCAGATCTCTGAAGGAAGTACCGGATCTGAAGATTTCCTGCTTGTGAAAACCGCACTTACCAAATCCGAAATTTTACGCACATTGTACCTGGACAGTCAGGCTCAGAAGTTTTTCAGGGACGCGCAGGACAGATTGGTTTCCGTGGAAGATGAAAACGAAAAGCAATACTGTAATTCACTAATGCTTCTTGAGGAGATTGAAATGCAACTGGATCGACAAAACTTCAGGAAAGCTTCTGAACTGATTGAAAAGAATTCCAATAAAATTGATGAAATCTCAAAACACCAGCCTTATTTTGATCTGTGGTTTGCCATTTCCAAAGGCAGGACTTTTTCGGGGCTGAATGAATTCGCAAAGGGATCTCAGCAGTTTGACCGGGCTTTAAATCTCATATCCAAACAGGAAAATAAAAACAGCTACGCCGAAGTTTATGCTTTGGTAGGATTGGCAAATGTGAATTTTCACAATAAAGCCCACGCTCAGGCTGTACCACAACTTCTCAAAGCGCTGAAAACGGCGAATGAAATCAATAATATTTACCTTTCAAAAGACATAAGCCGACAACTTGTAGACAATTATATCGCTTTAAATGACAAGGCCAATTATAAGTTTTACAATGCCGACTTTCTGAATATCATTGCAGAGATGGAGAATCAGGAACAGGGGTCGGTTAATATGGCTTATAATTTAATCACGAAGGATTACGAGAGTAAGTATGAGGACAAGCGTCAGAACTATCTTCGCAAACTGTATTTTGTTTTAGCTTTCTTCTTGCTCGCAGCATTAGCTTCGGCTGCGTTTTGGTTCCGTTTCCATTGGGATCAGAAACGATTGAAGGAGATTATCAATTACCTTGAAATTACCCGTAGCAATTTTGTATTGCGTCAGCCGGAAAAGAGAGAAGCAGGTGAAAGAGGCGTAGAGAAGGCCGTCAAAAAGAGTACAATTCCGGAAGAAACCGAACAGCTTTTATTAACCAAATTGAAAAAGTTCGAGAATTCCACGCGTTTTATCAGTAAAGATATGTCGCTTGCGGTTTTGGCGGGTCAGTTTGATACCAACATAAAATACCTGTCGGAAGTTATCAATAAGCATTATGAGGTGAATTTTAACACCTACATCAATAAGTTACGTATCAATTATATCGTTGAGAAGTTAAAAACGGATCCTAATTTCATGAATTACAAGATCAGTTATCTTGCGGAAGCTTCCGGATTCTCTTCGCACAGCAGTTTTGCAACGGTTTTTAAATCGATTACCGGTTTAGCGCCCGTGACCTTTATTGAGCTTTTGAAAAACGAAAAGGAAATCGGTAACCCATCTTAAAATTAAAATCATGAAGTACACTATGAATTTATTTTTTTCAGGTTTCCTTTTTATAGGGATATTGTTGTTTGGGTTCGCTTCACATGCTCAGAATATTAAACGATTGGACAGTATTCTGAAAGTCAATAATTCGGAAATGTATAAAGATCCGGATAAGGTCATTGTTGCGGGGAAACAGGTTTTGAAAGAGGCTGGTAATGATATAGATATCAGAATTCGGGCTTATAAATTAATCTCTGACGGATATTCTTCCAAAAGAGATTATCAAAAATCCTTGGAATATGTTATCAAAGCCAATGAACTTTTACCTCAGTCTACAAATAAGCGACTGAAGATTTCCATTGTGACCAAAACAGGAATTCAGTACCATCAGCTTAAAATCTATGATAAGGCGATTCAATACCTTGATCAGGCGGAAAAGTTGTGTTTTGAATATTCTAAACCGGATTCAGTTCATGTGAGTTTGGGGATTAATTATGTCGTAAGAGGTTTTATCTACAAAGAGAAGCTGAACTGTGCTATCGCTATTGATTTTTTCGACAGAGGTATTAATGAGATTCTGAAATCGGACGATGTTACAACTAATGCCAATGTGATCAGTATCGCTAAATACAATAAGGGAAACTGTTATTTGCTGATGTCTAATAACAAGTTGGCGACGCAAAGTTTTCAGGAATCGATTTCCTATGCTAAAATGATTAAAGCGTCCAGTTTACTGGCTTTTGCCCAAAAAGGTTTGGCGCAGGTTTATACGATCGAAGGGAATTACAATGGAGCGATTGCCGTGTTACATGAGGCACTCAAAATTTCAAGCGATGTAAACGATCTGATCCTGAATCAGGAAATCTATAAGGGGCTTTCTGAAAATTATCTTGCCGTAAATGAGTGGGATCAGTATAAGAAATACCATTTGAAGTTTCTGGAGATTCAGAATGAGGTTAAGGAGCGTGAACGAAAGTCAGCCGGTGATTCTCTTAACGCCATTGAGAAAGAGAATGAGAACAAATTTAAAAGCGAGGTTCCCGGTTTTCTGTACCGGATCATAATTGTGATTTTTATTTTAATACTTCTTATCCTGTTCTTTTTATTCTCAATAAAAAAGACCAAAACGAACATTGAATCACTCAAAGAGGTAGTGAAAAATCTGCAAGGCGAGAAGATGCTGCATGATCATAAATGATGCGATTGCCATATAAATAAGTATCCGTTTTCGATTCCCTATACTTTAAAATCACCTTTATTTTTTGTAAATAAAGGTGATTGTTTTTATGCTGAAAATTATAAATTTGATGTCGATTTTGACCTGTTGCCGACCTCATTTTTGAGATTTTATCAGGTTCAGTTCTGTTACTTTTCTTCGCTTATTTGTCTGACAAAATTTAAAGTTAAAACCCAAAAAGGACTACAAAAGAAGGTTTGGATGTCGTAAAACCCGAAAAACGTATAACTCGTCGATTTTTTTTGTAATACACTGTAGTCGAAAGCTTTGTTTCGTATTTTAGAGTTTCAAAATTACTGAATTTCGAAAGTACTGCCAATTTATATATGTATATAATATATAATTTCACCGCATTAACATTTAAACCAAAATGTATGATTATGCAAAAAAAACTACGACTCGGCAAAGTATTCGACTACTTTGATTTTAAAAAAGAAACCAGGCTCCTCCACGGGACGGTTTTGGCGTTTTCGCTTTTTTGTTTTTCAAACACTTCGTTAGCTCAAACCACGATAATCAATCCAGCGACTGATGGAGGATTTAATTCTGGAAATACATTTGCGGCGAACGGGTGGACAGTTGCAAATGAGGGAACAGGTCCAATCAAATGGGCTGTTGGAACGGCGGCTTCGGGAACAACATCTGTGGGAGCTACAACAAGTGGTTCACCTACGGTTACGTTAACAGCTCCCAATGCTGGTATACTTGCAGGGCAGGTTGTTTATGGAGATAATATCCCGGCGAACACTTTCGTCGTAAGTATTGCTGGAACAACCCTGACTTTATCTCAAAATGCTACTGTAACAGCTGCAAGCGTTACCTTAGGTTTCGGGAAAACTTCTGGAAGTGGTATTAGTGTTGCAACTTCTCAGTTGACAACTGCGGCAATTGCCGCCACTACTTATCAAGTTACTTTAGCTGCAGCAAATTCAAATATTACAGTGGGTATGTTGATTGCCCCTGTTGCCGGTTTTATTGGTCCGGATACTTATGTGGCCAGTATCAACGGTACAACTTTAGGATTGTCAAAAGCTTCTATAAATGGTTCTGCATTGGCAGTTGCCCAGACAATGAATTTTTCTGCGACTTCATCTGCGATTATGGGTAATGCTGCGTACATCACCAACGATAATGGTGTTACTAATTCTTACGCAGGTTATAATGGGAACAGAACGGTTTATTTCTACAGAGATATCACAACCGTTCCTGCTGCACAAAAAGCAATGACATTGACTTTTGATGTAAAGTCAGCTCCGACGTTTGGTGCCGGATGGCAAGTATGGGTTGCGCCAGTTACCCACACGGTTGCAGGTACAAATACTCAGGTAACATCGCCAATGACTTATGGTGTTTCATGGCCGGGCGCTACGTTGGTTTCTTATAACGCTTCGCCTCAGGCAGGTGTTACAAGAAACACGGCGTTTATTCCTAAATCATTCGCGGGAACTTCTTTCCGTTTGATTTTCGTATGGACGAACAGTGGAGCAGGAACAGTTCCGCCGGCGGCTATTGATAACATTTCGCTTGTTTCAAGAATACCTGAAGAAATCACATGTGCTCATTCTGGACTTTGGTCTCAGCCAGGGACATGGGATAGTGGTAATGTACCAACTCCTGCTGATACAGCAGTTCTTGATGGAACTGGTGAAGTGGTAATGATTGACTCAAGATATTCAGGATGTGAGGATTTGATCCTTGCCGGAGTAAATTCATTAGTACAGTTTGCTATAAGTGGCAGTGTAATGGATGATTTTACCATAAATAATGATATGAACCTTGCTGCCAGTGGTGCAAGATTCAATAACTTCGACGGTGCTTCTACCCCTAATGGTAAATTTTTAAAATTGGGCCATAACCTTGATGTAGGTCCTGGTGCCAGATTTGACAGTAGTATTAATAGCAGTACTAACTTAATAGCTAGACTAACGCTTAACGGTACTACGCCTCAAACAATATCCGTAGACCCTGCAGGTTATATGGGTAGTGATTTGGCAGGTACAAATGCATTTGGTAACAGGTCAGGTGTTTTGAACCAATTAGAGGTTACTAACACGTCGGCAACAACACCTAATATTATATGGAATGTAGCAAAAGCTAGAATTAATGGTGGTTTGATTCTGACAAGTGGTAGGATAAATGTTACTACCGGAAACAGATTCATCATTGGAAATTTCAGTGGTGTAAATAATATTGTAATTGCTCCGGGACAAGGTTTTACAAATGGTACGGTATCTAAGTGGATATCTGCTAATAATACTAAAGTTGTTCAGCCAGGTACAGAATACCCTGGAACGGATAACAACTATAAACCATTTTGGTATCCTTTTATCAATGGTGCAGGTTTAGACAGGACATTGTATTTCTTACCGGATGCTGCTCCGGCAACATCTGGTGAGGTAGCGGTAACATATGCTAATGCAAATACAGTAACGGGAAGTCTTTCCATTGCTGATGGTGCTTATACTATTAATAAAAGATATGACGGAAACTGGACTTTTTCAACTCCGGATGCTACTTCAAATGCTACACCTCTTATTTATGCGCCTAATGCGGGAACACCGACGAATAGAGTTGCATTGTACGCAAATGGTGCTTATGAAGCGATTGACGGTTCTTCAAGACTGATGAATGCATCAGCTGCTTTGCCAGGTACACATCAGGACGGAACAGCACAGCCATTTGTGTTCAGAACAGGTTTGACTTTGCCTAATTTAACTGCAGCTCCTGTATATATTGGAATTAACGATGCTTCGGCTTTAAATACGGCTACAGCGATCACTTCTGCTGCTTCCGGTAACTGGAATACTGCTTCAACATGGGTTGGAGGTGTTGTTCCTACTTGCAGCAATGTGGTTAATATCGCGAGTGGTCATAATGTTACAGTTACAGCTACAGCTAATGCTGCGGGTGTAATTATCGCAAAAGGCGGTACATTGACAAATAATGCAGGTACATCTACAATGACTGTAGGTTGTACGAACAACAATGCGGCTTTCTATAACTATGGTTCCCATGTTATGGTTGCCGGTAACTTAAAAGTAAACGGCTTTGTTGCTCACAAAGGAGGAAGTTTCTTCAACCAGACAGGTGGAGATATTATTATTGACAGTAATGACAATGGTAATGCTGCGACTTCTGTTGCTTTTGGTGGTTCTTCATGTAAAATTGAGACATCTAATTTAGATTTAACAGGTGGTAAAATCACTATCGTTGACCCTCTTGTAAATATAGCAACTCCAATTACAGCACAGTCTGCTGCAAACTTCAGTGTTAACACAGCCGGTACAACAGGTACTTTTACTGTTCCTGGAGGGACTAACGGAACTAACTTAAGTGAAATTAGAGTATCTGGATTATCAAATAATAACGTCTTTGATGTTGGTATGTCAATTTCAGGACCAAATATTCCTGCCAATACTACTATTACGAACGTTGCTACTGTGATCGGACCGAATTATAATTTGACATTATCACAACCAGCTACAGCTACAATTGCTGCTAGTGCAACACAAAATGGTTCTATTACCACTGGATCTGCGAACGTTACCTTATCGGCTACTAATGCAAATATTTATGTGGGACAAGCAGTAAACGGGACAGGTATTCCTGCGGGTACGTTTGTACAAAGCATTGCAGGAACAGCTTTGGTACTAACACAAAATGCAACTGCTACAAATGCAGCAACTTCATTGACGTTCAGTACAATTTTGACTTATACTTCTATGCAAAACGGCATTGCAGCCGTTGTGGTTGAGGCAAATGCCGCCAACGCAAATTTAGCGGTAGGAATGGGAATTTCCGGAACTGGTATTCCGGCGAATACGACTATTACAGCTATAACGCCGCTTTCGAATTCAGGTGTTACGACTTCGGTAGTGAGGTTAGGTTTATCGAACCAAACTGCTGGTTTAGCGCCATCTCCGATAGTATCACAACTACCACTGGCAATTACTGTTGTGACTCCCGGAGCTACTTCTGTGATTTTATCGGCTGCAAATGCGAATATCATACCAGGTATGACTGTTTCAGGAGCTGGTATCAAACCAGGAACTTTTGTAGTTGGTGTTTCAGGTGCTAATATAACGTTGTCTGAACCTATTCAGGCAGGTGCTCCTTCTCCAATGAATGTTGAGTTCGGCGTGTTTAATACACAATCAAGCGGTTCATTCATTTATGCTTCGGCAAATCATTATGCGACAGGATTGAACCATACGTTGCAAATAGGTGATGGCGTTTCAACTCAGAACTCGTCGGTGATATCTAATGGTTTCAACTGTCAGTTCCAGGCTGCAGGAGGATTATTCTCTTTAGGTAATTTAACAGTTAATGCTCCTAACGGGGTTGATCGATTCATGAATGTGGGCAGTAACAATGCTAATAATGCTTACAATATGAACGTTCAGAATGCATTCACGGTAACTGCAGGTAGTGTGTTCAAAAAAACATTTGCCAATGCAACGGTTTATGTAGGGGGTAACATTGTGAATAATGGAACGATCAATTTCCCAAGTAACGGTACAGGTTTATATCTAGGAAACTTTATTAATGGTGCTGCGGTACCTACATCGCTTCCTCAGACAATTTCTGGTTCTGGTACATTTGCTACCAACCAATATTCTGTTACATCTGGTATTAACAATGCGTCATTCGCAAGTTTAACTGTAAACAATACGAGCGCTGCAGGGGTTACGATCAGTGTGCCTAATTTCAGAATTTTTGGTAGTGTAACCATGACTAGCGGAATCGTGCATACTTCAGCAGCTAATCCTCTTTACGTAGGAAACCCTGATGTAACTTCAACCGTTACAGGTGGTAGTTATTCGGGAGGTAGTGCTACTTCATATATTGACGGGCCGGCAGCACATGCTAATGCAAATAATGGTACTATTACTTCATATAAGTTATTCCCGGTTGGTAAAAATGGTAAATTCCTTCCGGTACTTATCGCTTCAACCGGAGGTGTTGAGTTAATGGCTGAGGCTTTTGATACAAACTCAGGTACGGTAAACGCAACCAATGCGTCTAATTTAAGTACTAACAGATGGAAAGTTTCCAGAGTGGGTACTGCAGGAACTTTTACAGGATATAATGTAAGACTTGGAGCAACTCCTCCGGCAGCTACGGCCGTTACTGCTTCAAACATCATTGTTCATGCTACGGCTGATCAGGGGTCTTATGATGTAGTTTCCACACCAGTTTCTGCTACGACTTATGAATTAGCTTATTTTGGAACACCAAATACACCAACACTTTATTTGGCTACTGCTCAAACAGGTGGTTTCTTAGGGAATTTCTCTTATGCTCAAGGTCCTGCTTGTACAGGTACTCCGACTCCTGGGGCTACTGTCGCTTCTTCTGCTTCAGTTTGTGCAGGACAATCCATCGCGTTAAGTTTAACAACTCCTACAACTGGAGCTAGTGTTACTTATCAGTGGCAAGAGTCTGTAAATGCTGGTCCTATGACTAACATTGCCGGAGCAACTGCTGCTACTTATACTGCTACACCTTCAGCGAATACTTCATACCAGTGTATTGTAACCTGTTCTGGTAGCCCGGCTACTTCAACTCCGGTTGCGGTTACTGTTACAGCTTCAACAGCTACAACTACAGGTGCTACAATGTGTACAAGCGGTACAGCTAATTTAAGTGCTGCCGGTAGTGCAATCTTAAACTGGTACGATGCTCCAATGGGAGGAAACATGGTGGCTCAGGGTGTTTCGTACGCTCCGGCTGTATCTCAAACCACTACATATTATGTGGCTTCTGGTTCTGAGTCTGCAGGTGCTGTAAATACTGCGACATATTCTGGTACTGCTGTTTCAAGTGCTAACTTTAAAGGTATCTCATTTGATGCAATCAATAATTTTAAATTAAAAACAGTTACCGTTTACCCTAAAAACACAGCGGCACTTACGCCAATAACTGTAGGTTTATTTGATGCTAACGGTAATCTTGTTTCAGGAACTTCTCAGGTAACTTTCACACCAACGTTAGTGACAGGTACTGTAGGAACAACTCCTCAAACAGTTACACTTAACTATAATATCCCTGTGGGTAAAGATTACAGATTGGTAGTTACTAATGGTTTAGTTACAACAACAAATACATTAGGAAACAGTACTGCTGCGATTACTTATCCAGCAACAAGTGGACCAATTAAGTTAACTGGTAACGTTTCTGCACTTAATGATGTAATTAGTGCTACAAATAACACAACAAACATTTTCCATAACTTAACTTATGATGAAGTTTGTGAAGGTGTAAGAGTTCCTGTTATTGCGACTGTTGTTAATACTGCAGCTCCAACTGCTACTGCTACTCAGGATGCTTGTGTAACACATACAATTGCTGATTTCACAGTTACACCTACAGCTGGTGCTACACTTACATGGTATGACGCTCCTGCTGCAGGAAATGTTATCCCTACTACAACACCTGCAGTTTTAAATACTACTTATTATGTATCACAAACTGTTACTGTTAATAGTGTTTCTTGTGAAGGACCGAGAACTGCAATCTTGGCTTCAGGTCCTTGTTTAGGAACAGAAGATTTCAAAATTGCCGAATTAAAATACTTCCCTAACCCGGTTAATGATCAATTGTCAATTACGGCAAAAGATGTAATAACAAGAGTTGAAGTATATAATTTAATTGGTCAGCAATTAAGAGCTTTAGATACTGATAACAATAATGTTCAAATGAATTTTGACGGGTTTGCGTCGTCGACCTATTTAGTTAAAGTTTATTCTGAAGATAGAGTAGAAACCTTTAAAGTAATTAAAAGATAATTAGTAATGCCAAAGTAAGGTAATCTTAATGATTGCCTTACTTTTTTTAATTTAAGTATTTAGCAGTAAATACATTTAACAACAAAAATTTAGAAAAAATGCAAAAAGAAACAGCCATATCATTTTGGATTTTTATCTCAAAATTTTTCCTCTCAGCCAGAAGAAATTTTGAAATAAAAATGCTCTTGATATTAACATTTGGATTATTTTCAAATTATGCTTCTGCGCAATTGCCATTAGAAGATTTCAACAGCGGAATCCCAAGTACCTGGGCAATTACCAGTAACCAGACGGTTGCCAACAACTGGGGGCCAACAACGCCTACAGGAGGGTATTTAAATACTCCTGGCGCAATGGTAAATCCTTCGTTGAATACTACAACCAATACAACCGCAGAGTACTATTTGATTACACCTCAATTTGTAACACCTAATGCAACAGAAATTAGGTTTATGACCAAACAGGGAAGTTTTACAAATAGAGGGACAAGGTTTGAATTGAGATTGTCTACAGCGGTTCAACCGGATATTTCCAGTTTCAACGTTGTGTTGCAGTCCTGGACAGAAGCCACGTTAAATGTAACTGCTACTACATGGGAAGAAAAAATAGTTCCGGTTCCTAGCATTCCGGCTGGAGTACCTGTTTATATTGCCTTTGTTGCAATTACTACTCAAGACGGAACAACAGCTACATCAGGAGATACTTGGTTTGTGGATAACGCCAGAGTTATTCAAAGCTGTGCTAAAGTAACGGGAATCACTTCTACGATGTCAGCCAACAGTGGTGTAATCAGCTGGACACATCCTACTGCCACTAACTTTGAAATTCAGGTAGTTCCTCAAGGATCGGGTATCCTCGCTACAGGTACACCTGTTAACGGTTTTACCTATAATGCAACAGGTTTAACTGATGGTACAAATTACGATGTGTACATCAGAACGATTTGCGATGGCACAACAGCAAGTGGATGGGCAGGACCTTTCTCGGTAACCACCGCTAGATTAGGAATGCAGTGTGCTACTCCCGTAGTTATTCCAACAAATATATCAACAACGCCATATGTTCTAAGTACAAATCTGGCTAATTTTCATGATACTCAAACATATACTCCTTTAAATTCACAAGGTTTAAGTTGCCAGCCGCCATCTTCAACTCAGAACTGGTTAGGTGGGGATCACGCCTTTTTATCTTATACACCACCAACTTCAGGATTGGTAAACGTAAGTTTAGCGGTTACCACTGGTGCTGCACCTTGTTATAACCAATTATCAAGCGTTTTCATTTTCGACAGCTGTACCGGTATTGGTACTACAGCAAACTGTTTGGGATCGCTTGTAACCGGTTCTCCTTCAAGTGTTAACTCTTCACAATTGTCAAATTTATATTTAACAGGTGGCCAGACTTACTATTTTGTAATTTCTTCCCCTTTCCCATATAGTGCTACTCAGCCAGGTGCTGGTATTTGTTTTACATTTACCTTATCGCAACCTTCTTGTCCTGTTCCTTCAGGATTGGCAGTTGAAAATTTATTACATAACAGCGCTACTTTTTCATGGGCAAATCCACAAAATTTAGCTAGTGCTTGGCAATATATTGTAAAACCCGCATCGGCAGGACCTCCTACTGGGGCAGACGTTACAACACCTACAAGTTCAAATACAAACAATAATGTAAGCGGACTTACTCCGGATACAAATTATAATTTATACGTAAGATCGGTTTGTAGTGGTACACCAGGGGGATGGAGTAATCCGCTTCCTTTCAGAACACAGTGTACTTTATTTACACCACCGTATTCTACCCAGTTTACGAACTCTACAAATGCTGATCCTTTATGTTGGTCTGCTTTGGATTTGAATAGAGACAGCGTCTCCTTTGTTTATGCGGGAGCTCCAGATAGCCCTCCGGTACAAGGAAATCTAGTTAGACTTCGTACTATGGATTCCGGAAATCAGACAAATGACATGTTAATTTCTCCGAGATTTCATTTTGATGGAGTTACTCAAAAACAAATCCGTTTTAAATACAAAGGTTTTGGAGGATACACCAATAGTACGGGATATGTTTTAGGGGAGTCTTCTTTTAAGATGGTAGTATCAACTACCGGAATAGGGCCAAATAATTTTACGACTGAAATATTACCGATTGCAACATACCAAACAGGAAACAACTATATTGAAAAAATCGTTGTGGTACCTGCAAGTGTTGTAGGCGATGTTAATATTGCATGGTATTTGCCTCCGGGTTATGTGAACACAGCAACAAATTTCTATGTTGATGATGTTTATATTGAAGATCTACCAGCATGTTCTCCTCCGAGTTATCCTGGTGTAACTGCAGGTTCAATTACACAAACGCAAGCTCAGTTTTACTGGACCAACGGATACAACAACTCTCAGTGGGAGGTTGCTGTACAACCATTAGGTTCAGGCGTTCCTACGGGAAGCGGACAATTAGTGGGTACTAACCCTTTCCTTAAAACAGGATTAACGCCTTCAACGCGTTATGAATATTATGTAAGAGCCTATTGTAGTTCCACATTACAAAGTGCTTGGGTTGGACCAGTTCCATTCAACACACTTTGTGACGCGCAACCGGTGCCTTACTATGAAAGTCTGAATGATACAGATGTTACTACCAAAAAATTCTGTTGGTCTGTTGATAACAGAAATGCAGATGGTAATAATTCTTTCTGGGCTATTGGAGCTACAGAGGCAACAATCCAACCGAGAGATCTTTTCATGAATCCTTTCGTGTCTTATGATGATTACCTGATTTCTGCTCAGGTAAATGCAGTGGGAACAAAAATGCTGAAGTACAAATACAAAGTAGCCGCAAATATTTCTAGTCCGATCGAAAGAGCTAATTTTGAGGTTATAATGTCTAGCTCGCCAAACATGAGCAATCCAACGGTAATCATTCCTGCTCATGATGTTACCAACCTTGATTTCATGGAGAGATCCGTGATTTTCACAGGAACAGGGCCTGCTTATTTCGCATTCCACCTCCCTGCAAATATGGCTAATCCTAGAAATACTGGTTTGCTTACCATTGATGATTTCAGTATTGAAGATGCTCCGGTTTGTCCGAATCCTTCAATATTAACGGCATCTAATATTTTACAAACATCTGCTACGTTGAGCTGGACGCCGGGATATAATGAAACACAATGGCAGGTAGCTGTTCAGGCTCCGGATTCTGGTATTCCTACAGGTTCAGGAACGGTTGTAAATACCAATCCAACCTATAATGCAACAGGTCTGACTCAGAATACTGAATACGAATATTATGTAAGAGCAGTTTGTGGCTCTGATTTCAGTGCCTGGATTGGGCCATTCAAATTCAAAACAATCTGTAATGTATTAACAACACCATTCATTGAAACTTTTGAAGAAGATTCTCCAACAGAATCTTGCTGGACAATTGTAAACAGCAATATTGATGCTAACGAGTGGAATATGAATATGCCTGTGGACCCAATGTTTGGTGCCCAAATGGCGGCTTTGAATTGCTTTACAAACGGTAACAGTAATGACTGGTTAATTTCGCCAACGTTAACAGTACAACCAAACCAGCGATTACGTTTTTACTACAAAATCAAGTACGATCCTGCATATTTTGGGGATTTAAAAGTAAAAGTATCAACAAACGGAGTGGACATCTCTCAGTTTACAACCACGCTTTATGATACGGATGTTACCGGTGCCCTTCATAATGTGGATACAAGGGAACTGGTAATTAACCTTACCAGTATTACGGCACCAACCAATATTAATATTGCCTTTCAGGTGCCACCTGGTACGCCAGATGCTGCAGCACCCGGTCGTAGAGGATCCTATTTATTAATAGATAATGTAATTGTTGAAAACATTCCGGCATGTCCGTCTGTATCTAATGTTGTAACTGATAGTAACAGTGTAACTGATACTACAGCACAAATTGATTGGCAGCCGAATGGCTCCGAAACTTCTTGGGAAATTTCATTACAGCCTTACGGTACACCTGCTCCGGTAGGAAACACGCTACCGCAATATTTACGTACAGCGACTGCACATCCATATACATTAACAGGACTTACACCTTCCACCCGTTACCAATATTATGTAAGAGCAATTTGTGGCACCAGTTCGCAAAGTGCATGGGTTGGACCGGTTGAATTCCTTACTAAGTGCAATTTAGCAAATGTTTGTCAATACACGGTTTCATTATCAAACGGAGGTGGAGGTCAGGTACTGGGAGCTTTGGATGTTATTCAGAACGGTGTGGTACAGCAATCACTTACTTGGCCGGTAGTAGCGCCTAACCAGCCTACCGTTATTAACTATGATATATTCTTGTGTAGAGGAATTGAATGGAACTTGTATTGGAGACTTGGTGGTTCAGTAAATTCGTGGCCAAATGCAACGGTAACGGTGACAGATCAGTCTGGAACTGTTGTTTATACCACTACACTTGGTCAACATGCTCCTAATGTCAATGTTTATACAACAGTTTCGAACTGTACAGCTGTTACTTGCCCTCAGCCAACTAACATTACCGTTAACAATTTAGGGGTGCTTTCATGGACTCCGGGAGGTTCAGAAACACAATGGGAAGTTTTTGTACAACCGTTAGGTTTAGGAGCTGTTCCTCAATCAGGAGTTATTGTAAATTCATCAAGTTATACTCCGCAGCCTTCAGATTTCATTGATCCTACAGCAGGAACAAACGAATTCTTTGTAAGAGCGATTTGTGGTTCCAACGATAAAAGTTATTGGACAGGGCCTTATGTATTCATTAAAAATAATGAATCTCAGACGGCAATCCCATTAACTGTAAATACAAACGGAACTTGTGATTCTAAAGGAACTAAAGCTTCCTTTATCGGTGCGACAGCTTCAGCTGAACCAACATCTTGTGGTGGTATAAACGGAGGTGATATCTGGTATGAATTTACGGCAACTTCGAAAATCCATACGGTGGAATTAAGCAATTGGGCTCCGGGTAACTGGTGGACAAACTCCAGCCAGGGAGTTTGGCCTAAGATTACATTATCTTTATATGAAGTACAGGGTAGTTCTCTTGTAGAAAAAGCTTGTAGCGAAAATAACTCGTTAACTGCAATCTATTCATCTGAGCTGACTGTTGGTACCAGGTATAAAGTAAGAGTTAAACTTAATGAGACTAGTTCTCCTAAGACGTTTGACATTTGTGTGAGTACTCCTGCAGATATTTGTGATGTTAGTAATTTTAATTACGGCTTTGAAAAATTGCCAATGCAGTATATAACAGGTAGTGCCACGATTTTTGATATGGAGGTGACTCCGGGTTGGAGAAACAATACGGCTGCTGAAAGTATTTTCTTCTACGAAGGGTCGAGCATTACGGGTGTAACTCCATACGAAGGTGCTCAATGTGTTCAATTAATTCAGGATCCGGCAAATACATGGAATCCTGCGGATCCTAATATCAAAGGGACATATACAGAAATTCAAACACCTGCTGAAATCCAAAAAGTGAAGTATAGTTTTGCTTCAGCAAGTAGACTTAGCGGAGCGGGAACAACCGTAGAGTTGTGGGCTGGACCTCCATCAGGTCCGTTTACAATGGTAACATCACATACTGCATCTACATTAGTTTGGAGTTTGAGAACGGGAACATATACTATTCCTGCGGGGCAACCTGTTACGAGATTCATCTTCAGAACAAGAGGTAATGGCATTGGTCATTTGTTGGATGCTGCTAAATTTGTGCCTAATACGGATATTGTTACTCAAAATGCGACATTAACCTGTGATCAGACTTCAGTAGCGGTTGCAGCTGAGGGAACAGGAGAATGGGTTGCGGATACCAATAACCCGGCTGTAACACTTATTGACACGCCGCAAAGTCAGACAGCTAACATTTCAGGATTTAATACACCAGGCGTGTATACTTATTTCTGGAAGACCCGTTATTGTGAAAAAGCATTTACGGTAACTTACCAAGGTTTCAGCGATGTAGCTACAGTTGTATCCCCTGTGGAATACTGTATGACGCAAACAGCTGCGCCTTTAACCGCGACAGCGCCGGGAGGTTATACTTTGATGTGGTATACCGATGCGGTAGGAGGTACAGGAAGTACAACTGCTCCAACTCCTTCAACAGCGACAGTAGGATCAACTACATATTATGTTGCGTTAGTTAATGCAGGAGGATGTATCGGTCCAAGAACTCCAATTGTTGTTAATATACTTGATTTGGTACCTGCTGTAGTAGATTTTACATATGATAATACAAACTACTGTACTGATTCAGAAAATCCGGTAATAGAAACTGCAGTTGGTTTTACATCTGGTGGAACTTTCACAGCTACACCTGCTGGATTAGCTATTGATGCTCAAACGGGTGCGATCAATCTTGTAGCAAGTGCTCAGGGAGTTTATACCGTTACTTATTCGATACCAGCTATGGTTCAAGGTTGTAACCTTGCTGGAACTAAGAGCCAGTCCGTTACCATAGAAGGACCATGCGGATATATCCCTAGAGGTATTTCTCCAAATGGGGATGGTATGAATGATGAGTTTGATCTTTCAAACTTTGATGTGAAAGAGTTGATCATCTTCAACCGTTATGGTATGAAAGTTTATACTCACGGAGAAGGTTATAAGAAAGAGTGGACAGGTTTATCCGATGACGGAGATAAATTACCTGACGGAACTTATTTCTATAATATCGTGAAAAGTGATAATACAACCGTTACAGGTTGGGTATACATCAACAGACAATATTAAAAAACAAATTAAAAATCAGTCTGCTTACGCAGGTAAGCAGACTGTAATTATTAAAGCAATAACAGCTGAAAATGAAAAAAATTTATTTTGCTATACTACTGTTGGGAGTGATTACCACGGACACGTATGCACAGCAAGACCCGCATTATACGCAATACATGTATAATATGAATGTGGTGAACCCTGCCTATGCCGGTTCCAAAGAGAATCTGGCAATTGGTCTTTTATATAGAGAACAATGGGTTAATGTTGAAGGTGCTCCAAAAACAGCTACCTTTTCTGCGAGCAGCCCTGTAGGAAAGAACGTTGGTTTGGGACTTTCAGTGATTTCGGATAAAATCGGACCTGTAGAGGAAACTAATGTTTATGCGGATTTTGCATACACTTTAAATTTAGGAGGTGAGCATCGTCTGGCCTTCGGATTAAAATCAGGAGTTACTTTTCATAAAGTAGGTCTTTTTAGTGAAATCGGAAACGGTTATGTGCCGCGTCCCGATGATCCTGCGTTTAGTCAAAATGTCAACAATACCTATTTCAATGTAGGAGGTGGACTTTTCTACTATACGCAAAAATATTATTTGTCATTCTCTGTTCCTAATATGTTAGATGCAAAACACCTTGATTTGCAACTGGATGGGGATCAGTATAAATTTGGCAGTGAAACACAGCATTATTTCATTACCGGAGGGTATGTATTCCAATTGTCTGAAAACACAAAGTTCAAACCTTCCTTTATGGTGAAATCGGCTTTCAAAGCGCCAACTTCTTTCGATTTATCAGCGAACTTCCTGTTCTTTGAAAAGTTTGAAGCAGGAGCGACATACCGACTTGAAGATTCGTTTGGTGCCATGGTAAATTACAGAATTACACCGGGAATCCGTATCGGTTATGCCTACGATCATATTATTTCGGATTTGGATGCGACAACAAAAGCTTCTCATGAGTTCATGTTGTTGTTTGATGTGAATTTCCCTAAAAAGACATCAATATCACCAAGATATTTCTAATCAAAAGAAGCTAAAAAATGAAAAGAACATTTATAAAAATAAGCTTGTTATTATTGATGACGTCGGCCTATGCACAAGACAAGCAGACTAAGAAAGCAGATCAGTTTTTTGAAAGTTATCAATACGTAAACGCCATTGAAGAATATCTGAAGTTGACAGACAAAGATTCAGCTACGCCTTATGTTGCAAAACAATTGGCGGACAGCTATTACAATATCAACAATATTGCCGAAGCTTCAAAATGGTATGGAAAAGCCGTTGAAGGGAAAGTAGATGCGGAAACTTATTTCCGTTATGCTCAAACTTTAAAAGCGATGGGGAAATATGAAGAAGCAAACAAACAAATGGATGCTTTTGCGGCAGTAGCTCCTTCGGATTCGAGAGCTAAAGAACACAAGGCAAATCCAAATTATATTCCGAGCCTGACCAATAAAAGCAAAATGTTTGATGTTTCTGAAATTGCTATTAGCGTGAAAGGCAGCAGCGATTTCGGTGCAGTGCTTACAAACGATAACACCTTATATTTTGCAAGTACAAGACACGCATCGGGTAAAAAAGACAAGTGGGCTAATCAGCCGTATTTGGACATCTTTCAGACCACCCGAAATGCAGATGGTACTTTTTCAGAGCCGGTTGCGGTAAAAGAATTAAACTCTGCCTTCCACGATGGTCCGGTTACTGTGAGCAAAGACGGAAATACAATGTTTTTTGCTAGAGACGGACATACGTCAGGGCAATACGAGAAAGATAAAAAGAGCAACACCAAAGTTGGGCAACAAGGTTTGTACAAAGCGGTAAAAGTGAACGGAAAATGGTCAAATATTGAAGCTTTACCTTTTAACAGCGCAAGCTATTCTGTTACTAACCCAAGTTTGAGCAGCGACGGTAAAACACTTTATTTCGCATCCAATATGCCTGGAGGTTTAGGGGAAGCGGATATCTGGAAAGTGTCTGTCGATGGAAACAGCTACGGAACCCCTCAAAATTTGGGTGCAGCAGTTAATACGCCAGGAAGAGAAAATTTCCCTTTCGTTACGGAAGACAACGTATTGTATTTTGCCTCTGCCGGAAAACAAGGTTTCGGAGGCTTGGATGTTTTCAGAATGGACTTGAATACAGCAGAACAACCACAAAATGTTGGAAAACCTGTAAATACTGAAAAAGACGATTTCGCTTTCAGTTATAATAAAACGGCTAACATCGGTTACTTCTCTTCAGATAGAAATGGTTCTGATGCCATTTATGCTGCTAAAGAAGTATGTACAGCCGAAGCAATTGCCTTAGTAACCAATAAGAAAACAGGTGCAGTTATGAAAAATGCTACGGTAGCGATTTCTGATGCAAAAGGAAACGTTATTGAAACAAGACAAACAGATGCAAACGGTAAAGTGGGTTATCCGGTGGAATGTGAAACCAATTACGCATTCCAGGTGAGTGCTGCGAATTTTGAAACAGCAACTGCCCAGGTTACTAAAATTAAGTCGGGACAATCTGTCATTGAAGTACAGTTAGTGCCGACGGAGGTTATTATTACGGATACAGAAGTGATTCTGAACAACGTTTATTTTGAATTCAATAAAAGTAATATAACGGCACAAGGTGCCACTGAGCTGGATAAATTAGTTAAAGTAATGAAAGACAACCCGACGATGGTGATTTTTGTAAAATCGCACACGGATTCCAAAGGTAGCGCTTCTTACAACCTGAAATTGTCCGGACAACGAGCTCAATCAACTGTTGAATATCTGATTTCCAAAGGAATCGCAAGAAATCGCGTAAGCGGAAAAGGTTACGGAAGTACCGACCCTAAAGTAGCTTGTGGTTCAGGATGTACAGAAGAGCAACATGCTCTAAACAGACGTTCGGAATTTATGATTGTAAAAAAATAAAAAATTAACAAAGTAATTTACAATCTATACGCCTCGATGTACGTTAACTGCTTCGAGAGTTGAACTTAAAAACCCCAATCAATGGCTAATTTCTTGTAAAATAGGAATTAGCTATTGCTCTTAAATAAAACCTGATTTAATGAAAAAGATTTTAGTAATACTTTTAGTACTTATTTTTGGTAATGTCATTTCTGCTCAAACCGAACCCAACGATTGTGTTCGTGCGATTACCGTGTGTGGAAACGGAACTTTTACTTCAAACGCCAGCGGTATCGGAACTATTCAGGAAGTTACCGGATGTAGCGGATTTGAACATAATTCAATTTGGCTAAAAATTAATATAGTGCAATCAGGCACATTGGGATTTGATTTAATTCCGATCGATCCTGCCATTGTTGTAGATTACGATTTTTGGGTTTACGGACCTAACAGACCTTGTAATAGTTTAGGAAGCCCAATCCGATGCTGTACTACCAATCCGCAATTGGCAGGTTTGGCAAATAATCACACAGGGATGAACAGTACCAGTATTGCGACGACTTCTGGTCCGGGTTCAAACGGTAACGGTTATGTGCGTGAACTTACTGTAACTGCCGGCCAAAGTTATTATATCGCGATAGACAGACCTGTGGGAGACGGAGGATTTACAATCCAGTGGAATGGTACAGCTATGAACGGTACCGGTGCTTTTCCGGTGCCTCCAACAGCAAACTCAATTCCCGATGTAATCACATGTAGTGTTACTCCAAATGTGGGTATCTTCGATCTTTGCTCTATTAGAAATCAGATTAATCCTGATTTAACCAATAATACGATCAGCTTTTACACTACATACGCTAATGCAGTTGATGGAGTTTTTCCTTTGGCATGTATCTACGGGAACACTTCAAATCCACAAGTTATTTATGCGAAAGTAGTGGGGAATATTTCCGGATGTAGTACGATAACACAGTTCAATCTGAGAGTTGTTCAGGTGCCTACGGCAACAATTTCTGTGTCTCCCACCCAGGTTTGTCCCGGCGGAAACACGACGGTTACTTTTAACGGAACTCCCGGAGCGACGGTTGATTACAGAATCGATGCAGGACCTATTCAATCCGCAGTGTTAGATGCAGCCGGTACATTCCAATTCACGGAATCGCTGGCGGCAACGCGTACATATACATTGGTGCTTGCGAAAGTATTAAACAGCAGTAATGTTGTGGTTTGTTCGCAAAACATAAACGTAACAAGAACAGTGACGGTTAATCCGTTGCCTACTATTGGCGGAAATTTATCAGTTTGTTTGAGCGGAACTTCACAGTTAACCGGTTCAGGAACACCTGCCGCGGTTTCTCCTTGGATATCTTCGAATACAAGTGTTGCAACAGTAAGTGCAACAGGATTGGTTACCGCTGTTGCAGTGGGTACAACTGTTATAACTTATACGGATAGTAATGGCTGTTCAAATACGGCAACTGTAACGGTTAATGCATTACCAACGGTTGTAGGTACTTCTGCTATCTGTGCAAATGGTACAACACAGTTAACAGGTTCAGGTACGCCTGCATCTGTGAACCCATGGGTTTCTTCCAATACATCGATTGCCACGGTTAATGCAACCGGATTGGTGAGCGGTGTTGCACCAGGGACGGTAACAATTACGTATACAGATGCAAATGGTTGTTCTTCTTCATTGTCGATTACTGTAGATGCGATTCCTACTATAAGTGGAGTAACATCTATTTGTCAGAATGCAACCACGCAATTGACAGGATCAGGTACGCCGGCGGCTTCCAATCCATGGACTTCGTCTAATACCGCTGTGGCAACAGTTAATAATACAGGTTTAGTAACGGCAATTTCTGCAGGTACTGCAACAATAACTTATACAATCAGCAGCGGATGTTCGGCTACAGCTTTAGTTACTATTAATGCCTTACCAACTATTTCAGGCTCTATGTCGGGATGTTTGGCATCAACGACACAATTAACCGCGTCCAGTGCGCCTGCGGCAGTTAATCCTTGGGCATCTTCAAATCCGGCTGTCGCTACGATAAGCAATACTGGTTTGGTTACAAGCCTTTCGGTTGGAACAACAACAATAACTTATAATGATGTTAACGGATGTTCGAATACGGCACAATTTACTGTAAATTCATTGCCGGTTGTTAGTGGTACTAATGTGATCTGTGTTAACGGTATCACTCAATTTACCGCAACGGGAACTCCTGCGCCGTCAAATGCATGGACAACGTCCAATGCGGCTGTAGCTACTGTAAATGCTAGTGGATTGATTACCGGAGTTTCAGCCGGAACAGCGACCATTACTTTTACGGATAGTAACGGTTGTTCAAATACAAGAACAGTTACGGTTAATGCTTTACCAACCATAAGCGGAATATTATCCGTTTGTCAGGGAGGAACAACACAATTGACTGGTTCAGGAGCACCTTCTGCAACAACACCGTGGGTATCTTCAAATACTTCTGTTGCGACAGTAAGCAATAGCGGATTAGTTACCAGTGTGGCCGGAGGAACAACAACAATTACTTATACCAATATTAACGGATGTTCGGCTAGTGTTGTGGTAACGGTTAATGCATTACCGGTAATTTCAGGTTCTTTATCAACTTGTATCGGAGCAACTTCACAATTGTCAGCATCTAATCCACCGGCAGCAAGTAATGCCTGGACATCGTCAAATCCTGCAGTAGCTACAATTAACGCAACAGGATTAGTAACAGGAGTTTCTGTAGGAGCTACTACAATCTCTTATATTGATAGTAACGGATGTTCGAATACAGCTGTAGTTAATGTATTGACAACACCAACGGCAACTATTGCCATTACGGGACCGTCAACAATCTGTGCCGGATCAACCACTAGTATTACGATCAGCGGATCTCCAAATACAACCGTTAACTATACGGTTAATGGTGCACCTGAGAGTATTGCTTTACCGGCAGCAGGTACACTGACTTTTTCAACTGCAAGTCTTGCTGTACCGACAACATATCAATTGGTAAGCGTTATCGCAGGTTCAGGTTGTTCGGGAACTTTGTCTCAATCGGTTGTGATAAATATTGCGCCTCAGCCAACGGCATCCATTTCAGGATCGACTTCGGTTTGTTTTAATTCTTCAGCAAGTATTTCGTTTTCTGGAACGCCGGGAGCGACTGTAGAATATACGGTCAACGCAGGACCAAGTCAAACTGTTGTTCTTGATGCTGCAGGTTCGGCAACTGTGAACACAGGAAACCTGGCAGCGGACACGACCTATTCTTTGGTTAGTGTAACTGCGGGAACTGTGCCGAATTGCGTTCAGGCATTGTCAGGTTCTGCAACAGTTACGGTAGTACAGACACCTACAGTTACGGCTGCACCTTCGTCTCAACAATTGTGTTCGGGACAGTCAACCGGAATTCAGTTGACAGGAACAGTTCCGAATACTACTTTCTCCTGGACAGTTTCTCAGTCAGGAGGAGCAACAGGAGCATCGAACGGAAATGGTACCGTGATTTCACAATTGCTTACAACAGGAAATACAGTAGGAACAGTAATCTATACGATAACTCCGGCAGTAGGAAGTTGTGTTGGAACGCCGGTTGATGTAACGGTAACGGTAAGTCCGGTTCCGGTTGTTAATGTGAATGTTACGGAGCAGTCTTTCTGCACAGGAGGTACTACCAATATTACAATGACCAGCACAATCCCAACGGCAACTTTCAGTTGGAATGTTATTCAGACATCTGGGTTAACAGGAGCAACTAATGGAACCGGTTCATCAATAAATCAGGTGCTGACAACTTCGGGCACGAATATCGGTCAGGCTATTTATACGATTACACCGCTTAACAACGGATGTCCTGGTACTTCACAAACAGTTACTGTTACAGTGTATCCTAATCCGAATGCTACGGCAAGTCCACCATCTGATACATTATGTTCCGGTGAAACTACCAATATAGACTTGAGAAGTAATGTACCGGGAACGGTTTTCGACTGGACAGTGCTGCAAAGTGGTGTGTTTGGGGCTTCATCGGGTTCAGGAAACAATATCAGTCAGACCTTGACTACGGTTGGTTTGACGCAGGGAACAGTTACGTATACTATTACGCCAACGGTCAACGGATGTACAGGTACGCCAATCACGGTTACGGTAACGGTTAATCCGACACCGGAAGTGTTTAGTCCGACTGCGCCGCAGCCTATCTGTAGCGGTGAGTCTTCAGGAATTACAGTTATGCCGAACATTCCGGGAACTTCTATTTCATGGACTGTGAGTCAAAATGGTGTATCAGGTGCTTTTGACGGAAACGGTACAGAGACTACGCCGGGAGCAGGAATTTCTATCAACCAGATTTTGACGACTACCGGAAGCACACCGGGAACTGTTACCTATACGATCACACCGATAAATAATGGTTGTGCGGGAAGTCCGATTACCATCGTTATTGTGGTGAATCCATTGCCGATGATCAGCATTCCTGACGGGTTTGTTTGTATCGATCCGGTGACTGGGGCCTTGGTTTATGGTTATCCGATGAATACTGGTTTAAGCGACACCGATTATGCAATTCAGTGGCATTTAAATAATGGTACCGACGTAATTGCAACAGGTAGTTCGTATACAGCTACTGAACCGGGATTATACACCGTTTCGATAATGAATAACGCTACCGGATGTTTCGATGAGTTTGACATTACTGTTGGAGCTTCCAATCCGGCTACGAGTGCAAGTGCGGTAGTTTCAAATTACTTTGAGGATACGCAGGCCATCACAGTGACTGTAGTAGGAAACGGATCGTATCTGTATAGTTTGGACGGAGGTGCATTCCAGACCAGCAATGTCTTTGTGAATGTTTTACCGCGAGAGCATACGATAACGATTCAGGATGCTACAGGATGTACTAATATTGTTCTTGAGCATATCATAACGATAGGTTATCCGCATTTCTTTACACCTAATGGTGATGGTTATAATGATACCTGGAACATCTGGTCGCTGAGTGCAAATCAGCCGAATTCGGAAATCCATATTTACGACCGTTACGGTAAGCTGATCAAACAGATTGTTCCTTCGGGGACAGGATGGGATGGAACGTTTAACGGACAGGTGTTACCATCTACCGATTACTGGTTTACCGTTAAATATAATGAGAATGGTGCGGAGAAATTATTTAAAGCACACTTCTCTATGAAACGATAATAATTAATAATTTATACTATGAAGGCCATTCTGTAACGGAATGGCCTTTTTTTATGTTTCTAAGTAAGACTACAAGAAGGCCCGTCTCGATAGCTATCGGCATTTCGCTTCCTAAAAGCAAAAAAGACGATCCTTTCGAACCGTCTTTTCTTAATTATATAAAGAGAAATCTACTAAACCAATTTTTGTAAAATCGTGTTTAATGTTTCACTTGGTCGCATTGCTTTTTCCGTCAATTTGAAAGCAGGCTGGTAGTAACCGCCAATGTTTTGCGGTTTGCCTTGTGATCCGATTAATTCGGCATTGATTTTAGCTTCGTTTGCAGAAAGTTCTGTTGCGATTGGAGCGAATTTCGCTTGTAACTCGGCATCCTTCGTTTGGTTTGCCAACGCTTCAGCCCAGTACATTGCCAAATAGAAATGCGAACCTCTGTTGTCAATCTGACCAACTTTACGAGCAGGAGACTTATCGTTTTTAAGGAATTTGTCGTTTGCCTCGTCTAACGTTTCTGCCAACACTAATGCTTTTGCATTATTTTGTGTCTGACCTAAATGCTCTAATGAAGCACCTAAAGCCAAGAACTCACCAAGAGAGTCCCAACGTAAGTAACCTTCTTCCACGAATTGCTCTACGTGTTTTGGTGCAGAACCTCCGGCTCCGGTTTCGAATAAACCACCACCGTTCATTAATGGAACGATTGATAACATTTTTGCTGAAGTTCCTAATTCTAAAATAGGGAATAAGTCGGTTAGGTAATCACGTAGTACGTTTCCGGTTACAGAGATGGTATCTAAGCCGTTTTTCAATCGGTCTAAAGTGAAGTTTGTAGCATCAACGATATTTAAAATACGGATGTCTAAACCGGTTGTATCATGATTTTTTAAGTATTTCTCAACTTTCTTGATCATTTCTCTGTCGTGCGCACGTTTGTCATCTAACCAGAAAACTGCAGGCGTATCGGATAATCTAGCTCTGTTTACAGCTAATTTAACCCAGTCCTGAATAGGAGCGTCTTTCGTTTGGCACATTCTGAAAATGTCACCTGCATGTACGTTCTGTTCCATGAAAATATTTCCATTTCCGTCATGAACCTGAATAGTTCCGTTTGCAACTGCCTGGAACGTTTTATCGTGTGATCCGTATTCTTCCGCTTTCTGCGCCATCAAACCAACGTTTGGTACAGAACCCATTGTTTTAGGGTCAAAAGCGCCGTTCTTTTTGCAGAAATCTACAGTAGCTACATATAAACCAGCGTAGTTTCTGTCCGGGATCAATGCTTTAGTATCCTGTAATTCGCCTTTTGCATTCCACATTTTTCCAGAAGTACGGACAAAAGCCGGAACAGAAGCATCCACAATCACATCAGATGGAACGTGGAAGTTCGTGATTCCTTTATCGGAATTAACCATTGCCACAGCAGGACCATTGTTTAAAGCTGCTGCAAGAGCTGCTTCGATTTCAGCCTGTTGCGGATGACCAGCAATTTTTGCATATACATCACCTAAACCGTTTTTAGTATCTACGTTCAATGATTTTAAAACGTCTGCATATTTAGTGAATACTTCTTCAAAATAAGTGTCTACGATAGCAGAGAAAATGATTGGGTCAGACACTTTCATCATTGTAGCTTTTAAGTGCACCGACAATAATTGTCCTTTTGCTTTGGCATCAGCAATTTCTTTTTTCGCGAATGCTTTTAAAGCCGATAAGCTCATAACCGATGAGTCGATTACTTCACCTGCTTTTAATTTAGAAGCCGCTTTTAGGTTGGTTGGATTTCCGTTTACATCGATGAAATCAATTACAAACTGCGTATCGTGTTCAACGGTTACTGATTTTTCACTTCCGTAGAAATCACCTGCATCCATGTGAGCAATCTCTGTTATTGAGTCAGAAGACCAGGCTCCCATCGAGTGAGGGTTTGCTTTTGCGTAATTTTTAACCGATTTCGGTGCACGACGATCGGAGTTTCCTTCACGTAGAACCGGATTTACGGCAGAACCTAATACTTTAGCATATTTAGCTTTAATTTCTTTTTCAGCGTCGTTTTTCGGCTCTTCCACAAAGTTTGGAACTGCGAAACCGTGCGCTTGTAATTCGGCAATAGCTTCTTTTAACTGAGGAACTGATGCTGATATGTTTGGTAATTTGATGATGTTCGCTTCAGGAGTCGTTGCTAATTGACCTAGTTCTGTCAAAGCGTCTCCGATTTTCTGATCGTCTTTAAGGAATTCAGGGAAATTCGATAAGATTCGCCCGGCAAGAGAAATATCTCTTAATTCGATATCAATGTTTGCAGGAGCCGTAAATGCCTGTACGATTGGTAAAAACGAATGTGTGGCTAACATTGGCGCTTCGTCCGTCAGGGTGTAATGAATTTTTGATTTCTGTGTCATCTTGGTGTATTTTCAGAATAAATAATAGATGTATAAAGTATTGCTAAAAAAGCTTAGCAAATATAAGAAAATCAGTCTGAAAAGTGATGGCTATTTTGATGGATTTGAGCGAATTGTCAGAATGCTATTTTGTTGACGCTTAATTATGAATCTGATAATTTGAGTCTGAATTTTTTGCCAAAATCTCGGTTTGAAGAGAAATGTAAAAACTTCAGTAGCGTGTTTTTTTTGATTGGTAATTACCAAAAGTGGTATTTGAATTCGAAAAGTAAAGGCAAAAAAAAGTCCCGATAACATCGGGACTGATTTTATAATCTTCAGAAAGCTGATTATCTTCTTCTTCTTTCTTTGATTTTAGCTTTTTTACCAGTAAGTTCTCTGAAGTAGAAGATACGTGCTCTACGTACTTTACCTGTTTGATTTACTTCGATTTTTTGTAAAGCCGGCATGTTTACAGGGAAGATACGCTCTACACCAACTGCACCTGACATTTTACGGATAGTGAAAGTTTCAGTTACACCAGCACCTCTTTTTTGGATAACAACTCCTTTGAAGAACTGAGTACGAGTTTTTTCACCCTCTTTAATTTCGTAATAAACAGTGATTGTATCACCAGCGTTGAATTGAGGAAAATCTTTTTTCGCTACGAATTCGTCTTGAACAAATTTTAATAAACTTGACATGATTATTAATGTTAAATGTTTTTTAATCAGAGCAACATACACGGTTATCGTCAGAGGTTGGGCCGAATGAGGGTGCGAAATTACGAATATTATTTTAAACTACAAAATGGAAAAAAATAGAATCAAGATACAAGAAACAAGATGTTTTCTGTAATCTGCCTCCTGCTATCTGCAATCGGAACTATTCTTCCAGTAAATCCGGTCTGCGTGTTTTTGTGTGCTCGTAAGCCATATTCTCGCGCCATTTTTCTATTTCAGGGGTATTTCCGCTTAATAAAATATCCGGCACTTTCCAGCCTTTGTATTCCGCAGGGCGGGTATAGATAGGAGGGGAAAGCAGGTTGTCCTGAAAACTGTCGGTCAGTGCTGAAGTTTCGTTGCTCAAAACACCGGGAATCAATCTTATAATGGAATCGCATAAAACAGCTGCTCCTAATTCACCACCAGATAAAACATAATCACCAATCGAGATTTCTTTGGTGATAAACTGGTCGCGAACTCTTTGATCCACACCTTTATAATGACCGCAAAGAATTATGATATTGCCTAAAAGTGATAATGAATTTGCCATTTGTTGGTTCAGCGTTTCACCATCCGGAGTCATATAAATCACTTCGTCGTAATCGCGTTCGCTTTTGAGTTTTGAAATGCAGGCGTCGATCGGTTCGATACTCATTACCATTCCCGCACCGCCACCAAACTGGTAATCATCCACATTTTTGTGTTTGTTGGTACTGTAATCCCGAAGGTTGTGCATGTGAACTTCCACCAGTCTTTTGGCAATAGCTCTTTTAAGGATGGAAGCTTCAAACGGACTTCGGATTAAATCCGGTAAAACGGTAATGATGTCGATGCGCATGATTCTGTTGAGTTACAAAGTTGCAAAGGTAGGAGTTTTGAGGGAAAAGGGAAAAGGGATGAGAGAAAAGAAGAAAGAACCAAGAAACAAGAAAAAAGATTGAAAACTACCCTGATTCTTGTCTCTTGATTCTTGTCTCTGTTTTCTAAAATTTAAACCCCAAACTGTCTCAAATGGTGATCCAAATGTTTCCACTGCAGGTTATCCCATTCTTCATGGGTCATACGGCCAAAGAAAGGGTGTTTATGTGTTTTGATTACGTGAGGACCTTCTCTGAACTTTTTGACTTTTTCAATTAATTCTGCTCTTGTGGTTTCAAAATCGTAAGAACCTTTTCGGATGAAGGCAGGGGCAGTAGGACTGTCTTTTTGATATCTTTCAGCTTTTAACAATTTTCCTTTGATAACATATGTGCCAAACAGTGCCATTATAGGGTTGATTTTCAAATGAAGGTTTCCGTAGACAACGTCAAGCGGACCGATACAGTGCGACATCATTTGGTCAACGGTCATTTTTCCCCATTGAGAAAGTGAAGTTGGCTTTAATTTGTTAATTCGGTCAATAATGTTTTGATTGCCTTCCGGCGTAAATAAACTCTCCATAATGTATTATTGTTTTTTGATTAGATGCGTTTTTATATAGTCGACAGCTTGATTTGGGTCGTCTGTTACTAATGCCAAATGTAAGTCTTTTTCTGAAATAGTTCCTTCGTGAAGCATCGTATCCCGAAGGAAATCACCCAATTTTCCCCAATAGCTTTTTCCTAAACACACTACCGGGCGCGGTGGGATCTTACCGGTTTGAATAAGTGTCAGCACTTCGAAGATCTCATCCATGGTGCCAAAACCGCCGGGCATAAGTACGTAAGCTACCGAGTTTTTGCGCAAAATTGCTTTTCGGGTAAAGAAAAATTCAAATTCCACCATTTTGTCCACATAAAGATTGGGTTTTTGTTCGAAGGGCAGAATGATGTTGCATCCGAAAGAGGTTCCGCCGCCTTCTTTTGCACCACGATTAGCTGCTTCCATTACGCCTGGGCCGCCTCCCGTCATTACGGTAAAACCATTTTGAGCCAACGTTTTTCCCATTTCCCTTGCCAGTTCATAATATTTGTGACCTTCCTTAAATCGTGCCGAACCATAAACGGTCACACAATTATGGATTTCTCGAAAGGCTGATATTCCTTCCCATAAATCGGCCATGATTTTATAGGAATCCCTTATTTCATCGGAAAGATCCCTTTTGGCTTCAAAGAAATTTTGTTGGTTTTCAGGTTTCATGATGTCAGATGTTTTTAAAAAGTTTTATTTCATCCAGATAAGACGGAACTAATGCATTCCATCCTTGTTCTTTTAAAGTATCGCATAAAGCTCCGGCGCTGTCCTTTTCGCCATGGATCACAAATGTCTGCTGGGGTGCTTGTTTAAATCCGCCGAGCCATTGTAAAAGTTCGTTTCGGTCTGCATGAGCCGATAAACCGTGAATTGTAAATATTTTGGCATTGACTTCAATTTCCTGTCCAAAGATTCTAATTGTTTTTGCACCGTCCTGTAATTGTCTTCCTTTGGAGCCATAAGGCTGAAAACCGGGTATCAGTACAACGTTATTGGGATTTGATAAACGATGAAAAAGATGGTGCATAATTCTTCCGCCGGACATGGAACCGTTTCCGGCGATAATAACCGCGTCTTTTTGAATGTCATTTATTTTTTTTGAATCTTCGGTGGTTTCGGAAATGATCAGACATTCTTTCAATGTCATAAAAGCTTCATCGTCCTCTAAATCGATATCTTTTAGTCTGTGATATTCTTTGTGTTTACGGTAAAGAGCAGTTGCAGAAATGGCCATCGGACTGTCAACGACAATTGTAACCAATGGAATTTCCTTCGACATCAAAACATTTTTAAGATACATCAGCAGCGTTTGCGTGCGGCCAATGGCAAAAGAGGGAACTAGCAGATTTCCGTCTTTTTCAAACGTTTCATTCATGATTTCGAGAATATCCTGTCTGTCCGTTTGCTTTATCATTCTATCGCCGTACGTAGATTCCACAAAGAGAATGTCGGTAGTTTCGATAGTTTTTGGAGGATATAATAATGGGTCATTATATCGGCCCAAATCCCCGGAGAAAACGATTTTTTTTGTTTCGGAATCATCTGTTATCGATATTTCTACAATAGCTGCACCCAAGACATGTCCGGCATTGTAAAAGCATGCCGAAATTTTATTGGTGATATTGATTCTTTGTTCAAAAGGAACACTTTTGATGTGAGGTTGGATGCGTTCAACATCTTCGGTGACAAATAACGGTTCCGGATTTGCATGTTTGGAATATCCTTTTTTCTTAGCAAATTTGGCATCTTCCTCCTGAAACCTTGCGGTGTCCATCAGCATCATGTGCATTAGATCTGCGGTGGCTGTTGTGCAATAAACAGGGTTTTCATAACCCAATCGGAACAACCTCGGTAGAAGGCCGGTGTGATCTGTATGAGCGTGCGTCAATACGACTGCATTTATCTCGGATGGTTTTATTGGGAATTCGGCCCAGTTGAGTTCTTTTAGACTTTTCCTTCCCTGGAACATTCCGCAGTCGACCAAGAGATTAAAACGGTCTATTTTTAACAGGTATTTTGAACCGGTTACTTCGCTTGCAGCCCCTAAAAATAAAACACTTACATCCATGATTGAACTGTTTACTTTCGTCTTATAAATTTAGGGAAGATTCTTTAATTTCTTTTGAGAAATGTATTTCTATTATAGGATGATTTTTTTATTTTCTGATTGCTGATAAGGAATACACCATTGGTATTTTATTTTGCAAATGTTTTATCCTGAATTTATTCGGTTCAAATTCCTCCACATTGTTGAAACAGCTGTAAGGGGAATAATCGTACTCGTTAAAAGTGTCGATTGTCAGACCATCGCCAATTAAAGCATTTAAAACTTCCGACAGCGGATGGTTCCAACTGACACTTTTGTTTTCGATAGGTGCATTTTTGTCGGCGTACGTTCCTGATTCTTCTTCTATAATCGATTCAACATTGAAATAACTGTAATATACTTCTTTGAAATCGTAATCAAACATCCATACTACCGGGTGAAATTCGGCAAAAACAAATTTTCCTCCTGGTTTTAGAAAATGAGCAATCACACCGGCCCATTTGTCCAAATCAGGCAGCCAGCCAATGGTTCCGTAACTGGTGAAAACGATATCGAACTGTTCATCAAGGTGATTCGGCAGATCATACACATCGGAACATAGGAATTTGGCATCAACGTTTAATTGCGTCGCTAATTCAGTAGCTTTATCGATGGCTTTATCGGATAAATCGATTCCGACAGTTGTTGCACCTAAACGAGCTAATGAAATCGTGTCTTGCCCGAAATGGCATTGCAAATGCAGAATTCTTTTACCGGAAACATCTCCCAACAGTGCCAGTTCAATTTCATTTAATGTAGATTTTCCATCCAGAAAGCTTTGCATGTCATAGAACTCGGAATCCACATGAACGGCAGTTTTCTGATTCCAGGTTTTTTTATTGATATCGAGATAATCTTTCGGAATTTCCATAGCCTTTTGTTTTAGTTAAAGATACAATTCCATTTGAATGTCGGCGCGATCATAATCGGTTTCATCCATTGGCGCTTCCTTGAAATTGTATTTTCGATACAGATTTAGCGCCGGTATTAATTTAGTACTGGAAAGCAACATGATTTTTTCGGCATTTTTAGCTTTCGCGAAATCGATGCAGGTTTCAACCAATAAATAACTCAGTTTTTGACCCTGAAATTTTTTGTCTACCGCCAATTTTGCCATTTCGTATGCAGAATCGTTTACTTTTTGCATTGCAACTGTGCCGGCAACTTCATCACCAATCAGGCAAAAGAAAATTTCGCCGCCAGGTTTGAGAACAATTTCTTCAATGTTGTTGAAAACCTCTTTGTCGTGTTCTTCCACAAAAAAGTATTCTTCCAGCCAGGCGGTATTTAGATCGATAAAGTTTTGTTTGTATTGCGGCTGGTAGGTGATTATTTTAGGTTCCATGTTGATTTTTGCTTCTTAACAAATATACTTTTATTGAATGGATTGGAAATAATCCTTCGAAAATTTTCGTAAATATTTAGGATTTAATTAAGAAAGGTCTCCTTTAATTTTGTGGTATGAATTTATCTAAAACCGACGTTGGCTTCATGGCCATTTGCACCGGTCTGATTGTTGCCAATCTTTATTACTGTCAGCCCTTAATCGTTTTAATCGCAAAAGAATTTTCAGTTCCCGAGAATGTTGCCGGTACCGTTACCTATCTTACACAGGCAGGTTATGCTGTCGGGATGTTCTTCATGGTTCCGCTGGGTGATAAACTCGAACGGAAGAAACAGATACTTTTTACCACTTTGGCAGCGGTTTTGGCTTTATTTTTAGCGGCATCGGCTACGAATTTCGTAATGCTTCAGATAGCCAGTTTTTTAATCGGAGCTTCATCGATAGTTCCGCAATTGATTTTACCCTTATCCGCAACGATGGCTTCTCCCGAACAAAGAGGGAAGGTGATCGGAACCATTATGAGCGGATTGTTGTTGGGTATTCTTTTATCACGAACCATAAGTGGATTTATTGGCGAATGGCTGGGATGGCGCGGGATGTTTTGGATCGCGTCCGGTTTGTGTTTCCTGATCATCATTGTGATACAGAAGCAATTTCCGATCAATAAGCCTGATTTTAAAGGAACTTATGGTCAGTTGCTGAAATCATTATTCACTTTGATCAAAGAACAACCGATGCTGCGAGAGGCAACGCTTATTAATGCCTTGAGTTTTGCGCAATTCGGAGCTTTCTGGACTACGATGGTGTTGCTCCTTTCGGGTGAGCCATTTAATTTCAACAGTGCAACCATCGGATTGTTTGGGATAGTTGGTGCTTCGGGAGCTTTGGCAGCGCCGTTGGTCGGTAAATTGGGTGATAAAGGAAAACCGAGGAAAGTAATTGGGTACGGGCTGCTATTTTTACTGTTGAGCTTTGTAGTTTTTTATTTTTCTTCTGAAAGCGTTATCGGAATACTGATTGGTATTGTTTTTATCGATGTCGGATTACAATCGGTTCACGTTTCCAACCAAACCAGAGTTTATGCACTTTTACCCGAAGCAAGAAATCGTATGAACACCGTTTACATGTCGTTCAGTTTCCTTGGAACGGCTTTAGGATCAGCTTACGGATTATGGCTTTGGAAGATAGGGGGTTGGGAAACATTTACTATAGGATGTGCTTTGCTTTCAATGACTGCTTTCGTAGTGTATTTTGCCACTTATAAAAGGAAGTAGGAGCAGTGCCAAAAAGAAAAATATTTATAAAATAGCCTTATATTTGCAATTCAAAATTAAAATCAAAATAAGATGCAAGACGGAATTTACGCAAAATTCAATACTTCTAAAGGAGTAATTTTGGTGAAATTAACTTACGATAAAACGCCTGGTACAGTTGGAAACTTTGTTGGTTTGGCTGAAGGAAAATTAGAAAATGATGTAAAACCGCAAGGGAAGCCATATTATGATGGACTGAAATTCCACCGTGTGATTCCAGATTTCATGATTCAGGGAGGTTGTCCTCTTGGAAGTGGAGTTGGTGGCCCAGGTTATCAGTTTGACGACGAGTTTCATCCGGAATTAAAACACAGTGGTCCCGGAGTTTTGTCTATGGCAAATGCGGGTCCTGGTACCAACGGTTCTCAGTTTTTCATCACTCACATAGAAACCGCTTGGTTGGACGGAAAACATACTGTATTCGGAAATGTAGTGGAAGGACAGGATGTAGTTGATGCCATTGCTCAGGGTGACACAATCGATTCTTTGGAAATCGTAAGAGTTGGTGAAGAAGCTGAGAAATGGAATGCTGTTGAGGCTTTCAGAACTTTTGAAGGTTCAAGAGAAAAAAGATTGGCAGAACAAAAACAACTTGCTGAAGAAGCATTGGAAAAATTAGCTGCCGGTTTCCAGAAAACGGATAGTGGTTTACGTTACCAGATCATTCAGAAAGGAAATGGTAAACAAGCTGAAAAAGGTAAAATGGTTTCGGTTCACTACCAAGGTGCTTTGGAGAACGGACAGGTTTTCGATTCATCATACAAAAGAAAACAACCAATCGAATTCGCATTGGGAAGAGGTCAGGTAATTGAAGGATGGGATGAAGGTATTGCGTTATTGCAAGTAGGTGATAAGGCGCGTTTTGTGATTCCTTCTTACTTAGCTTACGGTTCCCGTGGTGCCGGAGGTGTAATTCCACCAGATGCTACATTGGTTTTTGATGTGGAATTGATGGATGTGAAGTAATTCAAATATTCTTAAAAAATTAAAAGGCTCTCTTTTTGGGGAGCTTTTTTTGTTGAGTGCGGCATTCCGACTTTGAGTACTATGTTGTGGCAAAAAAATCAAATGTAAATTACTGCCACAAATTGCCGGTAATCGATAGTGGGTAACGATGCTTTCTTATTAAGACTGTCATTAGCACGATAGTAGGAATCTCATTATTAGTTGACAGTCTTGTTCTGAAAAAATGAAGAATCTTTTAAAAAACAAAAACCGATAGCGCGGATTTGCAATCCGTGCTCACAGTCAACATCAAAACAAACCTAATAAAACAACCTCCAAATCATTATCTAAACCTGCATAATTTCTGGCTGAACTAAAATAATAATCTTCTTGATTAACAATAATTTTATCTTTTACAGGATTTGAATGAATATAATCGATCTTTTGCTTAATGAATGTATTGCTGTAAATTAATTCGGCATGGTAACCGCCTTGCCAGACTTTATAACTTTGATTTCTCTTTAAATGTTCACAGGATTTTTTAAAATAGTCCAGCATCCATTCTCTTCTGCTCTCAGGCTCGTCAGTGATGGTTTGGATTATTTTTTTCGAAGTAAACTTTTTAAAATCCCTAATTACATCAGACAAAACATTTCCTTCCGTTGCCTTACAAAGCAAATGTATGTGACTACTCATTATAACATAAGAATAAATTTCCAATCCTTTATTTTGTTGACAATACCTAAGCGCATCTATACTATTACTTTTCTGATTTAAACGTGTGAAAACATCTATCCAACCAACTGTTGTAATAGTTATAAAAAAAGCTTCTCCGCTTGTAGTGGCTTTGTATTTTGTTAACATGGCGATTAGTTTAAAAAAGAAAACTACAACTTTTTACGGTTGTAGTTTTTAGTTATTTACTTTGTGGGCACGGATTGCAAATCCGCGCTATCGGGGTTAGTTGTTTTGTGCGTACGGATTGCAAATCCGCGCTATCGGGTTGTAGTTTTTGGTTGTTTGCTTTGTGGGCACAGATTGCAAATCCGCGATATCGGATTACATATTAAATATGTCCCAATTTGTAATATTCCCGAAGTTAGGATTTTCCCTTTGCAAATCTTTAATTTTGGAGGCAGCCTCAACAGTTCTATATGAAGATTTATTCCATTCCTCAAGAGTATTATAAATTTTTTTCTCTGTATCAATAATAAATTTATCCATATCAAAATCAAAAGAATAAATTATATTGTCTTTTTGGAAGGAAATTTGTCCTAACTTATCGTTAAAAAGGCCTATATAATAAACTCCTAATGGAGTTCCTTTCAATCTAAAAGTATGATTTGAAAAAAAACTTTCAAGTTCTTCTAAATAATCTAAAGATGTTTCATCATCAACCGAAGAATAGAGAGCGTTTCTAAGTTCAAAAAAACTTAGATTTCCATTTTTTTCAAATCGTAGCTTTTCTGTAAAAAAGTCTTTTTTATTAAAAAACCATTCCACAATTTCCAATATATCCCATTGATAATTTATAATTATATTACTACCTATTCTTAGGAGTATTCTACCCCAAATTAGATATCTAGACGAATTATCATTGTAAGGATTTTCCATTAAATCGAAATCAAAATTTAATTCCATATTATTACAGTTTTGATTGCTTGGATAATTTATTATACTCGGTTTTAGTTATTTTCCCAATTTTTAACCATTCCCTTAAAATCTTACTTCCTCCTTTTTGCCCAACAAGTTCGATACCTGGGATTGGATAACCATGCCACCCACCAACATTGTCAGGTTGAAATTCATAAATTACTCCTTCATGAATTCCATATCTTTGTTTTCCAAGTGATTCAGATTTGTTTAATACATTAAAAGCTGTAACATCATCTAAATCCATTTCTGTTCCCCATCCACCAGGTTTATGCTTGTCTGTAGGCGAATAAAACAGATTCCCACTTTTTCCGACAGCACCTTTCCTAGATATTGCTTCTTTTAAATAATTTTGGTCAGTAAATCTTGCCTTGCCTTGATTTACTCTTTCTATAACCTGAGCTAAGTAATTATCACTTAATCTTGAAGGGTCATTGGTGAAAATTTCTAACGGATCGGGCTTATATGCTTTGGTAAGATCTTTTTGACCTTTACTGTTTATTGGAATAAATAAAAAAGTTGTTCCACTCAATCTCTCTTTTACTTCTAATGTTCCAAAATTGAATTTAATTGACCTATCTCTAATTTCGGACTTATTATTTCCAATGTTTGGACTTGTAAAATCAGAAAATAAAAGGGTAACTAAGCCAGCTGCTTTAATAAGCCTCGTCCAGCCCTTCGGTGGTATTTTTTCAGAATTTTCAGATACCATCCTTATCGCATCTTCATATGTCATACTGGATAATTCAACAGCATTTCCTGTAGTAACAAGTGTAATTATTGGTAGCTCTTTTGTCTCAGCACCTTCTAATTCAATCATATCAATCACTCTATTTGCACTGAATGAATATGGTGAATTCCAAGAGTAGTTTTCTTCAAGAGGATCAACAGCAAAGAACCTACCCACCCTAGGGTCATGCATCCTAAATGTATAATTCAAAGAATTCCCTTCACCTTTCAGCTCATCATCTTCCTCCTGTCCCTGGAAACCATACCTATAATCGTTTGCCGGGTCATACCCAAAACGCCCTGGCACCAAGCTTCCGAAAGGATAGTAGTCATTGTTTTAAAAACTCCAATAAAAATAAGGCTTAACAAATTGCCCAAAAACGCTACTTTTGTCAAAAAATGCATTTTTCGATCATTTTTCACCCTGAAATCAGTATAAAAAGAACGTAGTTGTATTTTTCAAAACTAATGAAATAATTTAAGTCTTTAGGCCTCACATGAAAAAAACTCAGGAGTTGATTCCGCTTTTCAAACAATTCATTAAAGATTCCGAAAATGGCAAGCGTTTAAAGAAAAATGGTGAACGCATTAAACCGGCTTCTATCGACACATATCGGTTCGTACTTTTGAACCTGGTGCAATTCAGCACGGAAACCAATTTCGCTCTTCGTGTTACCAGCATTCTGAAAATGAATACCCGTGAGCTGCAGTCTGAAAAAAACTATTGGAAGAAGTTCTATAAAAATTTTACCGACTTCATGTACAAAAAAGGCTGCTATGACAATTATGTAGGCGCCAACATAAAAGTGATCCGTACGTTCTTCAATTACCTGAAAGACGAGAAGGATATTTACATGGGGGACTTTCACAAACGTTTTTATGTCCGGAAAGAGGAAATCGATATTTTGGTACTTTCCCCGGAACAGCTTAAGTTCCTGATTCATGATAAGGAATTCGAAAAGCAACTCACCTCCACACAGATAAAACTGAAAGATATTTTTGTTTTTGGCTGTACGACCGGATTGCGTTTTTCCGACCTGTTTCTGCTCACCACCAAAAACTTCGAAAAAACCAATAACGAGTGGTACCTGAAAATCAAAACGCAAAAGACCAAGACTTTTACTTACATCAAACTGCCGAATTATGCTGTTGAAATCTATCAGAAGTATGAACCTAAGAACAGCAAGTCTTTTGTTTTCGGCACTAAGGATCTTTCCAACTTCAATCGTTCTTTAAAGCGAATCGGAGAGATTGCAGGTTATACCTACCCGGTTGAAATTTCAAGGGAAAAACAAGGCAAGGCAAAAAAGGTTATCGCCAAAAAAGGCAAGGAACGTTTTTGCGACAACATGAGTTCCCATATGATGCGAAGAACTGCTATCACCACACTGCTTATTTTGGGAATGCCTGAATTGTTAGTCCGTAAAATAAGCGGGCACAGTACTGGCAGTGCTTCGTTCCATCGTTATGTGCATTATGCACAGGCTTATGTTGATAAGGAAATTTCCAAAGTACATGAAAAACTCGAAACCTATTAGTGGTTGATAATCTTGCTCAAGTCGAACATCGGCGCATACATGGAAACCATAATGACTCCGACGATGATTCCGATGACGATGATAATCATGGGTTCTAAAATCACACCGATCATTTTAGTCTGATGGCTCACTTCTTCGTTGTACTGTTCGGTCAGGCGTTCAAACATCGTGTCGAGTTGATTGACCTGTTCGGCCACTTCCACCATGGAGACCATTTTGGTTTCAAACACCGGGTGCTTTTTTAAACTTTCACTAAGCGAAGCCCCTTTGGTGATATCGTCCTTGATGGTTCCGATAGCCAGTTCAATGGGATAGAAACCGATCATTTTGGCAGTAAGCGATAATGAGTTTATCAAAGTCGTTCGGGAAGTGATCAGCAGATTCATCGCCTGGCAAAACCTTGAGATGTAAATCTTACGGATCAGATTGCCGAAGTAAGGAATTTTTAAAATGGCTTTGGTCGTTAAAGCCCTGTAGCCTCTTTTCCCACGTAAGATAAAATGCAGGACTACAAATCCGATAATCAAACCGATGACAAGCGAAAAGAACAGCCCTGAATTATTGGACAGCTTAATTATAATTTGGGTACTCTTGGGCAATTCACTTCCAAACTGACGGAAAACCGAACTGAACATCGGGACCACTTTATTAAGCATGAAATACAGTACAAGAACTGTAACAAGCATCACAATTGTCGGATACGTAAGAACGGAAACCACCTGACGTTTCATCTGGATCTTTCGGTTGAAATATTTTTGAAGTTCAGTTAGCACTTCTTCCAGTTTTCGGGTTTCTTCCCCAATTTGGATACTGTAATATTCGTAAGGAGAAAACTGGTTGGTTTCCTTCATCGATTCATAAATGCTACGGCCTCCAACCACTTTCTCTTTTATCTCAAGAATGATATTTTTTTCGAGTTTGCTTTGTGACTGATTGTTTAAAATCTCAAGCGCTTTTTTAAAATCCACCCCCGATTTCAAAAGCATGCCAAGCTCCCGATAGAAAATTTCCTTTTTCTTATCGGACAGTTTTTTGGAGAACTGAAATTCGGTTTTAGCTATTTGCGGACTGGAACCGGCCTCCTTCGTTTTCTTATATGTGTTTAGATCCAAACTCATTTGTCATTCATTTTTTCTAAGAGCTGGTTAGCGTAAACCTTTTTGTAAAATACCAGATTCATTGGTTTTTCGTTTACGTCAACCTTCATTTTTATTTTTTGGAAAACCAATCGTTGCGATTTACTTTTCACCGAATCGACGCTTATTTGTTTTAATGGAATTCTAAAAGTATCGACAAATTCTTCTTTGTAACGCAGGATTTGGGTTTCTTCAAAATCATAATAAACCTTCTCACCAGAATAACCTTTAAACTCCAACGACTCTTCATTATACACCATTTTGTCTGATTCAAAAATATCCTTGTTGATGCTGTAAGTCAGACGGTTCATGTCGTTTACCAATTGGTTTTGGTTTTTGAAATCCAGCATCTGCTCGGTTATCATTGAAAAAATCACAAAGGTCAGGCCCATGACAATAGCGGCGACAGCCATACCTACAATGGCTTCCATAATTGAGAACGCGCGTAAATTAGAATTGGGACTAATCATTTAGGATGTAAAAGCTTTTGTTGTATTTCATCTGTAAACTGTCCTGATACCTGACGTCTATTTTTTTAAGTTGGGGAGTCATATTTTCTTCTTCGATCACCAGGTTTTCTTCTTGATTTTCACTGTACATTGAATCGTTTTTTAACTGCATCAGATAAAACATCTCGTTCATTTTATTCTGGGTATTGTAAAATTTAGGGGATGTCCTCGGTGCAAAAACAGTAGCAAACACCATTATAGCTACATAGAGACAAACCGATATTATGCTTAATGCGATAACCGATTCCAATATGGAACTTGCTTTGACTTTACTGTACTTTTTTAATGATCCCATATTGTGCGTTTTCATCATCAAACAACGGTATTTTAATAAAGTAAGGAGGTGGTTTTTTGGTATTGATTTCCAAGTCTGCTATTAAATTGTCGTAAAGTGCAGCAGTGGTCTGATGGAAAATACGGTTGGTATAGACCGATCCGTAAACATTGCTTTTAATGTTCAGTTTGCCTGTGCAGTAAATATCACCCAGGATTGAGCCTGATTCGGCAATTTCAATTTTGTGTTTGTCCAATTCTTCAATAGTGTTACCAAACATGACCACACATCCCTGAATCTTGCATTCCGGTTGAATTTTTATCAGACTTTCCGCTGAAACTCCATTGTAAATGCAAACTACGGAAGGATAATTAAGTACCGTATTTTTTTCTAATGTAATTTTTTCGGTTGCAAAAGCCTGAACTGTGCCGTTAAAACCTTCTTCAAAACTGATTTTTGGGGCCATTAAAATGACGTCTTCCAAAATCATGTTTTTTTGCACTCTGATGGAATCCTTGTTTCGCAGAATAATATTCCCTTTGAATGTTTTGTTGCCCAAAATGCAGGGAACAGCGATTTCTTTGGTTTTGTTCTTAAAAGAATTGAACGGGATGGAATGGTTTTCGGAAGATAATTCAGCCAAATTAGATCTAACGCCTGACAACCTGTCAAAAACCATTTTGAATCGCTTATTGATTAAGGGTAAATGAATTTCAGAAAGTGTTTTGGTTCCCTGAACCGTTAACAGATTAGGCTTGTTGTTAATGTAAGCCGGCTGAATATGTAGCGCATTTGGCAGAAAACAGTCACCCGTAATTTTCACAGTCCCGGTATATGAAATCCCCCTGCTCAAATTAGTGACATAAAGCCCTGTTTTATTCATGGTAAAATTCCCTACCATATGAGTCGAAACGATAGTGTCATTACGGAAATAGGATTTAGCAGTCAGTACCGATAAGAGTCCGTGTTGTTTTACCTCGTAATGTCCTTCAATGTCTGATAACTCTTCCTTAGGCAATTCTGAATTTTTAACTTTGTTTCCTAAGGCATAATTAACCACAGATTGGTTGTGTAGATACAGACCCTCCTGAAGATTGTAATGGACATTCAACTGCGTGTATAAATTGGAAAAATATAGCATTCCACAACAAAGTAAGGCCACCAGCAAACATATGTAGATCGCATATAATAAACTATGCGCCCGAACCATTGTTTACTTCTTTCTTGTCTTTTTTGCTAAAAAGCCTTTTGAAAAAACCATCTTTCTTAGGTTTGTTTTTTTCGGCGGCTTTTTTCTCTTTCCTTGCTTTGGCAGCTTCAGCTTTTTGTTTCTTTTTACCTTCTCTTTCTTTTCTTTTTGCCTCCTTTTTTTCTTCCCTAAGCTGTTTTCGGTCTGCTTTGGTAAGTTTTATTTTTTCCTTTTGGACAATGCCTCTTTTATATCTGATCTTTTCTTTTGTTTCGTAATTGCGCCAAACTCCTCTTTTAAGGTCATTTCTGTAAGCACCAGTTTCCACCAGCGTCCCATTCTTATCGTAACGACGGTAGGTACCGTTTTTAAGTCCTTGGTTCCAATATTGAGCACTCTCAATTCTCCCGTTTTCATGCCATGTTTTCCAAAGGCCTATTTTAAGTCCGTTTCGAAATTTGCCTTGTTCGGCAAGTTGGTTACTATGGTAGGTTTTGGTAAAATCCCCATGCAGCAATTGCCCGAAAACACCTGATTGGGCACTATGGATCTGCCCTCCTTTAAACCAATAATATGTTTTTTTTCCTTTGGGTTTTACAGTCTTTTCGGTTGTATAAAACTCATATCTGAAATCTTTATCCGAGATTCTCTTAATGCTGTAAGGATCCGAAAAAGAACAGCAAATCAAAACAACGAGTAAGTAAAATAAATTCTTCACTAGTAATAAAATTTACTGCAAATTAATTGAATATTTTCCACACAATTGTTTTTTTTTATTTTTTTAATCTTACCTACTTGATTATCAATATGTAGTAAAAATACAACAAAAAAAAGATTTTTTGTTTCCTCTTGTTTTAGCAAATAAGTTTAATTTTGGCCAATTTTAACAATTTTAACAAGTTTTTTGTGTTTTTAAGTTCAAAGAAAATAATTATTGCCAACAGTATTTTGGCTTTACTACTGTTGATTTTTACAGCCTATCGTGAGTTTTTTGGCGGTCAAAATATTGCTTATGTGGATAATGAGAAGTTGTTCAACGAGTTTAACATGACGAAAGAAATGAAAAGGATTGGCGAACAGGAATTCAATGCAAGAAAAAAAGAATTGGATTCGCTGTATGCATTTATTCAAGCTGAAAATTTGCCCCAAGCAGAAAAAAAGGTTTTGACCAATGAGTTTATTCAGAAAAAAGAAGATTTTGAAAGGTTTAACCAAGCTTTTGCCCAGCAGGAAACCGCCAAAATCTGGAAACGTATCAACAGCTACGTATCTGAATACGGTGCTGAGCAAAACTACAAAATTATTATAGGTTCCGATACAAAAAGAGACGTGCTATTTGCGAAAGAATCTGTAAACATTACCCCCGAATTAATAACCTACATCAACAAAAAATATGAAGGGCTTAAATAAAGCTTTTTTAGTTCTTTTAACGGTTTCTCTAACCCTTTTATCCTGTTCTAAGGAGAAAAAGGGTCTACGTGATGACTCTGAAATCCGTGATCGTTACTACAATCTTGAAAAAATAGGCTGGAAATCCAGGGTTTACAACCAAAAGGTGGATGATATTAATTTCACAGCTACGGAGGTCCCAATCCAATACTACTTGCTTAAGGATAAGGGGACTAATGATCTGTTTCTTGTTGATTCACTTTATGAAGCAAATAAAACGGAACGAATCGTCGAATTTACTTTTACACAAGACGAAGAGAAAGATTTACTCTCAAGTGATTTTACCGGAATGCCCTTGGAAGATGCTGTAAAATACATGTCCTTCGCACTGGATAAAGACTTCAGTGTAGTGACCTCAAAAAAAGACACGATCCCCTGTAGTGCCGTTAATTATGAGAGAACTTTCAAAGTCACGCCTCACCAAAAGATACTTCTGTTTTTTTCGGGGATTGACCCAAATGACAAAATTCAATTAATATACAAAGACCGCCTTTTTAGAAAAGGGACTTTAAAGTTTCAGTTTAAAGACACTTATACCGAAATAGCCTTATGATAAAACAAATCCGAACCAGTAAGTTTACTCGATTTATCGCTTTTTACTTAGCAATAATGTTGTTTGTGGAAATGACACAGCCAATGCGTGCCTATGCCTTGACCGGAGGTCCTTCACAGCCGGAATTTGAAGCTTTCACACCGATTTCGACCTCAGATATGGTTGATTTGGCCAGCGGCGATTTCAATTATAATATACCGATTATGGATGTTGGTGGCTATCCTTTGAATTTGGCCTACAATTCAACGGTAACAATGGACCAGGAAGCTTCTTGGGTTGGATTGGGATGGGACCTGAATGTAGGCCAGATCAACCGACAGATGCGTGGTTTACCTGATGATTTCAAGGGTGATGAAATGGTTTATGAAAACAATATGAAACCTAATGTTACAATTGGATCTAATGTTAACGTCTTCGTTTCCGGGTTTGGAATTGGTGAAAATTTTCAGCTAGCTCCCAGTGTCGGCATCGGTATTAAGTACAACAATTATGATGGTTTTGGATTTTCAGTTAGTCCTCCAGGTATGAGTTACCAAATAAGTGACAATCTTTCTGTGGGTGTTAGTATGGAATCATCTGCTTCAGAAGGTGTTTCTGTTTCACCAAGTGTTTCTTTTAATGCTAAGCATACGGATAAAATGAATAACCAATATGCTTTGGGAGCAAGTTATGGAGTGAGTTACAATAGTAGAAAAGGTGTTGAAAGTTCAACTATGTCAGGTTCGATCAAACGTAATTCATTAACCCTAGGTCATTCTGGAAGTCTATCTCATGGGCATGCAGATTATACACCTACTAAACGTGTAGGAATGGTCTCAAATAATTTTATGTTCAACTTAAACCTGGAAGGTGAATTTTGGGGTGTTGAAGGAGGGGGTAAATTTTCAGGATACAGAACCAGCCAGGGAATCAAGGAGTCTGAAAAATACAAAATTGAGAAGGGTTATGGTTATGAAAACACATACTATGCAGGGGAATCTGATATTTTAGATTTTAACAGAGAAAAGGACAGAACATTCAATAAGAATACCACGTCTTTACCCATTACTAGTAATACTTACGACATATATAATGTACAGGGACAGGGTATTTCTGGTACATACAGGCCTTTTCGTTCGCAGGTCAATTATGTGTATGACAACCGTGTAAAAGATGACACTTATGGAGGTTCTTTCGGATTGGAGTTTGGAGCCGGCGGTGGAGCTCACTGGGGGTTTGATGCATCGGTTACTCTTGGAAACAGTAAAACCAATGTTTGGGAAGGAGGAAATCCAGCCATTAACAGGTTTAAAGAAAGTAAACAGAATGCTCCAGATTATGAAAAAACATTTTTTAAGAATATAGGAGGAACACATGTAGATGAAGAATTGAACCTACTAACCGATAAGCTGGGAGGCTATGACGCTGTGAAGTTTGAATTAGAAGGGGGAGATTTCTCAAGGACAACACAAACTAATTATACCCGCAGCACTGGCAACGCTATAAATGGCACTAACGTAATCAAAAGAACTAAGCGATTAAAAAGAAACCAAACCATCCAAAAACTTACGAGAAAAGAGGCCCAAAAATACGGTTTCAAAACACAGTTCAGTCCTTACTCAATTGCTGGTAAACATGACCATCATACTTCAGAGATAAGGATTACCAAAGATGGTGGAGAGCGATATATTTATGGACGCGCAGCCTATAATGGTATTAAAAAAGAAGTGACTTTTGACGTGAGTGATAAGGACAACCCTTTATCAGGGGTTGATTGTCAAAAAGGCTTAGTTCATTATAGCGCCGGAAGGGATAACTCTTCGAAGAACAGTAAAGATGGTGATCAGTATTTTAATAGAGTAACAACTCCAGCATATGCCCACAGTTACCTTTTAACTTCTGTTTTGTCAAATAATTATCAGGATTTGACCGACGATGGACCAACTGATGATGACTTGGGTACTTACACCAAATTTGTATATGAGAATACGACTAAAGATAAGCCGTATAAATGGAGAGTGCCTTTCACCAAAGATATGGCCAATTTTGATGAAGGTCTAAGATCCAGTAAAAAAGACAATAAAGGGAATTACCTTTATGGTGAGAAGGAACTATTATATATTAAGAAGATTGAGACCAAAACCCATATTGCCATTTTCCATATTTCAGAAAGAAAAGATGGTTATGGTGTTGCAGGTGAAAACGGAAGTTTAGGGATTGATTCCAAAATGTATAAACTCAATAAAATCTCACTGTACTCCAAACCTGAATACCTGGCTAACCCGGAGACAGCTACGCCTATAAAAGAAGCACATTTCGTATATGATTACAGTTTGTGCCAGGGAATTGAAAATAACTCCAAAGCCACAGCATCCGGACCTGAAGAGCTAAATAATCAAGGCGGTAAACTAACGCTTAAGAAAATTTATTTTACCTATAAAAAATCCAATATGGGTAAATATACACCGTATGTCTTTAACTACAGTAATTTCAATCCTGACTACGACATGAAGGCTTATGATATGTGGGGGAATTACAAACCAACAGATACGGGCGTTGGTTGTGGAACTAATGATGCCTTATCCAATGCGGAATATCCTTATGTAGATCAAAGAGACAGAACAAATCTACTTCATGGAGCAGATTTGTACGCTTCAGCATGGCTCCTACAAAGCATAGAAATGCCATCGGGTGGTAAGCTGGAATTAAATTATGAATCTGATGACTATGCACATGTCCAGAATAGAGATGTGATGGAAATGTTCAAAGTTGTTGGTACAGGTAATCAAAAATTGACCCCAAGTACATCGGAAAGTTCCTTAAGAAACAACATATTATCAAACAGCGGACAGAATTACTTATACATTGAATTAGATAACAACACTACCACAGATTTCTACAATCGCTATATCAAACCTATTGTAAATGACCCAATCTATTTCAGGTTTTTACTTAATATGGCGGATCCGACCCCTCTCCCAGGAATGGGTGGAACTGATAAATATGATTATGTAACAGGTTATCTGAATATTGATGCGAACAATACTAATGGTTATGGATTTAAACAGCTCAATGGAAAAACCTATGCCTCTATTCCAATTAATTTAGTGGATCAGGGAGATGGGGTTGGTCCTATAGATGCAAATCCGATTTCAAAAGCGGGATGGTATTTTGGAAGACAAAACCTAAACAGAATTGTGCACAGTATGCACAATGAAGAAGATACCAATAATCTGAAAGGGGTTGTGACCGAACTTATCGGATGGGTACCTGTTCTATTTGATATTTTCAAAAGTCCTAATGGAAAGTTGAGGCAGAAAGGTATTGCCAGCAGGTTTATAGCAGGTAAGTCATGGATTCGTTTAATGCATCCTGAAAAGGAAAAAATTGGTGGTGGAAGCAGGGTTACGAGTATTAAGATTCATGACCAATGGAATGTAATGACAAACCATTTAAATGAAGAAGTGTATAAGCAGTTTTATGGTCAGGTATATTCATATGACACCAAAGAAGGAAAAACTTCTGGAGTAGCTACATATGAGCCGTTGGGAGGAAAGGAAAATCCTTTTGTTGAACCTTTTTATGACAGAACCAGAAGAGATTTACTTCTTGGGCCAGAAAGCCAAAATTATGTCGAGAAGCCACTTGGTGAGTCCTTTTTCCCTTCACCAAAGGTTACTTATAGTCGTGTCTCTGTAAAAAATCTGCCACGAGAAAAAGGAACAGGTGAAAACGCATATGTTGTTAAAAAACATGCGACCGGTCAAGTTGTGACGGAATTTTACACCTCTTTAGATTATCCAACGATTACAGACTATACTATTCTTTCAGCTAAATACGATAAATCGGATATTTTAGCGAGTCTTTTGAAAATAAACGTTAGGGATCATTTAACAATGAGTCAGGGATTTTCTGTTCACACCAATGATATGGACGGAAAAATGAAGAGCCAGAGGGTTTATGCTGAAGGGCAAAAAGAATTCATTTCCGGAGTTGATTACAACTATAAAGAAGTTACCGCAGATATGACGGCTGGTCTTTCTTCTAACCAAATCAAGAATAAGGGAAAACTAAACAACAAGATTAAAACGATCAATTCTAAAGGAGAAATCATTGAAAATTTGGTTGGTGTTGATTATGATGTGATTAACGACTTTAGGGAATCAGAATCAATAACACAAACTCCATCTGTTCATTTTAACACGGCAGGACTACCTCTGTTTTTAGTATTCGTTATCGTACCGATTCCTCTACCAAGCTATGCTCGACATGAGAGCCAGATACGAACCGCCGTTACCACAAAAGTAATTCACACTTCAGGAATACTTTCAGAGACAGTCGCTTATGATGCTGGTTCAAAAGTATCTACCAAAAATCTTGCCTGGGACGCTGAAACGGGCAATGTTTTGCTAACTGAAACTATTAATGAGTATGATGACAGGTACTATAATTTCAATTTTCCTGCATATTGGAATTATCAGGGTATGAGACAGGCCGCTAAAAACCTGGATTTGGAATACGAAATCAAACTTTACGGTACAAGTCAGAATGAATATGCGTTCAATAACAGTTTTATTGAGTCGGAATACTTAACGGATGGTGATGAAGTGTGGATTGGCGGCGAAGCAAATCGTGTAAAAACGGGAATTAGAGCTTGGATAGTAAAGGTTAGCTCAAATAAATTTAAGCTGATTGATAGAGATGGATTACTTGTTGATAATTCCACGATTGAAAAAGGTACTATGAAGATTATTCGTTCTGGACATAGAAATATGCAATCCGCAACTATGGCTTCAGTTACCTCTATGATAAACCCATTTGTCAATAATGGCAATTGGATATCTCAAATTGGTCCGGACCTATACGAATCGTCTGATTATAGTCAGTATAAAATAGTTAACGCCTCAGCGGTTGAATACAGTGATTTATGGCCAGCCCAATGTGAGTGCAATTTACCTAAAATGGTGTATGTTGGAACTGGAGAAAACCGTGTGCTGCAGTTTGAATACGAAAACACATCCAACGGTAATGATGATCCAGATATTATTAAAGCCCGATCATATAACCCATTTGTTTATAATATTTTGGGCAACTGGCAAGCCAATAAATCGTATGCCTATTTGACGGGAAGAAATTATGCGCAGGATCCAACACCTAGAAACACCGGGTTCTTTAATGATTTTTCGCCATTTTATGTTTACAACTTCTTAGGCTCATCTAAATGGCAAATGTCTCTTAATAACAGGCAGTCATGGACATATGCTTCTGAAGTTACAAAATATAATCCTTATGGACAAGAGATAGAAAATAAAGACGCTTTAGATCGATATTCGTCTGCTTTATATGGATATAATAACCGTTTCCCTATTGCAGTGGCTTCAAATACTCAATATAAAGAATTAGCTTTTGACGGTTTTGAAGATTACGATCTTTCTTATTGTACATTTAAAACTCATTTCAACTTTTTGGAAACATTATCGAACAATTCCGTTTCGATTACAAACAAACAATCTCATACAGGTAAACGAAGCATAAGATTAGAGCCTAGGAAAAAAGCTGTTATTACGAAGAAAATTGTTACATGTGATCCTCCTCTACCTCCTCCAACCCAAACAGGAAAGACCGGTAGTAAGTCAATCGCGAAACAAGAAAAAGCAGTAAAAAAACAATTGTAAATGAAAAGGATCTTTAAAAAAACAGTTTTATTAGTGTTCCTCACACTATTGTCTTTAAATGGTTTTGCTCAGCATTTCAGCCAAACTTTTGATGCTTCAAATCAAGTACCTACAGATTGGATTGTTACCGATAACGGGGTTGGTTCTGGTAAAGTATGGGGCATCAATACCACTGGAGGAACTTCCGTACGTTCACTGCCTAATTCAATTACAATGGGAAATGGTGAAAATGCTAATGGTGCAACTTTTGAAGATTGGCTAATATCACCTGCGATTAACATTATGACACTTTCAAAGCCGGAATTTCATTTTTGGGCAAGAAATAATGTTAGCAACAACCAAAACAGTAAAATGCAACTTCGTATTTCTACAACTGGGCAGGCAAAAACAGATTTCACGACAGTTCTTGCAGAATGGGATGAATATTATACAGGAGCTATTAACCCGCTTTCGACAACAGGTTATAATATATGGGGAGAAAAAACCTTAGATTTGACCCCTTATAAATCATATTCCCAGATTTATGTTGCTTTTGTTGTCATTAATACAGGTGTGGGAGATGCATGGTTGCTTGATGATATCTCTATAATTGATTCTCCAATAAATTTAACTGCAACTGCCATTACCGGTACATCAGCAACTATTGCATGGGATAATGTAGCAGGCAATCCTACTTCTTATTACATAGAATTACGAAAAGCCAGTGAAAACTTTACAGGGACTTTTACCCATTCGGTGAGTACAAGCCCTTTAAATCAAAAAGCCATTTTACCCATAGATTTTAATACTGAATATAAGTATGTGGTTAGGGCTGCATATGGTGCTGGTACCTTAAAAAGTGCCTGGTCTTCTCCATTTACCTTTTTAACAAATCGTTTTTCTGAAAATTTCGAGGGACTCAGTTCTTCTTTCCCAGCACTATGGCAGGTAATTGATCGTAACGGAACTGGGACTGCACAGAAATGGACTATTAGTACAACTGCAAATGCGCATAATTCAAGCCGTTGTGCATTTTTATCCCCCGAAGCTGCAAATGGGTCTACTATTGAGGATTGGTTGGTTACTTCTTCAATAAGTTTGACTGGTTTTACTAATCCGGAATTGCATTTTTGGGCGAAATCAAAAATAAGCGGTAACAACGGAAGTAAAATTGACCTGCGTTTTTCAACAACAAGCCAAACGGACTATACCAGTTTTACAACAGTTTCTGAATGGAGCGAGTATTTTTCGGGCGCTACCAACCCTATTGCCTCTGCCAATGATACCTATGCAGAGAAAGTAGTTAACTTATCAACTTTGGCAGGAGTCTCATCCGCTTACCTTGCTTTTGTAATGACCAATACAGGAAACGGAGACACTTGGGCACTTGATGACATTGCTTTAGTCGACAAACCAAACCAATTAGCGACTTCAAATATCTCACATAATTCAGCCACATTAACATGGTCTGCCAACAATCAAGGTGCGCAGTTTGAAATCGAATTGCTTCCGAACAGCCAGACTCCTACGGGTAATCCCACAGCAACCGTTTCGTCAAATAACTATCAATCGTCTGGCTTATCGGCTGCAACAGATTATAAATATTATGTAAGATCAGTATATACGACAGGCAAAAGCACCTGGAGTGGTCCTTATTCTTTTCAAACGAAAGTTACACCATTAACATGTATATACGAAGGTTTTGAAAACGGAATACCATCTTCTTGGCATGTCATGGAGAGTGGCGTAAGTACTACTAAGCGTTGGGAAGCGACATCTTCTTCTTATCTTCCTACACATAGCGGTTCACAGCATGCTTTCATTGACAGGGAAAATATAGGTGTAGGTAACACCTCTGAAGATTGGTTGGTAACCCCTCAGGTTACGGTACCGTCCAATGGCGAAGTAAGATTTTGGACGAAAATGACTCTTAGTGGTAACTATGGCACGCTTTATCAATTGAGAGTTTCGACGACTTCCCAGACCGATCAGGCGAGTTTTACCACTATACAGCAATGGACCGAGCAGGAGCTGGAAACAGCTATGGCGACAGGAGGTTCCACAGCCTACAGTGTTTATGGAGATGTTGTAAAAAGTTTGAGTGGCTATGTCGGACAAAATATTTACATTGCTTTTGTTAGAGTGCATACGCAAACAGTATCGTCAGCCCAGCAAGGTCCAGGAGACCGATGGTTGCTTGATGATGTGAAGGTAGTTAAACACTGTGACGATGTACCAACCTCTCTAATTGCAACATCAATTACAACAACTTCGGCTCAATTAAGCTGGACAAGTACAGGTTCGGCAAGCGCATGGGATATAGAGTTGGCTACTAATCCAACTATTACAACTGGAATTCCGACGTTTTCAGGAGTAACCAATCCATATACAGTAACCGGCTTAACTCCCAGTACTGAATATAGTTTCTTTGTACGTTCAGTATGTAATTCCTGTAATGCCGACTATCCAAACGAATGGCAGGGGCCTTTTATATTTAACACAAAGAATCCAACTGTTTGTTACCCTGTGACTAATGCCACGGTTAGCAATTATACGGGAACATCAGCTACTGTATCTTGGACTCCAGGCTACAATGAAACAACGTGGGAAATTGCCGTTCAGTATTTTGACGGTTATTCTTTACAGCCGGGAGCCACAACTCAAGTAATCCAAACCAATCAGCAAACATATACGCTGACCAATCTTCAAAATGGTGTTCCTTATACTGTTTTCATAAGATCAGTTTGTGGTTCCATTGGTAATAGTGGCTGGGTAAAAGTTACCGTAGGAAACCCGACATATTGCACCGTTAATAATGCAAACACAACCATTGTTAAGCAGCTTTTTATGAATCTTGTAAATCATTTAAAAAGCCAGACAACCGTGACTCCGGAATATACCTGCCCTGAATTAAGTGCTTTATCACCCTATATAACAGACGCTAATCCAAAAATTTACAATTACAGTAATATTGAAGGTCATATAAAATTCTCCTTTGGTCCGTCACATGATGTAACAATAGGCGAAGATGTAGAGATTGTGCCTTTTAGAGATAATTTTGGATCAATGACAGATATAGATGTATCAACCTTTTTTTCTACAAATTACTATATTCATGATCAATTAGCAACCTATACTAACGGCACAGGGAAATTCTTTGTAAAGCATGTCAATTTCTGCCCGGATACTATTGCTTCCTGCACAGTTAACAATCCTAAATCAGTAGCTGTCAGAGGTTTGTTAGCTAATCTGGTTAAGTATTTGATAAAGAAGAAAACAAATCCTTTGCATCCCATTTCCGATGCCTCTCTTAACGGAACTAATTCTTCGGCATTAATTGCTTTAGCTCCATATATTACTGACACCGATCCCCGTATTTATAATTTCACTTCAACATATAATTCCAGCCAGGAATTAACTGGGATAAAATTTTCGTTTTCTCCTGGTCATCAAGCTGATATTATAATAGAAGGTTTGAATTCTTATGCTGTGCGAAATTTTTCGGCATCAAATTTTGCTTTCGCCCTCAGCGCATATGAAAATACCGAACAACAGATAGTTGTCAACAACTATCAAAAAGGGCAATTTTCTGTGGATCAAATTAAAATCAAACACATAAATTTTTGTCCGGAAGTAGTATGTATGACTCATGTTGCTATTGTACTTGATGAGTCGGGATCATTAGATAAAAATGAAAAGATAAAAATTAAGAGGCAATTAAAAAACTTTATCGCACAACAATTGATAGTTAATAATGAAACGCAAGGCAACATGCATATCTCTTTAATCGGAATGTCTGATAGGGATACCAATGTAAGGCCTAATTATCCAAATGCTCCATTTTCAATCTATGGTAATATTTTGAACCTCAAAATTACAAATGCAACAATTGGACAATTTAATGCATGGATCGACAGCTACGGAAATCGATATGGACAACTTGGAATCAGTGAAGCATCCGACTATTGGAAAAGTGGCCTTGATGTAGCTTTAAATACACTTATAAAACCAAATTTGGTAATTATGATTACCGATGGGGCCCAAACTGCAAATTTGACAGGCTTAAAAACGACTATGGACGGATTTAACAATTATGGTCATAGCAATCCTCCATATGAATTGGGTACTGATAAACCTCATTTATTCGTGGTGGGAATTGATGACGGTTTTTATGTTTATAATGAAGAGACTACAAATAGTCAGTTGCAAAGAAGAGATGATCCGAACTATGTTGCTGGCCTGACCAGTTCGTCTACAACAGGACGAGTAACATCAGCTTTAAAGCTATCTTTAAAATACCTGATGGATCTTCAAAATGACGTATTCCCAACCGCCAGTTCGGTTATTCCGGATTTCGGATCAGAAGATTTCATAGGACTGTCAAATTTTGATATAATGGGCAACGATTTAACCTTCTTGTCGGATAATATTGCTAGAGCTGATTTAGGTTGCGGAGATGTTACACCAAAGGATCCTTGTGATGACTGTTATTCTTTCCAACCTAAACCTGATGAAGAATTTATGTTGAGCGCCTGGGTGAAAGAAGACTCGAACATTCAGTTGCAAACCTATATGAACGCAAAAATTAAACTAGTTTTCTATAACACAGATGATATTGAAGAAGGAAACCAGGGACAAATCATTTCCACCCTCACATTATCACCGTCTGGAGACATTATCGATGGCTGGCAACGAATTGCATCTAAATTCAAAATTCCTGCAGCAACCATTTCTATGGGGTTTGTATTGGAAAACGAGAACGAAGGTTCCCCGGTTTATTTTGATGATATTAGAGTTCATCCGCTTAAGGGAAGCATGAAATCATTTGTGTACGATTCTGAGACCTTTAAACTAATGTCGGAACTGGATGAGAACAATTATTCAACTTTTTATGAATATGATAATGAAGGTGGCTTGGTTCGTGTAAAAAAAGAAACTGCAAAGGGAATCAAGACTATTCAGGAAACCCGTTCAGGAAATGTTATTACCCCTATTACTGATTAAATATGTCAACCAAGAAAATTATCTTACTAATCATTTTATTTGTAGGTCCTTTTGCCTATTGTCAAACCGTAGAAGAGGTGTTGAAAAAAGTCAATACGCAGTTTACTACGCCCAAAAACCTACATTTTAAAACTGTTTATAGACTTTTCAGGGATCCTAACTCCAAAAAAGTCGAGGAAGAGTATAAAGGGGTTTTTTGTAAAAATAAGGCCAACGAGGTATACTTGAAAATCAATGATACCGAGATGCTTAATTTGAAGCAGGCAAATCTGAAAGTCAGTCATTCTGAAAAAATGGTGATACTTTCTAATCCGGTAGAAAATTACCAAGGTGAATTTAATATTGGCCAAATCACTCCATTTTGTAAGATAGTTTCTTTTAAAGATCGTAAAACTTTTTGGGAAATTGTTTTAGTTGCTAAAGAATTGTCGGGTTTACCTTATTCAAAAATTGTTTTGAATATTTCTAAATCGTTTTTCATTCAAAAACAAATTTTTTACTACAACACCGCAATTAATTTTTCAAAGAATTTTAGAAAAACGGACAACCATTACCCAAGATTGGAAATTGTTTATTCCGATTATCAAAGAGGTCCAATTAACCCGGCTCTTTTGAATCTGAATAACTATGTCTCGCTTTCGAATAAGAAAAAAGGAGCTGTAGTGTCGCCGCGTTTAAAGAATTATGAAATTTTAGACAACAGGGTTGTTTATAATAATATAAAATAATAAAATACAGATATATGCATAGCAACAATCGCCTATTCGCATTAGTACTTATGTTGTTTTCTTTCTTGAGCTTTGGCCAAGAAGTGGATTATCAGGGAGATATAAAGATTGGAACGCAGCTCCATACAAATCCTTTACCGACGTTGAATATAACTGATCCTAAGTTTAATGACTTAAGTCAGCAAAATGTTTTTACATCAGTAAACCCTGCTGTCTATATTAATTTTGGCTTTAAAGATGATATAACAAATCAGTCGTCTTACAGTAATATCTATTATTGTCTTGTTAACTTAAAGATCACACCTTTCAATACTTCAAATGTGGCTTTGACGCCTCAGACAGTTTCTTTAAAAATAAAGCACGACAATGTTACTCAAAATGCGCAATTAAATGATTTTGCTACATACAAACTGTCGGGGATTCATAAAGCTCAGGTTGAAGTAACTTCTATCAGTTATTTGAATAGTTCAGAAGCTCCTATAGCATTGGTAAGCAATTCCGTTGCATTTTTAGAATTGCGTTTTAAAACAGACCGTTATTTCAACCTTCGAAACACAGTTGTAACACCTGTAAGTTTTCAGTTTATTTATTACAACGGGACTACTCAAGTACCTGTTACCAGTGTAGCTGCAGGTGCTGAAGAAATCGAAATCCGTTGGACTAGGGATTTAAATGCCCCTGCTGTAGAATATGAACTTGAATGGACGTGGATTGATAATTACGGAGAAAATAATAATCAGTTAACAGCAAATGAAATTGCATTAACAGAACAAGACTTTAAATTAAACAGTACTAGAATTCAAACTAAGAATGAGTACTACCGTATTCCACTTATTTTTTCAAAAGGATTTTTGGTTTACAGAATAAGAGCTGTGGGAAGATTTCTGGATGATCATACAAAGAATTACTATGGAGCTTGGTCATCAGGCCTTTCAAATAGTTTTACTAATATTAGTCATTGGCCGCATATTGTAATTGATGAAGCTCATGAGTTAGGTAAGAAAAACTGGCAGTATCAATCTTCTTTTGCTGAAGAAGGAAAGAAAAAAGAAGTTGTAAGTTATTTTGACGGGACACTGCGAAATCGCCAGACAGTAACCAAAATAAATTCCAATAATAAGGCTGTTGTTGGTGAAGTAATCTATGACAATCAAGGAAGGGCGGCCGTTGAAGTGTTACCGACACCAGTTGATGCTTCCGGAATTCGATACTATAGTGATCTTAATAAAAACAGTAACAATGCAGTATATACGCATAATGATTTTGACTGGGACCTTCAGACAGAGGCTACCTGTACTCCAAATGGAGCAGGTGAAATGACAGATGCCAGTGGAGCAAGCAAATATTACTCTGAACAAAACAGTATAGTAAATAATTATCAGGATTTTGTTCCTAACGCAGACAATTATCCTTTTTCACAAATAGAATATACACCGGATAACACAGGAAGAATTAGAAGAAAAGGTGGTGTCGGTGATAAACATCAAATCGGAACCGGCAAGGAAATGAATTATTTTTATCTTGACCCGGCACAGGAAGAATTAAACAGACTTTTTGGATATAAAGTCGGAGATTTTAGCCGTTATAAGAAAAATATAGTTGTAGACCCTAACAAGCAGGCTAGCGTCAGTTATTTGGATCCGCAAGGAAGAACTATAGCCACCGCTTTAGCGGGGGATAAACAGGGAAGTCTTGTCCCTTTAGAAGAGGAAACCAATCCAGATCTACCTTTAACAGTAAATCTATTGTCTAATAACGACCAGTATGCTTCAGGGAATAATGGAATATACAAGGACGGAATTAGGCTCAGTAAGCAGATAGGAATGATCAAAGAAGGGCCCATCACTCTTAATTATAGTTTGGATCATGTGCCCAACACCTTTAATAATATCTGTTTAAATGGAAAATATTATCCGTTTGTATATGATTGGTCAATCAGTCTTAAAAATGATTGCGGCGAAGAACTATTGGTTCCACAAAATTTAGATAGTGACCCTGATTTGGAACTTGACGCCACTTTAGGAACAGTTTCTCTTACCTCTCTGGCTCCATCAAACTATCATTTCAGTAAAATATTTACTAATGATTCATCAAATAGCCTTAAAGTGGGGACTTATACTTTAAGCAAAGATTTACGTGTGAATCAGGCTGCTTTAAACGAATATGCGGATGCTTACATAGCAGAGATAAAAAATCCTTCTAATCCGTGTTATCCTAATTTAGCTGATTTTCAGGTAAATATTGATATAAATGACTGTAAAGTGACATGTAGGGAGTGTGAGCAATCTTTGATTTGCAGCTATTTGACTCCTGAGGAGTGTACCCAATTCAAAACCGGATTTCCAAATGACAATTTAAATCATACACTTGGAGATTTAAACAACCAAGTCCGTTTAGATAAAATTGCTTTAGCAAAACGCAAGCACATTATCAAAAATCTGGGAAGTACTTTCCTTGATGGAACTTTTAGCTACAATGGCACCATCTATGTCGACACAACACCGGATTCAGTTCTTAATCAATCCGTAATTAACAATTATGCAGGCCGATTCGCTTTGGAATTCGATGGTTTGTTACAAAGTTGCAGGGAATTATGTGTGCAACCGAGTAATGTATGCGGTATTAATGAGGAACAAATGTTGGCCGATGTCAGTCCGCATGGACAATATGGTTCGGTAACCGGATTAGAACTTGATGACTCTGGGACTAATGATAATGCAACATCAAGTGAAAACAATTCGGCTTCGCAAGTGATTGATCCTTTGAGTTTGTTCAATGTGAATAATAATTTATGGAATGGAGGTTATGTAACAATTACTTATCCAGCGGAAGGTTCAACACCATCTACTACTGAAAATATATCAAATTATAACTGGAGGAAACCTTTTGACGGTAGTTACAAGGAACCAGACGGGGTGCTTTCCAAAATTAGGGTAGAAAGATTAGGAGACAATAATTACAATCCTCCATTGGTAGAACTTACAACGAGCCAGATTACAGCCCTTGAAAATCCTGATAATGGGGGTATAGACCCTGTTGACCCAGATTACCGATTGGTGGACCCAACCCTTTTACGTAACGTATCCGATTTCATAAGGTTATGGAGACCAAGTTGGGCAAAATCATTGATTCAATACCACCCGGAATATAAGTACTATGAATATAATAAAGCTTGGTGTGAAAAAACAAATTCGGTAGGTGATAATAGCGACAATTTTGATGAAAATTTACGAGCTATTATTGGATTTGACCAGAATAGCCAAGAGTTTAATGCAGATATTTTTGATAGCGAAGGAACAATTTATAAACTGATCAATTTTGCAGCAAATGATCCTTTTTATGAAGCAGGAGGCTCTTCAATTATTGAAGAAAGTAACAACAATAACTTCGATCTTCGTAAATCATTAATGACAGAAGCTTTGGAAGCTAATTTTGATGGAGTGATATTTACAAATTCAAGCAATGTAGAGATATCACTTAACATGCTTCAATCAGCTTACTATACCGCGGCGTTTGGTAATGGCATAGCACCGGTGTCAACGTACGAAAGCAACGTTCAGCTTGATAACCAAGCCCTTCTTAGTTTCATCAACACTTTGCCAAACACGCTTGAGAATAACAATCTAAAAGAACGCATCTGGCAAAACTTCAAAAACAGTTATATTGGATTAAAACAAAAAACCCGTACTGTTTTTGCTCATATATACGCTTTAAAGAATGGAGGGTATAACGATTGTATAGGAGATTCAGAGAACACTGATACTTTTGTGACGTTATTTAGAAAATATAATTTAACATCTGCTAATAATTACGGAACCTTACTCTCAAAGATTAATGGAGCTTTCGATATTTATGCACAAATTCCTGCAGGGGCACCTGTTGGTACTACGCGAGCTTGTTCGACAATCACTTCTCATTTATATCAAGGAAAGGAAAAGCGTTTTATTTCGGCAGATTACGGTTATAATTCTGGAACTACTGATGCTGATGCTATACATGCAGCCGAGACAGATACTGATAATGCCTTAATTATGGAAACCGGCAAATGTCCTTTAGCATTTGATATGGAAAGCTTTTTGGATGGTTTAGTTAAGCCTGAAATCCAAGACCATGGATTGCTGTTGACGGATTTCCCTACTTATAGCATGCCTTATTTAACTAGAGATTTGTTTACAGCAACAATTAATCCTGATGACTACGACATTCAGAATCCTGTTCAAACAAGCATAAATGGTACAACTGATGGTGAGAATCTGAATATCATCTTTAATGACACAAATGGGACGCCTGTTTCACAACCAATCAGTTTAAAATTCATTACAGAAAACCCATATGTTAACCCTTGTGGCACTGTAGTATCTGCTCCTTCATGGAGCGATTACTTCACGGCTTTTACGGTTGTCGATTTTAAGAATATTTATTATGTGCCTGGATCTTACAATCCGGATAGACGTACTCATAAGTTCCAAATTGTAGCAGTCGTAAAACGAATATTAACGGGTACAAGTTCTGACTGTACAGCAAACAACCCTTCCGGTGGCGCTGAGCCGATTTTAGAGGAAGTAGTGGTTGAAGGGGAAACTATTATTAATCTTGGAGATTGTGGGATTGAAGATGTAAATTCGATAAGTGGAAACTCTGAAACAGAAACCGGAGCGGGTTGTTACAGACGTACACGATTCGAAAAAGCTTTGGTTCGTACGATGAACAAACTTAAAGGTAATAATCCTTCAAGCGGAGGTAACCTTTTTGCAACCAACATTAATCTAAACGCAGCGAATAATGCATTAGCCTACAATAACAGTATTATTCCTGAAATATTGAATGATCAGGCGTTAACAGCTAAATGGTCCTACAATTCAGGCGAGTTTACTATAGACTCGAGTATTCCGTTCAGAATTTATGAAATAGCAAACGAACTTGATAATCCAGTTCAGTTGCATACAATTAGTTTTTATAGAATAACCGGAATTAACATTCAAGAAGATATTGATCATGGCACTGTCATTTCTGGTCATCATTTGATTACTGTCAATTATTTAGGTTTAGATAATAAAATTCATACGTTAAAGGGAAAAGTAACAGAGTTGGATTTCGATTGCATCTGTACCGAAAAAGTTCCTTTAGAGGATGCTGCGAATGCCAACTTCACTGCTTTAATCAACCATCTTTGGTTTAAACAAATTGATAATAATGGAGAGATTCCTGACAGTTACAATCCTCAGGAACTAATCTCCTTGAGTCAATATTATCAAAATTTGGATGATGGTATTCAACACTTTACTTTGATCCCGCCAGTTTTAACAGGGCATTTTACAGAAGGTATGTATTTTGGATCAAAATGTAAATTTAGACTCGATATCGTTGATGATGTAAATGATTCCGAAAGAGACCGCCTTGAAGGATTGTATAATGCAGTCACTCATTTTTCTAATTTTCAATTACTGCATGGAGATGTAGATGGTAATTATACATTTAGTATGTTTGCCCACTACGATTCATATTCCTATTTTCCAGGTTCAAGCAGAGCTACCGCTGTAAATGTACCAGCAGGAATTGAAATAGTTTACGGACAAATAGGGTGTTTAGATGGAGTCAAGTGTACACAGAAATCTGAGGCCGAGGAGGCATTAGGAACGGTGCTAAATGCAGTACTTAGTGAATATAACGGATCATCAACTAATAGCATTGCCAACGGTTACATCCCGACAGGTATGTCTGGTCTGGATCAGTATATAATCTTAGAACCTACAGATGGGCCAGCCAGCGTTAATAATTTTTATGCAACTAGTAACAACGAATGGTCGCAAATAGTTTTTACATTAGCAACTAACTCAAATTGTCAGGTAAAACTAAACATACCAAACTTTAAATTAGCAGTGGTGGAAAGCATCAGTGATCTTGCTTTCACAAATGACATGTCTTCTTTCACTGTCTCAATATCTGTAGATGGGCAAACTTATCGTGCGAGCGGAACCATTGAATGTTTGAATTTGGAAGATTGTTTAAAGGAAGTTGCAGTTCCTTGTGTCACATGTATCCCTCCTCAGGTGGCTCCGGTAGCCTGTAGTCCGAAATGGAATGAATTTATTGAAGGAATGTCAACAATCGTTTCGAATGGTTACGAGTTGCCTGACTATTTAACTTCTAGTGGAAAATATTTCTGCGAAGCTAACTTTGGCTATATCAGCAGCAATTATCTGTACTATTTAAACCAGCTGGGAATCACAAGTTCAAACGACCCGCTTTTTATTACAATCAGTGAGTTTGGTGCAACTAAATTAAACTATGGGTATAACGGTACTAGGGAAATTATTGATGAGTATGTAAATTATGCTACGAATACAGCAGCAGAATTAACATGGAGTCAATTTGTAGAACAGTTTGTAGCCAGAAATCAAATCTGTCCTCCTGCTCCGCTAATACCTAATTTTAGCCTTGAGGTTATAGGAATCAAAACTCCTTGTGAAATATTTGTGGAGTCTGTCCAAAATACCTATAGAGAGGAGCTGAAAGAGAATTATTTTGCCAATAAAAGGCAGGAGTTTATAAAAGAGTATCTGGAAAAAGCATTAGCAGGTTTGAGTGAAATCTTTACTAAGACCACCGCTGATAAAGAGTATCAGTATACCTTATACTACTATGATCAGGCAGGTAATCTGGTTCAGACGGTTCCGCCACAAGGTGTTTCTCGTTTGGCGCTTACTTCATCGTCTAACACCGCAATTAATGACATAAGAAAAAATGCGCCGGAGAGTAATTTAACCGTCGTAAATAATGAGCCTGTACTTCCGGATCACTCTTTGGAAACCAGCTACCATTATAACTCGTTGAATCAATTGGTTTGGCAGCGTACCCCTGATGGCGGAATAACAAAATTCGCGTATGATGACAAAGGAAGAATTATTGCTTCTCAAAACGAAAAGCAATTGGAAGCAACGGCCTGGGGAGGATCCATGTCTTTCAGTTATACTAGTTATGACGGCTTAGGAAGAATCATTGAAGCTGGTCAAGTGACTACCCCTCCAATGGGCAGAGCTGGCGGGTATCCATACGAAATCAATGATAAAGGAAGATTAATATCTACCGGAAGTCCTGATCCTGTGAATGAATTTTCAAGCACATACAACAAGAGTGAAGTAACACATACCGTATATGACGAGCCTGTTACCAATACTGAAAGTTGGTTTGAATCCTATTCTGCCGATCAATGCCACAAAAGGGTAACTGCAGTATTGTACTACGATAACTTGACGGGTGAATTGGGAGAAATAGCTGCCTATGATGGCTACAAGAATGCTATTTTGTATGATTATGATGTACATGGTAACGTTAAAGAACTTGTTTATCACAATAATAATAGTGATCTGCAACATTTAGGTCAAGACAAGAAAAAAATCATTTACGATTATGACCTAATTAGCGGAAATGTGAATAAAGTGGCTTATCAACCAAATAGCCAGGATCAGTTTATTCATAAGTACAAATATGATGCCGATAACAGAATTACTGAGGTATATACGAGTAAAGACGATATCGTTTGGGAAAAAGAAGCGAACTACCTGTATTATGAGCATGGTCCTTTAGCCCGTACCGAAATCGGTGATCAGAAAGTCCAGGGACTTGACTACGTTTATACCCTTCAGGGATGGCTAAAATCGGTTAACTCAGAGAATCTGTCTACAACAAATGATGTTGGGAAGGATGGTCTAATTGTGGCAAAAGATGCTTTCGGTTTCGCTCTTAACTATTATACAGGAGATTACAAATCAAGACATGATAACAATACATTCCGTCCATTCAGTGCCGGATTGCATTATGAAAACAACCATGATCTCTATAATGGTAATATCAAGGAGATGGTTACGTCCATTATGGATTTAAACCAGAATGTATTGCCGTCACAATTTAACCATTATGAATATGACCAGCTAAACAGAATAAAGGCGATGTCTTCTTCTTCAATTACACCAAGCGGAAGCAGTTATGCAGGAGTGAATTCCTATGCTAGTACTTATTCATATGACAGAAACGGTAATTTGAAAACTTTAAAAAACTGGACTACTTCCGGTCAGTTAATGGATGATTTTACCTATAAATACAAAACAGGTAAAAACCAATTGACAAAAGTTTTTGATGCTGCTAATGACTTATTCCCTAATTCCTCAATCGACATCAAAAAGAATATTGGTCAATTGAGTTCTTATGACGTTGACGATGAGGCGACGCACAATTATATTTATGACAAAGTCGGACAATTGATTGAAGACAAATCTGAAGGCTTAGCAATTGACTGGCGTGTAGATGGTAAAGTGAGCTCCGTAACCAAAAACGATGGCACCGTCATAAGTTTCGATTATGATGGACTGGGGAACAGGATTGCCAAAAAAGTAACCACTGGCACCATTAGCACGACGACATATTATCAGCGTGATGCTCAAGGAAATGTTTTGAGTACCTATGAGATGGTTCAGGAAGGGGTTGAAGCTCCGAGATATTATCTTGTAGAGCAGAATATTTATGGTAGCAGCCGTTTGGGTATAGAAAAACAACGTACGGAATTATCGGATCAAAGTGGTGCAAAGCAAGCTATAGCCAACATACAGGCTAGTGTTGCAACTGCAAGAACAATTCCGGAAGAAACTCCACAAACATCTGAACCGGTAATATCAGGATTGGTTTTTGATAATACTGATGACCATACGACATGGATGTCTCCTACTGAAGGACGGATTAATTTTCATGATAATTCTTTTGGACGTACAGAGAATATAAAAATTGATACCCATTTCAGGATTAATGGTTTAGCAGTAAATGAACATAATTTAGTAACTATTTTACATGGACACATGAATTCCCCTAATGGAAGAGAATATTACAGAAGTTCTGTTACGGTAAAAGTGGCCAAAAATGATGCAGGTGAAAAACAGCCGGTTATTACTCTAATTAATTACAGACGATTTTATTATTTAGGGAATAGATTCACTAATTATATATATCAAACACAATATGTAATGCCGTCACTTCCTCCGATTGGAGACGATTCAAATCCTAGCATAAGAATACCTGAAAATGAATGGGATTTGAAGGTAGATATAAGTTATGATCCAAATAAAGCTGACTCTAACCCTACTTCAAGATATAAGGTCGTACTTAATTTAAATGGAAACGTATATCCATTGAAACAATTGCCAATGGAAACTCATGTAGATGGTGATACACATTATGATGGGGGTAATCCAGTAATTCCTAACAATTTAGGAGGAACAACAGTCTACTATGCACATGACACCTATGGGGAATATAGCGGTGTGAAAATGGATATGTGTGATTTCACATATACAGTCGATAAAATCAAACATGAATTTAGTTTTGACAATCCTACCGGTAATACATTCCGATCTGTTTCATCTAATACGGATGATCCTGAAATTCATGTTGCTTCTATTGTAATGACAACGCCTATAGACGGCGCAGCCGGGCATGTGGATACAAACAGCACTTTCTGTGGGCCAAGTCTTTTGGATTCAGATTCTGATGGTATCCCTAATACCTCTGATAACTGTGTTTCTACATTTAACCCGGATCAGAAGGACACAACAGAAATCGCGGCCGGTCAAGGACAAGTGATTAATGGTCAACTTAGAGGTGACGGTGTTGGTGATGTTTGTGACGTTTGTCCGGATAAATTTGACCCGCTACAAACAGATACGGATGGTGACGGAGTAGGTGATCTTTGTGATAACTGTATTTCTACTTACAATCCAAGAATCCCGCATTATGCTTCTACAGGAGAAATCGATTATTATTATCAGCCTGATACGGATAATGACGGTGTAGGTGATGCTTGTGACAACTGTAAGTTGAATCCCAACCCACTTCAGGAAGATGAAGATGGTGACGGCATTGGTAACCCTTGTGAAGGCCAAGACCAAGGTCAAGGAACATTTGCTGGAATTGGTGACCCTAAAATGGTTTATCGTTTTGTGGGAGATAAGCAATATGAGCTATCCAACCATTTAGGAAACGTTCTGTCCGTGATTACAGACCGTAAACTATATGCAGACTTGGGCAGCGGAAATTACTCCTTCTTACCTGATGTTGTTGCATACAATGACTACTATCCTTTCGGAAGCTTGGTGCCAGGGCGCTTTGGGTATGATCCGGCAAACGATTATAGGTATGGTTTCCAGGGGCAGGAGGAAGATGATGAGCTGAAAGGTGAAGGGAATTCGTTGAATTATACCTTTAGGATGCATGACCCTAGGGTGGGAAGGTTTTTTGCGGTTGATCCGTTGGCTCCGAAGTATCCTCATAATTCTCCATATGCTTTTAGTGAAAATAGGGTTTTAGACGGAATTGAACTCGAAGGCCTAGAATATGTCAACACATCTGATGTACAAGACCATAAAGGCGAAATGGGACCTTTGACGCCTCAAGATGCAAAAGAACAGGGATTGTATAATTTATTATTTTCTAATAAAATTGCAAAATATGATGTTGTTAAAGCATATGATGGTGATACTCATTCAGAACAACAATACTATGATTTAGGTAATAAAGGCATAAATTATAATAGTGCTACTAACAAATATAGTTTTTATGATTTATCAACTTCTAGTAATGGAGAGAAAGTTTCTGATTTTGTAACATCACTACCATATGATCCAAATTCAACAAGAACTACAGGCTATTTTTCTGTTGAAGCAGCAAAAACTTCCTTTGACAAAGCAGATGATATTTTAAATTGTTATGGTATGTGCACTGCAACTACTATGAAAAGAATCGATACTGCACTTGGTGGAAAACCGTTAGATGCTAGACCAGGGGCATTAGACTATTACATTTCTAATTCAGCTTACGACATGATGGCTAAAAACTCTAGAGATAATTTGATCGGTTATGGAGTGGGTGCAGCTTTAAAAAGGAATGGATTCGCATCATTGGTAAGTCATGGACAGATATTGAGTGGCGCACTAAGGGAAGGAGCATCTTTGCAATATTGGATTGATGACAATCCTACAAATGTAACCAATAACTTGAAAATTGGCGCACGCGTATCAGGGCATTCAACAATATTCCATGGGTACCTTTTTGATACTAGTGGTAAAATATCAGGGTTTATTTATTCAGATTATGCAGGATTTAATGTTGGCAAAATTAGTGGAGGCAAAGCTTTTAATAAACAAGGTGATCAAGTTGTTTTGTTTGGAGCGAATATTAAGTAAAAAAACATGAAGAAGATATTATTCCTTTTTATTTCGATATTTTTGATTCAAAATCAAAATGACGATTTTGAAGAAAGATTTAAGTATGTAATTACTGAAAGAGGTGGGAAGTTATTAGATACAATCTATCCTAGAATTTCTAAGAAGCGAATTGATTTATTTGGAGATTTGTTTTATAAAAATAGAATACAGAATGTTACATTAAAATGTCTAAAAAAAGAAACGGTAAGAGCAAATGAATTAATAATTAAAATTCAATATGACAACAGTTCAACTGTTAAAGATGTTTTTAAAAACATTTGTTATAGTTCTTTTTTTGAAGAAATAAAACAATTTTCTGGACATGAAAATTTAGGTTACCCAAATTGTTTTATAACTTATTACCAAAACAATTTGTTAATTTATTTGTCTTCAAAGAATGAGCTTAATAATTATTATAAAAATAATAAGAAAAAATATGATTCTGTAATCAATTATTTAATTCAAAGTAATTCGAACATCTTTATTCATATAACACCGCCATTTAGTTATTTATATTCTATTAAGAAAAATAAATGTTACGTTTTTAGTTTATATAACAATCAAAATCCATCACAAGTAATAAACCATTTTAAAAAAATGAAGACTAAAGTCATATTGAATAAAAATGAAGATATTGATGCTTTTTTTAAACAGGAGTATAGACAACTACACTAAAAAACCAGGTAGCGTATTCTATGATAAAAAACAACTAAATTTAAAAAAATCAGCAGGTAAACCTCGATAGCGCGGATTTGCAATCCGTGCCGCGCTCCGCAAAGTCTCCTGACTTTGAGGTATAACAAACAAAAAACTGCGATCCCCTGATAGCACGGATTTGCAATCCGTGCCCACAAAACAAACAATCAAAAACACCCGATAGCGCGGATTTGCAATCCGTACCTACAAAGTGACAAAGAAAAAACTACAACCGTAAAAAGTTGTAGTTTTGTTTTTTAAACTAATCGCCATGTCAACACAATACAAAGCCACTACAAGAAGATTCTTCATTTTTTCAGAACAAGACTGTCAACTCGTAATGAGGTAGTTATAATGACAAATTATCATCACCAAATATCATGTACCCATATTTTGTGATATCTATTTCGTGATGAAATCTGTATCACAAAACAGGTGTCACAGAAATTTTGACCCAGTTTTGTGACATAGCTTTTTTGTCAACTCATTTAGGTGATTTGAACTATATTCTTTAGGTATAATGAGAGAATAGTTTTCCGTCCAAAAAGAAAATAAAACAATCCTACAAATCGATTTGTAAGTGATAATGTTAAAATTTTTTTAGTCACAATTTTCCTCTTGAAATAGTTAGTCAATTTCAAAAAAAAATTGGTTCTTTGCGCCAAATTTTTTTAACATGAAAAAGCTACTAAATAGGCAGTTACAAAAAATTAAAAGAGCCTCAGTAAAAGCATATTCCTTAACCGAAATCCTTATTGTATTGTGTATCATCGGGATTTTGCTTTTAATGGTGTTACCTAACCAAACATCTGTTATAGGGCAGGCTAAAGCCATAGAAGCACAGGCCATGCTTAATCAGGTATACGGTTTGGAGAAAAGCCATTTTTACCGCTATTCCAAATACTCTTCCAATCTCGAAGAATTAGGTTTCGAACAGGAAGCTACCGTAGAAGAAGGCGGACAGGCGGTGTATAAAATCGAAATCGTGGAAGCCTCCAACGACTCGTTTCTGGCAAGAGCAACTTCCGTTTCCGATTTGGACGGTGACGGTGCTTTCAATACTTGGGAAATAGACAGCAAAAAACTCCTAACCGAAGTAACCAAGGAATAAATGTTTGTAATCGCAGGCTTGGTGTTGTGTTTACTGCTCATGGTATGGCAGGACTGGAAGTACAGGAGAATCCATGTACTGCTTCCGCTATTGATTTTTGGGCTGACACTGTTTCAGGCTAAAGCGGTGATAAATTATAAAACGGTTGCTTTCAATATCGTTTTCTTTTGCCTCATTTTTGTATTTCTGGTGCTTTACATGAACATCAAAGCCAAAAAGTTCCTTAACCCGTTTGAACATTATTTCGGGTTGGGGGATGTACTGTTCTATCTGGCGATTACTCCTTTTTTTATGTTGCGGGAGTATGCCATTTATTTTATCGCATCAATGGTTTTTGCCATTGTGATGCAAACTGTTTTTATTAAAAAAAAATCAACTCAGGAAACGGTTCCCTTGGCAGGGTTTTCTTCGCTGTTGTTGCTTATGATAATTGCCTCCGATCTGCTGTTTAACTTTACAAAACTGACACTGGTATAATGACTGAAATACATATTCTGCCTGATATTCAGCACGTCATATCCAACGATTTGGCGAACCATTACCGTGTAGTTCCCAAACAGGTAGGGGATAGCGATTTGGAGTTTTTTGCGGATGAAACCAAAAATCATCCGGATATTGCAGAAGAACTGAGTTTGTTGTTAGGGAAAGATGTTGTACTGAAAAGTGTTTCTTCACAATCCATTGAAAAAGCATTGTCGTTGTATTACCGTAAGGAACGCCAATTTCAAACCAGTAAATCTTTCTCAGTAGACAAAGCCGATTTTCTTGAAGATTTATTGTCCGAAGCAAAATCGCTGAAATGCAGTGATATTCATTTTGAAGTTTATGAACAGCAGGCGCGTATTCGTTTCCGGATCGATGGCCAGTTGATCGAACGCTATAAGATTGAAAGGGAAAACTATCTGGAGTTGGTCAATAAGGTAAAAATCAAAGCCAAGCTTAATATTACCGAAAAACGACTGCCGCAGGATGGAAGGATTACAAACGAAACTTTTGACATAAGGGTTTCGGTGCTGCCAACACTATACGGTGAAAAAATTGTAATGCGTCTATTAGGTCAGGATGCTTCCAATATTGATTTGAGTTCTTTAGGTTTCCAGCCGGAAGAACTTGGGAAATATCTCGAAGCGGTAAAGAAACCCAACGGAATCATTTTGATAAGTGGTCCCACGGGTTCAGGAAAGACAACAACGCTATATGCCACTTTACGTTTGTTAAACGATACGAAAAGAAATATTGTAACTGTGGAAGATCCTATTGAGTATACCTTAAAAGGAATCAATCAGGTGCAATTGAAAGAAGATATCGGTCTTACATTCGCTTCGGCACTAAAATCGTTTCTTCGACAGGACCCTGATATTATCATGTTAGGTGAAATCCGTGATTCAGAAACGGCGCTTATGGCAATTAGAGCCTCCTTAACCGGGCATTTGGTGTTGTCTACCGTTCACACTAATTCTGCAGTCGGAACTATTTCAAGGCTTATCGATATGGGGGTTCCTTCTTATCTAATTGCAGAAACCCTAAACCTTTCTTTGGCGCAGCGATTGGTTAGAAAATTATGCCAACACTGTAAAACAGGGGAGTCTTTTAAAAAAGAAGATTTCCCAATAGGTTATGTTTTACCTTTTGAAATCACTAAACATTATAAAGCGGTTGGCTGTAACCAGTGCTATCATACAGGATACAGTGGCAGAACGGCTCTTTATGAGGTTGTGCGGGTAAATCAGTTGATTGCAGACCAGATCAAGAACAATACAGTAACAAAATCGTTTTCGGACGATAAAAATCATAAATCACTGGCCGACAAAGCTTTCGATTTGCTGGCCAACGGTGAAACTTCTTTAGATGAAGTATATGCCATATTAATTAGTAATTATGCTTAAAAAAATTGCCCTGATTCTTATAGGATTATTATTTACCAATATTGTAGCTGCTCAGGAGGATATAAATGTACTTAGCGCAAAGTTCGACGAAATCGCTAAACAGAAAAAAGGTATAAATGAGGTTTTAAAGATTAATGTTTCCGGGTTGACATTGCACGATTTTATTTCGTCGATTGCCGAGGAACATCAGTTAAATATTGACGTTGAATCAGGATTGGATCAACAGGTGGTCAATAATTTCTTTGATGTGACCGTGAAAGATGTATTCCTGCATCTGGTACAGAAATACGATCTGGAAGTCGGTTTTATGAACAATATTATGACTTTCAGAAAGCGGAAGGAAGTCAAAGTCGTAGAAAAGAAAATGCTTAAGGCCATCGATGTGAGTTACAATTCACAAAATGACTTCTTGTCGGTAAAGCTTGAAAACGATTCGATTCCTGCCGTAGCAAAGGCCATTACGGATAAGTCAGGGAAAAACATTGTTTTGTCGCCTGATGTTAAGAACCTTAAAGTATCATCCTATATCTTAAACCGTCCGTTTGATCAGGTCATAGAAATGATGGCAAAATCAAACGATCTGGTTGCCACTAAAGATGATAACGGGTTTTATTACCTTGATAAAAACAGGGAAGGTGTAGCTGCACAAGCGAGCAGCAATTCATCGACTAAATCAAAGCAGCCTAAAGCTAGTCAGGGAGCGCCCGGTTATTTTGAGGTTGATTTAAACAAGACGGGTTTTTTAAATGTTAAGGCGAATGTCGCTGATGCCGCAGATCTGTTAACGGAAGCTGCCGAAAAACTGCACATTAATTACTTTATGTACAATAAACCGGAAAATGAAAAGACAACGCTTTCCGCAGATAATATTACGTTCGATGACCTATTAAACAATGTTTTTACCGGGAAGAAGTACTCATATCGCAAGATTGACAATATGTATTTAATAGGTGAGCATACCACGGAAAGTCTTAGGGTAACTGAAATGATTGCTCTTGAGAATCGTTCTATCGAATCCGTGCTTCAATCATTACCTAAAATTTTTACTGAAAAATTAGAAATAAAAGAGTTTGTAGAACTAAACGGACTAATTGTTTCTGGGCCACGTACCACTTTAGAAGAGCTTAAGGTGTATATAAAACAGATAGATAAAGTGGTTCCGATGGTTCAAATTGAAGTGATTATTGCTCAGTACAACAAAGGACACGATGTACAAACGGGCATGAAAGCAGGTTTGGATAAGCTTAATAAGCAGCAAACAGGAGGGGTTCTGTTTCCCACTCAAGATGTAAATCTTAACTCGTCATCGATAAATAATTTGATCAGTGCTTTTAACGGATTTGGGATTTTTAAGATAGGAAAAGTTACGGAAGCATTCTATATGAATCTTAAATTGTTGGAAAACAATTCTATTGTAAAAATTGAATCCACGCCTAAAATAGCCACAATTAGTGGACATGAAGCAAAATTGGCAATAGGGGAAACAAGCTATTATTTTGAACAGAGTAACCGTTTGATAAATAATAATATCGGGAACGATATCCTTAATTCCGGTACATGGAAGTCTACAGACGCCAATCTTACGGTAAGTATAAAGCCATTTGTATCAACAGATGAAAATGTTACGCTTACAATTACTGTAGACAAAAGTTCGTTTTTAGGAAGAGCAGGGGAGAATGCTCCTCCTGGTAAAGCTACTCAGAAGTTTGAATCATTGGTAAGGGTTAAGAATAACGAAATGATTTTGTTAGGAGGTTTGGATGAGCTTAAAAAAGAAGATTCCGGAACAGGTACACCTTTACTTTCAAGGATACCAATAATTAAATGGTTTTTTAGCAGTAGAAAGAAAGGGAAATCTACTTCTAAATTGCATATCTTTATTAAACCTACAATTGTATACTAATGATTTCATTTTTATCTAAAATATTGAAGTTTAATACGGTTAATGTTGTTGGTGTCATCAAGGGAGAAGGTGATTTGTCTTATAATGTCCTAACGGTAAAAAAAGCAGGAAGTAAAATTGCTGTTACCAACAGACAGTCCTTTAGATCTTTTTCTGATTTAAAACAAAAAACAGATTCTAAATTACCAGTAATAGTGGTTCTTGACGGAAAAGGCGTTTTGAATAAACAAATTTCTTATAATAACGAAGCCGATACGAATTGGCTGAAAAATATTGATCACGCTGCAATTTATTTTACCAGTTATAATACAACTGCTGCAAATTTTATGTGTTTTTGTAGAAAGAGCTACGCAGAAGAAGTAGTTGCAGCTTTTCAGCAGAATGCTTATCACATAATTGATGTTTACGTTGGTTCTATGATAGCTGCGTTATTGAAAACGTCTATTCAGAACGATACTATTTTGGCTTACGATTTATCATTGGAGTTTAAAGATGATGTTTTGATCAGCTACACGAAATCATCAGATCTAATTACTCAAAAACAGTATAAAATCGGAAACGATATAATAGATAGTTCGCAATTGCCGCTTTATGCATCGGTAGTTCAATTTTTTATCAACTCTGATAAAGTCTTAAAGTCGGAATCAGATATATTGGATAAAGAAGAGATAGTATATAAAAAAGCGTTTAATTATTTTGGGGCTGCAATCCTTGGCTTTTTTTTACTGTCACTTTTGATAAGTTTTTTTCTTATCCAGTATTACGGTTCTAAAACTGCCGAATTAAACCTGCAGAGCGTCTACTCATCTCAGGCCTATAAGCAGATCAAGGAATTGGAAAAACAAAAAGAAAAGCAACTTGGTATTTTAAATGAATCGGGGTTAATGTCATCCAAATTCCTTTCGTATTTTAGTTATGAGTTAATGAAAGAAATGCCGAACACTATAAGATTAAATGAATTGAATGTCGTGCCTGTTGCAGAAAAAGAGATTAAGGCTGATAAAAAAGTAAATTTCGAAGCAAAACAGATAGTCTTAAAAGGAGAATCGGCTAATGGAGCTTCAATTAATAATTGGATTGAAAAGCTCGGGACCATCAAGTGGATCAAAAAATTTGAAATTGTAAGTCTGAAACAGGATAAAAAAAATACTTCCAGGTTTGAAATCAAGATAATCATTGCCGATGTTTAATCAGTATACATATAAACAGAAGTTTACAGCATTGCTCGTGGTGTTCTTAATGCTGAGTATAGCGGCATACAAAAGATCTTTTAGTCAGCTGGTTCAAACCTACGCACAATACAGTCAATTAAAAGAGCAGGTAAATGACTTTAATAGTAAATCAAAACAGTTGGAGGCCTTAAGCAAAGATGTAGAGTTGATAAATAAAGTTATTGGGAAAGGTGGAGTGTCAAAGGAAGTAGTTCAGCAGGAGGTTATTCGTTTTGTTTCAGAGAGATATCCTCGAATTTCTGTCAATGATTTACAACCTATTCATACGTTTAAGGATGAAAATTATATAATAATTACAAATCAATTGGACGTAACAGGAAATGCCAACCAATTACTTGCTATGGCTTACGATTTTGAAAAACAGTTCAAGCTGTCACGAATCGTAAGTATGAAGTACTATACGGCTAAAAAGAATAATAAAGCAGATGTCTTACATTTAAAACTGATTTTCCATAATTATGAAAACATTCAATAAAATTTTATTACTGCTACTTTCAGTTACGATCTTTTCCTGTGACGATGTTCTGGAGGAAGACATAACTGATAAAACGGCAACAATAGTTACACCAAAGGAAGGAGATCTCATTGAAAGCAATGTGGTGGATTTTCAGTGGCGCAGTATGACTGGTGCTGATAAATATCGTATACAAGTGTTTGATGAGGATCAGATTATGCTTCATGACTCCTTGGTAGACCATACAAATTTAACATTGCCGCTGAATGAAGGACATTATCAGTGGCGGGTGAGAGGTGAGAATTTTGGTTACCAATCATCCTATTCATTGCCAGCTCATTTTCAGGTTGTTCAAACCGAAGATTTGAGTACGCAGCAAGTATTACTAGCTAGTCCATCGGACAATATGTATACCAATTCGCAAAATGTTGTAATTTCCTGGGATAACCTTGCCGCTGCCGATTATTATGAGTTAGTGATTGTTAATGTTACGAATTCAAATACCATTGTTTTTCAGCAGTCCAATATTACAGCTACTTCATATTCACTAAGCAGTAGCATATTAAATCAGGATGCAAAATACGAATGGAAAGTAAAGGCAGTCAATGCTACAAGTGAAACGCAGTATAGTTCAAGATTCTTTTATCTGGATACAGTTTCACCTAATCAACCTTTAAATGTATTGCCTGCTAATAATTCTAGTCAGCCTTTGGATCAAAACGTAGATTTTAGCTGGAGTGTCCCTGCGGATTCAGGTACAATTCAGTCGACAATTTCTTATGTTATTGAAATAGCAACAGACGCTACTTTTTTAAATATAATCCAAACATCCAACGCCTCCACAGCAAGTTTTCAGAGATCCTTTGCTACGGCTGGAGACTACTACTGGAGAGTTCACGCTATCGATGCTGCAGGGAATAGCGGGATTAATAGCAGTTCTTTTAAAATTACCGTGAACTAAGTGATTATGGATAATAAAAAAAAGATTAATATACTTTTAGTTGTGGTTGTTTTAGGATTGTGGAGTGCAGTTTTATACAAATATGTCGACCGTTTTTTTTATGCTAATGAGGTTAGCTCGTCTAATCATTTCGCTTTAAGCGACAATATACCGGATAAAATTAAAAAAGACACTTTTGCTTTAGAGCCATTATCTAATGATCCATTTCTTGGAAAAAGTTCATCCCTGCCGGTCACAGTAAAGAAAACTACTCCTACTGTTTATGCCGTTCCTAAACCTATTGTAAAAGTTCAAACCCAGCAAACTAAATCTAAAATAGCTGTTCCTTTTCCCGTGGTCAAATATTACGGATTTATTAAATCAAAAGAAAAGAAAGATGAATTGATACTTTTGAAAGTTGGAAACATATTACATAAAACACGCTTAAATGAAAGTTGTAGTGGAGTGATTGTAAAAAAAATATTCAAAGATTCCCTTCAGGTGATTTTTGAAAAAGAGGTTAGAATGATTAAGCGTAATGTATAAATTTTTTTCGTGTTAGTTTGATAAGTTAGACATCTTAAAATATTACTACCAGCTTTTAAATTAACAAGATGTTTTGCTATAATATGCATATCCTTTGAATATTCATAAAAGAATTCATAGGTATGAGTAACCTCATTTGAATCATCACGTAATTTAGAAATCACAATTTTACGTTGAAGTTCATTATTGCTCACTATAAAGGTACGATAAGAAACAATATGTCTAAATCATATACATATTACAAATCGGTATTATGCTCATAAACTGGTATTACCAACATTTTATCATATGAGGAAAGTAAATAAATTGTTCTGATTTAGCTGCCAACAGAAGGTGTATGAGATTGTTTTACCTCAAAAAATGTGTCACTGTTGGTTATAAACCTAAAGATTATTAAAAATTTAAGAAGGAATAAGTTAAGATCTTTATCCTTTTGCGACGTCAGCAATATTAGTGACTGTGATTATGGCGCCTTCTGTGACGGGATCTTCATATTTTTTTTTCAATTGCTTTGCCTGTAATAAGTTATTTACTGTGACTTTGGTTAACATTTCGTAACTCATTATACCCCGCTGAACTTTTTCTGGAACTGTGTTATCTAAGGTTTCTCTAAACCAACGTCTGCCTATTATAAATTTCTGACCCACAGCATCGGCAGCCGGTGGTAATTTTTTGAGCCAATATTTATTGTCAAACTCTTTGTATTTTTTTTCGACGTCTGCCTTATTTGTTACTTTGCTACAATCAAATATTACAGCCTCTGTGATAGAGAAATAAGAAAAGCCTATTGCTTTAGTGTTAGTATTTACGATAGTTTTTATCATTTTGCAGGTTTCGATCGGGTCTTGCATAATGGAGCAGCCTTCAAATACAATTTTGCCGGTCACTTTTACTTTTAACTTAACTAATTCTGTACTAACATTTGAGGAAGTAGTGTAAACATTCCCCAACCTTATTGAACCAGGAATGGAGTGTGTAAAAAATACCAATGTTTCTATAGTGCTATACTTACGGAGTTCATCCACTAAAGATTGCAGGTCTTTAATCGGTACTTGGGTTGATCCTGGATAATAAGCATCTGCTAGGAGATAAGCAAAATCTGTAAAAGTAGAATCATAGGTGAAAAGCGTTTTTACTGCAGTTGTTGCTTGGGTGCTTGCCGGCACTGCATTGGGAGATACCGGATTTTGTACCTGCGCATATAGTGGAGCTGGCGTTTGTAAGTTCCTATAATTTGAATCAATATCGTTAGTATAGTCCATAATATTCTGATATAAACTTTATTTAATTATCCCTAAATAGAAAATCCGCAGGCAGGTCAAATCCGTACACCTATGTGAGCGGATAAACCGGTAATTTATCTGTCGTGTTCCTTAAATATACCAATTTGGTTGGTATAACAATTTCCCATGGTGCTCCCACGAATAAAGCTCCTACTGCATGTTTAAGATTTTGGGCAGTGGGATCTTCATATAATCGGTCGATGGTAATATTCCAACTGGTGTTATCACCGGGATTGGTTTGTTCTACTTTAACGATGCGGTAGATTTTATAGTTAAGCAGGAGTTCCCTGTCCTTATCATTATCCAGTACCAACGGGTTGGGTTGGTTATTGACAAAATCCCAATAGAAGGTGCTGTCTGTTAATTTAAGTACATCGATTCCGTTGGTGGCAACAATTAAACCGGGGCGATCTGTATAATCACATTGCTTGGATTCTTTCAGTTCCTGTATCATAGAAACATAATCATCATCACCTGATACAGGAGGAATGCCACTGGCGCCCCAGATCTGTCCTGTTTTTAAGAACCAGGCGGCCAGCTCTTCCATGCCGGACCGAACGGGGATTTGGACACGCGCGGCACCAGCCGTTAAAAATTTGTCGAATAGCGCATCGCCGGAATCTTCATCTATGAGCTCAGCCCATTTGCATTTACGTGCCCACATGCTATGATAAAAGAGATAAGTGATATAGTTCCATTCAAACACCTGCTCGAAGAACTGGATAACAGGGGCGTCTTTTTCCAGTTTAGCAAAGTCGATTTCGGGATAACCACAGGGCATCACTTTTTCCATCATGGATCCCATACCGTTAAAATAATTGCACATTAACAAAGCGATGATGTGGCGTTTGAGTTCGTTGCGTTCGATTTCACGATTAAGGAAAGGATTACGGCCTTTGATTTGAATTAGCTGATCGTTTTTATTATTGCTGGCATTATAAGCGTCGAGTCTACGGTTGTAGTCGGCCATAACGATGTTATAGATTTTAGCCTGCCATTTTTCAAGGCTCTCTGGTTTTAATTCGCAAACAATACTTACGGTGCCACTTAATGAAAGTCCTAATGTACTAAAGCCGGCTATTGCTAAAGTTAAAATGCCTTCTTCACCATCCATCAAAGCTGTACCCTGCGGACCCCACCAATTTTGGTTTATTTGGCCGCCGCCATCTTTGTGTTCGTTTAAATATTCTCTAAAGATGCAATACTTGCCTATATTCACTGTTACTGCTAATTCATCATTTGGATCTGTACCTGCTGGATGCCCTGTAGAACAGTCAACTTCATAATTCATCCTCTTGGCTTTATAGCCTTCTGGGATTTGCGGGGACTTAAATTCATTGGAAGAAAAACCTGCTGTTTTACCGGGATCCTGTTCGCTGAAATTCTGACTGAAAGCAAACTGAATAGCCGTAAGCGGATCAGGTGGAGTAATATCTTCTGATGTTGAAATACCATAGTAGCTGAGAATTTCACCGTAATTAGTTCGATCAATCAATAAGGGGGTAAGTGGTTTGTTTGTTGGTTTATTATTTAATATAACTGATGGTTTTGGTGGCTCGTTTTTGTTTTTATCCAAACTGATTTTGTCCTGATATAATTTTTTAAATAGAGATGCCGGTTCGGGTAAAATGAGATCGAACATCAGATGTTTACCATGGTTGAAAACCTGGGCGTGAGTTACTTTATTAACCCAATAATAAATGCCTGCCCGGTGATTCGCACCTGTTTGCGTGTTATTAATGGAGTGTTTGTTTTTTTCTTCCTCTTCGATTATTATCTTACTGATATGCAACTTCCGAACCTTTTCTTGTATTTTGCTAACAGACCTGTCTGTAATATCTTTTGCATAGGAACGAGCGATATTTTCTGATTGTGACTTAGAATAATTTACTGTAACGTTAGCATGGGGAGTGATAGTGGCTACTTCTCCATATTTAATGGTGGCAGTTACTCCTGCAGATACACCTACTTTTGTATCGATTGTGTTTTTAACTTCTGACTGCAATGAAAACTTTTCATTAACCTGATGATCTTTTTCTTCAGAGGTGATGGTTTCGTTTTCTGTCTCGATAGTATCTTCTGTCTTATACAGATTGCGGTGATGGCGCACTTTATTTTCACCTGCAAGGATGTTTTCAATATCGGCTATATCACCAGCTTCATATCGCGCTAGTTCTTCTTTAATAATGAAGAGATCGGAAACGTACGTATTGATGCTAATACAATGAGAACTTGGTTTTTGACAATGATCATTGCAGTTACATATGCATGGGTCTTTGTCGTGCCCTTCCGCAACAGCCATATCTTTATTGAGAACTGGCAGTTCCACTTTTCCTTTTTCTGAACAACTGCATGAGCATCTTGAATGTAGCAAAAGCGCCGGTAATAATACCGGAAGATCCAATATGGCATTGATGTGTTCGTTGCGGAGATTGTCTTTGAGAATGAACTTCCCGTTTTTGACCTCTATATAGAGTATAAATAAATAACAAATTTTAATCAGTAACTGAAAGTCTACGCAATAATTTATGCTTATGTTTTTATCGTAAATAGCTAATATCAAATTATCTGCATAAATCTCCCATTCTTCTTTAATATCAAAATCTTGTTCCCATGGAAGAGACTGGACAAACTTTTTGAAATCGTCAATTTTAACTGGTTTTGCTTTAAAGTTAAGCCAGTCATAGATGGAATAAATAACAGTATTAATTTTATCAATATCTGTGATAATGTTTTTCTCGTTTCCTTTTTCTCTAAACTGGGAAATGAGAGAACGATATTGATCGCTATTATCGACAGCTTCGATTAATTTCTTTGCAAAATCAGAAGGTGATTGGTTAGGGTACAAGGGCAATCCAACCAATTGCTTTTGTTCTTCTGAAAGTTTTTGTGTTTGCCGTTGTTGCAAGAAGCGAAAAATTTCTTTCATATGATTAAAGTATTATGTTACGATTTTCAATCCAAATTCGAAAAACAACAGATTAAACGGGTAGTAGCCAACTACTACAAAACCAAATACTCCTTTTTCGGGAGCTATTTATCCCAAATTAGTAACAATTTCATACTGCTAAAAAAGCAAAAAGAAGCCTAGAATATCTTTTGCAGAATAGGTAGAATTTTTCCTTACATTCCTAATTTCATGGAAAGGCTCTTATGTGTATTACTTTAGTAGGCAGCGATTGGTGTATCAGGGTCATACGTTCCTTTTATTATGGGATTTTGCTCATTGTTATAGGAAGGTATTTTTACTTTAATATAATCATACAATTCTTGGATTGTAATCAGATGATTTCTATCAATATCCGCTGCACCTTTAACACCTTTTAAAATGTAATAAGTGAATAAACCGTGCTGTAAATTTCCATCTTCAATTGAAGTTTCATCAGCTTTGCACGCTAATAAATAAGTTACACCATTTCCAGATTTGCTCAATGATTGATAAAATAAATTTAATGCTTCATCTTCATTAAGAGTTTCTCCATTGTTAGTTAACACTTCTTTACTACTAAATGAACCTGAATGGCAGGCGTCAACAAAACAAATTTTCTTTTTTGCTTTGGATTTCATTAATATTTTATTTAAGTACTCATACTGCATACTGCCATTATATGTAGCAAATGTGCCTACTCCTCCATGCCCAGACAGAAACGTTATAATAACATCGTTTTCTGATGCTTTTGAAAAAAGGTTATTTGCATTGCTCAAGATGTTATCTGTTGAAGCATAGTCATCAGGTAAATATATAATTTGACTTCTAGGAATTTTTCCGCCGTTTGCACTTGTCCAAAAATTATACATAGCTTTAATATCATCAACTGTATAATCGAGTTTTTTTTGATACATGTACTTTTCAATTCCAGCTAATAAAATCCAAATTTTTGGTTTATCAGTATTTGTAGTGGGAGATGTAGCATTAGTTGATTGTTGAACTGTAAATGTGTTTTTTATAACTTTAAAATTATCAAATGCATAAATTCCTCTTCCATAATTAAGATGATCTAAATTTAAACTCCCTTGATAATCAAAAGATAAAACATTTGTTCCGTTAATGAATATGCTCCATGAAGCCTTATTTTTCACCAACCTAAATGTATTTGTACCTTTGTTTGAAACAGCTGTTCCATCAATATCCCATAAATAGTCTACATTGCAATTTTTAGTTTGTGCAAATTTTGTATAAATAGTACGGTCATCTCCAGTTATCCAAACTACTCTAAAATCTCCTCCTGGACAAGAGTTTGTAACGTTGAACGTGTCGAACATAAGACCAAGGCGGAAATTGTTTGAATTTTGCAATACCTGCCATTCAAATTGCAATTCAACATTTTCTTCATTATCTATGTTTTGTGTCAAAATTTTTGGAATTCCAACCCAAGTCCAATTCCAACCCATACTATTACCAATTGGTAAATTACAAACATACCTTCCATCATTGCTTACATATGCAGAATAACCGCTTTGCTCTATGGAAGTATTATACCAACCATTATTATTGTTGTCAAACTTTTCTTGAAAAAGAATGTTTTGCTTCATTTTTTGGGCAAATGACATTGCAAAAGAAAAAATAAGGGAAATAAATAAATATTTTTTCATAAATAAATAGTTTTAATTATTGAATGTCGTAAGTCATAAATCCTATAAGTCCCTGGCTAACGAATTGTTGCATAGTAAATGTTTCTATCCCGTTTGGGTTAGCAGGATTCAGTAGTCTTATTCTGGTAATTTGATAGTTAGTACCATTGGTGTCGTAGTCTATTCCCACACAAACCCTTCCGTGCATTTGAGTAGCCATGACAATGGGAATTCCTTGTTGAAGATGATTTATTATAACTATTGGGTCATCAGTGTGTTGTCCCAAATAGGAAACATAAGGAATAATAGTTACTGTGTTACCTGAATAATCTTTGTAAACTCCCCCCAGTGCTTGTTTTGCTAATTCATAATCTGGGCCTGCACCATTATTTAATATTTGTCCAAATAATTTTAAAACTTGATTTTCTTGTGTCTCATTAATTCTTTTAGCATTTAAAAGCATTTGATTACAAGCTGCCCAACACCAATTTGATTGTCTTTGCATTGTATAGAATGTCGAAGAGTTGGGTATATCAACAGATAAGTGGTGAATATTTTGTCCGACTACATTAGTACAAACTGTAAATGTCATAATTGTGATCCAAATAAGTCTTTTCATTTCGTTTAAATTTAAATGGTTTGCCACAGTATTGTGATAGCCTTAATTATGTAGAAAATTTCAATTGATTTATGCACAACTTGAAAGTTTATGCATTAGCTAATTTAGTTATGATTAGTCTTTTACTTACAAAAAAACGACAAACAGCAATTAAAGTAGTTATAATGTAAAGTTTTTCAATCAAATTTTTAAAAGTGGTTTATTGAATTGAATTTTGAAACTTATTGAAATACAGAATAATAAACTATATAAATAAAAAAAACGCCCTAAAGCGTTCTCCTATCTCTCTAACTATTATTGTAGCCCCGTTTCTTTTTGCCATCATACAATTTCCCTCAAGAAAACTCCGGTAACCACAAATTTGAAATTATTAAGCAGGAATTTCAATTAAAACATGAATCTATTTAGAGGTATAGTGAAATCTTTCAGAAAAGCTACAAATTGATGTTGTAGCTTTTTTGTTTTATGGTCAAGGTGTAAAAATCGAGTGATTGCAACGCAATCTCGCTTTATCATTTGAAGTCTGTCATTTTTAAAATGTAATCTTAGTTAATCTAGCGTTTAGTGTCTGCTTTGCGGCGAAAAACTAAAATAATCACCGCAAAAAAGCGGTAATAAAATCAAATAATCACCGCAAAGCAATAAAAGTGCGGTAAAAAAATCTTATATTTACCGCAAAATAGCGGTGATTATGTACATACATCAACGAAAAGACTGGCCAAATTTCACTTGGGATGCCGATAAAATCTCTCCATTATTGGGAGCGGTGAGGCACAATCAAGGAAAGATACTTGGGCAAATGCAGGCTTTAGGTTTTAAACTTCAGGAAGAAACCATGTTAGAGGCACTAACCTTAGATGTAGTAAAAACAAGTCAGATAGAAGGAGAACAGCTCAACCCGGAACAAGTACGTTCCTCCATAGCCAGACGTTTGGGTATTGAAATTGCCGGAGCTGTACCAGCAGAACGCAGCGTCGAGGGAATTGTAGAAATGCTTTTAGATGCGACACAATCCTACACCAAACCATTAACAGCCGAGCGGCTTTTCGACTGGCATGCAGCCTTATTCCCAACCGGAAGAAGCGGCATGTATAAAATCAATGTAGGTACGTGGCGTGATGATGTAATGCAGGTAACCTCGGGTCCTATGGGTAAAGAAATAATACATTTTGAAGCCCCCCAGGCCACCAAAGTACCCCCAGAAATGCAACAGTTTCTGGACTGGATGGAAACAGGCCAGGGTATAGATCCCGTTATAAAAGCAGCAATAGCACATTTATGGTTTGTAACCATACACCCGTTCGACGACGGTAACGGCCGTATTGCCCGCGCAATTGCCGATTTACAATTAGCAAGAGCAGACCAAAGTCCGCAACGATTTTATTCCATGTCAGCACAAATACAGGCAGAAAGGAATAAGTATTACGACATATTGGAAAACACCCAAAAAGGAGACTTAGACATAACGGCCTGGTTAGAATGGTTTCTGGATTGCCTTATGCATTCTATGGCACAAACAGACGAAGTAGTTTCTAAAACATTAATACGTGCAAAATTTTGGGAAACACATAGGGAAACACAACTCAATGCCAGACAACAAAAAATACTTCATTTACTTCTCGACGATTTCTTTGGTGTGCTCAATGTATCGAAATATGCAAAAATCAATAAGACTTCTACAGATACTGCCTTGCGCGATATTAAGGACCTTATGCTAAAAGATATTCTGGAACAGGAAGGAAGCGGTAGGAGTACTACTTATAGGCTTAAATAATTTGGAAATTTAAAACTAGGAGGTTTGACTTTTATTAAAATCAAACCTTTTTCTTTTACTTTAAGAGATCTACTGAAAAAATAAGCAATATTCTTTACAAGGTAATTTGGTATATTTGGAATTTTGTCACACATTTTCGCAAAACCATTTCTAATAAACAGAAAACTTGAAATTAAAATTCCAAAAGAAGCAAGGAATTTTAAAAAGTCAAGTAGTTTAAAATCATGAAAAATCAATCTATTGAGATATTTACAAGTTAGAATAAATGCAATGATGAGTATAATAAACCAAAAAGATAAGCCGGTTGCAAGATAACTTATGTCTCGATAGAGAAACTTCTTTAAAATGGTAAAAACTTTAAATGCAACTAAAGGTGCATAAATTGGTAAAAAGAATAGGGCGGTAGTAAGAAACAGTTTTTCTCTCATGGCGTGTAAATATTTAATTGTGGCTTATAATGTTACGAAGGTATGAAAATCAACTGTAAAGTTTTAAATCAAGTCTTGCTTTTTTCTATAATATCTCTTAAAAGAAGTAAAAGCTGTTCTTTGTTTTGAAAAGATATTTGAGCTAAAAGATTATGAACTGAAACCATAGTGAGTTTTGTGTAAAGCTTAAGACTTCTTTTCGACCAAAAAAATAGTTTATTACTTTCTTTGGATTTGTAGATGTGGCCTTGAGAATAGAGAATTCCTTTCTTGTATCGAAATACTTCAAAAACATTACAATCGATTTTGTGAATTTCATCTGGATATAACCAATTGATTTATCCGGTAGCACTTCCTAAATCAAATTTTTTATTTAATTTCTCGTCCTTTCCTTTTTACTAAACTAAGTCACTATCTGAGTTGATTAAAAATTTAAGATAAGGTTTTAAACGATTATAAAAAAACGAATATAGATGATTAATTAAGTTAAAAATTATTAAACCTGTTAATTAAAGAGTAACCATTATAAAAATGATTAAAAGTTAAAAATTAAGGTTTTTAAATATTTCACGGGTTATAACTTTAGTATTATAAACTACTTCCTGGAAGGTACAATCCAACATGGTGATAGGAAATGGGATTCCATCTCTCATTTCAGTAAAATCCATGGTCAAAACAGAATGTTCAGATAATTTAGAAGAACCCTTGAGTAGATTAAAGATTGCTATAGCTTTTTCTCTATCTTCTCCTAAATTATAAGTTGCATAGGAATCTATTCCCGAAACCGTTTTGATATTGAGCGATATATAATATAAACTTTCCATTTTTTCGTTTTTAAATATCACGTAATGGTACACATTAAGATGATAACTATTTTCCCAAGCTCCGAAACAATATTCGGCTCGTGAATGGCAGTCAGGGCTGCGGACCCAGTGCCGACCAAAAAAATATAAACAATAAAATAGGGTTGCTTTAACTTGCGTAGCAACAAGATATAACAAAACAACTATCGACAGTACAGCCATCCCTGAAAATAATTGCGATGACATAGGAGAAAATTTTACATCCGAAAAGCTATCCGAAAGGACAGCTTTTATGTTTAACTGTGAAATAACCTGTGATTAAGAAATCTCAATCATTCTTGGCGGCTTCTGCTTAGCTTCCTCTTTTTTCGGAACAGTTAAAAGCAGTAGGCCGTTTTCGTAGCGTGCCGTAATGTGCTCATCGTCGACCACATCTTTAGGCAACTCAAAGCTTCGTTGAAAAGATTGATAACTAAACTCCCTACGTGTGAAGTTTGATTCCTCTGATATTTCATCTTGTTGCTTTACAGACGAAATGGTTAGTAGATTCCCGTCTAAGGTGACGTTGAAATCGTTTTTGTCCATCCCTGGGGCAGCTACTTCAACTTCGTAACTGTCCACATTTTCCTTGATGTTTACCGATGGCAAAGTAGTTCTTGTAGATGAGAAATTGGTGTTTTCCCAATTGAAAAGCTCACGGCCAAAGATATCATCAAAAAGCGTACGTGGAAAGCCGAGCATTGGGCTTTCGTTTCTTTTAATTAGATTCATAACTGTTTACTTTAAAATTGTTAGACATTAATTTTATGAACGTTACTCTGGTTTCCCAGATACAGTAGATAGAAATCGAAAACTGTGCCAATCCATTAAAAATGACATTTTTTCAGATTTAAAAATGAAAAATTGTCACGAACTATTAGTGCTGTTTTCAAATTAATGGCATTCGGGATATAGGGATGGGCGCACAATACGTGTCCATCCTTTTCCTTTTCCACCAAACCCAAACCAATCAAAATCTAGTATCGATATACCTAGAAATAAACCTTCGGAACCACAATCCAACGCTCGAAGTACTATAAACTAAAAAGAGCATACAAAATAAATTGCACACTCTTTAAAGACCTAACAATTAGAAATGTGAATCTCTAATCATTTGAGTCCTGTAAAGATACAACAAATAAAATAATTGTGGTTACCAAATGATTTTTATTTTTGATAATCAGTAAATTACGTATAAATACGTATTTGTATAGTATTTTGGGACTCATTCTCTTGTTACGTTTTCCCGTAAATAAAAAAAGACGCTTAAAGCGCCTCTCATTTCTTTTTTCGAGTCCTCCAACTCCCATTATGCCCAGAGTAAAAATTCTTCCTATAATCACTAAACTTCCTCCTAAACCAAACCCTCGGCAAGCACAAATACAATTAACCTTAAAATTTCGTACTATTCCATAGCTCAAAAATACGGCAAGTAGGATAGTACCTCGCCAACATAATATTGAAAGCTTCGTTTTTAACAACTACATTATGTTGTTATAAAAACAAAAAGATGCCCTGAAGCATCTTTTGTATAAATATTAAATAAGTTTTTAGTTTGGTTCTTAAAACGCTACTTGCTCAAAACCGCTGTTATGAGCCGTTAAGATGTTTAACTAGATCAATCTAAACCTATTCTTTTCAGCAGAAAAAGTTCCAATATAAATCAGTATTAATGACGATGAAAAAATTAATAAAAAGAAAATAAGTGTCAATAAATAAGGAAAGAAAGATTCGTTTTGAATTGGTGTGCTTTTAAAAGCAAATATAAAAGCTACAGACAAAGAAATGATACCTGCTAGTATTCCATAACCAACGTAAAAAAATCTCTTATTAACTATCAGTGGCGAGCTCATGATAAGTAAAATTATAAAATCACGAATCCAATAGTCAGGTTCAGTGACCAAAGTTTGAACAAGACCATAAAATCCAGGAATTATAAAGCAAAGACAGGAAATATATTTTAGTACTCTGATTTGCTCATTCATATTTCAGGATTTTGCATTCAAGTTAATGACTCGTAACGTCCCGTGTCTTTATAAAGTTGAGATTTATAAGTTCCCAACCCTTGCCGTTGCACAGAAGTCAAATATATAAAATACCTTTTAATTTAGCCTTAAAGCCCCAATTTCATGAAACCACTGTTAGCTTTTGTTTATTATATTAATGAATTAGAATTGAGGGATTTGTCAACATCACTTTTTTTAAAGAAATTTACAATAAGACCTAATTTTTTTTTAGAAGCTCAGGAGGAAAATAACTTCCGTCTGTCACATCTTTGGTCGCTCCATACAAACGAAATGTCAAATTATATTTCTGTCCTGCGATGGTCGGTAACCAATTTGATTTTGGATATTCAGTTAGTGGTTTAGGGCCAAATACAAGTGTTAAGGAACCATCTGGATTATTTTTTAAACCTGATTGTTTATTCAGCAAATATCGTTTTAATGAATTAGGGAGCACTTGAAATTTTATTGCATCCACTGCAATCACCGACCAGAAATAGCTAGACTTTGCTGAAGGTAATTGCTCTTTAGGAAAGGTTAATGTATATGTCGTGCCACCATCATTACCATTACTTATGAAATAGGTTGCTTCACCCATGTTGTTAGCCCAGATTCCACCATAATTAACCGCCGTTCGCACAGCATAATCATCCTTATAGTTGCCAACAGATTTAGGTCTGGTCCATCCATTTTTTGATACTCCTAGATTATGTAGTGTTTGATGAAGTAAGGGAATTCCTTTTTTCTTAATAATGCTGTCAACTCTTGTCATGCCTTTTATACCAGAATTCACTAACGTTTCTGTTGCTTTAGCTTTGGCTTGAATCGTTTCCATATTTTCATTAATATCCGGCTCGCTTTCTATTTTTTGAGAAACATTTTTAAACATCTCTGCCCCAGGTAAATTCGTGTCTTCAATCAGTTTTACAGACACCGGCTTTTCAATTTTGGGTTCTCCCTGCGGGATTAACTTGAATAAATGTTGTAATCTAACAGCTTCTCTTACATCGTCGCCAAGTTCTATTCGAGCTAATACACGGGAAGTTTTGGAAGGGATATCGACACGTAAGCACCCTTCTGGAATTTTAGGATTACTTCCTTTAAGACATAAAGCAAATTTTCCAAATGGATGTTGCGGGAACGTCCGCTCATTTATGTTAATCAACGTTTCGCCCCAACCATTCAACATGTGCCAGGTATAGTAACGTCCTTTAATCTTGGGTATCTCTAACAGTACGCAAGTGTTTTCGTCAACAGCCACCCATGCTTCGCTGTACGCTACATCAAGATTGGGATTTGCCCATGCGACTCCTCCGGGACTACGGTATACAATGTGGTTCCATTTAAAACCTTCCTTTTCAAAATCCAATTTTTCCTGTTTTAAAACCAACTCTCTTCCTAACATATAGATATAAGCATTGGCAATATCCTGATCGGTTAATGCAGAAATTTCTCCCATATCCACGGTCTTCGCATCATTGTTAGGTTTATGTGTTGAATCGTTGTTGCTCTTTTTCTGACTACATGCCAAAAAAAACATTAAAAAAATGCAAGCAATCATAACGGATAACAATTTGCACTTATTTTTCATCTCTATGAATTAATAAATTTGATGTTGAATATCAATATGTTGAATGCATAAACTTACAAAAAAAAAATGAATTTTAAGTGCTAAATTTGAATTCGAAGAAAAAAACAAGAGGTTTATTTTATACCGAAAATTATCTTCAATACCTAAGTATTTGTTGAGATATTTCTGATAAACTGAACTCGATGATTACTTTCAATTGCTCGTAAAAATCTCGGAGGGTGGATTCAAGTAACTAACGTCCCGCCAGCTTGCTTCAGGTGGGGGATTGTTTTCCCAAAAGTATCTATTTAAGATTTAGTTTACAAATACTAAACCAACATTAAATTTAGCCCTAAAACCCCACTTGCTGCAAACCGCTGTTAGCAGATGGCCTTTTAATTTGATATTTTAATTTTGATTAATTTTTGAATGTCCTCAAAATTTGATTGATCCTTAATTTCAATTCTTAGTCCTCGTCCTTCAGCATTTGCTTTTGCAACTTTTAGTTCTTTTTTAATAGATTCCGAAATGTCACTTTCCATAATTTGGTTCGTTGCTTTTTGTCCAAATACAAAAGCGGTTTTAAAGAATTTATCTCTTGGAAGTAAATAAATTAAAACTCTTTTATTGTCTTTTATTCTATAACTCCATCCAAACTTTTCTCCAGAAAAATTCCATTCACAGGTTGCATCTGGATAATTTTTCTTTGTGAAATCTTCGAAGCTTTTCCAAATATGAAATGTTTCACCCAATCCATTTTCTAAATTCTTGTCTGTTGGTTTTATATTTTTGTCAGCAAATATACTTTTCATAGTTTTTGTTTATGTGCAATTTTGGGTCCGCTCTCTGCTAACTCATAAATGTATTCAATCACGAATATAACTATTTAAATTTTACCCAAAAAAAACGCCCTAAAGCTTTTTTATATTCCTCCAACTACCATTAAACCCACGGTTCCTCCAAATATCATACAGCTTCCCCCTTAACCGGCAAGCACAAATACAATCAACCCTATAATTTCATACCATTACATAACCCAAAACAACAATAAGTAGGGTAGTACTCAACTACCACAATACCCGATGCTATATTTTTGTAGTCTTCACCAAAAGTAGCTACAAATAAAGCAAAACATTATCTGCAATAAATAGTAATATCCTTTCCGGTGTTTTTAACCCCAATTTTATCATAAGATGTAATAATGGCTTTGATAACTTGACCAAGTTCATGGCCAGTAAGAGTCTCGTCTAAAACGAAATCTTGAGATTTCATATCAAATAGGATACTCACCAAGGTTGTGTTTTGCATTTCCTTTTCAGAATGACAAACGTCATTAGTACTTAGCCTACCAAAATAATCAAGTTTGAAGTGTTTATTGGCAATAAGATCTAAAACGAATTCAGATGTGTCTGAAAAAGATTGAATTCTGCTAAATTTTAGCACAATGTTGTACAATGTCATTTTTAAAGTTTGGTGTTAGATTTAGGGGGAGTCAAATATACCAATTTGAATCTTTATTTTATTAGGAAAAAGAGTAATTAATTTGGTTTCAGGAATTATAAAATACAATAGGGCACAATAAAAAAAGATTTCTTTAGGCTTACTTATCTCAACTATACTGTTCTTAAATAATTTTGTTGATGTATTTCCTTTATAAATAAACAACTGTTTTCGGTTTTTCGTAAACAAAAAAAGACACCCCAAAAGCGCCTTTCATTTTCTATATTTCCAACTACCATTATACTCCCGGTTCTTCGCGCTATCATAAACCTTCCCTCCCCCGCTAGCGCGAGCGTCCCGCTCGTGCTCTTGCAAAGTAAAGGCGGAAATGTAGCTGAAGCATCCAAAGCATTTCAAACAAAAATCCTAACCGTAAAAAGCTAGGATTTTGGTTTATATAAATATTGACTTTCCATAAATGGCATTCGGGATAGAGGGATGGGCGCGTCATATATCCATCCTTTCCTTTTCCACGAAACCCTAACCAATTATGGAGCTTATATGAACGTTTTCTGATGCGGTCTTTTGTTATTATTCAATTGACATTGTCAACAAAGTAAATTGACATTTTCAACAAAGTCATGCGGAGGTGATGTATCTAATTTTGTCTTATAACTTTTAAATAAAAATAAAATGAGACAGAGTAATTATCAGGGAGCGTTACAACAACCAATAGGTTCAGGATTTGACGCAACATCAACAACAAACGATGTGATTAAAGGTATTGACCTTAAAGGAAAAATTGTAATCGTGACCGGTGGAAATGCAGGCATTGGCCTTGAAACCACTATAACACTTGCAAAGGCTGGAGCCACAGTAATCGTACCCGCGAGAGATGTTGAGAAGGCTAAAATAAATCTTGACGGCATTGAAAATGTAGAATTAGAAACAATGGACATTATGAATCCTGCTTCTATTGATTCATTTGCAGAAAAATTTTTAGCTTCAAACAGACCTTTGCACTTGCTTATAAACAATGCTGGTATTATGTGGGTGCCATTGCGTAGAGACAGCAGGGGTATTGAATCGCAATTGGCGACTAATTATTTAGGGCAATTTCATTTAACAGCAAGATTATTTCCAGCGCTTAAAAAGGCTAATGGTGCGAGAGTAATCAACGTATCTTCTCTTGGCCACCAAATGGCTCCTTTCAATTTTGATGACCCGAATTTCCTTGACAGAGAGTATGAAACTTTACAGGCTTACGGACAATCAAAAACGGCCAGTAATTTATTTTCCCTTGAGCTTGACAACCGTGCCAAAGCATTTAATGTAAGGGCCTATTCATTACACCCTGGTTCAATAGCTGGAACGGAATTAGCTAGAGAGGCTTCATTAGAATTATTCCAAAAAATGGGTTTCTTGGATGCCGATGGAAATATGTTACCTGAAGTGGCGGCAAGATTAAAAACAATCCCTCAAGGTGCCGCTACAACTGTTTGGTGTGCTACAAGTGCGGCACTTGGTAATATAGGGGGTGTTTATTGTGAAGATGTTGATATTGCTCCATTAGCTAATGAAAATAGTATTGGAACAAGCGGTGTTGAGCTTTACTCTTTAGATGAAACAAATGCCAAGAAATTATGGGATTTAAGTGAACAAATGACAGGTGTTACATTCCAACTTTCCTAAATCGATCGCTTAATTTTTAAATCTTGAAAAATGAAAAATTTTAATGGTAAAGTTGCTGTTATCACAGGTGGCAATAGTGGAATTGGGTATGCAACAGCGAAGGGACTTAAAGAGAAAGGTGCTGAGGTAGTTATAACTGGAAGGAGAAAAGAAGCAATAGAGAAAGCGGCTTTGGAATTAGATGTGATTGGTATAGTAGCTGACCAATCCAATCTCATAGACATCAATGGTTTAGCATCAGCAGTCCATAAACAATTTGGTAAAATAGACATGTTGTTAATTAACGCTGGAATAACTAGGGTTGCTCCTATAGAATCTACAACTGAAGAGATGTTTGATGAAGTAATGGATGTTAATTTTAAAGGTGCTTTTTTTACATTAAGTATGTTTATTCCATTTCTGAATGATGGTGCTTCTGTGGTATTTTTATCCTCAACATCTGCGACAATTTCTCCACCTAATGCATCGGTTTATGCTGCAAGTAAAGCGGCGTTAAATGCTGTCATGAAAATAGCAGCAGTGGAATTGGCTCCAAGAAAAATAAGGGTAAATGCTGTAAGTCCGGGTCCTGTAGCTACAGAAATTATGGATAAAATTGGTTTGGATAAGAATATAGAGAAGCAAATGATAAATAGTATTCCGTTGTTACGTTTTGGCAAGCCATGTGAAGTGGCAAATTTAATCACTTACTTATTAAGTGATGCGGCATTGTTTATTACCGGTTCGGAATTTTTAATTGATGGTGGGCAATCTATTTAATAAAAGGAGGATTAAAGTCCTCTTTTTATTAAATTAGTCTATTGAAAATAGCTTTTTTAGATGGAACATATTTCAAAATATTTAACAAAAGATATTAAACTGTCCAGCTACGATGATAAATTGTTTAAATCAGATTTAATGTTTGATGACCACATGCTGATTTGGTTCATTTCAGGTGAAACAAAAATAATCCAAGCTGATACTACTTTCTATTTTAAGACGGGTGATATATTTTTAATTCCTAGAAACCTTCCGGCCACAATAATAAATTATCCTAAAAACGGACAGCCTCACAAAACGGTGGTAATGCATTTGTCAGCTGAACGTCTAAAAAAGTTCTATGAGAAAATTGATATTGACAAAAAGTATAAAGTTGAACAAAAGATATACAGTTTCAATAATCACCCATTATTAGAAAGTTGTCTAGCTTCAGTAATACCGTATTTTGATCTGGAAGGTGAGTTTCCTGAAAATATTGCTTCATTAAAAATTACTGAAGCTATAAGTATTTTGAGGGAAATAGATAAGGGTGTGGATAATGTTTTAGCAAATTTTGATGCCCCAGGTAAGGTGGATTTGATTAGTTTTATGGAGCGGAATTTTATGTTTAATATGCCTATGGAAAAATTTGGCTACTTAACGGGTCGTAGCTTATCAACATTCAATCGGGATTTCAAAAATCATTTCAATACCACTCCTCAAAAATGGTTGACCTATAAAAGACTTGAATTAGCCTATTATCAATTAGCTGAAAAAAAGAAAAAACCTATTGATGTTTACCTTGAAGTTGGTTTTGAGGACTTGTCACACTTTTCTTTTGCCTTTAAGAAACAATATGGCCTTTCTCCAACACAATTGCTTTAAGAGTTGAGTATCATGAAGAAAGATATGTCCAAAAACTATTAAATAATCTGTTTCCAAAGGGATCCAGCATATAGGGCTGGGCGCATATAATGTGTCTAGCCTTTTCTTTTCACCCTCACCAATCAAATTCTGTATAAATACGGATTGTGTACTATTATCAAACTCATTTTTTTTATTACGGTTTCCCGCAATGAAATAATCGGTCTATTTATGTTCTTTGTTAGTAAGAAACAAAATATGTTATCAACTTAAAAACAATTTACTATGAACAAAATTGAAGCAATTAAGCCTGGTCCAAAACCAAATAAACCTGACGGGACACCTGATAGAAGACATCGGGTTACTCCACCAAACAAGCCAAAGCATCCGGATTTAAAGCCTCACATCCATAAGCCTAAAGATTAAATGTTTTTTTTAAATTCTCGAGCAAACAAAAAGACCTAACCCGGTATTGGGGTTAGGTCTTTTTGTTTTATAAGGAAAGAAGAAAATCAATGTTATTTTTTATTGTTTTTAGAAAAATGGGTTTTAACCATATAAGGAGTTATAGCCTTCAGTGGTCTGTCATTTACGGGGTGAAACCCAGGCATATTATACAGTTCAACTTCATCATCTACTTTATAATACCACAACACTGCTTTACCTTCTTTAAAAAAAGTGGTAGTATCGCATGCCCATATTCTTCTCATTTTTAATAATGATTCATCCATTGGGATTTTATGATCAAAATTTGCCGAGTCTTTTGCCTTTTCCGGACAATCAACAATTTCATAATGATCCTTATGCCATTCCATGCATTGTTTTTTGGAAAAAAGGGTGTGTTTTATTGTAAATCCAACTCCCAAAGTTCCTAGAAGTACTAACAGTAAAACTAATTTTTTATCTAGTATCTTCTTAATATTTGTGTTTTTTGCATTTTGTGGAACGTCTAAGTTGGAGATAGGTGCGGAAGGACTAACAGTTGTGACTGCTGCGGTTTTCTCTTCAGGTATTCTAGAAACAACAGGTTCTATGATAACGTCGGTAGTGTTATTAGTTTTCGAAAATTTCAAAAACGGTCTAGGCTCAAAATTCACTAGAATTGCTGCCATATTTATAGTCTCAATGTCAGCCGGTTCAGTTTCTCCTTGAAAAAAAGTTCCAATAGGTCGGAATCTGTCTGTCTCTCCTTTTAGTTTTTTGCCACAGTCAATACTGAATTCAAATTTAAAAAATGACTGGAAAACTTTTAAATCGTCATCATTAGGATTTTCTTTAAAAAGTTCAAAACAAAACTTTCTTAGTTTGGCCCTCGAAGGGTTTAAGAGAGAATCGGAATGAACTCCTGATTTCTCTATTTCATACTTATTTCTTACGGCTTTTTTATAATCATCTAAAGTATTTTTCATCATAAGCATATCGGATTTTTTAGGAATTCCTGGGAATTTCCAGGAACTATTCGGAAAGCTAGGAAACCTCGGAATTCCGTATAAATACTGACATAGAAACGCTTTTACTTTGCTTCATAATTAGTTACAGTTCTATATCGCGATTAGAACAAATGTACAAAACTAGTTCTACATAGTGTTGCCAAAGATCGCTTTGAATAATTGTTCGGGAAGTATAATTCTTTCACTGCGATTTAGGCACACTACACTTCCCAAAATAAACCGGCATTGCCTTAATAATGAATTCAGAATGGTTCTGAACAGCAATGCCTATGTCCAATTTTAATTTTATCAAAAATGAAAAAAATACTTTTATTAGTTGCTTTTGTGGCTTTAGGTAGCACGGTGATTTCTTGTTCTGCTGATGATGACAGTATGGGAAATGCTTTAGGTAAAACAAATAGTTTTCCAATCGAAGCAGATTATAATACAATGTTTTTACGTGAAGGTGATACCATTCCCGTGAATGATACACTAACCACAAATCAGGTGGGAGATCCCGGTCCTGGAGATGACCCAATCGTTGTGCCACCACCACCGCCTCCAAAACCATAAAAAACTTTTAAGTTTGCTAATTATTACTAATTTCGGGGAAAGTAACTTTTATGGTGCGTTCCCCGTTTTTAATTTTAGTTGTACTACTTTCTTTTTTTTCTTGTACTAAAGAGCCCAAAGATGCATTGCCTTCAAAGCAAGATATCCATTATGCTTATTCGTTACTTAAAAAAGGGGATGAATATTTTAAATATAAAAAAATTGACAGCGCTTTCACTTATTACAGTAAATCCAAAAAGATATTCGAATTAGATCGTGATAGCATTTACGTTCCCTACTGCCTAAATAAAATAGCAGAAGCACAACAAATTTATGGCGATTATAATGGAAGCGAAGAAACGATTACAGAATTATTGAAATATAAAAATCCAATCTATATTGCTGCCGCTTATAATCAATTAGGTATAATATCTAAAGAACAAAAAAACTATGATGATGCTATTAAATACTACACGTTAGCTTTAGGTAGTAGTACAAATAAGGTTGACCAACAATCACCACTTAATAATATAGCCAATGTATATGTTCAAAAAGGACAGCCTTCAAAGGGGATTATTATTTTAGAATCTATTTTAAAAACGCGGCTTTTAGATCTAGATACATTTCAAATTAAGAAAGCTAGGGTAATAGATAATTTGGGATACGCCTATTTTAAACAGAACCGGATTGCGGATGGCTTGGTTTGCTTGAACAAAGGTGTTGAAGTAAGGAATAAAATAAATGATAACTACGGAATTATAGAAAGTTATTTGCATTTAGCAGAATTTTACCAAAATCAGAATCTTCAAAAGTCAAATGAATATGCGGCAAAGGCCTATAAAAATGCTACTGCCCTGAAAAGCATAGACGAAAGATTAGAAGCCCTTTCATTTTTGATGGTAAATAATAGTACGTCTGGTAAGAACTTATATTCAACGAAGTATTTGGCATTAAATGATAGTATAACGAAAGTTAGAAATAATGCTAAGAATCAATTTGCCAAAATTAAGTACGATTCAAAAAAAGAAAAAGAGGAAAATCAGAAACTGAAATTAGAAAAAACGGAAAATGCATTGCAATTAGAAAGAGTTAAAACCCAAAGACTTTTATCATTCTTTGGTCTTACATTGCTTCTAATATCAATCGTTTTGATTGTAAGACATCTTAGAAATAGAAGTAAGAGAGAAAAAGAAAAGGCAGTATATGATACCGAAACAAGAATTTCCAAACAACTACATGATGAACTGGCAAACGATGTCTTTCAGACCATGTCATTTGCAGAAACTCAAGACTTGCAAAATCCGAATAACAAAGAAGTTCTTATAGACAACCTGGATAAAATATATAACAGAGCAAGAAATATCTCAAGGGAAAATAGTGAGATTGAGACAGGTCATCATTTTGAATCCAATCTAAAACAAATGATTACCAATTTTCAAAATAGTGAGATAAAAGTAATCATTAAAGATAATTATGATATTAACTGGGAGAAAGTACAACCGGAAAGCAAAGTAATAGCGTTTAGAGCTCTACAGGAACTTATGGTAAACATGAAAAAGCACAGTCAGTCTAGTTTTGTTGTAATAGGATTTGAAAATAACGACCATGCGGTTCATTTTACATATTCAGATAACGGCATAGGAATTTCAAATCAGTTAAATTTAAAGAATGGTTTGAAAAATGTGGAAAACCGTATTCAGGCAATAAAAGGAACAATTACTTTTGAAACAGAAATCGATAAAGGGTTCAGAGTAAGTTTTTCACTTCCAAAATAGATATTATGTTTAAAAAGGCTTTAATAGTTGACGATGTAGATTTAAATGATATAGCTGTCGTCCAGGTTTTAAATGAGTTGAAAGTCCCCGTTATAGACTATTCAAAATACTGTGATGATGCAATTCTGAAAATAAAAAAATCAATACGGGATAATGAACCATTCGATCTGCTTATTACCGATTTATCATTTAAGGCAGATTATAAAGAGTCTACATTAAATTCAGGAGAAGAACTTATCGAAGCTGCTAAATCTATCGAGCCGAATCTAAAGATTATTGCTTTTTCAATTGAGGACAAACCATATAGAATTAAAGCCTTGTTTGATAAATATCATGTAAATGGTTTTGTTATTAAAGGGAGGCGCAGTATTGAAGAACTTAAAACAGCAATAAAAAATGCATTTAAGCATGAGCAATTTATCTCATCGGAATTAAGTCATGTCCGCAAAGACAAAACAGTTAATGAAATAGATGATTTCGATATTAAATTGCTGAAATATCTATCAGTTGGGATTCAACAGGAAAACATGGAATCAACCTTAAAACAGGCTGGTATTACTCCAAACAGTAAAAGTACTGTCGAAAAAAGAATAGCCAAATTAAAAGATTATTTTAAAGCTAACAATACAGTACATCTCGTAGCAATAGCTAAAGACCTCGGTGTAGTATAGAAATTGATAATATAAACCAAAAGCACTCTTTTATAGGGTGCTTTTTTTGTGCCCTTTTGAAAATGTTATTGTGTTACGGTTTCCCGTAAGGAATTGGTGTTTATTGAAATTAAGTTTGGTGTATTAATTATTAAATTTTTTAAAGATGTCAAAAGCACCAATTGGAACGACTGCCAAAACTGGCGAAAATTGTCCTGAATCAGGAGTATGGAAAGTTGTTGGAACACCTTCAACAACGGCTCCTATAGCAAAAGGAAATACGATGCCTCCTTATTCGGGTAAATCAGTAACGTGGGCTCTAGCTCAGCATGCTTAATTTTTTAAAGTGGTCAAAATTTTGGCCACTTTATGAATCAATTTAATTAAAAAAATATAAGATATGATCAACGATTTAAAAAAGTTTCTAAACGAAGAACAAGATCCGAAAGCTGTTGAGAAGCTAATGGTCAAAGTTAATGGTTTGCTTACAAATGGTGAACAGGTAGAATATGTTGCAGTACAAAAGAAACCAGCATTAAACCTTTCCCCGGATTGTATAGCATTAACTAATAAAAGAATAATTTTTTGCAGGCCAAAAATTCTCGGATTATCTATGGATTTTCAAGATTATGCGTGGAAAGATATCGCAGATTGCCATCTGAAAGAGGGTATTATGGGGGCAACATTCTCAATTAAAACACTAAAGGGAGGTTTGAATATGTTAGATTATCTGCCAAAAGCTCAGGCAAGAAAATTGTATCAATTTGGACAAGGAAAAGAAGAGCAAATGATTGAATTTAGAAGACAGCTCGCTTTGGAAGATAAAAGAGCAGCTGCGGGTGGTGGAATTGTCGTAAATACCAATTTACCAGATTCTTCACAAGCAAACCATTTAAATCAAACAGTTCAAGAAGACCCCGTTGCTGTTCTTCAAAAGCTAAAAGTATTATTAGACAGTAGCATAATTTCTCAAGAAGAATTTGATGTGAAAAAAGCAGAAGTAATATCTAAAATGTAACTTATGAAAAATAAACAAACTGCAGCTATTTTAGCATTTTTCTTAGGTGGACTTGGAATACATAAATTCTATCTAGGAAAATCGGTACAAGGAATTTTATATATTCTGTTTTGTTGGACTCTGATTCCAGCTCTACTTGCATTCTTTGAATTTTTTGGATTTTTATTTATGTCCGAAAATACATTTAATCTAAAATATAATAACCAGTATTAGATAATTATGGAACTACAAACACAACTGAAATCCTTAGCCGATAAAATCCATCAGTTAAAAGATAAAATAGAAACAGAGGAATCTACGAAACATGCTTTCGTACTGCCGTTTATCAATACACTTGGTTACGATACATTTAACCCACTGGAAGTAGTACCGGAGTATGTGGCTGATATTGGTATAAAAAAAGGTGAAAAAGTAGATTATGCTATTGTTCAGAATGGAGAGCCTATAATGATTATAGAATGTAAGAATTGGAAGGAAAACTTAACAATTCACGGTTCGCAATTATTCCGGTATTTTCATGTTAGTAAAACGCGTTTTGCTCTATTAACTAACGGAATTCAATATCAGTTTTTTACCGATCTGGATGAGAAAAACAAGATGGATGAAAAGCCATTTTTTGAATTTGATATTACAAACTTGAAAGATAGTGCTGTAAATGAAGTAGCTAAATTCCACAAATCAAATTTTGATATTAATAAGATTCTGGATAATGCAAGTTCACTTAAATTCATTAAAGAGATTCGTAAGCAAATTGATAGTGAAATAGATAAACCATCTCCAGAATTTGTTCGATTATTTGCGAATAAAGTTTATAATGGCAGATTGACTGAAAAAGTAATCGACGAATTTAAAGAACTTGTTCAAAAAGCGTTTGGCCAGCTAATTGGCGAAAAGATAAACGAACGATTACATTTAGCTTTAAATAAAGAAGTTGTTATTCAGGTGAAAGATCAAATTGAGGAGTCTGAGGTGTCTAAAGTTACAACTACAGATGAAGAACTTGAAGCATATAGAATTGTAGTTGCAATTCTTAGAAGAAAAATACCTACCCACCGCATCGTACATCGTGATACACAATCATATTTTGGAGTTCTTCTTGACGATAACAACCGTAAACCACTTTGTAGGCTACATTTTAATGGCGGTAAAAAGTACCTAGGTCTTTTCAATGAAAACAGGAATGAAAATCGTCAATTGCTTGAAACAATTGATGATATCTATAATTTTGAGAACGAGTTGTTGGAGACAGTAAACATTTACGAAGTAGAAAATTAAAAATCAGAAATATGAAAACAAGACGAATACTCTTAATAGCTTTAGGAATAGTTCTAATCTTAGCAATTTTTACAAATCCTAATCAAGCCATGCATAAGGAAATTGTAAAATCTAGAATTACTGCATATTATCAAAAGTCAATTGACGAAGACGAATCAATACCTAAAAATGGGTTTTCTGCGTTGGGAAGTATGTTAGGTACTTCACTAATTAATACGATGGTTGAAAATGGTGTAAGTAGCGAGAATTATTTGATTTTTTCCATCACAAAAATTGCATATAAAGGAGAAGAAACAGCCATTGGCTTTGGAGTATTTGGGAATGTTTTTTTGTCAGATAGAGTGAAGGAGGCTTTTGACAAAGAATAAAAAACATACCTCAAATATTCCGCTAAACTCAAGATCGAAGATCTGAAAAAAAAACAATCTATAACATATTTGTGAAAGATAACTTTTTGGATTTTCCCTTTTTTGGAAAAATACTATCTTTAATAACCTAAAAAACAAACAGATATGAAACTACTCGCTTTATCATTAGTTTTTGTTATAACATCATCTTTTAGTACCGACTCAGATGTTTATATCTGCGGTGCGACAGGGGCAAAACGATACCACTACAAAGAAAATTGCCGGGGATTGAGTTCATGTAGTCATGAAGTTAAAAAAGTAACCCTCAAAGAAGCGCAGGGGTACGGATTAACCTTATGCGGTTGGGAAGATTAATCAGAATTTAAAAACAATATTTTGAAGAAGAGCCTATTAGTTTTACTCATCCTTTGTTCAAATTTGTTTTATGCACAAATTAAATTATGTTCATGGAATATAGAAAATATAGGTTCTTCAAAGTCTGACGAAAATCTACTTTACATTGCAAACTCCATTAGAGAGTTTGATGTAGTCGCAATTCAGGAAGTAGTTCCTAATGGAGGAGGAGCACAAACCATAGCCAAACTAGCCGATATCTTAAATCGTAAAGGAGCCAAATGGGATTATGTAGTAAGTAATCCTACTTCGGGTAGTAAATACAAAAAAGAGCGATATGCCTATCTTTGGAAGACTTCAAACGTTAAGAAAATAGGTGATGCCTGGCTTGAAGAAAAGTATCAGCTTGAAATAGATCGGGAACCCTACTACTGTACTTTTCAATATGAAGGCAAGAACTTCACTCTTTCAAATTTCCACGCAATTACCAAAAAACTACAGCCGGAAACCGAAATCAAATACTTTAAATTTTTACCCAAAGTATATCCGGAACTAAATCTCATTTTCCTGGGCGATTTTAATTGTCCGCAATCACACTCCGTTTTCGGGCCGTTAAAAAGTTTAGGGTATAAACCTGTTTTTCAAAACCAGAAAACTTCATTAAAAAGGCAATGTAATGGCTCAGATTGTCTGGCGTCAGAATACGATAATATCTTTATAAATACCTCAAAAGTCGAAGTGGTAAACTACAATGTTATTCATTTTTACGAAGACTTTGATGACATACAAAAAACAAGAGAAATTTCAGATCATGTCCCAATATGGGCAACAATAAAATTAAAATAGCTTATGCAAAAAATTACTCTTTTAGTATTTTTATTTGTTTTAACCAGCTTAATTAGCTGCAAGGAAAACAAGGAGTCATACGACAACAGTTCGGATTCTCAGGTACAAGGTTTTGTATCTACTAAGAAAGTTGAATATGACGAACCCCATGACGATCCAACCTACCATGAAGACAAAGAACACAAATACGAATACCGTACCGGCACCTCGGGTGACTATGAATACAACTACGATGTTGTTGGTCAAAATGAAAATGGTGACGATGTTTCGGGAAATGTTTCAATGAATGGAAAATACGGTACAGGGACAGTTACTACACCTGAAGGAGATGAGGTAGAAGTGGAAGCGCAATGGGTGGATTATGGAAAGTTGAAAGCTACGGATGCGGATGGGAATGAGTATGAGTTGGAAGCGGAGTAAATAAATTTTTAAAAAACTAAGATGTCATTATTTACAGAAGACAAATTAAGGTCAAGGATACAGCGAGAGTTTGTAAGTGGTGTTTCGGGAACTATTTATGATAACCCAAACACAAAAGCTAGAGTGATTTTATCTAGAAGCTTAAATGAACAAAAAACATTTTCGAACACTAATTCAAAAAATTACGATATTTTTTTATCTCATAGTTCAGATGATGCTAAATTGGTTGTAGGGTTGAAGCTAGAATTAGAAGATTTAGGATTTAGTGTTTATGTTGATTGGATTGAAGATGCTTCTTTAGATAGAAGTAAAGTAAATAAAGAGACGGCCCTTTTACTTCAACAAAGAATGAAACAGAGTAAATCTTTAGTTTACGCTTTTTCTGAGAATGCTTCAAATTCAAAATGGATGCCTTGGGAGCTTGGATATTTTGATGGAATTAAAGGAACTGTATCTGTTTTACCCATTTCCAAAACTAGTAAGTCAGATTTTAAAGGTTCTGAATATTTGGGTATCTATAACTATATTAAAGTTGATAAAATATCAGGCACAAATACCGAAACACTTTGGGTTCATGAGACACTAACAAAATATATTATTTTTTCCGCTTGGTTAAGCGGTTCTAAACCATTTCAACGATAATTTATGAGTAAAGAAATTGAAGCTTTTATTAAAGATTTTGTTAACGATTTAGCAGAAAACAATGTGGCAATTTTTGCTGGTGCAGGGATGTCTAAATCAGTTGGTTATGTTAGTTGGCCAGAACTTTTAAGAGACATTGCAGATGAATTAGATTTAAGTGTTGACAAAGAACATGATTTAATCTCATTGGCTCAGTATCATGTGAACGAAAGGGGGGGTAAGGCTGGTATAATTAAGAAGATATTGCAAGAATTTTCAGAGCAGGCCGAGCCATCGGGAAATCACGAAATTTTGGCTAGGTTACCGATCAATACTTACTGGACTACTAATTATGATAAGTTAATTGAAACTGCTTTAAATAATAATTTAAAAATAGTTGATATAAAGTATACTTTAAACCAATTAACTTGGGCTAAACCAAAAAGAGATGCAGTAGTCTATAAAATGCACGGAGATGTTGAACATCCCGAGAATGCAATATTGACTAAACAACAATATGAATATTACTATAAAACTCATGAACATTTCATTACACAATTAAGTAGTGATTTAATTTCAAAAACCTTCTTGTTCATAGGTTTTAGTTTTACAGATCCCAATCTTGATTATGTTTTGAGTAGATTGAATACTCAATTTGGAGATAATAATAGACAACATTATTGTTTTATAAAAAAACAAAGTTCAAGTGATTATGAAGATAAAGAGATTTTTAAATATAATCTCCGCAAACAGGAATTAATGATTGGTGACTTAAAACGATATAAAATTAAAGCGCTATTAGTTGATGACTATAAAGACATAACAGAAATTTTAAAAGAGATAGAAAGAAGGTATATAAAGAAAACTGTTTTTATTTCAGGTAGTGCCGAAATTTACGGAAATTGGAATAGAAATCAAGCTCAATCATTTATCCATTCATTGAGTAAAGCCATAATATCTGATGGGTTTAGAATTGTAAACGGGTTTGGCTGGGGTATTGGAAGTGCTGTAATTAATGGTTCATTAGAAGCTATCTATGAAAAGCCTGATAGACGCTCTGAGGATCAATTAATAATGAAACCATTTCCTCAATTTGAAACTGGAGAAAAAAAGCTAAATGTTCTTTGGGAAGAGTATCGACAAAAAATGATTTCGCTTGCCGGCATAGCAATTTTTGTTTTTGGAAATAAAAATGATGGAGATGGAAACATAGTTTTAGCAAATGGTGTGATTAGGGAGTTCGAAATCGCTATAAAAAAAGGACTTGTTCCAATTCCAATTGCAGCTACAGGTTATGCATCAAATGAAATCTATCAAATAATAATTGAAGAGGCTGAAAGATACTATTCTGGTATTGAGTGGATAATTCCTTTGATAAAAGAATTGGCTTTAGAACATTTAACTGAGATGGAATTAATTAAAAAGATTATTAACATAATTAATAAACTGAATAAATAATGGGAAAGAAAATATTTGTTTCGTATAAATATAGTGACTATAAAGTTTATAATTTACCAAATAATAATTATACAACTGCTAGACATTATGTGGATGAAATTCAAAGTTTATTGGATAAAGATGACCACATTAATAAAGGAGAAGACGATGGAGAAGACATGAGTACATTAAGTGATGCAACAATAGCCTCTAAATTGGGAGATAAAATATATGATAGCTCAATAACGATTGTTTTAATTACTAAAGGTATGAAAGAAAACATTCCCGAGAGAGAACAATGGATTCCTTGGGAAATATCTTATTCATTGAGGGAACAATCAAGAGCAGGAAGGACTAGTAAGACTAATGCGGTCTTAGCTGTAATAATTCCTGATATAGATGGTAGCTACGATTATTTTTACACACATAATCAAATGTGCAATTGTCATCAATATAAGATCGATGATTTATTTGATATAATAGGTAAAAATATGTTTAATAAGAAGGAGAATAATACTAGGCTTTGTCAGGGCTTAGTAGTTTATGAGGGCTATTTTTCATATATACATTCTGTTACTTGGGAAGTATTTAAAGAAAATGTTAATACACATTTAGATACTGCTGTTCAAATCAATTTAAATAAAAATGATTACAACATAAAAAAGAATTTAGTATAAATGCCAAGAAGTATTTATTTTTCATTTCATTATCAAGATGTGATTGATTTTAGGGCCAATGTAGTCCGTAATAGTTATAATTTCAGAAAAAATGTAAATAAGTTCAAGGATAGTTCAATTTGGGAAGAAGCAAAAGTGAAAAAAGTAAAAATCATAAAATCACTTATTGATAATTCGTTAAAAGGAACAAGTGTTACATGTGTTTTAATTGGAAGTGAAACATATTCACGAAGGTGGGTGAGATATGAAATTATTAAAAGTTTTGTTGAAAGAAAAGGGGTCTTAGGTGTTGGAATTAATTGGATAAATGATAAAAATAAAAAATCAAAATTTTGGCCTGGACCAAATCCATTCGAATACTTAAAACTACAAATTAGTAATGACGGGACTAAAATTATTTTTTTTGAATTTAGTAATAATTGGATTAAATATAAAGACTTACCTGAAGTTACAAACAAATATTTTTCAAAAGAACAAAGTGGAAAAGAATATTTGTTAAGTGATTTATATAATGATTATAGTTATGTATGGGACGATGGTAAAAATGAGCTTACTAATTGGATAGAAATTGCAGCAAAAAGGGCAAACAGATAGGACACTATCTCAGAAAAAGAAAGATATTAAAAAGAAGCGTTTTTAATATGTTTCTTTCCCTTTTCCTCCAACTATCATTATACCCACGATACTTCCACCCATCATAAACCTTCCCCCTAAGCCAAACCCCGGTAACTACAGACACAATCAATCCTATAATTTCATACCATTCCATAACCCAAAAATACATTAAGTAGGGTAGTGGTGGTTACGCTAAGTTTAAATACTCCGTTTTGGATAACTGTTTATCATTAATTGATAACTACCTCATGGATATAAAAAAAGATGCTTTAAATAAAGCATCTTTTATATAGAATGAAAATATCGTTTTCAGTTTTACCCAAAAGCTCGACTTGCTTAAAATCGCTGTTGGCACCAGTTTAAAACCTTTTTAGTTTTTGCTGCTTTTCTTCGTTAAGTCTTATTCTTTGTTCTTCTTCCAATTTATTTAGAGTGTTTTCGATTTTCTTTTTATCTGCGACATATATGTCAAATTCAAAAATCTCTATATTGTCATTTGTTATTATTTCACAGGATTTATTAATTTTAAAATCTAAAGTAAGCATAGCTCTGATTTTGTTCTCAGGAGATGAGAAAAAATATTTAGTGTATTTATTAGTGTATTTTTTAAATTTAGGGTTTTTACAATTGTTAGGAGATGTTTTGTTTTCAATTTGTGAACCTTTCCCTTTATATTTTTCAAGAAAAATATTTGAATAATCTTTAGTTAGACTTGCTTTTATGCAAAATAACTTATTGTTGTATAATTTTAGAAGAATATTTTTTATTGACAATCCATCTGTTTGATAGTTTGGTATAAAAAATACTCTTATAGAGTCATTAAAACTCGCAATTTCAACATTATACCAAGATTTTATTTTTGTGACATCAGGTTTGATTTCATAAATTGAATTATCGCCAGCATATTCAAGATCTAATTCATCTTGTCCGACTTCATAATCTAAATATTCATCCGAATTATCAATTGTTTTTATTGAATTTTCGAAATTTGAATGAGGAAATATATATCCTAAATCGTCTATTGTTGTATAATCTATAATAAAATCTCCGATTCTGTTTGGACAATCTTGAGCAATACATTTTACACTTATTAAAAGAAGTATGATTAACTTTTTCATGAATGTTATTTTAGTTTCGTTTTGAATAAATTACTACCAACTTCTAAATATAAGAAGGTTCCATTAAAAATAATAATAGTCTCAAGCGTATCATTACGGTTTCCCGTAAATAAAAAGGATGCTAATCAGATTTTTTCTAGGATCCTGGCTCGATGTAGAATTGATTGATGTTAAATAAGCATTCTTAATAATATAAAAAAGGCTGTCTCTTATTTATGAGACAGCCCTTTTTTGTTTTTAAAATCGTAGTTATTCTTTAATGAATTTCATCGTTTTTGTAACATTATTTGAAGTTACTTTTATCAAATAAGTTCCCGAAAGTAAATGTACCACATCAATTTTACCTTCAGTAGCGTTGACAGGTTTCATTAAAACTTCCTGACCTAATAAATTATAAATAATAACTGCAGTTATTTCATTATCACAGGAAATCGTTAGAATATCTTTTACGGGGTTTGGATAAACTTTTAGGGACTGATTTGCTGTGAATTGATTTGCGCTCAACGTTGTACAAATAATAGATGTAAATGAATTTTTGTTTGCAAGTGTTGCATCTCCCAGTTGTCCAAAATCATTTTTACCGGAAGTATAAAGGAAACCATCCTGGTTTAATAAAAGTGTGAATCGGTTCCCATCTGCAATTACACTACGGTCGGTAGCTGTACCAATTAAGGTAGGAGCATTTTTATTTACAGTCGTACCATCGCCTAATTGACCATAATCATTTTGACCCCATGCAAAAAGACTGTGATTGTTCGTAATAATGGCACTATGGGAAAACCCGGCCTCAACGCTGTCAGCTTGGTCCATAACCGGATTTGGGACATTTTTATTTGTATTTGTATTGTCTCCTAATTGACCATAAAGATTTAAGCCCCAAGTATAGACTACACCATTATTTTTCTTTGCAATAGAGTGGTTTCCACCGGCGGCAAAACCTTGCCAGTCTGTGTCCGTCCCGATTTGAGTAAAAGTAGTTGCTGGTAAAGTATTTCCAAGACCCAATTGGCCAAAATTATTATACCCGGAACTCCACAGTGTTCCATTAGTTTTTAATGCTAAGGAATGGCCTGTTCCTCCGGAAACATTTTGCCAATCGGTTGCAACACCAACTTGAGTAGGAACGCTACGATCAGTATAATTACCAAGACCCAGCTGACCATCGTTATTTTCACCCCATGACCAAAGGGTTCCGTTATTTTTTATCGCAAAACATGAGTAAGCTCCGGCAGAAATAGTTTGCCAATTAGTAGCTGTACCGATTTGTGTAGGGACATTTTTATTTACAGTTGTACCGTCGCCAAGTTGTCCGTAATTGTTTATGCCCCAAGCCCAAAGGGTGCCGTCATTTTTTATGGCCAAAGAATAAGCGCCTCCGGCAGAAATGCTTTGCCAGTTGTTTCCTGTACCAACTTGCGTAGGTACATTTTTATTGACATTTGAACCAATACCTAATTCTCCACTTGTGTTAAGTCCCCACGCCCATAGCGTACCATCATTTCTTAAGGCTAAACTATGATTGGTTCCGCCACTGATCTTTTGCCAGCATTGTCCAAAAGATGCAATGCTAATTGTCATTAATAAAATTGTAATTTTTTTCTTCACGTGATTTTCGTTTTTTGATTAATTTGTATTCGATGCAAAGAAAGAAAAATCCTTCTTAATAATTTAGTATCACCGTGTATTTTAACATTTATAATGGTTCGGGACTGAAATTAAAGGGTGTTAAATAATTCGTAAAACTCTTAAAATATTGGTGCAACATTAGATTCAAGAGCTTTTTTTGTTAGATTTACGGCCTAAAATCAAAAAACATGAAATTAAAATTACTTGGATTGGCGATTGCGTCGCTATTAATTTACTCTTGTGCCTCAAAACAAATGGTGCGAACTACCAAAAAAGAAGAAAACGTAAATGAAAAAGCAGTCCCATTTGTTGTAAAAAAGACTACTACGGCAACTGATAAAGTTTTGACTGAAAACCAAGTTCATGGTAAACAGGTTTATGAAAACAATTGCGCAAAATGCCACAAATTATTTGAACCTTCCAGTCGCAGTGCAGAACAATGGAAGCCAATTGTAGGAAGAATGCAGAAGAAAGCCAGAATTTCAGATGAAGATGCTGCAAGTGTTTACAATTACCTGACAGCGCAAATATAATCGAAGTTGTTTTTAAGATATATAAATCCCAAAGACTTTTGTTTTTGGGATTTCTTTTTGCAATCGTTTTTGCTTTCGTACTTTTGACACCAAATTAAATCTGATGCGTTATCTTTTAATATTACTTCTGATGTCCGTTTCTGCCAAGGCGCAAATTCCTGCCATGCATTGTGGTTATGACTTTACATCTTATCTGGTTTTGGATGTGCATGAAGACGGAAAAAAGGAAAATATCAAAAACCTGAAAATTACCGTAGTCGACAGTTTAGGGAAAGAGGTGGTAAATGTGAATAATGTTTACAGTTTTAAAGACAATGGAAAACCGCTGCAGTTTTCAATGAATTACCAGATTGATGAAAATAGAAATAAAATAACTGCTGAAAATCCGAAAGCCCGTTGGTTTTTCCCTTATGCAAAAGATAATTACCTGTTGTCAATTGCTGCTACTTTTCCAGCAGATAATTTCAGTGTCAAAATCGAAGATCCTAGTAAAAAATACAAAACGCAAACCATACAGTTATTTGCTTTTAATATGTATGTGCTTTGCTCCAGTCAGGCCGAGAAAACAGTTCAGTTCGGGCGAAAAGCTAACCGACCGATTGATGTTGTTTTGGAGAGGAGATAGACGTTGGGAGTGGATATAAGGGATAAGGGAAAAGAATCAAGAGACAAGAATCAAGAAAATAAGTTAGATGAAAAATTGGGATTTGAAATAGATTTTCGAAATTTGCTAACTTCTGCCTTCTGCCTTCTGCCTTCTGCCTTCTGCCTTCTGCCTTCTGCCTTCTGCCTTCTGCCTTCTGCCTTCTGCCTTCTGCCTTCTGCCTTCTGCCTTCGGCTAACTGCTAATCACTCCTTCCACTTAATATTACACCCCAAACTTGGCTTCTGATTCGGATTGATAATTCGGTTGTAAATCACGCCATCAATGGCATTGCGCAAATCACTTCCACTTAACGGAATACCATTTCCCGGGCGACTGTCGTCTAATTGTCCGCGGTAAACCAATCGATCCTGATTGTCAAATAAGTAAAAATCCGGAGTGCAGGCGGCATCATAAGCTTTGGCAACTTCTTGTGTGGCATCAAACAGATAAGGGAACTCAAAATTGTGTTTCAGGGCAAAATCGCTCATCAGTTCCGGAGCATCCTGAGGATAGTTAATGATGTCATTACTCGAAATGGCAATGATTCCCAATCCCTGAACCCTGTAATCGTTAGAAATCATCACGACTTCATCGATCACATGATGTACAAACGGACAGTGATTGCAGATGAACATCACCAGCGTTCCTTTCTTTCCTTTTAAATCGGCGAAGGAATAGGAATAGTTGGAATTGGTGTCTTTCAGATAAAATTCCGGTGCTATGGTTCCTAATGGTAGCATGTTGGAGGGTGTGCGTGCCATGATGTTTTTGTTTTTACCAAATTACGATAAAAATGAATTTCCCGGAATATTTTTTTTTAAATTAGTAGGATAAAACTCGGGAGTATGAAAACGTTACAGCAATGGTTTGATGAGTACGGCGTTAGTCATCAGAATCCCATAAATAAGAAGATCCATTATATTTGTGTGCCGGCGATTTACTTTTCCATCATCGGATTGCTGATGTGTATTCCAAGTGGGATTCTGACCAGGATTTCACCATTTCATGAGCCTATGATCGATAACTGGGCGGTAGTGGTCCTACTTTTTGTGCTGACTTTTTATTCAAGACTCTCACTAATGATGGCCATTAAGATTTCCATTTTCTCTGCGATCTGTATTGCAATGAATTTCATCATCAGTATTTGGTTTGAACTTTGGGAAGTTTCGCTGTTGATTTTTGTATTGGCTTGGATAGGTCAGTTTTACGGACATAAGATAGAAGGGAAGAAACCTTCTTTTTTGAAAGATATCCAGTTTTTGCTGATCGGACCGGCATGGGTTATGGAAAATATGTTTTCATCTAAAAATAATGATTGATGCTTTCTTGGGAAGAATTTGAAAAAGTAGAAATGCGAGTGGGAACGATTATCGAAGTAAATGATTGTCCCGAAGCCAGAAAACCGGCATATCAGCTAAGTATTGATTTTGGGTCCAAGATCGGCATACTGAAATCATCCGCGCAAATAACAAAAAGGTATACTAAAGAAGAATTGGTCAGGCGACAGGTTGTTGCCGTGGTTAATTTTCCGAAAAAGCAAATCGGGAAATTTATGAGTGAATGCCTTGTTTTAGGCTCTGTGGGTGAAGATAATGATATTGTTTTGCTGGCTCCTGATTTTAAGGTTGAAAACGGACTCAGAATAGGGTAGTTTAAAATAAGATTGCAGACTTGTTTGTTCTCAGAGAGCGCAAAGAAGCGTCTGATAGAAGATTTGTGTGATTTCAATAATTTTTAATCAGTTGAATCATGATGAAATTTCCCTTCCTTTTTTTACTTGCAATTTTGTGTTTGGTTTCCTGCGCAAAAAAGATCAATCCGATTCAAAGCTATAGTCAACTTAAGACACGGGATTATATGTCCATTGATAAAATTGAATATACACCCACGACGAAGATTTCCTTCAATGAATATCACGAAAGTGCACTGACTCTCAAGGATTCTGTTTTGGTCTATGATGATACGATCTACTCAAATTACAAAGCGTTTTCTTTTAAAATTCAGCCTCAAAAAACATATACACTAAAGGTTAGTAGCATAGCCGGTATGTCTTTTTCCAAGGATTTTATGTTCAACCCGGAAATGTTCGTCATAAACAATAAAGACCGCAAAATTGAGGTGCAGTTTGACAGTACTTACTTTGATTCTAATTATTTTGATATTTCCTATTTGGAACAGATAGGAGATCCCATGTTCGCATTAAATAAAATCTGGACCATTAGAAGTGCTGAAGAAATTAAATGTACCTTTTTGGTTTTTTCAAACAATCAGAATTTGACAAAACTGCTATTTGAGCACAAATCGCCGAAGTTTACCATTTCGGATATTTTCTTTTCCAATAAGAATGATATCTATATTCCTGATAAAGTGGAAGAGACAATGATTGGAAAGTTCTTTGTCAGGGTTGACCAAAGTGATTAGCAAAAATGATGAAATTCAGTAAAGGAGTTTTTACATTGAGCGCTTTCTTCGTCGCCATTTCAGTATTTCAATCCACAAAACAGACGCAGAACTTACTGCAAGACAAAAGGCCAGTTGTAACAGAGAAAGCGGTTGTACTTTGAAAAATGCTGAGATTACAGGAAGGTATAAAATCAGCGCCAGAAGTAGTAGTGTTGCTGTATTCAAAACAAACATCATGTTGTTTTTATATTTCAGCGTTGTGAATATCGAGTAGAGGAACGACCGGTTGGTCAGTGATAATAGTATGTTGGCAAAGACTAAGGTCACAAAAACCATCGTTCGGGTGCATTGTTCACTTTGATAAATTTGTGCGCTGAACTGATATGCAAAGAGGATCCCAAGTGTAATTGCTAATCCCTGAACAATACTGAAAGTCATTTCTTTGAAAGATAGAAATGTACTGCGCAACGCTCGTGGAGGAAGCTGCATGCTGTTTTTTTCGATAGGTTCATTTTCGTAAACTATGGAACACATCGGACCCATTATAAGTTCAAGGAAGATAACATGTACCGGTGTGAAAATATCGGGATACTGCCAGTTTAAAAGTAAAGGAAGGGAGACGGTTAAAATGATCGGAATATGAATGGACACAATATATTGGACAGCTTTTTTTATATTGGCATAAATTCGTCTGCCTGTGGCTACTGCAACAACCATTTTTGACAGATCATCGTCGATAAGAATAATATCTGCGGCACTTTTTGCAATTTCGGTTCCCTTTTTCCCCATGGCGATTCCGATGTGGGAAGCTTTCAATGCCGGTCCATCGTTAACGCCATCACCCACCATGGCAACGACCTGTTGGTCTTTTTTTAACGCATTGACTACCGCTAGTTTAGCTTCGGGAAACATTCGGGTAAGTAAAGCGGTATTGTGTATGACACTAATTCGTTCCGTTTCATCTAATTGCAATAAATCTGCGCCGTTAATATATTTTTCTGCGTTCGGGATTTCTGCTTCTTCAGCAATTGCTTTTGTAGTTATTTGGTTATCTCCGGTCACTACTTTTACGGTAATTCCCGCTTCTGTAAATTGTCGGATTACCTGCCTTATGTTTGCTTTTGGAGGATCATTGAAGGCAACCAATCCAAGGAAATGAAACGGGAATTCTTGTTGGGTTTTTGGAAAAACAATACCGTCATAATCGGAATATCCGACGCCTAAAACTCTAAAGCCTTTGGAGGCTAATGAATTGGATACAGCCAGAAGCCGGTCTCGCTCGGTATCATTAAGGGTAGCTGTTTTTATAAGTGCTTCGACAGCTCCTTTTGTGGCGATTATCCTTTTTCCTTCCCGATTCTTAAACAGGTGTGTCATCATCGGAGGTGTCCCCTCGAGCGGATATTCGTGAAACATTGTAAAAGAAGGCCGTTCATCGGTTTCGGCTATTTTTTCGTAAGTCATATGCAATGTTTTCTCCATCGGATCAAAGGGAACGGGTTCACTGGCCCACATCGCAGTGGTAATGACCTCTTTGATTTTGGGATCATTCCAGTCTCCGTTTTCGGAAAGTTGATTGTTCGCTAGGGCAAAAATCGCCTGAAGACTCATTTTGTTTTCTGTTAAAGTTCCTGTTTTATCCGTGCAGATAACAGTCGCACTTCCTAAGGTTTCCACCGTTTGTGTTTTTTTGATGATGATACCTTCCTGCATCATTCGCCAGGAGCCGAGGGCCATAAAAGTGGTGAACGCTACCGGTATTTCTTCCGGAAGTATAGACATGGCAAGCGTGAGGCCTTTGAGTAAACTGTGAAGCAGATCATGTGTTTTCCAAAAATAGACGACCCAAATCAACAAAAAAACTGCAGCACCCGCGTAAGCCATTTTTTTTACAAAGTTTTCGATTTGAAGTTGTAGCGGAGTAGCTTCTTCTTTAATGTTGAGTATCGACGAGCCCAGTTTACCTAATTCTGTGGCTATTCCTACTTTGGTCACACGGAAAATTGCCAGTCCGGAAGCTACTAAGGTTCCGCTATATACTTTTCGGTCTTCTGATTTTTCCGATTTGAATACGGAAAAGGATTCGCCGGTCAGAGAAGCCTCGTTCACGGAAAAGTCATTGCTCTGAACTATTTCGCCATCAGCATTGATTAAATTACCTTCTTCCGCTATGACTAGGTCGTTGACTACAATTTCATTTGTGGGAATAGGAGTCATTTTGCCATTGCGGAGTACGGTCGATAAAGGTTCGTTTAGTGTTTTTAGGGCTTCCAGCGCTTTTCTGCTGCGGTTGTCCTGATAAAATGAAATCCCGGAGACAGCCAGGACAGAAATCAGCATAAAAATAGCTTCACTGTTTTGCCCCAATAGGAAATAGATTGCCGATACAGCTATCAGTAAAAGCAGCATGGGTTCTTTTAACACGTCAAAAATAGCTTTCCACCAACGGTAGTGCGGTTTGTGTACTTGCTCGTTGGTGCCGAATTCTTTTCGTGAAGCTTGGATTTCTTCTTCGTTCAATCCGGTAAGATGTGCAGGAATATTTATTTTTTCAGCCATGGTCTGCGGATAACGTCACTATCAAATTTACGTTATTCTGTCTGAAATGGGAAAGCTTTTGTAGTGGTATTAAAAGTAAAAAGCCCAAAATCTTTCGATTTGGGCTTTTTGAATATGTTTTCTTGACGGATTATTAAATGTCATCAAAATCAATGTCAGTGTAACTTCCGGCAGTTCTTGTTTCGTTTTCTCCGGTTGTTCTTTCACTGAAAAATTCTTTTTTGAAATCTTTTTGATGTCTTTCAGAGATTACTTCTTCACCTTTATGGTTTAACACATAAGAAGTCATTTCATCCAAAATATCTTTAAAAGCGGCGAAATCTTCTTTGTATAGATAGATTTTGTGTTTTTTGAAATGGAAGGAACCATCTTCTTCAGTGAACTTTTTGCTTTCTGTAACTGTGATGTAATAATCGTCAGCTTTAGTCGCTCTTACATCAAAGAAATAAGTTCTTCTTCCGGCTCTTAAAACTTTAGAAAAAATTTCTTCTTTTTCTAATAAATCATTTTCTCTCATAATCCTTCTGTCAAATATTAATTGTGTTAAGTAGAAACCAAAAATCTAAAAAAAAACCAAAATAACCAAGATTTTATTGCATTTCTTTTTCGGAAAGTTGCTTATAGAACAATTCTTTGTAATAACCTTCCTGATTTACAAGCTGATAGTGAGCTCCCTGCTGAATTATTTTTCCGTCTTCGAGAATGATTATCTTATCGGCGTTCTTGGCGGAAGAAACTCTGTGACTTACAATGATAGTGGTTTTGTCTTTACAGAATTCCATCAGATTATTTAGGATTGCTTCTTCAGTTTCGGTGTCAACCGCTGAAAGACAGTCGTCTAACAGAAGGATAGGGGCGTTTTTGATAAGCGCTCTTGCAATGGAAACCCTTTGCTTTTGTCCGCCCGAAAGTGTAATCCCGCGTTCGCCTAAAATAGTTTCATATTGGTTTTTAAACTTCACAATATTTTTATGAACGACAGCTTTTTTGGCAGCATCGACAACTTCTTCATCGGTCGCTTCTTCTTTTCCGAATTTGATATTATTTTTGATGGTGTCGGAAAACAAAAAGGCATCCTGGGGAACAAAACCAATGTGATCACGAACATCATATAAGTTGAGGTCTTTGATATTTGTTCCGTCAATTTTAACCACACCGTCTTTTACATCATACAATCGGCTGATCAGGGAAAGCAAGGTTGATTTACCGGAACCTGTTTTTCCTAAAATCGCTAATGTTTCTCCTTTATTGATGGTTAGGGAAATGTTTTGAAGTGCTTTGATATTGGTGTCTTCATAAGTAAAGGATACATTTTCAAAACTTATTTTTCCGTGGATATCTGTTTTTTCATCTACCGTGTTCTGAATTTCCGGAACCACTTTCAGGAATTCGTTGATGCGCTTTTGCGAAGCTTCAGCCTCCTGAACCATCGAAGAAACCCATCCCAAAGACGCTACCGGCCATGTCAGCATGTTGATGTACAGAATGAATTCGGCGATAACCCCAATATCCGGAATGGAGCCGTTGATGTACATTCTTCCACCCACATAAATCACCACCAGATTACTGATTCCAATCAATAAAATCATCAGCGGACCAAATAAGGATTGTACTCTCGCTAGATCCAGATTTTTGGTTTTGCTTTCTTCGGAAAGATTTTCAAAATCCCTTTGCTTGTTGGTTTCAATCGCATAAGCTTTAATCACCCTGATGCCAGAAAATATCTCCTGCGTAAATGTGGATAGTTTTGATAAATTCTGCTGGTAAGCTGTACTTCGTTTATTGATCTCGGAACTGATTTTGAAGATGCTATAGCCTAAAATTGGCAGCGGCAACAAAGAATAAAGTGCAAGTTCCTTCGACACGGAAAACATCTGGACGGTAACCACCGCGAAACGGATAATGGTATTTATGGAGTACATAACCGCAGGCCCAACATACTGTCGGACTTTTCCAACATCTTCGCTGATGCGGTTCATCAAATCGCCCGTACGGTTTTGTTTGTAAAAGTGCTGTGTCAGTCTTTCATACTGGCGGAAGACTTCATTTTTTAAATCGAATTCGATGTGGCGTGACATTACGATTAAAGTTTGGCGCATCAGGAAGGTTAAGAAACCGGCTATAAGTGTCGTAGCCAGTATCAGTAAAATGTTTTTCAACAGAATTCCCTGAATAATATCGTTTGGTAATTTACTGTGTTCTAATGTTTTAATTGAGTCTCCGACTAGCTTTGGAGTGTATAAAGTAAAGAATTGCGCTGCAACTGTAATGATCACACCGAGAAGGAAGCTGTATTTATATTTTATAAAATATTTGTTTAAATATTGTAGTTCTTTCATTTTTAAATGGCTTTTAGTAAAAAAATCTTAATTTTTATCTTAAAAAAATGAATAAAAATTTTAAAAAATTGTGTTTATCTTTTGAAAATAAATATTAATTATAAATTAAAATAGGTGAACTGTGTTGAAATATTCTGAATAAAGATGTAATTTTGCATCCTGTTTTTGAATATAATTCAACTTAAAAAACATTTACAACATGATAACAGAAGTCACAAACGCTAATGAGCTTCATAAACTGGACCCGGTTTTTGGTCAGGTTTCATTTGATAATCATGAGCAGATCGTATTTTGTCACGACAAAGATACTGGTTTAAAAGCAATTATTGGTGTTCATAACACAGTTTTAGGACCTGCTTTGGGAGGGACAAGAATCTGGAAATATACTAACGAATGGGAAGCATTAAATGATGTATTGCGTTTGTCTCGCGGAATGACTTTCAAGTCGGCGATTTCAGGGTTAAACCTGGGTGGAGGAAAAGCAGTTATTATTGGTGATTCTAAAGTGGATAAAACACCGGAATTGATCATTAAATTCGGTCAGTTTGTTAATTCATTAAGTGGAAAATACATCACTGCTGAGGACGTAGGTTCAACTACAGCAGATATGGACTTGATCAGAGATTATACTCCTTATGTAACAGGTATTTCCGAGTCAAGAGGTGGTTCTGGTAACCCTTCTCCGGTAACGGCTTACGGTGTTTACATGGGAATGAAAGCTTCTGCTAAATACCAATTCGGTTCAGATAGTTTAGAAGGTAAAAAAGTATTGGTTCAGGGTATCGGTCACGTAGGTGAGACTTTGGTTGATTTAATCACTAAAGAAGGTGCTCTTGTTCAGATTGCTGATATCAACGAAGCTCGTTTGCAGGAAGTTGGTGCTAAATACGGTGCTAAAGTATTCAGTGGTACTGATTTGTACAGTGCTGATGTGGATATTTATGCTCCATGTGCTTTAGGTGCTACGATCAACGACGATACTATCGAAAAAATCAAAGCTAAAGTTATCGCAGGTGCTGCAAACAATCAGTTAGCTGTTGAGCAGGTTCACGGTGCAAGATTACAGGAAAGAGGTATTTTATATGCTCCGGATTTCTTGATCAATGCAGGTGGAATCATTAATGTTTACGGTGAAATCGCAGGATACGGTAAAGATGAGGCAATGCGCAGAACTGAGAATATCTATAATACAACGTTAGATATTTTCAACTATGCTAAAGAAAACAACATCACTACACATCAGGCAGCTATGAGAATGGCTCAGGAGCGTATCGATGCAAGAAAAAAAGAAAACGCAGGAAAGTAATTTTCACTGTCAATAATATTTCATAATTTTGCGGAGCGGAAGGCATTCTTCCGCTCCGTAATTTTTTTAAAGTTCTTACAGCAGATGTTAAACAGAAGACATATCCGTGTAAAAGTGATGCAGTCCATTTACGCTATGCATCAAAACAATTCCGATAATCTTGATAAGGAAGAAAAATTCTTGTTTCAGAGTATCGAAAATATTCAGGATTTATATCTTATCATGCTTTCCGCTTTAGTGGAAATCAGAAAGTCGGAGGAAGATTTTATCGACAAATCCAGCAAAAAACACCTAGCTACAAAAGAAGAACGCAATCCCAATACAAAATTTATAAAGAACCAGGTACTTGAATTATTGGAAGAAAATAATTCATTGAGTATCGCTATGGAAGACAGGAAGATAACGAATTGGAAAAACAATGACGATTATATTCTTTTGCTTTTGGATGAAGTAAAAAACAGTGAGTTGTATGCGAACTACATGCAAAATAATGTAAATACTTTTGAAGAGGACAAACAGTTTGTATTGGATATCTTTTCCGAAGTTATTGCGCCGAACGAAAAACTTTATGATTATTTAGAGGATAATAAACTAACGTGGGTTGATGATATTCCTTTAGTGAACACCATGATCGTGAAACAGTTGAAGCAAATCAAATCAGCGGACGATACTTCGTTTTTTGTGCCGAAATTATACAAGGATTCAGACGATAAGGACTTCGTGAAAAACCTTTTCCGTAAAACCGTTCTGAACAATACGGAATTGGCCAAAGAATTTATTGATAAAACACCGAACTGGGACGCGGAACGTATCGCCGAGATCGACACGATCATTCTGAAAATGGCCATCTGCGAATTTTTGAAATTCCCATCGATTCCGGTTAAAGTAACTATTAACGAATATTTAGAATTAGCCAAAGAATATTCTACACCAAAAAGTAGTATTTTTATCAACGGAATTTTAGATAATTTAGTCAAAGAATACCAAAAAGAAAATAAATTAATCAAAACCGGAAGAGGTTTAATGTAACTAACTTTTTTAAATTATGATCAAAAGAACTTTTGGAGTGTTGGCTGTTGCTGCTTTGGTGCTGTCGACTTCTTGTAAAAAAGAGAATGCATCAGAGAAAATCGATGAGGCAACTGTTGAAAAAGTAACCGCTGAAAATGCAGCTTCAGGGAAATTACCTGTAATAAAATTTGACAAAACAGAACACGATTTCGGAAACATCAAAGAAGGTGATTTAGCGGAAACGACTTTCAAAATTTCCAATGACGGAGAAGCGGATTTAATCATCATCAACGCACAGGGAAGTTGCGGATGTACCGTTCCTGAATGGCCAAAAGAACCGATCAAACCGGGCGCTTCAGCTGATATGAAAGTTACCTTCAATTCTAAAGGGAAACCGGGTCACCAGGAAAAATCAGTTACTTTAACAACAAACACAAAAGAAGGTTCTGAGAAAGTAACTATCAAAGCAAATGTATCACCAAAACCAGGTCAGTTGGTAACAACACCTATAAGATAAAGAATACTACTATGGGACAAATGAGTCAGTTTTTACCAATAATATTAATGTTAGCGGTTGTTTATTTCTTAATGATCAGACCGCAACAGCAAAGAGCCAAAAAAGAAAAAGAGTTTGAAGCCGCTGTAAAAGTAGGCGACAAAGTTATCACTAAATCGGGAATCCACGGTAAAATTGCCGAATTGCACGATGAGACAGTGGTAATCGAAACCATGGCCGGTAAAATTAAAATGGAGCGTTCTGCCATTTCAATGGAATTGAGCATGAAAGCTAATGCTGCGAAATAATTTTCAAAGCCTATATAAATAAAAAAGTCCCGAATCATTCGGGACTTTTTTATTATCTGTATTTGTCGTTCAGACCAATGCCTTCCAAAATCATCGGTTTGATTTTTTCAATGCGTGTGAGTTTGGTCTTCTCCTGTTTTGCCGTTTCCACATACTCCAGAAACTCACGCTGTTTGTACGGGGAAAAGGAATCAAAAGCTTTTGCTAATACTGAGTCGCTTTTAAATTCGGCATCAAGTAATTCAGAAGCGATCGCTTCTTTCTTTTCCGGTTTTTGGGAAATTCCGGCCTTTTCATTGGCTATGGCTTCATTGATGTACTGAAGAAGCTGCTTTTCGTTTTTTAAAAGTTCTTCTTTCGTTGGAAAACGCCATTGGCGCAATGCTTTAGTCACGCCTTCATTGGCATTGACCAGTACTTTTTTCTCATCCTTTAAAAAAACACCATTGAAAAACCAAACGGCAACATAGGATTTAAACCCGCCGACACCTACGACATTTTTTTTATTGATGGTATACACCGAGCCGCCCCATTTGGTCATTTCCACCAGTTCGGTTTTGGCAATTATCGATTGTATGAAATCGAGTTCTTCGGTCCATAAGTTGTTTTTATTCCACGGATTCTTTTTTTCTTCCATAACGAAATTATTTTGTCCATTCGATTTTTACGGCCGAAATGATATCAAGCTCCAAACGAATGGCATTGCTGACTTTAAATTGATTTCTAAGGTAGAAATTTATTGGTGATTTGTAAATAGTACCGTCACTTTTTTTATCGTTGTCATGGTCAATTACCCAGCCGTTAAGGCTATCGGTTTTGGATTTTAATCGCTCCAATAAACCGGATCCGAAACCTTTTCCCTGCAAGGACGAATCAACAATGATGGCAAACCAGATTTCATTTTCCCTTTCAAAAAGAAGTGCCCAGCCCAGAATTTGCTCATTTTCATCCGTTAATAAAAAATGGGTTTGAATGTTCAGTTTGCTCAGGTAAATTTCAAAATCGGAGGGCAAGGCGTAAGCCAAATTTACAGGATACTCCTGGTTCCAAAGCTTAAAAAGCTGCTCTTTTTGTACTTCGGTGAGGGATGATTGTTTAACGATTTTGTACATGGGCTCTTCGGTTTAATGATTGAAAAAAGAAACCGCAGTTTACAGATTTTTAATTTTAAAATCTGTAAATCTGCGGTTTAAATATATTGGTTTCAACTTGCTGCCTTCTGCCTACTTCTTATACTTCTCAGCAGTAAGTTCTGCAATTTTGATGATTACATCAATAGCTTTCTGCATACTTTCCACAGGAACATATTCGTATTTACCGTGGAAATTATGTCCGCCGGCAAAGATGTTCGGACAAGGTAATCCCATGAATGATAAACGGGAACCGTCCGTACCACCGCGAATAGGTTTGATAAGCGGTTTGATGTTCAAAGCTTTCATCGCCTGCTCAGCCAAATCAACAATGTGTTTAACCGGTTCAACTTTTTCGCGCATGTTGTAATATTGATCTTTTACTTCAATTTCAACAATATCAGCTCCGAATTGCTTTGCGTATTTTTTATTGAATTTATCAGCAATTTTCACCACTTCTTTTTTGCGTTTTTCGAATTGTTTGCGGCTGTGGTCACGGATAATTAACTGTACATTTGTTTCCTCAATACTTCCGTCCAAGTGAACTACGTGGAAGAATCCTTCGTAACCTTTAGTTCTTTCCGGTACTTCGTCTTTAGGTAATTTAGAGATGTATTTTGTAGCCAAAAGCATGGAGTTGATCATCTTGCCTTTCGCATAACCCGGGTGAACACTTTTTCCTTTGAATTTCAGTTTTACACCGGCCGCATTGAAGTTTTCATACTCCAATTCGCCAATCTGACTGCCGTCCATGGTATAAGCCCAGTCACATCCAAATTTCTCTACGTCAAAGAAGTCAGCACCACGTCCGATTTCCTCATCGGGAGTGAAACCAACTTTCAAGGTTCCGTGTTTGATCTGCGGATTTTTGATTAAGTATTCCATCGCGGTAACGATTTCGGTAACACCCGCTTTGTCATCGGCACCTAAAAGGGTAAGTCCGTCGGTTGTGATTAACGTCTGACCTTTGTATAGTAATAGATCTTCGAAATAGCTCGGAGATAATACAATGTTTTTTTCTTTGTTCAGAATGATGTCGCCGCCGTCATAATTTTTAACGATCTGCGGATTTACATTAGCTCCCGTAAAATCAGGCGTAGTGTCAAAATGCGCCACAAAACCGATGGTTGGTACCTCATAATCCAAATTACTTGGCAACGTCGCCTGGATGTATGATTTGTCGTCAATAGTTACATCCTGTAAACCGATGGCTTTTAGTTCTTCGACTAATTTGTTGGCTAAATCCCATTGTTTAGCGCTGCTTGGAGTTGTAGTTGAGTTTGGATCGGCTTCCGTATCAATAGTTACGTAACTGATGAAACGATCGATTATATGTTGCATAGTTTTTAAATTTTGAGAAAACAAATATAAGGTTTATGCATCAAAATCAAGGTGTAAATAATGGTTAGAAAATAAAAAAGCTCCTATAAAGGAGCCTTTTGTTGTTAGGGTTAGATGGGTTCTCAAGACTACCAATCGCTTTTGGCAGCGCCTGATTTCGCCATTTCTTTTTTGATGTTAGATTTGATTGTTTCAATCTCTGCATTAATAGCACCATAATATGCCTTAAGATTTTCTGCTAACTTAGGTTTTTGCGCAGCTCTTTCTGAAGCGGTTTTATCAAACATTTTTTCCAAAGGCGTTTCCGAAACTTCTGTTTTAGTGAAAATGTTTTTGATATCGTATTTGTATTTATTGTCTTTTGACATGATTGCAATCGTGTAGAATAATTTCACTTTTACATCGCTTCCGTTCATTTTTACCGTCATGACCGAATACTGGTTGTCTGAAACCGAATAATTCGCTTTGTCCTGTTTCAGTTTTTCCTGAGTCACCTTGTAAGTGTTTACAAAGAACATTTTCGAGTTGTTGAACAAGTCATCTTTAGTTTTTCCATCAGCCGGAACTACTTCGGTAAAAATGATTTGTCCGTTTTCATTTAGAGGGAATTCGAATTTCTCCTGTGCATTAATGTTTAGGGCAAATAATACTAATAGTAAGAATATTTTTTTCATGCTCTTTTTTCGCTTAGGTTAATAAAATTTAAGGTTAGTTTTTTATAGCATTACAATATTACTGTTTTTTTAAATTAATTGGACAAAAAAGGAAGTCATTGCCGGAAAAGTTTTTGGATTATGTATTAGCGCCGTTGCTTAGTCCGCGGAGATTGGTTTTTACAGAACCTTTCTTTTGGATGAGGACTTTTAATTTCATGCCCAGGTCAAGCAGGAGCCCGTGGGTAAGAAGTGATTCTTTTTCGATTGCTTTGATGATATCTTCTTCAGATTCGAGTGATTCCCTTAGAAGTTGTTTGAAATCCAGTGCCAGTAGGAAATTGGTCTGAGAGGTTATTCCGCAACACTCCAATCCGTTTTTTAAACCTGACTGACATAACGCTGAAAAATTCACATGGGCGGTGATGTCCTGATTTCCGATATTTTCGTACGGATGGGCATTTAACGAATGTTTGGTATAACAGAGCAATGTTCCTGTCTGTCGCTCCGGTTTGTATAATTCCGAAGAGTGGTGACCATAATCTATGGTGATAACGTATCCTTTTTTTAAGGACTGTGCAATTTCGGATATCCACTCGTTTGCCTGGAGGTTTATTTCCGTCTGAAATCCTTTTGGTAATACTACATTCAGTTCGTTCAGATACTCCTTCAGTTCTTTTGAAGCGGGTCGTAACACTTCGTAAAAACCATCTTCATAGCCCACAAAAACTTCCATGAGTTCGTCTTCCATGACTACTCTGTGAACGGAAAAATTATCTACCAGTTCATTGGAGAGTATACAGCCGGTGATTTCGGGGATATCCTGAATGGTTTCGCACCAGTTTACATTTTCATGCATACGGGCTCTTTCTTTTTCCCGCATTGCAGGACTTTTTTCGATGATGATATAGTGCAGCTTATTGTAGAACTCAGGAACCGTTTTAAGATAATCAAGGATGTCATTACAAAGTTTACCCGTGCCGGCTCCGTATTCAACAATGGTGAATTGGTCTTTGCCGGTTGCTTCCCACATTTCGATTAACTGACGGGCAATCATGGTGCCAAAGAGTGGTGTGAGATTCGGACTGGTATAGTAATCACCTTCAGCTCCGATTTTTTCCCCTTCGGAAGTATAATAACCCAATTCCGGATAATAAAGCGATATTTCCATAAAATCGCGAAACGAAATTGGACCTTCCTGTTGGATTCTTGTTTTTATGATATCCGATAGCTGCATCACTTTTGTGTTTTGATTACTGCAGAGGGCATATCAAAGTTAGGGATAGTATTTTTTATATCAGCTCATTATGTGGGTAATCTGGTCTGTGTCAGTATAAAAAACTACTGTATTTTCGCTTTAACCTCCCGAAGCTCCTTCCGCATTTCCATAAGCAGTGAAGTGATGTTATCAGCGGAGTGTTCGGTCTTTTGGTCATTACGGCCGATGTTGCAAACGTACTCCCAAATCTCAAGGATATCTGAAGCCTTAACCTGATACGGTTCATAGAAGGTATTGTCCGATTGCAGCACTAAGGAATTCTTTCCGTTTTTATTTAGACGCTTGTAAACGATCCCGTCGTCTTTGGTAATCACGATATAGGTTTTTCCATCCTGGATCTCACCAAGGCTTTCAATGTATTTGGCCACGATAAAAGAACCGTCTTCGTGTGGTGGCATCGAATCACCTTCAACAGGGAACGCACGGTGTTTGCCGAAACCCAGAAAAGGGAGTGAGATAATCGGCAGGTTCCCGATGTATTCAGGATCGGAATAGCCACTGGTATAACCGGCTTTGGCTGCCTGGGGGATAATTTCAATGACATCATTATTTTCTGCATCGACTCTAATCGGTAACAGCATTCGGTTTTGCCCGATCTTGATCATACTGTCCAAACCTACTTTGGTCAGATCAGCCGTCAGCAGTAAATCAGTAGTGATGCTGTAATATTGAGACATGCGGATCAGAATCTGATACGGAGCTTCCGAATTCCCGTCCTCATACTTTTGATACTGCCCGCGACTGATGCGCAAATCATCGGCAACTTTTTGTTGTGATACTTTTTTACGCGCCCTTAAATACCTCAAATTATCAGCAAACAGTGTCATAATAAAAATTGATATATATTGTATCAACAAAAATAATACAAATTATATCATATCGCTCTAATTTTGTAGAATATATTTTCAATCCAAAAAAAGAGAGGTTATGGCACGGGCGATTGTACACATGGATTTAGACACTTTTTTCGTGTCTTGTGAAAGATTAGGTAATTCAAAATTAGAGGGAATCCCTTTGATTATCGGAGGTGGCGACAGAGGAGTGGTGGCATCCTGTTCGTATGAAGCGAGGGTGTTTGGAGTGCGTTCGGCAATGCCCATCCGTATGGCAATGCGCTTGTGTCCGCAGGCGAAAATCATCAAAGGGGATATGGAATTATACTCCAAATTATCGTATAACGTTACCCAGATCATTGAGGAAAAAGCACCTATTGTTGAGAAGGCCAGCATCGATGAACATTATCTGGATATTACCGGTATGGATAAGTTCTATGGCTGTTATAAATGGACTAACGAGCTGGCGCAAACCATCACCAAAGAAACGGGGCTGCCCATCAGTTTTGCGTTGTCGGTGAATAAAACGGTTTCGAAAATAGGAACAGGAGAGAGTAAACCCAAAGGAAATCTTGAAATCCCCGAGGATCAGGTACGACCGTTTCTTAATCCGCTATCCATTAAAAAGATTCCGATGGTGGGTGATGTGACTTTTCAGCTGCTGTCCCGAATTGGCATCCGAACGATACAGACATTATCGGAAATGCCGGCCGATGTACTGCAGCAGATGATAGGAAAAAACGGCATCGAATTATGGAAGAAAGCCAACGGTATCGATAACAATCCTGTAGAGCCTTATAGAGAACGGAAGTCGATTTCTACGGAGCAGACCTTTAATCAGGATTCCATAGATATTTATGCGATGAAGACCATTCTGACAGGCATGGTGGAGAAACTGGCTTATCAGTTGCGTTCGGAACAATGGCTTACATCGACGGTGTCGGTTAAGATCAAGTATGCCAACTTCGATACGCAGACCAAACAATGCAGGGTTTCGTATACCTCTGCCGATCATGTGCTTATAAAAACGATTGAAGAATTGTTTGATAAGCTTTACGACCGTCGGATGCGGCTTCGGATGATCGGTATCAACTTCAGTGGTTTGGTGCGCGGGACCTATCAGATCAATCTGTTTGAAGATACACTTGAGATGATCGCCTTGTATCAGGCTATGGATAAAATCAAGAAGCGCTACGGTTTTGATGCCGTGGGACGGGTAGGTACAATTCTTCAAAAAAAGCTTTAACATGTTTCTTAATTGTCATTCGTATCATAGTTTGCGTTACGGCACTATTTCCATCAGCGATTTAGTGGCAAAAGCCGTGCGGGCCAACGTAAAGGCTTTGGCGCTCACCGATATCAATACGGTGACCGGGATTTATGATTTTATAAAAGAATGCAAAGCCGTAAGTATAAAACCGCTGGTGGGTATTGAATTCCGTTGGGATAATAAACTTCATTATATCGGATTGGCAAAGAACCATAGCGGTGTAGCTGAAATGAATCGCTTCTTGACGCAACATAATTTTGACGGAACACCCTTACCGGAAACGGCTCCTTCATTGGAGCATACCATAATCATTTATCCTTTCGGAAAGCAGCCGGAACAGCTCAGAGAAAATGAATACATTGGCATTCGTCCCGAACAACTTGTGAAGTTATTTAACCCGGAATGGAAAAGCCTGATCGATAGGATGGTTATTTGGCAACCGGTCACTTTTGGAACTAAAAAGGAGTTCAATCTGCATAAGATCCTAAGGGCTATCGACTTGAATATCATTCTGTCCAAACTGACACAAGAGGATCATTGTGCCACAACAGAGGTAATGCTGCCGGAAGAAGAACTGCTTCATCAGTACAAAGAATATCCGCAAATCATTCGGAACACGGAGCGTATTGTTGATGACTGTAATTTCGAGTTCGATTTTTCAACTCCCAAGAACAAGAAGTATTACACCAACAACAGTAAAGACGATATGGCGTTGCTCACCACATTGGCTTATCAGGGTTTGGAATGGCGCTACGGGAAGAACAATGCGGCAGCCAAAGCAAGGACCGAGAAAGAGTTGAAGGTAATCGAACAACTTGGTTTCAGCGGTTATTTTCTTATCACCTGGGATATTATCCGCTACAGTAACAGCATGGGGTTCATGCACATAGGCCGTGGAAGCGGCGCCAATAGTATCATAGCGTATTGTTTAGGGATTACAGATATTTGTCCGATAGAACTTGACCTGTATTTTGAGCGGTTCCTTAATGAAAACCGTAAAAGCCCACCCGATTTTGATATTGACTGGTCCTGGAAAGAACGGGACATCATACTCGACTATATTTTTACACGATACGGTAAAGAACACGTTGCCTTTTGTGGTACTAATGTGGAATTCAAATACCGTTCGATTTTCAGGGAAATAGGGAAGGTGTTTGGTCTGCCTAAGGAAGAACTGGACGCTTTAGCTAAAAATCCTATGGCCATGCATGATACTAACAGCGTGGTTAGGTTAGTGCAGGAATATGGGATGTTACTGGAAAAATACCCTAATCAGCGGAGCATGCATTCCTGCGGGATTCTTATTTCGGAAGAACCGATTACTAATTATTCCGTTCTGGAAATGCCGCCTAAAGGGTTTCCGATTGTTTTGTTCGACATGCACGTTGCGGAGGATATCGGCTTTGATAAGTTTGATATCTTGAGTCAGCGTGGCATTGGCCATATAGACGACTGTAAAAAGCTTGTGCTGAAAAACCAAGGAATCAATGTTGACATCCGGAATACTTCGATTTCTAAAGATGAAGCTACAGCAAACGAGTTTTTAAGTAGGGGAAAGACTATTGGTTGTTTTTATATTGAAAGCCCGGCCATGCGTGGATTGCTTCGCCGACTGAAATGCGATAATTACAAAACACTGGTGGCCGCTTCATCGATTATTCGTCCGGGGGTGGCACAATCGGGGATGATGAAAGAGTATATATTTCGGCATAATAACCCTGATAAGTTTGAGTACTTTCATGAAGTGTTCCAGGAACAGTTGGGGGAAACCTACGGCATTATGGTTTATCAGGAAGATGTGATCAAGATTGCTTTGCATTACGGTGGACTTCCGGCTGCCGATGGTGATATCCTCCGCAGAGCCATGAGCGGTAAAGGACGTTCCAAGGCGGCTTTGCAGAAAGTGAAAGATAATTTCTTTGCCTGTTGTGAACGGAAAGGGCATCCTGCTCAGCTCAGTCAGGAGATTTACAGGCAGATAGAGTCCTTTGCCGGGTATTCGTTTTGTAAAGCACATTCTGCGTCTTATGCGGTGGAGAGTTATCAGAGTCTGTATCTCAAAGTGTATTATCCGATAGAATTCATGGTCGCGGTTATTAATAATCAGGGTGGTTTTTACCGGACGGAAGTCTACGTACATGAGGCTCGGATGTCGGGGGCTACTATTCATAATGCGTGTGTGAACAGAAGCGACTATGAAACCACTTTGTACGGTACCGACGTGTATCTCGGGTTTATGCATTTGGAAGGCCTGGAGTATAAGGTGACTCAGCAGATTTTATCCGAAAGAGAAACCAACGGAGAATATCAATCATTGGAAGATTTTATAAACAGAGTTCCGATAGGTATTGAAGGAATCCAGATCCTGATCTTTATTGGAGCCTTTCGTTTTACAGAGAAATCGAAGAATGAGCTTTTGGTGCGTGCCCGTTTATTGCTGGTAAATTTCAAACCCGAAAACAGAAGTCTGATGTTGCTGCAGGAACCGGTGAAGGAATACAAACTGCCGGAATTGGAGCGTTCTCCCTTTGAGGATGCTTTCGATGAAATTGAACTGCTGAGTTTTCCGGTGTCCTGTTCGCCTTTCGATTTATTACAGACCAGATATCGGGGGGATGTGATGGCGAAAGACCTGCTGTTGCATCATAAGAAGACAGTTAGAATGTTAGCTTATTTGATTTCCAGAAAGCATGTTCCTACCAAACGTGGTGAAATGTATTTCGGAACCTGGGTAGACGCGCAAGGGGAGTTTTTTGATACGGCTCATTTTCCGGACAGTCTGAAAAACTATCCGTTTCAGGGAGGAGGCTGTTATCTTTTGTTGGGAACCGTTGAGATTGATTATCATTTCCCGGCCATCACGATTGTCAAAATGGCCAAAATGCCTTTTATTCCGGACCCGAGGTATTCCAATGGCAGTGAAGCGCAATTCAAAACCCAGCAGCAGATAAGAGAAAATGTGAGTATGACGCACCGGGCACCTTATCCGTCGGAGCATGAGATTGGGTTGCCGAGGGGGAGGATGAAGGGGTGAGAGAGGTGTAGAGACAAGAACCAAGTTGGGATCTGTTAAGGGTTAGGGTTTTATCCAGGATACTTCTCCTTCATGAATTTCATGGTTTCAGTCATCAGTGTGGTTAATTTTTCTATGTTGATATCGGAAAGTTTATTGGCGTAGATGCACACCTTTCCCATTTTGAATTTGCCCAGATCTTCCAATAAGTACTCGTGTTCTTTCAGGCCGGTGTATACATATAGGGAAATGGCTGCTTTTCGGGGCGAGAAACCGAGAAGCGGAGCAGAGCCTTCATGACCGCTTTCGTATTTGTAATGATAACTGCCAAAACCAATGATGCTGGGTCCCCACATTTCCGGTGCATAACCTGAAACACTTTGCATCAGCTTTATCAATTCAAAACTGTCTTTTCTTTTTTGGTCGGTTGTTGCGAATTCGTTTATGAAGTCGGTAACACTTTTGTCGGTTACTTCTGTTTTGTTTTTAGCCATGATTCATTAGTTAATTAGGATGTTATGCAGAAAGCTAAAGTTAAACACTTTTTTAAATAGAGAATTACGGTTTTGTAACTCATTTTTATTACTCGGCTTTATACGGCTTATATACGGCTTATATACGGCTTTGGTACGGCTTTGGTACGGCTTAAGTACGGAGTAACTTCGGGGAATACATTCAGGTAATGGGAAATTAATCAGACAAAACCCTTTGTGTCGATCTTTTTATAGATTTTGATGTTACTAAAGTATCTGATTGGAAATAACTATCAAATAAAAAAACGGCTTATGAAAAGCCGTTTTACAATTAAGTTTTGTCAATTATATTCCTAAATATTTCTTTTGTCCTTCTGTTAAATTCCAAGTCTCTTGGACATCTAAATTCACCAAAATAACTTTAATTTTCAAATCTTTATTGTCTTTTAGTGATTTGTACCAATTGAAGGACGTTTCGTTGTTTGCATCAAGGAACATAGCCCAATTGATTAGAATATAAATATCATATTCTTCTGATAATTGTGTGTTGTTGCCCAAAATTGTAAGTCTTTCCAGCCATGTAGAAAGTTTCTCATTTGTGTCGTACTTAGATTTTTCTAATTTCTCAAGTTTTTTTATTGCTTTTCCACAGCTAACACCTTGAGAACTATCTTCAATGAGATATCCTTGTTTGTTGAAAAAATAGGCTTCAGGAACTGCTAAACGCTTCGACTTTCCATAATCACCAAACGTTTTTATATCTTTTAGGATGGCAATATCGTCCAATTTATAATCAACATTTTTTTCATTCAAATATTGAATTAGAGAATTTTGATTCTGTATTTTAAACTCAATCGAAACCTTTTGCCCTATTGCGGCAGGACTAAAACAACTGAGGATTATAAATAGAAAGAATCTCATATTAACTAGTTATTTTCAAGAATAAAACCATATTGTTTAGTTTCTGCATCGTATGTTATTGGAATAGTCCCGGCTTTAACTTTAATAGTATGTAAGCCAATGCCTAAATCAGAAAAGTCAAATTCTGTATCTTCTTCAAAGATAATAGCATTACTGCCAAAGAATTCGTTTATGTATGTTAAACTTGTTGGGTCAACAACAACTAATAAATGTGTATCGTCTATTATATGAGCATTTCCATAAAAAGTGTTAGTTGCACGTAATTCACCAAGATCGACAGTAAACGGATCAACAGTTACGACAGTTTTAATGTATCTACAGATTCCAAACCCATCACAGTGACGTGATCTTCGACCAATTTCCCAGTGCACAGAAACACTACCGTCAGTTGGCCATTTTGAAGTTTCATGAACAGATGAATTACTCGTTGCCGGTGATTCAACAGATGAATCGGATGAACAAGAGTACAATGCAACAACAACTAACGAAAGTAATAAACTTTTGATTTTCATAAAAAGATGCTTAAAGTTAAATTAATAATAAAAATATTGTTCCTAAAAACTAAAGAAATGTTGATTCTTCAGATGGACTAATGTAGGAAAATAAATCTAAAATAATTATTTCTTGTCAAAAAAATAGTACATTTTTTAAATTTCACTTTTGATAGTATGCTGTGACCGGTATGAAACGAAAAAGACCAATCGCTCGATTGATCTTTTTCGTTGAGGCAATTACATTTGATAAATTCAGGCATATAAGTATCAAAAATAGCTACAAAATAATTTAGTTGATTTTATAGTTTAGTCAGAATAATCTTTTGTAACTATCTCAAAATGATTCGGTTAAAATACCGTCACATATATGTTTCAGCCAGTGATGATCATCGGGTTTTTGTGTTTTTTGTGGGAAAAAACACTGTTTAAGATTGCTTCCTTTCTAATTTTACCATCTCTAAAAACAAAGAAAATACCTTCATGGGTATTTTTCCCGAAAATCCACACTTTACCGTCATTTTCAAGGAGTATTCAAACAAAATTTTAATTGTATGAAGTCAACTTTTACTAGTGTGTTACTGGCATTCTCAATGATTGTTGGTAGTGTGAGTTCGTATGCCCATGTCACGGTTTCCGGAATTCACAATGATAAAAACAAAGTACCGACGTCGAGCAACGGTACTATTCAATGCAACACGGAAGAACCTGTACCCATCGCAGGGAATGCATTCGACAATTTATCTTCGAGTTCTTCCACTACCGGATTATGCGTCTTAGGATGCGGCATTTTAAATCCTTCGAGATTGACCGATGCCAATTTAGGTAACTATGCAACAGTTACGACGGCCGTTGGCGTTGGTGTAACACACCGGTTACGGGTTACAGATGCGAGTGATGTGTTTTCCTCCGGGACTTTTACCGGTTTCCGGATTGCCCCGAATGGCGGTATTATATCCGCCGATCTCCTTGACAATATTTCGATACGGACCTATTTGGGCGGGACTTTGCGCGAATCCATGACGGGAACCTCGCTCATAAGTTTATCGCTATTATCCAATCCCGGCAATTTCATAGTAGGATTTAATACTTCACAGACTTACGATGCGATAGAGATTTCGATTAGCAGTTTGGTTGGGGTATCCACCTCAACGAATGTCTATTATGCGGTCATCAGAAACTATTGTGCCGGACCGGATTTAGTTTGTAATTCCCCCACAAGACTGAACTTGCCTGCTTATCCGGCTGCTATTCAAAATGCTCACACCGGACTGTCGGGTATTGGAGTAGGAAGTATTTCAGATCCTGAAGATGCCATTTCTTCCAGTGCTACGGATTATGCCAAGCTGAATTTATTGGCAGGCGTTCTCGGCAGTGTTAATTTTGCAGTGAAAGATCAGATTACCGATTATCCGGCAGGGACTTATGCCGGGTTTGAGGTTGAAAATATAAATTTTGTCACGCTTTCGGTACTTGGGAATGTCCAGGTAAAAACTTACCTCAACGGCGTATTTAAAGAAGGTTTTTCGGGTAACGATTTACTCGCTACTGCCGATGCCTTGAATGTGAACGGACGTTACAAACTTGGATTTGTTTCGACCCAGTCTTTTGATGAGGTTCAGATTTCCATCAACCAAACGGCCGGAGTCAATCTTGGGCTGACTAAGGTTTTTGGCGTTGTTATTCAGAAGTTCTGCGCAGGTCCGGCCTTGCCTTGTAATACGCAAACGGCCATCAGTGCACCAACCTATCCTGTTTTCATCAACGGAAAGAGAACTGAAATTGACAGAGTTGTGTGCGCACTTTGTTCTGTCAGCAATACCGAAAATCTTATTGATGCCAATGCTTCGAATTACGCTTTAGTTGATCTGACAGCCAGTGTAGGAGCCAGCGCTAAAATTTCGGTGAAAGATCAAATTACGGATTATCCGGCAGGAACATTTGCAGGATTTGACATTGAAAGCATCGCTTTATTGAACGTCAATGTTTTTGATGCGATTAAAGTGACCACTTATCTGAACGGGATACAGCAGGAATCTAAATGGGGAAGTGGTCCCCTGATTTCGGTGAATACCAATCTTATACTCGGAACCGGAAGACAGACTGTTGGTTTTGTTTCTACCGTGCCTTTTGACGAAGTGCAACTGACCCTGACCAATCTGGCTACGGTGACTTTAGGAACGGTAAAAGTATACAGTTCGGTATTGGAAAAATTCTGTTCCACTACGCTGCAGTGTAATCAATCTTATGCGCTTACGAATCCAACGTTCCCGGTAACCATTGACGGTGCTAAATCCGGAATCAACGGTGTGGTATGTGCAGCCTGTGCTGTGAATAATGCTAATAATGTGTTGACTGCCAGTACTTCGGATTATGCCAATATCTCGATGACGGTAGGTACTTTGGCTAACGGCTCTTTGGCTGTGGCCGATCAGTTGTTTACTTATCCTCCTGGGACTTTTGCCGGATTTACAATTAAAGATCTCAATAATCTGATTGAATTGGATCTGTTCCAATCCCTTACCATAGCGACCTATAATAACGGACAGTTCCGTGAAGCCAAAACGGGGGCACAGTTACTCAGTTTGTCGTTGCTTGTCCCTCTTTTTGGAAGTGGTCCCGGTTTTTATAATGTCGGATTTAAAACCACATTATCCTTTGATGAGATCCAAATTCGGGTAGGGTCGTTGGCCAGTGTTATCAGTAACATCAATGTTTATGGCGCGTTTGTCAATACCAAAGACAGTAATGACGGGGGCGGACCTTTGTTTTGTGTTGCCTCTGACTTAAGCGTTGTTAAAACCGCCAGTAATGCAAATCCTCCTAAGGGCTCTAATGTGGTATTTACGATCGTAGCTTCAAATGCCGGGCCGAGAGATGCTGATGGCGTTGTGGTAAACGATCTTTTGCCTTCGGGGTATACTTATGTCAGCTCTACGGCTTCGATTGGAACATTTAACAATGCTACAGGTGTCTGGTCCATCGGTAATTTAAATTCGGGTACGAGCGCTACCTTAACGATTATGGTGACTGTTAATGCCACCGGTAATTATGCCAATACCGCCACCATAACGGGGAACCAGCCTGATCCTAATACCAACAACAATACATCTACATCTACTCCGACTCCGGTTAATGTTGTGATTGCGAACGATGATATCGGTACGCCGACAAACGGTTATTCGGGAGGTACGGCCTTTACCAATGTTTTGGTGAATGATACTTTTAACGGCCAACCAGTTACGGCTTCGCAGGTGAATATCAGTTTTGTTTCTGCTACAAATCCGGGTATTACGCTGTCAGGAACCAATGTGGTTGTAGCTCCGGGCACACCGGCAGGCTTTTATTCCTTAGTCTATCAGATATGTGATAAAGCAAACGCTTCCATTTGCGATCAGGCGACGGTATCCGTAACCGTTACAGCACCGATTATTGATGCGGTAAATGATACTGGTTCTCCTGTAAACGGATATGTGGGGGGAACGGCCTTAGCTACTGTTTTGGGCAATGATACCCTGAACGGTCAGCCGGTGATAGCATCGCAAGTGAATACTAATTTTATGTCGTCTTCCGACCCCGGAATTACCTTATCAGGCAACAGTGTAATCGTTTCTGCAGGTACTCCTGCGGGTTCTTATACACTGATTTACCAGATCTGTGAGAAAGTCAATCCTGAGAATTGTGATCAGGCAGCAGTCTATGTTACGGTAACCGCACCGGTTATTGATGCGGTAAACGATACTGGTTCTTCGGTAAACGGCTATACGGGTGGAACTTCCTTTACGAATGTTTTGGGCAACGATACCTTGAATGGTCAGCCGGTTTTGGCCTCGCAGGTGAACACTACTTTTGTTTCTTCAACAAATGCGGGTATTACTTTATCCGGAACCAATGTGGTAGTGGCTGTAGGTACTCCGGCAGGTACTTATAGTTTGATTTATAAAATATGTGAGAAAGTCAATCCGAACAATTGTGATCAGGCTACGGTATCAGTAACCGTTACTGCTCCGGTAATCGATGCAGTTAACGATACTGGTTCACCGGTAAATGGTTATGCAGGAGGTACATCTTTCAGCAATGTCTTGGGTAATGATACTTTAAACGGTCAGCCGGTAGTGGCTTCGCAGGTTAACCTTACTACAGTTTCTTCAACCAACCCCGGTATCACCTTATCCGGTACCAATGTGGTTGTTGCTCCGGGCACACCGGCGGGATCGTATAGTTTAACCTACCAAATCTGTGAGAAAGTCAATCCGACTAATTGTGACCAGGCTGTAGTTTCGGTGACTGTTACGGCTCCGGTTATTGATGCCGTAAACGATGTGGGTTCTCCTGTCAATGGTTATGCGGGAGGAACTGCCTTTACCAATGTTCTGGGCAATGATACTTTAAACGGGCAGCCGGTTACAGCTTCGCAAGTGAATATCACTACCGTGTCTTCCACCAACGCGGGCATTACCTTATCGGGAACCAATGTGGTTGTAGCAGCAGGTACTCCGGCAGGTTCTTATAATCTGATTTATCAAATCTGTGAGAAAATCAATCCGACTAATTGTGATCAGGCTACGGTTTCCGTAACTGTTACAGCTCCGGTAATTGATGCGGTTAATGATGCAGGTTCTTCCGTTAACGGCTATGTGGGCGGTACATCCTTTACCAATGTCTTGGGCAATGATACCTTAAACGGTCAGCCGGTGGTTGCTTCTCAGGTGAATACCACTTTTGTTTCTTCCACGAATTCCGGAATTACACTTTCAGGAACCAATGTGGTTGTGGCAGCAGGTACTCCGGCAGGAACGTATAGTCTTATTTACAGAATCTGTGAGAAAGTCAATCCGAACAATTGTGATCAGGCTACGGTATCTGTTACCGTTACAGCTCCGGTTATTGATGCAGTTAACGATGCGGGTTCTCCGGTTAATGGATATACAGGAGGTACATCTTTCAGCAATGTCTTGGGTAATGATACTTTAAACGGTCAGCCGGTAGTGGCTTCCCAGGTGAATACTACCTTTGTTTCTTCAACTAATTCAGGTATTACCTTATCCGGAACCAATGTAGTTGTGGCTGCAGGTACTCCGGCGGGTTCGTATAGTCTGATTTATAAAATCTGTGAGAAAGTCAACCCGACCAATTGTGACCAGGCTACGGTTACCGTTACCGTTACTGCTCCGGTTATCGATGCAGTAAACGATACTGGTTCTCCTGTCAATGGTTATGCGGGAGGTGCGGCGTTTACCAATGTTTTGGGGAATGATACGCTAAACGGCCAACCGGTTTTGGCTTCGCAGGTGAATATCAGTACGGTTTCGTCCACCAATACAGGTATTACCTTATCGGGAACCAATGTGGTCGTGGCCGCAGGAACGCCCGCAGGTTCTTATACCTTGATTTACCAAATATGTGAGAAAGTCAATCCGACCAATTGTGATCAGGCGAACGTATCGGTAACTGTCAATGCGCCTGTTATTGATGCGGTTAATGACACCACTCCTCCAATAAATGGTTATATAGGAGGTACCTATACGAATGTTTTGGTTAACGATACTTTAAATGGTCAGCCGGTAACGGCATCTCAGGTGAACATCACCTCCGTCTCTTCATCCAATGCAGGCATTACCTTATCGGGAACCAATGTGGTTGTGGCAGCGGGTACTCCGGCAGGTTCTTATACCTTGACCTATCAAATCTGCGAGAAAGTCAATCCGACCAATTGTGATCAGGCAACAGTATCTGTTACTGTAACAGCGCCTGTGATCGATGCGGTTAATGATAACGGTACTCCTGTTAATACTACTACGGGAGGTACTGCGTTCACCAATGTTTTGGGTAATGATACTATCAACGGTCAGCCAGTTGCAGCTTCACAAGTGAACATCAGTACGGTTTCATCAACCAATGCAGGTATCACCTTATCGGGAACTAATGTCGTTGTCGCAGCGGGTACGCCACCAGGTTCTTATACGCTGACTTATCAGATCTGTGAGAAAGTCAATCCGACTAATTGTGATCAAGCCAGTGTTTCCGTGACAGTGAGTTGTTCGCAAATAGCGGCTCCAACCGTTTCTGTAACACAGCCAACCTGTACGATAGCGACGGGTAGCATTACGGTGACTTCGCCAACAGGAAGCGGCTATACTTACAGTATCGGAGGTGCTTATCAAAGCAATGCGACGTTTACAGGCGTGACTCCGAACAGCTATAATGTGACAGTTAAAAACAGTAATGGTTGTATTTCTTCGGCGACAGTGGCTGTGATTAACGCGCAGCCTTCTACACCATCGGCACCATCGGTTTCCGTTACACAACCGACCTGTACACTTGCCACCGGAACTATTACGGTTACGGCCCCAACAGGAAGCGGATATACTTACAGTATCGGAGGTGCTTATCAGAGCAATGCGACCTTTGCAGGATTGGCCCCTAACAGCTATAATGTTACGGTTAAAAACAGTAGCGGATGTATATCATCTGCAACGGTAGCTGTCATTAATGCTCAGCCTTCAGTGCCATCAGCACCAACGGTTGCCATTACACAACCAACGTGTACGGTTGCCACCGGTTCGATTACTATTACTGCTCCAACTGGAAGTGGGTTAACGTATAGCATCGGAGGTAATTATCAAACCAATCCGACATTTGCAGGGTTAGCAGCGAACAGCTACAATGTAACGGTTAAAAACAGCAGCGGTTGTGTTTCCTCTGCAACAGTAGCCGTAATTACTGCTCAGCCGTCCGTACCATCAGCGCCTACGGTTTCCATAACCCAGCCAACATGTACTGTGGCGACAGGTACGATTACAGTTACTGCTCCAACAGGAACCGGGTATCTGTACAGCATCGGAGGGGCTTATCAATCCAGTCCGACGTTCTCCGGCCTGTCTTCTAACACATACAGCGTAACGGTTAAAAACGGTGGCGGTTGTGTTTCTTCGGCGACTTCGGCAGTGATCAATGTGCGTCCGACCACTTGTAATGTAGCGGGTATCTTCCACACCAATGTTACCTGTACCGATTACAGAAACAATGCGAGCAGTCAATTAGTTGGTCAGTTGTGTTATGCTACCAGATCAAATAAAGTGTCCAATGTTACTCCGGGGCAGTTCTTCTATTACACCAGCATTACGGCACCTTCGTCCAGTTTCTGTGTTGAGGTGATCGAAACGAAATCCTGCAGTAGTCTTGCGCTGTTCAGTATTCAGCAAAGTAATCAGATTACGCTTTACAATGCCAGCTGTTCCAATGTGGCTTCAGGAACTCAGGTTTCCTTGGGATTGGGCAGAATCTGTATAAGCAATGCAGTTGCGGGTACGCAATATGTGTTAGCGGTTAAATATGATTCCAAATCGGTTGTAGGCTCTTCGTTTACAGGTTCGGCTCCTGTTTGTCAGTATTCTTTTGAAAGCAGAATTGATGGTACTCTTGTTCCGAACAGCAGCACAAGTATTAATATGGTACCAAACTGCTCAACAGCCGTTACTTCAAATACCGATAGCGGAAGTGCTTTGTCTAAATCAGAAATGAAAGTGACTGTGGCGCCTAATCCAGCGGTTGATGACTTTGAACTGTTTATCGAATCGTTAAGCGACGAAAGCGTAGTGATTAGAGTTGCGAGTGCCAATGGCAGTCTTGTCAGAGAAATCAAATCGGATTCTAAAAACGGTATTCGTATTGGTAAAGAACTTGCCAGAGGATTGTATTTTATTGAAGTGATTCAGGGCGACCAGCGTAAGGTGGTTAGGGCTTTGAAATTGTAGTCTTAAATTAATTGTGTGTAAAACCGTCTCTTTTTGGGGCGGTTTTTTTTGCGAGGGTGTTGCCGCACGACAAAACCAAAACAATTTCATGTTTTAAATTGTAAGATTTTTATTCTTTAAGATAGTAAGTATATTGACTTGTTTTTTTATTTTTTATCAAAAAAAGTAAGAAAATACCAAATAAATAATTAAATAGATATACATTTGAGTATAATATTACGTCATTAAAATCACACAAAAAAGAGTCATAAAAACAAGTGACCAGTCCTTGTTTCAGTGTGTAAAACCCAATCAGATTAAAAACTAAAACCTGACCTATGGAAACCAAATCACCAATAATCAATTGTCACACCCACATATTTACAGGTGACCATGTACCGCCGTATCTGGCTAAGACTTTTGTTCCCGCTCCTTTGCACTACCTGCTCTCACTTTCAGTAATTGTAAAAGTCTTTAGATTTTGGTATAATCATCCTTACAAATGGCAGTTCGAGCCATGGTATAAACAGATAAAACAGACTATTTACAAAATAAAAATGTTTGGAAGCCGTACTGGAATAATCAGGGTAATCACTTTTGTTGTAGGCTTAATTCTTACCATACAGGTGTTTTATATTTTATATGACTGGCTTGCAGATCTGGGTGCTCCTCAAAGTGATTTTGGGCTGCTCCTGGATAAATTCCGGGACGTATTGCTGAAATACTTACCGTTAGGTATTCCAAAATCATTTATCGGAAAGTTAATGGTGATTGGAGTGCTTTTTTTATTTTTTAAAAGTGCAAGGAATTTTGTACTCTTCCTTTTGAAAAAAGTCTGGTCTTTTTTGGGGATATTTCCAGGCGCACAAAGTAAAAAACTGGCTGAGCGCTATCTTAATATTGGAAGGTTTGCATTTTATAAACATCAGTCGGAAGTTTTTAAAAGATTAAAAAATCAATATCCGGACGGAACGGCTTTTGTTGTACTGCCGATGGATATGGAATATATGAATGCGGGTAGTCTGAAGCCGGATTTTAGTTATGCTAAGCAAATGGAAGAATTGAAATCCATTAAATCGAAAGCAAAAAACAAAAATATTTTTTTTCCTTTCGTATTTGCCGAACCCAGAAGAATTAAAGAAGAAGGGAAAGCACATCTGGATTATTCTTTTGAGGAAGGTAACATTACCCTTAAAGACTGTTTTATAAAAGAATACATTGAAGATAACCAGTTCAGCGGATTCAAAATCTATCCTGCATTAGGCTATTATCCCTTTGACGAAATGCTATTGCCTTTATGGAAATACGCAGCAGATAACGGTATTCCAATACTGACACATTGTATCAGGGGAACAATTTATTACCGCGGGAATAAAAAGAAAGAATGGGATAAGCACCCCATTTTTGAGCAGGTAAACGGTATAGATTGTTATGGTCCTTTAATGTTGCTGGAAACTAAAAATATTGACTTTATAAACAACTTCACCCATCCCTTAAATTATCTGTGTCTTCTTGATGAAAGGTTGCTGAGGAAAGTAGTGGAACGCGCAAGTAATCAAGAAATACATAAAGTTTTTGGGTATACAAATCCGAATACTGAATTAAAATACAATCTGAATCATTTAAAATTATGTTTTGGGCATTTCGGAGGTGATGATGAGTGGAACCGCTTTATTGAATCCGATAGAGATAACTACAGCAGCCAACTGGTAAGGCATCCTTATAAAGGGATCAATTTTTTAGAGAATGAAGATGGTGAGATCAGCCGAGGAAAGCCTGAGCATTTGTGGAAATATGTCGACTGGTACTCGCTCATATGCAGTATGATGCTTCAGTATCCCAATGTTTATGCCGATTTGAGTTATATCATCCATAACAAGGAGATACAACCTCTTTTGAAGCAAACCATGTTTAACCAAAAGCTGAAAGACCGGGTTTTGTTTGGCACTGATTTCTATGTGGTGCGGAATCATAAATCAGAGAAGAATATGCTTGCGGATATTATGGATTATCTTAATGAAAAAGAACTTGATCAAATAGCCCGAATTAATCCGCGAACGTTTTTAAGGAATGCTTTGCACGAACATTTCGCAGATAAAGTTTAATCATCGAAAAGCAACTTGACATGAAAAAAATAAACAGAGGTCCTGCTCCCGAATACTTAAATTCTGAGAGGGTAAATAGTATTAAAAAGCAGCTGGAAGAAAATTTTTTAGATGCGGAAAGACAGGAACGACTTCGTTTCGACAGCTCCTTATTGCAGGAAATTAAATACGAACTGTTGAAGGTTTGTCATGGGAAATGTGCCTACTGTGAATCAAGAGTAGAAGTGGTAGGTCCCGGAATTATTGATCACTTTCGACCTAAAAACGGAGCCAGAGGCTTTTCCAATGAGTATGCTTCGAAACATTATTGGTGGCTGGCTTATGAATGGGATAATCTTCTGATATCCTGTCAGATGTGCAATGAAAAATATAAAAGAGACTATTTTCCGCTTGAAGACGAATCGTTGCGTTCCCGAATCGGAGCCGTGGGAGAGGAGCTTCTTCGCGAACAGCCTCTTTTACTTGATCCCTGTTTCGATAATCCGGATGAACATTTAGAATTTGATGAAAGCGGTTATGTTAGAGACTTGACGAAAAGAGGACAGGTTACCATTGAAATACTTGGACTGAACAGAAATGAATTGATTGACAGCAGACGTGAAGAAGCAAATCACTTAAAAAATAAATTAGAGATAATTAAAGATACAACTGATATTGATACTTCTTTTACGAGAGATTTCATTGCCTATATTACAGAATTGTTTTCAGAAAATGCTTCTCAGGAATATGTTGCTGTTCAGCGAAGTGTGTTCGAAAAATGGTATGAGGCAAATAAACAATTATGGGATGATATTGGTAGAGACGTGACTGAATTTTCAATTACGAAGTCAGCTCAGGTAAGTCAGAGTAAAGATTCTCAAGGCGCCAGAAAAAAGAGCGCTAAGGAAACGAGCATAAAACTTAATTCACTTAAGCGATTTTCCATTAAGAAAATTGAAATCGAGAATTTTAAGTCGATTAAGAAAATGACTTTAGACATACATGCAGTCAATGAAAAAGAGAACCGGGAATCCTGGCTTTTGTTACTGGGAGATAACGGTATCGGAAAGAGCTCTATTTTGCAGGCGGTCGCATTGGCATTAACCTCTAAAAAGCAATTGGCTAAATTAAAATTAGACGTATCCGATTATCTGACAACCGGTACAGACGAAGGCAAAGTCGTTATCTACAGTTATGAACATAATGAACCCATAACGTTAAAATTCAATGCGGAAGGATTTTATACGAAGTTAAAAGAAGCGCCGACTTTTATACTTGGTTACGGTTCCACCCGTTTATTGCCTAAAGGGCCCATAAAGCCTGATAGTAATAAGGAGCCTTATCTGAATGTTAAAAACCTGTTTGACTACAGTGTAGCCCTAAATGATCCTAACTTGTGGCTGAGCAACATTGAAACAGCCGAATTTAACGAACGGGTTGCGCCGGCGTTTTTTGATATCCTGGCTTTACGTGCCGATGATAAATTGTGGGTTGATAATGGAAAAATTATCATCAAGCAATTTGGTGAAGATCACTCTCTTGAAGACAATAGCGACGGCTATAAAACGATAACGGCACTGGTTTCGGATATTATGCAGACGCTCTCAATAGAAAAGGCAAATTATCATAATTCCCAAGGGATTGTTTTAATTGATGAGATAGGGAATCACCTGCATCCGAGATGGAGAATGAAGATAGTGAGTGCATTGCGCAAAGCATTTCCAAAACTACAATTCATTGTAACCACGCATGAACCTTTGTGCTTACGTGGATTATCCCATGGTGAAGTTGTTGTCCTTACCCGAGATAAAAAGAACAATGTTAAAGCTCTGGACAGCACTTTACTGCCCGATCATAACCTGATGCGCCTCGAACAACTGTTGACTTCCGATCTTTTCGGACTTATCAATGTACTTGATGAAGACACCGAAAAAACCTACGAGGAATATTACAAATTACTTGGAAAGAAAGAAGAAGATAAGACCGATGATGACAAGAATAAAATAGAGGCAATTTCTACAACACTTAAAGAAAAAGAGATGTTAGGAAACACGGCAACGGAGCAAATGTTATATAAATTAATTGATCAAACCTTTGCCAAAAATATCCGTGAGGAGGGATTTAAAACCAAGGAAGAGCTTAAGAAAGAGACCATTGATGAAGTGAAGGGAATGTTAAGCAATAAAAATATTGATTGGTTATGATATTTATAAAACGTCCGGATAAACCCGATTTTTTAACGGAACCCAATAACAAATGGCAGATTGAAACCGATAAAGCCATTGCGCATTATAGCAGCGGAAATACAAAGGCATTTAAATTTAAAATGTATAATGACCCTGCCATTAAAAATGCGTTAAAAGACATTTTTAAAAAATGTGCTTATTGTGAAAGCGTTTATGCACACGTGTATGATGGTGATGTTGAACATTTTCGTCCTAAAGGGAAAGTGAAGGAGAAAAATCCACAGACACCGGGTTATTACTGGCTGGCCAATGATTGGGATAATCTCTTTTTAGCCTGTCAGCATTGTAATCAACGCAGGAAGCATCTTTTGTTTGGGGCAGATAAGTTGGAAGGGTTTGGCAAGCTTGACCAATTCCCGATTTCTTCAGAGAGTAAAAGGCTGGTGAAATACACGGATAAACTGATCAAGGAAGAATCTGTAAGATTATTAATTAATCCCTGCAAGGATGATCCTACCAAGCATTTTGCATATGAAAACAAGGAAGCTGTGATTGTTCCTCTTACGCCTATGGGTGTGAAATCGGTTGAGGTGTATGTATTGCAAAGGTATTTATTGGTACAGGAGCGTAAGAAACAAATGCTGCTTTTATTCGCACAGATGGAACGGGTGAAAAGGGAATTGGGACGGTTTAACGATGATAAAAGTGCAGCGCAAAAAAAAATATTGGATGATGAACTTAACTTTTTGATAGCATATACTAAATCCGAGGAGGCTTATGCGGGAATGAGCAGGTTTTTTGTTAAATCCTTTTTGGAAGAAAATGGAATTACATTATGACCGAGATTGAAAATAGTTAGCGTTTGTAGTTTTGGAATCCTGTGCCTTTGGAATTAGAGCTTAGACAGGATTATGCTGAAGCTCAGGTTAAGGGAGGGTTTAGAGGTGGAGAAAGTAAATACCTGGTAGAAGGATTGATATTGGGATAATCTTTAAATAAAGTAGAGATAGTCTCTTTTTTCCAGGTAAATACCTAAAACCCTTCAATACTATCCCTGTAATCCCGGCCAATCGGAAGTGATATGCTGCCTACCTCCACAGTTTCAGCGGTATAGGATTCGATTTTATTCACTGAGATGATAAACGAACGATGAATACGTTTAAAGAGCGTGTCGGGTAGGAGACTCTCTATTTCCCGGGTGCTGATTTTGGAAATGATTTCTTTTTTTGTAGTCACGATCTTCACATATTCGCGCTGGCTTTCTATGTAGATGATTTCTGAAAATAAGATCTTAACTTTCTTTTTTTGAACATTCAGGAATATAAAATCCTTCGGGTCACCCTTTTCATTAGATTCCTGTTTTTCGTCCTGTTGTATTTTTACTTTATTGACTGCCGCTAAAAAGCGCTCGAATGAAAAGGGCTTCAGCAGGTAATCGGTTACGTTTAATTCGAACCCTTCAACAGCGTACTGGTGATAAGCCGTCGTAATAATTACCGACGGAGGATCCTGAAGGGTTTTCAGAAAGACCATTCCTTTTAATTTTGGCAGGTGGATATCCAGAAAAATTAAGTCGACGGTATGCTCTCTTAGAAATTCAGTAGCGGAAAGAGCATCCCTAAATGTTTCCTGCAATTCAAGAAACGGAATGTTCGTTATATAGTCGGTTATGACTTTTATTGCCAGAGGCTCATCTTCGATTATAATACATTTTATCTTATGCATGGCTCGAAAGGTTAATTTGTAAATGAACTGTGAATACAGCATCTTCCTGTTCGATATCAAGGGTATAATCGGTATAAAGCAATTCCAACTGTCTTTTTAAATTGGAAAGGCCTATATTTTCTTTAACCACAGCCGTTTTTTCTGCCGAATTCTTCACCATAAAGGACAATTGTTTGTTTTTAAGCGAAAGCTGAATAGTTACAAACGATTGGCTTCCCATTTCTGATACGCCATGTTTAAAGGCATTTTCTACCAGGGGAACCAGAAGCAGCGGCGGTACAAGCTGGTCGGGATCGTCTATATCATATCCAAAGTTGATGCTTAGCGAATCATCATAGCGCAATTTTTCCAGGGTAATATAATCACTGATAATCTTTTGCTCTTGTGACAGATTAATGAAACTGCCACCGGTTTCATAAAGCATGAACCGCAGAATATTAGATAGTCTTAAAATGGACTCCGGCGCTTGGTCGGATTTATCTTTTGCCAGTACGTAAATATTGTTTAATGTATTGAATAAAAAATGCGGGTTTGTTTGTGATTTCAGGTAATCCAGTTCTGCTTCCTGCTTTTCGAGACGCAGTTTTTGTGCGGTCTGCTTCAGCTGAAAATTTCGGTAGAAAAGGTTTGCGATCCCAAAGAAGACGAAAGAGAAAAATCCGGTCTCCGCCTGGTATTGCGTTTCATCCAACATCAAAGAATAGGCGTCGCCCGGAATTAAAGTACTTTGCCTGAAAGACGTATATATATGGAAGTCCAAGCCTATGTTTCTCCAGAAATACAAACCGACCGAAAGTACCAATAAATGGAGAACGGTGAGTACTATTCCAATTAAGACAGCTAAGTAGACAGGCTTTTTGTTGTTTATAAATCGCAGCGCATATTCAAAAAATATAAAGTTAACCACCAGTAAATAGAAAAGCCTCCAGATTTCATTTAAGAGTTGCGGCGTAAATACAGCATTGTGAATCATGAAATTCCCGACTGCACAAAAAAGCAACCAGATACCTCCCAGGAATAAGTAAAATTGAATGCGTTTTATTGGGATGTTTTTTTTCATCTAACTAATAAACAAATGTTTTGGTAAAAATAGTTACTGTTGTTCGTTTCTAAACATTTCTTTTATGACATGTGTAGACGAAAACCGGTTGTTTGTAGACACTGCCCAAATTGTACCAAATTGTTTGCGCAGCTTTGTGTCAGAAACCATAAATATATTTTATTATGCTAAGAAAAACAATAGTGCTTTCCTGTTGGCTTTACTTTGGACTTGCCACTGCACAACAGAAAAGCGATAAGCAACTCGCTGCGGAATACGACAAGGTATTAGTACAACAGTTCGCCGCTGATGGTCCCGGTGCGACTGTTCTGGTTGCCCGCAAAGGTCAGGTCATTTATTCAAAAGCTTTCGGGATGGCTAATCTTGAATTTGAAACACCCATGCAAACCGATAATGTCTTTAGGATTGGTTCCATTACCAAACAATTTACGGCTGTGGCAATACTGCAGCTCGTGGAACAGGGGAAGTTAAGTTTACAGGATGAAATTACAAAGTTTCTTCCTGATTATCCGACACAAGGCAACAGAATAACCATTGAGCATTTGCTGACCCATACTTCCGGCATTCAAAACTATACCGCGATAAAAAACAATCAACAACGAGAAGGTTTGGATTTCACTCCAAAGGAAATGATTGATTATTTTAAGGGACAACCGATGAAATTTGCCGCGGGAACCAATTGGAGCTATAGTAATTCAAACTATTTTTTATTGGGGTACATCGTAGAGAAAATAAGCGGTAAGACATATGGCGACTATATTGAAGAACATTTTTTCAAGCCGCTTGGAATGACGAATTCCTTTTATGCCCCCGACACAAAGATTATCAAAAAAAGAGCTGCCGGTTACAGTAAAAATAACGAGGGTTTTGAAAACGCGAAACCCTTAAGCATTACACAACCTTATGCTGCGGGTGCGCTACAATCGACAGTTTCTGATTTATTCAAATGGCATCAGGCTGTCCATTCTTATAAACTGGTTAAAAAAGAATTACTCGATACAGCTTTTAAACCTTTTAAACTGACGGATGGAAGAGAAACGGCTTATGGCTACGGCTGGCGCTTAGGAAATGTCTATGAAAATCCTACACTATGGCATGGCGGACTAATTAACGGATTTATGACTATGGAAACCTATCTGCCAAAACAAGATGTATTTGTTGCGGTTTTTTCGAGTTGTGACTGTTACTCCCTTGATGCAATTACTTCGAGACTTGCTGCTTTGACTGCCGATGAACCTTATGAATATAAGGAAGTCTCGATTGCAAAAGCTGGATTAGAGGATTATGCTGGTGTTTATGAAAATCAGAAAGGCTTGCAGCGTATTATAACCGCCTCGGCGAAAGGGCTTAACATACAAACAGGTCATGGTCCGAAATCGGAACTAAAGGGTTACGGAAAAGATTCATTTTTTACTGATAATATACAAGGGTTTGTATTTTCACGGAATAAAAAAGGACAAGTAGTTACTTTGACAACCAGAAACTTAAACGGAAATGAAACCTGGAATAAGACCACAAAACCGCTTCCTGACGAAAACGGAATAAAAGTCGACAGGAAAATCCTTGAAACTTATGTAGGCGAATATCAGCTTTCACCGGAATTTATTTTCACTATTACCTTGCAACAAGACCAATTATACCTGCAGGCACCAGAACAGGAAAAAGTTGAAATGTTTGCTGAATCCAAGACACGGTTCTTTTTAAAAGTTAACGATGCACAGTTTGAATTCGTTAAAGATGCATCGGGCAGTATAACCGATGTGGTTATGAGCCAGGGAGGTCGACAGGCCAAATCGAAAAAAGTGAAATAAGATTAAATGCAGAAAATAAGAACCTTCAGGAAGCTGGAGGTTTTTCTTTTATAGTGAAGCAGGTTGGGAAATCGGTATTATTTATTAGATCGCTTATTACTGAAAAACCCGCCTAAAACTGAAACCGGTGCAAAGATGAACATAGCCAATACTTGCGTCCAATGACTACCACTGGATTTTAAGAACGAGAAGGCTGCAAATCCGGCAATGATGAAAGCAAGGATGTAGTTGACCTTCAGGTTTTTTGTTGTTGAGATTAATTGCGTTATCAGTCCGCTGATAAAAGAAAATGCGGTTCCATAAATTGCTGTCAAAATCATAAAGCTTATGGAGGCATCCGAATGTGGATTGATATCGGAAATTTTAAAAAGCAGCAACGCGCTGATAACAAATACAGCATAACCTGCAATAACTCCTACAATTTGTCTTATCATTTTGATGGGCATTTGATTTATCAATAAGCCAAATATAAAAAAAACTGTGCTACGCTCGCAATGACCGATGGGAGAGAATCTCTACTGTTCCGGTTGAAAAAGTTCTATAAAATTACCGGAAGGGTCTATCAGTAGGATTTGAGAACCTGCTGGTCCGCTGATGATTTCATTGCGAAAATGAAGTCCTTGCGCTTTAAGTCTGGCGACTTCAGCATTTATATCCTCAACAATAAGTTCTATCCGGTTCCATCCGCCCGGAAAAGGCAGTGTGCCATCCGGCATAGGTCGGCCGGCTGAACTGGTTCTTCCGCTCAGTAATAACCGTAGATTCCCTTTAACAACATCAGCGAAGGCAGGAGCATTGTTTCTGATGAGGGAGAAGCCAAGATATTTTGTGTAGAAGTTGACGGATTTGTCAACATCCTCAACCATATATCTGATGTTTACAAGGTTACTGTCTGTTGGATTCATTTTATTATTGTTTACTGTTATAATAGATGCTTTTCAGTTGCTATTTCTTTGTATTATCAAATTTACGGATTAAAAACGATGTAAATAACTCTTTTCTAAGTTGTTAGTGAAGTTGATTGACGGCTTGCAATGATGAGGCTCCGATTCTTCGACTGGCTCAGCCACCGAGTAGCATAGCAGATTTTATTAATTTAAAAAGAGGCTTTATAGCCTCTTTTTAAATTGTTATATTTTCTTCAATTGCTTTACAACTGCTTCTCCAACAGCATGTGCGGATTGAGGGTTTTGACCGGTTATTAGGCGTTCATCGACAGCGACGTGTTCCTGCCACAAGCCGGATTTTTCGAATTTTGCTCCGCGTGCTATCAGTTCGGTTTCTAAGGCGAAAGGAACAACCTTTTCTAATTTTACGGCGGTTTCTTCCTCGTTGGTAAACGCATTTACTTTTTTACCGTCTACTAAATATTTCCCGTTACTCAATTTGATGTTTACCAATCCGGCAGGACCGTGACACACGGCACTTACAATTCCGTTGTTTTCGTAGATTTTTGTGGCAAGAGCTGCGATTTCTGTGTTGTCGGCTAAATCCCACATGGCACCGTGACCTCCTGCGAAATGGATGGCTATATAATCATTTGGATTTACTTGTGAGGGTTTCATCGTATTTTCCACTTTGTGGTGGTATTCGGTGTTGTCCCAGAATTTTTTGTTTACCGGATCGGTTAGATCGAAACCGTCCACCGGAGCCTTTCCGCCTTTAGGGCTTACAAAATCAATCTCATAACCGGCTTGGTGCAATACGTCCCAAGGATGGCTGACTTCGCTTAAATAGAAACCGGTTGCTACACCTGTATCGCCTTTTTTGTCATGGCTGGTGACTACAAATAAAATTTTCTTTTTCATGTTATTGTCTTGTTTGGTTTGTGCTGTACTATGATTCATGGTAAACGCAAAAAAGCTTACCAAAATGACCATTAAATTACGATTTAAAAAGCTAACTGTTGCTTTCATACTGCTTATTTTAATAGGGTTGCTAATTCAGAATTGATCATTGCTAGTTCTTCCGGCTGAAATACCACATCCAATGCCTTAGCGTTTGACAGTGCCTGAGCTGCATTTCTGGCTCCGGCCAGGGCAGTGGTTATTCCTTTTTGCTGAATGGTCCATCCCAATACCAATTGCGATACGTTTACCTTTTTGCTTTCCGCTATCGGATCCAGTTTTTCTAAAAATGATTTTACTTTATCCAAATCGTATTGTTTGAAATAACCGTTGCGATGATCGTCTTGTTTTAAAGTGCCGTCTGCAAAATATTTTCCAGTTAACAATCCTCTTTCCATAGGGCTGTAGGCAACAATTCCTATGTTTTGTTTTTCCGAAAATGGAATCAGCTCTTTCTCAATAGCTCGGTTCAGCATACTGTAAGCCACCTGATTGGAAGCCAGTCCCGTGGTTTGTTCTGCTTCCTGTAACTGGTCAACGTTATAATTGGAAACCCCTATGGCTTTTATCTTTCCCTGTTGTTTTAAGCGTTCCATCGCTTCCATGGTTTCACTGATCGGTGTTGTGGCATCGGCCCAATGGATCTGCAGTAAATCTATATAATCGGTGTTCAGTCGTTTTAGGCTTTCTTCCACTTCTTTCATAATATTTTCCTTTGAAGAAAACTTATATACCGGTAGTGTTTTTCCGTTATGGTTTACATCGAAAAAGTATTCACCTTTTCCGTTGTTACTGCCGTCCCATACTAATCCGAACTTGGTTAAAAGCTGTACTTTACTTCGGTCTTTACCTTTTAATGCTTTTCCGATTACTTCCTCACTTAAACCCAAACCGTAAAATGGAGCGGTGTCTATACTCGTTACTCCGTTATCTATTGAGGCGTGTATGGCTTCTATCGAGTCTTTTTCTTCATTTCCTCCCCATAAGGTGCCTCCAATTGCGAAGGTACCTAAGGCGATGGGAGATACTTTTAAATCTGATTTTCCTAAATTTCTCATCCTACTATTTTTAATTCTGAATTTATTTTCTTGCTATTCTGGAACTTATTAAAGTTACGATAATTGCCGCAGCTACCAGTAAGGCTCCTACCCAAGCTGTGGCTTCCAGTCCTAAAGCCGATTCTACTACCAATCCTCCGGCATAAGCACCTATTGCTATCCCTACGTTGAAAGCTGCAATGTTGAAGGCTGATGCTACATCTTCGGTACCGGGCAGATGCTTTTCCGAAAGCTGCACCACATACAACTGTAATCCGGGTACGTTGGAGAAGGAAAGTGCTCCCATAACAAACAAAGTGATAATCCCCAGTATCGGATTACCGGCGGTGAAAGTGAATACCAGCAAGGCGATGGCCTGTAAAACAAACATCCAGGTTAAGGCTTTAAGCGGATTTTTATTGGCTACTTTTCCTCCAACAAGGTTTCCTAAGGCGATGGCGATTCCGTAGAGCACCAAAACGATGTTTACCATGGATTCTGAAAGTCCGGTGATCTTTTGAAGGATGGGTGACAAATAAGTGAAGGCCACAAAAGTTCCCCCGTACCCTAAGGCAGTCATTAAAAATGCTAAAAGCAACCGACCGTTTGTGATTACTTTAAACTGGTCTTTTAAAGCACTTTTTTCTTCGTTTTTGATTTGGTCGGGTACTAATATCCAACTGGAAATTAAACCGATTACGCCCAATAGGGCAACACCAATGAAAGTAGCCCTCCATCCGAACTGCTGCCCGATAAAGGTTCCGAAGGGCACTCCGGTGACAATGGCAATGGTGAGTCCGGTAAACATGATCGAAATAGCAGAAGCTCTTCGGTTAGGAGGAACAAGTGCTGCTGCAATAGTTGAACCTATTGAAAAGAAAACACCATGGGCAAAACCGGTAACGATGCGGGCTATCACTAAAGTGGTAAAGCTTGGTGCTATTGATGCCAGGCCGTTGCCGACGATAAACAAGCCCATCAAGTAAATAAGGAGTTTTTTTCTTGGGATACTGCTGGTAAGTGCTGTTAGGATTGGTGCTCCGATGGCTACCCCAAGGGCGTATAAGCTGACTAATAATCCGGCGGATGGGATGGTGATGTTTAAATCGGATGCGACCGTAGGCAGTAAACCAACTACCACAAACTCCGTAGTTCCTATTCCGAAAGCACTAATAGTTAACGCCCATAAAGCGGCGGGTATTTTTTTTGATGTACTGCCGACTTCAGCAGTTGTTGCGTATGCGGTTGATTTCATATTTGTAATGCTAAAAATTAACAGTACAAATTTCCGTCGCTAAGCCTTGGCAGACGATGAGGTAAGTCAATATTTTAAAGTGATGTAAATCACATAGCGCTTTAGCCTTTAAAACGACTTAGGGTCTCACGGGTTACACCCAAATAAGCCGCCAATAGTTTTTTAGGGACTCTTTGGATTAGTTTTGGGAGTTTCTTTATCAGGTTGTTGTAGCGTTCTTCGGCCGTTTCGGTCAGTAATGACAGGATTCTTTGTTGTAATGCAATGTATCCATGGTGCGATTTTATTCGGAAGAAATTCGTCATCTTCGGAATTTCGTGGCACAGGTATTCGCGGTCTTCCCATTTCAGGCAAAAGAATTCCGAATCTTCTATACAATCGATGAAGATCGTGGCGGGCACCTTATTCTGAAAAGCATTGAAGTCGCTGGTCCAGTATTGTTCCATGGCAAACTGAAGAATGTGTTCTTTTCCGTTGTGGTCTATGGCATAGGCTTTGGTCAATCCATTGATAATCCAGTATTCGCAAGGTACCAGCTGATCCTTCTGAATCAGGAACTGATGCTTTTTAAGGGATTTGTAGGTGAAAAACTGAGAAATAACCTGCCATTCTTCATCGGTTAATGTGCAGATTTCTTCAATGTGTTTTCTGAGTAATAGGTACTGTTCTTCCATAGCTTAAAAGTATTTCAAAAAAGTCTTGATTGCAAAATCTATTGGAAAAATATAGTGTTGCTATCAATAACATTATACTAATTAATGGTTTACAAGTGGGATTGATTAGTGAAGAGAGGTTCTCTGGCTCCGTTTCACTGCGTTCGTAATGGTATTTTTGGCGGTTAAGTTGTTGAAATATAACGTTTTGTAAACATTTGAAATTTGGAAAATGCTTAACTTTAATAAAAAGTGTTATCATGAAAGTCTCTATAATCATAATTCTTGCGGTTATCGTTGTTTCATTATTTTTAGTGGTGTATTTAATTATACAAAATGAAAGGGATAAAAAAGAACTGGAAGATTTCTTAAACAATGATTACAAGCATCACGATGAGTCGGAAGTTGATGATGAGGGCAAGAAAGACTGATTTGAACCTTCGACACTTCTACAGCTCCAGTGACTGGCTAGTTTGAAAGACATTCTTTTTGTGAATGATTACATTGTTTTGTCATGCCTCCTCGCAATGACTTGTTTTTACTTCAAAATTTCCTCATCTTTTAAAATTGTGAATATCATCTTTTGGGAATACTACATTTGTTTTCCTTTAAAATATATCTTTGGCGTCCTTAAAAATTATAGAGATGAGCACGACTTGGTATGAATGTAAAGTAAAGTACAGAAAATTAGATGATAATGCAATTCAGAAGGTAGTTACAGAGCCTTATTTGGTAGATGCATTATCGTATACGGAAGCGGAAAGCCGAATTAATGAGGAGATGTCGGCTTATATCAGTGAAGAATTTAAAATCACGACCATCAGTGTGGCTAACTTGGCAGAGATCCATCCTTTTGAGAATTGTGACCGTTGGTTTAAATCCAAAGTTTCTTTAATATCCTATGATGAGGAAAGTGGTAAAGAGCGAAAAGCTACAATGTACTTGTTAATTCAAGGGAATGATATCAAAGAGGCGTTTGACAATACAAATGCCGCTTTGAACAATACAATGGGTGACTATACAATAACAGCTATTACGGAATCTCCGATTATGGATGTTTTTCCTTATTTCGGTGGTGATGAAGAGGGATTGGAACAATTGGAAAGGTTTAATGCACTTAAGGCTACTGCTAAAAGTATAATTGCTGATTCGGAAGATCCTGCGGAATTCGAAGATGTGGAAGAAGATGCTGAGGTGTCAATGTAATTGAGATCAAGTTACTGGGAATAAAAAAAGCCTGTAAATCACATGATTTATGGGCTTTTGCTTCAAAATGAATTGGTTTTAGTGGAGTCGGTGAGAGTCCGACTCTATTTGATTTTTTCCTGTTTTATCGGAGTTTTTTTTACGCTTATTTTCATATAGTGACCGAATTGGTCACCTCTTTTTTTGAAATAAAAGTACTCAAATCGCACTGCGTAAAAGTAACCATTAATCAGGGCTGAGTTAGTTAAAGCCTGTTTGGAATTTGGACAATTTATAAAGATTATCCGACTGTTAAAGGGTAGACCAGTTCATATTTTGAGCTGGTGTATTGACAAAATTCCTCTATAGTTACAAACTCCTGTTGTTGCTTGTTTAGGTCTTTTTCTGTCTTCTGCATAAGCATGATGCGTTGCATGTCTTTGGGATAGATGCATACTCTCTTAGATTCTGTTTTCTGTTTGCATAAAAAGTGTTTATACTATTGTGAAGTTGCATAAAATAAAGTTTTAGAGACAATATTCTTTCCTGAAATTTTATCAGCCACGACCATTCGGTTTAAGAAATTATGAAAGACAGTGTCTTTTATTTTAGCTGTATTTACAAGGTATCAAACAGTAAATCTGCCTGATGGCTTTTATAAATTACGTTCATTGCCTTGCCTGTAGCAGGCGCGTTACTTATCATTTTCCGTCAGCCTTTTTATCAATCCCGAAAAAATAATACCATGAAAAGGATACACCAAATACCAGTAAATCCTTCCGGCTAATCCCAATGGCCTGAAAGTAGCCGTCTGAACAAGTTCGTCTTCACTGACCTTAAATTCGAGCCATGCTTCTCCGGGTAGTTTCATTTCTGCATAAAGCAATAATCGGCCTTCACCTTTATTTGCATAGATGACTCTCCAAAAATCCAGTGCATCTCCTGCCGAAATTTCTTTTTGATTGGTTCTTCCTCTTCTTAAGCCAACTCCACCCAAAAGTTTATCCATAAATCCTCGAATTTTCCAAAGCCAGTTAGTATAATACCAACCGTTATCGCCGCCAATACGCCATATTTTTTCGATGCAAACGTCACGGTTCTGAATTTTTCTTTTGCGCTGGTCACGAAAGCATCCAAATTCCGGAACAGCTATAAATCTGGATATATTTGATTTTCCTCCACTACTTGAATACGCATCTTTCCAACTTGAAATTATTTCATTGTTTTCAATTTTGTCAAAAGCTCTCTGAATTGCGTTTACATATGAAATTGGCTGGATATCTAATAGTTGCAATAAGGCGTTATTTCGGCAAACTACTTCTACCTTCATGCTTTCAACAAGCGAGCAGGCAAGTTTATAAGAGGTTGAAGTAACAAAATATAACCAATAGGAGGAAAGACGAGGTGTCATAACAGGAACAATCCAGATTTTACGTTTCAGGTTCCGCACTTTGGCATAATTCAGTAACATTTCTTTATAGGTAAGAATGTCGGTCGAGCCGATATCAAAACTTTGGTCAAAAGTTTTATGAATCATTAAACATTTGGTCAATGCAGCTATAACATCAGCAATGGCAATTGGTTGGCATCGGGTAAGCAGCCATTTTGGGGCAATCATGACTGGTAGTTTCTCGACCAGATCCCTGATTATTTCAAAAGATGCGCTGCCTGATCCAATAATGATCCCGGCTCTTATGCAGGTAAAATGGTATGAACCCTTTGATAATTCTTCTTCTACATTTTTTCTGGATAATAGATGTTTTGACAATTTAGACTCATTGATAATCCCACTGAGATAGATTAGGTGTTTTGCCTGTGTGGCAGAGAGTACTTTTCTGAAATTTGATGCAGATTGAATTTCAAGATTCTCAAACTTGGAAGAATCGGCCATGGAGTGAACAAGGTAATAGGCAGCATCAATGTCATACGGAATCTTTTGTAGTGAATGATAATCAGTTAAATCAACTTCCAGAATTGTAATGTTTTCCAAAATGGAAGGCGGTGGATTAAAACGGGCTCTATCTCTGACGCAGCAAACCACATGATGGCCATTCTCCACCAATGGCAGTAATATTCTTTTTCCGATATAGCCTGTTGCACCAGTGAGAAGAACTTTCATAATACATTTGATTTAATATGACTATTTACGGCTTTTGAGATTCGGTTTTGATTTCTTATTGTTCAGATAAGAAGTTATAATTTTTTTTAGTTCATCATCAGTTATTGTAGGAAGGCTTTCTTTCAGAAATAATCTGTCTTGCTCAATGTTATGGCGGTAACCTAAAAAAGACGGTACATTTTCCTGTATGCTTAATCGAAGAAACCGCAATTCGGGATTTGATTTGTCTTTTTCGATGGCAGACTCTAATATAGCCTTGCCATCATTATAGGTCTTCAATTTAGAGACCGGATTTATATAGTGTTTGGCTATTATTATTTTTGCAGCGCCATAATATCCTTTTATTAAAATTTCGCTATTATTTGATTCCGTTATACTGATAAGTTCTTTTGCAATTTTTTCGTCATAAGGAGCTTTTAAATAACAATCGCGTAAGTATGACAAGTTGTAATTGTCAAAATGACTAAATAATGAAAATAAAAAAATCAAAAAAAGTTTCATTTGACGTAAGTTGAAGTTTAATTACAGTGACCTAATATTTAAGTTAATTATAAAAACAAATATAGCCGTTTAACGACGTTGCAATGAGGAGCCATATAAAATAAGGCGTGATGAATATGGTTTTTAGCCCCAGTATTCTTAAAAACCAAAACAACATAAATCCAACAAGCATCGTCAGTAAAGCGATTATAACTAAGGCAACTACAGTTTCATGATGTTTAAAAAAAACCGGACTCCATGAAGCATTCAATATCCATTGCAAGAAGTAAAGTAGTATAACGATCTTTTTTTGATTCACTTTAGACCACAGAAAAGTCATGTAAAATGCAAAGCAGATCATAATAGTTGTCCAAGCAAAACCAAATACCCAGCCAGGTGGTGTCCAAGGAGCCTTATTAAGAAGGTGATACCATTCGCTTTTTACTCCATCAGCCGTATAGCGGCCGCTGATCACTAAAGCAGAAAAGTTAAAAATAAGTAATATAAAACTAATACTAATCATTTTTATAGCTGAATGCTGATTGATGATGCTTGTTTTCATAGGATTTTAGGTTATTAAATATAAAATAAATGTTAAAGATAAAAATTTGTTTAATTAAAATTAGTTTTCGTTAAACAAAAATACTAATTTTACGTAAGTATTTAAATATCAGATGGATGAAAATAATCCAAAATCTAATTATTACTCGCTATAGATGGTCTATGCTCTAAATAACACCCTTTTTGCTTGACTATTTGGAACATTTTAAATAACAATTAATTATCTTTATCATGAAAAACAAAATCTTTCACTCCTTAGTAACTGTAAAAAATTTAGGGTTAATGGTTTTAGTAGCCTTCGCTTTTTCATCCTGCTCTACGGATGATAGCGCTACTTTAGAAACTTCAATGTCAAATAAGATGATTAAAGATTCTGCAGAAGAATCAAAATCTGCTTTAGCTCCAGGAAATTCATCAATTGCAGAGATTGCTGTTAACGGTGGATTTAATGAATTGGTTTCTGCATTGGTTTATGTGGACTCTGAGTTAAATACCGGTTTGGTTGATCTTTTTGCTAATGGAAAGGATCAATATACTGTTTTTGCTCCCACTGATCAGGCATTTAAAAATTTATATTCTGCTTTACAAATCAGCAAAATCACTGACCTTCCAGCGCCTTTGGTACGAGACGTTTTATTATATCATGTGACGGATGGAAGACGGGCTGCGAATAGTGTTGTGCCAAAAAATGGAGTGCGTCTAATTACAACTCTTCTGGGAAGTAAGTTTTCAGTAACTGCAAATGGCTCCATTATAGCAATTAGCAGTAATGCTACTATTACCTCTGCAAATATTTCTGCATCAAATGGAATAATTCATGTCATAGATGCAGTGTTGTTGCCGAAATTGAATTAAAAATGGTAATGAACTATAAAAGGCAAAATTTAATGGGCTCAAATTTTTGAGCTCATTTCGTTTTAAACATTTTGTCTGAAAAATTTATTCTCCGTGAGCAGGATACTTGTATTTTTTTAATTTTTAGGTTTGCATTTTTGTATTTTTGTTTAAAATGTTATAAGATAAAATGAACAAAATTAAAACAGTTTTCAGTATAAAGGATTTGGAAAATCTTTCCGGAATCAAGGCGCATACCATACGTATATGGGAAAAGCGCTATAATATTCTGCAACCGGTCCGCACTGAAACTAACGTGCGTTTGTATGATGTTGAAAATCTTCAAAAATTGCTAAATATTGTACTTCTCCTGGAGCATGGTTATAAAATTTCCAGGATAGCCAATCTTAATTCAGATAAGGTTCCTGAATTGGTAAAAGAAATCGTCACTAAAAAAAATATCAAAAATCACGCGGTTGGTGCTTTTAAAATCGCAATGATGAATTTTGATCAGGATTTGTTTCTTAATACTTATGAATGGCTTTTGGAGGAGAAATCTTTTACTGAAATTTTTTATGATGTTTTCATTCCGCTTTTGGATGAGCTTGGCGTTTTATGGCAAACACAAACTATTACACCGGCTAATGAGCATTTTATCAGTCAGTTGATCAAAAGGAAATTAATCTTCAATATCGAACAGTGTAAAAATGATAATAAAGTTCCGAGTGACAGGGTTTTTGTTTTGTCTCTGCCATTAAATGAAATTCACGAATTAGGGCTTTTGTTTACCCAATATGAAATTTTGTTGAAGGGTTATCGTACGGTTTATCTTGGTGAGAGTGTTCCCCTTGAAAATTTAAGAGACTTGAAGCACCATTTCGAATCCATTGTTTTTATTACTTATTTCACGGTTCAGCCCGATATAGATTCGGTTAATGATTATCTGCGGGACATGTCAGTTCAATTGTCCGGCCAAAACAATGAAATCTGGTGTTTGGGAAGCCAAATTCGGTATATAGATCGCACTTCTATTGGAAGTAATGTGAAAATTTTTGATTCAATTTCAGATTTAATTCAACAGATTCATTAATTTTGTTTAATATAAACTTAAAAACATTAAACAAAATGAAACAAAACCATTCAATTACGATTATAGGATCCGGATTTTCAGGTCTTTCTGCCGCTTGTTATTTGGCCCAAAATGGTTTTGAAGTTATGGTATTGGAAAAAAATACGACAGTAGGAGGCAGGGCACGTCAATTGCTTAGGGATGGTTTTATGTTTGATATGGGGCCTACATGGTACTGGATGCCTGACGTTTTTGAAAAATTCTTTTCTGATTTTGGTAAAAAACCATCCGATTTCTACCGTTTGGAAAAGCTTAATCCGGCTTATGAGGTGTATTTCGATAAATTGAACTCAATTGAAATTCCTGATAACCCGGATGAGATAAAGGAGGTTTTTGAGAAAGAAGAGCCTGGAAGCGGGGAATGTTTAAGCAAATTTTTGCTGGAAGCACGATTTAATTATGAAGTGGCAATAAAGGATTTGGTATATCGTCCCGGACTTTCCGTAACAGAACTTATTACTCCGGTTACAGTTAAAAAGGTCAATCAGTTTTTTACAAGTATTCGCACTCGTGTTCGTAAAAAAATCAAAAACGACAGATTACGGCAAATAATGGAATTTCCGGTTTTGTTTTTGGGTGCGAAACCTTCGGATACCCCCATGTTTTACAATTTTATGAATTATGCCGATTTTGAATTGGGAACCTGGTACCCCAAAGGCGGTATGTATGAAGTAGTGAATGCCATGAAAGATTTGGCTTCTTCGCTTGGCGTAACAATTAAAACCAGTCAAAACGTCGAGAAAATTGTTGTTGAAAATGGTTGTGCCAAGGGTGTTTTTGTTAATGGTAAATTTTTACCTGCTGATATTGTTTTGAGCGGAGCTGATTACCATCACACCGAAACTTTGTTAGACAAAACGTATCGCGTTTACTCTGAAAAATATTGGGACAAAAAAGTATTCGCTCCATCATCTTTGTTGTTTTATGTAGGTTTCGATAAAAAAATTGATAACGTTTCACATCACACTTTGTTCTTTGATGCCGATTTTGACATTCATGCGCATAGTATTTATGACAATCCGAAATGGCCCGAAAAACCCTTGTTTTACGCCAGTTTCCCAAGTAAAACGGATGATTCGGCCGCACCTTATGGAAAAGAAGCTGCTATTTTCCTGATACCTGTTGCCCCGGGAATTGAAGACACTCTTGAAATAAGGGAAAAATATTTTAACAGCATCATTAATCGCATGGAACAATTGACGGATCAAAATTTGAAAGACAGCATTTTGTTTCAGGAAAGTTTCTGCGTGAATGATTTTGTCAAAGATTATAATTCCTATAAAGGGAATGCTTATGGTTTAGCCAATATTCTCACACAGACCGCTTTTTTGAGACCAAAAGTCAAAAGCAGAAAGGTTAAAAACCTGTTTTTTACCGGTCAGTTAACCGTTCCCGGTCCGGGAGTCCCGCCTTCCCTTATTTCCGGGAAAATAGTGTCAGATTTAATAATCAGCCAATTAAAAAAACAGAAGCTATGAAAAAATTCTTTGACGAAGTGTCATTCAAATGCAGTGAGGAAATAACCAAAAAGTACAGTACCTCATTTTCGCTGGCTGTTTATTTGCTTGCACCAAGCATTAGGAGTGCTATTTACAGTATTTACGGATTTGTTCGGTTGGCGGATGAGATTGTCGATTCCTTTCACGGTTTTGATAAAGATGATTTAATAACGCATTTTGAATCAGAATATTATAGGGCGTATAATCAAAATATAAGTCTGAACCCGATTTTAAATTCGTTTCAGCAAACGGTGAAAAAGTACAATATTACAGATGATTTGATTCAGGATTTCCTGAAAAGCATGAAAATGGACCTGGTCAAACAAAATTATCAAACCCAATCGGAATACAATGAATATATTTACGGTTCGGCTGATGTGGTAGGATTGATGTGTTTAAAAGTTTTTGTAAAAGGCCATATCGAGCGTTATGAAAATTTAAAATATGAAGCGATGCGTTTGGGATCGGCATTTCAAAAAGTAAATTTTTTGAGGGATTTGAAAGACGATCAGCAGGTTTTGAACCGAAATTATTTTCCAGGAGTCAAATTAAATACTTTTGATGAGACTTCTAAAAAAATAATCATCGATGAAATACACAATGATTTTGAATTGGCTTTGCAGGGCATTAAAAAGTTACCGTTGGAAGCAAAGTTTGGCGTCTATACGGCTTATGTTTATTATAAAACTTTGCTCAAAAAACTGGAAAATACGCCGTCTCACAAAATCGGAAGCGAAAGAATCCGGGTTTCAAATTATGCCAAAGCCGGTTTGCTGGCCAAATCATTCGTATCTTATAAGCTGAAATTGGTTTAAAAATATTTTAACGATAAGAAAATGCTGTATTTACTCATCACTTTAGCCACGTTTATGTTTATGGAAGCCGTAACGTGGTGCACTCATAAATATGTAATGCATGGTTTTATGTGGTATTTTCACGAAGATCATCATCAACCTAAGTACGCTCATGTTTTTGAGCGAAATGATATTTTCTTCGTCATTTTTGCCATTCCAAGCATATTACTGTTTTATTTTGGCACAAGAGGGCAAATCAATGAATTGTTTTTCACTGGCTTGGGAATCCTTTTCTACGGGATTTGTTATTTTTTGGTTCATGATGTCCTGATTCATCAGCGTTTCAAATGGTTTAAGCATACCAAAAACAAATATTTGATTGGTTTGAGAAAAGCCCATAAAGTTCATCATAAACATTTAGGCAAGGAACACGGCGAGTGTTTCGGGATGTTATTTGTTCCATTAAAATATTTTAAAAAATAAGGATGTCGCTTTATTTATTGTTAAATATTGGTTCTTTCATAGTGCCTTTCGCCTACAGTTTTGAAAACCGAATGCGTTTCATTAGTCGTTGGCGTGCAGTTTTGACGGGTATTTCCATAACTGCAGTTTTTTTTATCGTTTGGGACATCATTTTTACTCAAATGAGGGTTTGGAGTTTTAACGAAAGATACCATTCAGGCCTGGCTTTCTGGGAATTGCCTATTGAAGAATGGTTGTTCTTTTTTTGTATTCCATACGCCAGTTTGTTTATTCATTTTGCTTTTCAGCATTTTTTTCCAAAAATAAAGTTGGGCGATCAAATGGTAAAATGGATTTACGGACTTTTGATGTTTTTAATTCTGCCAATAATCGGGTTGTTTTTCGGACGATTATACACCACGATCAGTTTGATTTTACTGGTATTACTTTTGACTTATACAATGTTAAAAATGCCGAATATCCTAAAGACATTTTTCATTACTTTTCTTATTATCCTGATCCCTTTTTCATTGGTCAACGGCATACTTACCGGAAGTTTTATAGATGAGCCGGTCGTGATTTATAACAATGCCGAAAATCTGGGAATCCGATTAGGTACCATCCCGGTTGAAGATATCGGTTACGCTTTTTCTTTGTTGCTTATGAGTTTGATTTTAATCGAGAAAATCGAAAAAGCAAAAAATAAAAATTTATAAGTTACAAACTGTTCAGTACATTCAGGTTGATTTGAACAAATGCCGGGAGTTTTTCTCATCACCTCAAAATCCGGAAATTAGTACACCAAAGAATATGGGTTTTGAAATTACAGATTATACTGGAATTTAATGGCGGATTAACGAAGCAGAGTTTAGACTTTGATGTACTGAAATACCGGATACCCAATAGTTGAAGCCGGAATCCAACAGTTTAATCAAACCGGTTGTATGCATAATCGGATTCGAATGGTTGCTACTGGTTTCTTCTGTAAACATTTGTTGGCAGACTGGTGTTGTAGGGAAGCCAATTTAGCCCACAAATTACGGGATTATGAATTGTCATTAAAGATTGTAAATTGGCAGTGGGCCGTGGGAACGGGTTGCGATGCTGTACCATATTTGAGGTTTTTTGATCCTGCTGTACAGTTGAGAAAAATCGATGAGAAAGAGTAAATATCCGTAAATGGATTCCAGATTTTGATTTAGGCTATATTTCCCCAATAGCAGAAAATGCTTTTGCGAGAGACTGACTTTGGGACATACAAAAAGGTGATTTTAATAGGAAAGTAAAAAGAGAAATGGGGTAAGAATTTTATTTCCCCATTTTGTAAAGTACTAATTAAATGTTAAAAGATATTTTTGTTTAACGAAAATAAAAAAATATTAAACATATTTATTAACTTTACGTAAACTTTAAAAGAAATTTAGCCATGAAAAATGTAATTAAAAATCTTTTTGTTGGTTGTTCTCTATTTCTGATGTTTTCATGTAATGATGATGATGATAACAATACTAACAGCCAATTGCAGACAATATCCGAAATCGCTTTAGGCAACCCAAATTTGAGTGTTTTGGTGGAAGCGCTCGACAAAACTGGGCTAACAGCGACATTTAACAATCCTGGAAGCTATACTGTATTTGCACCAACCAATGAAAAATTTCAGGATTTTTTAAATGAAAATGGATTTTTAAACTTAGATGATGTGCCGGTTCCCCTGTTAACTGAAATTTTAAAAAATCATGTGATTGCTGAGTCTTATACCAGCTCAGAATTGAGTACGGGTTATGTAAAAACTTTAGCTAAAGGAAGTGCTTCATCTTCTAACACTTTAAGCATGTACATTGATTTGACTTCTGGTGTTAAAATCAATGGAGGGGCAGCAAACGGAGGTGCCACGGTAACGAGTGCAAATATTAAAGCGTCCAATGGTATTATTCATGTTGTAGATAACGTAATTAATTTACCAACCGTTGTAAATCATGCCATTGCTAATCCAAATTTCTCATCGTTAGTTTCGACTTTAACCAGTGAAGGGCAACCTGACTTTGTAGGCATACTTTCTGGTGAAGGGCCATTTACAGTTTTTGCGCCAACCAACCAGGCATTTACAAATCTTACCGCTGAACTTGCAGCTATTCCATTGACTCCATCAGCGGCACAGATAACAACCGTACTACAATACCATGTGGTCTCTGGAAATGTAGTGTCATCGAGTTTAACTAACAATATGACAGTAACTCCTTTAGCTGGTGGAACATTTACAATCAGTTTGACAGGAGGTGCAAAAATAACGGATGAAAATAACAGAGTAGCTAATATCATCGCAACGGATGTTCAGGCAAGTAATGGAGTGATTCACGTGATCGACAAAGTTTTGTTACCAAATCTTAATTAGTTACAGAGGTAAAAAATCAATCACGGATTTAATATGAAGTAATAATTTTCATTGTGGACAGAGAATTCATAGCGGCACATTCAAAATAAAAAAATGTATTTAAGTAAATACGGTTTATTAGAAGAAACAAACCCCGAAATTGCTCAAAAAGAGTCAGAAACGGGGTTTTTCTTTTAAATACTTATATGATAAAAAATATGTTTAAGTGAATTTTACTACCAAATCCCGATTTTTTGTTGTACACAGGGTATCAATTTTTAAGGCGATATCGTTTTGCTTGAAGTTTCCCATGATAAATGACCATCGTGATTCTTTGGTCGAAAAGAAGATGTTCGACATATTGTAGTATTCTTTCATCTCCAAATATTCTCCCGAAAATCGTCAGCTAAAACAAAAAAGCCTGTAAATCATACGATTTACAGGCTTTTGCCTTAAAATAGGTTTGTTCTAGTGGAGTCGGAGAGAATCGAACTCTCGTCCAAACGAGCAATCGAAGAGCTTTCTACACGCTTAGTTTCCGATTGGATTTTCGACAAAAAGCAAGGCCGGAAACGGCCACTTTTCGCTTAGCTTTATAAATGTCGGAAAGGATTTAAAGCTTTACCTTTCCTAGGTTTACTTTTACGGTTCCCCTAAGCCGAACGCCATAAACCAAGGCTTTCGAGGAGAATCCAGCTTTCCGACCTGGTCGGAACTAGGCAAATCTTACTATGATTCAGATTAAGCAGCTAAAGCGTAATTATTTTCGCCGTGTAAAATGTTGAAACCTTTTATTAACGAGAATTGTCCCAGTTCTCGACGTGCTTACTTTCCAATTCCACCCGCTGTCAAAACCAGTCGACCCCAGATGCTTTTTGCAAATTTAATCACAAAATTCACAATGCAAAGTTAAAGTAATCAAAATTCGATAAAAAATTATTGCACCTAATTTCTTTAAACACTACATTTGGGCAACAAATAAATAAAAACAGACAAAATTAACAATTTTAACCGTCTTTTTTTATCACTTTTTGTGATATTTTTATAAAAACTGTTCAAAGATTGCAGAATGATGAAATTCGGAATTATTAAAGAAAGAAAAAATCCCCCTGATCGACGCGTGGTTTTCACCCCAGCAGAATTAATTAAATTAAAAGAACAGTTTCCCCAGGCTGAGATTAAAGTAGAACCTTCGGATATCCGTGTTTTTCAGGATGATGAGTATCGAAAATTAGGATTTGAATTGAGTGACGATCTGTCGGATTGTGACGTTTTGATCGGTGTAAAAGAGGTGCCGATCGAATCCCTGATCCCTAATAAAAAATACTTCTTTTTTTCACACACCATAAAAAAACAACCTTATAATAAAAAACTACTTATTGCTTGTCTGGACAAAAATATCGGCTTAATCGATCATGAAACCATTGTCAATGATACAAACCACCGTTTGATCGGATTCGGGCGTTATGCCGGAATTGTTGGTACCTACAACGGATTCAGGGCATTCGGAATGAAATACGAATTATTTAATCTTCCAAAAGCCGAAACTTTAGCAGATAAAGCGGCATTAGTTGAACGTTTACGTCGTCCGATGTTGCCACCTATCAAAATCGTTTTAACCGGTGTCGGAAAAGTAGGGATGGGCGCCAAAGAAATCTTGGATGCCATGAAAATCAAACAGGTTTCTGTTGAAGATTATTTAACGAAATCCTATGACAGACCGGTATATACGCAAATCGATGTTCTGGATTATAACAAACGAAAAGACGGCACAGTAGTATCGAAGGACGATTTTTATCAGAATTCACAAGAATATATTTCTGATTTTGAGCGTTTTACGCAAGTGTCCGATATTTTTATAGCAGGACATTTCTATGGAAACGGAGCTCCTGCTATCTTAACGAGAGAAATGTTAAACGCACCGGATAATAAGATCAAAGTCGTTGCGGATATTTCGTGTGATGTTGGAGGTCCTATCGAAAGTACGTTGCGTTCTTCTACTATAGCAGAACCTTTTTACGGGTATTACCCAAGTGACGGCAGCGAAGTGGATGTAAATCATCCGGGCGCTATCGTTGTTATGGCAGTGGATAATTTACCATGTGAATTACCAAAAGACGCCAGTGAAGGTTTCGGAGAAATGTTCCTGGAACATGTTATTCCGGCGTTTTACAACAATGATAGAGACGGAATTTTGGAGCGTGCCATTATAACGGAGAATGGTAAACTGACCGAAAGATTTAAATACCTGCAGGATTATGTAGATGGTAAATAAAAAAAGTCCCGATTAACTCTCGGGACTTTTTTGTTATCGCTTTTTGAAGAAAAACAATCCTAAAGACAGAAATAGTAAAATGAGGATATTCGGTTCGGACATCCTGTCTGATTCTTCGTCCAGATCCAAAGCTTTGTTTCCGGACATCACCAGTTTTTGCTTTTGTTTTAAAACTTCTTTTTGTGCTTCATTTTCAACAACCATATAAGAAGTATGCGGGTTCATGATTTTGGTTTTAAAACTTTGTCCGATCAGATGCAACCAGTCTTTTTCGTAATTCTCCGGATGAAAGTTTGAATTGACCCACATTTTATGGGCTTCGATTCCGGCATTCCAGTCTTTTTCATCCGGTTTTTCATTTTGCGTCTGAGTGAAATCGGCCATTAAAATACTTCCCTGATCATTATCTGCCAGATATTGGATTTTGTCTTTTGAGCGGAATTCTAAAACCGGTTTTGGATTTGTGCTGATAGCGATATTTTCGGCGAAAGCAGTTTTCGGACTTTTATCGAATCTATGCGCATCCAGACTTCCGTCACTTTTGTAATTGTAGAAAACGTTCTGCTCCGGTAAAAACTGGTTGTAATTTGAAAAATCGCTTTCAATAATTCCGTTTCCGATAGCATCAGTCAGTGTTACGATTATTGGATAGACCGCTTTTGATCTGTCGTTATAGGTGTCAAATAAGATCTTTTTAATGCCTCGGTCGAGATAAAATCCGCCTTCAAAATTAGCTTTTTGCAATTCTTCTTTCCAGTTGGAGTTTAAGTTATAAGTTTCTGAATTGTTGTTCACTAAACTTATTTTATGATTTGTACCGGTTGTTGGATATTCGGCAATAATTTTTTCAACTGAATTTATATATTGATCAACCAGTTTTTCGTTTCCTTTTGAAACATCGATGATAAAGTGGAAGTAAGGCTTTCTGGTTACTTTCTTTAGTTTTGATTTTTGACTGGTTGTCACAAAAGAAGAACTGTTTTGATTTTCGTTTATCTCATTAGGTTCTCCTAAACTCATTTTTTTATTGTCAATCGTAAGGCTGATCGGTTCTTTGTGAATCAGTTCGATTTCAGTATTTCGGGTTTCATTACCCAAAAAAGGAAAAACGCGCAATGCAATTTCTTTTCGGTTAAGGTAATAGATTATTCCCGGATCTTTGTTTTCGTTTACAATGTTTGAGTAAACCCAAAGCGCCGATTTCTTTTCTGCCAGAAGTCCGCGTTCCTTTTTCTTTCCCATATACAGATAATAATCACTGATCAGACAGCCTTCCGGAATTTCAAAATGGGTAGCATATTCGGAAGTACTACTGCTAAGATTGGTTAAATTAAAAGAAATAGTACTGATCCAGATTTGTTTTTTGGGATCGTAAGTGCTTTTGGATGTGATATTGGTTTCGAATTCTGAGCTTTCTTCTGTTCTTTCGATTTCCGTTGAAGATATATCTTCATCAAAGAAAATCTGTTCCAGGTAATTGATTTTAGTATCAGAAAGGGTTAGGTTATCAAGGACAATCCAATTGTAAAAGGTATTTAAATATGGAATCTGTTCGCCGAAAATAAATTCATCGCGTCTTTTTTTGCTTTTTCGGATGTTATGGAGTGTCTTTTTGAGTGATGTGGCATCAATATCGTACGTTTTGGAATAATCCGGATTGTATACGTATTCCAATGCATTGATAAGTGTTGTTCGGTCTTTTGCGTAAGTCAGCGTGATAACTGTCGGTATAACGATAAAGCCCAAAGTTCCCCAAAGTGTTATTTTCGTTGCTGAGAAAACGGTTTTCAGTTCCTTGTATTGTCCGGCAATTTCAGCTGCATGAATCACGGTCAGGATTATTGGCGTCAGCATTAAAAATCCGACACCTATGAAAATGATGGCCGGAATGGATATCGGTAAATAGGGAATAAACACAAAAAAGAAATATAGGGTAAAAGAGAGCGTAATACATCTTCCAGTGAAAAGAAGTAATTGCAATTTTGTGTTTTTAATTGCCGGGATACATAACAATATTCCGTTTACAACTGCCAGAATATAGAACCAGTTGCTGTTGAAATTTCCAAAAATGCCGTTTTCTCCGTCGGAAAATCCTCTAAGTGTAATTACTCCGTTATTGATCAGTAAGCCTAATAATGGGAAAATCAGGCAGAAAACCAGTTTCCAGATTATTTGATAGTCAGTCCATATTTTTTCCTTTTTGATGGCCAGAATGTAAATACTTCTGAACAGGAAAAACAGAAACACTATTGTGCCGGCGAGTACTGCGATAATAAGTGAATGCGCGCCGAAGTTAGTTTCAAGACTACTGGAAAGCGGTATGATTATTTGTGAAAACAGATAAAATAGTATTGGTATAAAGAGCGTATACAAAAAATTGACCCATGCTTTCTGATTCTTCTCCTCATCTGTGAAATGGAGTACAAGGATTAGGATCGAGTGGATGAATGTTGGCATTAAGAAGGTTCCCACGTGAAAAAACAAATTGCCGGAAATCATCCAGTTGGGTATGTTGAAGGGTACTAAATAGTCAATGTAGTAGTAGTAAGTGTAAATGTAGGTGAGGTAAGCGAGTAATGATATAAATCCAACCCAGATCGGGATCAATTGCTTTTTTGCGTAAAAATAAATGGCCGAAAACAGGCTAAGTCCAAATAAGAGAAAAAGAATCGAGCTGAAAATATACCAATTGTTCAGGGATACCGGTTTCAGCAGACTTTTGATAATAAGAAAATCATTATACATTATCGCCGATAGTATGAGCAGCGGAATTGTATTCAGGATTACGATCCATTTAGGTTGTAAAAGAGTTCTCATTTTAATTGTTTAGTTTTTTTAATGAAACATCAGCGGCGATGTAAAAGGCAATCAGAAAGAACAAATAGATGAACGTTCCCTGAAGCTGATGCATCCAGGAAGCAGAGGGCAATAGTCCGTGAGAATTTTTTAAAAATAGTGAAATGATGATTCGGGATGAATTTGCGACGATCATCAGCAGATAGGAGAGGAGCAGTGCTGTCGGAAAATAATAGGCTTTATAGTTTTTCATTCGTAATATTCTGAAACTTAATGCGAGTAACAGGATCAGGAAGAAGTTTGTTCCCGAACAGGATTTGTCAATGATTATGTTCAGGTCTTCATAGTGGAATCCAACATCATTTAAAAATTGAAATTTTGCATTTGCGACAATGCTTACGATTTTGGAAACCGGATAAATAAAATAATATATATCATTTATGGTCAGAAGTGAAAACAGCTTCTTTAAGCAGGCAAATACGATGAGCAGTAAACCTATTTTTTTTATGTCCATATCTATTTTTCGGAAGTTAATTAGGGCAGCCCCAGAAAGGGACTGCCATTTTGAATTATTGGTTATTTGGGTTATCCCAGTCAATTTTTCGTGAAAAGTACATAACAAGGGCCAGAATGATGAATAATCCGATGCTTCCCACTAGCAGCGCATAGTTTTCTAATTGAATGATGACATAAATAAAAGTGTAGACGGAGCCTAAGGCCAAGCCAATGAATAATGGGAATTTTTTGGTTTTTAATATTGAGACGGAGTACAAAACAATCATGCCGATTACCGATACCGAAGCAATCAGGTAGGCCAGCGAGAAACTCGAATGTTCCGTAATGGCTATCAATAAAGTGTAAAACATGATAAGCGCCAGTCCCAGCATTGTGTACTGAAAGATGTGAATGTTGATTTTGTTCACCGACTGAATTAAAAAGAAGATTAAAAACGTAAGTCCGATTACCAGGAAACCGTATTTTGACGCGCGGTCGTTCTGTTGGTATTCGTCTACGGTGTCAATTAGTTTTACACCAAAGGAATATTCATTCAGATTTGGTAGTTTGGAAACATGTTGTTGCGAGAACGACCGATTAATGTCCAATATCTTCCAATCTGCATGGAATCCTTTTTTGCTGATTTTTTTGGTAGTATCATTTGCTGCGAACATTCCTTCGAAGCTTGGGGAATCCCAATCAGAATCCAGACTGATCTGTGTGGTTTTACCGATCGGAATGAATTTGATACTGTTGCTTCCGTTGTATTTCATCGCGAAACTGAAATCTAATTTACCGGTTGCGGCCAGTGTTTTATAATCGAATGTTTCTGTTTCCAGCGTACCGTAAATACTATCCTGTTCGTCTTTTGATTCAAAATTGAAAACCTTATCGTTAAGTTTAACGTTTAAATCACTTTTAATGCTTTTTAAATTTGTCGTTTTGACAACCAAAGAAGCTTTGTTCCATTCGATATCTTCGTCTTTGATGTCTAATTTGTCAAAATTCAACTTATTGAAATTACCGTCAAATTTCATATCCGCCGAATAAACTACGTTGTTGTAAATGCCTCTTTTTAAAGAAGTGTTCTTTTTAATGTCGGAAGAACTGTTAAGTTTTTCAGGGAAGAAATACGCATAATCCACACTGGAATTTAGCTGTATGCTGGCTTTCTTGGTATTTGGATCCAATACGGATGTCTCGGAATATCTCTTATAGGGAACTTTTACGATCGGACCATAAAAAATTACGTCTTTCCCCCACAGCGTGGTTACTTCATTAATGACTTCTTTTTTTCGTTCCGATCTTTCATTGATCAGATTATTCACGAAGGCGAGAGGAATCATTAAGACCAATGTCAGTACACCTACCATCATCATTTTAACGGTAGTGGACTGAAGGATGGATCCTTTGTTCTGATTTGTGCTTTGATTTTCCATTTTGTTTTGAATTTGGTTTTCCATGAATAGTTTTTTGTTTTAAAGTACTTTGTTTTTCAAAGTTGATGGGCAAAAAAATAGCTTTAGCTTTTCTGTATTAATTTTTCAAGTGCTTCAATGTGCTCGCGAAATGCCTTTCGGCCTTCTGCAGTTGCTTTGTAACTCGTGTTGGGTTTCTTTCCGATAAATTGTTTTTCTACGATGATGTAGTTTTCCGCCTCAAGTGCCTTTGCATGGCTTGCCAGATTTCCGTCCGTCACGCCTAATAGTTCTTTTAGGGTGGTGAAGTCGGCAGATTCGTTGACCATCAGGACCGACATGATTCCCAGTCGGATACGATGGTCAAAAGCCTTGTTGATATTTTGAATAATATTTTTCACGGTTATTTTCTGTCGTATTTAAAGTACATAACCGCTCCGTAAACAATATGACAAATCCCAAAACCAAAAACCCAGAAATATAATCCATAACCCGAGAATTCAACAGCTATAAGTCCTAAAATCACCTCGGTAATTCCCAGATAACGCACGTCCCTTAGTGTATATTTGCTGGCATTGACACAAGCCAAACCGTAAAAAATAAGTGTTATAGGAGCCACCAGACCATAATAGCCATTTCGCAGCAGCAATATGGCAAAAATACCTCCGGTAATCAGTGGGATGAAAAAATTGATCAATAATCTTTTTGAAGAAATATTCCATACTTTTTCACCAATCTTTTTAGCTTTCTGCACCGTAAGTAGGTAAGCAGTAACTAAAGAGGCGATAAGTACCGTCATGGCCGTCAGCAGGATCAGTTTGAAAGTAGTGCTTTCGAGAGTAATATATTGTTCCGTGTGATTTTCAATCAGATAATAAACATAACCTGCTCCGACCAAAGCGTAGATTCCGGCTAAAACACCAGAAAAGCCACTTAAAGAAATAAATTGTGTTGATTTGTTCATCAAATCTTTTATTTCTTTCAAATCCTGCAAATAATCTTGAGTATCCATATAAAGTACTTTGAAAAACAAAGTAAGTTATAATATTTGAAATGAACAAGTTTTTTTGAATAAATTTATTGCATGAAACCTTCGGAAGAATATATTCTCAGGCAACCCATACATTATCAGGCGATAATGCTTTTTGTGATTGATGAAGTAAGTAAGATCGTTCCGGAATCGGAATTGTTGTTCAAGTGGGGAATACCCTATCTTTATCTTAAGAAAAAACCTTTTATATATCTGGCTCCTAATAAGAAAGGGTATGTGGATATTGGTTTTGCCAGAGGTTTTCAACTGACGAAACATCTTGATACTTTAGTGGGTGAAGGCAGGAATACGGTGAAGTCGCTTCGGTATTATACGCTGTCTGAAATAGACAATACGGTTTTAGAAGAAGTTGTTAAGGAAGCTTCCGCTTTATACAAATAAAAAAGGCTTTCATTGCTGAAAACCTTTAAATGTATTTTTTACTATTTGTTTAAATCCTGAATATTCCGCCAATCGCAATTACCGTTTCAACAAAGAAGAAATGCTGGGAAGCACTGTCCTTACTGTCGTACGTGGTTCTGATATCGTTCATGTTGATATAGCCTCCTTTTAATTCCGTTTGAATGAAGAAGTACTTGAAAAAAGTAAAATTCAATCCAGCCTTAGCTGAAAGACCATATCCGGCAGCATGGAAATTGTCATGTCGCTGTTTACCGAGAACCTTTGCATTTGTTTTCGGATATAAAAGTCCACCACCGATACCTTCAGTTATATTGATCTGAACTTTATCAGTATTGGGCAATGAGAAAACTTTCGAAATATCATCTACCCTTGAAAATTCAGTGTTGATATAGTTTAGACCGTCAGTATGTTCAAAAGTCAGGAAGTCTTCCGTTAGCAGTAGCTGTCCATTGGGCAAAGTTTCCCCGTAAGATCCAACATTTTGGTAATATCCGGTATAATTTACAGCCTTATCCTGATACATTACATATTTCATATGGTCGACCCCGATGGAAATATTGTAATGATCTGTTATAAAATACCCCAATCTGAAATTGGTTTGTGGTATGGTCATGTTGGCCGGATTGATATAGTCACAATGCCATCCTTTCGGTTTGTCGTGTGCTTCTACATTTTCCAGTGTGAAATTATAATCTTCACCTCTAAAGGTAATATCGGATTTGGAAAAATGATCACGGTTTCCACCCCAAAAAATATAAAATTTCCCTTTATTATGAGCAGTGTATTTTTCTGGAATTGCATTAGCATCCTGCGCCTTACTGTGCTGAGAAAAAACACTAAAAACAAGCACAACCATTAGAAATGGATGTTTCATCAGTAGATTTGAGTCGGGTTAAAATTTATTAATAGTTTGTCTTATGGCAACTAATTTGGACATCAGTCCTTCAAATAAATCTAAATGGAGCATGTTGGCACCGTCGCTTTTTGCGTTAGCCGGATCGAAATGCGTTTCAATGAAAATTCCGTCCACACCAACCGCGATACCTGCTTTGGCAATTGTTTCAATCATTTCAGGACGACCGCCTGTCACACCAACCATTTGATTAGGTTGCTGTAAGGAATGGGTCACGTCTAAAACCGTTGAAGCAAATTCCTTCATAGTTGGGATTCCGCGATAGTCAACAATCATATCCTGATATCCGAACATGGTGCCTCTGTCGGTAACCATTACGTTTTGGTTATTACAGTCAATCACTTTCTGTACCGCATGTTTCATGCTTTCAGGGCTCATGAACTGACCTTTCTTAAGGTTAACTGTTTTACCTGTATTCGCAGCAGCTACGACTAAATCCGTCTGACGAACTAAAAATGCAGGGATCTGAAGTATATCAACATATGCCGCAGCCATCACCGCATCTTCGTTTGTGTGAATATCAGTAACGGTAGGTACACCAAATTCTTTTGAAACTTTCTCAAGGATTTTCAGTGCCTTTTCATCACCAATCCCTGTGAAACTATCAATTCTGGAGCGGTTTGCTTTCTTAAAAGAACCTTTAAATACATAAGGGATCTTAAGTTTGTCCGTTACCGAAACGGTTTTCTCTGCAATTCGCATTGCCATTTCTTCGCCTTCAATGGCGCACGGACCTGCAAGTAAGAAAAAGTTCCCACTGTCGGTATGTTTGATTTGCGGTATGTTCTGTAAATCCATGGTTTTTCTAAAAAGTGATGCAAAGATATAACAAAAAAACCTTCCAATGTAGAAATTAGAAGGCCTGAAATCTTATAATATTCTTAAAATTTCTTATTGTTTCTTGTTAAAATCTTTAATCTGGAAACCAATCGGGCACATTATTTTGCCTCTTTCGTAAATGTTGAAATACAAACGCACGGGTTTAGACTGCCCGGCCCAGCGTACTTCATAAATGTATAATAAACCTCCGCCCATTTTATCATATTTTGTAGGAAACGGACAGCAGGTGTCTACTTTTTCATATGTCAGCGCTTCTCCTTTCGGTCCGGTGATCCCTTTGAAGAAATAACCGATGTATGTACTTTCGCTCGTAACCTGGACCACACCTATATTGATCGGATAATCCTGATTGTATCCGTATTTTTTGGAATCGGCATATTCTTTCAGGATATAGGCATCGTCTTTAACGGCGGGCTTAAGCGCATTGTTGTCAATGTTTTGAATCGTTGATTTTGTGCTGATGCAGGAGGTGAAAGCAGTCACAATTATCAGTAGTGAAAATAGTTTCTTAGTCATACGATTTACTTTGTTTTGTTGAAATAAGCACTAATGGCGGAAATAACGACTCCAAAAGATAAAGTTCCAAATGTGGCCTGATAGATATAGCTTTTCAGGTTAAAATAAGATTCAGCCTGTTCACGGGTCGATTTGTGATGCTCAACCGAATAAGCAATTGCGTTTTTAAAGAAATCAGGCGTAATGAAAGTACTGGTTATGTATTGTAATAAAGGAGTCAAAAGCGCTGCCACGATTGTAATCATAATACCGGAAACAAAACCCTGCTTCCATGTCATTACTCCGTTAAAAAAGTTCTTTTTTTTATCCCGGATCGCCATTGCGTAAATTGCTATGGCAACGAAAACGAACAGCATAGTATAAATCGGGTGTTTGTCGATATGGACATCATGTAAACCAACTGCTTTTTCAAGAAACATCCACGCTAATGACGCAATTATGTAAATTATTCCCCATTTAATTTCAATCCTGTAATTTTTCATTTCAAGCTAAATTTTAGTAGACCAAAATTAACAGTTTATTTTATTGAAGCGAAAAAATTGTAATGTTTGTTACACAAAATCTTTAGGCAATAATTATTTTTGCCAAAAAGAAACGAAATTATGTATTCATTTTACGGAACTTGGCCTTGGTATATTTCAGGGTTGTTGATAGGAGCAGTAATGCTTACACTGATTTTCTTCGGAAAGTCTTTTGGAATGTCTTCCAATTTAAGAACGCTATGTACAATTGCCGGAGCCGGTAAAAATGTGGATTTTTTCAAATTCGACTGGCGTGAGCAAAAATGGAATTTGGCTGTTGTCTTTGGTGCTATTCTGGGCGGGTTTTTCGCGGTTCATTTTTTGAGTGACGGAAGCGGCGTTCAGCTGAATCCTAAAACCGTTGAACAATTGGCTGCTATGCATATCGAGGCGCCAAACGGGAAATTAGGACCTGAATCATTATTCAGTTGGGAAGCTATCAAAACACCTAAAATGCTGGCCATTCTTTTCTTTGGAGGTTTACTGATCGGTTTCGGAACCCGTTATGCGGGAGGCTGTACATCCGGTCACGCGATTTCCGGTTTGAGTAACCTTCAGAAACCTTCGTTAATTGCTGTAATCGGATTCTTTATAGGAGGGTTGGTTATGTCGCATTATATTTTACCTCTAATTTTTTAAGAAAGCATATGAAATTCATCAATTTAATAAAATTCATTTTAGTAGGATTCGTTTTCGGAATCGTTTTAACTAAAGCTGAAGCCGTTTCATGGTACAGAATTTATGAAATGTTCCAATTCCAGTCATTCCATATGTTTGGCATTATCGGTGTTGCTGTGTTTACCGGAGTTGTCGGTGTTCAACTTATAAAAAGAAATAATCTGAAGGATATCAAAGGTCTTCCGATTCATATAGATGACAAAGAAAGAGGATTCGTTCGCTATGTTGTTGGCGGTTTGTTATTCGGATTGGGATGGGCATTGGTAGGCTCATGTCCCGGACCGATCTTTATTCTTTTAGGTGCCGGTTTTTACGGGATCGTAATCGTTTTGGCGGGAGCGTTATTAGGAACTTATCTGTACGGGGTATTTAAAAGTAAATTGCCTCACTAATAGGTAATTACTCTGTTTTTAATGATTAATTAATAAGAAATATACTTTTTTTCTATATTTGTTATTCAACCTTAAAAAAAATAAATAATGAAAAGAGTAAGCGTTTTATTTGTTTCGGCCCTTACATTAGGTATGGTTTTCACATCTTGTAACAAAGACGATGACTCAAGTTCGTCTTCTACGGCTTCAATTGAAGGGAAATGGCAGCATTCAAAGGAGGGAATGATAATGGATGGTGATGAAATGTTGGAAGATTATGAAAACGAATGTGCCACTAAAAAAGACTACATAGAATTACTTTCCGGAAATGTAGCAAAAGAAGGGTATTACCCAAGTGATTGTGTACTTGATATTACTGAAGGTACCTGGGCAAAAAACGGTAATAACATCACAGCTACTTTTGATGGAGAGGGGCCTATGACTGCCGAAATTGTGACTTTAAATGCTACAACTTTGAAAATTAAGTTTGTTGAAGAAGGAATGACTTACGTGGCAGTATTCACAAGAATGTAATTCCGCTTTTTCGTATAAATAAAAAGTCCCGAAGGAAATTCGGGACTTTTTTTATTGTATCTCAGCACTAAGGCCGGCTTCAAGCAGTTTGCCGCACCGCGGTTCCAATTCCTTATATGAGCCTGTTTTTACACCGCATTTACCGGTGTAGTGAACCAGAAGCGCACATTGTTCTGCTTGTAAAGGTTCATGATTGCAAACATCTATCAGTGTATCTATCACATGATCGAATGTATTGACATCATCATTAAACAGAATAATTTCGTAATCAGAAGAGAGTAGTTCTTCTACGGAGACTTTCTCCCTTACTTTTTCTTTTACACTCATAATCTAATTGTTAGATTGAAATTAGCTACTAATTTACGTATTTTAAAGCAACCCAATTGTTCTTTTGGAACTTTTTAACATAGGTTAGGCCTTTTTCCGTACAGGAGGTATCTATCACAGAAATATCTTCATTGTAGAATCCGCTTAACAACAAAATTCCGCCTTTGTTCAGACAGTTAACATAAGTCTGCATATCATTCAGCAAAATATTTCTGTTGATGTTGGCGATAATCAAATCGTATTTCTGACCCTGATTCAGCAATGACGCATCACCTTCATAAACCGAAATGTGTTTGCAGTTGTTTCTGTCGGCATTTTCAATGGAATTCAGGTAACACCAGTTGTCAATGTCAATCGCATCGATTGGTTTAGCTCCTTTCATTTCGGCTAAAATGGCTAAAATGGCGGTTCCGCAACCCATGTCCAAGGTCTTTAAATCGGTAACGTCCATTTCCAGAAGATGCTGGATCATCATGTGCGTGGTTTCATGATGCCCGGTTCCAAAACTCATTTTAGGTTCGATGACAATATCGTATCGCGCATTCGTTTTTTCGTGGAAAGGAGCACGAACATGACAAATTCCGTCGACATCAATCGGATCGAAATTTTTCTCCCATTCTTCATTCCAGTTTACCTGTTCGATTTCTTCAAAAGTATATTCGATCTTAAATTCATCTGAATGTAAAATCTGAACATCGTCCAAAATATGCTCGTTCCAAAGTGCTTTCTGTACATAAGCAGAAATACCGTTTTCGGTTTCAATAAAACTTTCAAAGGCTGTTTCTCCCAATTCGGCTACTAGAATTTCCGAACCCAATTCTCTAGGTTCCACCGTAAAATGGTACCCGATATATGCATTATCCATGATATTTTTTTTGCAAAGGTAGTAATTATGTGAAAAGTGAGAAGATGAAAGAGAATAGAGAATAGAAAATAGATGGGAGGGGAGAAGGGAGAAGGGCGAAGGGACATCTGAATACGGAAAAGTCGAGATGATAATTGTCAGTTCTTGCTGTTAGAATTCTGATTAAGTTTGTGTTAGTAGATTTAGTGTTCTGATTCGTATTGATAAAGTAAGTTTTTAGCCAAACATCATATTTCTTAAATTTCGTTAAAATGGGGTTTCAAAACTTAGTTTTTAAGTATCTTCGCACCAATTTGTAAAAAAGCATTTCCGTTATGGATAAAAAAATATTTTCCTTCCTGTTTTCAACCCGTTTAATGGCTGTTTTATTCCTCGTTTTTGCTGCAGCGATGGCCGCCGGGACCTTTATTGAAAATGATTACAATACCGATACCGCCCGAATTTTAGTATACAACGCCAAATGGTTTGAAGTGATCATGGTGTTCTTTGTAATCAATTTCATCGGGAACATCAAACGATACAATTTACTGCAGAAAAGCAAATGGGCATCGTTGTTACTGCACTTGTCTTTTATTTTGATTATAGCCGGAGCTTTTATAACCCGTTACATCAGTTTTGAAGGGATGATGCCGATTCGCGAAGGTCAGGAATCTAACCAGATTTTTTCCGAAAAAGTATATCTTAATGTTTTTGTGGACGGTAACCATGACGGCGAAATGAAACGCAGAACATTTGAAAAGCAATTGCTGATGTCGCCTGCTACAGATAATTATTTCTCAATTAATGAGAATTTTGACAAGATTCCGTTCGAAATCGAATTCAAAGATTTCATTATGGGAGCCAAAGAAGTAGTTAAAGAAGATCCAAATGGTGTTTTGTTTTTGAAATTGGTGGAATCCGGAGACGGAACGCGTCACGAGCATTTCCTAAAAGAAGGTGAAGTGCAGAATATCCACAACGTACTTTTTGCGTTTAATAAATTCACACAAGGTGCTGTAAACATCACTAAAATATCAGAAGCGTATACTATTCAGGCTCCGTTTGACGGAAATTTTATGCGAATGGCGGACAAAATGCAGGGTACTGTTCAGAAAGATAAAATCCAGCCGCTGATGCTTCGTTCTCTTTATCACATGGGTGGAACGCAATTCGTAATTCCGCAACCTGCGATTAAAGGGAAAATGGCTCTGGAATCTAATGGTGATTATAAAGATAAAAACACGGATGACGCTTTAGTGCTTACTGTTAAAACCGAAGGAAAAGAAAAAGAAGTTACCCTGATGGGGGCTAAAGGAAAAATGGGTGAACCTCAGTCATTTAAATTGGGGAACCTGGAATATACTTTTATGTACGGCAGTAAGATTTATGAAACACCGTTCAAAATTAAATTAAACGATTTCATTGCTTCTAAGTATCCCGGAACCGAGAAAAGTTATTCCGCTTTTGAGAGTAAAGTAACGGTGGTGGATACAGAAGAAAAAAACACTTTTGATGCCCGAATTTTCATGAATAACATTTTGGATTACAGAGGATATCGTTTCTTTCAGGCTTCTTTTGATCCGGATGAAAAAGGCACGGTTCTTTCCGTAAATCATGATTTTTGGGGAACATGGGTTACTTATGTTGGCTACTTCTTTTTATTTTTAGGAATGCTCGGAATTTTGTTTACAAAAGATTCCCGTTTCGGCGATCTGAAGCGAAAACTGGATAAAGTCAAAGCTAAAAAAGCAAGTTTAACGGCAATTATCGTTTTGCTTTTCAGCACTGGGATGATGGCACAACATCAGGAACACCAACCGACGATGCCCACCGAAAAGCAAATCGATTCATTGATTTTCAGATATAAGGTTTCAGAAGAACATGCGGAAAAATTCGGCCGACTGATTGTTCAGGACCAGGGAGGACGTATGAAACCATTAAATACGTTTTCGTCTGAATTGTTGCGAAAAGTCAGCAAAAGTGACACGTATAAAGGAATGAACTCCGATCAGGTTTTCCTTTCGATGACCCAATTTCCACAGGTTTGGTACAATGTGCCGATTATCTACATCAAAAAAGACAACGATAGTATCCATAATTTGATCGGTGCCGAAAAAGGTGCAAAGTACGTTTCCCTGATGAAATTCTTTGATGACAGAGGGAACTATAAATTATCGCCTTATTTGGAGGAAGCCTATAAAGCACCGGTTCCAAATCAGTTTCAGAAAGATTTTATCGAAACCGATAAGAAAGTGAACTTATTGTATTCGGCATTGAGCGGACAAATTTTAAAAGTGTTCCCGATTCCGTTTGACAAGAACAACAAATGGGTTTCGCATCTGGAACTGAACGAAACGGGTCTGACAGGAATTGATTCGTTGTTTACAAAAAACGTGATTCCATTATATTTGAGTTCACTGGATGAAGTTCCGACCAAGCATGATTACAAAGCAGCGGAAACCTTCCTTGACGGATTGATCAAATTCCAAAAGAAATACGGTAAAGAGGTGTATCCAAGTGAAGAGAAAATCAATTCGGAAATCCTATATAACAAATATGACATCTTCAAAAAACTGTTTTCCTGGTATATGTACGCCGGGGTACTTATGTTGATTTTGTCCATAATAAACATATTTAGCAACAAAAAATGGTTATTGTTCTCACTTAAAGCCCTTAATGTAGTTGTTACGGTGCTGTTTTTATTGCATACGGCAGGTTTGATTGTACGTTGGTACATTTCCGGACATGCTCCGTGGAGTGATGCCTATGAATCGATGATATATGTCGGCTGGGCAACCATGCTTTTCACATTGACTTTAGGATTTGGAAACCCATTATGGTTGTTTTTCTTAACGAAACACAAATTGGTTAACAAATCTCCATTGACAGTGGCGGCGGGTACTTTCGTTGCATCCATGATTTTAATGATTGCTCATTGGAACTGGATGGATCCGGCAATTGCCAACTTACAACCGGTTTTGAATTCGTATTGGTTAATGATTCACGTAGCGGTTATTGTAGCGAGCTACGGACCTTTTACATTGGGAATGATCTTAGGAATCGTTTCGTTGTTATTAATGTTGTTGACCAACAAGAATAACAAAAAGAAAATGGAGCTTAATATAAGAGAAATTACCATTATCAATGAAATGGCTTTAACGGTAGGTCTGGTGATGTTGACCATTGGTAACTTCTTAGGAGGACAATGGGCTAACGAAAGCTGGGGACGTTATTGGGGCTGGGATCCGAAAGAAACCTGGGCGTTAATCAGTATTATGGTGTATGCTTTCGTAATTCACATGCGATTTGTACCGGCGCTGAGAGGAAAATGGTTTTACAACCTGATGAGTGTTGTTGCTTTTTATTCGATCATGATGACGTATTTTGGAGTGAATTTCTATTTAACCGGATTACATTCGTATGCAAAAGGAGATAAAGTAGTAACACCGAATTTCGTTTATATTTCGGTTGCTTTGGTGGCGCTGCTTGGAATAGCTTCTTATTTCCAGTATAAAAAACATTATAAAAAATAGATAAAACCCTCTGAGAAATCAGGGGGTTCTTTTTTTAAGTTGCTTTATTATGATTTGTTTAATACATTTTGGATGTTAAATTTATAACTTTGAAAAAAAGTAATATTTTAAATTATATGAAAAAACTTATCTTAGTTCTGAGCTTGTTATTTGCAATAGGAAGTCAGGCACAAAATCAGGTCAATAAAAAAACAGCACAGACTGCTGAAAAAAATAAATCAATGAAGCAAAACATATATCAGTTTAAGGTAAAGGATATTGAAGGAAACGAATTTGATTTCGCTACCTTAAAAGGAAAGAAAATCATGGTGGTAAATACCGCTTCCGAATGCGGGTTAACACCTCAGTATGAGCAATTGCAGAAAGTATATTCCGAGTATAAAGACAAAGGTTTCGTAATCATAGGTTTCCCGGCTAATAATTTCGGAGCACAGGAACCGGGTTCGAATAAAGAAATCAAAACTTTTTGTACGAAGAACTACGGAGTTACTTTCCCAATGATGGAGAAAATTTCCGTGAAAGGCGATGATATGGCGCCATTATATCATTTTTTAACTGAAAAAGCTAAAAACGGATTGGAAGACAGTCAGGTAGAATGGAATTTCCAAAAATTCCTGATTAACGAAAAAGGGGAACTATACGATGTAATAAGTCCGAGAGTTTTGCCAAATGATAAGGAGATCATCGAGTGGATCAAAGCTTCGTAACGAAGAAGGCAGTCCCGGTAACTATCGGGAGCAAAAACTATTAAATAATGATAATAAAAATCCCAAAATTGAATTTTCAGTTTTGGGATTTTTTTATTCTGAGATGTAACTCTTTACTAATTACCGGTAACTAATTACTGCCACTACAAAATCAACTCCACAAATACGGAATCCAGCCAACGGTCAAATTTATATCCGGTTTCTTTTAGCTGTCCGGCCCTTTTAAAGCCCTTTCGTTCGTGGAAGGAAATGCTTCCCGTGTTTTCTGCATCGATAACACCGATCATAGTATGCATTTTTTGCAGTCGAGCCATTTCAATCAGTTCTGTCAGAAGGGTAGAGCCAATGCCATTGCCAGTAAAATCTTTATGAACATAAACCGAATGTTCCACGGTGAATTTATAAGCTTCCTTAAATCGGAATGGGCCATAAGTTCCGAAACCAACAATTGTATCATTTTTTTCGGCTACAATAAACGGGAAACCTTTGTCTATTTTGTCCTGGAAAATAGTTAATTGCTGTTCCAGAGATCTTGGTTCATAGTCATAAATTGAAGTCGAATTCAAAATCTCGTAATTGATGATTTCCAAAACAGCAGACATATCTGCCTCTGTTGCCTGACGGATGCTGATGCTCATTTTATGATGTTTTACCTATCAAAATTAGTTAATATTGTCTACAACTCAAAAAAATGGATGGGTTATCTCGAATTCCTGAAGATTTGAGTCTATTTGTAATTTTTTACTATTTAAGTTTATATATGCGATATTTCGTACCAATTCTGGTTAAAAATAAGTATATTTAACGTTTAAAAGTTGATACTAAAAAAACATTCAAAATACGGAAGGAGACGTGAAAGATATAGCTAAAATATTATCGATCCTGTACTTCATAAATCTATTTTTGTATAGTTTCTTCTCTTTATTGGATATTGAGGAATTGACGGATGTGTTTTGGTTCATCCGGATTCCCCTTTTATTTGTACTGTACCTGATAACTTCCCAAAAGAAAAGTGTTCTTTTTATTATGGCGTTGCTGCTTTACCAGTGCGCTTCCGTGTTTTTTCGTTTAGAAACACCCAATGCCTTCCTTTATGCTACTTTTTCATCGATGCTTTTCAAATTGTGTTTGTTCATACTTATCCTGGGCTTGGTTACAAAACAAAACTACAGAGCAGTGAGCATAGCTTTCATTCCCTTTTTTGTAATCTATCTGTACATAATCGAATTTGTAATTGCCTTCCTGGGTAACACTTATTATATTTGGATCTTAAATGCGTTTTTTACATCCTTTATAGGAGGTGTGGCCATTATCAATTACGTCAATAATTCGGGACAGAAAAATTACTGGTTATTAATCAGTTCCATCTTGTTCATTGTTCAAATCGCTGCCTTTTTCATCAATAAATTTTACCTTAAAAACGAAGGAATATATCAATTGGTAATTTTGACCTACGGAATTTCCCATTTCGCATTTTATAAATTCATGATCTTACAGGAGCAGGAAAAGTTACATTCCTAAAGGAGATACAGCATCTTAATATTTGTATCTTTGTGACTTAGCAAGTTAAAAATGATTTACCCAAAAATACCTTTAGCACAAAGCATACTAGAAATCTGCCGGGCTAAAGACCTTCATGATGTCGTTATTTCTCCCGGCTCCAGAAATGCCCCATTGACCATTGGTTTTGCCAGTAATCCGGAATTTAACTGTTTCAGTATTGCCGATGAACGCTGTGCCGCTTTTTTCGCCATGGGAATAGCGCAGCAAAAGCAAAAGCCAGTTATTCTTGTTTGCACCTCCGGTTCAGCATTACTAAATTATTATCCTGCAGTTGCGGAGGCTTTTTACAGTCAGATCCCACTGGTGGTTATTTCCGCAGACCGTCCAAAAAGTAAAATTGACATTGGAGACGGCCAAACTATCCGACAGGAAAATGTTTATGCTAATCATATTCTTTTTAATGCTAATTTGAACGAAGAGGCTTCAGAAGAAAACGATTTGAAGATCAATGAAGCACTGAATGTGGCAGTAACACAAAAAGGTCCGGTGCACATCAATGCGCCTTTTGAAGAACCTTTGTATGAAACCGTTAATGAACTTTCTGTAAAACCTCAAATCGTGAAGTATCAGCAGGAAGAGAAAGCTTTGCCAAATTTAGATGGATTTGTAAATCAATGGAATAGTGCTAAAAAGAAACTGGTTTTAATCGGAGGAAATTATCCGGGTGAAATCGATGAAGCGGTGTTGAATCAGTTGGCCAAAGATCCGTCTGTGGTAGTGATGACCGAAGTATCTTCTAATGTTCATCATCCGAATTTCATAACCAATATCGATACGATAATTACGCCATTTACCGAGGAAGAATTCAAAGCTTTTCAGCCGGAAATTCTTGTTTCAGTTGGAGGAATGATTGTTTCCAAAAGAATAAAAGCGTTCATGCGAAAATACCAACCACAGGAACATTGGCATGTTGACACGCACAGAGCTTATGATACTTTTGGTTGCCTGACACAGCATTTTGAAGTGAATCCGAATCATTTTTTCAACGAATTCCTTTCAAAAACAAATGCAACTACAAGTGATTACAACCAAATGGCGACAGATTTAAAAGCATTTAGAAAAGAAAAACATAATGAGTATCTGAAGACTATTCCGTTTTCGGATATGAAAGTTTTTGAAAAGATATTGCCGATGTTGCCGGAAAACAGTCAGTTGCAAATCAGTAACAGTTCGCCAATTCGATATGCGCAGTTATTCGATATGCATCCAAGTATAGAAGTATTCTGCAATCGCGGAACAAGTGGAATCGACGGAAGTACAACCACAGCTATCGGTGCAGCAGTAGCGTCAGGTAAACCCACAATGATGATTACCGGTGATGTGAGTTTCTTTTACGACAGCAACGCGCTTTGGAACAATTACATCTCAAAAAATTTCAAAATTATCCTGATTAATAATCGAGGAGGAGGGATTTTCAGGATTTTACCGGGCCATCAGGAGACGGAAGTTTTCAATACTTTTTTTGAAACAACCCATTCGCTAAACGCTGAACACTTAGCTAAAATGTACGGATTTGAGTATTTCAATTGTAGTGATGAAGCCGGATTGAAATCGGAGATGAAGTCGTTTTTAGCTATTGATAAACCTTCAATAATGGAAGTTTTCACGCCAACCGAAGTAAACAATAAGGTATTGTTGAGTTATTTTAAAAATTTGAATTAAGTCGGATACAAGTTGGCGGACTTTCTTTTATTAAAGATTTTAGCCTTTAACTTCGTACCTTTGCCACTTTGAAACTCAGAATATGATCGAAATAGGAAAATACAACACACTGACAATTGCACGCGATACCAAAGTTGGTATGTACTTAACCGATGGTACGGATGATATCTTATTGCCAAATAAGTACGTGTCCGATGATTTTAAAATTGGTGATGAGATTTCGGTTTTTGTATACCTTGATCATGAAGAAAGACCTGTTGCCACTACATTGGAACCTTATATTTTCCTGAATGAATTTGCCTTACTTAGGGTAAATTACACGAACCAGTTTGGTGCTTTCATGAATTGGGGCATGGAGAAAGATCTGTTTGTTCCGTTCAAGGAACAGGCACGACCAATGGAGCAGGGGAAACGTTACCTCGTTTACATGTATCTGGATGAAAAATCCAAACGTTTGGTAGGTTCCAGTAAAACCAATCAGTTTCTGGATAATAAAGACATTACCCTTGAAGTAGGGGAAGAAGTCGATTTAATCGTTTCACATATCACCGAAGTAGGCATCAATGTAATCATAAACGAAAAGCACAAAGGACTTTTATATAAAAATGAAGTTTTTGAAGACTTGCGCACAGGTGACCGAATTGTAGGATTCATTAAAGCCATTCGTCCCGACGGTAAAATAGATGTATCTCGCCAGCCTTTCGGTATGGAGCGCATCGATGCTTCCGCTCAGGCAATTTTAGACGAATTGAAAGCCAGCCGCGGATTCCTTCGTTTGAATGACGATTCGCACCCGGAAGATATCAAAACGGTACTTCAGATGAGCAAGAAAACGTTCAAAAAAGCCATCGGAACGCTTTACAAACAAAAGCTCATCGATATCAAAGACGACGGGATTTACCTGTTGTAAATCAATCGCTTACTGTTAAAAAGTATTAAATTCCAATTTCATTAGTTATTTATCACTACATTTGTATATACAATTATTGTATAGTAATGAAAAGAAGTGAATTTATTAAAACGATAATAGGAGGAACGGCTATGGCAACCTTACAACCATTTTATAATTGGACAAAGGATTTAAAAGAAGCGGATAGTAAACTTCCGGTTTTATTTATAGGTCATGGTTCTCCCATGAATGGTATCGAAGACAATCAGTTTTCGCAAACGTGGAGAGCTATGGGGCAAACCATCGAGAAACCCAAAGCGGTCTTGGTGATTTCAGCGCATTGGTTAACAAGGGGAACGCATATTACAGCGATGAACAATCCGAAAACGATTCATGATTTCGGGGGTTTTCCTCAGGAACTTTTCAACGTTCAATATCCTGCGCCCGGAAATCCGGAATTGGCATTAGCTGCAAAGGAATTGATTACTTCAACAGATGTTGGTTTAGATCATGATTGGGGTTTAGATCACGGTACGTGGACAGTAGTTCGTCATATGTATCCCGATGCTGATATTCCGGTATTGCAGTTAAGTATTGATTACAGTAAGCCACCGCAATATCATTATGATTTAGCGAAACAATTAGCGTCTTTACGCAAAAAAGGTGTCTTAATCATAGGAAGCGGGAACATGGTCCACAATTTAAGAATGGTAGCTTGGGATAAACTGAGCGAGCCGGAATATGGTTACGATTGGGCCACCGAAATGAATACGATTTTCAAAGACAAAATATCGGATGGAAATCATAAGGCATTAATCGATTATGAAAACCTGAATAAAGCCGCAAAATTAGCGATACCGACACCGGATCATTATTATCCTATGTTGTATAATCTGGCATTGCAGGATAACAAAGATGATATTAGTTTCTTTAATGATAAAGCAGTAGGAGGCTCACTCACCATGACTTCCGTGAAAATTGGTTAAGGAAATATCTGAATATCCGGATTGATTTTCAGAAGTTCATTTATGAATTCTTCCTTATGTTTAGGGGAAATGTAAATGTCGTCGAATTTGTTGTAGATAACTGTCAGCCCGTAAGAACCCAATGCCGGTTTTAAGATTGAACTCACATACCATGTTTTGACATTCTCAACTTTTGTGATTTTAAGGACGTCAATTTTCCCGCGGATTGGACCTGACCGGTAATAAAGATGATTCTCCTTGATGACATAATTAGTGTCCAACAAGATCCACGACAATATTAAAGCAACTAACCCCAAAAAGATTTTTATGGGCAACGGCATTTCTTCTCCGATTTCCTTGTCGACAAAGAAAAAGGATGATACAATTCCAACGACCACTAACACCAGAAGCGGAACAAGAATTGGATTTACTGTGGAATTATATTTTTTCATTTTTTAGAAGACGATCGTTAGCTGCAATGGAATTTTACTCCGCGCCGATGGCTTCGTCCTTAAATTTAAAAGGATAATCCCCAAAATGAGCAGCCAGTTTTTTGGTCTGATACGTTTTGTGAGTGTATTTGTTCGATAGCGCAATGATAGCAACATTTTCTTTTCGTAAGGTTACTAAAGAAGAAGTGTTTCCGTGCCACCAGCCGTTATGGAAAAAGTATTTCTGACCGGTTTCAAATTCCAGCATACGAATCCCAAGTCCGTAATTACGTTGTCCTTTAGTTTCGTAACTGTAGCCTTTGAACATTTCAGTTTTCATTTTTTTGCTTAGGAAAGCATCAGAATAAGTAGCCAGCTCGAATTTCAGCAAGTCTCTGGGAGTGGAATAAATATTTTTATCTCCGTATACCTGATCCAGAAACTCGAACGCAAGTCGTAAGTAGTTGTTCTTGTAGGACTGACTCACTTCGTCTTTCTTTTTCAGATCGTCAAAAACAAAAGTATTTTTCATGCCAAGAGGCTTGAAAATCATTTCGTTCATTACTTCCGAATATTTTTTATGGGTAGCTTTTTCAATAACCAAAGCCAATAAAGCATAATTGGTGTTGCAATAACCAAAACGGGTTCCGGGTCTTGATTCCAATCCGATCGGTTTCGTAGCCAAAAGATTCAAAACATCCTGATTGGTTAAGGTCTGCTTTTTGTTCCAAACCCCCTTGTCATCGGTAAAATAGGCATAGTTTCTCAAACCGCTGCGGTGATTTAACAGCATACGAACTGTAGTTTCCTTTTGAGGGAAAGTCGGCAAATACGTCTGAACATTTTTGTCAAGCTGGATTTTGCCTTCATCAACTAATTTAAGGACACAAACGGCCGTCAGCATTTTACTTACGGAAGCAATATGGATGGGTTTTTCAGCCGTGATTTTATCGCCTTTTTCTTTATACGCATATCCGGTGTAGTTTTCATAGATGATCTGACCATTTTTAGCAACCAGAAAACCACCACTGAAATCTTTCGGATTATAGTGTTTGTTATAGAAATTTTCAACTAAAATTCGTTCTTCCGAAGTGTATTTTGAACTCAATTTAGGAAAACTTACAGCATACTTATCCGCTAAAAGAACAGTGTCGTTGCCGTTATTGCCGTTTTTTCCGTCTTTTCCGATGCAGCTTAAAAATAAAAATAGAGAAAGTATAGGGATGTATCTTGAAATCGTCATTGTAATCATTGGTAAAAAAGCAAATATAAATAACTTCAAAATTTTAAATTCAATTAATTTGTTAAAAACAGAAAAAAGATAACCGAAAAAAGTCGAAACAAAAAGGCTAACCTTGTGGGTTAGCCTCATTGTTTTATTAGAAATAAATTTTAACAATCGCGTCAGCTGAAAAATAGCGCTGAACCTCAATTGTTTTAAAAATTTCTTTGTCTTTAAGCAGAGCGTTGTAACTTCATCTCATTAATCCAACATTCACGTCATTACCTATGGTATAATGAAAATGTCTTCTAAAGAATATGACTTATTTTTTAGTCAATGTATCTCCCTTAACTTCCACAGGTGCTACTTCGTCAGTTTTAATGCTGTCAGTTGCAACTGAATCTACTTGCTCTTCCATTACTGCTTCAGTTGTTTCTTCAGTTTTCACTTCAGAATCTTTTTTACAACTTGTAAATAATACTACAGATAAAAGAGCGACAAAAATTACGGATTTTTTCAAAGAATAACTTTTTTAATTAATAAATCAGTGAACTAACTCCTTGTGAAAGAAGTACTTAAAATTACGAAATTTCTAATTATCTTCTGAAAAAATCACCTTCTTTTTTATTGTCTAAATACCTAAATTTTTTGCGGTATTTTTTTGTAAAGCGTCCTTGTGAACCAAGACAGAAATTGCTTTCAGTTTCATATAGGCTGCACTCATGTAAACATATCCGCCGTTTGCAACTCGTTTTTCATCCGTTCCCCAGGAGTTTTTTACTTTATAGTAAACGTTTCCTTTCTGATCCTTCATTTTTCCGACGATATGCATCAAATGATCATCAGTAGTGGTCAGATTTTCAAATTCCTGCTGACGGAATTCAGGCGTAATGTTTTTCTCGGTTTTAATCTCAGTTAAAATGATTTTAGCATCCTCATCACTTGCCGGGATTACCGCTACACCACTTTTCCCTGAAAAAGTTGGTTCGCTCACATCGCAATCCAATTCAACGGTATAACCGGTAGCTAAAGCGTTATCGATATTTGCCATGAATTCATTCAACGGAAGATTGTAAAAACTACCGTTAGAGAAGTTGTCCGGAATATTTAAAATGAATGATTTATAATTCGGAACATGCGTAAATGACGTAATCGTCACATAATCTTTAGGATTGATTTTCGCCATAGCCATGAAGCTTTGTGGCGTGTATTTCTTTCCTTCATAAGTGAACTCAGAAGGGTTTTTTCCGATGTACACATCCAGCATAGCATCGATTGCCTTTTTCCAGTTTGCAGACAGTTTTTTTCCTGGATTATCCACGTAGGTTTTTAACATGTTTTCAATAACAGCAACCATTTCCGAGTGATTGTGGGTTTCGGAAGTACCGTTCAGACCAGAATAAACCGAATTCGGAACCAAACCATAATCAGCAGCCGAATTAATAACGTCATGCGCCAAACCTCCTTCGCCAAATTGCGATTTACCCTGGCGCATTACATAATTTTCGGCTTTTTTCGGGTAGGTGTTTCTAACCTGATACATTTCCGAAAGATCGATTTTTTTACCTGTAAGACGGATGATTTCCGATTCTAAAAATGAAGATGTAGAAAAACTCCAGCAAGTTCCTGTTTGACCCTGACTGATTACAGGTAACGCTTCCAAATCAGTAACCGTTTGGAACTCATATTTTTGTGCATTTGCTGAGAAAATCAGACCCAACAAGGCTGCGGAAACAAATATTTTTTTCACAGTTTTTAATTTTTTGAAAGCGCAATATAATGCAAAAAATGGTTTATTTTTACGTTTTAAATTTGAAAACATGAGTACAATCAACTGGAAAACAGTAAAAGAGTTTGAAGATATAACTTATAAGAAATGTGACGGCGTGGCACGAATCGCTTTTAACCGTCCCGACGTGCGTAATGCATTCCGCCCAAAAACAACCAAAGAATTGCTGGAGGCTTTTCACGATGCTCACGAAGATACTTCCATTGGAGTGGTTTTGCTTTCAGCGGAAGGACCTTCCACTAAAGACGGGATTTGGTCATTCTGTAGTGGTGGCGATCAAAAAGCAAGAGGAAAACAAGGATATGTAGGCGATGATGGTTACCATCGATTAAATATTTTAGAAGTACAGCGACTGATTCGTTTTATGCCTAAGGCTGTAATTGCGGTTGTTCCGGGATGGGCTGTTGGTGGCGGACATAGTTTGCATGTGGTTTGCGACTTAACCCTGGCAAGTAAAGAACACGCGATTTTCAAACAAACAGATGCTGATGTAACCAGTTTCGACGGTGGATACGGTTCGGCTTACCTTGCAAAAATGGTCGGACAGAAAAAAGCCCGCGAAATTTTCTTTTTAGGCAGAAATTACTCGGCTCAGGAGGCATTCGATATGGGAATGGTAAATGCCGTTATTCCTCATGCCGAATTGGAAGATACTGCTTACCAATGGGCGCAAGAAATTCTTGAGAAATCGCCAATTTCGATCAAAATGCTAAAATTCGCCATGAACCTGACAGACGACGGCATGGTGGGACAGCAGGTTTTTGCCGGTGAAGCTACCCGCTTGGCATATATGTCGGACGAAGCGATTGAAGGACGTAATGCGTTCCTTGAAAAACGTAAACCAAATTTTGAAAAGAAGTATATTCCTTAATTGAGAGAAAAGTAGAGACAAGAGTCAAGAGGGAAAAGGGAAAAGGAACACTTTTACAGACCATCTTCACCTATCTCTTATAACTTATCCCTTCCCCTTTAAAACTAAAAAAAAACAACAGTGGATTTTACCAATGAAACCATAAATATTACGGAACTTCCCAAGTTTGAGGAAGTTTCGTTTTTACCATTGCACAAGGATTATTGGAAAATCATCCTTATTGGTAATTTCATTTTTCTTGTAATGTTGAGTATCGGTTTGGGACTGTTTTTGTTTTTTAATGAAGATGTCCAAGGCTATTGGTACTTGTTTTTGATTGGATTTTTTACCTTGGTTTTACTATCAATCGGATTGGGAAATCTCAGTTTTAAGAAAAGAGGCTATGCGTTCCGCCAGCATGATGTGTTGTACAAAAGCGGAATCATTTCTGAAACGACAACGATCATTCCCTACAGCAGAATCCAACACGTGGCCTTGCACGAAGGTTTCATTGCAAGACAGTTCGGATTGGCCTCCATACAGATTTTTACTGCTGGAGGGGGAAACAGTGATATTGAAATTCCCGGAATCGAAAAAGATAAAGCGCAAAATATAAAGCAATTACTGATGTCAAAACTAACAGCGGAAATTGCTAATACCGATGTTGCGCATGAATAAATCCGAATTTAATCAGCCGCAAAGGCAGTCTTTAGTTGGAGTTTTAGTAATGTTTGCTGATACACTCCGAAAGATTGTTCGTGCCTTGTGGCCTGTTTTGGTGGTTTGGATTTTTAAGTTCAACGAAATGAACAAACTCTTTCTGGCGTTTTCATTGATCGGAGTTGTTTCAATAATCGGCGTTGTCGCGTATTTGCAATACCTGAATTTTACCTTCTTTATCGATGAAGAAAACGATGAGTTCGTCATTAATAAAGGCGTGCTCAATAAATCTAAAATTGCCATTCAACTTCATAAAATCCAACAGGTAAACATCAACCAATCGCTGATTCAGAAGATTATCGGTGTTCATGCGTTGGATATAGACACCGCCGGAAGTGCCAAAAAAGAGGTTTCTATTCGTGCAATTTCCCACGATTTGGCAATTGCTCTGAAAGATAAGTTATTAGCGGAATCAAGAAGAGTTTCAATAAGCAGCGAAGTTTCAGATGCTACATCGACCGAAACAGAAAAACCGTTCATTGCCGTTGGTTTTTTAAGTCTGGTAAAAATCGGAATCACCTCCAATTATGTACGCAGTTTTGGTTTATTGCTGGCATTCTTCTTTACACTTTTTGAAAACATCCAAAATCTGGCCCGAAATTCAAGTGCCGTTGATAAAATGGATACCAAAATCGAAAATTACATCAATCAGAATGTGGCAATGTATTCGGTGATGATTTTGCTGTTGGTGATTTTTTTCCTGATTATTGTTATTAACCTCTTCCGCACGATCATCCGATACTTTGATTTCAAAATCACCAAGCAAAATAGTTCTTTGCTGCTTTCTTACGGATTGCTGAATACCAAAAACACCATCATAAAACCCGGAAAGGTCCAGATTGTGGCTCTGAGTCAGAATTGGCTGCAAAAGAAAATGGATGTGCTGAATTTTAAAATCAAACAGGCATCAGGAAGCGAAACAGAGAAAGAAAGCAAAAAGTCGGGTATAGAAATTCCCGGGTGTAATGAATTTGAAAAGGATGCAATTCTGAAACTTTTATTCGGGGAAATTCCGGAAAAAGGAGTCATGCTAAAACCTAATTTCAGGAAGCTGTTGTTTCCGACATTGTTTTTGATCGTACTACCAGTTTCAGCGATCATTGGTTACGGATTTACGGTGAATGATAAAATATTTGATTATCTTTTCTTTCTTCCGATTTACTTGATATTTATAATGATATTGCTTTTTTTCGGATTCAGGAATTACCGTTTGTTCGTCAATCAGAAGTATATCATCAAACAAAGCGGTGCCTGGGATATCGATAACGAAATCATCGAGCCTCATAAGATTCAGGCCATCAGGGTAAGTCAGTTTTTCTGGCATAAGCCTGCGAACATCGGAAGTGTTACCATAACCACAGCTGGCGGGGATGTGTCTTTTCATCTGGGGAATTTTACCAAGATCAAAGAATTGGTAAATTTGTGGCTGTATCAAGTGGAAACAACTGAGGAAAACTGGATGTAATGCCGCTTTGAATAATAAAGAATTTGAATTAATAAAATGAAAAAATGGATACAGGCCGCAAGGCTCAGAACGTTACCGCTATCGGTTTCGGGAATAATTATAGGAAGCAGTTATGCTTACTTTCAAGGGTTTGAAAATTGGACAATTGTTCTTTTTGCATTGCTGACCACTTTAGGATTTCAGGTGCTTTCCAATTTTGCCAACGATTACGGCGACGGCGTGAAAGGAACCGATAACGAGAACAGGGTAGGCCCACAACGAGCCATTCAAAGCGGGGCCATTACGGCGCCTCAAATGAAAAGGGCAATTATCATCACAGCAGTTTTATCGTTAATTTCAGCTGTCACGCTGATTTACATTTCCTTCGGAAAAGATAATTTCGCTTATTCGCTGTCGTTTTTTGTGCTGGGAATCGCTTCAATTGTGGCGGCAATTAAATATACGGTTGGAAAAGGTGCTTACGGATACAGCGGCTTCGGAGACGTTTTTGTTTTTATTTTCTTCGGATTGGTAAGTGTTTTGGGTTCCAATTTTCTTTTCAGTAAACAATTTGATATAATTCTTGTTTTACCGGCTGTTGCAATCGGGCTGTTGAGTGTGGCCGTTCTAAACCTGAATAACATGCGCGACATAGAAAATGACAGAAACTCGGGAAAGAACACTATCGTAGTAAAAATGGGGCTTCAGGCAGCAAAATACTATCATTATACTATTGTAGCAATAGCAATAATCGCTACAGCTGCTTTTTCTTTTTTAGTGGAAATAAGCTCTTATGCGGCATTGTTTATCGCGATTTTGATGTTCGTTCATTTAAAAACGGTTCAGAAAGCCAAAACTTACACGGATTTTGATCCGGAATTAAAGAAAGTTGCCTTAGGAACATTTGTTTTGGCAATTATTCTTTCGTTAAATATGACATATTTCCACTAATCTAAAAAATACGATTCATGAAAATTACATTTTACGGTCATGCCTGCATCGGGATTGAAGTGAGCGGCAAACATATTTTAGTCGACCCTTTTATCACAGGTAATCCAAACGCTTCTCATATTGATATCAACACTTTACAAGCTGATTATATTTTGGTTACGCACGCGCATCAGGATCATGTTCTGGATGTGGAAGCCATTGCCAAACGCACTAAAGCTGTAGTAGTTTCCAATTATGAAATCGCATCGCATTTCGGACATAAAGGTTTAAATTACCATCCAATGAATCATGGCGGAAGCTGGAAATTTGATTTCGGTACCGTAAAATACGTGAACGCCATTCATACAAGTTCTTTTGCTGATGGTAGTTATGGAGGACAACCGGGCGGATTCGTAATCGAGGGCGAACATAAAAACATTTACATAGCAGGCGATACGGCACTTACCATGGATATGAAACTGATTCCGATGCGTACCAAATTGGATTTAGCGATTCTGCCTATCGGAAATAATTTCACTATGGACGTAGACGACGCCATTATAGCATCCGATTTTCTGGATTGTGACAAGGTATTAGGTTACCACTACGACACTTTCGGATTTATCGTAATCAACCATGAGGAAGCTATTAAAAAGTTCTTCGACAAAGGAAAAGATCTGATGCTTTTGGAAATTGGAGCGTCGATAGAATTATAATTTTTTTGGAGCGAATGGTCTGTGCTTATCCGCAGGCCATGTTCCCGCTTTCCGTTCTACTTCGTGCCACTCCAATCGGGGCTAAGGGAGCAACCATTTTTATTTCTGTAAAGTTTTTGCAATGATTAAAGCCAGTTACCAAAAATACATCCTCAATTTCAAACGACCATCAGGAACGTCACGTGGAATTCTCACCGAAAAAGAAACCTGGTTTATTCTTCTGGAAAATGAAGGCAAAAAGGGGATAGGCGAGTGCGGTATTCTGCGAACCTTAAGTATTGATGATCGCCCGGATTATGAAGAGAAACTAAGTTGGGTTTGTCAAAACATCTATTTGGGAAAAGACAGACTTTGGGAAGCGATGGTTGAATTTCCTTCCATTCAATTCGGAATTGAACAGGCTTTTTTATCGCTGGAAGCCGAAAATCCGTTCCTGTTATTCCCATCCGCTTTCACCAGAAATGAAGAAAGTATTTTCATAAACGGTTTGGTTTGGATGGGCGATGAAGGGTTCATGAAACAACAAATCGACGAGAAATTAGCAACCGGATTTAAGTGCATAAAACTAAAAATAGGAGCAATAGATTTCCAAAAAGAATTGGATTTATTACACTTCATTCGGAGTAATTATGATGCTGATACTATAGAAATAAGAGTGGATGCTAATGGTGCTTTTTCCTTAAATGAAGCTTTAGATAAGTTGAATCAATTGTCTGGTTTTGAGTTGCATAGCATTGAGCAGCCCATCGCAAAAAACAATACTGACAGGATGGCAGAGCTTTGCAGGGAAACGCCTTTTCCAATCGCTTTGGATGAAGAGTTAATCGGCATATTTTCGCTGAGAGAAAAAGAAGTCTTACTTGAAAAAGTCAAACCCCAATACATTATTTTAAAACCAAGTTTACTCGGAGGATTCCGCGGTACTACAGAGTGGATAGTCCTTGCGGAAAAATACAATATTGGTTGGTGGATCACTTCGGCCTTAGAGAGCAACATCGGATTAAATGCCATCGCACAATGGACCTTTACCCTTAAAAATCCTATGCCGCAAGGTCTGGGAACCGGTGCGCTTTACACCAATAATTTTGACTGTCCCTTAGAAGTTAAAGACGGACAATTGTGGTATGGGAAAAATAGAACCTGGGATGTTTCGCACTTGAAATTTTTATAGAACCAAAACTTCAGAAAACTGCCTTATGCAGTTTTTTTTTATCCTTTTGTCGAAAAGTTAACGCCTTGTTAAGAATAACACAAATCATAACTCTAAATTAGAGGACAAATTATTATCGAATTTTATCACAATAGGTTTAAATTACTTAAATACCACAACTGAGTAACTTAAACTTCGCAGCGGATGGACATTTATGTTTCATTCCGTCATGGACTTGAATTTCCAAGAACTATCCTATTTTTTATTGCCGTTTATACCCTTCGGTGTAAGCACAATTTATTTTTTGTCTAAAAAATACCATATTTCTATGAAGACATTATTACTAAAAAAGGGAGTTTGGAATGTTATTACCGCACTCTCATGTTTATTGATTTCGACGACCACTTTTGGTCAGGCACAATTAACTTCCGATCAGCCGGATTATGCTCCGGGATCTACAGCAACTTTTACCGGAACCGGTTTTGAAGCGAGTGAACAAATTATCATGCAGGTTTTGCATTATGATGGTACACCAAATACAGGAGCAGACCATGATACTTGGATGGTCATTGCTGATGAAGCAGGTAATTTTACAACCACTTGGCATGTTTGTGAAGATGACTGTTTAGGCTCTACTTTAATAGCTACTGCGGATGGGCTTTCATCGCAACTTCATGCTGAAGTTATATTTACCGATGGGAATGTAAGGTTTACTACAACCGGCTTACCAAATTCTGTCGTTGTTAACGTATCTTATTCATATCCTTCTGTTAGTGGTTCAATATCATATACTACTCCTGGTAACAGTAGTAATATCAGTCCGGCACCTGCAAATGGAACGATTTTCACTTACACCTTTCCAGCGACAATAGCTTCAGGAGGTGATACTTACACTCTTAGTCCCGCCGGTTCGCAGACGGCAACCATTGTTAATGGACAAAATACCTTTACGGGGACTTATTTCTGTAGCAGTTGTGTTGGAGGGTTATTAGTAACTGCACCTACATGTGCCCAGGGAGGGGCTTTTACTATCACATACTCCCCTGCTAGTGGAGGAGATATAACCGTGACTGCAGTTACCCCTTCTTCATTTCCCGCTAAAAAAAATACAGGATACACCATTACCAGCATAGCTTCTACAGTGAATGGAAACACTTACACTGGTCTAGCCTCCATTACCGGAACAACACCAAATACAAGTGGTTACTCCTCAACTGTTACTCTGCCATATAGTGATAATACCGCACCTGTAATTACTTGCCCTGCAAACATTACATTAGCATGTGGAGCTTCTATTCTTCCTGCAAATACTGGTACTGCAACTGCAACGGACAATTGTACGGCAGCAGGTAGTATCATTATTACATCTACCGATAATGTTGCTTTACCGGGTGTTTGCGGTGGAACCATTATACGCACTTGGAAAGCGAAAGACGCTTCCAACAACGAAACAACTTGTCAACAAACGATAACAATTAATCCTGCGGCCTTGCCGACGATGACAGCTCTTAGTGATACAACAGTGGCCTGTGGTTCTGTTCCTGCTTCTAGCAAAATAAACTTCAGCAACGGATTGAGTGGCGGTTGTTTAATCAGTGGAGAGTCAAATAATTCTACTTTTTCGGCAACACCTGATGCCTGCGGAGGCGATGTTACAGAAACCTGGACAGCCACCGATGCTTGCGGTCGTCCATTACAATCGGTATCCCGCACTATCCACGTTAGCCCTGCAACCTTGCCAACGATGACACCTCTTAATAATATAGAAGTGGCGTGTAATGCTATTCCTGCTTCGAGCAAAATAAACTTCAGCAACGGATTGAGTGGCAGTTGTTTAATCAGTGGGCAATCGAATTATTCCACTTTTTCGTCTACACCTGCAGTTTGTGGCGGTGATGTAACTGAAACCTGGACAGCTACCGACGCTTGCGGCCGTCCATTACAATCGGTATCTCGTACAATTCATTTAATTGATACTGTTGCACCAACAATTACTTCATGCGCAGCCAATGTTACAGTCGCTCCAAATGCAACGGGATGCAAAGCAGTTTTAGCAGATTATAGAAGTCAAATTTCTGCTAATGATAATTGCAGCACGGTAACCTTAACACAAAATCCTGCGCCAGGGGCTTTATTACCATTGGGAGAAAATGTGATTGTTGTAACAGCTTCTGATAATTGCGGAAACAGCTCATCTTGTCAATTTACAGTTAGTGTTGTTAACACATTAAGAGCTACTATAACATCCAGTAGATCCGTTTTATATTACGGATTTAACAATGATCAGAAGGCAACAATAACTGCCCAGCCAATTGGAGGAACGGCTCCTTATACTATTAAAATTACAATGGTCAATGGAGCTAATCAAGCTGTTTCTCCTGCAGCAATACGTGTTGGGGGCAAATTGATTTGTGATTTTGTAAATGCTTCCGGTGATGAAGTTTGGACTCCGGGTCAATATACAAATCCAGCTATGTCAGCCGGTATAACTTGCGGAACTAATTCATGCGCAGCAACTTCCTGCTCAAATTGGATTAGTGGTACTTATAGTGTTGATGTGACGCTTTTGGCGGATGCAAGATTTATTGCTACCGTGACAGATTCAAATGGTTGTACCTATACCACTCCATATGAACAAGCCGCCAAAGTTGATGCAGAAGACGTTCGTTGTTTTGCAGGTAACAGTGGCGTTGCAAAAATCGCAATTTGCCATAAAACAGGTAGTACTAAAAATCCATGTACGGCAATTTGTGTTGATCAGAGTGCGGTTGCAGAACATTTGGCACATGGTGATTTCTTAGGGAAATGTACCTCGAACTGTGAATCGGCTACTTCCAATGCTAAATCTATAAGCCCTTTCAACGTGATAGCTTATCCAAATCCAAGTAACAATAAATTTACTTTTGAAATTGAAAGTGAAAGCAGCGATGACATTAACATAAATGTGCTCGATGTTTCAGGAAGACTGATAAAAGAAATGGTTAACATCAAAGAGCCTAATGTGACTTTTGGTGAAAATCTTCCGAGAGGCGTTTATATTGCCATTGTTCAGCAAGGCAGTAATCAAAAAACTATCAGAATAGTTAAAGAGTAATTTACATAATTGATGCAAAAAAAACTCCGGCCTATTGACCGGTGTTTTTTTTATCTAATGATTTATTTACTTTTCAAATACAATTGTTTCAGCAGTAGCACCTAAATCCAGTAAAATATTTGTGATGGTCTTTACAAAATCTACCGGTCCGCATACATAAAAGTTCTGACTGAAATTGGCGATATTTTCAATAAGAAAATTGCGGTCAATTCTTTTGCCCTGGAATCCGACAGTATGTTCCCGGGTATAATAGTTTACGAAATTGTTTTTCAGCATTTTGTGCAATTCGTTGCCTATGATTACATCGTCAGAAGTTTTATTTACATAGATTAGACGGTTGCCCTGGATCTGATTGTTTTTATATAGATTTCGCAATATAGATATGAAAGGAGTAATACCCGCACCTGCAGCAATGAAAACTCCCGGTCCAATAAAATTTATCGTTCCAAAAACATCATGAAGAATTAATTCATCACCTGCATTAATTCGATCTAATTCGTTCGTTACTCCATTACGTTCTTGGTAGATTTTTATCATGAATTCAAGATAATTGGATTCTTTCAGATTTGTAAACGTAAAAGGACGTTTTTCATCTTTCCATTTAGGCTCGTTAATAGATACTTCCGTGGCTTGTCCAGGAACGAAGTCGTATCCGTCAGGTTTTTCCACTTGGAACAATTTTACATCATGGGTAATAAATTGAGCTTTCAGGACTTTTACAACATGGCTTTCTTCCATAAATTTCTATTTTGAATACCGCCCGAAAAGACGGATTATTATTAGCTTCTTTAAAGTTACTGAAAAAATATTAATTGCTTCGGCCTGAAGCAAATCCTTTGTGGCTGCCTAATCGCTTATTGTGCTTTTTTATCAAGGAATTTTTCAATCATCGGGACAACAAGTTCACTTTCATTAAAGTCGGGTTTTATTGTTGTAATTTCTCCGATATATTCTCCATGTTCGCCCGGAATTATAGCTAATTGGGAATTGGTGATCAGTCGGTGCATTTCAAGCGCATGTTCCGGTGTAATTACATCTTTGTCTCCAATTATGATAAGAGTAGGGGCTTTTACTGATTTAATCTCTTCGTCCGGAATATCTTTAAAATTTAGCATACGGCTGACATCTTTGTCATGCATATTTTGCAGACCGGTTGAATCGGAAACGACTTTTTTATAGGCGTCTTTTAATTGTTTAGGCATATTTTCCAGTTTTGCCTGTTTCATATATCCCCAAAACTGTTCCGGAACTCCGTTACGTTTGGAAAGGGCAGAACCTAATATGATCTTGTTAACGATTTCCGGATGTTGGATGGCAATCTGTAAAACGGTTGTACCTCCGTTGCTGAAACCAAAAAAATCAGCTTTGTTGATGTTCAGGTTTTTGAGAAGAGTGGCAACATCATTCGCGTCCTGTTCAAAAGTAAGAGGGGTATTTCGGTCGCTCGTGCGTCCGTGTGCCTGTAATTCGACACCAATAACTTTTCTGTGTTTTGCTAGAAGCGGAATGACTTTTTCAAAAGTGGTCTGAATAGTTGAACCTCCACCATGAATCAGGACAAGCGGATCGCCTTCGCCATAAATTTCATAATACATTTTCAGTCCGTTTACATTGGAATAACCGCTTTCGAAATGTATTTTCTCAGTAAGATCGTTTGTCATGGTATCAAATGCTGATTTAGTTCCTTTTTCATGGCAGGATGTAAAGACTAAAAGTACGAAAGTCAAAATTGCTGTTGCAGTCTTCATTTTATTATTTATTGTTTATTTATTCCGGTTTTTCATAGATAAGATTTACTATTCCGGTGTCGAATTCTTCCGCTGTAATCAGTTTCCATTTGGATTCTTCGGGGTTTATCGGAAATAGTGGAATACCTTCGCCGATTAATTTCGGAATGATTGTTATGATCATGCGGTCCAAAAGATCATTGTTGATGAAAGACCTGATAAGTTGTCCGCCTCCAACTAACCAAATGTCTTTTTTGGCTTTCGCTTTCAGATCAAGTACAAAATTTTTTAAATCTTCAGTTAAAAGATACGTGTCCGGACTTTTGATTTCAAAGTTTTTATCAGATGATACAACAAATGTTTTGAATCCGGTGTAAAGCCAGTCTCCTTCAAATCCAATGACTACATCATACGTTTTTCTTCCCATGATTATGGTATCAATACCTGCTAAAAGTTCAGTATACCCATAGTCACCATTAGCCGGTTTGGGAGTCGAGGTTAGCCAGTCTAAATTGTTGTCCAGTCTTGCAATATAGCCATCTAAACTTGTGGCGATGTATAAAATTACTTTACCCATTTCTTTGTATTTCATTTATTTAGAAGTGGATAAATCTTTGACACATCTAAAACCGAGATGTGACTGACCCGAGTCAAAGGCTGTAGACATACGCGCATCGGGTTTATAATTACTGCAATACATTTCGCTGCAAAGGAACGAACCTCCTTTTGTAACCCTTCTTGGAGTGTAAGGATCATTCGGATCGCTGGATTTTGACGGTCCGCTGGGATTGTGACAAACTCCTCCAGCGGCAGAATTACTATTGACTTTATGTACGTCCGGAGTGTACCAGTCACTTGTCCATTCCCATACATTCCCGATCATGTCATACAATCCGAATTCGTTAGGTGGATAGCTTTTTATGGGTGCTGTATTTTCAAAGCCATCAAGTTTTGTGTTTTTATTTGGGAAGGTCCCCTGAAAATAGTTAGCAAGGTATTTTCCCTCGGGCGTAAGTTGGTCTCCCCAGGCATATTTTCGGTTGGCTTTTCCACCGCGACAGGCATATTCCCACTCGGCTTCCGTTGGGAGTCTTTTACCGGACCATTTCGCATACGCTTCTGCATCTTCGTAGGCAATTTGTACGACAGGATGTTTTTCCAATCCTTTAATTGAACTGCCCGGTCCGTTGGGATGCTGCCAGTCGGCGCCGGTTGTCCATGTCCACCACTGACTGATATCATGCAGGTTTTCAATATTTTTAGAAGGAAAGAAAACTAATGATCCGGGTAATAACATTTGATCGTCGGGCTTCGGAGTATCAGGCGGTAACTGTTTTTTCAGTTCTTCCCAGTTTATGGGTCTTTCAGCTACGGTTTTATACCCGGTTGCTGTTACAAATTGGTGAAACTGCTCGTTAGTGACTTCAGATTCATCCATATAAAAGCCGTCGATATACACGCCATAAGCGGCGTGCTCCTGAGGACTATTTCCGCCCATTTTAAACGTGCCTGATGGTACAAACACCATATCTTTAGGTATTTTATTTTTTGCGTCAATTTCGGTTGTTGTTCCATTATTTTCAAAATTCTTTGAATTACTGGCTTGCTCTTTTTGAGATGACGTCTGATGGCATCCCGCAAGAAGCAGTACAGATATGGCTATAAAGGTGAAATTTTTTATCATGATTATTTTTTTGGATAAATTATGTTCCAGTCTTTTTTCATGTCAATTAGAAGCCAGCCATTTTTGGGTGCATCATCTAGTCCTTTTTTCAGACGACCTATCGAAGACTCCTTATCATAAGCATACTCTCTGTCACCATCCGTATGATGTACGATACCTGCAAAACGTGGATAACCAGTTGAAGTAGTTGTCCATTGCAGCATCTGATAATCACCATCCGAATTTCCAAATGCCATCACCGGTCTTTTTCCGATATATTGATGAATGGCCGCCGGTTTACCTTCTTTGTCATCAATGAAATTCACTTCAGCAAGTTTTGTAAGTGCCGGTTTTCCGTCGGATTTAATTTCATATTTCAATTTTCCCGAACTGCCGATGATCTGATTGCTCGGGATTTTGTAGACTTCAGTGGCCCATACGCGCATAAAATCGACACCACCGCCGGAAACGATATAGGTTTGATAGTTGTTTTGTTGGAGATATTGAATCAGTTCCAGCATTGGCTGATAGACCATTTCTTTGTATGGTTTTCCGCTTTTCGGATGTTTGGCTGATTCAATCCAGTGTTTTACATCGGAATTGAATTCTTCCGTAGACATGCCGGAATGTGTTGCCATAATAATTTTCATAAGTGACGCTTCTCCACCGGAAAACACTTGTTTGATTTTCCCTTCCAGTACTGACTTGAACGGCTCTTGAGTTTTCCATTCGGGATGTTCGGGCGCTTTAGCTTTAATCTGATCAAGTGCGAACATCATTTGAAAATACATAGGCTGTTCTCCCCATAAAGTTCCGTCATTGTCGAAGCAGGCAATTCTGTCGGAAATAGGGATAAAGTCAGGACTTCCTTCTTTTGTGGTTCTTTTGACAAAATTTATAATGGCTTGTTTTGTTGGTCCATCATTCCATGATGGAAGCGAGGACGTATTACTTATCTGAGTTATTTCTTGTGAGTCCGTTTGTTTTACCCACGCGACAAGCAACAGTGCTACTAAGCATAAGAAAGTTTGTATTTTCATATTGTATTACTTTTTATTTTCATTTCGGAAATACAAGTGTTAGTACTGCTCTTATTCCCATTGCCGGTTTTGATTGCTCAGGCGCAGCAAGAGGAATTCGCGGACCTATTCCCATACTGAAGGTTTGTTTGTCAAATTTACTTATTGCCGTCGCAATTGGGTTTAATATGATTGTAGTGGTATTTGCTTCCCAATTAAATGTCATTTCCGCATTACCTCCCAAACCGGCTCCGCTCTTAAAGTTGTAGGCAAAAAATGGTTGTACAAAAAGCTGGTTCAGATCCGGGCGGTCAGCATCGCCGGCAACAGAAAAGAGTTGATTGGCAAGCGCTCCCACAGTCCATCCGTGTGATTGTTTAACCAACAAGGCTGTAGGACCGATTCCAAATTTTTTGGTACCAAGAAAATCAATTGTGGCAATAGGGACAAGGAAGGCAGGCCCTACGCCCCAGATAATTTTTGAATGTGTAGGTGTCACCCACGCACTCACGGTCGCATCGCTTAACCCGGTCTCATCGGTTCCGTGACCAGTAATATCATGCTGGGTAACCAGTGGTATGATATAACGAGTAATGAGATTCCATTTTGGAGTAATGGAAATGGGGATCACCGGTTGAATGTTTAGCGTGCTCTTTGACCCGTTTTCTTTACCAATGCCCCAATCAATATTTTCCTGGAATGGAACACTGATCATGTTGGCAACGGGATTAGAGAGCTTGTCAGCAAGTTCCTGTGCGCTGTGCTTTTCCTGAACCGTAGTTGTGGCAGACTCCTGTGCTAACAAATTTATTGAAACCACGAACAACATTCCTGATATGGCAATTCGCATAGTTCTTTTCATAAGAGTACTTTTTAGATGGATCTATTTCATAGCTAATTTGTTATTGGCTAATGAGTTAGCTTTTGTTTTTCTCTTTATAATACCTTTTCACTTCTTCTTTCACTTCTCTCTTTTTTGTTGTGTATGTTTGGAATTGTTCAGACGTCAAAATCTTTTTCAATTCCTCATCTTTTGCCGTTTCATTGCTTTTAATTTTTTTCATTTTATCCTTTTTCGGTCCGGGAATGCTTTTCAGTTCTTCATTCATACGGGCATACTTTAAATTAATCTCCTGTACTTGTGGAACTTGATCGGCTGTAAGCTTAAGGTTGTCTTTCATCCATGTTGTAATCTTTTCAGCACGCTGTTCAGGAGTAGATTGTGCTTTAACATTCACTGCTGTCAGTAACATAACTGACAGCAGCGCAATGATGATTTTTTTCATAATGATCTATTTTTAAAAATGATATTCAATCTATTTTTTCTTCTTTTTTGCATCAGCTGGCTGTGCCTTTTTATCCTGTCTTAACATGGGGAAACTCAATTCAAGTGCCTGCTTGGCTTTAATTACTTTTAACTCATCTTCAATAATATTTGCAGGATTAAAGCTTGGTGGAAAAGAGCGTGGAGGGAATTCCTTAAAGGATGCAGCAAAATCGCTTACGTATCCCATGCCCAGGTACATTTGTGGAGCATGGTCAAGAGTCCAGTCCCAATAGGTGTTGGATGTAAAATCAGCCCGTTCAAAAGGATCCTGCATCAGATTTGTGAATTTCACCAGTCGCAATTTTGTGAAGGGTTCGCCCCATACACCTAAGGTACCAGCCAAACGTTGTTCGGCAAAAGTCATCTTCCATTCGCCTACACGCATGGCCACCAGTTCTCCGTCATCATCGTTATAGAAAAAGACATTGCGTGCGCTCTTCACGCCATTATTCTTACCTACCGTTCCGTTCACAGTTGTGAGAAACTTCGACTGGTCGAAACCATCAAGGTGAACTTTATAGTTCTTACCATTTGCTTTATAACCTTTCAGGCATTTACCAATAATGTCCGGTTCCCCGGCAATAGCACATAGTGTGGGTATCCAGTCGTTATGACTCATTATCTCATTGGTTACAGTGCCGGGAGCAATATGACCGGGCCAGCGTACCAGGCAGGGTACGCGAAATGCACCTTCCCAGTTTGTGTTTTTTTCACTGCGGAACCATGTCATTGCTCCATCAGGCCATGTGTTCATGTGGGGACCATTGTCTGTGGAATAGACAACAATGGTATTGTTGGCAATACCCAGGTCATCCAATGCTTTAAGCAATGTACCCACAGTTATATCATGTTCAATCATACCATCAAGATATTCGCTGTCACCATAAGGGTATTTTCCGCGATGTTCAGTTCTTACATGCGTACGCAAATGCATGCGTGTTCCGTTCCACCAACAGAAGAATGGCTTGCCTGCAGCAGTCATACGTTTGATAAAATCTATGGCAGCAGCCGATGTTTCATCATCAATGGTCTCCATGCGTTTTTTGGTAAGTGCTCCGGTATCTTCTATGGTTTGCTTTCCTACCTTGCCCCAGCGCGGATCGTCTGCGGAATCATCAGTGTTGGTTGCCTTGCATTTTAAAACACCACGCGGCCCCCATTTTTCCCTAAACGCAGGGTCTTTTGGATAGTCAGGCAATTCAGGTTCTTCCTCAGCATTGAGGTGGTAGAGATTGCCGAAGAATTCATCAAATCCATTTACTGTAGGCAGGTTTTCATTACGGTCACCAACATGGTTTTTTCCAAATTGCCCGGTTGCATACCCGAGATTTTTAAGCATTCCGCCGATGGATGGATCTAACTGATTCATGCCCATGGGGGCGCCAGGATAACCTACTTTGGTAAGCCCTGTCCGGATACCATGCTGCCCTGTGATAAAGGCTGCCCTTCCGGCCGTACAACTTTGCTCGCCATAGTATTGAAGGAAACGCATGCCCTCATCAGCAATGCGGTCAATATTGGGTGTTGTGTATCCCATTAGCCCATCACTGTATGCGCTGATGTTGGTGGTTCCGATATCATCTCCCCAGATGACCAGGATATTTGGTTTTTTATCTTGCGCTTGGATCACGCAATAAGCGAAGAAACTCATACATAAGGTAACATAAATTTTGGCAACATTTTTCATAAGACTTTATTTTAGTTGATACTATAAACATTGAATCCGGTGAAGTTTGCATCCAAAAACAACTGCATTATCGATTCTTAACCAGTTCGTTTCGAAAAGTGAAACAGAAGAATCCGGATGCATGGTATTTTGCATGTATTGCTTATAAATGTACGATTTTGTTTATGTGTTGACTTTATTTAAAAGATTAAGTTCTTAAAAATCAGTTGATTGGTATTTTTTGTAGGAAATAAAATATGCTTATAAGGGAAAGGAATGTTTGGGTAACAGTTGTGACGATTATTTGAAGCAGTTCTTTCAAATGGATGTAAGGAGTGGTTTGTGTGGATAAATTTGGAGTTGAAACGAAAAGAGTATAAAATAAGTTTTTGTCATTTTAAGACTCCTCTTTTGTCGGTTGATAGTAAAGAATGATCGCACCACCGTTCAAAGTTTTTGTCTTTAAGAGTTTAAGAATAATTCTGTCGTTTATGTTTTTAAATAAAGGTAAACCGCTTCCAAGTAGTACAGGATGAACACAAATCTGATATTCGTCTATTAAGTTCAGATTTGTCAGTTCGACAATCAGACTCGGACTTCCGGCAAAAATGTCTTTACCCGATTGTTTTTTGAGTTCGGAAACTTCATCTTTGAGGTCCTTTGTTGCCAACTTTGTACTTTTCCAGTCGACATTTTTCAAGGTGTGGGAAAAAACAATTTTCGGCGTTCTGTCCATTACAATGGCAAAATCGTCCATTGATTTATTTCCGGTGGGATTTTCCAGTACAGACCGCCAATATTCCATAAGTTGATAGGTTATCCTGCCATATAGAAGCGTGCCTGCAGTGTTTAATAAGTCGGCGTAATGCTGATGGATTTCCTCATCCGCATCTATTGCGGTGTGGTCGCAAAACCCGTCAAGTGTCATGTTGATTGCTGCAATTAACTTTCTCATTCGATTATTATTAATTATCCCTATAAATTTACCGAAAATATTCAATAGATAATTTAAAAAACAGGAGAGAAGTTACAGAACCTTTTCTGATATCACATTATTATTGACTTCTATAGTCACTACATATTTTGTGAATGATCAGGCATAGTGAAACGATTAATTCAGGATTTTTTTCATCGAAGTCCAGGATCTGAAAATCGTCTTTTGTTGCAAATGGTATTTCTTCACATTTTTGCCAAAATGCTATTTTGATCCCATTTTTAAGAATGAAGTATCTATCTGAATCGCCTATCACTAATTCATATTTATCGTGAAGATAAACGCCTTCATAGTTCTGTGTCCAAACAGCAGTCCTCTTGAATTCCAGGAGTAAATTTTCCTCATTAAGTAATCTGATATTGAATTTATCCTTGAACAAGGAAACTTCATGGACTATAATTGATCTGACAAATCCACTGTCATTATGAATTAATTTTAAACGGTGGTCTGAAAATAGGGATTCCGATTTTACAGTGAATAATGCTGTACCATTTACATATATCAATCTCTTTCTGCCTGAAAAAAAAGATGTTGGCTTTATTTCTAAATAAATGTTTTTTTGTTGGCAATTAGAATTCATCATGCTTTTGTAAATCCGTTCTTCAATTTTTCAGCCAGTAACAGGGTTTTTCCGGCAATCAGCATGAAAATATGTATCAGCATAGAGAAAAATAAATATCCCGTGAATTCAATTTGCCGTAAAAGTTTGTATTTAATTTTCGGATGTATTTCCAGAACATTCTTTTTTACTTCCGATAAATTCAAATTGTCAATTTCAGCATTCTTCATGGAATCGGACAGGTAATACAGGTTTTTACTGCGGCAACCACGATAGAACGCGTTTATTACCCGTTTCGGACTCAAAATAAATCCGGTCGAAAGAGCAAAAAGATTCATGATGGAAATTATTGGTTTGCGGCAACTTCTTGAACCCAATTCCCACGCGCTGATCTCACTTTCGCCAATTCTGTCGATTCCGTATTCTGTTATGATGTGATGGAGATCGTGAAATTTTAAGTATTTCTTTCTGGCCTTGATGTTTGGTACGGGAGCTAAAATGCAACCTATGTAAACTCTGACGCAATGCGATGAAAAATCTTCAGACAAATTAAGTTGGTTAAACTTGTAAAAACCGATTAAGGCTTCGTTGATGGTCAGTGGAAATACATTGTCAGTCGCGCTCATTTGCCGGTACTACTTTTTGTTTAAACATCCGCTTTATGAAGTAGCGGATTACTTATTCAAATATACTGAAAAGGAATAGTTTAGATTTTAAAAAATAGCAGATGTGTTTCTGCTAGTTTTTTGGTTTATCATTGGCAATCCTTTTCCATGCTTCCATCGTCATGATGAATAAATCCTCCTTTTTACAATCCCATATGGAAACATACTTTTTAGACATAACATAGTTTTGTTCCCATTCCGTAAATTTCTGATACAGCATTGTTGTACAGATATCTGTTGCGGTCATGATTTCTGAATATTCAGGTAAATGGCTGTGGAATGCCGAGCGGGCTTTGTTATTTTCGTCGCCATCATTATTTTCAAAAGGCATAACAATCATTCCTTTATGAAGGCGTTTGCTTTTCTCTAAATTATTTTTTCTGTCAAAGGTCAATAAATAGTCGTTACCGAAAATCACAACACCATTCTTTTGTGGCGCGGTTATAACGTATACTTTCTTTTCTCCGTTAGAAATCAAGGGGATTAGATTGAGGCTGGTGTTTTCATATTGTTTAAAAATAGTATCTGAATTTATTGTCGATAGCGCTTTTTTTCGGATGATATACAAATCAGATTCATCAGTTGAAAAAGCTCTTTTCGATAGGTCAATGTTAGCGGTTTTTACATTGTAGGTTTTGTCGAAAGTTATGGTTCCGATAACTTTTGGATCTTCCCCTTTGGAAAAGAAAATACATTTCGAATTATCATTTTCCGAATAAGAAAAATAACCTCCGATCGAGTCTCTGTATTTGTAATTTTCTACAAAGAGGTCAGTTCCGTACCATGACGCCATTTCGGATTCATATAGTTTTTTCCCTTCCGCAACGGCTTCATTCTTAAGTTTTTCAATTTTACTTTGTGAAAAAGAGAGTGAGGTCCAGAAGCTAAATAAAGCAATGTAAATTGTTTTTCCCATTGTTGATTTTTTAATGTGGTTTTATATTTTGCTATTGGCTTTATGGACGATACTAAACTCTGATGCAATTAACTTCTGCAATCAATTCGTTGATCATGTGGGTTCCACTATCTAGTTCCCTGGCCTTTATAAATAGTACCAGGGCTTGATCAAATTCACCTCTTTCAAAATGATAGATGCCCAGATTTCTGTAGGCATAGGAATTGTTTTTGTCTAATTCCATTGACTTTTCAATGTCCCGTAAGCCTTCATCGGGTTTACCGATCTTTATCTTAGATAAGCCTCTGTTACTGTAAGCATATGCAAAAGATTGATTGATTTCAATTGCTTTATCAAATAAAGGAATTGCTTCGCTGAACTTTGTAAGCAGGTTAAAAGTGTAGCCTTTATTGTTTAATGTAAACTCGTTATCAGGGTTTAACAGAAGCGATTTTTCATAGAAGGCCAGAGCATCCTCCTGGAAATCTAATGCGCTGTAAATAAGTCCGATGTTACAGAAATCATCCGAATTTGATTCGTATTTTTCAAGAAAAACATCGGCTGTTTTTTTTGCTTTTTCGTAATTTTTCAGTGTAATGTTAGCCGAAATATTTAGCCGATAGATATTTTCATGCTCTATTTTTAAATCGATGAAAGCGTCCAACAGTTGTACGGATTGCAGGTAGTTTTTATTGTTGAAAAAATTAACCGCTTTTTCATATTTTTTTGGGAAAGATCTGTATTTCAGCAATGTCGCGATCTTATGACCGTCGTTGTAGGTTTCTTCCCCATTGTAGAGTTCAATAGGATCTGAACTTGGGATCAGATTAATAAAGACATCTACAATCGCTAATCCTAAAAATACCAGAGCAAAAAGAACAAAAGTATCATTCATTTCAAAATCGAAAGCACAGTAGCATAGGATAATTGAAAAGAATAATGAAGAAAGAGGACCACTTAAGGTACAAATGAGTTTTTTGTTTATTGAAATCCCTTCCCCGAAATACACGCATAATCCGTTTCTCAACGCAAGCGATTCATAACTTAGCCAGATGTCGAATAATCCAATTTGCCAATTAAGACTTTTATCCGGATCTCCGTAAGAACCAATGTAAACCGAAACTTTTTTCTTCGTCAGTAAAGCGGCTGGTACTGCATGTCCAAATTCATGAAGAATTACAATCAGTCCTCTAATTATAAAACTGAACAAAAAGAGTGTTAGCACGAACGGGAATTTCATTTCAGGCTATAAGTTTTGTGTAATTTTGCGGATATATAAGTAATCAAAACCAGTGATTAAAGACTGGTCTATGCCAGCGCAAAGGCCAGTCTTTAAAAACTGTTTTTAGTAATTCCAGTTATAGTTTTTTGACCAGCTGTAGAACTTCTGGATTTTTTCAGCATTCTCCTGATGGTACTTCAGGACATCTGGTTTTTCTGATGAAAGAAAGATAATATAAGCAAACGGCTCAATCATATTTTTGCTTTCCATTTCAATAAAATAAGGAGCCATGAATTCCCAGTAGAAACCTTTCTGGTCTTTTTTCATTTCTTTCAATGAATGACACATACTTTCAAATTTCATTATGAATTTTTGACATTGTGTCTTATCCTTGTTTTTGTCATCATAATCTAATGCGGCTGCCATTGACAAAATCATATCGGTAGAAGCAAAATTATTCTCCTTCGTTTTTTTTGTATTTACATCGTCAAGTAACTCAGAATTTATAGAAAGTGATATCGAATTATCGTCTTTCTTTGAAACTCCCTGTCCCATAAGTTTTAAAATCATATCCAGATTTCCTTTTGCTCGTGGGGTTTTATTATCCAGAACAAGGTAACGAGTGCCTGATAAAATCGCCGGAATTCTGTTATCCTGACTTAAAACCGCCAATGCATTGAACGAACCGGTGTGGTCAGGGTTTAACTTTACGGAATTCTGAAATGAAAGTAACGCCTTTTCAATTTGGTTGGCATTGGCAAGCGTAATTCCTTTATTAAAATGCAATTCATAAGACGAAGGATATTTTTTCAGGCCTTCATCATAAATTTTTAATGCTTTATCGGCTTCATGTAATTGATCTAAAGAATTTCCATAAGACACATAAGCATTCTTAAGATTATCATCCGGATGCGATTTTATCGCCTGTTTACTTACCAGAATAGCTTCATTAAATCTTTCAGCTGTATTCAACGTCAGTGCTTTTTCCGTAAGCGCATATAAATTGTCTTTGTCCAGTTTAAGCGCTTCGTCATACTTTGCTAAAGCATCATCGTATTTTCCCTGATCATGAAGATAAACACCCTGATCCACTTTGATTTCGGCTTCCGTTTTATTTTGGGCGATGCTTACAATTGGGAACAGTAGCACTAAGTAAAATTTTTTCATTTTTTGAAGATTGTTTCTTGTTGTTTGGTTTTTAGTTTCAGTTCATCGGTTTCGAAATGCTGAATATTTTTTTTGCCGATTTTTACAAATATAACAAAAAGTTAGGGACGAAAATTTAAAAAAATAGTGACGAAATGCACTGATCTTGGGCATTGCCAAAACCTTTACTGAATTATTTTTTGGAATTCTTTGTCTGATAAATAACCGTTAAAATAAAATTCTGTTACGTTTTTAACCGGATCATGCTTCAGAATTATTTTTTCACCATGTAAAAAATGGAAATAGGCAGAATAAATTATAAGTCTTTTTTGTTCTTCCTTTAACACATGATAGGTCTTTTCGTTGTAATCGTATTTTTCCGAAAAATAGTCTGTCTCGACAATTTTAACTTCGCATGGTTTGAAAGTGCACATCGCGGATTCAGATGCGAATATCCTTTTCTTTTTCCCAGCATAAATCGTATCCTGGATGTGTTCGGAAAGCATTATTCCTAACTGTTTTCGGTCCTTATTTTGAAATTCGATTGTGCCGCGTCTGGGATTTTTATCAGCGGTCAGCGTAAACGCAGCACAGCAACAACCCTGCACAATCCTATACGATTCGTTTTGTCTGAATTTTGTAAAAAACCTGATGGTATCCGAGTTGATTATCGCGGTGCATTTATCAAATCCTTTGGTATTTATTTTAACCAATAATACAGTGTCTTTTTCGCCGAATGTTTGTCCGTTAAAGTTGAATTTTATAAAGTTGACTGTGTCTTTAATGTGCGGGTAGACTGTCGAGGCCTGAATAGTCGCCGTTTGGCCCAAAAGGGTCACAGAACAGAGCAGAAAAAAAAGGACAGCTATTTTTTTCATTTACTTTTTCAGGTCACTGATGTTTTGTCTGGCATTTTCCTGTTCTTGACTATTGCCGTATTTTAATATCAATTCAAAATATTTAAGTGCGTTTGCAGTATCGTCCTTTCTTTTATAAACCTGGCCAATATTATTAAGCACAATGCAGTCCTGCGGATTTATTTGTTCGGCAGTTTTTAAATAGGTAAGTGCTTTATCAAATTCTCCGTTCATCATGTGCACGATTGCCGTGGTTGATAATATTTCTACTTTCTTCGGATAATATTTCAGCGTTGTTTCACCGATTTGTAGCATATTAGTCAATAAGCTCTCATTTTCCGTTTCATAGAGTTGGTATAAATACGACTGAATCGCACCAATCATAAAATCTTCTGCCTGTTCCTTTTTTGCGTTTTCGGTCCAGAGCCAGTTGTTTTTGTTTACGACAGAGTATTCAACTGTTTTAATTATTTCTTTCGTGAAATTTTCATAATCGCCAATTTGTCCGAGCGCATAGCATTTTCCGAATCGTATATCCAGTCGGTTCGGGAATTTTTGAATACCGAGATTGATGTATTTGAAAGCTTTGCTTACCTTGTCAGGATTGTAACCCGAATTTGAAGCTAAATAGCCGGCAATATTTCCTTTATCGTCCTTTAATTGAAAACCATCGGTTTTTGGTTTTTCAGTTTGCAGAGAAAGTACTTCCTGTTTGCTGTAAAAGAAGTAAAAGTTGAACGCACAGGTATAAAATTCAGGATCGTTGGCATTCGTTTTTTCCCAATTTGTCAGCAAGGTTTTTATCTGAACCGTATCTTTTTCTTTGAATAAGGTTTTGAATTTTTCAAAGTTGGTCTGGCCAAAAAAAGTAGTGGAAGAACATATAAATAGTAAAAGGGCTATTGTTTTTTGCATTGTTTTGTTTTTAGAATATCAACGTTGAGCAGGCCTTATTTATTTCTTGGGTTGACAAATATACCGAAAAGGCAGAAAGAAAAAAGTTGATGAATGAAAGGAAGTTCTCATTCGTATTACTCAACAATTTCTTCTCTTTTTTCTATTTTAAGGACTTTACAGGTGGATTGTTTTTGGTTTAAGTAGACTTCAACGGTAATATTGGCAGATCCTTCCTGATATTCACGATAAATTTCAAGGGTAAGAACGTTTTCTTTTAAATCATAATTTTTGATCTCGTCCATCCAGCCGTCATGAGCATCAAGAGTCAAATAATTTTCAGTATAATTTTCGTCTTTCGGAATTACCGGTAAATACTCATATTTTTTGTACAAACCATTATAAAACAGCACGGGATTCTGATTTTGGCCACAAAATGATAAACCGTCAAGTTCTTCATCGTAAACCCCGATATTGAAGTTTTTGGTAGGGATTATTTCAAATTGGACGTTGTTGATAGTAAAAGTTTTATCCCTTTTCTTGTTTTCTTTTTCAAACAGAAATTGGCCGTAAACCCAGCCTGAAATCTTTTTCCCTTTTACTTTTACAAAATTGTGCAAATTGCATCTTTCATCTGAATTTGTGAAGTCAAACTTCTTTTTTGAGATGCTGTCAATCTTAACGATTTCACCGAAAATTCCGCTGGTTCCATTTATGACATTTTTTTCAGCATCGTATATTTTAATACTATTTGTCAGTAAGATGGCGTCATTTTGATATTTGAGCGTTTCGAATTTTTCTTTTGGAACTACCTTCTGAGCTACTTCGACTGTCTGCCCCAATTTAGCTTCGGACGTATTTTTGTTGCAGTTTGTTAATGTGATCAATAACAACATTAAACAGGTTGTTTTTCTCATGTCTTTTATTTTATCTTCAATCTTTAATAGTAAAAATCATTTTCGTTTGGGTTTCCGTTAAAATCCTTCAAAATGGCTTTTCCCAAAATAGTATTCAAAGGATTGCGAAATAATTATAAAGAAGAATCCCATAAATAGAATTCCCGTAAAAATTAGGTCATAAATTTTGGATAAAAACTTCATTGGTTTACTAATAATTAACATCCAACACTGGTGTGAGCGCCGATAGGTTTCACTATTTCTCCATTGTCTACGGGTTTTGATAAATAAATGGTCGGTCTCGTTACATTGTAATGGTTTGACGTGTTGATTATCAAATCTAGAATACCGTCCCCGTCAAGATCGCCCGCAAAAATCAATTCTGTCATCTGATCGTCAAAATAGGGTTGCGCCACAAGAAGGCTTTTGCGTTCCTGTCCGTCGATTGTAGCCGACAGATAAAGTTTGTAATTCCAGACCTCAAACCACTCCGATTCGGCATCGGTTTTCTTTTTACCTCCGGTTGCAAACAGTTTATACTCAACACCTGAATATTGAAATTTAAGGGTTTCATCCGGGTAAATTATGTTTTTTGATAAAGTGATGCTCTTAATTTTTCTTTCTGCCAAATAGGGAAGAGCTTCGATCAGAATTAAACAGGAATCTTTAACTTCCGTTTGTATTTCCCAACCCGTTTTTTCGTTTTCATTTTCGTCAACAACAGCATCATTGACATTTTCCGCCGTTATCTTGGTCTGCTTTAGATAATAACCGTCTGCATCGTTAAATAATCCCAACCAATTCAAATGGCTGGCATCGGCATCAACTTCATCATTATGGAAAATACCAACGGTCAGCACTTTTGCTGAAAAACTGTTTTCCGTTGGTAACACATTTTCGTCGTAAACGATCGAATCATTTTTTGGAAGCTGTTCACCTTTCAAACTTGCAACAACTGCCGTTTGTTTTTTTGTTTTGGTATGCCTGTCCGAATTATTACATGCGACTAATCCAAGAACAGAAAATAGTATTAAGAGTATATTTTGTTTAGTCATGTTATAGTAAATTAAGGTAATTAAGCCCAAATCCGATTGCAAAGGAAATCAAATTGCACAGAAAGGAAACCAGCAACATCTTTTTGTACTCCATTTTTAGTAAGTGATATAAAATGAAAGATTCGATAAAAATTACCGAAAGTTCACTGGCAAGGATGTACGGAATTGCTGTTTTGATAAATACCGGCAGCACAAACCATACGTAAGGTAGTGTAGAAAATGACATTAAAATGCCGGCAAAAAGCAATAGTTTACTTCTGATTTTGAAGTGCTTGTATTTTGTTTTAAACAAGATGAATAGTACTGTCAACTCAATAAAAATGGTCACTAATAAGGATTCCAGAAAATTAAGTATTTCTGTGTCCGGATAGATTTCCACGAGGGAATCCTGGTTTAATCTCTTGTTTGGGACGCTTTCGTTTCCGCTGACATAATTGAAAGTTTTTATGGAATTTGGTTGTCCGTTATTGTACCGGAACAATTCTTTGTATTTATACAACACAAATATTTTATCGTTGATGCCCGCGATTTTGTAAAATTCCTCAATTTCGTTTATTGGATCGGAATTGTCTAAATAGCCGTCACTGCAGTAAAGCTGTAAGTTCGCTTTTACGATGTTTTTGTCATTTAACCAATCCAAAGAGTCCAAATCTTTACCTGCCAGATACTTTTTTTTAACGGCCAAAACAGTAAGTTTATTGAATTTGTAACCAATTTGTATGCAGTAGTTTGGCTTGATTAGTTTGTAGTCCACTCTTTCACCGGTGGGGCTTTCTATATAGGCTACGATGTAAAAATCAGGAAATTCATTTGTATTGATGATCTTCACACACTTTTTTACGAAATGTGAGTTGTCAGGAATTATATCACAATAGGCGGCCTGGCTTATAAGTAGGATCAGAAAAAGTATTTTTTTCATTTTGTCAGATTCTTGATTGCTGATGAATTTATTAGGTAACGTTTATTGTGTTTTCGTATTATCATCACTGAGAAAGTTTATTAAATCTAAAAAGCATTAAAAAACCGTATTGTTTAGAATAAATACCATTAAGATCAATAAACTGAACACAATTGCCAGATTTATAATAGCAAGCGATTTCTTTTGTTGTTGGAATAAAGAAATACATTCCACCGAAAAATACAGTAGTAAAAGTACGCCCATTACAGAACCCAGTAAAATTGATAAGACTGCTGCTCCGAACGCCGATGAAGGTTTATCCCACATCAGGAAAAAAACTAAGGTCGGTATCAGAAGTACAATAAAAATGGCACCCAGCCGAAATAAAATGTGCTTTATCATAATGTGATTCCTTAGGGTTATCTCAGTTTTAATTTCGATAACCAAGGCGTGAAAAGCAATGAAATAAGACCTGCTGAAATTCCTGTTACAATAACATGACCATATAATTTATAATTGAGGCCGCTCAGTAATCGGATTGTTATTATCGCCAGCATTATAAAAATAAAAAGACTCCAGTATTTTAAATCCGGTTTTTCGTTTATTTTATTATCGGCCGGCAGACTGAATAATGCAAAAACGATCGCAAGACCTCCGATTAAAGAACTTGAATGTTGTAGTACCTTAAATAGTGGAATCTGTCCTCCGAAAATAGTAACCATATTTTTCAAAACCGGTAAAGTTGCAACGAAATAACCATGTTCGTGGGTAAAAGCATCCCAAAACAAATGGGAAGCAGCACCAATAAAAATTGAAACATATACCGCAATCCAATTTTTTTTAAAATGGCTGTTCCAGTCAAATGATTTGAAAGCTGCAATTCTGGATTTTAAAATCATCGGCAGATTGTCAAAAAGACCATTGCGGACATAATTATGAAACAGAAACGCAAGTAAAATTCCCAAGGGAAAATCGAACCAGAAAAGGCCGGGCAAAGTATGACTGTAATTACTTTGAACTTTCATTCTTAAGAAATATTCGAAATCAGGTGTTAAACTGCCGATAATAAGTCCCGTAATTGAAAACCATCTTTTTGGTAGGTACGTCAGCGGTAAAATGATGGCGGGATGAGAAAATGTAAATGGCATTTTTGTGTTTTTCGGGTTCTGTTTTAACTTTTATAAAGCAGTTTTATTATAGGTTTCGATATTTTTATTCTGAAGTATGGTTCTCAAAACACTGTACAAAACGCCGGTGTTCCAATCCTCTTTATAACTGTAACCTCTGTTAATTTTTGATGGGTTTTCCGCAGAATAGATAGAAAAATAGGTTCTGTAATTTTTGGTTCTGATGTTTTTCCAGGGGATGGTTGTTCTTTTCAGACTAACAATTCCGGTAATATTTAAAACGATATTGTCTTTTGTAAATAAAACGTCGCCGATCGAAAACTCTTCATTGTTCTCAAACATCTTTAAGTACTCATCAACCTTTGCTGAAAAGAAATAAGTCCACAAATCATCCAGGATTTCCAGGTAAAGTTGGTGATGTTCCGTTGTCTTTCTGCCAAAATACGACTTGAAACGGATTTTAATAATATTGTTTTCATTGTTTCTGACAAAAATCTGATATTCCCTGCCGTATGTTAATCTGAAACTTATCCAATGAATCCCGAACCGATACGCCGTAATATTCTCTTTTTCAAACAGCGTGTATAAGTCATTCGCCAGGTCTTTATCTTCAAACTTTATAAAATTTTCATTGAAGATCAGCTTTCGCGGGCTGTTGTCTCTGAAACTTCGTCTGATAACAAGTTCTTTTTCTTCCATTTTTCCTACAGTATGCATAAGGTAATCCTTAACTTTCAACAGTTTGGTCTATCTGGGATTTTTGTATCGATGCTTACAAATATACCGAAAAGGATGAAAGAAAAAACTTTATTGCAAGCAGGTTTTTTTAAGTCACGGATTATCCTTTGCCGACAAATTTAGTTTGCAGATAGAACTCGGACAGTAGTATCAGTACAACCAACAACCCCATGATCCGGAACAATTTATTTAGTTTGACGCAGTCTTTTTCGACAAGATATTTTATCTGGAAAATTATTAGTCCGGTAAAGATCAAAGTTGCTGTTATTTCGTATATGCTATATTGTAATTTGGTCAGATCATAGTAGGTGTACATTCCGCCCCAAAGTCCGCTTCTGTTTGTTACCGTTGAGTAGGAAATCCAGCCATACGATAAGGCGCAAAGCGAAAAAAAAGGAATGGTAACGAACGGAATTAAAATATGATAGAATTTAAAATTATCTTTTTTTTCGATTTCTGTTTTCATGTTCTATTTGCCGGGAGTTTTGGCTTACAATGTTTTTTATTTTCTCTTAAGTACTATCCTGTTGAATTTCCTGTTAGTTGGTTGTAATAATGTGTCGGAAAGTATCAAATAGTGTTTGGTAAAATTATGATCGGTTTTTTCTTCAATGTCTTCGGCATCGAGAATTAGCGAGTTTTCTTCAAAATGATAGTTTCCCACGGTTGTACATCTAAAGTCAGCATAAGATTTTGTAGCCTCAAATGAATTGTTTTCGTAGAGGATGATCCAGACTCTCGAATTTTTATTTTCTACAACACCTTCATATTTTATTTTTCGCCAGTATTTATTCTCATTAGCTGCGATCAGAAACCAATTTGACAGAATAAAAAGTATAAGAATATAAAGGGGGATAAAATCGAACTTCTCTTTCTTTTTAAAGTATTTGTAGAGATCCCTGACTAAGATGACTTTAAAACAAACAATAAAAATTAGGGATAAAAAGAAGAACAGAAGAGGTTCGACCATCCCTTCACAGAAATCTCCGAAATGAATATTAGTGCTCCAACTTAAAAGGAGAAGCGCTGCTAAAATTCCATATTTTAATTGTTTGCGTGGGGTCATAATTATTCCTCTGCATTGTAATTCTCAAACAGGGTTTTGTTCCATACATCCTCATTGAATTTTTGGTATTCTCTTTTGTTTACATCAGAAACATGGAACGATTCTCCGGCGTCTCTATGCAGAATGTATTTTTGTAACTTCTTGTCATATTTAAAAGTAATAATCCTTGTCCACCTCCAGTTACTTCCTCCATAATGTTCAATCGAGAAATAGTTTTTCTTTACGCTAATACCTGCATATGGGTCACCGAATATTCCACCACAGTCATAACAAAGAACTATATCATCATTTTTGGAAACCATTTTTAAAGTGCCGTTATTATTGCCTTCAATTATTAAAAGTGGTCTTTTCATTTCAGATTCTAATTTTTCTTTGTCATTTTTTAAAATCACGATATAATCTCTGAAACCATCCTGATTCAAGTCGCATTTCGCCGAATCTAAAATTTTATAGCCTACTGGAATGAAAGATTTCAAGTTCTTTTGCTGCGCAAAGGACGTTTGCGAAATGTTTAAAACAAATAGTAGCGCAATAAGTGATTTCATTTTCAGGAATTAGGTTTTAAAAGCAGTTTTTTATTTCGTGCTATTTTCCGAAAAACAATCCGATCCTATCGCTCCGCCGCCATATTGAAAAATGACATTTCGGTTGTAAATCATATAGGAACAGTTTTCCTTGTAAACCTGCATGATACTGTCGTTCATGGGTTTTTCATACTTCAAAAAGGTATACATGCCCAATCCGCTTCTTTTAAATCCAATTTTGCAAGGTTCCGTATTTGAAATAGAAATACAATTCGCATTTTCAATTTTTTCTGCTAAAAGAGCTACTTTTTCTTCATCCCAATGTAAGGAATTTAAAATTGAATCTGCTTTTTTTGTTCCCAGTTCTAAATTCCAGTCCTGATAAGATATACTGTTAGGTTGAGTTGCACTGCTGATGCTACCAATTTCGATGCGACTGATCATAGCTGTATTTTCAAATTCAATTTCAACCAGCCGGTTTTTTGGGCAAATTGATTTAAAATAACTTTGAAGTTTTGAAATTTCAGCTTTATTCATCTCATAATTTTCCACGAGCTCGTCCTTAGTATAATCTTTGTCATAGGCTCCAAAAAAATTAATGTAGCCAAACAAAAAGTTTCCGATCTGATATAAAAGAAGTCCCAGGATTATTAGGGAAAATACAAATGTTATTTTCTTAGTCATATATGTTAAGGTTGCCTATAACTTTCGCTGGTTTTCATAAAATCGCTTAAGAAAGTTATCATTTTGAAAATCGATCAGCCATACGAAATTATCTCCCTGATACAATCTGCAGGTATATTCCTTTTTGGTGGTCCAACTGAAATTATCACTTAAACCGTAAACTTCCACTTTATCATCTGACGCAGGACAATAGGAAATGAAATCCAGTTTACCGTCATTGTCGATTTCAGTCAGGGGCAATAAACTGGTGGTGTTTAGTAGGGCAGGAAAAGGTACTATTGCTTTTGTTTTTGTATCAATCAGAATTCCAAGATAATAGTCTCGCAGACTTGGAATATTTTCAGCATCGGAGAGATAAAATAAAATGTAGTTATTGTTATAAAACATTAAATCATAAGCTTGGACCATCTTGGTGAAATTATTCAGACTATCATTTATGTGCAGCGTTTTGATTCTTTGGTTTTTATAATTGACGATAATATTTTTAAGTTCCTTTTTTTTAATATCCAGACTTACTCTAAAAACAGAATCCTTATTGGTAAAATGAATTCCATTCTTAAGTTCTTTGAATAAAATCGCTTTGTTTACCAAATCATTATAACATACAATTGAATCAATTCGAGTGTCGCATTTTTGAAGACCATATCCATAATCATACAATTTTTGGTCAGTTAAAAAATCGCTCAACTTTTTATAATCAGCAGTTTGAGAACTTAATTTGCTGCACAATAGGATGAAAATAGAAAGGAATAATCTGAGTTTCATAGTTGGAATTTTCTTGAATAACGTTTATTTCCCTTTTTTGATATAGTCCTCAAAAGTAAAAAACCTTTCAACGTTTCCTTCTGAATTTATCGTTATGTAATTATTCGGATGATTAATCAGTTCGGCTAAAATTTTGTCTTTGTAAATTTCCGGAGATGCCTTCTTAATCAATTGATAAGCGGTTTCCCGGGAATCCAAAACAAATGTGCATTCGCCATCATCATGCGTTGCTAAACTTCCGGTTTCTATCAGTTTTATTTTGGCGTTGATTATATCTATGAAATCAACGTTTTCAAGAAAGACGATTAGTTCTGCGATAGTGTCAAAGTGAGGAATGTCTTGTTCTGTAGCAAATCCGAAGTTTTTATAGTTTGTCGCTCCAAATTCCTCGATATTTATTTTCAGATGCTCATCAAGAAGTTTTATCCCATCCAAGGTTGAAAATTCACCGAAATAGATTTCAAATTGATCTCGGTTTTGTTTCAATAAGTATACTTTTGGATAATTCATGTTTGTGAGTGAATAGCGCTGTCCGTCCAAAACTAGTGATTAAAGACAAAGACTACAAATGTAAAACCGATATCAGCAGAGGTTTGATTTAATTTTTTCCATATCAGCAGTATTTATGTTGATAATGTTCAGACCGAATTTCATGCCTATATAGTATTTGTGCTTAAAGTGTATCGTTAAATCATTTCCGCTAATTTTAAATTTAGTGATGTAAAACTTTGACAGGTAGGAATAGTTACTTGATTCGTTTGCTTTGATAACAAATGGGCCGTTGTAGGTTTGGGGAAGAGAATGGCGTAAGAATACGTAGACTTCATTATTGCAAAAAATGAATTTTGCGTATTGATAATTTTCCCCCAAGTCGATAAGAAACGATCTTGTGAACATTGACCATATTCGTAAATCTTCAGTTTCTATAGAATTTGAGCCAATTTCGGCCTTAATTTTTTTCGAATCTTTATAAAAGAGGATAAAACGCTTGATTAAAAAATAGGCTATTGTAATTGCAAAAATTATAGATGCGATTAATTGTAAGTATTTCATTTACTGGTGTTAATACTTTGCGTTTTATGCTGTTTAATTAAAATCTTCTTTCGGCTTATCAGACTGTAATCCTTATTCCAGACATCAGATACGATATAATATTTTGCTCCGGATTTTACAATTCTTTTTTCATAAGCTTCGTCATCGCTGAGAAAAACCGGTACGTCGCTCAACAGGTGCCATTTATTTTGGTAAAAGGAATACAAACGCATACTGCTCCAATTGTACTGTTCTAATTCCCGGAATATTAAAATTTCGGCTCTTCCGTCACCGTTAACATCCAGCGTCGGTTCTACCGATAAACGGTATGCTTCCATGATCATTTCAGGAATGTCCGAACTAAATTTGATTCTGACATAGCAGACATTTTGTCCGCATTCTTTTTCATACGTGTTATCGGGGGAAAGAACCCGTTTGTAACTTATGAAAGCGGTATCTTTTTGTTGGTCGCCATTGACATCACCCAATAGAACTGATGCTTTATGAATTTCAAGAGTACCTTTATAAGGCCGGGGAAGATTTTCTGTCGGGTCTAAGTCTTTGACTGAAGCAAGTCCGTTCTCGTCTTGTGCATTTATCATTTGACAATGCAGGAAGAAGCAGAACGAAAGGAGTACTGTTTTTAAAATTCTCATGTTTGAGATTAATTGTTGGGAAGATTATATCCCAGAGCTTCTTTAACCTGCGTTTCAAAATCGGCTAAATCTTCAAATTTTTGAAATCCCGGTTCTTTTTTATTTTTCTTAAGTTCGGTGATCAGTTCCAAAACAAGGTCATAACCTTCGATTTCGTAACCAAACATATTCTGATCGAAATTGGTTCCGATTAAAAGTCCGTCGTTATCAATTCCGATACACCAGTCTTCCATGAAATTGGCTAGATTTATTTCCATCGGACTATATTCTTCCCAGCCATTTTTGATGCACGAATTTGCCAATGCTTTTTCAGACCAGAAACAAATCATTTTAATAGGTTCACCATCATCATCTTCTACATCATTTGAACTTGAAGTTGCAAATCCGTCTTCACTTTCCAAAACGTATACGATGTTGGTTTCGCATACTTTTTTGATGAATTTTTCGTGGTTTAACCGTACGTCAATGTGATTTTTAAACATCCTTACTATTTTAATTATCGTTATTTCTTTCTGATATTACTGTTTACGCTGGTGCTGTATCGTTATTACTTCCGAACTACTTACAGCTTATTTTATGCGGACATATTCATCTTTGTATTCTTCAACTGTTACCTGCCCGTTTGTTTCAGAGGTTCTTGGTAAATACAATTTTCCGTCAATAATTTTATATTTAATTACCTCTTCTTTAATTAAAACACCATCCCTGTAGAAGGATTGAACTAAGGAGTTGATTCCATTTTCGGATTTAAGTTTATAAGTTACCGTTAAGTTTCTTAATACGGCACTTTTTGGGTTTTGTAAATCCAACAGATTTATGGTTCCGTTCGCGGTAAATTCTATAGCTAATTCAGTGTCATGTTCCTTACGCCAAACGCCAACAATATCTTGGGAGAAAACCCATGAAGGAAGCAAAATAAGTAGTGCGAATAAAATTTTTTTCATGATTTTTTGTGTAGTGCAGTTTTGTTACGGATAATGGCAAATATACCGAAAAGATCAAATGGAAAAAGTTGAAGAGGAATCTACTTTTTTCGGTGTTTTAATCACCACCACATCCACCACATCCGCTTCCGCAGCCACTGCAACCACTTCCGCAACCGCTGTCGCCACCACAGCCACTGTCAAAACTTGAAGAAAAATCATCAAAACTCCAGCTGCAATCACCCAAATCGCTCACAAAATCAATGGAATTGTTTTTGCTGATTTCAATTCCTAAATCGTTATCGATCTGTTGCAGTAAGTCGTAATCAACATTGATCAGTATAAAAATATTGGCGCCAATTAATTTTATAAGTTCAATTACTTTTTGGTTTTCGATAGCATCTACCGCTGAAAGTCCGTTGCTTATGGTTTGAATTTCCTCCTTAACTTTTCTTTTCAGTTCATAGCCATAGTCCGTGTGACTGTAGCCATAAAATAGTTTCTGAAAAATATTCTGAGAAAAGCATTTTTTCAGGGCAGGCGTTTTTATAAGGTCATTTTTCAGTTCGTTTAGTGTTTGTGATCTCTGATAACCGATTTTGACCAGATTTTTAAACAGGATTTCAAGCGTATTATCCGCTACAAATGTTGAAAGAAATACCCGTTCGTGGTTTAACGAACTATAGCTGTTGAAATTATGCCCAATCCCAACATACTTATAAGTTCTGAAATCCTGACTTACATGCGGTTGTCGTTCTACTTCAAAAACTTTCAGAACCTGTTTGAATAACAGATCCATGAACGTAAGTTTTAAAAGTTCATGACGGCTGACATTTTCTCGGGTTAAAATCAAAATTTCTGCCGGTGTCAGTTCTGATAGGTATTTCATTTAAAACGGTTTTTTAATGACCCAGTTTCTTTTTACGTTTACTCTTTCAAATTCAATTTCTGAAAACCTGATTTCGCTTGTTGGCCAGACGTCTGTCGGAGGTTTTGTTTTGAAAACTTCTACGTATAATTCTTTTGTTTTTTCATACCAGTTTGTGAATTTGGCCGTTTCACTGTCGCCGCCCTTTGTAGGTCCGTGGTGAATTTTTCTTTTGATTGTCTTCTCACAGAATTCTTCCCAATACGACTGCGTATAAAGTAAGTGCAGATGCCAGACCTGATCCACCTGATCAGAGGGCGTTAGCGGATGATCGGCAACAGTGAGAAGAAAAATGAATTTTTTGTATTCTGCTATGGCACGGATTGCGTATTCTATCGTCCAGCCGTTTTCTCTTGCAAGCCGATCCGTAAAACTTAATGAAATTTCGGGATCATCTAATTCGAAATTCTTGATTTCATTCCAGAGGTTCAGCTGTTCGTTAGTCATCTTTTTTGTTTTGATCTCAGTATTTGTTTCTATCTCCTTTGACTCAAATTTATAGCTCTTTCTAATCGTGGGCGATTGTATCGTTGAAGGAAGATGGGATAGAGGTTGAGCAAGATATTCAGGATCAGTAACCATATGGAACTGAGGATGCCAAATCTAAACGATACGAAAACAGTAAACCCCATTACGATAAAAAAAATAATCAGATGTCCTAATTCTGATTGTTTTGTTCGGTAAAGCAGATGAATTAAAGCCTCCGTGTTCTTTTCGACCGGATTGGATTTTTTGTTCAGTTTTTCCCAACCGATCCAAACCAATAATTTTCTGAAAAAGTTTATTCCAAAGGATTCATATATTTTCCCTTTCCTTTCCCAGGTTTTGAGGTTGTAGTAAGAAGAAGAATGTCTGCTTTTTAGTGTTTCGGTAAATAAAAGCACACAGGCCATCAGCAAAAAATTAAGCGCCCACGCGAATGCAAAACCCTGCACTCCGAGAAAATGAATCAAGGCGTAAATCAATACAATTGCAATCAGTACAATAACAATTAAATTTAAAGCTTTTCGCATTGGCATATAATTTTAGTTTCCGACAAAGGACTGTAGCTGATTTGGGTATATTAATTTTTTATTTTTGAAATCTTTGTCGATAAGTAAAATTTCGTTGCCATTGAGCCAGAATAAGTTACTGCTCACTGGTTTTGTATCACTGCTCTCAAACAAATAGTTGGTCATATCCATAAAACTCAGACAAAACAGATTTATTTTTTCTTTATCATTTAGCGGTAAAGCCATGATAACCGTATTATTTGGAATTGAAATAACGGTACCGTATTTTCCGATCGGTGGATTTGTCTTTTTCAGGTCTATAATGGAGGATGTTATGAATAAGTCGGTGTCATTTGCTAATAAATAAAACTCTTCTCCGTTTTTACCGGATTCTACTTTTTCGAATTTTTGATCCAGGTTTTTTAAAGTATTTTCTTTTGCCAGTTTGAAAATTTCGTCTTCCGATTTTTTCCAGATACCGACATATTTTTTTTCCAGACTGCCAATACCGGAAGGCAGGTCTAAAACTACGACTTCGATCAAACCTTTGTATGAAGCTTTTAAAATGCCATGGTTCGCATATTGTGGTTTCAGTTCGTCGGAATAAATTCTGATTTTTAAATAGGGTTTAATGAAATTGAAATCGTTCATTTTTGAGGCAATTTCTTTTCTCTCAATTTTCAGCGCTTTATGCTGTTCAAAGAAATTTTTGATTTCCTGTTGCATTGCAGTTTCGCCTTTCTCAGAACATTTTTCATAGACAGTCGTTATGCCAACTTCCACATTCTTATCAAAGTACTCGCTTTCTGATAAAGTTTTAAAATAGCCCTGATCATAATGCTCCTCAATTTTGCCAACCGGATATTTTGTGATCTGCGATTTAAAAAAGACGATAAACTTGTTTACATCGGTATTATCAGTTTGGGCGTTTAGAAGATTTGCAATCAGTAAAAGGGAAAATACTATTTTGATTTTCATATTGTTTTTTATCGTTTGTTTAGAATACGTGTCCGCTATTTTCTGCGAATGCTTACAAATATACCGAAAAGTCTGAAAGAAAAAAGTTAGAATAAAAGGAGAAACGGAACCCGTTAATTTGTTCAAAACTAATGTGTTTGTGTTTCAGAATTTCACATCATTCTTATATCGGACAGCATCAATTATTTCAAAATTCTGGTTTTTTGTTTTTGCGATCCAAATGGTCTTTTTATGATTCGTATAATTCCAGGTATGTTGTTGAATTATGCTATCGGTGATCATTGATTTTTTACTTAAAATTCCACCCTGAAATTCATTTAATTGAGCATTGATTGAAAAAGAGATTGTTTCATCGGCTTCCGACTTAAAGTAAACATCATTTGCAAAATTTAAATTTTTCCCGATTAATAGATCTATCGTCTCAACGGGTTTGTGAAACGGGTCAAAATACCAAAGACCGGTTGCAGAAATTATAAAATTAATACCAGTAGTTTTTTCATTTGTTGAATCTATTTTATTTAAACCACTTTATTATTTTTTAATTTTCACAATACTGTCTTTCTTCATGATATCTTGTGCGATGGTATCCATGTACTCAATAGTGAAGCTAAACTCATTATTGCTGATTTTTTTGACCCTGTTTTTGTAACTGTCTTCGGCATAGACATTATTTTTCGCCAGCATTTTCCACTGCTTTGTATTGTCATCAAACGAATAGATCATGATATTGACGTGCGTTCCAATCCACCAGTTCGTTTGGAAAATCAATTCTTTGAGACCATCTCCGTCAAGATCTTCAATCGCTTCTATACTTCCCCATAACGAGTTGGGAATAGATAGTTCCGAAAATTTGTTTGAAAATCTTATTTTATTATAGCAATCGGTTATGCAGCCGTCAAATTCTATTGCTCCACCTAAGTCAGGATTTTTTTTGCCATAGTAGGGTGGGGTATAAACGAAAGCCGTATCGGATATTTTGTCGTTGTCAATATCACCGAGAGGAAAAACCTCCCAGTGGCCTGAAATTATGTTGTCTTTTGTTTTTGATACTACATCCGATGTTGGAGTGACGTTAGATTTTCGATCACATCCGATAATTACAAGTAAAAGAAATCCGGTAATGATTTTTGTACTATTCATAAGATTGGTTTTATTAACCTGAAACACCGGCTAACGGGCGTTTTTTATTATTGAAATGGCCACCTCTTCGTTGTTCAAAATGTTCGAATACCAAAATCCTTTTCCCCAAATGCCTTTTCCGAAAAATTCTTCCGAATATTTTAAACTCAGAAGGGTTGAGGTTCTGCTTTTTAATTTTGCGACTTTCTGGGTGAGAAGTTCCCTTTTCGATTTTTAAAACTTTTATACATTTTAAAACAGATCCACAAAAGCAGGATAATGTTAGCGATATACCAAAAGTAAATGGCAAAGTAAATGATTTTCTCTTTGGTGGTCATGCTTTCTAAACTCATGTAAGGTCCTTCACTTTCGTCATAGAAATCTTCATAGATCATAAACCATGTGGCTAAAAAGACATAGATAAAAAGATCTGCTAAAATGAATGCTATTATGCGAAGAATTTTTGATGCCGTTGTTTTAAATAGACTCATGTTTTAAGGTTTAATTTCAATGGTTGTTCCGATTTTTACCGCTCTGTAAAGCTCATCTACTTCTTCATTGGTTACTGCGATACAGCCTAAAGTCCAGTCAGTCCAGCGGTGAAACTTACCGATAAAACCCATTTTGTTTCTGAGTCCGTGTATTTTGACATCGCCACCTGTTGGTTTACCAAGCCGTTTTGCATTTTCGATATCCTCTTTATTAGGATAAGAAATGCCTAAATTTTTGTGGTAACCACTATTTGGGTTTTTGTCGTTGATGGAATAGCGTCCTTCCGGTGTTTTTTTATCACCTTCAAATTCCTTGTCTCCGATCGGTTTTCTGCCAAGTGCAATTTTATAAGTCTTAACCAATTGTCCGTTTGAGTAGGCTAATAGTTGTCTTTTTGATTTGTAAACAACAATTTTGTCAATTTGTATGTTGGCCGGAAGTTTGTTTTCCGGATAGAAATAATAAACGGCCAGCCCCGCAAAAAGAAGGGAAACGGTCAGCAAAATCTTTTTATTTCTGGCCATTGAGAGTTGTTTATTTGTTGTAAACCTTTTTATTTTTCTAATTCGATTTTAAGTTTTTCAATGATCTCTTTTTCAAATTTCCTTTTTGTCATTATGTTCTCAAACAAGCCTAAATCCTGATTGACTAATTCCCAATACCCTTTTCTGTATTTATATACCGCAACAAGTGCAAAGGTGGTTCCGGATTCATCATCGGACCTGGTCCAGGTATGTAGTTTTTTGTTGTCTAAATCAAAATATATTTCGTGCCAATAGTCGGTACTGTCCATATCCAGAAAGTTGGCATTTTGGAGTTTTAGCTTTTGCAGTGCAGTGATCACTTCCTTTTCAGAATGTTCAAAATAATAGGTTTCTGCGTAGGGATAAGTTCCGGCGGCATAAAAATGGAAAGTCGAAAAAAATGAAATTAGCTTATAGATAACGATCAGAATTACTAATGTAATAATCACTGACTTAAATTTCGGTTTGATCATTTAATATAGTTGAGATATGGTCTTACGTAACCTAAATCATTCGGTGTTTATTCGATAGAATACTTCACTTTATACGAAAAGGAAATAATCAGCTTTTTAAACTCACTGGGTGGAGTTACTGTTACAGAATTAGAATTTAATCCAACGGAATACATATTGGTATAATTATACTTATCCCTTGAGTCAGCATTTTGCTCAATGATTTCCAATGGTTTTCCAAGTTTATTTCCTACAGAATTTAAAAGATATTCGGCCTTTGTTTTTGCGGCTTTCAAGGCTTCAATTCGAACTTCTTTGTTATAGTTGACGATATCAGTATGGTCCAGTTTAAAAACATCAGCTTCTTTGATATTTGCTTCAAACAGTTTTTCGAATAATTGGGAAACCTGTGGTCCGTTATCTAAAATAAGATTGAACTGTTTACTTTGTTTGAAACCTACTTCCTTTCTCTTTTCCGTTATGATGGAGGAGGTAAAGTCGGCTAAAGTCAGTTTGGATTTCGGAATATTTAAATCATTTAAAATCTGATGTAACTTCACTTCCTGATCTTCTATCCTGTATTTTTTGTTATCTATGGATTTTTCGCTTAATGTGATTGAGACATAAATCTGATTCGGCTCAATTTCTTTTCTGGCCGTTCCTACGACCTCTATAAAAGGAATTTGGGAAGAAGCCGGGCTTTGGGAAAATACAAAATTGCTTAGGAAGACAAATAAGATTAAAGCTAGTTTCTTCATGATTTATGTTTTTAAATTGTGTTGATTTTTATTGCTGATGTTTACAAATATACCGAAAAGTCTTAAAGAAAAAATTTGGAAAAAGCAGAAACCGGAAGAAGGACTTCCCCAATATAACGAGTGGAAAATGATATTATTACTAATGTTATTAATAGTGTTCTATTAAATTATTTCGGTTTTTTTCGTGAGCCCGCTAAATTTAAATAATAGAGCTGTAGCCAGGCCATAGAATAAAATCCAATGACCGGAAAACCCTCGTATTTCATTTGCTCTGAAATGATGGTATTCCTGCTCGGTCAGCGTTCTGATAAGTTTTCCGTGATTGTGTAAAATATACAGTCCGTCCCTGATTTCCGGACTTCCTTCCTGTGACATTGCAAATAATGCAAAATTTATGAATGCATAGAAGAAACTTCCTATTACTAAGATAGCCATCCAGGTCGGCGTATCTTTGAACAAGATTTTAAACAAAGCGGTCGGATTCATTTTGTTTGCCATACCCGACTGCTGATATTCCTGTAGTTCTGTGTTGTTTTTGAAGTCCAGAACTACCGGAAGCATAACAATAAAAATTCCGATATGCAAAAGCCAGATAAAAGGGACCTTTTCGGTTACGTCAATATCACTGACGGATAGTATATGAACCAGTAGTCCGAGTGCCCAACCGGTTACGGCAAAGTAAAATAAATATTTTTTCATTTTTTATAGGGTTGTTTTTTATTCGATGTCCTTGTTCCGCCGGTTTAAGAGAAGCGGAAATTTTTATGACTGCTATCCGCAAATATACCGAGAAAGAATTAAAGAAAGTCGTGATTAATCCATTCTTGGCGTTGAGATCAGCAGGAAAAATAAAAATGCCGCAAAACATAAACCAATGAAATTTACGAAAGACAGCCAAAGATTTTTCTCATGCTTTTTTGTAAATATCAGTACTGCGGAAATTACTAAGAGATTTATAGCTAAAGTGAATGGTAGGTTTATAAGGCCAAATGCCATCGGACCGCCTTTTTCTTTAATTATGATGAAAGTGAACGGCAAAAAATAAACGTTTAGAAGTAAAATTAAGACGGCAGTAATTCTATTGAACAGTTTCATAATTTATCTTTTAGGTTTTTGGGTATTTATATCAGATTGACTTCAATTTGTCAATCAGCCATTTTCCATGACTTTTTTTAATGAATATCCGATAGGTGGAAACCGATCCAAAAATAGAAACATTAGCACGCAGCAATCCATAGTCTTTTGTGTCGTCAAACAGTATCTTAGACAATGAAACTGTTCCGCGAATTTCTAAATAGTCGGGATGAGAATGTTTTCTGTTTTCCCAATAGTTTTTCGAAGCGAAAATTACCTTTAAGTTTGGAAAAGCAACTATTCTTTTACGATCCATAAGATAGTACAAACGATCTTCAGATTCCTCTTTTCCGAAGGTAATATTCTGAAAATGCAGTTGCAGTTCAGTTCGCTCCTGAGAATTAATTGGTCGGATCGTGTCGGAGATAACGGCCCTAATTTTTGAATGTGCTTTTTTGAAATCTAACAATTCTTCTTTTAACTGTTTTTTGCTGTTTTTCCAGTACGCAACATCCTTATTTTTTTCTTTGAAATCAATAGGAGGAGGAGGAGTTAACGCAATTCTGTTTTCAATCCATAGCGAATCGATCGCAGCTGGAAATATTTCAACGAGGGTATTTTTTTCGAATTCCAATTCATTTGTTTTTCGCTGACAACTAAGCATAAGGAAAACTGAAAGTACAGCTGTATATTTTAGATGTTTCATATTAAGTTTATCAAATCAAAATAAACCCTATTTTGGGGATAGAACTACATTTTCATACAGTCGCTTTTTACAGAGAATTATTTTTCTTTTAAAGGACGGAGCTTAGTTTTTAAAGAATCAGTTTGCTTTTCTGTATGTTGAACTTGATCATTAATTTGATTCTGATCAATTGTATCGTTTTCAACGAACTCTTCTGCTGTTGCTCGTTTACCCATTATACAGCTTGTGAAAGTAAATAGAAAACTTAGCGAGAATAAGGCAATAATTTTAATAGGTCTGATTTTTATTTGGTTAAATCGATTTCGCAACTTAGAATATTGACTATTTTCTATCTGATCGGATTTATAATATCCGCAAATACTTTCATTGTTTGCATTTTCAACAAAATATTTTTGAATTTCAGTAGTCTTCATTTTTGTGAAATCAATTACAGTTTTATTGCAGGAAGCACAAAACCGGCCTTTTTTATCCGGCGACATTGAATTCCAATTTTCGTTACAGGGACTGGGTATTCTTATTTTATTTTCCATACTCTTTTCAAATCGATAGTCTTTAGTTTCGGGGGCAGTTACTGCAAATGTTACGCCAGTTTTATATTGTTACGGATTTTTTTAATCGTTTTTTAAGTGTACCATAAAATCTTAAAGGATAGTTTCATAATTTTTATTTCAGTTGAATATGAATGTGGTCATCGTGCCGTACAGCTCTGCAACCGTGGTATTTTATTCGGGCATCCGTCAATCCCATTCGATATTTCAGATGAGGTTCAATAAAAAGCTTCCCCAGATTTTTGTTTTTCAAGAGGCTCTCGATGAGTTTTGAAGTTCCTTTTTTTGAAAAAGATAACTCCTGATTGATTTTTCCGAAAGTCAGGTATTTAGGATAATCGTATTGGAAATACCCGCTTTTTAAGCAAAGCCCAATTTGGTCAAATTCATTTTGTGTTGGGTTTTCAAAGGATCCGTAACCGCTTCGTGACTTTTGTTTATCCGACAGTTCACCTGATTCGGTTTCGTAAATCAGACTTAAATCGATTTTTTTACCGTCATTATGACTTAAATGCGGCAATAACGGGAATTTGTTTACAAATGGAAAACTGGCATCTAAATAATGTATTTTCACATTGGTACCGGTTAAATTACGTTCGGTTTTTGCGAGTAGATCGTTTAATTGCGGTCGGACATAATTTCGATTCAGTAAAACAGTGAAATAATTTGTGGGTCCGATTATTTGCGAGTGTTTTACTTTTTCTCTTCCAAAGATCGGAGCAATGTTTGGAACAATTACGAATGTTGAAAATAGATATAGAATCATAAAAACTACTGCCGTTTTGAACTTAAAATCTGCTTTCCATTTTTTAGAAAGTAAAACACTAGATAAATAAACAACACCTCCTATCTGAGTTGTAATTGTCAAAAAAATGAATAGGATTGCGCGAAGCAAAAAAAGCAACACTGGTTTCAATTTGAGCATGATTTTTTTATGTTGCATAACTCTGTCCGGTGCATTTCTATTGTATTTTTCAAGCAGTTGAATTTAATCGAAACCACAATTTGTTTGTAATAAGGCTATTTTTTTGCAGTGAAACCCACAGGAATCATTAAATTCTCGTGGTCATACATATTTATGTAAATCTGCAAAGTATCAGGGATATCTTCCCAGTATACCTGGTAGATATCAAGTGAGCCTTTGAATCCTTTTTCCACATTGGGCGTTTCAAAAAGACAGCAGCTTCCGGATCTGTAAAATCTAACGGCTTCTCCGTTTGGACCTTTTAACGCACTCAAAAACCGGCGTTCGTTTTTCGGTCCTATTCGTTCCAGACGGCCTCCAACCTTAATCGGATTTGATTCAGTAAAACCGTAGCTCTTATCAGAACTTTGTTCCGTTAAGTGAAAGTAGTCCGGTTCAATTGGTCCTTCGTCCAATTCTTTCTGGTTATTGTTGCAGGAAAGTGACAATACTATAATTAAGACAAGATATTTTCTCATTTTTTATATAATCTATTAACGGTTACTTGTTATTGGCAAGACAGACTTTCCAAGTGGAAAATCAACGTTATTTAATTCTTTATTCTCCGATTTCATAAACCGAAATTGTTTTGTCACCGGCTACTAAAAAGCGACCTGACGCAACATGGTAATCGTTCACTTTTAAGTTCTCGTCATTATAAATGATTTGGCCGTCAAGTGAAATCACTGCAAAACCACCCTTGTGAAAAACGATAACGAATGCATTCATGGCTTTGCTAAAATACATTTTCGACTTAAGGATATTATTGTCGGCAATCGGAATTTTTCGGTTTATTTCAACAGTGTCTCCGTTGATTTTATGAAAATGAATTTCGCATGGCGTGTCAGCGGTTGCATTTTCGTCTCCATCCACATAGGGATTGTATGCAATGGCGATCGTATCGTCATCAATCCAGCAGGTGGGTCTGTTTTCATGCTCCCACATACCAATTTTTAAATCGGAAATTCGGTTGCTGTTTATAAACTGGTCAGTATCGTAAATAGTATAACAGTCGCAGGAACCCCATGCCCAGCCGGCACTTAAAAATTTTTGTTGGTTTGGAGACACAAACAATTGACCAAAAAAGTAATCATAAGGCCTTGGCCACGGCAGTTTGTTGTCTTCATTGTATTTATTATAATATTCGATATGCCGCTCTTCTGCGTTTTCTTCTATTAAGGATTTTGAAGCCGTTAAAATCTGCCGGCTGTCGAGATTCATTATCTGAATATGATTCCAGGCCTCGCTATAAATTAGATGCGGTATCCCATCGGTATTTTTGTATAGGGCTATCGGATACGTTGAAATATCGGCAAAATTATCTGCTCTCCACAAATGCAGCGATTTGTATTTACCCGGATAATGAACAAACCCGTGTCTTTTTAAGTCATTTGCCACAACTACAATTTCTTCTAAGGCGTATATTGAAGTTTTTGCTGAGGTGTCAAACCCTCCATCTTCATAAGTAAAATTACTATTAACTGAAAATAAGTAAGTTCCTGCTCGATCGTCTAAGTTAAATCTGATCACACTTCCCGAACTCATCAAAAGTACAACTTCATTGGACTTCGATAAAGTTGCCGTCATTATACTTTCGTCAGTGTCAAACGTTATATCATAAATCTTATTTGCTTTCATTGTAATATAAACGTGATTTATTTAATTATTTCAGCTTCAAAAAGCTGCATTAAAATCTTTGTTGAAGAATCGGTTTTCTGTTTAAAAGTTAAGTAAAACATTCCAAAGGTTAACGGTATGAATAAAGCAAAAACTTTCCAGGTAATGACTTCATCAATTGGTTTCACAAAAAGGAAGACGGTAAAACCTATATTTATAAATACTATTAAAAACAAAGGAAGTTTCAGATGATCTGCAAGTCCAAATTTTAGCCTTATCAAACAGTAGTTTTCATACTGTTCAATTTTTCCATTGATTTCGGGACGTAACTGATTTCTTGGTCCATAATCAAACGTGGGATATATTCGAAATTCGGAAGAAGTTATTTTTCCCTCGAATTTACACCGGGAATTACTGTCGGAATGAAATTTTTCGGTAACAGCATTTAATCTGTCCAGCACTTCATTTGTTTCTAAATCCGTTTTTAAATTTACGTGGAATGCCATGTTATTTTTTCAGCGGGCTGCATCTTTCAAAAGTTAAGGTATCCATGATTTTTATATCGAATGACATTTTCATTTTATTTTTGTCTAAGTAATAAACAGGAGAACGTGATCCAGCTATGCAAAGCCTGCCCATGCTTATTCCTTCGGGTCGGGTTTCCCAGGAATAATCAACCAAAGAATCGATATTATGGTTTATGTAAATCGCTGCCTGTCCGTCCTTACCTAAATGCATGGTGAAATTTTTTGCATTACCATAATTGATCAGTTTTACCGGTTTCCAAGTAGCGTCTGTTAATTTCCACCAGCCATTTATTTTTCTGTGCAGGGAATCCTTAGCAATAAAATCTTTTAAATTCTGCGTATGATCTTCTTCAAAACGCCTGTCCTGATTGCGATAGAAAAATTTATTGCCCTTTTTATCCTGTAATATAAAGGACGCAGAATCTGTTATTTTAATATCGTATACTTCAGTGTCGTTCTTTAAAACCTTATTCTCTGAAATTGTTAAACAGCTGTCAATTAAATAGTGGTCGCTATCGTAGGTGAATTTCCAGAACGTATTTTTGTCGGTGATGTAAACATAATCATCGTCCCATTTTTTAAAGTCTCCCGAAACAGAGTCTAATCGCCATTCTCCAATAAGTGATTTACTTATTAATCCGGGTTTTGTTTTGGTACAGGAACTTACAAATACGAGGAGGATTATTAAACTTAGCATCTTTTCTTTCATGAGGATAAATTTACCTAAAACTTATGATTTATAATCTTTGGATCGACAGCTCATATGTTTAGAATTATAATTTTAAGTAACCAAATAAGCTGCAAATAGCTATAATTACAAAACCGAGACTTACAGCAAAAAGTATAAAAGCAAAAAAGGAATTAAATTCTTTTTCACTTTTCACAATGAATTTCTTTGGATTTTTTGGATGATATAAAATAATAACCGGTTTTTCTATAAGGTCAGTTGAAACATATATGTATGATTTAGCGGATATTAATTCTCCGTTTATCGTTTCAAATTCAATTATCGGAAATTTATCCCCTTCATTATCGGACTCATAAGATATTATTTTCCCGGAGCGTTCGATGCCTTTTTTTTGGATTTCTTTATTGGAAATATAAGTCATGGTGCTAAAACAGCACATTGCTAAACCTAATAAAAGAAAACTCATAGCCGGATTTATAAAAATAGAAAATGCAAAAATGACGAGTATTATTTTCCAGTATTTTTCTGCGTATTTCATTAGTAACTAGTGTTGTTCCAAGTTAATAAGATCGAATTGTTTAATCCGACCGATTATTTCTTCTAAATCGGAATTTCTTAAGTAAATGATGTTTATTTTTTTCAGGTTCTCATTCAAAAACATTATGTTTTTTTCCAGGGATACTTCCGGATTCGATTTTTCGAACTCAGTTTGTAATTCTATGATGATGTCGACAATTTCAAGATTCGATTTTTCAAAAAGTTCTCTCCTAAGATTATTAAAGACCCAAACGGTTTTGTCCGGATAATCCATCTCCGAAAATAATTTGGTATAATCTTCTCCGCCGGAAAAGTTAATATGTAATGCGGTTAAGCTATTCTTGAATTTTTCAAACGCTTTCCAGGGTAATCCGAAGCCCCACCAACCAAACAAAAGCGTTAAAACCGAATATTTTATTCCTGGTAAAATAGCGCTTTTACCTTCAGCAATTTCATAGACTTTTGAATTACCGTAACTCGAAAAAATGAAGATATTGATGCTGGTTTTATAGGTTCTGAATTTTATATTTTCGTTCATTCTTATATTTTTCTGTCTGTTCTGAATTTTTGAAATGCGATCTCGTTAACCAATCCAACCTTCAGAGAAACATTCCTTGTCATATATTTCACTGAATTTAATCACAACCTTATTGTCCTCAAATTCTGCAATACAGTCGATTTCCCCATCTTTTCCATAGTACACCCATTGGCCACACTTGCTTCCCTCGCAAAAGAAACCTTTAAAAAATATTTTTCCGTTGAAATCATATTCTTTGAGCACACCGTCCGGTGTGCCATCTTTATAATTGATTTCTGTTCTGATGCATCCGTTTTCATTATAGTGTTTCCACGGGCCATTCTTTACTGTGAGAAAGTAGCCTCTTACATATTTTATGTGTATTTTAAATTTGAATTTTCCTTCGGATGATAACGTACCGTCTTCATAGTAGTATTTCGTTGGCCAAAATCCTCTTCTCTTAACCCTTAAATCTGTGTAACCATCGCTATAATAAGCATGTAGTTTAAATACCGGTAAGTTTACCGTGTCTTTATCAATAATTACGTCTAAAATCAATGTTTTATAATGACCCTGACAGGTTATTTCAAAAGTATGCTTTCCATTTTCAATATTTTCAAGAATAAATTTTCCTTGGGAAGTTTGATAGTTTCTAAGCACCGGTTGGTCATCTACTTTGAATTCGGTGATATAATCAATAGTATTGCAGAAATGCCTGCTTAACAGCGTCCCTTTAACTACTGCTGATCTGCTTGCGAATGAAAGAAGCAGACAAAAAATGAAATAAAAAACACTTATCTTTTTATACATAAAATCGTCGATGTTGCTCACAAATATACAGAAAGGTGAGGAAGAAAATGAGTTGTCCAACCGCTTGTTAGTTTTCGGTTTTCATGTAGCTAAGAATGATATCCTTATCGTCCGGTTGCGTGTGATAAATAGTCGGATAGTTGTTTCTTTTTAGTAGGGAATCCCATTTTTTTTCAAAATCAGATTTATCCTTCGGCTCAACATAAGTTTCATTACCGGGCTTATAAGCGTTCTTAATCGCTAAAGATTCAAATACTGAAGAGTTACTTAAATATTCGTCTTGTGCAACGAGTTTGCCGTTTTTGTAAAGCATTAAAAAACCATCGCACGTTGTTCCGCCACATTCACCTGAACTGGAAATATCAATTCCGTTTGGATTGTCCTTCAAAATCGCTTCATCATCAATTAGTTTCAAAGTTTTTTCAGCATAATTAACATTGACGAATAACCAGTCACCATCGTTGAAATTTCGGTTAGCCAATATTTTACTTTCCTTAGATTCTGAACAGCCTGTAACCATTACAAAGACGAGGAATAGAAATGATAATTGTTTCATGTTTAAAAAGATAGTTAACATTCTGTTAGCTTTATGCAGTTTTTTTGGTTATAAAAAATAGTCTTTTTCAACTTCCCAGGTGAAAGGCTGCGTAAAGGTATCTAAGGTCTTGAGTGTTTTAAGTTTAAGTGTCCGCCATACTGTTTTTCGTTTATCACTTTCCATTGTTCCGGTGGATATTTTTACTTTATTGGTCAGGAAATTATAGCTTCGGTCTTCTATTTCTCCCGAATTGCGGTTCAAATCATTATAATCAGCGCCGATCAGAACAAAATCATTGTCCTTGAAGCGGAATTTATAAATGTTAGTTGACATATTCCAGCCACCTGCGTTCATGAAAATATGGAACTCAATTTTCAGTACACCTTTGCTGATCGAAATGTCCTGATAAGGTTCGTCCATATTAGGCTGGTCATGGTTGAGAATGAAACTGTTACTTTGCTTTGCTAACTGATATTGCTGGGTTTTCGGATTATAAAAAAGAAGTAGTAAAACTCTTGGCTGCGTTATGATTGTATCGTTTTCCCCGAATTGTTCTTTGATCAGAGAAACACTGTCTGTATGTTGTATAATTAAGGCCAGATCATTATGCTGGTCGTTATTCAGGTCGCCTTGTGCTGAGTCTAAAAGCGACCAGGCTTTGGGAATGAAACTGTGAATGTCATTTCCTTGTTTGCTAATAGTCGGATACGAGAAGTCCTGTCCGAAAGCAAATCCGAAAATAAGGATGAACAGTGTTGTAAGGTGTCGTTTCATAAGGCTTTTAATGATATTCGAAATTATGCGTACAATCGGTTCTCGATTTACAGCTTTCAAAAATGAATAGTGCTAAGAATGCTACTGCCAGATTTCGTTTGTTTATCATTGTTTTGAACGTTCTGCGGGTCTTACTTATGAAGATTTTCTCTTCCCACAAATTTTCCTTCACCCAATAGGAAATTAATAGCTTTTGAAACATTCTCTTTAATTTTTTCTTCCGTTTTTAAATGGGAAATGTACCTGATAATTTCTTTTTTTCGGGACGGAGTAAGTTTTTCAAATATAGTGTTTGCTTCGTGATTATTTGCAAGCGCTTCTTTTAATAGAGGATGCATTTCTGTTTTTCTTTCGATAGGATCAAACGCAATAGTAACTTTAATGTTTTCCCCAATTCGTTTTGGTGAATTATTCAGCATGGTGGTGTTTATATAAAGTCGCCATTCGCCGGCATATTTTACTAAAGTTTGCAGGTATTTTTTGTTGTTGACCGTTCCGGTAACAGGAATTGGACCCTTTGCTTTCGCTGCGTCAGCGATAATTGCTTTCAAAATAGTTTCAGGAACACTTACGTACGGATTTATTCCAATAATTTTTACAATTGCCGAAAAGTCGTAAGTTTTGTTTTTGTCCATAGTAATTTTAAGTGCGCTATTTTACGATTACCCGAAGCGGTCTTACTAGCAGTTACGAAACAGTAAGGGTTTTCAATAAGGTATAACCATCCGTTGTATTTCCTGTCAGAGAATCGGCCATATTCGCGTTCAGGCTGTCGGAAAAGATAGTGTCACTTTCATTTGCCATATTTGCCGTTCCGTGATAGCCGGCCGTTCCATAAACACCGTCACATATAGCTTTTGGAAAAGCTATCTGAGTTATTAATAAGGAACTGCCGCCCGGGCTCAGAATTTCTACATGAATATGCGGCGCTCGACCGGGATACCAGCCGGGGAAAATGCTTATAAACGATACTTTACCATTGGGGTCGGTAGTTTGCCTGCCGCGTAGAAAGTTTTCGTTGGTGTAGTCTGTAGTCTGCATTGGGATTCCGCCATATTGCGAATAATTACCGTCTTTATCACAGTGCCAGATATCCACCAAAGCGCCTGATAACGGTTTGCAGCCTTCACTTTTATCCTGAATGGTCAATGTTACCAGTAACGCTATTCCGGTCCTGTTTCCAATGATACTTGCTCTGACCAGTTGTGTTGGCGTTAAATTAGGGAACGGGCCTTTTGTTTCTGTCGGAGAGGTAGGACAACCATCCGTATTTACGGGGTTTTGTTCTTCGTCCGAGCAGGAAGCAATTACGGAGGGCATGGCTGCTACCACTCCAAGTCCCAGCACGCTGTTTTTGAGGAATTTTTTTCGGTCCATAATTTTATAGGTTATGAATGATTGAATTTCAACGTAATCTATTGCAACTTAGTTCGTTTTGTCACTACTCAAATATACGAAAAGATCGTTGCATTGTAAAGAAGACCACTAAACAGGTTTGATTTCTATATCCAATTGTCTTCCTTCCTTACATGCTTTTCTGTCCATTCCGGAACCTATTACAATTCCGATAGCCATCCCAATCGGAAAGCCTATTCCAATTAATCCCATATTACCAACGCTTGAGCCAAAAATAACTCCGATCGGCGCACCAAAAAGGCACATTCCCAGCGGTAACCAAAGATTACGATAATAGTTTTTGGGTACGATTTTTACTTCCTTTTCGACCAGTTTTATAATGTTCGTCTGTTTTTGTTTTACTAATTTCTTCAAATCATTGCCCATAACAGACGAAGCATTTATTTCTTCAATATCCTTATTAATAGATGCAATTACTTCGCCGGGCAATTCTCTGGTTTTTAATTGTTTCAAAAGTGCTCCGAGTTGGGTGTAAATTTTACTTAAATTACTGTTGTCAGCGATATTCTGTTTTTCTGCTAATTCTATTATGCTCATAACTCTGTTTTTTGACTGACTGCTAAAGTACTGGCTTTTTTAAAATTTTTGCGAAAATCCGACACTAAAAAGAAAGATTCCCGTTTGCTTTTGTGCATAACCATTTTTTTCTATTTTGCTGAATTCGGACATGGTATCCGCATTAATCCCAATGGATGTTTTCGGACTTAAATTATATTTCATTCCAAGTAAAAAACTGAATCCCATATTTGCACCTCCACTTTTGGTATTGACCTTATCCCCATTAGAGTAAACTGAAGAATCCAATAAAAAATTACCATAGGTACCAATACCTGATATTAAGTTTAGTTTTTCTTCTTTATCCAGATTGATATTCCAAATAAATTTAAGCGGTATTTGTAAATAATTGTTTCTTAATGTGCTCTGCATTGTTCCATCATAAAAACTGGCACTGCAACCTAATACTTCTATTCCTGAGGCTATTTTAAAGTCTTTATCACCGAAATCTGCATTAAGTCGTATTGAAAGGACATCGCTGTTTAATGTTCCCAGCTTATTATGCTCTAAAGTAGCGTTGCCCATTCCAAAATAGACTCCATAACCAAATTTCGGTTTTTTGCTTTCCGGATTATTGGTCTCCTGTCCAAAACAAAATGTTGAAGTGGCAATCAAGCCGAGGGCAATGAGTTTTTTTAGTTTCATAGAATTGAGTCTGATAGAAATTAGCTGTCTTTTTTCAAAATTTTACCAAATCAGAATATAGTCACCGGTTACTAAATTACAAGGACATATATTCAGAGATACACAAATAAACAATTAATACGGTCTGCAATCAATCATATAAACAGGTAAATGGAAATCCTAACATAAAAAAAAGATTTGTTCAGAACGCAGGTAAGAGAAGGTTTTATTTCAGAATTATTTCTAAATTAAACTCTTTTTTGATTGTCAGTAATGTCAATCAGGAGACTTTGCGCAGCGAGGTGTGAATAGTATGATGTTCATTTTAATAATGTCTTTTTAGGAATTTGTTTTGTCTTTTAATACGCCATTGACAAATACTATTTCATTAGATTCATAGTCGTAAATCACTTTTTCTCCTGATTTTTCAACTATTTTTTTGTGTTCGGAATATTTTTCTCTGATTTCTCCTAAAGTTCTTTTTGACTTTAATATTCCAATGAAATCCGTTTTGTTATCGTCCGTAAATAGTACGTAGCTTCCTTTCTCTGAGGTGATATTTGAAATACAAATGTTATCGGTTTTCGTTTTGCTCAATTCCGGAATTAATTCTTCATAACCATATACAAACGGATTGTTTTTTCGTTGCTGTTCAAATTTCCACTTTATTTTGTAGTTGTTTAATAATTGTAATCGATTGTCCTTACAGCTTTCTTTGTCAAAAGTCGAATAAGTAACTTCGTCATTTTTACAATGAGAAAGTAATTCAATAACAATTTCGTTGTTTTGATTTTTTATCAATTCCAATAATCTGTTGAAATCGTCCTGCACTTTTTATAGATTTTCATTTGTTCCGTTCGGCTAAAATAGACACGTCAGGCAAGTTTTATCTTAGTTTTTATTTTATGTATTTTTTCAAATCTTCAATTTCTTCACTGGTCAACTTAAAATTGTGTACAAACCCGTTAGGAAACTCTTCTCTTAATTTCATAATACGCTCATGCTTTGCTTTTAGAAGAGAATCTTCGTTTGTGATAAACTGTCTGAAATATTCTTCATTTGGCATTTTTTCGAATATATTTTTAATTAGATCGGGTGTTGTTTTAGCATTCATTTTATGACATGCAGCGCAGTTAGAATTAAAAATTGCTTTTCCTTTTTGTTTTTCGGGTGGAGTTGGGACATTTCCGGAAAATTCAGGAATATCTTTTGCTGCACAACCCGGATTTTCATTCCCGTGAAACATATTGGAATACACAAGTAGGCCAATTATAGTTGTAATGATTATGCTCGATAGAATCAAAATTCTATTTATAAATTTCTTTTCCACGTTCTGTTTTTAAATTGCTTGTACTGTCCCGCCGGCTTTATGACAGACGGCTATAAATCAGTGAATCCTCAATTTTTTGTACGGTTGTATACCAACCTTCGTCACTTAACATAAATAGTTCAAGAGGTAAGTCAAGTGTTTCATCCTGCATGGAATTTTGGACAGCGTTTAAACTCGCAGCTTTTGCATTGTCTGAATAAGTATCAAGAACAAAACCAAGCATTAATATGCTTTCACCATTTCTGACCATTGCATAATGATAAACTTCCTTGATCACACTAACTTTTTTAAAATTGGATTGGAACTTTTGCAGTAGTTCTCCGGAGATTGGATTAATGGGAGTTCCAACTGTCACTTGCGTACTTTCTTTGATCACCTCCGTTTTGATATTTTCTCTGTTTCGCTCTAAAACAAACATGGTGGGCATATCAGTGTCGATAACAACTCTGTCAATTCCTTGTGTCTGACAAAATTCAATCACGTCTTTCGATTTCATTGCCGTATATTGGGTTTCTTTCTTAGTCCATTCCACTAGCGTTTCCGGACTGGTGAAAACACCTAAAACGGTTAATCCCTCGATATCAAAAACGGATGTTAGTGTTAGCGTTGAATCTTTTTCCAGGGTTTTCCAGTTGCTGTTTGTTTCTTCATCATTGACGGATGGCAGAAACAACACGGAATTTCCATTTGTAATTTCAGTAAAGACTTTCTTGTAATTTTCCTGACTCTGGTTTTTACCATATTGTTCTAACAATGCTGTCAATTTTGTATTATCAGCATTTTCATTGTTATCAGAAGTCTTTTTATTGGTTCCGAAGATTTTGTCAAATATTCCCATGTGGTTTTTTAAGAGGTTTAGCAGATATTCTATTACTGACTCTTACAAATATACAGAAATGTTAGAATGGAGAATGGGGTTAAGCAGGAGAGAATTGCACTATGATTTCCTGGCATTCCTTGAAACTATCGTTAGTTTCGGGTTACTTCGCTAAGTCATTGCGAAACCCCATTGGAAAGATTAATTCAAACCCAGACCATTATATTAGTAGCAACTATAATCAATAGTTTTCAAAATACTGATTTTACTTTCAGTTATATACTCAAGTCCGAAATTATGGGAGTCTTTATCGTAAAAATCTTCAAGTACTTCTTTTTCTAACCTTTTTGAAGTTTTGTTATAGACAAGACATTTCTTATCAAGAATCAGACTCTGAAGTATATTCATGTAACAGTATTTCAGTTTTTCCTCAAGCTTAGCTTCTTCAATTTCGATGTTTGAAGATTTATGTGTATTGAAGTATTGTAATAATTCTTTATAGGAAGTGTCTTTTGAATATTCTTGCCAAGCTTTGCAGGATTTAATAAAAGCTTCTTTGGTTGTAAATACCTGAGCAAATTTATCTTGTTTCAGTATAATAATTTTTTGAGCTCTCTTCAATAAAGTCGAATCTGCTAATTTCGAATACTTAGCCGTTTCAGATTTTTGACTGAAGCAGCTAAATGAAATTAATGACAAAGTAGCAATTATTATAATTCGAAATTTTACTGGCATCATATATGAAATTGGTTATAACGTCCGCGGACTTTGTGACAGACAAGGAGTTGTCATCAAACCATGCCTTTCCAGACTGGAATCAAATATACAAAAAGTACGTTCCTGTAAACACCAAAACCCCACTTGCACAAAACCGCTGTTAACGGCTGGCATAGTCTACTTTATTATTTTCTGTGTTTCAATATGTTCAAAATATTTACCGGTAAATTTATACAGTATGAATCGGTCAGTTACTTTGCCGTTCTCATAAACAATGGGAATGTAGATAATTCTTTTTTCCTCATCATATTTGATTAATTGCAGCGGCCGTTCTGGTCTGTTTACAACACTGAAAAAATCAAAGTAAACATCTATAACGTGAGTTAAACCGTTTTTAGTTTTAATCAATTCCACTGAGTCAATCAGATTTTTGTTTTCAATTGTATAGATTTGAATTGATTGACTAGCATCCCTGGTTGAATAGATACCGTTTTTAATTACCAGATAATAAGTTTTATTCTCCGTTTTTAATGTGAAAATTTGTGAATAAAAAGGAATATATTCCCATTCATTGGATTCTTTATCGATACTATTTTGAAAATAAACTTTATCATTTGATTTGTATTGAAAAATGTTTTCAAAATCATCCATAGTACCTCCTAACCAAGTATTCCAACTATAAATTCTAAGCAATTTGTCGTCAGAGGTAATAATATGAATATTTTCCTTTTTTAAGGAGTTAAATTCATGATCAAGTGTTTCAGGATAGTTAGCAATGTATTTTGTTATCGCTTCTTTAAATGTTTTGGTATCTGATTCAAGGGAATTCCAAGCGATTGAATCACTGCCAAATCTGTCTGATGCAATTTTTTGATAAGACTGTTGAAGTTCGTTTTCAATTTCAACCATTGTCTTTTTTTGACTAAATAAAGTAGTGGTGAAAAGTAGGAATAGTAAGAGTAGTCTCAATTTTTATTGTTGTATCGAGTTAAGTTTAGGAATGTTTACCGCTAACATACAGATTTATTCAATTCGTTGCATTGTTATTTTGTCATCTGTAGCTGTGGTAATCTTAAATTTATAGGTTTGGGTTTTACCTACTTCTTTATTTTCAACTTTAATCACCAAAGTATCTGCAAGTAAATAGTAAGAGTTTAAGCTCTTGTCAATGTCTTTACCGCACTCAAGGAAAGAATTTATTTCAAGTTGTCCGCCATAATGAAAAACAAATCGTGGAGTAACAGTTTGTTTGTGAGACTTGGTTAGAACAATTTTTTTTGAATCTAGTTCTTGATTTAAAAGCCAAGAATTATCAGTAAGAGTTGATAAAAATTCATTAGGTAAATTTGAAATAATATTTCCTTCAGTGTCAAAATGCTGCCAAATGTTTTTTGTAAGGTCGGCAATAATTTGTTTATTTCCATTTGGATAATTCCAATTCCATACCCCAATTTTATTTCCATTCAGGTATTCGCCTTCATAAATTTTAGTTTTGTTAGGATAATAAGCAACCCAATTCCCATTTCTAGTAGGAGTGTAGTCGTAATAAATTGCATTATAGTAAATGTTTGTGATATAGGTGTCTATCCATTCTTTTTTTATGTTAATTTTTACTGGGATAGGATAATTCCATTCAGATATTGAAGCAATTTCACCATCATCATCGTAAAGTATTTCTTGAATTAGCAGGTCGTCTTTGTAAAGTTGTTTGTTGTAAAATGTACCGTCAGGTTTTTTGACATAACAAATTCCATTTTTCAAACCATTAAAGTAGTTCTCGGTTTTTACGTAATTGTCGTAATTAACGCTGGTAAAAACCCCATTACCATTAGTAATTATTTGTTGGCCTTTTTTATTCCAGGCTGAAAGTAAAATCTTTTTTCCTTTTTTATACTCATATTGCTTTGAAATCCAATAATTAGTTGAGTCACTGATTATATTGTTACCATTCTCATAATAGGTCCAAATACTATCTCGGAAACCATTTTTGTAAAATCCTTTATATTGTTTTTTTCCATCACTCCAATTTACTACGAAAGGGCCATCTAATATATTTTCTTTAAATGTTAGTATATGGTCAATGGTTCCATTTCCGTTGAAATGTTTTTCAACACCATTTTTTTTACCATTAATCCAACTGATAGTTGCATATTTTTCATTACTGAATGTAAAGTATCTATTTTCAATGCCTGTCTTATTTTTATCTTTGTATGTAACTTCTATTGAAATGTTTTCTTTAGTCAATTTATAGGAACAATAATGACCATCAGGTAATGATTCTTTAAATTCACCTTGAAACATATATTTTTTATTTCCTTCTTTTACCCAGATAGTGTCCTGTCCAAACAAATTGACAATAGTAAAATTCAGTAAGAGTATTGTTAGAAATAGCTTCATTTACTTTAGTTATGAGATCTAAAATTATTAGGTACAGCTGTCAAGGTTGCTGTTAACGTCCGCGGACTTTGTGACAGACAAGGAGCCGTCATCAAACCATTCCGTTCCAGACTGAAATCAAATATACAAAAAGTACATTCCAGCAAACACTAAAACCCCGTTGTAGATTTTCTTTGTTTGTCAATGCATACAGCCCACATAAATAGTTGCTTTGATTTTATAGGCCTTTTTTTCAATGCTGTTCAAAACAGTTAAGGCACTGTCGGCACTCTTTTCGGTTTCGTGAATTCCTGCCACTAAAGCAATAGTTTTTCCGGTTGTTTGTTTTTGATAAAAATCTAAGTATTCTAAACTCAAATTAGTAGAAGGGAAGCGTCTCGGAAAATAGTCACCTGCATACATTTCGTCTTCGTCATTTTCAGGCAATGCAATTAGATTTTTTGCTTTGTCGAAAAAACGACCCATGGTGTCAATTGGAATATTTAATTTTTGGTTTAGGTCGAACATTTTTTTATGAAGTAAATAATAGTTCGAATTTGTATCCGCTATTACAACATAAAAAGTAGCATATTCAAGGTCTGCTGTTTCTTCTGCTTCTTTGCCGGGTAACTCGGTATTATTTTTACCGGTCGTTGCATCAAATTCATTTGATTTGTCTTTTTGTTCGTTTTTACCAACGGAATTGGGTCCGCAGGCGATAAAAAAAAGAGGCAACACTATTAATAGAATTCGTCTCATAAATTAAGTTCCGCAGGCTTTGTATCGGGCAGGGTTTTTAGTTCCCAAGCCCTTCCTTTCAGGACAGCCAAGTATAAAAAGATTGTTTCATTATCACTAAACCAGGTTTGCATAAACCGCTGTTGACAAATCGGCTTTCTTTTACCAAAGTCCGAATAAGCCCTTTTTTAAACAAGTATTTTGTCTTTTATTATTTACAATATCTGAAATTTCATGTTTGTCAAATTTATCCATTAAATTATCAAGCCCTTTTTTTAGTTTAAATTCCATTTCTTCTTTGTATAAAGGTATCAGACAATTAAAGTTAATTATTTTGTCATCGTTTATTTTTAAAACAGAAAATTCTTTACCTAATGTAAAACTCGGTAATAAAAGCATACAGCCAAATTTTGTGTTTTCTGCAAAGGGATCTGCATTCTCTCCATTTGGAATGGTATGTCCCTGACCAACCCAACTACCGTAGTCATGGGGAAAACGAGCTATTATTTTTAACCATCTTACAGGCCAATAATTACTTTCATCTTCAAATGCTGATTCATCAATTTTCCAATCAGCGGGCAAAAGAATACACAGTTCGGAATACTTATAGTTCTCCAATCCTTCAGGAACATTCATGGGAATGTCACTCATTCCGGATGTTACCAGTGTATTAAAAGGGAAATTTTCATTAGGTTTAATCCAGTGTATGTCAATATGAATTTTATCTGAAATTATTTCGTGAAGGACAAGGCTGATTTCCCCAATATTCTTTTCTATATGTTCTGAAATTGCATCTATAGTTTCATCATTTCCAAACGCGGGAGAAAATTCCTTTAGGTTGACGTTTTCATATCGATAAATTGGATTACCTGATTCTGATTTCTCTTGTTCCATCATAGTTTATTTTAAGGTTTCTCTTAACATTCCGCCGGTTTTATGTCAATCGAGGATTTCTATCCCCAAACATTCCGTTCAAGACTGAAGCCAAATATAAAAAAAGATTATACACTATTACCCGATAGCGCGGATTTGCAATCCGTGCCCACAAAAAAATGCAGCAAACTACAACCGTAAAAAGTTGTAGTTTTGTTTTGTAAACTAACCACCATATCAACAAAATACAAAGCCACAACAACAGAGGGAGCCTATTTTGCAAGAGTTATTAAACATGACAAAAATTAAATTAGGAGATATTTTTCAAATTAATACTCCAAAAGGGAAAGCCTATTTGCATTACATCCATAAAGATGGTGTAACAGGAGAATTGATTAGAGTTTTACAAGGATTATATGTTGAAACTCCTTTAAACTTAGATAAACTGGCTACCTTAAAAGAAAGGTACATTGTGTCATTTCCCCTTAATACTGCTAACAAGTTAAACATTGTTGAAAAGGTAGCATTTTTTCCTGTTGAAAATTTTAGGAAACCTAAATTCATGAGAACTGAACATAATGTTAGAGGCGAGTTTTTAGGATGGCACATTGTTGATACTGATACTTGGCAGAGACAGTTGATTCAAACTTTGAATTCAGAGCAGAAGGAAATGTCTCCTTGGGGGATTTGGAATGATACCTTGTTGATAGAAAGATTGGCTAATGATTGGAGTTTAGAGGAATGGAAATAGTTTTGAGACCAGGAAAACTACATTTTATAACAAAGCAGACAATCCTGTAATAGATGTTTTAAAAGTCAATTCTTTTAATAAATATATTGCATATTAGGAAGCCCAAAGTCGGGAGACTTTGCGCAGCAGGAAAAATCATAATGGTCACGCAAAAGACGACCCATCAGGCGCTAGAGCTCATGAGTATGAAAAAAAAAGACTTTCAAAAAATACGACAATAATGAAAAAAATTATATTGTTAATAGTATTATTACTTTCGACAGTAATTCATTCGCAATCAAAAATCGATACTTCCGCAGTTTTTTTTAAAGCTAAATTGTTCACTTTGGAAAGAAAGGGGATTTTTTCTCAAAGTAAAATTTATGAAATAACAAAAGATTTAAAACATTCGTATTTTAAATCAAAAAATTTTTATTTTATAGTAATCAAATCGCCGAAGTATAATTATCATGACGATGATAATAAAATTGCACTTTTTGGGAACTGTTTTTATTATATAATTTATTCAATAAAGGAAAATTTATTTTATAAAGTCGGAGGTTTTGAAGAAAATAACACTATAGAATTTTCAAAGAAATTTAAGAGTTCAATAGATGTTACAAATTATAGTAGCGTTGTCATGGACAAAGAATTTAAAAATTATTTAGATTGTATAGCTTTAAATGAAAGTAAAAAAGCATTAAAATACTTTCCTAGATGTACCGATATTTTAACTGATACTGTTATGGTGAAATAACACGATAGCGCGGATTTGCAATCCGTGCCCGCAAAGAAAAGCAACAAACTAGCTAAACTAGCTCTAACAATTTCTTAAAATTAATTTTTATGAATGTGAAAAATTTATCTTTTCTTTTTATGATTCTCCTTTTGTTTTCTTGCTCCTCTAAAAATCGACTATTACTCGGTACAGAAGTTTTGGAAAAAATAAACGGCACAACTAGAACCCTTACTCCAACTAATTCATTAATACCTTCAAAGGAAATAATTGTTCATAACATATCTTATAATGTAGGAATTAAGGATTCTAAAATAAAATACGTTTCAACAAGCGACCCTAATTTTAAAATTAAAGGATTAAAAATCGGCAATGATCTATCAGAGAATTTTGATGATAGCAAAATAGAATTTGTTCTTGGATGGGGTTATTATATTAAAATTAATTCTGAATGGTATGCGGCCTTTAATTTTAAAACAAAACCAACAAGGTTTTCTAAAATAGAATGGTTTTTTAAATACAAATTTTAGAGAGGAAACAAAAAATGATTTAAATAGTAACCAAAGTTATAAAACCCGATAGCGCGGATTTGCAATCCGTGCCCACAAAGAGAATAAATAAAAACTACAAACGTAGAAAGTTGTAGTTTTGTTTTTTAAACTAACTGCCATGTCAACAAAGTACAAAAAAGCTTGTTGATTAGTTTAATATCGGTAATTATAGATAGGTGCTGTGCTGATCGTCTCAAATGTAGAAATAATTTACAAAGCGGCAAACCGCTTGATGATTCATATACCGCTATTTTCAGACCGTTTATTCGAAAAATATAGATAGTAGTAATAACGACAATACACCATAGATATAGCATGGATATAATATTGATATAGCATAGATATAGCGTAGATATACCACGGATATAGTACTGATATAGTACTGATATAGTTCTGATATAACATGGATATAGTATCGATATACCACAGATATAGCACGGATTTAGCACAGATATAGCACGGATATAGCACGGATATAGCACGGATATAGCACGGATATAGCACGGATATAGCACGGATATAGCACGGATATGCTATATTTTGAATATATAAAAATACGAAAAAAGCTAGGATTTAGAAATTAAAAAAGGCTCTGGATTTTACCCCAAAGCCCTATGTAACAGCAGATTTTCTAAGTCTTTTTTAGTTCCTTCAGAACAATAGCCGCGATGTCCCTGGTGGGCTGAGTAGGTGAGTTGCAGTCGCAATTACTAAATCCGATAACGTAAAGATCGGCTTCCGGTACATAAACCCCCATGCTTTTAAACCCGAAAATACTCCCACCGTGTTCCCTTACCGGTGTACCGGCAATATCTTTCAGATGCCATCCATACCCATAAGTAAAAGCCTCACCATTTTTCAACTTGTATTTAGTAAAAGCCTTATTCCGGATCTCAGGTTTCAGCAGAAGATCAGTATTCAAAGCGTTTTGCCATTTAAGCATATCCGAAGCGGTAGCCATCAGTGCACCGGCCGAATAAGGAATGCTGAAACTGATAACCGACTTACTAACATACCCCGTTTCTTTCTTATGGTGACCAAAAGCGCGATTAGCGATCACAATGGCATCATCCGCATAACGGGAGTCCTTCATCCCGACTTTATCAAAGATATTTTTTTTGATGAAGGTCGCATAAGGTGAGCCCGACACCAGTTCAATGATATACCCCAAAACCACATACCCGGAATTATTGTAGTCAAACTTTTCTCCCGGAGCAAAGTCAACCGGCTCGTTTTTAAAGAAATCCACCAGTTCTTTCGGGGACATCTCTTTCTGGCTAATGTCTTTCAGTCCCTTCATTTTTGTGAAATCCTTAATGCCCGAAGTATGGGTCAGTAAATGATGCAAAGTAATATTCTTGCCATTAGGAAAGTCAAGAATGTACTTGGAAACCGGATCAGTTACCTTCAGCTTTCCTTTTTGTTCCAATAAAAGGATGCCGACAGCGGTAAACTGCTTAGTCATCGATCCGATCTGAAACACACTTTCCGTATTTAAATCGGTATTTTGTTCCAGATTGGCTTTCCCGAAGGCTTTCTGATAAATAGGTTTTCCGTGTTGTGCCACCAGAAATACACCGCCGGGCCCGTCCTTGTCTTTAAACAGGTTGACTGCAATACTGTCGATTTTTGCCCTTAGTTCCAGTGTAGTTCCCGCAATGCCTGATTCATTCGCCTTTTGTTCGATGATGACATTGAGTCCAATTTGAGGATTGGATGTGGAGTTTTGTGTACTTTGACCATAGAGATTACCGGAATAGACGGTAAGGGTCAAAGAAAACAGTGTGATGAGTACTGATTTCATTTTTTTCGTTTTTTTGATTGATTAATGATTGATGTTTGTGAATGTTGTGCCTCGATTTTCATAACAGCATAACATTCAGTTACAAACGTAATACAATTGTAGTAAATATCCTAAATAAAATATTGAAATCGGAAATAGGGCAATGTTGGAGAGCTCTAAAATAGTATCATATAAACTACTGGAGCATTTCATATTGTATATTGTCGAAGCTTAGGGTATTGTCCAATCAGCTATCTGGACAATACCCGCTTCATTTTTAATTTACGTGTGTCGTGGCTGAGCATAACATATAACTTCCTGCTGGCTTTATAGCGGATTTTGTTTTCAGTACTATCAAATATTGAATTGCAAATCTCTGGTCACTTCCGGCAGTGAATAGTGTTATATCAGCTCTGCTTTGCAAAGGCATGTTTGGATTAACTACCCGTCATTTTTTTCCTAATCTCAATTTTACATTACCACCAAGAACTTTTATTGACGGATATCGGGCTGGTCTTACCTCAGATAATGATTCAAATATTTCATTAGGGCTTTTTCCGCGAAGCATATGGAGCGCATCGATGGAGCGCTTAATCTCTTTTCTTGATTGGCGGTCTTTTGTATTAAGTGTAGTTATATGGCTCAAAACACTGACCGCGCAATTAAAATGGAGATCGCTCAGTGGTCTGTCCCTGTTGTTTAAAATGTCCGGAACATCCTTGAATAAAGTTATAGCTGCTTCAGAAACCTCTTTATTGCTTAAGGCTGATTTCAAATAACGGCTATTTTTTCGGGCCAACTGCCACCATAAGTTAAGTCCTTCATATTTTTTCATTTCTTTATTTCTAAAATTATGCATGGACTGCATACTTTTTTTTGAAGAAGAGTCGCCAAAAAGCGCATCAAAAATAGCTTTTACAACTTCTGCAGGACAGGAAGGCAGTTCTTCAGAATTTATACTGCCGAACAATTCCCAATCCCCATTGTCATTAGTCCAACGTTTCTTTAATGTAATAGGATTTTGAGCTATTAAATCATCGCCGGAAAATTTCCAAACTGCAGTTCCAATTGTATCGTCTGGATTAAGCCAACTCCATAAGTTATTAAAAAAGCTTTGTTGATTCTTAATGGCATTTTCAACCTGTGATTGAATTTGACTTGTAAGATTATTAATCTCATCATCCGAAATATTCGGATTTGTAAAGCCAAGAGTTGGAATTATTCCATTTAATGCATTTTGAATACTGGAATTCAATGCTTGATGACCAGCTTCGGCTCCAGCATCAGACACATTGTCTTCTTCCATCAAAACCACTATACATCCTGCTACAGCTGCCACATCATCAGTGCCTAATTGTTTTACAAAATCCGGCACAGGGATTGGGGTCAATGTCATCTCTTGAAATCCTATAGCGGAAGGTACAGAAACAGTGTCACCTTCGTCGACATCCGTATCACCTAAATTGCCATGACTTCCGGGGGTTGTAAATACCGTGGCTGTTCCTTCTAACATTAAAGAATCATTTAGACGGCAAGTCGATCCGTCTATTTTGAAATAGACTGTCCACATATAGGGCTCAGCGCTTCCCCAACCGTCAGCTTCATCATAACAACTAAGACGGTCAAGATTAAATGTTACATTTAGATTGTTTCTCATTTTACTAAACTTTTAATTGTTGCTTACTCTGTTCAGTTTTCAGCGTCCCTGTTGCATATTTCGTTTTAATGTCGATTCGACTTGGATGGTTAAAACATTGGTAACCCAATAGCTATATTTTGTTCGTTTTTATGTTACACTGTCATGAAAATAAGAGTTAACTCAATAGTCTGAATATTGAAGTCCGTGTGCTGATGTTTTTTATGTATAATTTACTTGTAATCAGTTTATTAGAAAATATTATTGTAGATGTTAAAAAATATATTGATTCTTTTTTTTAGTATTTTTTTTACAAAACTAATCTTTCAAAGGTAGGAAATTGATTATAAAATGTTTTCACAGATTAACGATTTTTCCTATATTTTTGTCGAAAAAAATAGAAGGAAAAATCTGATTTTAAGGGTGTTGAGGTTCGGGAATTCTTAAAGGGCCCGTATTTTTATGCTATTTTTAGTACATCAGGGGCTTTTTTTGAAAATCTGCCAAACAGCTAGCACTGCGTATTTTTCTTTTTGTATTGTGTTTCAAAGAGATAAACTTTTGATGGTATTCCATGTAATAGAAGCGAAGCTGATTCAAAATGCTTTCAGTCAAATTCACATAAAGTTCTTCCTTCCTTTTTTGTTAAAAAAATGGCTGACAAATAGCAGTAAACTTGGTCGAAATAATGTCGAGAGATTAAAAATATGTCTTATTTTAGCAGTTAAATAGCACGATTATGATTTCAGAAGCGCAGTTTAAAAAGGAATTGGAAATAATAATAACGAATGCCATCCGCGAAGATGTAGGAGACGGCGATCACAGTTCGTTAGCATGTATTCCGGCAACTGCTATCGGTAAGGCAAAACTTTTAGTTAAAGACGAAGGTATCATTGCTGGTGTTGAATTTGCAAAGATGGTCTTTCAGCACGTAGACCCGAACCTCGAAATAGAAGTATTTATCAACGACGGAACTCCGGTGAAGTATGGTGATGTAGTGTTTCATGTATCTGGCAGTTCCCAGTCCATCCTGAAAGCGGAACGTTTGGTATTGAACGCCATGCAGCGTATGAGCGCCATCGCAACGAAAACCAAAGTCTTTGTTGATTTGCTGGAAGGCACTAAAACGAAAATTCTGGATACAAGAAAAACCACTCCGGGAATCCGTGCCATCGAAAAATGGGCTGTGAAAATAGCAGGAGGTGAGAACCACCGTTTTGCGTTATACGATATGATTATGCTGAAAGACAATCATAATGATTTTGCAGGCGGAATCACCAAAGCCATTGAGAAAACAAATGCTTATCTGAAAGAGCACAATTTAGATTTAAAGATAATTGTTGAAGCAAGAAACCTGGATGAGGTTGCGGAAATTCTTCAGAATGAGGGCGTGTATCGCATCCTGTTGGATAATTTCGATTTTGAAACCACCAGAAAAGCGGTTGAAATGATTGGTGATAAATGCCTGACCGAATCATCCGGAGGAATAGATGAAACAACAGTACGTCAATTCGCAGAATGTGGCGTGGATTTTGTATCATCAGGAGCGCTGACGCATTCAATATATAATTTAGATTTGAGTCTGAAAGCAATTTAAGAGAATAGAGAATAGAGAATAGAGAATAGGGATAAGTGAAGAAATAGAGATTAGAGAATAGAAACAGGAATCAAGAAGCAAGACAAGAGATAGAAATTTAAATACTTCCCGCTTCTCCCTTATTCCCTTCTCCCTAAAAACTAAGAAAAGATGTCCAAGGAAATAGAAGAATATATCGAGAAAATTCCGGTGCTCAATAAGCTAATGGCTTTTTGCAAGACGGTTAAAGTTCCTGGTTTAGAAGGGGTAGATCTCTACGAACTGCTGGAGCTTTACGGCATCGGGATTGCTCAGGGCGCCTTTTCCTATAGAGCGGCCGCTATTGCGTTCAGTTTCTTCATGGCACTTTTCCCGTTCGCTCTTTTCATTCTGAACCTGATTCCGTACATCCCGTTGGAAGGTTTTCAGCAGGATTTTCTGGAATTCGTGGCCGATAGTGTCCCACCAAATACGTACGGCGCAGTAGAGGCTATCCTTAAGGACATTATGAACAACTCCTACAAGAGTTTGCTTTCCTTTGGTATCCTCACGGCTATATTCTTAATGTCCAACGGGTTAAATGCAGTTTTGGGAGGCTTCCAGTCTTCGTATCACGTAACAATAAAAAGAGGATATTTTCGTCAGTATGCAGTGGCTATAGGTCTCTCACTGATTTTCTCTGTCCTTCTGATTGTAACCATTTCCTCCATAGTTGTTTCCGAAGTTTTCATTCAGAAGTTCTCAAACAGATTCCAATTAGATGATGTTTTGCTGGTACAATGGGCCCGAAATGCTTTCCTTTTGATAATGCTTTTTGTGGGAACGTCTGTTCTGTTCAAATACGGAACAAAGGAAACGAAACAGATCCCGTTTTTCAATGCGGGCGCCATGCTAACAACGGTTTTGGTTATTGTAACTTCTTATTTATTTGGGATTTATGTGGTACGGTTTGCGCGTTACAATGAACTGTATGGCTCGATTGGTACGCTTCTTGTATTAATGTTTTATATATGGATTAACTGTATGATTTTATTATTGGGTTTCGAGTTGAACGCAATTATTAATCACCATAAAAGAAAAAACAGTAAATTTAACATAAACAAAAAACAACCATTATGAAAAAACAATTCTTAACTCTATTATTGGTAACCGTAATTGGTTTATTTTCAGCAACTGCCCAGACTACTGAAGTGGGCGGAGTCAAAGTAGCACAGAAGGTGACTTTAGAAGGACAAAATTTAGTGTTAAACGGAGCCGGAATCCGTGAAAAGATGTGGATCGACCTGTATGTTGGGGCTTTATATCTTCCCAAAAAGAATAATAATGCATCAGAGATCATCAATAGCGCAGACCCGGCAGCCATTAAACTGACCATTATTTCAGGAATGATTACCAGTGAAAAGATGATCCATGCCGTAAACGAAGGTTTTGAGAACGCAACGAATAAGAATACTGCTCCAATCAAAGCTAAAATTGCACAATTTAAAGCATGCTTTAAAGATGAAATTAAAGAAGGCGACGTATTTGACATCGTAAACGTACCCGGAAAAGGAGTAGTGGTGTCCAAAAACGGAAAAGAAAAAGGAGTTATCGATGGCGCCGATTTCAAAAAAGCCCTTTTTGGAATCTGGTTATCCAGCAAACCGGCAGATAAAAACCTTAAAGCAGCAATGCTGGGAAAGTAATTCACCTTTAAAAATATTGAACCGTCCACTGGACGGTTTTTTTTGTTTTAAAGACTAAGAGCTTTGTACTTTGTGTCATTCCGACGAAAGAGCAATCTCATAATCAATGTTATATTTAGTCTTCCGCTTCAGAAGGAAATCCTTTGCTCACCTTGTGAAAATCCTTCGTTCTTTGCGGTTAGATCGCCCTTTGCGTTTAAGCAGTTAAATCCACTATATTTGTAAACCAAAAGTAGTTTATGCCGCATTTTGTAGAAGTCGTTTTACCGCTGGCCTTACCCAAAACCTTTACCTATCTGGTTTCAGAAGCCGAATATGAGTACATTCAAAAAGGAATGCGCGTGGCTGTGCCTTTCGGGAAAAGCAAGATCTTCACGGCTTTGGTCATTGATCTCCACCAGAATGCTCCAACACTGTATCAGGCTAAAGAAATCCATCAGATATTGGATGAAACACCGGTAGTCAACGAACATCAAATAGAACATTGGCAATGGATAGCAAATTATTACATGTGTTCCATCGGAGAAGTTTTTAAAAGCGCTTTGCCCTCCGGATTTCTGTTGGAAAGCGAAACCGTCATATCGGCCACAAAAGAAAACACTATCGACGCAAAAGAACTTTCCGATAGTGAATTTCTAATCTTTCAGGCATTACAGCAACAATCATCTCTAAAAGTGGAAGACATTGTTTCGATCCTTGGAAAGAAGAATGTATTTCCGGTTCTAAATGCAATGCTGGCCAAAAACGTTTTGGTACTCCAGGAAGAAGTGGCCGAAAAATACAAACCGAAATTAACGAGATACATCCGTTTGCAGGAAGAGTTTCTGCAACACGAACAGCTATCGGAATTAATGAACCTTCTTTCCCGGGCCCAAAAGCAACGTGAACTGGTGATGCATTACTTTCAGATTCAGGCGAAGGAGAAAAAGCCTGTTTCCGTTAAGCAATTACTTGAGGTTTCAGGAAGTACTTCCGCTGTGGTGAAATCACTGGTAGATAAAGAAATCTTTGAAGAATATTATATTGCCGAAGACCGAGTTGCTTTTGAGAAAGAAGAAGAATCCGGCTTTCAGTTAAGCCTGCCGCAACAAAAAGCATTTGACGAAATAAAAGAATGTTTCGAAAACCATTCGGTTACGTTGTTGCATGGTGTGACAGCGTCGGGTAAAACCGAGATTTATATTAAACTGATTGAAGAATTCATTCAGAATGACCAACAGGTTTTATATCTTCTTCCGGAAATAGCTTTAACGACACAATTGGTATCCAGACTGACGGCCTATTTTGGCAATCAGGTGGCGGTCTTTCACTCCAAATATTCCAATAACGAAAGAATAGAAGTGTGGAATCAGGTCTTACAAAATTCGGATAAGGCTAAGATTGTAATCGGAGCACGTTCAGCACTCTTTTTACCTTTCTCCAAATTAGGATTGATTGTCATCGACGAGGAACACGAGCAGACATTCAAACAATTCGATCCGGCACCGCGCTATCATGCCCGTGACGCCGCCATTGTTCTGGCATCGCAACATAAAGCGAAGGTGTTGCTGGGATCGGCAACTCCAAGTCTGGAAACCTATCACAACGTAAAAGCTAAAAAGTACGGATTGGTAGAACTTTTTGAACGTTATGGAAATGTCGTCTTACCGGAGATCTATCTGGTAGATTTAAAAGACAAATACAAACGCAAGAAAATGCAGGGTCATTTCTCTGACGAGTTGCTTGAATCCATGACGGAGGTTTTAGCTAAGGGGGAGCAGGTGATTTTGTTTCAGAACCGCCGCGGTTATTCTCCTTTTGTGGAATGCATGACGTGCGGACATGTGCCGCAATGTCCGAGTTGTGACGTAAGTCTGACCTACTATAAATTCAAAAATCAACTGCGCTGCCATTACTGTGGTCATACGGTCGCTAATCCAACGCATTGCCATGCCTGCCAATCAGTAGACTTATCAACAAAAGGCTTCGGAACGGAACAGATCGAAATTGAATTGAAAGCGCTTTTCCCGGAGAAAACCATTGGACGAATGGATCAGGATACCACGAGAGGTAAGTTTGGATACGAAAAGATAATTGACGCGTTTAAAAACCAGGAAATAGATGTTTTGGTCGGGACTCAGATGTTGGCCAAAGGATTGCATTTTGACAATGTAACGTTAGTGGGCGTAATGAATGCGGATAACATGCTGAACCAACCCGATTTCCGTTCGCACGAACGCGCCTATCAGATGATGATGCAGGTGTCGGGAAGAGCGGGCAGGAGTGAGAAACGTGGAAAAGTGATGATTCAAACGTACAATCCGTATCATAACATCATTCAGCAGGTAACACATAACGATTACCACGGAATGTACAATGAATTGGTGTATGAACGTCATAATTTCAAATATCCGCCGTACTACCGTTTGGTGAAACTGACATTAAAGCATCGTGATTTCGATAAGTTAAAAGAAGGTTCTTTATGGTTGTATAATGTTTTGGTGCAGCAGCTTCAGATTCCTGTTTTGGGCCCGGAAGAACCGGCTATCAGTCGCATCCGCAATGAATACATCCGAACAATTCTCATAAAGATTCCGAATCAGAACCATTTGGGACAAACAAAAAAAACTATCCAGCGCGTACTGAATAGTTTTGAGGCAATAGCCCAATACAGAGCAATAAAAGTGACGGTTAACGTCGACAATTACTAAGTATTAAGCACTTTCGATGGCTTTCACCAAGTCTTCTTTTTTGTTTCGGCTCAACGGGATTTTATTCGGACCGATTTCGGCGAATTTACTGTTGAATTTCTCAATTTTATCGATGTTTACGATAAACGACTTGTGAACGCGGATAAATTTTTCTTTAGGTAGTTCGTTTTCAAAGGCTTTCATGGTTGAGAGAACCAAATGATTGTCTTCTTCCGTAATTACTTTTACATAATCACCATAAGCTTCGATCCATTTGATTCGTGAGATGTAAATTTTCAGTTTTTTCAAATTACTCTTAATAAAGATGTGTGGACTTTCTTCTTCGCCACCGTTTTCTTTACTTAACGAAATCATACTGATCGCCTTTTTGACGGCTTGAGCAAAGCGCTCCCTCGTAATAGGTTTGTGGAGGTAATCCGTCGCGGCATAATCAAATGCTTTTACAGCATACTCTGCCTTCGAGGTAATGAAAATTACCTGAGGTTTTACTTTTAAGCCATCCAAAAGGTCGAAACCATTTATGACAGGCATTTCAATGTCTAAAAAAACCAAATCCACATTTTTGTTTGTGATACAGTTTTTTGCTTCCACAGCATTAGAAAATTCGCCCACAAGCTCCAGATTTGGGTTGTCATTTACCAGCTTGGTAATTGTCAATCTTTGGATGCTACTATCATCTACAACTATACAATTTATTTTCATAAGCTTAGTGGTTAAGAGTTATTATTGAGATAAAAATAATTAAATTGTTTCGATATCCAAAGTAAATATGTGAAAAAGTTGCATTTCATCTAAAATACTTGAAATGGTATTGTATGTTAAATATAAATCACTATTTTTGCACCCAATTTTATAACAAATAAATATTTTTATTATGAATCATTATGAAACTGTTTTCATCTTGAATCCCGTTTTATCTGAGCAACAGGTAAAGGAAACAGTTAGCAAGTTTGAAGATTTTCTTACTTCTAGAGGAGCAAAGATGGTATCAAAAGAGGATTGGGGCTTAAAGAAAATGGCTTACGAAATCCAACACAAGAAAAGTGGTTTTTACCATTTATTCGAATTCAATGTATCTCCAGAAGTTTTAATTGCTTTTGAAACTGAATTCAGACGTGACGAAAGAGTTATGCGTTTCTTAACTGTAAGTTTAGATAAACACGCGGTAGCTTGGGCAGAAAGAAGAAGAGCAAAATTAAAAGCAGCTAAAGCATAATCAGTATGGCAACTTTACAACAATCCGCTTCAGGAAAAAAAGACGGAGATATCAGATATCTAACGCCTTTGAACATAGAAACTAACAAAACTAAAAAGTATTGTCGTTTCAAAAAATCTGGAATCAAATATATCGATTATAAAGATGCAGATTTCTTATTGAAATTCGTTAACGAGCAAGGAAAAATTCTTCCTCGTCGTTTAACAGGAACTTCATTAAAATACCAAAGAAAAGTGTCTGTAGCTGTGAAAAGAGCTCGTCACTTAGCTTTAATGCCATATGTGGCTGATTTATTAAAATAATTAAAAATTACAGTTGTTGGTTTCCGGTCAAATGGAACCTAACTTCTAAAATATAAGGACAACAACATGGAACTTATTTTAAAACAAGACGTTCAGAATCTAGGATTCAAAGATGATGTAGTATCAGTTAAACCTGGTTACGGTCGTAATTTCTTAATCCCTCAGGGTTTTGCTATTTTGGCAACTCCTTCTGCTAAAAAAGTTTTAGCTGAGAATTTAAAGCAAAAAGCGCACAAAGAAGCTAAAATCGTTGCTGATGCAAAAGCGATTGCTGACGCTTTAAGAGCTTTAGATATCAAAATTACTGCTAAAGCAGGTGGTGAGAAATTATTCGGATCAGTTACTAATGCTGACATCGCTGAGGTTTTAGAGAAAAACGGTCAGTCAATCGACAAAAAATTCATCACTTCAGGTATCGTTAAACGTACTGGTAAATACAGTGCTAGTGTTCGTTTACACCGTGATGTAATCGTAGATTTACCTTATGAAATTATCGCTGAACAAGCTTAATTTCTAAAATAATAATTTTGAAAAGTCCCGGTGTAAATCGGGACTTTTTTTATAAATTTATAACTTCGATTCCCCCGATTCATTTAGCCGATTCAAAAAATGAAATATACACGTCTTACAAAAGAACAATTAGAAGAACTGCATCCTGAATTTATTAACTTCCTGGCATCTCAGTCGATTGATAAAAGTGAGTGGGATACTATCAAAAATAAAAAGCCGGAAGTAGCAGAGCAGGAAATCGATGTTTTTTCGGATTTGATCTGGGAAGGGGTTTTAGGAAACGCAAAATACCTTGAGCATTATTCCAAGAATTATATTTTCCTTTTTCATTGTACGGAGGTTCATATGATGACTATAATCATCCGTTCGCTAATGCCGGAAGTTGATTTACTTAAAAAAGAAGGTCTGCAGTGGTTAAGTGATAATCTGTTTACAGATAATGTTGAAATTCAGCGCGGCCAGAAAGTTTTTGCCGACGACCGAAATTCGGAAATCTTTAATTTGATTCAACAGGGCGCAATTTTTACCCAAGGCGAATTATTTGAACAAATGAACGGTATTTTGGAGCAATAGTTTTAGTATTTTAAAAAGGATATTCTAGAAAATTGGTTAAATTAGTTGCTTTAAACTAATCTACCCAATTTTTCTTTTTTATGGATGTTTTGACCAGAATTCAAGCCTTACGAGAGGAACTTAATCTGCATAATTATAACTATTATGTATTGGATAATCCCACAATTTCAGATTTTGAATTCGATATAAAACTCAAAGAGCTTCAGGAACTTGAATCACAAAATCCGGAATATTTCGATGAAGATTCACCTACGCAGCGTGTGGGCGGAGCTATCACTAAAAATTTTGAGACGATTGCGCACGAATACCGTATGTATTCATTGGATAATTCGTATTCAAAAGAAGATTTATTGGATTGGGAAAAAAGAGCACTGAAAATTTTAGGTGATGTGCCCCTGGAATATACCTGCGAACTTAAATATGACGGAGCATCTATCAGTATTTCTTATGAAAACGGAAAACTGAAGAGAGCCGTTACGAGAGGTGATGGGTTTCAGGGTGATGATGTGACAAATAATATCAAAACCATAAAAGCAGTTCCGATTAAATTAAAAGGGGATTTTCCGCAGAAATTTGATATTCGCGGCGAAATCATATTGCCTTTTGCCGGTTTTGAAAAGATGAACCAGGAATTGATCGAAATTGGCGAAACACCATATGCAAATCCTAGAAATACAGCCTCCGGTAGTTTAAAACTTCAAGACAGTTCAGAAGTAGCAAAACGCCCTTTGGATTGTTTGCTGTATTCTATCATCGGTCCTAATTTGCCTTTCAAATCCCAGTTTGAAGGTTTGGAAAAAGCCCGTCAATGGGGCTTTAAGGTGCCTAAACAATCGCATCTTGCCAAAAACATGGATGAGGTCCTGGACTTTATAAATCATTGGGACAAGCACCGTCACGAGATGCCTTATGAAACGGATGGTGTTGTAGTGAAAATCAATAATTTACACCATCAGGATGAATTAGGTTATACTGCAAAGTCGCCTAGATGGGCAATAGCTTATAAGTTTAAAGCAGAACAGGTTTCTACCCGATTGAATTCTATTTCTTATCAGGTTGGAAGAACGGGAGCGATTACCCCAGTGGCCAATCTTGCTCCTGTGCAATTGGCTGGAACAGTGGTTAAAAGAGCATCGCTTCATAATGCGGATCAAATCGAAAAATTGGACATCCGTGTCGGTGATGAGGTTTTCGTGGAAAAAGGAGGAGAGATCATTCCGAAGATTATCGGTGTTGATTTGACCAAGCGTCCTGCGAATTCAGAAGTCACAAATTATATAACACATTGTCCTGAATGTCAAACGCTTTTGGAGCGTAAGGAAGGGGAGGCGAACCATTATTGTCCGAATTATTACGGATGTCCTCCGCAGATTATCGGACGTATTCAGCATTTTATTTCCCGTAAAGCCATGGATATTGAAGGTCTAGGAGGTGAAACTGTTGCTTTGCTTTATAATAATGGTCTTGTTACCAATTATGCTGATTTGTACGAACTGAAAAAAGACCAGATTATTCCACTGGAACGAATGGCTGAGAAATCAGCGGAGAATATGATCAGAGGAATCGAAAATTCAAAGAATATTCCGTTTGAGCGGGTGTTGTATGCATTGGGAATCCGCTATGTGGGAGAGACAGTTGCCAAGAAATTAGCGAAGCATTATAAATCCATCGATGCAATTTCTTCAGCATCGTTGACTGAATTGGTTTTAGTCGATGAAATTGGTGAAAAAATTGCTCAAAGTCTTATTGAATTTTTTGATAATCAAGAAAATAGACTTATTATTGAACGATTAAAAAACTATGGGGTTCAACTGGAAGTTCAGATAAATACCGATGCAATTGTTTCGGATTTGCTTTCCGGAAAAACATTTGTGGTGTCCGGTGTTTTTGAAAAGTTTTCACGCGACGACCTTAAGAAAGCAATCGAAGATAATGGTGGAAAGGTAGGAAGTTCGATTTCTGCGAAAACACATTTTGTTGTAGCTGGTGATAATATGGGCCCGGCAAAACTTGAAAAAGCGAATCAGTTAAACATTCCAATCATCACAGAGGATGATTTTATACAGATGATAAATGAATAAAAGCACACCCGCTTTACTGTTGTATCTTGCTGCATCATTGATGTATGTCCTGTCGATTATTTTAAAATGGGACTCGGCAGTAACCCTTTTATTTAAGCCAATGATTTTTCCTGCCATTTATTTCTATTACCTGCAGGAAAGTGAATTCAAACCCAATCTTTTTCCATCACTGATCTTGGTGCTTTTCTTTATAGGTGACATGGTTATTCTCATGGAGTTAGAGCATAATCTGGTTCCGTTAATGGTTTTAAATATGGCAGCGTATCTCATTTTGGGCTATCATGTGACTAAAGATATTTTGATAATCAGGAACCCAAGAATTTCAAATTTTATGATTCTGAATGTCTGTCTCGTCATGGGCTTTTTGATGTGTCTTTTATATATCGCTTTGTCATTGGTCTTTAATGCCTCAGATCCTGATTTTGGCTTGCTGATGGCCTATGGGATAATATTGCTCTTGCTGAGTATTGAAATTGTGACGTATTATTTTTTGAAGGCAAATACAACCAGTTTTTTTGTTCTGATGACAATTATCTGTTTGGGTATAAGTGATTTGTTTCATGTGCTGTATAATTATTATGATAATTTTCCGGTGTTCATTAATATTAATGTTCTTTGTCAGGCAGCATCATTTTACTTTTTAGTAAAATATTTTTTGCACAACAATCATTACAATAACAGTTTAAGCCAGTATGAAGAATAGGCCAGCATTGCTTTTATATTTTATTGCCTGTGCCATTTTTATGGTAGGGGTTATGATCAGAAACTCAGAACTTATGCTGATTTCAAAACCGGTTATTGTACCGGCCATTTTTTTCTATTATCTTCAGGAAAGAAAATTGAAGGTCAGTTGGGTTTACGCTTCTATTATCTGCTTGTTTTTTATTGGTGACATGATATTACTGATCGATCCAAGTAATTATTTTCCCATTATGATCGCATTGTTCCTTGGTGGTTACCTTTTATATTTTAAAGGAATTTTTGATGATTTTATCAGGATCAGGTCGCATTTTGTCAACAAAACTCATTTACTGGTTTTGTTGATATGTGTCTTTTTACTGGTTTTTTTACAGATCAGTATAATGGATATTGTATTGGAATCTAAAACCGACTACCTCTGGTTATTAATGATCTATGGAGTGGTTTTGGTTTTGATCGGTTTTATTTCTTCATGGAATTACATAATGTACCCATCCAGATATATGACATTTATGCTTTTGACGAGTTTGTCATTCATCATTTCCGACGTGTTTTATATCCTCAAAAAAGAATCGTTGGGAATTGATATTTTCGATTATTTAAACAACTTTACTCAAGCGTTCTCCTATTATTTCCTTACCAAATATTTTCTTTTAAAAAAGAACAGATAGTGAAATCAGAATCAGGAAAATATACAGGGCTAGTTTTAGTTTCGTTATATGTGGTTATATCACTAATCACTGTTTTTGGTGAATATGACCGAAACCTGGAAGTACTGAAACTGACAAAACCATTTATAATTCCGATACTGACTTTGTTGTATCTGCAGTCAACTAAAAAGATCAATAAAGGTTATTTAACTGCTCTGGTTTTTGCATGGACCGCTAATTTGTTTTTTATCATACAAACCAAAGATTTTATTTTTAACGGGACAGTGAGTTATCTTATTTTTTGGCTGCTAATTACGGTACTTATATTGAAGAATACGAAATTCCCGAATTTGATTCCTTTCACGATTGCTCTCTTTCCGTTTTTGTTTGCCTATTGTTGCTTGTTGCATCTAATCTATAATGCAATCGAAAGCAATATTTACCTGTTTTTCCTTAATGGATTTTTTATGGTCTTTTTAGGGGCGTACGCATTGTCAGGCTATTTTATCGAGTCGAAGGATTCCAGTAACTTTCTGTTGATCAGTGTTCTTTTTTTCATGTCTCTTCAGATTTTGATTTCTATCGACCTCTATTACGTGTCTTCTCCATTTTTCAGGCCGATAGCAATGATGATGTTTGTTTCTGCACAATACTTCTTACTACGGACTTTTCTGGCATATGAGCAGGATTCGTTGGAAAAAGATGCTAGTTAAGATTTTTTTTTACTTTTTTCAATAAAATTATATAAAATGTGATTTGATTAACTATTTGTTAAACTAATATTATATTTAGCTATATTGGCTCCCTAAGTAATTGAATGCGTATGAGTTTCCAATTGGAAAAAGACAGAAAGGCAAGGGGGCTTACAATACTATATCTGGTCATAACCCTAATTTTGATTTATGCCGAATATCTAAAGCATCCTGTTTTATTATACCTATTCAAACCATTATTAATGCCTGTTTTAGCTTTAATTTATATTAAAACTGAAACCAAACTGAACAAGTATTTCTTGTTTTCCCTTTTATTTATCTGGATTGCAAATATCTGCTTTATCAATGCAGGAAAAACGATGTTTATAGTGGGCGCTTTTAATACTTTTATCAGCAGGTTATTCGTTTTTTTGCTATTGATAAAGAAGTTCAAATTTCCGAATTCAACACCTTTTATAGTAGGGACATTGCCTTTTCTGATGCTATCGGTCAGCGTTCTCGAACTTATAAATGAGAATTTGGGAGATGCCTACATTTTCTATCTGATTAACGGAGCACTAGTGATTGCCATAGGCGGATTGGTCATGGCAAATTACTTCATCCATTCCAATAGAGTGAATACTTATGTGTTAATAAGCGTGATGATTGCTACTTTTATGCAGTTTTTGGTAGCAATCGATTATTATTATATTTCCGTCCAAATTTTCAGACCGGTTATAATTGCTACTTTTTCCATTTCGCAATACATTTTTTTTCAGAGTGTCCTGATGATGAATTGGAGAAAAGAAAAAAGTAAAAAGAAAGTGCTAGACAATAATGCTTCGGCCCGTATTTGAGGACGCATTGTGCTTTTTGTCAAAATAAAAATCAATTCTGCCGAGGTTTAAGCCATAACAGCCAACCTGATTGATCAATACTTCTTTACCCTCGATGTTTTTTTCGATTACCGGTTTATCAAGAAAAGTATGCGTGTGACCGCCTATGATCAGGTCAATGTCTTTTGTTTTTTGAGCCACAGTGATATCGCAGACTTTATCCGGATTATTTGCATATTTATAGCCTAAGTGTGAAAGAACGATTACAAGGTCACAATTGTTTTCCTGTTTCAGAATTCTGGTCATGTCCTGAGCGATTTCAATCGGATTGTTATAAACGGTTTCCTTGTAAAGCTGTTTGTTGACCAATCCTTGTAATTCGATCCCCAATCCGAAAATCCCGATCTTAATCCCATCTTTAATCAGGATTTTGTACGGTTTTACATGGCCATTCAGAACGGTGTTTTTAAAATCATAATTCGCGGAAACAAAGTCAAATTTAGCATGAGGAAGCTGGGCGTAAAAACCATCCACACCATTATCGAAATCATGATTTCCCATAGTTGCTACATCATAACCAAGCATGCTCATCAGTTTGAATTCCAATTCACCTCCATAGTAGTTGAAATAGGGGGTACCCTGGAAGATGTCTCCGGCATCCAACAGTAATACATTTTTTTCTTCTTTTCGGATTTGTTCTATCAAAGCAGCTCTTCTCGCAACGCCACCCAAATTTGGATTTTTCGGGTCATCCGCAGGAAAAGGATCGATATGACTGTGAACATCATTCGTGTGTAGTATCGTAATTTTTTTATGCTTATCCGTAACTAATTCCGGAGTGTTAAAACTGCTCAATGATAGCCCTCCCAATGTCAGTAACGCTGAACTGGCTGCCGTATTCTTTAAAAAATCTCTTCTTTTCATTTTCGTTTTTTTATTCCAGTATGATTCTTTGCGTGGTAATGACCGGGATGGTATCAACCTTCTTAAAATAGTCGATGATCAACTTTCGTAGCTTATAATCCATATCGTAGATCTTCTCCGTTTTTTTGAAAAAATTCATATTATCTCCACCACTTGATAAGTAATCTGAGGTGGTAACATAATATGTTTTAGAATCCTCCAGTGGTTTTCCGTTTACGGTTAGCGATTTTACAGCCAAAGTGTTTTTATCAGCGAGAATCTTCAAGCCATTCAAAGGATGCGGTTTTCGTTCCTTCATTATGTAATCCGCCATTTCCCTAATTTGCGTTCCTTTAAGTTCCACGATTACTACGCTATTGTCAAAAGGCATTATTTCATAAGCAGTTCTCATGGTCACATTTCCTTTAGGCAGGATGGAGCGGATTCCGCCATGGTTTAAAAGACAGATATCAATGTTTTTCTTTTCTCTTGATAAAAACACCGGGTTGACCATCTCAACGGTCATGTCTGCCATTAGATTTCCTATGGTTGTCTGCCATTCTCCTTTGCTTTTGTCTAAGGTTTCGGGAGAGTAGGCCAATACACTGTCAAGTTCTTTCTTGATGTGTTCACGATAGGGTTTTATAAAACTGTCAACGGTTGCTACCTCGCCAACTTGCGCTGTAACACCGATTTGTTTTCCTTCGATCCTGGAATTATAGTACTTGTTTCCTCCGCAGGAAATCAACAAAAAAACCGAAAAAGCTATAATAATTTGTGTGCTAAAACGGTTATACTTTCTTAACTTTACCATCCGTAATGTGCCTTATTGGGTTAAATACGTATTTTAAGTAAAATTACTATGTTTTTAAGACTAATAAAGGATTTTTTGATTAAAAAATCAGTTAAAAAATCTTTGTTAAATTATAAGCCTGTCGTTACGGAAGAAAAAATACAAACCGTTGGTCTGCTTATAGATGAAAGTTATTTTGAAAAAGCAAACCAATTGATTGAGGAACTGACAGCCGAAGGTATTGCCGCAGATTCGATTGCCATTTTGGTTTATAAGGACCGTTTCAGGAAAAAAGAAGTTGTTGAAAATCCATTTTTCGGAAGAAAAGATATTTCGCTTAACGTGGAATTTCAAAAGCCGGATGTGGCTGATTTTATACAAAAACCTTTCGATATGCTGATCAGTTATTATGATATTGAAAAACCGGTACTTACGTTGGTCACATTGCAATCAAAAGCTAAATTTAAAGTTGGATTTTCAACAATAGATAAACGACTGAATAATTTTATGATAGCTACTGTTGCTGAAAAGCATCTGGAATTTATTGCCGAATTATTTAAATATTTAAAAATTTTAAACAAAATATAAAATGCAATCATTTATGGGAACGGGTGTTGCTTTGGTGACCCCATTTAAAAAGGATTTTTCTGTTGACGTAGAGGCGCTTAAAAGAATTGTAAATTATGTTATCGACGGAGGAGTGGAGTATTTAGTGGTTCTTGGAACTACTGCCGAATCAGCGACACTTACTTCAGAAGAAAAGGAATTGGTGATCAACACTATCAAAGAAGCCAACAACGGAAGATTACCGTTGGTTTTAGGTGTTGGCGGAAACAATACCATGAAAGTTGTTGAAGAATTGAAAACAAGAGATTTTTCAGGTTTCTCGGCAATTCTTTCTGTTTCACCATATTACAATAAGCCTACGCAGGAAGGGATTTACCAGCATTTTAAAATGGTTGCAGAAGCTTCTCCGCTACCGGTTATTTTATACAATGTTCCGGGCAGGACAGCAAGTAATATGTTGCCATCCACAGTGATGCGTCTGGCGAATGATTTTAAAAATGTGATCGGAATTAAAGAAGCTGCGGGCGATATCGTGCAGGCAATGAAACTGATTCAGGATAAACCGAAGGATTTCCTTGTGATCTCAGGAGACGATATGGTCACACTTCCAATGGTTTTAGCGGGAGGAGCCGGAGTTATCTCGGTTATCGGTGAAGGTTTCCCGAAAGAATTCTCGGAAATGGTTCGTTTAGGATTACAGCGTAAAGTGGATGAAGCTTATAAATTGCATTATTTGTTGGCCGACAGTATCGATATGATTTTTGAACAGGGCAACCCTGGCGGAATTAAAGAAGTGTTCAAATCATTAGGCTTATCTGAGAACACGTTGCGTTTACCATTGGTAAATGTTAACGAAGATTTAGCAAATCGACTTGACGCTTTTGTAAAGAAAATTGTAAATTAGCAAAACATTAAAATCGTAGGCTATGTTATCTAAAACTATTCAGGAAGCAATTAATAAACAGATTAAAGTAGAAGCAGATTCTTCACAAATTTATTTAGCAATGGCATCCTGGGCTGAAGTTCAGGGGTTTGAAGGTATCTCTGCTTTCATGTACAAGCAATCCGATGAAGAACGTATGCACATGCTGAAATTGGTAAAGTATGCTAATCAGCGTGGAGGCGAAGCGGAAATTCCGGCGGTGCTTCATCCGGTGTTGGACTGCTCGTCTTTCAAAGCATTGTTCACGCAGTTGTATGAGCATGAGGTTATGGTTTCTGCAAGTATAAACGAACTGGTTCACGTTTCGTTGGAAGAACGTGATTATGCAACCCATAATTTCTTGCAGTGGTATGTTTCCGAGCAAATAGAAGAAGAAGCAACAGCCCGTACGATTTTGGATAAAATTAATCTGATCGGTGACGACAAAGGTGGTTTGTATCTGTTCGATAATGATATGAAGAGTTTTAGTGGTAACGGAAACGGAGCCCAATAAGTAAAATAAAACGCTTTAAAAAGCGTTAGTGGAAAGATGCCTTTAAACCGGCATCTTTCTTTTTTTTGAACACGAAAAAAAGATTTTGTAATAAATAATTAATAACTAACTTTGCATTTGCTTTTAAATCAATGAAAAATTGAAGAAAGAAGCATAATAACAAAAACCAAACATGAACAAAATTTTATATATTTTACTTTTTTCAGTATTGTTTTTTTCTTGTAGTCCTTATCAAAAAGCCTTAAAATCAGAAGATTTGGTTTTTAAATATGAAGTCGCTACCCAGAAATATGAAAAAGAGAAATATAACAAAGCAATCCGTTTATTTGAACAGCTTGCCGGTCCCAACCGAGGAAAACCTCAGGCGGAAAAATTATTTTACATGTTTTCACAGTCGTATTATAAAACAGAACAGTATTATTTATCGGCGTATCAGTTTGAATCTTTTGCATCGACATATCCGAAAAGCGAATACAGAGAGGAAGCTTATTTCTTAGCGGCTAAAAGTTATTCAATGTTGTCTCCGGTTTATTCGTTAGACCAGACCGATACGGAAAAAGCGATTGACAAATTACAGACATATATCAATAATTATCCGAATTCGGCGCATTTCGCGGAAGCTAATAAGATTATTGGCGAGCTTAGGGATAAATTGGAAAAAAAGGCATTTGAAATTGCTAAACAATACAATACAACGGGTGAATATTGGCACTCCTATAATTCGGCTATAAAAGCTTTGGATAATTTTATCTCAGATTATCCGGGAACAAAATATAAAGAAGATGCTTTATATTATAAGTTCGACTCTTATTATAAGCTGGCAATGAACAGTGTTTCTTCTAAAGTGGAAGAGCGTTTGATCAGCGCAAAAGTAGCTTATGGTGGATTGATCCGTTTTAAACCGGATACAAAGTATAAAACTGAAGCCGATGCGAAATTGGCGCAAATTGAAATTGAATTACAAAAATTTTCTAAATAATTAGGTATGGATTTAAAGAAGACTACAGCTCCTGTAAACACGGTTACGTACAATAAAAGTAAAATTGAAGAGCCGACAGGAAATGTGTATGAAGCGATCACTATTATGGCAAGAAGAGCAAATCAAATCAACTCTGAAATCAAAAAAGAATTGATCGATAAGCTTGAAGAATTTGCTACTTACAATGATAGTCTTGAAGAAATCTTTGAAAACAAAGAGCAGATCGAAGTTTCAAAGTTTTATGAAAAATTACCAAAACCACATGCATTAGCAGTGCAGGAGTGGTTAGACGGTAAAATCTATTATAGAGATTCTAATCAGTAATTAATATGTCTGTTTTAAGCGGAAAAAAAGTATTGCTCGGTGTTTCCGGAGGGATAGCCGCGTATAAAACAGCAACATTAGTTAGACTACTTATAAAAGCAGGTGCCCAGGTTCAGGTAATCATGACACCTGCTTCTAAAGATTTTGTTACTCCGCTAACGCTGTCCACACTTTCCAAAAATCCGGTGTATTCCACTTTTGTCAATGAAGATGAAGAGGAAGCCGAATGGAACAATCATGTGGATTTCGGACTTTGGGCTGATCTGATGCTCATTGCTCCGGCAACTGCCAATACGCTTTCCAAAATGGTCAAAGGCAATTGCGATAACCTTTTAATAGCTACTTATTTATCGGCTAAATGCCCTGTATACTTTGCTCCGGCAATGGATCTGGACATGTACAAACATCCATCCACACTTGGTAATTTTGAGGCATTGAAGGAATACGGGAATATTATCATTCCTGCAGAAAGCGGTGAACTGGCCAGTGGTCTTTCAGGCGAAGGAAGAATGGCTGAACCGGAAAATATTGTCGCTTTTTTAGAAAGAGATATTGAAAGTAAGCTTCCGCTAAAAGGAAAAAAGATATTGGTAACAGCGGGCCCAACTTATGAAGCTATCGATCCGGTTCGTTTTATCGGAAATCATTCCACAGGAAAAATGGGATTTGATATTGCTAAAGCCGCTGCTGATTTAGGTGCCGAAGTCATTCTTGTTTCCGGTCCGACGCATCTCCAGTTGAAACATGCATTAGTGAAAATTGAAAGAGTTACATCAGCTCAGGAAATGTATGATACCTGTCATAAATATTTCAATGACGTTGACGTTGCGGTAGCTGCTGCTGCAGTAGCTGATTATCGTCCTAAAAATGTGGCTTCTCAAAAAATAAAAAAGAATGATGAGTCGTTTACAATCGAACTGGAAAAAACAAAAGACATACTTGCTTCTCTTGGCGAAATAAAACGCCAACAGTTTTTAATCGGTTTCGCTTTGGAAACTGAAAACGAAATTGAACACGCAAAGCAAAAAATTCAGAAAAAAAACTTAGATTTGATTGTTCTTAATTCCTTAAATGATGAAGGTGCCGGTTTTGGTAAGCCAACCAATAAAGTGACTTTCATTGATAAGGATTTTCAAATTGTACCAATGGATTTAAAATCCAAAGAAGAAGTAGCTCAGGATATCGTTAATAAAATAGTAAAACAGTATGCGTAATTGGATTCTTTTCGGACTTTTATTTGTTTCATTCTTTGGATACAGCCAGGAATTGAAGTGTTCCGTAAAAGTCAATTACGACCAGATTACTGCGGCGAATGTTCAGATATTCAAAACCTTGGAACGTTCTTTAGGGGAGTTTGTAAATAACACCAAATGGTCTACTAAAAACTTTGCAAGTAACGAGCGTATCGATTGCAGTATGTTTATCACGATTCAGTCTTATGAATCAAATGATTTTAAATGTACTTTACAGGTTCAGTCATCACGACCTATATATAATTCAACTTACACCTCGCCGGTATTCAATTACAACGATAAGGAATTTAATTTCAGATATGTTGAATTTGAAAATTTTGTTTACAATCCTAACAGCTATGATTCGAATCTGGTGGCAATGATTGCTTTTTATGCTAATATTATCATTGGTCTGGATGCCGATACTTTTTCAAATCAGGGAGGAACTAAGTTTTTAGAATCTGCCTCAAATATGGCAAACCTTGCACAATCCGGTGGTGGGGCAGGGTGGACACAAACAGAGAAAAAACAGAACCGATACTACCTTATTAACGATTTATTGTCCAATACTTTTACTCCGTACCGCGAAGCATTGTATGAATACCATCAGTTAGGTATGGATAAAATGGCTGAAGACCCTAAGACAGCCAAACAAAATGTCGTTAAAGCGGTTAAGACGGTTTCTAAAATTCACTCGACTCGTCCCAATGCTTTTATTACAAGAATCTTTTTTGATGCAAAAGCCGATGAAATTGTTTATATTTTCTCAGGAGGACCAAGTGTTGATATCGTTGACTTAACCGAAACATTAAACAGAATTTCTCCTTTAAATTCCACAAAATGGAATAATATAAAATTCTAAATTTGTGTTTTAATCTATCTTCAGACACAATTTATGCTTACACACTTAACTATCAAAAACTTCGCGCTGATTGAGCAGTTGGAAATGAATTTTTCCGGGCAATTGTCTATCATTACCGGAGAAACAGGTGCGGGAAAATCTATTCTTTTAGGTGCTTTGGGTTTGGTTTTGGGTAAACGTGCCGACCTGAGTTCGTTAAAAGACAAAGAACAAAAGTGTGTAATTGAAGCACAATTTAAAATCGATAAATACAATTTAAAGTCTTTTTTTGCGGAAAATGATCTGGATTATGAAGATCTGACCATCATCAGAAGAGAAATTCTTCCTTCCGGAAAATCGCGGGCTTTTATAAATGACAGTCCGGTAAATCTTACTGAATTACAGGAATTAGGAGATTTTCTGATCGATATTCATTCTCAGCATCAGACCAGAGAATTATCAGAAGAAGCCTATCAGATTCAAATCTTGGATGCTGTAGCCGGTAATTCAGAGTTTTTAGTGCAATACAGTACGCAGCTTTCAGAATATAAATCCGCTAAAAGTCAGTTAAAAAAGCTGATTTCCGATAAAGACGCATTGGCAAAAGAGAAAGATTATAATTCCTTTTTATTGGAGGAACTAATCGCTGCCAATTTAAAAGCGGGAGAACAATCAGAACTTGAAAGTATTTATGAAAAGCTGAATAACGTCGAATCAATTAAAGAAGCGCTTGATAAGTCAATTGCTTTAACCAATGAAGATCAGATCGGGATCATTCAAAATATTAAGGAAGTACGTGCTACGTTGCAGAAAATTTCAGGTTTATCTCCTGAATTTAGTGAGTTATCTGAACGTGTTGCAAGTGCGTTGATCGAATTTGATGATATAGGAAATGAACTTTACAATCAGTCAGAGAAACTGGTTAATGATCCTGAACAACTCGAACTGGCTAATCAAAAGTTGCAGACGATTTATTCTTTGCAAAAGAAGCATCAGGTAAACACTGTTGAAGAATTACTTGAGATCCAAAATGATTTGGATGACAAATTGGTTTTGGCTGATGATTTAGATAATGTTATCCATAAACTGGAAATTGAAATCCTCTCAAAAATTGAAATTCTTGACGGTTTGGCAGATGCAATTTCAAAAAGCAGAAAAACGGCCGTGCCTGTTTTAACCGAGAGGATAACTTCTATTTTGTCTCAGCTCGGAATGCCGAACTCCCGTTTTCAGTTTGAAATCAATGCATCGGAAAACTACAACACTTTTGGAAAAGACGAAATCCAACTGTTGTTCTCTGCGAACAAGGGAACGGATTTCGGCTTATTGAAGAAAGTAGCTTCAGGAGGAGAGTTATCCCGAATCATGTTAGCAGTTAAAGCTATTTTGGCGGAATATTCCAAATTACCTACCATTATTTTTGATGAGATCGATACAGGAGTTTCCGGTGAAATTGCTCATAAGATGGGCGATATAATGAAAGCGATGAGTATTGAAATGCAGGTTTTTGCCATTACGCATTTACCTCAAATCGCGGCGAAAGGACAACAACATTATAAAGTATTTAAATCGGCTTTAGCAGAAAGTACGATTTCCGAGCTGAAGTTATTGTCAGCCGAAGAGCGAATCGTCGAAATCGCTGAAATGCTTTCGGGAAAAGACATTTCCGATTCGGCGCTAAATCACGCAAAAGCGTTGCTGAATTAATTTTTTAACTTATTTTTGTTACGCTTTATTTTAGATAAGAAACAAACACTAACCAAAAAAACATAAAAAAATAGGACATGATCATAGAACCTAGAATGCGAGGATTTATTTGTTTGACCGCTCATCCAAAAGGGTCCGAACAAAATGTTAAAAATCAAATAGAATATGTAAAATCAAAAGGTGAAATTAATGGGCCGAAGCGAGTATTGGTAATAGGTGCTTCTACAGGTTTTGGTTTGGCCTCCAGAATTACAAGTGCTTTTGGTTCTAACGCCTCTACTATTGGTGTATTTTTCGAAAAACCGCCAATGGAAGGAAAAACCGCTTCTCCGGGTTGGTACAATTCAGCAGCTTTTGAAAAAGAAGCTCACAACGCTGGATTATATGCTAAAAGCATCAACGGTGACGCATTTTCAAATGAAGTAAAACAGCAGACTATCGATATGATAAAAGCTGATTTAGGTCAGGTTGACTTAATTATATATAGTTTGGCTTCACCGGTTCGTGTTCATCCTGTGACGGGCGTTACACACCGTTCAGTTTTAAAACCAATTGGTAGTACTTTTACAAATAAAACGGTTGATTTTCATACTGGAAATGTTTCTACAGTATCAATCGAACCTGCAAATGAAGAAGATATTGCCAACACAGTTGCCGTAATGGGAGGTGAAGATTGGTCAATGTGGATGGATGCAATGAAAGCGGCGGGAGTTTTGGCAGAAGGAGCTACAACAGTTGCTTATTCTTATATCGGACCTGAAGTTACTGAAGCAGTGTACAGAAAAGGAACTATCGGTAGAGCAAAAGATCATTTAGAAGCTACAGCATTTGAGATTACTGAAAAATTGAAGGATATCAACGGTAAAGGATATGTGTCTGTGAACAAAGCTCTAGTTACTCAGGCGAGTTCTGCGATTCCGGTAATTCCATTGTATATTTCATTGTTGTACAAGATCATGAAGGAAAAAGGAATTCACGAAGGATGTATCGAACAAATGCAAAGATTGTTCCAGCAAAGATTATATAACGGTTCTGTGGTTCCAACAGATGAAAAGGGCAGAATCCGTATTGATGATTGGGAAATGAGAGAAGATGTTCAAAGTCAGATCGCTGCATTATGGAACGAGTCTACAACAGAATCTCTTGTTGAGTTAGGTGATTTAGAAGGTTATAAACACGATTTCTTAAACTTGTTCGGATTTGGTTTCGAAGGAGTAGATTATCTTGCGGATGCAGATGAAATGGTTCAGGTACCAAGTATCTCATAAGAAAAAATATTTTCAATAAAAAAACTCACGCTTGTCGTGAGTTTTTTTTATGCTTTTTTTTTTGTTGCAGAAGAAAAATGATTATCGTTCGGTCGTTCTGCATCTTTATTAAAGACACGAATGAAATTATGTAACAATTACAGGTGCTTAGCTGTTATAAAAACCTATGATTTTATCTTTGTTTGTGGTGTTTTTAAAGGAGGAGTTATGATGGTATTATAACAGAAAAAAGATGTACGAAAGGTAATTATAAGTAAAATCTTTAGAAATGTGTTTAATAAGTAACGTTTGTCTTTTCTTTTGTGTTTTTGGTCGGGTTTTTTATGACATATGACGTCGTTTGTGTTATATTTATAGTTCAAAAATTAAAAGACAAACCATGAAAAAAATTACTTTTCTTATCACTTTAATGGTGATTTTTGTGACTGGAGGGTACGCGCAATCAGCTTCAAGCTATTCTTTTGCAAGTAGCACCGGTACTTATACAGATAATAGCGGTTCTGCTACTCTGTTACCACTTGTAAAAGCCGACACCTATATGAGTCCGGCTCAAAACATTGGGTTCAACTTTGTATATGAAGGCGTTACTTACACACAGTTCAAAATGAGTTCCAATGGTTTTATCAGTTTGAATATGACCGGAACCTCTTCTTTGACAGGAAACGATTTTTCAACGGCTAATGCGACTTCACGACCAATTATTGCTCCTTTATGGGATGATATGGACGGAAGAACAACCGGAGACGTATCCGTAGCATCTTATGAGCTGACAGGAACTGCTCCAAATCAGGTTCTGACTGTGGAATGGAGAAACTGGGAGTGGAATTATGGATCAACAACACCGGTTATCAGTTTTCAGGTGAAATTGTATGAAACTACAGGTGTTATTGAATTTGTGTACAGACAAGAAGCTACAGCTGTGGCTAGTGGTTCTGCATCGATTGGTATCGGTTCAGCTATCGGATCCGGAGCGGGAAGTTACTTGAATGTTACAAACGTTGGTACTCCGGCTGTAAGTAGTTCAACTTCCACAACTAATATTAACACGAAACCCGCAACAGGACAGATATTTTCATTTACGCCACCGGCACCATGTTCAGGAACACCGGTTGGAGGAACTGCGGCTCCTGTATCGCAAACCTTATCACCTTCGCAGGCAGCAGCAGCTATTTCGATTACAGGACAGACTTCGGGAGCATCCGGTTTAACATACCAATGGGAGGAATCTACTGATGGTGGTTCAAACTGGGCTAATGCAACTGGAGGAACAGGAGCTACTACTTTAATATATACACCACCGGTATATGCCGGAACTCCGATTCAATACAGAATGAAAATTACCTGTACTGCTTCTGGACTTTTCGGTTATTCAAGTGTTTCGTCAATTGTTTCTTGTGGTGCAGTTACCTCATTGCCTTGGACTGAAAACTTCGATGGTTTAACCACTTTGGGAACTACAAATTTCCCAAGCTGTTGGTTAAAAGAAAATGGAGATTGGTCAACATCAAATGCGACAACTTATAATACACCAAGATCAGGCGCTAATTATTTAAGAGATGCTTGGTCTGCGACTAACGAATATATCTGGACAGTAGGTTTTAACTTAACTGCCGGTACTTCTTACGATTTTTCATCTTATGTACAAGGTGATGGTGGTACAGGATGGGTTGTGGACATGTTCTACAATACTACACCAAATTCCGTAGGAGCGACACAATTAGGAGCAACCTACAACGTTCCGGGATCAGGTACAATCGCAATTCAGCCTTATGCTGAAGTGAAACGTACTTTCGTGCCTTCTTCTACAGGTACTTATTATTTTGGAATCAGAGTTAACCAGCCTAGTTCAGGACCGTGGTATGTTGCTTTGGATGATATGAAATTAGAATTAACACCTGCATGTCCTAGTCCTGGTGGATTGGTAGCGAGCAATGTTACCAGTAATTCAGCAGATATTTCATGGACGGCAACTAATGGAAACTATCAATATGTTTTGGATACTGTGGCTACTGATCCTGCAGGTGCGGGAACTACATTGTCGGCAGAAACGTATAATGCTACTCCATTAACTCAATCTACAACTTACTATTTCCACGTAAGAACTGTTTGTGCAGGTCCGACTTACAGTACTTGGTCAACAATTTCTTTTACCACATTGGCGACTCCGCCGGCAAATGATAATTGCGCTACGGCAACTACATTGACTCCGGGTGGTGTTTTCACCGATAATCCTGTGGTAGGAACAAATTTAGGAGCTACCAATTCTAATCCTCCGGCACCTGGATGTGCGAGCTTTGCAGGTGGTGATGTTTGGTATTCTGTAGCTATTCCGGCTTCCGGTACTTTAACTCTTGAAACTAATAACGATACAGCAGGGGGAAGTGCTTTAACCGATACAGGTATGGCTGTTTATAGCGGAACTTGTGCGGGACTGACTTTAGTGTCTTGTGATGATGATTCAAGCACTGACGGTAACTTCTCCAGAATTTCCTTAACCGGAAGGACTGCGGGCGAAATAGTGTATGTAAACGTTTGGGAATATGGAGGAGGTACAATTGGTACATTCAAAATTTCAGCTTATGATGCTTCATTGAGCACCGGATCGTTTGACACTGCATCCTTTAAAGCTTATCCGAACCCCGTTAGAAATATGTTGAATTTATCTTATTCAGCCAATATTTCATCAGTAGAGGTTTATAACATGCTAGGTCAAAAAGTACTGGCTAAAACAATAAACGTCGCTGAGGGACAAATTGATATGTCAAATCTGAACGCCGGTAATTACATTGTAAAAGTCACTGCTGACGGTTTAACCAAAACAATAAAAGTTATAAAACAATAGTTAAATTTTAACTTTTAACAAAAAAGAGCTGTCCGAAAAGACGGCTCTTTTTTGTTATACTACTTCGTTGTTAAGAATCTGCATTGTATTTTTCTGAATAATATGGGTGTTTTGCGGATATTTTGATGATTTAAACAGTATTTAGAACGTTTTGTTGAAAAAATGTTAATAATTTTTTTGTTGAAAAAAGTTATATAATCGCGTTTTTGTGAAAAAAAACATACTTTTGGTAAATAACTAACCAAATACTTATATGAAAAAAATTACATTTTTATTTTTACTTTTTTTGTTCGGGTTGCCGGCGTTCGCGCAATCAACTTGTACACAGACGTTTACTGTGACCGGGTACGATGATGACCCCACAGTATTGACCATTAACGCCGCCGATGTTACTTGTCAGGGAGCAGGTGCGGTAACCAGCATGAAATTAAAGAACCCTCGCGCAAGTTTAAGTTCCGGTTTTTGTTCTACCGATGCTTCCAGCTGGTTTGGCTTTGATTTGTCAATAAGTGGTGGTGCTGCAATGGCAGGATGTGGTGCAGATTTCAACAATGTTGACATTACAGGTTTTTCTTCGGTGACAATCACTTCACATGATGATGATGCTTATTCGGATTACATAACAATGACAATTGACGTGGAAGTTACTTTTACACCGATAGCAGTACCAAGTTGTACTGTTTTGGCTAGTCCGGCGAACGCTGCAGTAAGCGTAATGAATTCACAAATTTCATGGACAGCAGCTCCGGGCGGTCCTTCAGGTTATAAATTGAAAGTAGGAACTTCACCTGGTGCTACAAATGTGCTGAACATGCAGGACGTTGGCAATGTGTTGACTTATGATTTAGGAGCTTTAACAGCAGGCGCTACGTACTACGTAACTGTTGTTCCTTATAATGCGATAGGTAATGCAACAGGATGTACTGAATCATCATTTACAACTTGTGGTTCAATAACCGCGCCGACTGCAGAAGATTTCGGAGTTTACCTTCCGGGATGCTGGCAGGAAGCTGATAATGGTGATTTAGGTGCCGGACCGGCAACTTTCGGAAACAGCTCATGGAACGCTGACGGATTTGCTAACAACGGAACTACAGGAGCCATCAAATACAATCTTTATCTTGCGAGTGCAAATGACTGGGTAATTTCTCCGGTATACAATATTCCGGCTACAGGATATGAACTTAAGTTTGATGCAGCGGCAAACCAATATGCTTCAACTAATGCACCGTCTACTGCTTGGGAATCAGATGATTTTGTTCAGGTTTTAGTTTCTACATCAACTAATAACTGGACAGTTCTTTATACTTACAACGATACGAACGTACCTTCAAATTTAGGAAGTACAAATATCATTGATTTAGATGCTTATGCAGGACAAAATGTTCGTTTTGCATTCAGAGCAGTTGAAGGAACTGCAGACGGATCGGCGGATATAGATTTCTCAATCGATAACTTTCAATTAAGATTGACTCCGGCATGTGTTGAGCCTACTGGGTTGACAGCAAACGGTGTAAACAGTTCTGCAGCTAATATGGCATGGAATGTTACTACAGGTAATTATCAGTATGTTTTAGATCAGGTGGCTACAGATCCGGCTGGTTCAGGTACTGCTATTGCAACAAATTCTTATAATGCAACTTCATTAGCGCCTTCTACTACGTACTATTTCCACGTAAGAACGGTTTGTGCAGGCCCTACATACAGTATCTGGTCAACGGTTACTTTTACTACATTAGCAACTCCACCGACAAATGATAATTGTGGTACTGCAACTGTACTTACTCCTGGCGGTGTTTTCTCAATTAATCCACAACCTGTATCATTAACAGGGGCTACTAACTCTAATCCACCGGCACCAGGTTGTGCTTCGTTCACAGGAAATGATGTTTGGTATCAAGTGACTATTCCGGCATCAGGAACTTTAACCGTGGAAACAAACAATGACGGTACAGGAAACTATGATAGTGGAATGGCTGTTTATTCAGGGACTTGTGGTAGTTTGACTTTGATCGAGTGCGATGATGATGATAGTTCAGACGGTAATTATTCAATGGTAAACTTAACAAGAACACCGGGAGAAACCGTTTATGTAAATACGTGGAGATACGGAGGCGGTGCGCCAATTACTTATCAGATTTCGGCATATGATGCTTCATTAAGTACTGGTTCTTTTGATGTTACTTCTTTCAAAGCATATCCAAACCCTGTAAAGGACGTGTTGAACCTGTCATACTCAACAGAAATTTCTTCAGTAGAGATTTACAATATGTTGGGGCAAAAAGTAATGGTTAAAACATTAAACGTTGCACAAGGACAAATCGATATGTCAAATTTGAATTCAGGAAACTATATTGTTAAAGTAACGGCTGATGGTTTAACCAAAGCTATTAAAGTTGTAAAACAATAAATATTGAATTTTTTTCTTACAAAAGGAACTACGAAAGTGGTTCCTTTTTTTTTACATTTGCAAAAAAATAAAAATGAAGAAAAAATACTTTTTATTACCCCTGCTTTTATTAGGGATATGCTCATTTGCTCAAGATATACACGTGCTTGTACTGGCGCCTGAGATAGCCTGTAATCCCGGTGATTGTGCACCTTTACGTGTGGTTTATCCGAATATAAAAGAATCTACCTCATATCAGGTTAGCAGCATACCATTCAACCCTCCTTTTGGATCAACTAATGGTAGTCAAACGAATTTGAATATTGATGACAGATGGTCAGGTGTTATTGATTTAAAAGGATCAACTCCCCAGGATTTTAATTTTTGTTTTTATGGACAGGTTTATAATAAAGTTTTAATTTCAACAAATGGTGCAATCACTTTTAGTGTAGCAGGAATAACCGCAGGAGGATTGTATTCTCCAGACACGGGCAGTACTTGGGTAGCATCGGGACCATTACCCTATTCCGGAGCTGGAGCCCCATTTAAGAACTCAATTAATGGAGTTTTTCAGGATTTAAATCCTAATGTATTCAATTCTTTTGCTAATCCGGTAATAAACTATTTTACGATAGGTACTTTTCCAAACAGGGCTTTTGTTTTAAATTTTAGCCAGGTTGCACAATATGGATGTAGTTCCGATAGTAATGTCGGTGCACAAACATCACAAATCGTATTATACGAAACTACGAATGTGATAGAAGTTTATGTAAATAGGAGAGTTTCTTGTACTACATGGTCTAATGGTAATGGTCTGATTGGAATTCAAAATCAAGACGGAACCGTTGCATCTTTTCCTCCCGGAAGAAATCTGGGGACGTGGTCGGCAACTAATGAAGCCTGGCGTTTTACTCCAAACGGAAATACTATCACGCCAACAATTTCATGGTTAAAAAATGGAAATCCTTATGCATCAGGTAATCCGACAACTATTTGTCCAACTTCTACGGAGCAGTATACAGCTACAGTTTCATATCCATTGTGTAATGGGGTATTGCAGAATTTTTCAGACTCAGTTACAGCAACCGTTGGACCGCAAATTCAGGAACCTAACGATATTGTGATTTGTGGTTCACAATCTAATCCGGTTTCTTTTGATTTAACTACCAATAATGCAATTATATTAGGCGCTTTAAATCCGGCGGAGTATCTGATAACTTATTATCGAACTCAATCAGATGCAGAAAATTTTTCGAATCCGATAACTGTTCCTCAAGCTTTCTTGAGTTCAGGTAATCAGACTATCTATGCTGCAACTGAAAACCTTATTACCGGATGTTATTTTATTAAAAATTTTGATTTGCTAATAAGTCCAAATCCATTGCCTCCTTCTGGGGAAGCCAATCAGACTTTTACAAGCGGAGAAACATTAGCAAATATTGAGCTTGTCGGAACAAATATCAAATGGTATGGTTCGGCTACCGGAAATGATTTGTTGCTAAATTCGACCCCATTGGTTGATGGTGTGACCTATTACGCTTCCCAAACCAATTCGGCCGGTTGTGAAAGTAGAACCAATCCTTCCAGATTAGCAGTAACTGCACATCTTGTTTTAGGTAATCAGGATTTTAATATGTCAGGTTTAAATGTATATCCAAACCCGGTAAAAGATGTATTAAATTTGTCTTACTCTTCAGAAATTTCTTCAGTAGAGATTTACAATATGTTGGGGCAAAAAGTTATGGTCAAAACATTAAACGTGGCACAAGGACAAATTGATATGTCAAATTTGAATTCAGGAAACTATATTGTTAAAGTAACAGCTGATGGTTTAACGAAAGCTATAAAAGTTATAAAGCAATAACAAATACGGTTAAATGTTTTAAAAAGCCGCTCTTCGAAGCGGCTTTTTCTTTTTATAGCATTATCTTTGTTAAAATTTAGTTGCAGTAATGTATTTTTCGTTTATTATTCCGGTTTACAACCGACCTGATGAAGTTGAGGAACTGCTGAAAAGTTTAGCAGAGCAAGATTATCATGAAGATTATGAGGTAGTTATTGTTGAGGACGGATCTACTATCCCGTGTCACGATGTAGTGAAGAAGTATGAAGGTAAATTATTTATCTCCTATTTCAATAAACCTAATTCAGGGCCTGGCGATTCCAGAAATTTCGGAATGAAACAAGCTATGGGAAGTTATTTTCTCATCCTGGATTCTGACTGTATTTTACCCGAAAATTATCTCAGTTCAGTCGATAAAAATCTTAAAAAAGACTTCGTGGATTGTTTTGGCGGACCTGATAATGCATTGGAGTCCTTTTCGTCTGTTCAAAAGGCTATCAATTTTACAATGACGTCTTTTTTAACTACCGGAGGAGTCCGCGGAGGATCTGAAAAGATGGGGAAATTCCAGCCGCGAAGTTTTAATATGGGGTTGTCCAAAAAAGCATTTGAGGCTTCGGGAGGTTTCGGAAACATTCATCCGGGTGAAGATCCGGATCTGTCGATCCGCCTTTGGAAATTAGGTTTTAAAACCAAACTTTTTAAAGATTCCTATGTGTTTCACAAGCGCAGAATCGATTTTGGGAAATTCTATAAACAAGTAAATAAATTCGGAAAAGCAAGACCTATATTGGATTCATGGTATCCAAAGCACAGTAAAATCACATTTTGGTTCCCGACACTTTTTTTGTTCGGATTTATAGCCTCCGTGATTTTAATGGTTTTCGGATTTTCAATTCCGATTAAGATCTATGCCGCTTATTTTATTCTATTGTTCTGGATAGGAGCAACGGAGAATATGAATCCGTGGATTGGTTTTTTATCGGTTTTTGCGGCAATATTTCAGTTTGTAGGATATGGGATTGGTTTTTTGCAGTCTTTCATCAAAATAAAGATCAAAAAACAGCAACCTGAAATGGCGTTCCCGGAATTGTTTTTTAAAAAATAATATGACACGTATAATAGGACTCACAGGCGGGATTGGAAGTGGAAAATCTACAGTAGCAGGTTATTTCAGAGAATTGGGGGTTTCGGTTTACATAGCTGATGATGAAGCTAAAAAACTGATGGACACACCCGAAATGATAAACAAAATCCAGTCGGTCTTTGAGGAAACTATTAGTAAAGACAAAAAATTAGACAAAAAAAAGATTGCTGATATCGTTTTTTCGGCACCGCAACAACTCGAAAAATTAAACAGCATCGTTCATCCCGTTGTGAGGAACCATTTCCTTTCCTGGGTGGAAGACCATAAACAGGAACCTTTTGTCATTAAAGAAGCAGCGATTCTCTTTGAAAGCGGAAGCTATCGGGATTGTGATAAAATCATTCTGGTTACCGCTCCGGAAGAGATCAGAATCAAAAGAGTCATGGATCGAGATAAGGTGACGAAAGAACAGGTTATGGATCGAATGGCAAACCAATGGTCAGACGAGAAAAAGATTCCATTATCAGATTACATTATTCAAAACACAGATATTGAACAAGTTCAGAAAAATGTCAGAGAAATTCTTAAAGAATTGAATAAAATGTAAAAACTTAAGCAGATGTTAATCTTTGGTTAATATTTTTAAGGTCTAAATGTTAAAATGTTAATTTTGTTTTGATGAATAAAACGCGTTTCCGATTACTTGTTGTGTTGATGAGTTTATCTCTTATTGGGATAATCCTCGTACAGTTGTATTGGATTGACACTTCTTACAAAAATAATGAAGAGCAATTCAAGTTTCATGTACAGCAGGTTATAGGAAATGTAGCCGACAAACTGCAGCAGCAGGAGGCTTTTGAGTTTTACAGAACATACAATAAACTGAAAGATAGTACCGGAAGGGCGCCCAAGCAAAGTGAGTTAAAGGAATACTTCTTTGTGGAACGCGATCCGAAGACAAATGAGCAGATCATTTATTCCAATACGATCATTTCAGAAGATTACAGTTTAAACCGTTCGTTCTTTGATAAAAATTCTGATTCCGTACCGTTAAAAAGTTTTGTGGCCAAGCGAAAAACTGAAATTTACAACGGTAACATTATTGATAATTCAGGGATGCAGAAATCCAACACGCCGGATATCACAGTAGAAAAGTCCGGAAGTCTGGATATCCTGGACAAAGCGCAGTTTGAAATCATGTTTAAAGATCTTGTTGATTTAAAACCCATACAAGAGCGGATTTCAAAAGAACGCCTGAATGCCATGCTGGCAAATGAGTTAAGACAATACGGAGTAAAAACGCCTTTCGAATTTGGGATTTACAGCAACGGTCTGGCAACCAAAGTGAGATCGGAGGACTTTGATTACGAGAAGAAATCAACCTATGGAATCCCGGTCTTTACCGATAATGACAACGAAAATAAGTATGAGTTGATGGTGAGTTTTCCCCAAAAAAGAAAATTCCTGTTCTCTTCTTTAGTAGGCATTACATCATTATCACTGATTTTTACGTTAGTAATCATAGTCGCGTATTTCAGTGCGCTGAACCAGCTGATAAGACAAAAGCAGATTTCGGAAATTAAGACCGATTTCATCAACAATATGACGCATGAGTTTAAAACACCTATTGCAACTATAAATCTTGCTTTAGATGCGATTAAAAACCCAAAAATCATTGAAGACAGGGAAAAAGTAGAACGATACCTGCAGATGATCCGGGACGAAAACAAACGAATGCATGCACAGGTGGAAAACGTTCTTAGGATTTCAAAACTGGAGCGTAGGGAATTAGAAATTAGCAAAGAACCAACAAACGTTCATGAGATTATAGAAGACGCCATAGAGCACGTTAACCTGATAGTGGAAGATCGCGGAGGTATGATCATCAACAACCTTCAGGCGAAAAGAAACACCATTCTGCTGAATGATGTTCACTTCACCAACGTAATGGTTAACATTCTGGATAATGCCATAAAATATTCTCCCGAGGCCCCGGTAATAGAGGTTTCAACGGAAAATGTGAAAGATTTTATCTTGATAAAAGTAAAAGATCAGGGCTCCGGAATGAGCAAAGTGGCCCAAAAAAGAATATTTGAAAAATTTTACAGGGAACATACCGGTGATTTACATAATGTAAAGGGACACGGTTTAGGACTGGCCTATGTCAAAAGAATTGTAGAAGATCACAATGGCCAGATTTTTGTAGAAAGTGAAAAAGGGAAGGGAAGTACCTTCACAATTAAAGTGCCTTTAATAAATTAAAAAATATGGATGCAACTAACAAAAAAATTCTACTAGTAGAAGACGATCCAAATTTCGGAGCTGTACTGAAAGATTATTTGATCATAAATGATTTTGATGTTACCCTGGCCAAAAACGGAATGGAAGGTTTCGAAAAGTTCAAGAAGGACAATTACGATTTGTGTATTCTTGATGTCATGATGCCTTACAAAGACGGTTATACTTTAGCCCGTGAGATTCGTGAAAAAAATAAAGAAGTGCCTATCATTTTCCTTACAGCAAAATCTATGAAAGAGGATGTGTTGAAAGGATATAAAGTAGGTGCAGACGATTATTTAAACAAACCATTTGATTCGGAAGTATTACTGATGAAGATCAAAGCGATCATCATGCGTAAAGCTTCTGAAACAAAAACTGACAATACACGTTTTGAATTCGAAATCGGTAAATTCCACCTGAATTCAAAACTTCGTTTCTTAACGTTCCCGGGTGAAGAAGCAATCAAACTATCGCCTAAGGAAAATGAATTGCTTAAAATGCTTGCATTGCATGAAAATGACCTGATGCCGCGTGAGTTAGCGTTGACAAAAATCTGGAGAGATGACAACTATTTTACTTCCAGAAGTATGGATGTATATATTGCCAAATTGCGTAAGTATTTGAAACAGGACGAAGATGTTGAGATTTTGAATATTCACGGAGAAGGTTTCCGTTTAGTCATAAAAGGAAAAGCAGCCGAATAAATTGATAAGGATTAATTATATTATTGGAAAGAAGCTCTGAGAAATCGGGGCTTTTTTATTGGTAACTGTTCCGGCTTTGCACTCCAAGATTTTTAATAAAAAAAAGAGTTCCACAAAGCAAAAAGAGCTTCCGCTGGTCGCTTTTTTTCTTCGGCAACTTCTAATTTTTTTATTCAAAAATGCTTTCCGCTGCACTCCGGGTTAGGCAATCACTTTCAAAAGAAGTCTGCGATGAAATTCGCTTATCTCTTTTCCAAAACCAAAGCAAAACAAACCTTATCCTCTTTGGTAACCGTAAAATAACTGTGATCTTCCTTAGCATGGATTTCCACCTGATCTGCAAGGTTCAATTCCCGAAGAAAGTTCATCTCCAGACTTTTTATTTCCTGTTTCAGGATCGTTTTAGGATCGATTGTATCCAGACACCATTCCAGATATTTGGTATTGTTCACGTGGTTTACGATGTCCAGATCGGATAAAACGACCTTACGCTCACCAATTTTTGTTGTTTCCTGTAAAATATTGATTCGGGAAAAACTTTGACCTGTAGCTTTTCGGTCGGCGTATTTTTCAAAGTGTTCGTGTGGTAATGCCAAAGGTTCCGCTTTACGAAGTTGCGTATTGAAAACAGCCCAATAGGTCGTAGCTCCCACAATTTTCTTTCCGTCAAGATACATTTCAATATTACGTATCGATCGGGAACCTTCCAGATTTTCAATCCAAGTCTTTACGGTGACTTTATCCTGCCATTTCGGTAGTGCATCTATTTCAACGCGAATTCTACTCAACACCCAAGCCTGATGATGCTCTTGCATATCGTTAAAACTCAGCCCTCCCAAAATGGAATGCTCCGCAGCCGTAAGTTGTAATAAATTGCACAAATCCACATATTTCAAATAAGCATTTGGTGCACAAAGGGTAAAGTTAATGTCCCATTCGTGTGAGTATACTGAAGTGAAGTCGGGTGAAATTGGCATTTTTATGAGTTGTTAGTTATGAGTGTGTCGTAGAGCATAGAACATAGAATATAGACAATAGAGATTAAAATATATGTGCTTCTATCTTTTCTCTATCCTCTATTATCTTTTCTCTATTATCTTTTCTCTATTATCTTTTCTCTATTGATTGCTCTACAAAGTTAGTGATTTCCGAAAAATCTGTTTGATAATCAAACCACTTCGCATTTTCGGTGCGCTTAAACCAGGTAATCTGTCTTTTGGCAAAGCGTCGGGTGTTTTTCTTTATTTCTTCTATCGCAAAATCCAACGTTGTTTTTCCGTCGAAATAATCGAACAATTCTCTGTACCCAACTGTTTGCAATGCGTTTAATTGTTTGTTCGGATATAAAGCCTGTGCTTCTTCCAGCAAACCTTTTTGCATCATTAAATCCACTCGAAGGTTAATGCGGTCATACATTTTTTCCCTTTCGGCTTCGAGTCCAATTATAATCGGAGTAAAGTTTCGTGTGTTTTTCCTTTTTCCGATGAAAGAAGAATAAGGTTGACCGCTTCCGATACAAACTTCCACAAAGCGTTTCATTCGCTGCGGGTTTTGTAACGTCTGTGGATTTTCGGAAAGTATTTTGCTGTAGTATTCAGAATCTAGATTTTTTAAAGAATCCTGAAGATAGTTAATGCCTAAGGCATCATATTTGGCGTTGATCTCTTCGCGAACAGAAGGTTCAATATCCGGAAAATCATCAAAACCTTTAAGTACGGCATCAACATATAATCCTGATCCGCCCACCATAATCTGAATATTGTTTTCTTTAAAAAGTTCGTCCAGTTTGTCCAATGCTTCAATTTCAAAATCACCAACGGAATACGATTCAAAAACCGATTTATTCTGAATAAAATAATGCTGAGCCGCTGCTAATTCTTCTTTATCGGGAACGGCGGTTCCAATAGTCATTTCTTTAAAAAACTGTCTGCTGTCGCAGGAAATGATGTCACAGCCAAAATGCTGTGCAAGTTTTATGCTTAAAGCCGTCTTTCCAATAGCTGTCGGGCCAATAATGGTGATTAGGTAATTATTCATTGTCTAATTTTTCGCCGCAATGATAGCAATATTTCGCGTCTTCAACAGTAACTATTGTTGCGCAGGATGGGCATTTTTTGGCGTTTTGTATGGATTTCTGATTTCTTTTAGCAGCTGCAAATTCGGCTGTTACGATTCCTGTCGGTACGGCAATAATTCCGTAACCTAAAATCATAATGCAGGAAGCTATAATTTGTCCGGGTATGGTAACTGGCGCTATATCTCCGTAGCCAACTGTTGTTAGGGTAACAATACACCAATAGATGCTGGTAGGGATACTGGTAAAACCACTTTCTTTTCCTTCCACAACATACATGATGGCACCCAGTAATATGGAAACAATTAAGACAAAGTAGACAAACACGATAATTTTTGAACGGCTGGCTTTTATGGCTAGTTTTAATTGTGATTCCTGACCTGTAAAGTGAACTAAATTCAATATCCCAAACAAACGAAGCAAACGCAACGCCCTGATTACGGACAATATTCGGGAGCCCGGAATGAAAAAAGACATATACATCGGCAGAATCGAAATGAAATCGACTATACCGTAAAAACTGAAAATATAAGTAAATGGTTTTTTGTTGCAAATAATCCGTAGCACGTACTCTAAAGTGAAGGTGACTGTAATGATCCATTCCAGTACAATTATAGTGGAATGGTATTTTTCATCCAAATGTTCCACCGATTCCAACATAACCAATAAGACGCTCAGAAGAATAACGCCCAGTAAAACTATATCGAAAAGACGACCTGCAACAGTATTTGAACCATAAACTATGATGTAAATTCTCTGCCGAAGAACCTCGTATTCAGATTTAATTTTTTTCATGGTACGTAAAAAAGATACATTAAAGTTAATTAAAACCTGACAATTTTAATAACTTTCTTTTTACGGACGTAATTCAGAATGATGTTTCTCGAATCCCGGTTGTTATCCATCGGGATGATGATGTTTTTAAGGATGTCGATATTGTTGATCTGATAATTCAAATCATAAAAACAATAGCCTTTATAGACTCCGTTTTCAATCAGTACGGCGCTTCGTTCGTTCACGTTTCGTCCCTGATCTACAATTATCATATTTTGGTTGTGCAGCTGGTTGTTCTCTATAAAATGAGTAACACGTTTGTTGTATTCTGCAGGAGATTCTTCTCCGATACAAGCACCGTTGCATTGCTTCAAATTATACTGGAAACAGCTTTTTTTACTGTCGTATAAACCGTTTATTTTCTGGCAAAGATTATTCTCTTCCGTAATTTTATGTAATAACGATTTCCCTTCAATCAAGGTGGCAAAAGAAGTGATTTCCTTTTTTCTGCCATCGGTTTTCTGTACATGCAAAGCAATGTAACCCTCCTTGTTTTTTTCAGCATATAAAGCAAACGGGAAAATGGTTTTTCGTTGCGATCTGTTATAAGGAGGTCGGTTTACTTTGATTTCCTCACTTTCTTTCAGAAGCGCGATCAATTCACTTCCGGTTTCTTCGAAAGTTACGGCAAAGACCTCATTTTGAAGTTTCTTGGCTTTGCGATCGGTTCTCGTAAAATGCTGATTGACCCTCTTTTTGATATTTTTGCTCTTCCCGATATAGATGATCGTTCCGTCTTCCCGATGGATGTAATAAATTCCTGTTTTGGAAGGAACTCCGTCGATGATGTCGAGTAATTTTGGAGATATTCCGGATTTTACTTCGGTTTTAATGTAACTCTTCACAATCTCTTTCTCTAAGTCTTTAGATAAAAGCATCTTGAAAAGTTTAACGGTAGCCATGGCGTCGCCTGTAGCGCGGTGTCTGTCGGCCATTGGTATTCCTAAAGCTCGTACCAATTTCCCTAAACTATAGGAATGATGGCCGGGAAGCAATTTTTTTGAAAGTTCTACGGTGCAAAGCGTCGGTTTACTAAAGTCATAGCCCAAACGACGAAATTCTGTACGAAGGATACGGTAATCAAAAGAAGCGTTGTGAGCGACAATGATGCATCCGTCTGTTATTTCAATAATACGTTTGGCTACTTCAAAAAACTTTGGTGCCGAACGCAGCATAGCATTATTAATTCCGGTAAGTTTCACCACAAAAGGCTGAATCGGAATTTCCGGATTGACCAAACTGATGAACTGATCCACAATCTCATGACCATCAAAGCGATAGACGGCAATTTCGGTAATTCCCTCTTCGTTGTATTGGCCTCCTGTAGTTTCTATGTCGAGAATTGCGTACAAAATTCAGTGTTCAGTTTTTAGTAATCAGTGTTCAGTAATCAATGTTTGGTTCAAGATATCGTTCTTCTCCCTTTTTCCTTGTCCCTTTTTCTTCTATCTGCTCCCAAATATACTACTTCCAATCCGAACCATTGTACTGCCACAGTCAATTGCTGACTGATAATCGCCGGACATTCCCATCGAAAGAACCTCGAATTGCGGATTGGTGGTCTTCAGTCGGTCAAAAACAGCTTTCAAATGTTGAAATTCTTTTGTTATCTGTGCTTGGTTTTCAGTAAAGGTAGCCATCCCCATCAGCCCGACAACATTTATATTTTTAAATGATTTGTATTCTTCAGAAGTTAGTAAATCATCAAGCTCTTTTTCATCAAACCCAAATTTTGTTTCCTCTTCAGCGATGTATACCTGCAATAAACAATTAATGGTTTTGCGCCAACGCACTGCTTGTCTGTCAATTTCTTTCAGAAGTTTTAGGCTGTCCACACCATGGATCAGCTTCACATAAGGAACCATATATTTTACCTTATTCGACTGAACATGTCCAATCATGTGCCACTGAATGTCTTTTGGCATTTCTTGCCATTTTTCAGTCATTTCCTGAATTTTGTTCTCACCAAAAATACGTTGTCCCGCATTATAGGCTTCCATCAAATCGCTAACGGGTTTCGTTTTGGAAACGGCAACCAATGTTACGTTTTCAGGTAATTCGGATTTTATCTGCTGAAGGTTTTGTGTTATTGACATTCTGACTTTATTTTAGGTTTTTTGGAATGACAAAGTAGTGAAAATCTTTGTTCTTACCTCTTTGTTCTATTTTCTGAACCTACAGTTCATATACTACCAAACCACTTCGGAACTTAGGTTCAATGTAAGTGCTTTTTGGCGGCATGATCATGTTAAGATCGGCGATGGCTTTAATTTCTTCAATGTCAATAGGGTAGAGCATAAAACCTACTTTATATTCGCCATTATCAACAAGATCTTTAATAGAAGTAATCGATTTTGTTCCGGGAATATAGGCAATACGTTCATCGGTTCGCAAATCACTGATGCCTAAAACCGGATTCAGAATCGTATCGTATAAAATTTGCGCATCTAAACGTTCCAAAACATTTTTAAAAGAAAACAGCTCTTCTTTTAATCGTAAAGCATAAAATTCGTCATCAAGGTACATTCCGAATTCAAATTTATGTTTCGGTTTCCACAATTCCTGTTTTTTACTTTTGATAACGAATTTCTCGGATATTTTTTTGATGAAATCCTCTTTTGAATAACCGTTTAAATCACTCACGATACGGTTGTATTCGTAGATTTTGACATTCGAATCCGGAATAAGGAAACTCATGAAATAATTCAGGTTTTCGTTCCCGGAAGCTTTGTTTTCTTCATACAGTAATTCAGATGAAGCAGAACGGTGATGCCCGTCAGCAATGTACAGATTACCGATTTCCGAAAACTGTTTTTCCAGCCATTCTATTTCCGAGGTTTCCGAAATCGACCAAAGAATGTGTCTTTCTTTATTGGTAGTTGAAAACTCGTAAACTGGCTGTGACTTTTTCTTGTTTGAAATCCACTCAGAAAGCGTAGGATTGTCATGATAGGTAATTAAAACAGGCTCGGTATTAAAACCGGTTTCGTGCAAATAATCCTTAAACAAATCCACACGGTACTGTAAAGTGTCTTCGTGTTTTCTGATGATGTTTTTTTGGTAATCTTCAACAGAGGCTCCTGCTAAAATTCCTGTAAAAGTATGTTTATTTGAATGAATTTCATACAGATAAAATGCAGGACTTTCTTCCTTGATCAAAATCCCTTCGCTTTTAAAATCCTGATATTTATGTTCTACCATTTTAAACCGCTTTTCCCAACCTAATTTTTGTTGGTTGATATAAGCAGGATTAAGGATGTGCAGGAATGAAAACGGGTTGAACTCCAGATGTGAAGCCAATTCTGCTGCTCCGTAATCGTCATAGGAACGCGAAGTAACAAGGCTGACTTTATCAGGTGTGGGACGAACCGCTTTAAAAGGAATTATTTTGGCCATTTTTAGAGGGATAAGTGATTAGGGAAAAGGGGGAAATAACGTATGGTTTTCTCCAGACTTTCCCCTTTTCCCTTCTCCCTTATTACTTTTTATGCAAATTGTTTAGAAACTTTTTCTGCTTTTTTGCTTTCTGAATAATCGTAGAAACCTTCACCTGATTTTACTCCAAGTTTTCCTGCCATTACCATATTCACTAATAACGGACACGGAGCATATTTAGGATTTTTGAAACCGTCGTACATTACGTTTAAGATTGATAAACATACGTCAAGTCCTATAAAGTCAGCTAATTGTAATGGTCCCATTGGATGTGCCATTCCTAATTTCATAACCGTATCAATTTCCTGAACACCGGCTACACCATTGTATAATGTTTCGATGGATTCATTGATCATCGGCATTAAAATACGGTTAGCAACGAAACCTGGGTAATCATTTACTTCGGTTGGTGTTTTTCCTAATTTAACTGATAAATCCATAATGATTTTAGTAACTTCATCAGAAGTGTTGTATCCACGGATGATTTCAACCAATTTCATGATTGGCACCGGATTCATAAAGTGCATTCCGATAACTCTTTCAGGATGAACTACCTGTGCAGCAATTTGAGTGATTGAAATTGAAGATGTATTGGTAGCTAAAATTACGTTATGATCGCAAACTTCGCTTAATTGTTTGAAGATGTTCAGTTTTAAGGTAACATTTTCTGTTGCGGCCTCAACTACTAAATCACAACCAACTACACCATCTTTCACATCCGTGTAAGTGATAATGTTTCCGATAGTTTTGTGTTTATCTTCTTCTGTAATAGAACCTTTTGCAACCATACGGTCAAGGTTAGCAGCGATGGTTGCCATTCCTTTTTCCAAAGCTTTTTCTGAAATATCAATCAATTTTACGGTGAAACCTGATTGTGCAAAAGTGTGAGCAATTCCGTTGCCCATGGTTCCCGAACCGATTACAGCTATGTTTTTCATTATTATAGTAAGAGTTAAATATTTATAAGATTAATTAATTTTTTTCCATGCAGTCAATAATCTGGTAGGCTACTCGTAATGCTTCTGTGGCCTGTTCCAGTGTTACGACAGGAGTTGTGTTGTTATTTATGGCATCCGCGAAAGTCTCCAATTCATCTAAGATGGCATTGTTTTGGTGTACCGACGGATTATCATAATAAATCTGTTTTTTAACACCTTCCGCATTCTGTAAAATCATGTCGAAATCACCCGGAACTTCCGGTGCATCTTTCATCTTAACGACTTCACATACTTTATCAAGATAATCTACCGATATATATGCGTCTTTTTGGAAGAAACGTGATTTACGCATGTTCTTCATCGAAATTCGGCTGGAAGTGATATTGGCCACGCAACCGTTTTCGAATTCAATTCGTGCATTGGAGATATCCGGTGAATCACTGATCACGGCAACTCCGCTGGCATTTATACTTTTTACTTTTGAATTTACAACACTCAGAATCGCGTCAATATCATGTATCATTAAATCTAAAACAACGGGGACATCGGTACCTCTGGGATTAAATTCCGCTAATCGGTGCGTTTCGATAAACATTGGATTTTCAATTTTATCTTTCACGGCTTTAAAAGCAGGATTGAAGCGCTCCACGTGACCAACCTGACCTTTTACATTGTATTCTTTAGCTAAACTGATGATTTCTTCGGCTTCCTCAACTGTAGTTGAAATCGGTTTTTCAATAAAAACGTGCTTACCGGATTTGATGGCAACTTTGGCACATTTATAGTGAGAAAGGGTAGGAGTTACAATATCTACGACGTCAACGGCGTGGATTAATTTTGCTATGGTATCAAAGCGTTTGTAACCAAATTCGGCAGCGATTTTTTCGGCGTATTCCTGATTTTCATCGTAAAAGCCTACTAATTCATATTTTTCAGATTGTTTGAGTAATCGTAAATGTATTTTTCCAAGGTGACCCGCACCTAAAACGCCTACTTTTAGCATAGAAATCTATTTTTTATTTCGTAACAGTTAGGCTTTCAGCCTCGCGTGAACAAAAGTATAATTTATTTGTTTAAAGTTTCTTTTTTTTGGTGAAAGTTTCACGTTTCTGCTTTTGTTTTTATTGTTTTAAAACCTAATTTTACGGTATTAAATAAGCCGAAAAAGTGAGAGATTTAGCCAGACATCAAGGACTTCGAAATCAGTTGGTAAGCCTTTTGGAAAAAAAAGGTATTGCCGATAAAACCGTATTGGAAGCTATCAGAAAGATTCCGAGACATTTATTTCTGGATTCCGGTTTTGAAGATTTTGCGTATCAGGATAAACCATTTCCGATTGGAGCTGGTCAAACCATTTCACAACCTTATACGGTAGCGTTTCAAACAGAATTGCTTCAGGTAAAAAAGGACGATAAAGTATTGGAAATCGGTACCGGTTCCGGATATCAAACGGCGGTTCTGTGCACAATGGGAGTGAAGGTCTATTCCATTGAAAGACAATCGGAATTATTCAAATCAACTTCCAGATTGTTGCCTAAATTAGGTATCAGACCAAAACATCTGGCTTTTGGCGACGGATACAAAGGCTTGCCGGATTATGCTCCTTTTGACGGTATTATTGTAACCGCCGGCGCACCGTTCATTCCTCAACCACTGATGGCACAATTGAAAATTGGCGGACGTTTGGTAATTCCTGTCGGTGAAGATGTGCAGGTTATGACCTTGCTTATCCGAATAAACGAAACCCAGTTTGAAAAGCACGAGTTTGGAGATTTCCGTTTTGTACCGCTTTTGGAAGATAAAAATTAAGATATAATAAATATTGAAAGCCTGCCCGTTGAATTGATATCTAACAGGCAGGCTTTTTTTATGAGGTTTATTTATTATTTTCTTTTCGGATCTAAGAAACCATCTTTTTCCATCTGCTTTACCACTTCGATCATAATATTTCTGGTTGTCGTTTCAGGATCTGTAATGTTCACTGATTTTGTGGTTCCGGTCCAGACTAATTTATTATGTGTTAAGGAAAAGACATTTGTTTCAATCAGGTAGGAAGTGTTTTCCTGATAATAGCCCGGCGTGTAGTAGTAGGGTGAATACATACCGTACCAATTATCAAAACCATAACCATACATGGAGCTGTAAACGTCTCCCATTCCTCCATAATACATACCGGTATAGGTTCCCGGCACATAAGTGGTTTCTTTTTGCAGATCAACTAATCGCATCGTTACAGCTCCGTCAAAATTTTCACTTTTGAGAATGCTTAAACGTTGTTCTTTTGTAAGATCAACTTTAGCGCCATTTAAAAAAGCATACGAACTTTTGAAGATTGGATTGTTGTCGACAATAGTATTTTCTATGTTCCTTCTGGTTTTGTCGTCTTTTACCAATGCGACTACCATTACTTTTTTGAATTGTTCTTTTGCGGCATTTGATTCGGGGTCTTTCCAACTGTTAACAATTACCGTGTCTGTAGTGCTGCAACTTGCAAGGGAAGCCAGCAAAAATAAAATCCAATATCTTTTCATGGCATGTCTGATTAAGATTTATACCAAGTTAAGAAAATTTTTATAAAAAAAATGTAAGGTGTTGAAAATTAACGTTAAAAGGATTTCTTTACACGGTCCAAATCACGTTTTGTATCACGGTCTTTAATGGTGTCGCGTTTGTCGTAATTCTTTTTACCGCGACATAGCGCGATATCCAGTTTCGCCAATCCTTTTTCATTGGTAAAAAGACGAAGCGGGATGATGGTAAGTCCTTTGTTTTGAACACTCTTTAAAAGACCTCTCAGTTCACGCTTGTTCAGCAGTAATTTCCGCTCGCTTTTTGCTTTGTGGTTGTAATGTGTTCCGTAAAGGTATTCTTCTATGTGCGAATTGATTACGAAAAGTTCCGTCCCGTGGAATTCACAAAAACTTTCGGCAATTCCTGCCTTACCCAATCGGATGGACTTTATTTCAGTTCCGGTCAAAACAATTCCAGCCGTGTATTTTTCGAGTATTTCATAATCGAATTTGGCTCTTTTATTAAGTATGTTGACCGTTTTTAGCATAGGATGGCAAATGTAATAACAAATTGAAGAAAGTACAAGCGACTACTGTAATTTAAGCAATTGGTGCGTGATATTGTCTCCGGTGATTGTGACTATGTAGAGATTTCCGAAATCATTTTCGTCGATATCTTCATATATGCTGTTTTTAATCAGTCGGTTAACAAAAACCGGAATGGTATTCATGTGTCCGGCCACTAAAACTATTTTTCCGCTGCATTCTTGTTTGAATGCTTCTATTTCGATTCCTCTTGAACTGTATTTAGTTATTTCTTTATTGTTCTTGAGGGCCGTTGGAGTAACTGTTTGAATCGTTCTGAGATAATCAGTGCTGTAAATTAAGTCAAAAGGAATCGCCGCAAATATCCTACTCCAGTTTTCGGCTCTGTTTAAACCAGTCTGAGTTAAGCCGGGATTTTGGAAACCAGCTGCTTTTTCAGCATGGCGGATGAGATAAATCACCGTAGATTGTTGTGTTATGTGAGATGATTTCTCCATGATATAAACTTTAGTCGTTGCGGTTTAATAGTGAATAAACATAGCTGTCCCTGTATCTTCCCCGGAAGTAACAATCCTCTTTAAAATGTCCTTCACGGATAAAACCGTTTTTCTCTAAAAGTTTCCAGGACGCAAAATTTTCCGGATCGGTTACGGCTTCGATCGAATGCAGTTTCATTTCGTTAAAACCGTATTTAAGGATTTCCGTTATAGCTTCCTGCATAATTCCTTTTCCGTGATGATTGGCAGAAAGCATATATCCGAATTCCGCTCTGTGGTTTTGGGGCTGCATTCGGTTATAGCCGATGACACCAATCAAAATATTGTTTTCCTTTAGACAGATAGCCCAATTGATACATTCATGGCTTTCTAACAGAGCCTGCATGTATTCTATATGAATTATTGCATCATCAATCGTTTTCGGCAGTTCTCTGGGAATGTATTTCATGATTTCCGGATTGGATCGCAGAGCAAACATTTCGGGCGCATCGTCAATAAGTACCTGGCGAAGAATTAAACGTTCGGTTGTTAAGATCGGAAACACGTTAAAATCGAAAGTGAGCATGTTATGTAGTGATGTTTTATTTTTGAAAATAACACAAGGAAATTACTAAAAAAAATAATATTCCTTCGTTTTATTAATAAAAATTATTAAATTAGAAAACCAAAACTAACTAATTAATTATTATGGATTACAATTTTGAAGTTATTGACAAAGAAAAAATCGGTACATTGACCTTTCCGAATTCGGACGTGCTTGATGACGATAGAGAAGCAATCAAACAGCGAAAAGAGGATTTGGACAGGGCATTGACTTTGGGGAATTTGGAACACCATAAGATCCAGATTTATTTTGAAGATGATCAGTCAAAAAAAATGGTGGATACAACCATTTGGGGCTTAACGGAGGAGAGGATCATCCTCAAACAAGGTGTGGTAATCCCGATTAAAAGAATTTACAAAACAATTTAAAGCTGTCTTAAGGATAGCTTTTTTTTTTATGAAAAGTAATAATAGTAAGTTGGCATAATTATAACATAACATACTGATAAATTTAACATGCCTCACTTATTTAAACTCCTAACTTTACTCTGTAAAACTCCAAAACTACATGTACTAAATTCTTTTGTAACAGATGGACAGATGAAGGATGAGAAAAGGATTGATCGCTAATGCAGGTATAATTTTTTGAATCAAAGTAATGTGTAATTTGCATAACAAAAAGGGGAAGTAATTGAAAGCCTTAGGATTACTGCATTATTTCATAATAAATTATTTTAATCAAATCAAAAATCGAGCATTATGAAATCAATTATTTGTCTATTAGTTAGTGTTGTGTTTGCTTTAACGGGCTATTCACAAGATAAAACGGCTCCTACCTCAAAAGATGGTGAAGGAACAATGGAAACAAAAAAATTACCGGAAATGGTAATTAAAAGAGCGGGTAATGACTTTTCGGTATATCTTCCGGAATATGAAAATCAGGATGTGAAAATCAAAAGTTTACAGGACGCATTTATAGCTTACGATTTAGGTAAAGACTATGAAGGCCACGAAAATTATTTGGTAACCATGAAAGTCAAAGACGGCTCATTGGCAGCAACATATGATGAAAACGGTAAGTTGATGAGTGTTGTTGAAAAATATAATAATGTAAAACTTCCTTCAGCCGTTATTTATAATGTATATAAAAATTATCCTGGTTGGAAAATCATCAATGACAAGTATTTGTATTCTCAGGAAGATGGGGATATAACCAAAAAACAATATAATCTTCAGCTTACAAAAGGAAGCGAGACAAAAAAAATAGTGGTAAATTCAAAAGGTGAGATCCTAAAAGGATAAATTTCCGATAATATCTAAAAAAAAAGCGACCTCTTTATGAGGCCGCTTTTTTTATTCATTGAAATCCAAATCCTTATTATGGGTTTCCTCTATCGTGAGCGTAGCATAAATGCCTAATCCAAAAGCCATGAATCCAACAGCTGCTGCTGCCATAATTACACCGTTGTTTATTTTCAGATTATCAAAGGCGATCAGCATTATCGGAAGGAGTCCGCGTACCATGTTCGGAATTGTAGTTGTAGCGGTACTTCTGATGTTGGTGCCGAATTGTTCTGAGCCAACGGTTACAAACATAGCCCAATATCCGGTTCCGAGTCCTAGCCACGCACAGTATAAATAATACATGTTTTCCGATTTTACGCCGCTAAAAAGAAGCAGGCCGACCCCAACAATTGTAAACAGCATCATATAAAAAATAGCTTTCTTTCTGGAGTGCAGCCAATGCGAAATAAATCCGCTCGCAAAATCACCTACAGAAATACCAACATAGGCCCACATAATGGCTTTTCCGGGTACGATTGATGTGATTCCCATTACCGGCGCAAACTGATTGGCCATCATGGCTAAAATTCCGATACAAAACCAGGTAGGTAATCCTATGGCGATACATTTCATGTACTTAACAAAACGGTTCCTGTTGGTAAAGAACGTGATGAAGTTTCCTTTTTTGATGGATTCGGAATCCTTTATGTTCTTATAAATGCCCGATTCTGCAACACTAACACGAAGTAGTAGTAGGCACAAGCCCAAACTGCCTCCGATAAAGTAGGCAATGGTCCAATCGCCTGCAAGTTCTACAGTTAATTGCGCTACCACGGCGCCCAACAATCCGAAGCCGGCAACGATGGAAGTTCCGATCGCGCGTAATTGCTTCGGTAATGATTCGGAAACCAGAGTGATTCCGGCACCCAATTCTCCGGCTAATCCAATTCCTGCGATAAAACGGAGTAGGGCATAAATCGTAGTTTTGTCTTCGAATGGCATTTGAGGTAAAAAACCACAGGCAATGTTAGCGATGGAATACACCAGAATCGATCCGAAAAGAACAGAAAGTCTCCCTTTTTTATCCCCTAAAACACCCCAAAGAATTCCGCCTAACAATAATCCGACCATCTGATAATTCAAAATCAGGGTTCCTGCAGTATCGGCATCGAGATGAAGGTCCTTCAGACTGGGAACCCGAACAATTCCAAATAAAAGCAAATCGTAGATATCTACAAAATAGCCTAAGGCCGCAACAATTACTGGAAAAGAAAAAAGATGTTTCAGTTTTTCATCAAGGGTAAACTCTTTCATTTTGTTTTTTTCATTTGGATTTCAAAAATAGAGAAATAATTGGGTTTACGTTTTTTATTATTTTCAGATTGCATATTTGTCAGAATAAAGTGTTGATTTAATGGAATATTCACTAAATTAGTGTTAAGTTTCGGGTAATAATTTTAAAAACAATCAAAATTATGGGATCATTTAAAAAACTAATTCTAGCATTTGTACTGTTGTTCAGTTTAACTGTTTTAAGTCAGACCACTAAACCTAAGAATCAGACTGATAAGAGTAAAGTGGTTACTAAAAAGCTGTACACCGAAAAAGAGGTGGAAAAGATCCGACAGGAATACAGAAAGAATGTAAAAACCATTGGAATGTCTGCGGCGGTCGAAAAAAAATATGCAAAAATTGTAAGTGACTACACTAACAAGTTAAGTTATATTAACAGAGACAGGACCAAAACAAGAGAACAGTACATTGCCGGCGTCGACAGAATTGTCCGGGAGCAAAATTCGAAAATTCAAAAAATCCTTACCCCGGATCAATACAAAAAACATCTTATAATTTACAATCCGATTTGGGAAAGTGCCAAATACCGTATTGAGCATTCCAAATAATCTTTACAGATATTTCAAAGTAAATGTTCGCTTTTTAAAACAGAAAGCGAACATTTTTTTTAAAGTCTTAGAGATTCTGTTGGTTCGAATACAGATTGTAAATTAGTTTTCCTGAAAAAAAATACCTGACAGTTTAATTAAAAACTATCAGGTATCACCAAAAACAATATGAAAAAACTACTTACTCTTTATTTTCTTCCGAATGGTTTCTGAACACCAATTGTCCGTCAAAGCTATCCAGTAGTATGATACTGTCGGTCACAACTTTTCCGGACAGGATCTGTTTTGATAATTCGTTCAGCACTTCTTTTTGAATCACTCTTTTTACCGGTCTTGCTCCAAATTGCGGATCATATCCCTTTTTAGATAAATACGCAATCGCTTCCGGTGTGGCATCCATCGTGATGTGTTGGTGTGCCAGCATTTTAATAACGCTTTTCAGTTGTAAGCTTACAATTTCTGTAATATCGTTACTGTTTAACGGAGTAAACATCACAATCTCGTCGATACGATTGATAAACTCCGGACGAACCGTTTGTTTCAGTAAACCTAAGACTTCTGTTTTAGCTGCTTCGGTCGCTGCTTCAACGCCGCCTTTTAAATTTTCAAATTTCTCCTGTATGATGTCGGCTCCCATGTTGGAAGTCATGATAATGATTGTGTTCTTGAAATCAGCCAGACGTCCTTTGTTGTCCGTTAAACGTCCTTCATCCAATACCTGTAACAGGATGTTAAACGTATCCGGATGCGCTTTTTCAATTTCATCCAATAACACTACCGAATAAGGTCTGCGTCGAACAGCTTCAGTTAACTGACCGCCTTCATCATAACCAACATATCCCGGAGGTGCTCCCACCAAACGACTCACGCTGTGACGTTCCTGATATTCGCTCATGTCGATTCGGGTCAAAGCATTTTCATCGTCAAATAAGTATTCCGCTAAGGCTTTGGCCAATTCGGTTTTACCCACACCGGTTGTTCCAAGGAACAAAAAGGTTCCGATTGGTTTTTTAGGATCTTGTAGTCCGGCTCTGCTGCGTCGAACGGCGTCACTAATCGCGATGATCGCTTCGTGCTGACCTACCACGCGGTGATGAATTTCATCTTCCAGTTTCAAAAGTTTTTCACGTTCACTCTGAAGCATTTTCGTTACCGGAATACCGGTCCATTTAGCTACTACTTCAGCAATATCTTCATGAGTCACTTCTTCCTTGATCAACGATTTGTCGGACTGGTTTTCCAGTAATTGTTTTTGCAGTCCGTCCAGATTCTCCTGAGCTTCCTTGATTTTTCCGTAACGGATCTCGGCTACTTTACCGTAATCACCATCACGTTCAGCACGTTCAGCTTCTCCCTTGAAATCTTCGATCTGCTGTTTTACGTTCTGTATAGCATCAACAACATCTTTCTCAGATTTCCAACGGGCATAAACTTCATTGCGATCTTCTTTCAGATTAGCAAGTTCCAGTCCCAGAATCTTTAATTTATTCTCGTCATTTTCACGCTTAATAGCTTCGATTTCAATTTCCAACTGCATTATTTTTCTGTCCAGAACATCCAGTTCTTCGGGTTTGGAGTTGATTTCCATGCGAAGTTTGGAAGCGGCCTCGTCCATTAAATCGATTGCTTTGTCCGGTAAAAATCGATTAGTTATATAACGCTGCGCTAATTCAACAGCTGCAATAATTGCATCATCTTTGATGCGTACTTTATGATGTGTTTCGTATTTTTCTTTGATTCCGCGTAAGATGGAAATAGCGCTTTCAGTATCAGGCTCTTCGATCATTACTTTCTGGAAACGACGTTCCAGCGCTTTATCTTTTTCAAAGTATTTTTGATATTCGTCGAGTGTAGTAGCACCAATGGCTCTTAACTCACCACGAGCTAAAGCGGGTTTTAAGATATTTGCCGCATCCATAGCGCCTTCACCACCTCCGGCACCTACCAACGTGTGGATTTCATCAATAAATAAGACAATGTCTCCTTCAGCTGAAGTTACTTCTTTTACTACCGATTTCAAACGTTCTTCAAATTCACCCTTATATTTCGCACCAGCAATCAGCGCACCCATATCTAAAGAAAAAACGATTTTATCTTTTAGATTTTCCGGAACGTCTCCGTCTACAATTCGATGTGCCAAACCTTCGGCAATAGCGGTTTTACCTACGCCAGGTTCACCAATGAGCATTGGGTTGTTCTTGGTTCTTCGGGTAAGGATTTGTAAAACACGGCGAATCTCTTCATCACGGCCGATAACAGGGTCAAGTTTACCGGTACGGGCTAATTCGTTGAGGTTTTTAGCGTATTTATTTAAGGCATTGTAGGTTTCCTCGGCAGAAGCTGAAGTTACTCTTTCTCCTTTTCGGATTTCCGCAATAGCAGCTTCCAGACCTTTTTCAGTAACACCCTGGTCTTTTAAAATTTGAGCAGCCTTGCTTCTGGATTTGAAAATGGCCAAAATCAGATGCTCGACAGAAACGTATTCGTCGTTCATTTTTTTGGCAATGTTGCTTGCTTCCAGTAAGGTATTGTTTGCCTCCCGGGACAGCATGATATCGCCTCCCGATACTTTTGGAAAGCTCTGAATCGTGCTGTCCAGTATTTGTTTGAACAGCTCTACATTAACATTCAGTTTTTTCAGGATAAAAGGCGTTACATTTTCATCAACCTCAAGAATTCCCTTAAAAAGATGCTCGTTTTCCAGCTGTTGTTGCCCGAAGCCCTGCGCAATTTGTTGTGCTTGCTGAATGGCTTCCTGTGATTTGATTGTAAAGTTATTTAGGTTCATAGTGTTAAAACTATTTGTTCGTTGTTTAATTGTTTTAGATTTGCATAGCCATGGACAATTTATGTTCCAATCTTAAAATCAGGACAAAATGACTTGTTTTTTGCTTTTTTTGAAGGTAAATCAAGACAAAATGTCGTAATCAGGACAAAATATGAGTTTTATCAAAAACATCTTCGGTACATCAGGGGAAGAAAATACACAACCCAAAATGGATTGGCTTTCGATTACCGATTTGGGACAATTAAATGAAATAGTGGATTTGTCCCATCAAAATCCGATTGTTATTTTCAAACACAGTACGCGTTGCAGTATCAGCAGAATGGCGTTAAAGCAATTTGAAAACGAATTTGCACTGAAAGATAAAGTTACTCCATATTTTTTAGATTTACTCAATTACAGAGAAATTTCAAACGAAATAGCATCAAAGTTCGAAGTAGTGCATCAATCGCCTCAGGTAATTTTGATTAAAGCGGGAAATGTAGTTCATGATGCTTCCCATAGCGATATTGATGCTTGTGATTTAGAAAGATTTCTATAAAAAAAAGCTGTATTACTACAGCTTTTCATTTTAGTTGGCTCTTGCCATTTTTTCTTTTATTTCTGCGAGACACAAATTATTAATGCTGCCTTCATGTGTATGGTTCGTGTGTTCGGGAGTTGTAAATATACCTTTTTCAATTTGCTGAGCCACAATTTTATAAGCATCCCTGAATGGAATTCCACTCACCACCATTTCGTTGATAGTATCCACTGTAAAAGAATACTTGTATTTCGGATCGTCAAAAATGTTTTCTTTCACTTTAATGTCTTTGATGGCATAATATGTCATTTCCAGACTGGATTTCAGGTTTTTGATTGCCGGGAACAAACCTTCTTTCAGTAACTGAAAATCCCTGTGGTAACCGCTCGATAAATTGTTCGTTAATAAGGTCAGCTCATAAGGCAAGCTCTGAATTTTATTCGATTTCCCTCTAATCAATTCAAAAATATCAGGGTTCTTTTTGTGCGGCATGATGCTGGAACCTGTTGTTAAATGTTCAGGTAAGGATATGAAATCGAAATTCTGACTCAAATACAAACAAACATCTGTCGCCATTTTTGATAGCGTTCCGGCGACACTGCTCATTGCGAAAGCCATCGTTTTCTCTGATTTTCCTCTGCTCATTTGCGCTGCAACCACATTGTATTTTAAAGTTGTAAAACCTAATTCTTCTGTCGTGAATGTCCTGTCAATCGGAAAGGAACTCCCATAACCCGCAGCGGAACCTAACGGATTCTGGTCGATTATCTTCAACGCAGCATTTAGCATGGTAACATCGTCAATGAGACTTTCGGCATAAGCAGAAAACCACAATCCGAATGACGATGGCATAGCCACTTGCAAATGTGTGTAGCCAGGCAACAAAACATCTTTGTTTTTCTCCGCTAATGCCATTAGTAAATCAAAAAGGTCCTTGATAAGTTTTTTGATGTTGATGATTTCGTCCTTCAGATACAAATGGATATCCACTAAAACCTGATCGTTTCTGGAGCGTGCGGTGTGGATTTTTTTTCCGGCATCACCCAGTTTTTCAATCAGAAGGAATTCAATTTTGGAATGAATGTCTTCAAAATAGTTTTCTATAGTAAAATTTTCGTTTTCAATTGTTAAAAGTAGCTCATTTAAAGTAATACATAAATGATTTACTTCGTCATCAGATAGTAGGTTTGTTTTGCCTAACATCTTTGCGTGGGCAATCGAACCCAATATGTCGTATTTGGCTAAAACGATATCCAGTTCCCTGTCGTTTCCGACGGTAAATTGCTCAATTTTTTTATCTGTGTTTATGCCTTTTTCCCAGAGTTTCATTAGATGTATTTTTAATTGTTAAGAAGAAAACCGGATAGAATTTTGATGTACAATTCGATGGCTTCTCCAATTTCGTTGATATAAATGAATTCGTCAGCGGAATGGGAACGCAGGGAATTTCCGGGTCCAAGTTTTAATGACTGACAGCTTAAAACCGATTGGTCGGAAAGGGTGGGAGAACCATAAGTTGTTCTGCCTAAGTTAATTCCGCTTTGAACCAGTTTATGGTTTTTATCGATTGATGATGAACGTAAATGGATAGAACGCGGTTTAATATTCGCATCTACATTTTCGGTTACCACTTTCAGGATTTCTTCGTTTGAATAGCAATCATTCACGCGAATATCAACGACCAAATGACATTCAGCCGGAACGACATTGTGCTGTTTTCCGGCATCAATTTGAGTAACGGTCATCTTCACCGGACCTAAGACTTCAGATTTTTTTTCAAACGAAAAAGTATTAAACCAATTGATTATATGAAGTGCTTTATAAATCGGGTTGTCAGAATTTTGATGTGCCGCGTGACTTGCAGTTCCTTTGACAGTTACATCTAAAACCAACAAGCCTTTTTCAGCTATTGCCAGTTGCATCCCGGTTGGTTCTCCCACTATGGCACAATCCAGTTCCGGAAAATGTTTCAGAACACTGTTCAGTCCGATCGGACCGCTGCTTTCTTCCTCTGCGGAAGCTACCATCACGATATTGTGCGACAAATTTTCCATCGCATAAAAGTGTATGAAAGCAGCCAACAAAGAAACCAGACAACCGCCCGCATCATTACTGCCCAAACCAAATAATTTTTCGTCTTTTTCAATTGCTTTAAACGGATTCAAAGTATAGCCCTGATTAGGTTTCACGGTATCATGGTGTGAATTCAGCAATAATGTCGGCTTAGTCTCATCAAAGTGAAGGTTAAATGCCCAGATGTTATTGTTCTTTCTGTGAAAAGGAATGTTATTTTCAGCGAACCATACTTCAATTAATTGCGCCGTTTTATCTTCCTCACCCGAAAAAGAAGGCGTTTCGATTAAGTTTTTCAAAAGAATGATAGCTTCCTGTGTCAGTTTTTCAATAGTTTTCATTGGTTTATAAAGTGACGGTTGTATGGGTTAAATTTTTATTTCCAATTTGCGAATGATGTCCGATTGTCACAGTCTTTACGCCCTTTTTCAAGGCAGAGAAACAGTTGTCTAATTTTGGAATCATTCCGGAGTGAATAGCACTGATTTTCATTAAGTCTGCATATTTTTCCTCGTTTAAAATTTTAATTACGGAATCATCATTTTCAGAATCTGACAGCACCCCTTTTTTCTCAAAACAGTAACATAATTCCACTTCGTAGCATTGCACTAAAGCAGTCGCCAATGCACTCGCGATGGTATCGGCGTTGGTGTTGAGTAGCTGTCCGTTTCCGTCATGGGTAACGGCACAAAAAACAGGACTGATATTGTTTTCCAGCAAGGTTTTTAACAGCGTATGATTTATCGATATAATATCGCCGGCAAAACCATAATCAATAATGCCTTTTTTTCTTTTTTCAGAAAGGATCAGATTACCATCAGCGCCTGAAAAACCGATCGCTGTAGTTCCGTAAGTATTTAATTGTGCTACGATTTTTTTGTTGAGCAAACCGGCGTAAGTCATCACCACAACATCCAGCATCGCAGCGTCAGTAATTCTTCTTCCATTAACCATGTGCGGATTCAAGCCTAATTTTTCGGCTATTTTGCTGGCTTCATTTCCGCCGCCGTGGACCAGTATTTTAGCGCCTTTTATTTTTGAAAAAGCGTTCAACACTTGTGTCAGGGCAGTAGCATCATCAATTACATTTCCCCCGATTTTCACTACAGTTAGTTGTTGTTTAGCTGTCATGATTTTCCAGTATTTTGGTTAGAATTGCCTGCGCTGCAAACGTTCTGTTGTTAGCCTGTTGAATCACAATCGAATTTTCACTGTCGATCACTTCATCGGTAACAATCTGATTTCTTCTCACGGGAAGGCAGTGCATGAATTTAGCATTGTTAGTCAGTTTCATTTTCTCCGAAGTCACCGTCCACGAAAGATCTTGTGAGATGATTTGTCCGTAATCGTGGTAATTGCTCCAGTTTTTGGCGTAGATAAAATCAGCATCTTTGAACGCTTCGTTCTGATTGTGAATGATCTTACTTTTTCCTGTTACTTTGGGATTCAGTTCATAACCTTCCGGATGCGTAATTACAAAATCAACATTGGCCAGCTGCATCATTTTCGTGAAGGAATTAGGAACAGCATGTGGTAATGCTTTCGGATGAGGCGCCCAGGTTAAAACCACTTTCGGCTTTTTCTTGGTTTTGAATTCTGAAATCGTCAAAATATCAGCCAACGCCTGAAGCGGATGTTCCGCAGAGCCTTCAAGACTGATAACAGGCACCGAAGCATATTTTTTGAACGAATTGATTACGTGTTCTTCTTCGTCTTTTTCTTTGTTGCTTAGCGTCGGAAAACTTCTGATAGCAATGATATCACAATATTGCGAAATTACCTGTGCAGCTTCTTTCGCGTGTTCGGCTTTGTTTCCATTCATAATGGCACCATCTTCAAATTCCAAGTTCCATCCGTCATTATTTAGATTCATGACAATGGTATTCATGCCCAGATTGGTCGCTGCTTTTTGGGTGCTCAATCTCGTTCTTAAACTCGGATTGAAGAACAACAACCCAATAGTTTTATTTTCGCCCAATGTTTTGTTACCGTAAGGCGCTGATTTAATTTGTTTTGCCAATAGCAAAAGCTCGTTTAAATCCTTTATGTCGTTTACTGATGTGAAATGTTTCATGATAAATCGTTCAAAGCGTTTTTTAATCCTTTTGTAAAAAAATCAATGTCTTCTTTCGTAATGGAAAGTGGCGGAAGAATCCTCAACAGGTTTTTCTGAGAAGCATTTCCGGTGAAGATGAATTCTTCGTAGATCAGCTTTTTACGGAGTTCGTTGACATCAAAATCAAATTCCAGTCCGAGCATCAATCCTTTTCCTTTTATCTTTTTGATCTGAGGAAATTGTTGCATCTGTTCTTTGAAATAGACGTATAATTCGCTCACATTTGCCATAAGCTTTTCATTTTCGATAGTCTCCAAAACCGAAAGTGCGGCCGCTGAAGACAAGTGATTTCCGCCGAAAGTTGTACCCAACAATCCGTGTGAAGCTTTAAACTTCGGACTAATTAAAATTCCACCAATCGGAAAACCGTTACCCATTCCTTTTGCCATTGTGATAATGTCGGGTTGAATGTTATGATGCTGATGCGCGAAGAATTTCCCCGATCTGCCGCTACCGCTTTGAATTTCGTCTAATATCAGAATCACATTATTGTCATTGCAGATTTTCTCCAAAGCTTTAAAGAATTCAGTCGTACCTTCGTCTAGTCCGCCGACGCCTTGGATTCCTTCGATAATTACGGCACAGACATCATTTTTTGCGATTTCATTTTCTACCGATTTGATTTCGTTTAGCGGAAGAAAAACAACTTCGTGGTTTCCGTTTAAGGGAGCTACGATTGAAGGATTGTCCGTTACCGCAACCGCCGCTGAAGTTCTGCCGTGAAAGGACTTTTTAAAAGCAATAACTTTCGATTTTTTGTTGTGAAATGAAGCCAGTTTTAAGGCATTTTCATTGGCTTCCGCGCCGGAATTGCACAAAAACAGCGAATAATCAGTGTAACCTGAAAATTCGGTTAATTTCTTTGCCAATTGTTCCTGCATCGGATTTATAATCGAATTCGAATAGAAACCGATTTTGTTCACCTGTTCAGTGATTGCTTTCACATATTTCGGATGCGAGTGCCCTATGGAAATGACTCCATGACCGCCATAAAAGTCCAGGTATTGCTTATTGTTTTCGTCCCAGACTTTAGCTCCATAAGCTTTCGTTGGAGTAATATTATAAATTGGATAAACGTCGAATAAACTCATAACTTTAAATTTTAGAAATTGCCTGATTTTAATTGTAAACCTGTTTTTTCTTCCAGACCGAACATCAGGTTCATGTTTTGAATCGCCTGTCCTGAGGCGCCTTTCACCAAATTGTCAATGATGGAAGTAATTAACAGATAATCGCCTTTTTTCATCAGACTGACAACACATTTGTTGGTTTGCACCACTTGTTTTAAATGAATCGCTTCCGTAGTCACAATCACAAAAGGATCATTTTTGAAGTAACTTTCGTAGTGTTTCACGATTTCTTCCAAGGATTTGTTCACTTTCGTGTAAAGCGTAGCAAAGATTCCTCTTGTAAAATCGCCACGATTCGGAATAAACAAAACCTCCTGCTCGAAACCGTTTTGAGTTTGGCTTAAACTCTGAATAATCTCGCCCAAATGCTGGTGTTCAAAGGCTTTGTAATGAGACATATTGTTGTTTCTCCAACTGTGATGTGTGGTTTCCGATGGCTGAACGCCTGCACCCGTACTTCCGGTAGTTGCATTAATATGAATGCTGTTTTCGAGCAGATTATTTTCTGCCAACGGAAGCAAGGCCAACTGAATAGCCGTTGCAAAACACCCTGGATTGGAAACGAATTGAGCACTTCTGATTTGTTGTTTATTCATTTCCGGCAGACCATATAAAAATTTTGAATGACTGTAGATAGCGTCGTTTTTCAGTCTGAAATCATTCCCCAGATCGATGATTTTGGTGTAATGTTCGAATTTGTTTTCAACTAAAAAAGCTTTCGATTTTCCGTGACCCAAACAAAGAAAAACAACATCTACTTTCGGATTGATTGCGCTGGAAAACAGTAAAGATGTTTCTCCAATCAAATCTTCATGCATTGAATAAACCGGTTTCCCGGCACTGGTTGTGCTGTACACAAAATCTATATTGGCTTTTGGATGATTGTGCAATAGTCTGAGCAATTCGCCGGCCGTGTAGCCCGAACCTCCTATAATTCCGATGTTAATCATAACTCAATTCATTTACTTGTGAATAAATCATTTGCGCGTTGCCCAGAATTTTGATAAATCCTTTTGCGTCATCAGCCGTCCAAGCATTATTCATTTCTCCGTACTGTCCGAATTGTGTGTTCATTAAATCGTTCTCCGATTCAATTCCGTCCAAAGAAAAATGATATGGTTTTAAAGTAAGGGTCACTTTTCCGTTTACCGTTGTTTGTGTATCCGTCAGAAAAGTTTCAATATTTCTCATCACCGGGTCTAAAAACTGACCTTCGTGAAACAACATTCCGTACCAATTACCCAACTGTTCCTTCCAGTATTGTTGCCATTTCGACAATACGTGTTTTTCCAAAAGATGGTGCGCTTTGATGATGATCATTGGAGCAGCGGCCTCAAAGCCAACACGTCCTTTTATTCCGATAATGGTATCACCCACGTGAATATCCCTACCGATAGCAAAAGCATTCGCCAGGTTTTCCAGTTTAATGATATTTTGCGCCGGTGAACTTTTCTCACCATTGATACTGATGATTTCTCCTTTTTCGAATTCCAGAATTACTTTTTCGGGAGTTTCTTTTTGTAATTGGGAAGGATAAGCTTCTTCAGGTAACGGCAGATGGGAAGTCAGTGTTTCTTTTCCACCCACGCTCGTTCCCCAAATCCCTTTGTTTATTGAGTATTGCGCTTTTTCCCACGAATAGTTAACTCCATTTTGCTGTAAAAAAGCAACTTCTTCCTGTCTGGATAATTTCAGATCCCTGATAGGTGTAATGATTTCGATTTCTGGTGCTATGGTTTTGAAAATCAAATCAAATCTTATCTGATCATTTCCGGCTCCGGTACTTCCGTGTGCGATGGCAGTGGCCCCCTTTGATTTTGCATATTTGATGACTTCCAAAGCCTGAAAAACTCTTTCAGCACTTACGGAAAGCGGATAAGTGTTGTTTTTCAGGACATTTCCGAAAATCAGATATTTGATCGCTTTTTCATAATATTTTTCAATGATGTCAAGATTGCTGTGTTGTGTGCTTCCCAATTCGTAGGCTCTTTTCTCGATGGCAGATAATTCTTCTTCCGAAAAACCGCCTGTATTTACTAAAACCGTATGGACTTCAAATCCTTTTTGGATCAAATATTTTAAGCAATATGATGTATCTAAACCGCCACTATAGGCTAAAACTATTTTGTGCATGATATTATTTTTTTAAAAAAAGTACTTGTTTGATGTTCTTTAAACGTGCAAGTACTTTTTGATTAAAAGTGCATTGTTCTTGTTGATTGTTCTTCTTGTTCGGATCGTATAACATCCCGGTACAAAGACACATTTTGTTTTCCTTTCGTTGTAAAATATCGAAGTTCGTACAGGTTTTGCAACCTGCCCAAAAACTCGGATCATCCGTCAGTTCAGAAAATGGTACGGGTCTGTATCCTAATTCCGAATTGATTTTCATAACGGCCAAACCGGTTGTGATTCCAAATATTTTAGCTTCGGGATATTTTGTTTTCGAATATTCGAAAACAAACGACTTGATTTTTTTAGCCAATCCCAAATGGCGATACTCCGGATGGACGATTAGTCCGGAATGAGCCACGAACTTACCGTGCTCCCAACTTTCTATGTAGCAGAATCCGGCGAATTTCCCATCGGCAAGTGCAATAACGGCATCGTTCATATCGATTTTCGTTACGATATATTCCGGTGTTCGTTTAGCGATTCCGGTGCCTCTCTGAAGTGCGGAAATTTCAATGGTATCACAAATTAATTGTGCAAACTCGTAGTGCTCTTTTTGAGCAACTGCAATGGTTACATTCATTTTTTATTAATGATGAAATTAATTAAACAGGAAAAAAATATGGGGAGAGTGGGAACAAGACACACTTGTTCCAATTAGGAATATGATAGGCCTATGGCCGGATTGTATTAATTACAAACGGATGAATAGAAGTAAATACGTTAAGACCTGATTGTCCTAATAAAAATGCAAATTGTTCCAAAATGGGAAAAATGAGAAATGAATAACAAGATGAAAAACTCGGGTACTAGAATGTCGACCGCTCTGACCGCGAAGTAAGGGTCAGGGTTTTCCGTGTAGAAAAGTTAGTATGTAACTTTGTTGTTTTCATTGGGGCAAATGTATATAAATTGAAAATACAAATGCTAAAAAAAATGTAAAAAAATAAAAAAAATATTTCTAAAGTATTGATTTATATGTTGTTGATAATGAAAAATCCGAAGTCGAGACTCCGGATTTTAGTAGTGTTGATGCTGTTTTACTGCTTGATTATTTTCCTGTTATATTCCCGATTGTCAACTAAGATTCTTGCAAAATAGATTCCGTTTGGTAATCGACTGATGTCAATCTGCTTGTTCAGATTTTCTTCTGAAGTCATCATTTGAGCATTGTTGATCATCTTACCATTATTGTCAAAAAGGAAGTATTCAATCCGTTTGGCTTTGACATTATTTATTGTCAGATTGAAGATTCCGTTTGTAGGATTCGGATACAAAACTATTTCTGTTTGAGCCTCACTTATTTCAGCTTCATTATTTTTTGCAGAACAATTAATAGCCGTCACGGATAGTGTTCCATTTGCATTATTTGTTGAGCTGATGCTGTTTTTAGCTTTTATAAAATAAGAGTACGTTGTTCCGGATGTGATTAAATAAGTATTTAAAAAACTCGTTCCCGTTACGTCGGACGCATATAAATTTCCGTTTCTGTAAATGTCGTAGCTTGTTGCATTAGCGGAGGTTGTCCATGTTAGATTTATAGCACTTGTAGTTCCGCTGCAGGTTGGCGTTGCGGTTAAAGTAAAAGCTCCGGGAGGGCAGTTTATGGCCGTTGCAGAAAGTGTTCCATTTGAATTTGAAGTTGTTCCGGTCGCATTTTTTGCTTTGATGGAATAGGTGTAGGTTGTCCCTATGGTGATATAAGTATTCAAAAATTGTGTTCCGGTGATGTTGCTGGCATAAAGTGAGCCATTTCTGTAGATGTCATAATTGGAGGCATTTGAAGAAGCGGTCCAAGTAAGTTTGATTTGGCTTGTTGTGCCGCTACATTCTGAAGTTGCGGTTAACGAAAATGCGCCCGGAAGAGGTACAGAGTTGCAAGTTACGTTAAGATTAGATTTCAATGAGTTGAAATAAGAAAGTGCAAATGTATCTCTCCAAGTTGAACTTGTCAATTTAGAGGCATCAGCGGAATCCACAAAACCGATTTCATTCAGACAACCGGTCGCAGAAGAATATTTCAAGACACCAAGATGATACGCCAGAAAACTATTATCTTCCACGCATCGTCTGTTATTCCATGCGCCATTTGTTGCCATATCGGTTTGGATTTTTTGTGCAAAAGCAATGTCAGGTGCTGTATCGGTGTCACTGTCTGTGCAATAGAAAGTTTCTGTGCCGGTTCCTCCCCCGGCGTTACAGTGGATGCTTAATAATCGGTCGGCGTTCCAATTATTTGCCATCTGAGCGCGTTGGTTAACAGAGATCCAACCGTTTAAATTGGTGTTTCGTGTCATTTGTACCGTCCAATTGCTGCATGAATTCTGGATTAGATTTCTTGTTCTTAAACCCACTTCCAATGCTGTTTCAATTTCAGTAGCGGTTCTTCCGTCCGGATTATCAGTTGTGGTAGTGCCATAACCGTGTCCGGGATCAATAACTATTATCTGGGCTTTTGCCGTTAAGGAGATCAAAACGACAAAAAGTACTTTCAGGAATTTTTTCATGACTTACAGTTTTAGTTCAGAAATGAAAATTTTACCGGTTTTATCATCCGAAAACATCACTTTATTGTCCCCGTAAAAACAGGGAAACATTTCGAAAGTATCGTTTGTGTCAGTGAGTTTTTTTGATTTATGGGTTTCGACATCGAACAGATACAAATCTGAATTACTCACCGTGTGTCCGTCTTTGTTTTCGTCCAAAAATCCGATCAGATATTTGTTATTTTTCGACCAGGACGTAGCGATTCCGGTTCCAATTTTTGTTCCGTTGCTTTTTCCATCCAAATTATAAATATAGATGTCAGCTCCTTTATGAACCGCTATTTTTTTTTCGTCATGTGAAATGATAGCATTGTAAAACTGACCTTCATCATTAGTAATAACCCAACTTTTTTGGGTTTTCAAATCCTTTGCTTCAATTTTTAATGTCGAAAGATTGGTGTAAACTACTATGCCGGTTCTCTCAAATCCTTTGAACGAAGGGAGCCAATTAGGGTTTACAGCCGTTTGTTTCGTAAACTTTTTGGTTTTAATACTATAGGAATTAACCGTCGCATGCGAATGGTAATCTGCTTTGTTCTTTTCCCGGAAATAAAATGTTGCGGAGTTTGGATTCCATACGTAGGCATAACCGCTTCCTGTTTTATCTGAAATCTGTTTAATCTTATTCTGTTCCAGATCCAGAAGATAGACTCCTTCATTGTGCTCTTTTGTGAGAAGTGCAAATTTTCCGTCTGGTGAAACTACAGGATTGCTGAATATTCCTTTTACAGGAAATTGTTTTGGTTTGTCCAGTTTTTGCGCCTGTATCGTAAAGCTGAAGATCATTGTGGCTGCGAATACTAAATGTGTTTTCATATATAAAAGTTTAGAATACTAAAATAGGATTTGTTTTTATAAAAACAAAGAAAAAACCTACATTTTTAAATCTAAACAAAAAAAACACCTTCGCAGAGAAGGTGTTTTTTGAATATGAGTATTGATTATCTTCTGAATTTATTACGGGTAATGATGTTTTTAAGTTTTGCTTTTAAATCTTCTCCCGAGTCATATACCATTTGTTCATTGCTTGGGAACGGTACGGCCCGCAAATCGAAATAAGGCAGATAACTCTCGTCACAGGCACGTTTATCGCCGTTGTAATTCGCATAGATATGCTCGAAGGTGAACTCACTTGCTAACGGGAATGTTTCTATTAACTGGTTGGTTTTGAAATCGATATAATCAACCTTAGCAGTTACCTGACATGCTTTAAACTGCTTGAATTCATAAATGTTAGCGTGAATGGTCTTAAAGTTATCCACTTTGATAGGATGCCCTAAACTGTCTTTGACCACATTTCCGTGGCTGTCCAAAAGTGTTTTTACACCGTCTTTGACTTGTTTTTCTTTAATGAATTCTTTCTCTTTAATCTGTTCCGGAGAAATATTGATCTGACGGAAATTTACAATCAATGCATAATCATAATGAATTCCTTTCTGACGGTTGCTGTGATAAACCGTCCACTTGTCGTTTAAACCAAAAGTGCTGAAATCCAATAGATCGCTTTGCAGATGTGTCGGAATCACCATGCTGGTTTCATTTTTAGTGAAAACATTCACAAAATCAGTTCCTTTAAACTGCGCTTCATCGGTTAATTTTTTAACGTCTTTGTAACCCGGATTGATTTTTTCCAGGTAAACCAAATCATCGTAGGCTTTGCGACAGCTCATTTTATCATTTGAATCCAATAACGATTTTGAATTGTCATAAAGGTATTTTGACAAAGCATTTTTACTGCTGACGATCTGATCGGAATAGTTGTTAAAATCGAACACCGCATTTCTGTGCGCATCGATTAAGTATAAAGGCAATAACGGTCGGATTTTTTCCTGACGGTTATTCAACTGCTGATACAGGTTGTGGATTTTTTCCAGATTTGCGGGATTTGCATCCTTCGCAAGCATTTCAATATCAGCTAAGTCACGTTGTTTGGCTTTGGCAAAAGCTTCTTCCATCAGGTAAACATATTCCTGTTTTCCTTTTGAATTTTTATTGGTTCGCAAAGATTCGAAGGCACGGTTGATCGCACCATCATAATCACCATCGCTCAACATACTCTGCGTGCTTTTAACGCCGCATGAAAAGGCAAAAAGCAATAAAATAAGAAGGGTAGAAATTTTATTCATAAATATAGAATTTTGACAAAAATATAATTTTTTGTGACCTAATGCCTCTGTCCGCTATCTTTTTGTCTTGTTTTAACAGAACGAGGCAAAAAGGATGCCATTTCTGTCGATACTCATCGGAATGGGATTGCCCGGATTTGATAAAATGGTCAAAAAAAACTCCGAAGGCTGAATTTCGGAGTTTTGTGATGTTTATTATTTTGTTGGAATAGGAGGCAGTAATTTGCTGGACACTTCCCCAAATCCAATACGTACATCATTGTTCTGGCAGAATCCTCGCATGGTTACGGTGTCACCATCATTAATGAATTTACGTTCGGAACCGTCTTTCATTTTAAGCGGATTTTGACCACCCCAAGTAAGTTCAAGCATAGAACCGAAACTGTCATCAGCAGTTCCTGAAATAGTTCCCGAACCCATCATGTCACCCGAGTTGATTCGGCAACCATTGATCGTATGATGTGCCAATTGCTGGTTCATCGTCCAATACATATATTTGAAATTCGATTTACAAACTATGGTTTCTTCACTGTCTTCCGGCGCAATGGCTACTTCAAGGTTGATATCAAAAGCATGATCACCTGTTTGTTGTAAATAGGGAAGCGGTTTTGGCTCCTGTTTTGGTGAAGCAGTTCTGAAAGGCTCTAACGCATCCAGTGTTACAATCCATGGAGAGATCGATGATGCGAAGTTTTTTGCTAAGAACGGTCCAAGCGGCACATATTCCCATTTCTGAATATCTCTTGCGCTCCAATCGTTCAATAACACCATTCCAAAAATATAATCTTCCGCTTCGGTTACAGGAATATTTTCTCCCATAATATTTGCGTCAGTAGTAATAAAAGCAGTTTCCAATTCGAAATCCACCAAACGCGAAGGACCAAATACAGGCTGTGTTTCACCGTTTGGTAAAGTTTGTCCCATTGGTCGGTGAACCGGAATTCCGGAAGGAACAATCGTAGAACTTCTCCCATGATAACCTACAGGAATATGTAACCAGTTAGGTAATAAAGCATTTTCCGGATCGCGGAACATTTTCCCGACATTGGTAGCGTGTTCTTTACTTGAATAGAAATCCGTATAATCACCAATGTGAACCGGTAACTGCATCTCGACATCATCAATATTGAAAACAACCACGTCACGGTGTGATTTGTTGTCTCTTAAAGTAGGATTGTTGGCGTCAAAAATATCAGCAAGACGGTTACGAACCAATCTCCAGGTTTTTTTACCATCCGAAATAAAATCGTTTAAGGTGTCCTGCATGAACATGTCGTCAGTAAGTTCAATACCTTCAAAGTAACCCAATTGCTGTAACGCTCCCATGTCAATGGCAGAATCACCAATTCGAGTTCCGATGGTAACTACATCTTCTTTAGTAATGAAAACTCCGAATGGAATATTCTGAATCGGGAAATCGCAGTTTTCGGGTACTTCTAACCATGATTTTCTAGTAGGATCATTTGCTGTGATTGGCATGATATTGTCTTTTTTGTCGGTTTATATTTCAATACATCAAATATACTTTCTATTGTGATTTTAACAAACACTTTTTGTATTTTTGAACTCCATTTAACAAAATATTTGAAAATGCAACGCGACGAACAAATTTTCGACTTAATTCTTGAAGAACAAGACAGACAAATCCACGGACTGGAACTTATTGCATCTGAGAACTTTGTGAGCGACCAGGTAATGGAAGCAGCAGGTTCGGTGTTAACCAATAAATATGCAGAAGGCTACCCGGGAAAAAGATATTACGGAGGGTGTGAAGTAGTAGATGTTATCGAACAAATCGCAATCGACAGAGCAAAAGCTTTATTTGGTGCAGAATATGTTAACGTACAGCCACACTCGGGATCACAGGCAAATTCAGCTGTTCTTGCAGCTTGTTTAAAACCGGGTGATACAATTTTAGGTTTTGACTTATCTCACGGTGGTCATTTGACGCATGGTTCTCCTGTAAATTTTTCAGGTAAACTATACAAAACGGCTTTTTACGGAGTAGAGAAGGAGACCGGTCGTTTGAACTACGATATTATCCAGGAAATTGCAACTAAGGAACAACCAAAATTAATCATTGCTGGGGCTTCGGCTTATTCGCGTGATATGGATTTCAAACGTTTCCGTGAGATCGCGGATTCTGTTGGCGCTATTTTAATGGCAGATATTGCACACCCGGCAGGTTTAATCGCAAAGGGGTTAATGAACGATCCTGTTCCTCATTGTCATATTATCACAACTACAACCCATAAAACATTACGCGGACCAAGAGGCGGAATGATCATGATGGGTAAAGATTTCGAAAACCCTTGGGGTTTGACTACTCCAAAAGGTGAAATCAGAATGATGTCGCATGTATTGGATATGTCGGTTTTCCCTGGAAATCAAGGCGGACCATTGGAGCATATTATTGCTGCTAAAGCGGTTGCTTTTGGTGAAGCATTGACTGACGAGTTCTTCCGTTATGCAATGCAGGTTCAGAAAAATGCAAAAGCGATGGCTGAAGCTTTCGTAAAAAGAGGATACAACATTATTTCAGGCGGGACAGACAACCACATGATGTTGATCGACTTGAGAAACAAAAACATTTCAGGTAAAGAAGCTGAAAATGCTTTGGTGAAAGCGGATATTACTGTGAACAAAAACATGGTTCCTTTTGATGATAAATCACCGTTTGTAACTTCAGGAATCCGTGTTGGAACTCCTGCAATTACTACTCGTGGTTTAGTTGAATCAGATATGGAAACCATTGTTGATATGATTGACAGAGTTATCATGAATCATACCAACGAAGAAATATTAGAGCAAATTGGTGATGAAGTATACGAAATGATGAGCGAGCGCGCTATGTTTGTATTCTAATCAGATACCTTATTTATATAAAATAAAAAATCCCTCAGCTGAGGGATTTTTTTTATGTGTATTATTTTCGTCCGAATAACTCGTAACGCAAAATGAATGACATATTGTTGAAATTTACCGGAACAGCCGGTATGCCGGTAACGTTTGATTCAAAAAAGTATCTGAATTCACCAGAGAACTTCTTGTAATTGTAACCTGCTCCAAGTGCCACAGAAAAACTGGTTGTTGTAAAAGGATAACCTGCTGTTGAACTCTCATATTTGATACTACTGCCGTCCGCTACATATCTTACATTTCCCACTGCATTTAAAAATATCTTATTGCTGTTATTTAAAAAGAAATAATGACGAATACCGAACGGAAGCTGGAAATACTCAAGATCCATGCTGGCTACCATCGGTTTGCTCACCCCATAAGCGGGTAGTTCATATTTATCTCCTTTAAAATGGTTATAAGACGGCTCAAAAAGGACGCTCCACTTCTTGTTGTTAAAAGGCAAAAACAATTCTGCTTCCAATCCAAATCCGAAATTTGACCCGGAAAATTCAGGAGAGAAACTAGGCGAAAAATCTTCAACTTTTATAGAGCTGATATTATAGATTACCGAAGCTTTTATACTATATGCAGTTTTACCTGATTCATTTGTAACAACTTTGGTGTCTCCTTTACATTTGTTGAAGTCACTGAAATAGTTTACTAAATAGGATCTTTTGAACTCAAGTCCGCTAATTTTGTTCTTGTCGTTATCACTGCATTTAACATCATACCAAAGCTGTCTTTTGAAGTAGTCGTTTGTTAATATCGTATTGTTATCGTAATCCCTGTTATTCTTAATATCCTCAGCAGAAGGGAAATACTTGATGTATATCAATTGTTTGATAGGAGCATTGGTGACAGAATAAAAGAATTTTTCTATTCCGTTGCTTTCATAAACAAATAGTCTTGCCGACCCATTAACCAACTCTTTTAAAAACAATCTCTCATTGTTAAATTGAGGTTCTTTTGTGTGTCCTACTTTATTAACATTAATACTTGATTTTTCAATATCAATATCTGCTCGTACGTATTTTGTTTTTAAATCGATTCCAAATTCGGTAGCATAGTCAATGGAAATATTCTCAACTTCTGATTCCGGACTTACTTTAAAATCAAAAGAATTCGGGTTATTTCTCCAATCTACATTTTTTATAAGACCTTTTATTGTTTGATTCTCATTGTTAATGTAGTATCCGGGTTCGAATTCTATTTGCGCATTAATCAGATTTGAAATGAAAAGAATAATAAACAGGTAATGGGCTTTTTTCATTTTTTAAAAATAGTTACTATTAAAATTTAAGTGATTTTAAAAACCTTGATATAAGAGAAAGGGAAGCTTATGTTTTATAAGATTCCCTTTTCAAAGTTGGTGCAAAACTATATAATTTTAGTAATTATTTTTGATCAATTTTGTTAGATTATTCTTCTTTCTGCCCCATCATCATCAGGTAGGCTTTTAAGAATTCGTCGAGGTCACCGTTCATAACGCCGTCTACATCACTGGTTTCATAGCTCGTGCGAACATCTTTAATCAGTTTGTACGGATGCATCACATAATTTCGGATTTGAGAACCCCATTCGATTTTCATTTTTCCGGCTTCGATATCGGCTCGTTGTGCTAATCGTTTTTTCAATTCGATTTCATACAATTGGGAACGTAACATCTGCATGGCACGCTGACGGTTATCATGCTGCGAACGAGTTTCCGAACATTGGATCTGAATTCCGGTCGGTTTGTGAACCAACTGAACTTTCGTTTCTACTTTATTGACATTCTGACCACCGGCACCACTGGAACGCGCGGTTGTAATTTCAATATCGGCAGGATTGATCTCAATTTCAATCGTATCATCCACCAAAGGATATACATAGACTGAAGCAAACGATGTGTGACGCTTACCATTACTGTCAAAAGGAGAAATACGAACCAGACGGTGTACTCCATTTTCGCCTTTCAGGTATCCGAAGGAATAATCACCTTCAATTTCCAATGTAACGGTTTTGATTCCGGCCACATCGCCTTCCTGAAAGTTCAGTTCCTTGATTTTATATCCTTGTTTTTCGCCCCACATCAGATACATACGCATTAACATTGAAGCCCAGTCGCAACTTTCTGTTCCCCCGGCTCCGGCTGTAATCTGAAGTACCGCACTCAAGTTATCACCTTCATCGGAAAGCATGTTCTTGAATTCGATATTTTCAATATGTAAAAGTGTAGTATGGTATTGTTGATCAAGATCTTCTTCGGTAGCATCGCCTTCTTTGAAGAATTCATATATTAACTGAAGTTCTTCAGCTAAGTCGTTGGCTTTTTCATAATCTTCAACCCATTTTTTCTTGGATCTCAGGTTTCTGACAATGACTTCGGCTTCTTTGGCGTTGTTCCAAAAATCGGGAGCAAAGGTTTTTTCTTCCTCGTTGGCTATCTCAATAAGTTTCTTATCGACGTCAAAGATACCTCCTTAACGCACCAAGGCGCTCAATAATATCCTTAATCTGTTCGGTATTTACCATAAAAATTGTAGTTTTATACCGCAAAAATAGACATTCCTTTTTAGAATATGGAAATTAATTTAGTTAGCGATACGGTTACCAAACCAACCCCTGAAATGCTGCAGTACATGTTTCGTGCTAAGGTAGGCGATGACGTTTACCGTCAGGATCCTACGGCAGTGGAATTGGAAGAAACGGTAGCTGATTTGTTCGGAATGGAGGCGGGATTGTTTTTTCCATCGGGAACCATGGCCAATCAAACCGCCATTAAATTACATACGCAGCCGGGCGATCAGTTGATTTGCGATAAGTGGGCACATGTTTATTTGTATGAAGGAGGAGGAGCGTCTTTTAATAGTGGAGTTTCCTGTTCGTTGGTGGATGGCGATCGCGGAATGATCACTTCGCTTCAGGTAGAAGAGCATATCACGGATCCGGAGTTTTATCATAACCCGAAAACTTCGTTGGTTTGCATTGAAAATACTACCAATAAAGGAGGTGGTGCCTGTTATGATATTGAAGAATTGAAAAGAATCAAACAGGTTTGCATTGAAAATAATCTGAAATACCATTTGGATGGAGCGCGTTTATGGAATGCCTTGGTAGCCAAACGCCAACATCCGAAACAATACGGTGAACTGTTCGATACCATTTCCGTTTGTCTGTCTAAAGGAATGGGAGCTCCTGTAGGTTCTTTGCTTTTAGGTGATAAAGAAACGATTCACCGAGCGTTGCGAATTCGAAAAATTTTAGGTGGCGGAATGCGTCAAATCGGTTATTTGGCAGCAGCCGGATTATATGCATTGCAAAATAATGTGGGCCGATTGGATGAAGATCATCGCAGAGCGAAAGAAATTGGTGCTTTGTTGCAAAGATTGTATTGGGTAGAAAAAGTAGAGCCTATTGAAACCAATATTTTGATTTTCTCGGTAAAACCTCAGTTTGATGAAACCTTACTGATGGAAAAACTGAAGCAGAAGAATATCTTTATCAGTTCGATGGGTAAAGGGAAACTCCGCATCGTAACCCATTTGGATTACAAACAGGTAATGCACGATTATGTGTTGGAAGCTTTGATGAAGATCGAACTTTAAAAATCTGCGCCGACTTCAAACGTCATGGTTTCTTTAGTTAGCGGATGTTTGAATTCAAGCCATTCAGCGTGTAAATGCAGGCGGTCGGCTTTTGTTCCGTATAGATCATCTCCAATAATAGGACAGTTTAATCCCAAAGCATGAGAAGCGTGCATTCGCAACTGATGCGTTCTACCGGTGATTGGCCAAAAATGAACCCTGGTTTGTTGATCGGTTCTTTCAATAACTTTCCATTTTGTTTTCGCAGGTTTTCCGTATTCGTAACAAACTAATTGACGCGGACGATCGTCCAAATCAATTCGCAATGGTAAATTTATTTCGCCTTCATCTTGGGATACAATTCCATTCAATAAAGCGGTATAACGTTTTTTAACTGTACGTTTAATGAACTGTCCTTGCAGAAGCTTGTGTGAATCTTTGTCTTTCGCAATCACCAACAAGCCGGAAGTTGCCATATCCAGACGGTGAACGATAAGCGGACCGGTCGCTTCAGGATATTTCAGTTTCATGCGCTCGTAAACCGAATCCATAATGTTGATGCCGGGAACCGATAAGAAATCGGCAGGTTTGTTAATCACCGCTAAATAAACGTCTTCATAAACCGTTTCAAGTGGAACGCCCAATGCAGGATTTATCAATAACGGATTTTCATCTACGGAAAGACCTTCCAGCATATGACCCAAAATAGGTTCGCATTTTCCGCGACAGGCAGGATAGAAATGGCCATGTTTTCTAATTTCTGATTTAGGTGATTCACCCCACCAGAACTCGGCCATGGCGATGGGCTGCAGATTATTCAGGTAAGCGTATTGTAAAAGTTTAGGTGCGGCACATTCACCGGCAGCAGCTGGCGGTTTCAGCAAAGTGGTATTTTCGAAAATTTCGCAAAGACTTTTCGTTTCTCCATTATTGTTAAGGAAATGATACTGATCGAATAGCTGTTGTTGTAAATTGGCTGACTTTTGTTTGCGCTCTTCCTTTAAGAAAGTGATTTCATCTGTATAAACGGCTAGTTTGTTCTTCGTTTCCGAAAGACGTTCTTCAAGATATTCTGTCAGTTCACGTAACAGAAACTTGTCTTTTAAACTTTCGCGCACCAAATCATTCATGTAAATTTCCAGTGCAGCGGCATCCTTAATTTCTTCCTCAGCTTTTTTCCGAAGCAGTTTGCGGGCTTTTTTTGACTCGCTCATTTTCGCTTTCTGCTCTTCTATTTTATTTTGAGCCGAAGCAGTTTCTGTTTGAAGGGCATTGGTTAACTCGATAAAATCCGGATTGTTTTCCAAAGATTCAATTCGGTCATTGATCTGAGTGAGTTCTTTAATTCCTATGATGAAAAAACTATCTTCTTCCAACATATCATAAATAGGAGGGACAAACAAAGGATGGTTGTTTTTTTCTGCCAGTTTTCCGGAGAAAGCCGCTAAGTATCCGATTTCATTTTGCGGATTTCGGACTACCATTACGCCAAACATCTTTCCGATAACCAATCCGTCCTGGTCTTTGTCTAATCCGAAGTTATGCTCCCAATCGGTTTGATTGTGAAGATAGTCCTGTAGTTCTTCAGCTGCTAAAATGCTTAAAGGATCCGGTTCATAATAAAACGGGAATGTAAACCGTTCCGGCAAAGCATATGAATCAATATTCCCTTTAAAAGGTATAAAACAAGTAGTTGTTGCGGCTTCGGACGGATTCATTACTATCGGTAAACTTCGGTTTTATTATAAAATGCTATTAATTACGCGCTTACGTCGCGAGCGGCAAAAATAGGAATAAATAAAAACATTATGGTTACATTAAGTTTTCAGAATGGTAACATTAACTTAATATTCTGAAATAGAATTAATATTAGTTTTGCCGAAAAATAACATAACTCAAAATGAAAAGAATTTTTATCCTCGTATTTTTAACAATTTTATTTTTTACAAATACGATCTCTGCTCAAACTTTTGATCCGAAAGTAGATCAGTATAATGCCTGGATCTTTTATACAGGAAACCACAAACTTACAGAGAAGTGGGGACTGCATACTGAATTTCAATGGAGAAGAAGTGAAGGCTTGTCAGATCCAATGCAAAATCAGGTTCGTTTAGGTCTTGATTACAAACTAAGCAAAAGTTATATGGTTTCAGCAGGATGGTCGTACATCGAAACTTTTGAATATGGTGAATTGGCTAAAGAAACGCCAACTCCAAAATACAACCAGTTCAAATTTAACGAGCAACGTATCTGGGAACAGTTTATCATCAACCATGAACATGTTGGACGTTTCCATTTCGACAGCCGTTTCCGTTTGGAGCAAAGATGGATTGCTAACTTGGTGAAAGAGAACGGTGTTGATTACACAAGACCTTCAGATGCTTATTTAGCGGCTAATCCAAATGCTGAAGACTGGAGATTCCGTCAAAGAGCTCGTTACCGTTTCAGAATGCAGGTTCCATTATCTAAACCGGAGATGACAGATAATACGTTGTTCTTTGTTGCTGCAGATGAGATTTTTGCAAACTTCGGAAAACACGTAACGGCTAACATTTTCGACCAGAACCGTTTATATCTTGCTTTAGGATGGAGATTTAATAAAGATTTCAATGTCCAGACAGGTTATATGAACCAGTTCATTGAAAAAGGAGACGGAGTTCATAAAGAAAACAACCATACTTATCAGTTAGCATTGACTTATAACATAGATTTTACAAAAATCTTCAAAAAGAAAACAACTGAAGAAACTAAATAATTTCATGATTATTTTAAAGAAAGCGCAACGGAGCAATTCGTTGCGTTTTTTTATTTAAAAATTTGGCTATTAATAATCGCAATTGGTCGAAAAAGAGAAACAGCTTTTCCGACAATGTAATTTTAATGTTACCTTTCATATAATCCTTAATGTTAGCGTATTGATAATATAATAAGGAAGTTTAATAATATAATGATTGTATAATATTCACTTAACTTTAAGTTAATGTAGCAGATATACTTTTGTATCAAATTTAAAACAAGACAAAAAAATGACTAAAAAAGCATTATTCTTAATGTTGCCTTTAATTGGAATGTTAAGTTGTGGTAAAGGAAAAAACGAAGAAGGAGCTACTGCTACTGAAACTGCGTCAACAGCAACTGCCGTAACAATGAAAGGTAGTGATACTGTTTTGCCTTTAGCGCAGAAAGAATCAGAAGAGATGATGAAGAATAACAAAGAAGTTAGTGTAACTGTAGTTGGTGGAGGTACCGGAGTTGGTATCACTGCGCTTTTAGAGGGAACTACTGATATCGCAATGGCTTCAAGAGATTTGAAAACAGAAGAGAAATTAAAATTCTCTGAAGGAAAAAAAGAAATTGAAAAAGTTACAATCGCGTTTGACGCTTTAGCGGTAATTGTGAATCCGGCTAATAAAGTAGGTCAGTTAACCCGCGAACAAATTGAAAAAATCTATACAGGGGAAATCAAAAACTGGAAAGAAGTTGGTGGAGCAGACGAGAAAATCGTGGCTTACTCAAGAGAATCTTCTTCAGGAACCTATGAGTTCTTTAAAGAAGAGGTAATGGAGAAAAAGAACTATGCGGCTGATGTTTTGAGTATGCCTGCTACCGGAGCTATCGTTCAGGCTGTTGGTCAGACTAAAGGTGCTATCGGTTATGTTGGATTGGCTTACGAAACAAAAGAAGTGAAACCAATCTCTGTTTCTTACGATCAGGGTAAAACATTTGTTGTTCCTTCAGTTGCATCGGCTAAAGATAAAACTTATCCAATCGCGAGACCTTTATTCTACATGTATGATAAAGCAAATGCTGCAAAAGTTAAATCGGTGGTTGATTATGCATTATCACCGGAAGGTCAGAAAGTGGTTTTGGAAGTTGGTTATATTCCATTGAACTAAGAATCGGTTATTATTATACTGAAAAAGGGCGATCTGTTTAAGGTTGCCTTTTTTTTATGTTAAGAAAAAAGAATGTAGTAAATTTATAGGTGCCTACTTAACGCTAACTTAACACAAGGATAATGAATTAGATACATCCTTAAAGGTTGCCTCACGTACTTTTGCGGTGAAAATAAAATCACAGATTTGAAAACAAATTTTAAGCAAATAAAGGAAAAAACAATAGAGATGATACTGATGCTGAGTAGTGCAACTACAAGTGTCACAGTAATTCTGATTGTATTTTTTCTTTTTATTGAAGGGGCAGGCGTTTTTAATAAAAAACCAATTGAGGACGGTTTTCTGTTGGCCGTGCATCCGTCAAATTCAGTAAAGAAGCTTGAACCTTCCCAGATCAAGGATATTTTTGATAAAAAGATAACTAACTGGTCGGCTTTAGGAGGTAAAAATGAACCAATAGTTCCCTTCAGAACAGAAGATATAACCGAGTTTTATACGGAAGAAGAATTAGGTGAAAATTTTGAACATTTTCCCGAAAAGATAAATGAACACATTAGTAAAACTCCCGGAATAATAGCTTTTTTCTCAGATAAGTATAAAGCCAAGGATTTTAAAGGAAGGGAATTGAGTCTTGACAAGATAAAGATTCGTGAGTTTTTATCCGGAGAAGAATGGTTTCCCACGGCACATCCCGTGGCTCAAATGGGGGTTAAGCCTTTGATTTTAGGAACGTTATGGGTTAGTTTTGGAGCGATATTGATTGCTTTGCCGATTGGATTAGCCGCAGCGATCTACTTAAGTGAAATCGCCAGAAAACGCACCAGAAATATTTTAAAACCTTTAATCGAATTATTAGCGGGAATTCCATCTGTTGTTTATGGATTCTTCGGATTGGTTGTGATTGTTCCGATGGTGCAGGATATTTTTAATCTTCCGGTTGGAGAAACAGCGCTGGCAGGAAGTATTGTGTTGGCTATTATGGCATTACCGACAATCATAACAATTTCGGAAGATGCAATGAATAACACGCCTCGGGCCATGAAAGAAGCCAGTTTGGCTTTAGGTGCGAGTCATTGGCAAACTATCTATCGAGTGGTTATCCCTTATTCTGCTTCCGGAATCACAGCGGGAGCCATCTTAGGGATTGGCCGTGCAATCGGAGAAACCATGGCGGTTTTGATGGTTACCGGAAATGCGGCGGTAATTCCTCATACATTATTAGCACCGGTACGAACTATTCCTGCAACAATTGCAGCCGAACTTGGTGAAGCAGCCAGTGGTGGAATGCATTATAAAGCCTTGTTCGCCTTAGGGTGTATTTTATTCCTGATTACGTTTTGTATTAATATGTTGGTTGAGGTAGTTACGCACAGAAACGGTCATAAAAAGCATTAAAAAATGAAAAAAGTAAATCGATTAGCAAAACGAAAAAGAAGGAATCAGAATATTGCTTTCGGATTGTTTCAGTTTATAAGTTACGCCGTTGTAGCACTTTTATTCATTATATTAGCATTCATAGTTGTTAAAGGATTCAGTGTAATCAGCTGGGAATTCATAACTGAAATGCCAAAAGACGGAATGACCAAAGGAGGGATTTATCCGGCTATAATAGGAACACTTTGTCTTGTTGCGGGAAGTATGCTTTTTGCTTTTCCTGTTGGTGTTTTGGCAGCAGTTTATATGAATGAATATGTAAAGGATGGCTGGGGCAAGAGAATCATCAAGCAAATGACAAATAATCTAGCGGGAGTTCCTTCCATTGTTTTTGGTTTGTTCGGTATGGCATTGTTTGTTAATAAACTGGAGTTTGGAGATTCGCTTTTGGCGGGATCCTTAACCTTAGGCTTACTTGTTTTACCGGTAGTGATAAGAACGACAGAAGAAGCCTTGAAGGCCGTTGACGATACTTTCAGACATGCCAGTTTGGGATTGGGGGCGACTAAATGGCAAACAACAAGCCGAGTGGTGTTACCGATCGCTTTTCCAAATATTCTGACCGGTCTGATCCTTTCCGTGGGAAGGGTTTCCGGAGAAACAGCTCCAATTTTATTTACTGTTGCGGCTTATTTCCTGCCGAAATTACCAACATCGATTTTCGATCAGGCGATGGCATTGCCGTATCACTTATATGTTATTTCCACTAGCGGAACCAATATTGAAGCCTCAAGAGCTATGGCTTACGGAACAGCTCTGATTTTAATTATAATTGTATTACTTTCCAATTTGCTGGCCAACGCGCTTCGTAAGTATTTCGGAAATAAAGTAAAAATGAATTAGCATGCAGAAAATTGAATCTAAAAACGTAAATTTCTATTACGGGGAAACGCAGGCATTGCACGATATTTCATTATCGATGAAGGAAAATACGGTTACGGCATTGATCGGACCGTCCGGATGCGGAAAATCGACCTATTTGCGTTTGCTCAACCGAATGAATGATTTGATCGATAAAACGTCTCTTAACGGTGAAATTTATATCGACGGACATAATATTTACGATAAGAATACTAATGTTGATGATTTGAGAAAGAATGTCGGAATGGTTTTTCAAAAGCCAAATCCTTTTCCTAAATCTATTTTCGAGAATGTTGCTTACGGGTTGAAAGTCAACGGAGTTACCGATAAAAAAGTGATTGAAGAGCGAGTTATCAAATCAATTGAGCAGGTTGCGCTTTGGGATGAGGTAAAAGACAAACTGAATAAATCGGCATTTGCATTATCGGGAGGACAGCAGCAAAGGTTGTGTATCGCCCGTGCTTTGGCGATTCAGCCATCTGTATTGTTGATGGATGAGCCGACATCAGCGTTGGATCCGATTTCGACGGCAAAAGTAGAAGAGCTTATTTACGAGCTGAAGAACAATTATACGATCGTGATTGTAACGCATAATATGCAACAGGCGGGACGGGTAAGCGACAGTACGGCGTTTTTCTATATGGGAGAGTTGATCGAATATGATAAGACAAAAAACATGTTTACAAACCCCAAAAAAGAGAGAACACAAAATTATATTACCGGTCGTTTCGGTTAATTTTAAGCAGATAAATTTTTTGTTTATTATAAAAAATAATAACGTATGACACAACTAGAAGACGAAATACAAGGTTTAAAAGAAGAGTTGGTAGAATTATGGCTTTTGGTGAACCTGCAGCTTGAAAAGGCGCACCAGTCGTTAATTTCTATGGATAGGGATTTGGCAAGGGAAGTTATTGCCGGTGAAAAAAGAGTCAATTCCTATGAATTGAAATTGGACCGAAACTGTGAAAACGTTTTTGCGCTTTTCAATCCGGTTGCCATGGATTTACGATTCGTGTTGGCGGTTTTAAAAATCAATACCAATTTAGAACGTACTGGCGACATTGCTGAAGGAATTGCCAAATTCGTTAAAGAAATGGCTGAGGATTTTGACAAGAATCTTATCGAGCTTACCAATGTTAATGAGATGTTTGTGGCTTCAATTTCGATGATGTCCAACGTTTTGGAAGCTTTTGAAAAAGAAGATACAAAAATGGCCCGTAAGATATTTAAGCAGGATGAAATTCTGGATAAAATCAACAGGAAAGCCAATGGAGTCATAGCTAAATACTGCAAGGAAAACCCTGAAAATATTGAACAGGCGCTTTACCTTTTATCAATTATCAAAAAATTGGAAAGGGTAGGCGATCAGGCTAAAAATATGGCCGAAGAAACAGTTTTCTATATTGAAGCAAAAGTGCTGAAGCATAAATCGAAAACGAACAAAAAGAAATAAAAATAAAAAAGGTGGTTTTTTAACCACCTTTTATTTAAACATATCCATTCCCGGAATGTTTGGCATGCCGTCCTTGGCCACAGCTGCCAATTCTGTTTCGTTTACATTGGTTGCTTTTTCAATAGCTTTGTTCATAACTAGAACCAAATAATCTTCCAACTGTTCTTTGTCTTCCAGTAAACTGTCGTCAATTACTATCGATTTTACCTTTCTGTTAGCAGTCAATGTAACTTTCAAAAGCCCGTCATTGCTTTGTTCATCAATTAAAACGGTATCTAATCGTTTTTTGGTTTCCTCTATTTTTTGTTGGGTTTCTTTTAGTTTACCCATCATCCCCATGATGTCTCCAAACATGTTAATAAATTTAGTGATTACTGAATCGCAAAATTATTAAATTGCAAAGAGATATTTAAGCCTCTATAATTAAAAATGAATTTCTTTTGAGCGGCGTTTGTTTTATGTTGACATCTGCAATTCCTCAAAATAATACACCTAAAATGGTAGAATTAATAACGGCACCGCTGGCAACCGTAAAGCCGCATCAGATTGAAAAGCACGGACACGTTCGTACAGACGATTATTATTGGTTAAATGAAAGGGAAAATCCGGAAGTAATCGATTATCTCAATAAAGAGAACGAGTATTACAACACAATGACAGCACACACCAAACAGTTCCAGGCGGATCTGTTTGAAGAAATGAAGGCACGTATCAAAGAAGACGACAGTTCTGTTCCCTATCTTTATAACGGCTACTACTACATTACCCGATTTGAAAAAGGCAAAGATTATCCAATTTACTCCAGAAAAAAGGGAAGTCTGGAAGCCGATGAGGAAATTATGTTCGACTGCAACGAAATGGCAAAAGGATTTGCTTATTTTCAGCTGAGCGGAATGAGCGTCAGTGAAGACAACAAATGGTGTGCGTTCGGGGTGGATACGGTTTCCCGCCGTGAGTATACGATTCAGATTAAAAACCTTGAAACTGGTGAAATTCTTCCGGTAAAATTGGAAAAAACCACAGGAGGCTCCACTTGGGCCGCTGACCATAAAACCTTGTTTTATACTCGTAAGGATCTGGTAACTTTGCGTTCCGATAAAATTTACAAACATAAATTAGGTTCGGAAGCGACTGACGATCAGGTGGTTTTTTATGAAAAAGACGATACGTTTTCTACCTTCATCTATAAAGAGAAATCAAAAAAATACCTTGTGATTGGTTCTTCGAGTACGCTGACTTCGGAGTATCAGATTTTAAGAGCCGATAATCCGGACGGAAAATTTGAAATATTCCAGAAGAGGACACGAGAATTAGAGTACTCCATTTCACATTTCGGAGACAGCTTTTATATCCTGACCAATAAAGATAAGGCGACCAATTTCAAACTGATGAAAACGCCTGAAAACGCTACCGCAAAGGAGAATTGGGTGGATTTGATCCCACATCGCGACGACACTTTGCTGGAAGGGATTGATATTTTCAGGGACTATCTTGTTGTGGAAGAGCGCAACAATGGTCTGAACAAGATCAGAATCATGCCTTGGAGTGGTGAAGGAGAATATTATCTGCCTTTCGAAATCGAAACGTACACGGCCTACACGACCACTAATGTCGATTTTAATACTGAGATTTTACGTTATAGTTATCAGTCGATGGCCACGCCGCCTTCGGTGATTGATTTTAACATGAGAACCAAGGAGAAAACAGTAAAAAAAGAGCAGGAGGTTCTTGGGGGGAAATTCGATAAGAACAATTATACCGAAGAACGTATCTGGGCAACAGCCAAAGACGGAACCAAAGTGCCGATTTCCTTAGTACATCGTAACGGAATCAAGAAAGACGGAAAGAATCCGTTCCTTTTGTATGCCTACGGTTCTTATGGTTCTTCCATGGATCCTTATTTCTCATCCATTCGTTTGAGTTTATTGGACAGAGGTTTTATTTATGCCATTGCACATATCCGAGGTGGAGAGGATTTAGGGCGTGAATGGTATGATAACGGAAAATTGCTTAAAAAAATAAATACATTTACCGACTTCATTGACTGTTCAAGATATGTTATCGAACAAAAATATACATCGGAAAAACATTTATATGCAGAAGGAGGTTCGGCCGGCGGATTATTGATGGGAGCAATCATCAATGAAGCTCCGGAGTTGTATAATGGAGTTATCGCTCAGGTTCCTTTCGTAGATGTTGTCACCACGATGTTGGATGATACTATTCCTCTGACCACAGGAGAATATGACGAATGGGGGAATCCAAATGACAAAAAATACTACGATTATATGTTGTCTTATTCGCCTTACGACAATGTAAAGAAGCAAAAATATCCAAATATGTTAGTGACAACCGGTTTGCATGATTCGCAGGTACAGTATTGGGAGCCGGCAAAATGGGTGGCTAAATTACGTGTTATGAAGCTGGGAGACAGTCAGTTGTTTTTAGATACGAATATGGATACGGGGCACGGAGGAGCTTCAGGAAGATTTGAGGCCATTAAAGAAGTTACAAAAGAGTACACTTTTTTATTAGATTTGGAAGGAATTAAAAAGTAGATAAAGAATTTTTTATACATTTGCAAGGTTGTGAATATTTCAAAAAATGAGTACATTCACACTTTGAGTAATTTATTTTTTATGAAAGAAGAAATAAAAGCCTATAATAGCGTATTAGAATTAATAGGAAATACACCCCTGATAAGGCTTAATACGATCACAGAAGGACTAAAAGGTAACTTTTATGCAAAAGTGGAAGCCTTTAATCCGGGTCATTCAACAAAAGACAGGATTGCTCTTTATATCATAGAGGAAGCGGAAAAAAGAGGGATATTGAAACCTGGTGATACCATCATCGAAACCACTTCCGGTAATACTGGCTTTAGTATTGCGATGGTAAGTATCATTAAAGGATACGATTGTGTATTGGCTGTTAGCTCAAAATCTTCTAAAGATAAAATTGACATGCTTAGAGCAATGGGCGCTAAAGTATATGTTTGCCCTGCTCATGTTTCTGCTGATGATCCGCGTTCTTATTACAACGTTGCAAAACGTTTACATGAAGAGACTAAAGGTTCCGTGTACATCAACCAATATTTCAATGATTTGAATGTAGATGCGCATTACAACTCTACAGGTCCTGAAATCTGGGGGCAGACAAATGGTAAAATCACGCATTTAATTGCCTGCAGCGGTACAGGAGGAACTATTTCCGGTACAGCCCGTTTCTTAAAAGAAAAAAATCCGGGTATTAAAATATTCGGTGTTGATGCTTTTGGTTCCGTATTGAAAAAATACCATGAAACAAGAGAATTTGACAACGAAGAAATTTATCCATACAGAATTGAAGGTTTAGGAAAAAACCTTATTCCAACTGCAACTGATTTTGATGCTATTGATAAATTTACAAAAGTGACAGACGAGGAAAGTGCTCATACTGCGCGTGAAATAGCTAAAAAAGAAGGTTTGTTCGTGGGATATACTTCAGGAGCTGCTATGCAGGCTGTAAAACAATTTGCTGAAGAAGGTGAATTCAACGAAAACAGTAATGTGGTAGTTATTTTTCCTGATCATGGTTCCCGTTACATGAGTAAAGTATTCAGTGACGAGTGGATGAACGAGCAAGGTTTCTTTGACAGTATCAACGCTGAAGAAGCGCAAAAAATTGAATTCATTAAGTAATCTTTTTAGAAAATAGAATAAAGAAAATAGATAAAAGACTCTGCATTTAGCGGAGTTTTTTTATGAAATACATTTTACGATGGAAGAACAAACCTTATTCAATGCTATAGGAAATCGGATCGAAGGAGCGGAGCAAAGCCAAATGTTCGGAAAGCCTTGTTTTAAAATAAACGGAAAAGCATTCATCTGTTTTTTTCAAAACGAAATGGTTTTTAAGCTTAGCGGAGATGCCCATAGGGATGCAGTAGCTTTGGAAGGAGCACAGCTGTTTGATCCTTCAGGAAAAAAGAGACCTATGAAAGAATGGGTTCAGGTGCCGTATCAGCACAATGACAAATGGAATTGTTTTGCTGTGAAAGCGGCAGGATATAATAAAGGTCAAATATAGCTATATGAGGAGAATACTTTATTGTTTTAGTATTTTATCCGTTTTGACTTTTTGTTCAACCAAAAAGAAAGGTTTTATTAATGAAAAGATAGTCTTTAAAAAAGAAGATGTCTCTAAGCGCCAGGTGTATAAAATTTCAAGGCCTTTAAAAATCGGTGATGTAAAAAAAATAAAAATTTTTGGAGAATTTGGACATGGTTTTGAAATTGTTTATTCAGATTCTTCCAAAATATATTATAACAATGATGAGATTCTAACATCACCAAATCAACTTAATTATGCAACATATAGTGATAATTACTGGCTTGTAAATCCACCTGATACAATAGTGCAGGGAAAGCAAAATGGTGGGAAATATTGGAAAGAAATAATTAAAGGAGGTTATTTTATAGGCTATCAAAATGTTTCAGAAGATGATAAAAAACTTTTTGATTATTCAATTGAAACATTAAGATTTTAATAAAAGAGTAGTAAATAAAAAACTCCGTTTAAAAACGGAGTTTTTTGTTATCTGATAGCTGCAATCTGTTGACTTATTCCTGCATCGTGTGATAAACGTTCATCACGTCATCATCTTCCTCGATTTTCTCTAACAATTTCTCAACATCGGCAACTTGATCCGGTGTTAATTCTTTTGTGATCTGAGGGATGCGTTCGAAACCGGAAGATAAGATTTCAATGTTTCTGTTCTCCAGTTCTTTTTGGATTGCACCAAAACTTTCAAACGGAGCATACATTAAAATACCGTCTTCGTCTGCGAAAATTTCTTCCACACCAAAATCGATCATTTCTAATTCCAGTTCTTCCACATCCTGTCCTTCAGATGGAATACGGAAGTTACAAGTATGGTCAAACATGAATTCAACAGAACCCTGAGTTCCCATAGTTCCATTACATTTGTTGAAGTAACTTCTGATGTTGGCAACCGTTCTGTTATTATTGTCGGTAGCAGTTTCAATCAGAATAGCAATTCCGTGAGGAGCATAACCTTCGAATAAAACCTCCTTAAAGTTGGCGGTATCTTTATCAGATGCTTTTTTAATTGCTCTTTCTACGTTGTCCTTTGGCATGTTAGCTGCCTTCGCATTTTGGATAACGGCTCTTAAACGGGAATTGGTTTCCGGATTTGGTCCACCTTCCTTAACGGCCATTACAATGTCTTTTCCAATTCGCGTAAACGTTTTAGCCATTGCCGACCAACGTTTCATTTTACGTGCTTTTCTGAATTCAAACGCTCTTCCCATTTCTAAGAATATTTTTTAAGTTGCTTAGTCACAGAGTTACAAAGTGACTGAGTTTTTAAATCATTTTTAAATTAAGATCGTTGCAAAATTATTTCTTTTAAAACTATTCAGAAAGAACTTTGCGACTTTGTAACTTCAAAACTTTATTACTTTTTATAAAATGGCATTTTAACCACTTTAGCTTTAATGTCCTTGTTTCTGATTCGGATGTAAATCTCTGAATCCGGAGTTGATAAAGCAGTCGGAACATATCCCATTCCAATAGCAATTCCCATCGAAGGTGATTGAGTTCCTGATGTTACGATACCAACAATATTTCCTTCAGCATCAGCTATTTCGTAATCGTGACGTGGAATTCCTCTGTCTACCATTTCAAAACCGATAAGTTTTCTGGAAACGCCTGCTTCTTTTTGTTTTTTAAGGTTTTCAGAATTAGTGAATTCTTTGTCGAATTTCGTAATCCATCCTAAACCTGCTTCCAATGGAGAAGTTGTATCGTTGATGTCATTTCCATATAAACAGAAGCCCATTTCCAAACGTAAAGTATCGCGGGCTGCTAATCCGATTGGTTTTATTCCGAAAGCTGCACCGGCTTCGAAAACTCTTTTCCAGATCAATTCCGCATCCTCATTTTTAAAATAGATCTCAAAACCTCCGGAACCTGTATATCCTGTTGCAGAAACAATTACGTCTTGTAAACCTGCAAATTCTCCAATCTGAAAAGAATAGTAAGGCATGTTAGCCAAATCAATTGAAGTTAAAGATTGCATTGCTTCAGCTGCTTTTGGTCCTTGGATAGCTAATAAAGAGTAATTGTCTGAAGCGTTTATCATTTCTACACCCAAATCATTGTGTGAAGAAATCCAGTTCCAGTCTTTTTCAATATTAGAAGCATTTACCACTAACATATAGTGATTATCTTCAATTTTATAAACGATTAAATCGTCAACAATTCCACCTTCATTGTTTGGTAAGCATGAATATTGTGCTTTTCCGTTTACTAATTTAGATGCATCATTTGAAGTTACCTTCTGAATTAAAGCCAAAGCGTTTTCACCTTTAAGAAAGAATTCACCCATGTGCGATACGTCAAAAACACCTACGTCGTTACGAACTGTTTCGTGTTCTATGTTAACTCCTTCATACTGAACAGGCATGTTGTAACCTGCAAACGGAACCATTTTAGCTCCTAAACCTTCGTGAACGTGCGTTAATGCTGTATTTTTCATCTTGTGTTGATTGTTTATTTTCGGTCGCTAAGTTATTGATTTTTTACGGAGTGGCAAAACCATTAATCAGACATAATTTCGTAAATTTAAGGTATGGAAAATTATACTTTAATTGACAGATCCGAAGCGCAGAAACGATTTCGACCGATGGCTAAAGACGCACACAAAGGTGTCCAGGGGCACGCATTGATTGTGGGCGGTAGTTATGGTAAAATGGGTTCTGTCTGTCTTTCCTCAAAAGCTTGTCTTAAATCCGGAGCTGGTTTGGTAACGGCCTATATTCCCAAATGTGGTTACGAGATCGTGCAGACGGTACTTCCGGAAGCAATGGTCATTACAGATGATTATTCAGAACATATTACGGCTATCGGACCTAAGATTAAAGTCGATGCTATAGCCATTGGGATGGGATTGGGAATGCATTCTGATACCGAGCATGCATTGCATCATTTTTTAAAAATGTCGGCAGTTCCTATGGTGGTTGACGCGGATGCTTTAAATATCCTTTCCCAAAATAAAGAATGGCTGGAAATGCTTTATAAACAAACGATCTTAACCCCTCACGGTAAAGAATTGGAACGTTTGATTGATCCTTGGAATTCTCATGAAGAAATGATTGCGAAAGTAAAGGAACTTTCGAAAAAATATGATGTAATTGTTGTCGTTAAGGGAGCGCCAACCCACATAGTTTATAAGGACGCTGTTTTTGAAAATACTACAGGAAACCAAGCTTTGGCAACGGCCGGAAGCGGGGATGTTTTAAGCGGAATCCTGGCAGGCTTGCTTTCGCAGGGATATGTTCCTGTTGACGCAGCCATTCTCGGCGTATATCTGCATGGATTAACGGCTACTATTGCCGTACCGGAAATCGGATATCATTCATTTATTGCTTCGGACTGTATCGAGAATCTTGGTAGGGCATTTTTGAGTTTATATTAAAAAAGAAACCCTTTCAGAAAAGTACTTGAAAGGGTTTGTTCTTTATATCTTGGCCAGATTATTTAATACCTAATTCGTCAAATTTAGCAATAAGTTTAGGATCAGATGGGCGAGGAGCATCAGCTGAAACAATGTTTCCGTTCGGATCTACCAAAATGAATCTTGGAATACCTTCGATTGCATAATCCTGCACGAATTTAGAATTCCAGTCGTTATCAGCAAATAACTGAACACCACCAAGTTTCTTTTCATCTACAAACTTTCTCCATTTTTCATAGTCCTTTTTCGTATCGATTGAAAGACTTACGAACTCAATGTTTTTCCCGTGATATTGTTCTTCTACTTTTTGCAAGCTCGGAATCTCACGACGGCAAGGTCCGCACCAGGTTGCCCAAACATCAATATAAACGTACTTGCCTTTTAAGCTTTCCAATGATGTTTTTCCACCTTTATAGTTCTCATAATCAAATTTAGGAGAAATATTTCCGGGTGTTAAAGTTTTGATTTTGTCGAATTTAGCAGTCAGGTCTTTTTTGAATTTTTCATCCGTAGAAAGTGCCATCAATTCTTTGTAAAGTGAAGCTGCTTCAGGATTTCCTGCTCCAACTTCATACGATAAATTCTGAATGTGAGAATTTCTGATTGCAGTACTTTTTACTTTCTTAATTTCAGGTAATGCATATTTAGCCGTGTATTCTTCGTTTTCCGCCATTTTTGTGCTTAATTCATTGCTGAATTTTGCAGCTACGATTTGTTTGTAAGAAGATGAAAATAAGAAATCTTCCTGATTGTCTAAATCGATTTTATCATCAAATTTAGGGAAAGTAGCCGATGGTGTAAAACCTTCAATTTTAGCATAATGAGCATGGTAAGAAGGATAATTAAGGATTTGAAGCTGCTCAAAATAACCAATGCTCTTTAATTCATTTTTCTTGAACGTTGCATCTGTAATTTTTGATTTGTTCAGTAAATCAGTCATCGTAGTTTTAACTTCCTTTACTTTTGCCAGGAAAGCAGTTTCGTCCAACGCATAAAATTCCTGAGCATTCCCCATCATTTTATTAACAGTTGCAGACTTCTCGTTAAAATACTGGTTTTCAGCGCTTCCTTTTCCTGTAAATTTTAAAGTTGTAACGAAGTTTTTGTCATCAAAATTGATTACAAGTGCTGTTCCTTTAGCTAAATACAAAGACGAACGATTTGCTTTAGTGGCAAAATTATAGGTTCCGTTGTAATCGATCTGCAAAGTTTCAGAAAACGAACCGTCCGCTTTTAAAGTGATTTCTTTCTCAAAAGATTCACCTCTGATTTTAAGTTTGCCGTCTTCTGTATTGGTGATTTTCCCGGAAACGGTAATGGTTTCCTTCGGCGTCGTAAAAGAAGCAAGAAATACAACCAACAAAAGGTAAAGTGTGTGTTTCATGTTTAATAGTTTTTGTTGCCCAAATATAAGAATTGTGTACCATAAATTTTCATAATGAAATACTAATAATAAATCTTGCATTTTAAACGCAATTTGTTGAATTTTGAGCCTTTAAAAATAACCACGAAAATGGATACAGTACATTATATAAGTTCGGATGTCTTTTCTTTGGAACTGCTTCAGGAGATTGTTTCTCAAAATAAAACCTTGGAACTGTCCGAAGAGGCGCGTATTAACATTGAAAAATGTAGAGCTTATTTAGATAATAAAATGCAGTCTCACGGTGAACCGATTTACGGAATCAATACAGGTTTCGGTTCGTTATGCAACATTAAGATCTCTAATGAGAACCTTACTAAACTTCAGGAGAATTTAGTAAAATCCCATGCTTGTGGAACTGGCGATGAAGTGCCGCATGAGATCGTGAAAATAATGTTGTTGCTTAAGATCAAATCATTGAGCTACGGAAATTCAGGTGTTCAGTTGCAGACTGTTGAACGTTTGGTTGATTTTTATAACAATGATATCTTACCGGTAGTTTATACGCAGGGATCATTAGGAGCATCGGGAGATTTGGCACCTTTAGCGCATTTATCGTTGCCGTTGATCGGAGAAGGTGAAGTATATTATGATGGTTTCCGTCAGCCAGCGAAGAAAGTCTTGGAGAAAATGAACTGGAAACCAATCGAATTACAGTCGAAAGAAGGTTTAGCTTTATTGAACGGAACACAATTCATGAGTTCATACGGATGTTATATCCTTTTGAAGGCGATGAAATTAACCTATCTTGCAGACGTAATCGGTGCTGTTTCCCTTGAAGGTTTTGACGGAAGAATCGAACCTTTCAATGAATTGATCCACATCGTTCGTCCGCATAAAGGACAAATCAATACGGCAAGACGTTTCCAGGAATTGTTGGAAGACAGTGAAATTATCGCTCAGCCGAAACAACACGTACAGGATCCGTATTCGTTCCGCTGTATCCCTCAGGTTCACGGTGCTTCGAAAGATGCTATTGATTATGTGAAAAAAGTATTTAAAACAGAAATCAATTCGGTTACCGATAATCCTAATATTTTTGTTGATGAGGATCTGATTGTTTCCGGAGGAAATTTCCATGGTCAGCCTTTAGCATTGGCATTGGACTTCTTAGGAATCGCTTTAGCTGAAATCGGAAACATTTCTGAAAGAAGAACCTACCAATTAATTTCGGGATTAAGAGATTTACCTGCATTCCTTGTGAGCAATCCGGGATTGAATTCAGGTTTCATGATTCCGCAATACACGGCTGCTAGTATCGTTAGCCAGAACAAACAATTGGCTACTCCTGCGAGTATCGATAGTATCGTTTCATCAAACGGACAGGAAGATCACGTGAGTATGGGAGCGAACGGAGCTACGAAATGTCTGAAGATTCTTGAAAATCTTGAGCGTATTTTAGCAATCGAATTAATGAACGCTTCTCAGGCAATCGAATTCAGAAGACCTTTAAAATCAAGTGAATTCATTGAAAGCTTCGTGAAATCGTACCGTGAAGAAGTTCCATTAGTGGAGGAAGACAGAATTTTACATTACGATATTGAAAAATCAATTGGCTTCCTGAACAGTTTACAACTTGACAGTGAAGTTTTAGAATAACAAAGAAGCCTCTTAACTGAGGCTTTTTTTATTTCATGAAGTGAATACTTATTATGGCGAGTATTGCAGGAACCGACTGTACAAAAAATATTGACCTCTGTACTGTAATCGCGCCGTAAATCCCAGCAATGAAAACACAGGTTAAGAAAAACAGGGCTACGTAAAAACTCCAATACATATCACCGATCAATAACGACCAGATCAATCCGGCTGCTAAAAATCCGTTGTACAATCCTTGATTTCCTGCCATTTGTTTTGTTTTTTCAAACATCTCGGCAGGGACGTTACGGAAGACTTTTTTGGCACGTGTTGTCCAGGCAAACATTTCCAGCCATACAATGTAAATATGAATGAAAGCTACCAGGCTGATTAGTATTTTAGATAGGATAGTCATACTTATTTATTGAAGGAACCGTTTGGATTCTGATCTTTATAAATTTTGATGATGAGCAATATTCCGGCATAAGCTTCACATAACATGCCTAAAAGTAGGAGGGCAGAACCATAAGGGTAATGCAGAATTTTGAAAAGAGCTCCAATAAGAACAATTACACATCCCAAAATAAAAGCTATTAAAATCGGCTTGTTTTTCATGTTTTACGATTTAGTTTCGTTCTTCAAACGGTGTAATGATTCCTTTTTCAAGGTATTGTTTCAGTTGTCGCAGCAAATTGGCCCAACAATAACTGGCGATTCTGAATTCCTGACTGACTTCCTTCCAGTTTTTATGATAAAACTGAACGTACGTATGCTCGGCGTTTTCTTTCTTTAAGATGAATCCGAATTGCGTCGGCATCCATTCCTCCATGGCATCGGTCATGGAAAATTCAATGATTTCATTTTCTTCAAATTTTGAAACATTGGCGAACCAATCGTATTCTTCTGCGAAATATAAATTGTATTTTTCGTTTAAACCCGGTTTGCCTTTGCAGCGTAATGTCCACCAATTATTTAATCCCTGTGGTGTTGAAACTGCTTCAAAAACCTTTTCTCTCGGAACTTCGATTACAAAATCGTGAAAAATGGTCTGCATAATTTTTGGTTTTGATTATTCAGAATCGATGATGCTTTCAATTCGTTTGTCCGGAATCAGCCACATTAATGCTACGGTAATATACATGACTCCGCCAATAATTGGACTAAAGTTAGCACAAATTATTCCGATGAGATACAAAATGGGAGAAATTTTTCCTTTAAAATCACTTCCGATAGCTTTTGAAAGTACCGAATCAGGTCCGTGTTTTTTCAGGATTTGAGATTGTAAAATGAAATAGGCAACCGCTGCCATTAAAAGTATTACCCCATACATTGTCATGGGAAAAGAAGCGAAGTTGTTTTCACCAATCCAAGCAGTGACAAAAGGAATAAGCGATAGCCAGAATAAAAGATGAAGGTTGGCCCATAGAATTCCACCTGTTACCCTTTTTACGGTATGCATCATGTGATGATGGTTGTTCCAATAAATGCCTACATAGATGAAACTCAGAACATAACTCAGGAACTTTGGAAGTAGGGGAAGTAGCGACTTAAAATCAGAACCTTCGGGAACTTTTAATTCCAGTACCATGATTGTAATGATGATAGCCAGCACTCCGTCACTAAAAGCTTCTAATCGGGTTTTATTCATGTGGAATTAACTTAATGTCTTATGTGTTCTTCGTTTATGATGGGATTGTCTTAAATCTGTTTCACCAGAAATAATGCTGATGTTGCCATCAACTTCCAACATAGCCAGTTTAACGTCTCTGTAATGATCGACCCCGTGTTCGCGCATTGCTTCTTCCATTTCTTCTGAAGTTATCCCTAATCTTCCCAGTGTCTGATATTCGATTTTTCCGTTATGAATCAATATTTCAGGTTTGTCCTGAATCAAATCGTTTATTTTTTTGTAACGGTACATCAGTCTTTTCAGAATAAAACTGATTATAAACAAAACCAATGCGGCTGACAATCCGCCCAAAAGACTGGTGTTGCTCCCGACCATGGCATTCTGAACGGAATTACTGATCAGCAAAATCAGAATGACATCTGCCGTGTTGAGTTGGGAAAGTTCTTTTTTGCCAAAAAGTCGCAATGCGAAAACCATAAACAGGTAAACTACAGAGCTCCTAATGATTATGTCGAGATAAGCATTCAAAGTATTATGATTTCACGATTTCGACTTCGTTGGTAATGATATTGTCCGGCGTTTCTTTGTTAAACATCCTTAGGGTTAACGTTTTGTCTTTTACATCAACTATTTCAACAATCAAATGGAAATCGGATTTTAATATTTCAGCGCTTTTTTTCGTTGGATGTACTGTATAGGTACAGTCGTTTATCCATGTAACGTCAAATTCTATTTTTAAGTCCTGACCAACAATATGTTCAAACTGTTTGTTTCCCTTTCGTTCAATCAGATAGGTAATGTTGTTTTCTTTGTCATACAGCTTATAAGTTCCGTTTTTATGTTTAGTGCATTTGTTCTCCTGTGCGAATGAAGCAACCGAGAATAAAGTTGAAAAAAGAAGTAGTACTAGTTTTGTTTTCATTTTTTTGATTATTTCCATTTAAAGTTTTTTTCAATCGCTTTGATCATTTCTCCGGCGATGTCTTTGTGGGTGGCTCCTTCAATTCCTTCCAATCCCGGAGAAGAGTTTACTTCCAGTAATAATGGACCTTTTGATGAACGTATAATGTCCACACCGGCAACTTTCAGATTCATGGCTTTTGCCGCTTTGATGGCGATTCGTTTTTCTTCTGCAGTTACTTTTACGATTGATGCAGTTCCACCTAAGTGGATGTTTGCTCTGAATTCTCCTGGTAGGGCTTCACGCTGCATGGCGGCTACGACTTTACCATCTACGACAAACAGTCGCAAATCTTTTCCGTTAGCTTCTTTAATAAACTCTTGTACTAAGATGTTGGCATTTAGGCTTTTGAATGCATTGATTACGGATTCCGCGGCTTTTTTGGTTTCAGCTAATACAACCCCTTTTCCTTGTGTTCCTTCCAATAATTTTACGATTAGGGGAGAACCTCCAACCATTTTGATCAAATCATTTGTATCCAAGGGAGAGTTGGCAAATCCTGTTGTAGGGATGTCAACACCATTGTTTAATAATAACTGAAGTGAAAACAGTTTGTCTCTCGACTGGCTGATGGCTGCTGCATTGTTCAGGGCAAACACCTTTAAGGCTTCAAACTGACGGGTAAGCGCACAACCATAATAGGTCATGCTTGGACGAATCCTCGGGATTACCGCATCAAAATCATTTAATACACGACCGCCTCGGTAATGGATTTCCGGAGTGTCGGCATCAAGTTTCATGTAACAGTATTTCAGATTGAGGAAATGCATTTCATGACCGCGCATTTCACCGGCTTCTATAATACGTTTGTTGCTGTATAATTCGGGATTACTTGCCAGTAAACCAATGCGTAGCCCTTTTTTTGAAGGTTCGTCACCATAGTAATATTCTTTTATTTTTTCATTGGTAGGCTGACCCAATAAGTACTTTTGTTCGGGATCAACTAAAATTCGGCCCGACATGGCTTCGCGTCCAAGTAGCATACGAAAACCCATAGAGTCACGATTGGTGAGTGTAAGCTCGACGTCCCACGTAGTGCCTCCAATTTCTAATGCTGTTTTGATTACATAACGTTGTTCGCGGTATCCGCTGGAACTTTTTACAACGCGTTTGTCAACTAAAATTGCTTCGCAATGTATTACTGCTTTTAAATTGTTTTGGATCGGATTAATGTCGAATCGGACCCAGTTTTCACCGTCTTTTTCGAAAGGAGTAATGTTTGTAGCGTGAAGCGCTGATGTTTTTGCTCCCGAATCAACACGGGCTTTAATAGTTGGGATTCCAAGAGTAGGGAATGAGCACCATTCTTCGCTTCCCACAATAACTTTGTCTAGCATTTTTAAGAGTAATTGGTAATTCTAAAGTACTACTTTTTTTGAAATGCCAAACAATTTTGCCCAAAAAAGAAAAAACCTACTAATTAGTAGGTTTTTCAGAGCTTTTGATTGTAACAAAGAGTTCTTGTTTTTCTTCGTCCAGATCCATGAAGATTTCGTCGCCTTCGTGGATTTTGGAAGTAATGATTTCTTCTGCCAGTTCGTCTTCAACATATTTTTGAATAGCACGTTTAAGCGGTCTGGCGCCGAACTGTTTGTCGAAACCTTTTTCAGCGATATAATCTTTTGCCTTTTCGGATAATTTAAGTTTGTATCCTAAATCAGCCACTCGGGCATACAGTTTGTCCATTTCAATATCGATGATCAAATCAATATGTTCTTTTTCCAATGGATTGAATACAATCACATCATCAATTCGGTTCAGGAATTCCGGAGCGAATGATTTTTTCAATGCGTTCTCGATAATACCTTTTGAGATTTCGTCCGCCTGAGCATTTTTAGAAGCGGTTCCGAAGCCAACTCCCGTTCCGAAATCTTTTAACTGACGTGCACCAATGTTGGAAGTCATGATGATGATCGTATTTCTGAAATCGATCTTACGGCCTAAACTGTCTGTTAAATGTCCGTCATCCAATACCTGAAGCATCATGTTGAATACGTCCGGGTGTGCTTTTTCAATCTCATCCAGCAATACAACGCAATATGGTTTTCTACGTACCTTTTCGGTTAACTGACCACCTTCTTCGTAACCAACATATCCCGGAGGTGCTCCAACCAGCCTTGAAATCGCAAATTTCTCCATGTATTCACTCATGTCGATACGAACCAATGCATCTTCGGAATCGAATAATTCTTTAGCGATTACTTTGGCTAACTGCGTTTTACCAACTCCCGTCTGACCCAGGAAAATAAAGGATCCGATCGGTTTGTTCGGGTCTTTTAATCCGGCACGGTTTCTCTGTATGGATTTGGCAATTTTCATTACCGCTTCATCCTGTCCGATAACTTTACCTTTGATAAGTTCGGGTAAGTGCGCTAATTTATTGCTTTCTGTCTGAGCGATACGGTTTACAGGAATTCCTGTCATCATAGAAACCACATCGGCTACATTGTCTTCGGTTACGGTAATACGATTGTTTTTAGCATCCTCTTCCCATTGTTCCTGGGCGATAGATAAGTCTTTTTCAATTCGTTTTTCGTCATCGCGAAGTTTTGCAGCTTCTTCGTATTTCTGTTTTTTAACTACGGAATTTTTCAGTTCACGAACTTCTTCCAATTGTTTTTCGAGTTCAAGGATTTGTTTCGGAACATCAATGTTAGTGATGTGAACGCGCGATCCTGCTTCGTCTAAAGCGTCAATAGCTTTGTCCGGTAAGAAACGCTCTGTCATGTATCTATTGGTTAATTTTACACATGCCTCGATAGCTTCCGGCGTATAAATAACGTTGTGATGGTCTTCGTACTTATTTTTGATGTTGTTCAGAATTGTGATTGTTTCTTCAACGGAAGTCGGTTCAACAATTACTTTCTGGAAACGTCTTTCCAAAGCGCCGTCTTTTTCGATATACTGACGGTATTCGTCAAGAGTAGTGGCACCGATACATTGGATTTCACCTCTTGCCAAAGCCGGTTTAAACATATTGGAAGCGTCTAAAGAGCCTGTTGCTCCGCCGGCGCCTACAATGGTATGGATCTCGTCAATGAAAAGAATGATGTCGTCATTTTTCTCTAACTCGTTCATTACGGCTTTCATTCTTTCTTCAAACTGTCCGCGGTATTTGGTTCCGGCTACTAAACTGGCCAAATCCAATGTTACCACTCGTTTGTTGAATAAAATACGGGATACTTTCTTTTGAATGATGCGCAAAGCAAGACCTTCGGCAATGGCGGATTTACCAACGCCCGGTTCACCAATCAATAACGGATTGTTTTTCTTTCTTCGGCTTAAAATTTGGGAAACACGTTCGATTTCTTTCTCACGGCCCACTACAGGGTCCAGTTTGCCTTCTTCGGCCAATTCTGTTAAATCACGGCCAAAGTTATCTAAAACAGGTGTTTTGGATTTTTTATTTGCTTTGCCTGCAGCGCCCGGGTTATTGAACCCTGCGTCACGCATACTGTCATCTTGTCCGGAATCGTCATTAAACGATTCGTTTTTCGGTAAGTTGTCGATATAGTCTTCTTCGTTTGATGTCATAGCTATAAATTGTTCTTTAACAAGTTCGTAGTCAATTCTTAATTTATTCAGAAGCTTAGTCGTTGGATCGTTCTCGTTGCGCAAAATGCACAACAGAAGATGTGCCGTACTTATGGAAGTGCTCTGAAAAACTTTTGCTTCCAGAAAGGTTGTTCGCAATGCGCGTTCCGCCTGGCGGGTTAAATGCAGGTTTTTCTTGTCATTGCTTCTGTCAGCGTTGGGATTTGGGGGGCTAACAATTTCTATTTTCCGACGTAAATGTTCTAAATCTACTGAAAGGTTGTTTAATATATTGATAGCGGTACCGTTACCGTCCCTTAATATCCCCAGCATTAAATGTTCTGTACCAATAAAGTCGTGACCCAACCGCAAAGCTTCCTCTTTGCTGTAGGTGATCACGTCTTTAACTCTTGGTGAAAAATTATCGTCCATTTCAAAAATCTTTGATACTGTAAATTTACTAATTCTGAAAAGGCTGTGCAAAAATCATACCTTACAAAATCTGTTTTACTGATATTGCTAATTGACGAATAAAAATTGGAAAATAAAAGACAAAATTGCAGGTTTTTTTAACTTTTTAAATCTTTCCGACTGTTAATAAAATACCTAAAATTGTCAATAAAATACTGTATCGGTACTTTAAAAATGTGTATATTGGCACGTTTTGAAATAGCTATAATTTTTTAATATAAATACTTATGTCTGAAGGAGAAAAGTTAATTCCTATTAACATTGAGGACGAAATGAAATCAGCTTACATCGATTATTCGATGTCTGTAATTGTATCGAGAGCGCTTCCTGATGTTAGAGATGGCTTGAAACCAGTACACCGAAGAGTTTTATTCGGGATGTATGAATTAGGAGTATTATCCAATAGAGCGCATAAAAAATCAGCGAGAATTGTAGGGGAGGTTCTTGGTAAGTACCACCCGCACGGAGATAGTTCCGTATATGATGCCATGGTTCGTATGGCGCAGGAGTGGAGTTTGCGTTATTTGATGGTGGACGGTCAGGGTAACTTCGGTTCCGTAGATGGTGACAGTCCGGCAGCAATGCGTTATACTGAGGCCAGAATGAAAAAGTTCTCCGAAGAAATGCTTGCTGATATCGATAAAGAAACTGTAGATTTCCAGCTAAACTTCGACGATACGTTAGAAGAACCAAAGGTAATGCCGACAAAAGTTCCGAACCTATTGGTGAACGGTGCTTCGGGAATTGCCGTAGGTATGGCTACCAATATGGCGCCGCACAATTTGACGGAAGTAATTGACGGTACTTTAGCTTATATCGACAATACCGATATTGAGATCGATGAACTGATCACGCACGTTAAAGCACCGGATTTCCCGACAGGAGGAATTATCTATGGTATGGACGGTGTTCGTGAAGCTTTCAAAACCGGTCGCGGACGTGTTGTAATGCGTGCGAAGGTAGGATTTGAAGAAGTTGATGGACGTGAATCGATTATCGTAACGGAAATTCCGTATCAGGTTAATAAAGCTGCCATGATCAAGCATACAGCTGATTTGGTAAACGAAAAGAAAATTGAAGGTATTTCAACCATTCGTGATGAATCCGACAGAAACGGTATGCGTATCGTTTACGTGTTAAAGCGTGAAGCGGTTCCGAATGTAGTTTTGAATACCTTATATAAGTATACACAATTGCAGTCGTCTTTCAGTGTGAACAATATCGCATTGGTAAACGGACGTCCGCAAATGCTGAATCTGAAAGATCTTATTCACTATTTCGTGGAGCACCGTCATGATGTGGTAACACGTCGTGCACAGTTTGATTTACGTAAAGCGGAAGAAAGAGCACATATTTTAGAAGGTTTGATCATTGCGTCCGATAATATCGACGAAGTAATTCAATTAATCAGAGCTTCTAAAGACGGAGACGAGGCCAGAACTAAATTAATCGAACGTTTCAAATTGTCTGAAATCCAGGCGCGTGCGATCGTTGAGATGCGTTTACGTCAGTTAACAGGTCTTGAGCAGGACAAATTGCGTGCAGAGTATGACGAAATCATGAAATTGATTGCTTATTTGAAAGAATTATTAGCAAGCAAAGAAATGAGAATGCAGTTAATCAAAGACGAATTAAACGAAATCAGAGATAAATACGGAGATGCCCGTCGTTCGCAAATTGAATATTCGGGTGGTGATGTTAGTATTGAAGATTTAATTGCCGATGAGCAGGTGGTGGTTACCATTTCTCACGCAGGTTATATCAAACGTACACCGCTTTCAGAATACAAAACACAGAACAGAGGTGGTGTCGGACAAAAATCGGCCGGAACCCGTGATCAGGATTTCCTGGAGCATATGTACGGAGCTACAAACCACCAATACATGTTGTTCTTCACGCAAAAAGGAAAATGTTTCTGGATGCGTGTATATGAAATTCCGGAAGGAAGCAAAACAAGTAAAGGACGTGCGATTCAGAATCTTATCAACATCGAAAACGATGATAAAGTAAAAGCGTTTATCTGTACCCAAGACCTGAAAGATCTGGATTACATCAACAACCATTATGTGATCATGGTGACCAAACAGGGTCAGGTGAAGAAAACGTCTTTGGAGCAGTATTCAAGACCTCGTGTTAACGGAGTTGCCGCAATTACCATCAAAGAAGATGATGAATTGTTAGAAGCAAAATTAACAACCGGAAACAGTCAGGTGTTGATTGCTGTTAAATCAGGTAAGTTAGTACGTTTCGAGGAAGAGAAAACCCGTCCTATGGGAAGAACAGCCTCAGGTGTTCGTGGTGTAACTTTAGCTGATGATAATGATGAAGTAATCGGAATGGTTTCGATCGACAGAGATCATGTCAATGACTCACAGATTTTAGTGGTTACTGAAAACGGTTATGGTAAACGTACGAAACTGGTAGACGATGACGGGGAAGATGTTTACCGTATTACTAACCGAGGAGGTAAAGGAGTTAAGACTTTAAACATTACCGAAAAAACAGGTTCACTTATTGCTATTAACAACGTGACGGATGACGACGATTTGATGATCATCAACAAATCCGGATTGACCATTCGTCTTAAAGTTTCAGATTTACGTGTTATGGGACGTGCAACGCAAGGGGTTCGTTTGATCAATATCAAAGGAAAAGACGGTATTGCAGCAGTTTGTAAGGTAATGCGTGAAGAAGAAGAGGAAGAAACAGAAGGTGTTGAGGAATTTGTTGGAGAAATCGATGATGTTTCAACTTCTTCAGAAGAAACTGAGTCTCAAGAATAACCAAAACAAATCTATACATGAAAGTTAAATATGTTTTATTGGCATCTTCATTGATGCTGTCGGCGGCTTCTTTCGCACAGAAAGATGAGTTAAAGACTTTGAAAAAACTGTACGCTAAAGATCAGTTAACAACAGAGGATATTTCCAGCTATAAGGCGAATGTATATAAAGTAACGGCGATGTCCGGTCTGGAAGAAGCAGATCTTATATACGTTAATTTCTACAACGCTATGTTGCCGATTTTGGAGCTTAATGCTGCAATGATGAAGAATCCAAACGATATTCAGGCATTGACAAAGCACCTTTCTGCTTCGAATATCAATACGTTGGCAAAAGGATTAAATGATGTGTTGGAGTTTGAAAAAAAAACCGGTAAGCAAATTTACACGGCCGATATTAAAGAAACCATAGGAAGTTTCAAGCCGACGATGATTCAATACGGATTTGGTTTAAATCAGGCAGGAAAGTTAAAAGAAGCAGCACAGGTATTTGCTGCTATTTACAATCTTGATAAGTCGGATGCATCGAACTTGTACAATGCTTCTATTCTAGCGGTTCAGGCTGAAGATTATGATAATGCTCTTAAGTATTATGAGGAATTAAAAAGAATCAATTATACGGGAGAAGGAACAGTTTATTATGCTGTCAATAAAGCTAATTCACAAGAAGAGCCTTTTGCTTCGGCTGATGAGAGAAAAAAGGCGATCAGCATGGGGGCTTATGAAAAGCCAAGAGATGAGAAAATCCCATCTAAAAGAGGTGAGATCTATAAGAACTATGCTTCAATCTTGTTGAGTAAGGGAAGAGCTGAAGAGGCTAAAAAAGCTATTGCGGAGGCAAGAGCTCATAATCCTGAGGATACCGATTTGATTTTAGCTGAAGCAAATCTTTATTACGAAGCTAAAGATATGGTAACCTACAAAAAGCTTATTAACGAGGTTATTGCCAAAAAGCCAAATGATGCTGATTTATATTTCAACTTAGGTGTTGTGAGTACCAATACAGGTGAGATAGAAGAGGCTAAGAAATACTATGAGAAAGCCATCGCTTTAAATCCGAAGTATTTTAACGCGTACAATAACTTAGGAGCGCTGCATTTAGCGGGAGATGATAAAATCGTTAAAGAGATGAACTCTTTAGGAATGACTCCGAAGGAAAGCAAACGCTATGACGAGTTAAAAGCGAAAAGACAGAAAATGTTTTCTAGTGCAATTCCTTATTTTGAAAAAGCGCTTGAGCTAGAGCCGGCAAATGAAGGAGTTAAATCTATCCTTTTAAATTGTTATCAGGTTTTAGAAATGGATGCAAAATATAAAGCATTAAAAGCGAAAAAATAATTTTGAAAGCCCTCATCTCTGAGGGCTTTTTTTATTTCATCGATGTTTTCTTTTGCTTAAATTTAACTAACATTAACGTTTTTCCCTATAATTTTAAGATTGGAATAGTTTTTGATTCCTTATTTTTGAATTACTAAAAAACAGGAACGTGAAATTTTTATGCTTTTTGACAACACTCATGCTAGTGTCGCTGAATGGATTAGCGCAACCGGATAACGGTAAGAGAACCGTTGTGATTCCGCGTCTTAAAGATCCGGAAGTGGCGGTCAATCCATTGCCGGCAAAAGCAGATACGCCACGTTTTCAGCCGATGGATTTCAGCGATTCTGTTCTGGATAAAGATAAACCGCTGACCTTTCCTAAAGAAGGATTATCAACTGCACAAATAGGGCAGACAACGGAGAAAAAACCGGAACAGTTTATCAGCCCGTACGATATCCCGAAAAATGCCGTTCCGAAACAACCCGGCGATGAGAATACGAAGATCTTCCGTCGTAATCAGTCTTTCGGAGAATTTAAGACGAAATCCAATTCCATAAAACTATTATGTCGTGACCATATGGCTATAGATGGTGATATTGTTAAAGTATACATTAACAGTATGGTTGTCGCCGCCCGTGTAGAACTTACGCAGGGCTACAGAACCATTGAAATCGGACTTACGCCTGGCTTCAATAAAGTCGAATTTGAAGCATTAAATCAGGGTACATCCGGTCCCAACACAGCAGAATTTTTCGTCTTTGATGATAAAGGAACACTTATAACGAGTGCGCAGTGGGATTTGGCTACCGGTTTTAAAGGATCCGTCATGATAATTAAAGAGAATTAAATCCTTTGAACTCCAAATTTTATTTTGAGTTTTTTTACGATCTTTTCTGATTTATCCTTTCGGAAAAAAATATACATCTTACTCTTTTATCACCAGATTGTACTTTGTGAGCAATCCTCTGATGCCTTCTGAAGAGAAAATAGCTTTCTTTACCTTTGTCTTTTCGGGATCGATAGTGAAATCGTAACTGGAATAGAAATCCGTTTTTTCACAATTCGCGTCCGTGAAAACAGCTAAACGAAGATTGCAATTGTCGAATAAGGCTTCACTTAAATCGGTTTTCATAAAATCCGTACTTACCATGCTGCAATTGGTAAAACTGATTTTTTTGAGTTTTAAGGCATAAAATTGGGAATAGTCGAGCAGACAGTTGTTGAAATGAAATTCGTGCAAAATCTGGTCTGTCATGGCGAAATTCACCGAAGTGAAATCGCAGTCGTTAAAAATGGCATTGCGCATTCCTATGTGACCCACTTGCGCTTCCTTAAAATTACAATGATAAAAAGTACAGTCGATGAAAACAGTTCCTAAGAAATTGCATAGGGTGAAATCACAGTGGTTAAAAGTGCAGTTCTCAAATTCCTTGAATTTGATTTCGTATTCTGCGAAAATGTTATTCTTGTATTCTTTATCGTAAATAAAATCAGCCGTCATTGCAATGGGTTTGAATGCAAATATAGTTTATTATTCGGCGGCGATAATCTTTAATTTTTCAATATTCATCGGTTTGCTTAGAAAATCTTTTACGCACGGATAGCCTTTAGCTTTCATTTTGTCCTCGAAAGCAATGGAAGAACTTGCAATATAAATTGTTGCTTCTTTATCAAAAGATTTTTCAATTTGGAGTAACTGATTCAGAAAATCCCAACCGTCCATTTCAGGCATTTCAATATCAAGGAGTATGATATCCGGAATATCTCCCGTGGTTTCAAAGTAAGCCAATGCTTCGCTACCATTGACAAAAGATTTACTGTCGTTGAACAGCGACGTCTTTTCAATCAGTTTTTTTGTTACCAGTTGATAGATCGGATCGTCATCAATTATGTAAATACGCTTTTGAACCATTATCTGAAATAAATTTTAAAAGTTGTTCCTTCGTTTAATTTGCTTTCCACTTCAATCTTACCTTTCATGGCATCGATTTGGTTTTTTGTGATGAAAAGACCGATACCGCGCGATTCCGGATTATTGGTAAATGTTTTATACATTCCGAAAAGCTTGTCTCTGTTTCTCTCTAAATCAATTCCTATGCCATTATCTTTTATTTCCAGGACTTTATAGTTTTTTTCGAAATAGAAATTCAATTCTATTTTCGGGTTTCGGTCCGGATGTTTGTATCGGATAGCATTTGAAATAAAGTTTAACAGTATGCTTTCCAAGTAGGCCGGATTAAAATTAACGGTTGCATCATAAGGAATATTGTTTACGATTTCAGCTTCATTTTTAACAATCTGATTTCGTAACACTTCCATGGTTTTTTTTAGGAACCTGTTTAGGTTTAATTCCTCGATTACTGGAGTGATATCCGTTTGTATGGACACGACTTCATTAAGATTGTCCATGGTTTCGTTCAGTGTTTCGGAAACCGATTTCAGCAAGACCAATAATTCCTTTTTTTCATCCTCATCTTCGCTCATTTCGATTAGGTTGATAAGCGACTGGATGTTGCTGGTATGCGAACGTAAATTATGGGAAACAATATGCGAGAAATTCAGCAGTCGCTTATTTTGTTCCGTAACCAGGGTAAGTGAATTGTTAAGGTCGATTTCAAATTGCTTGGATTTTGTAATATCGATCAGGATCCCTCGAAACTTAATGGAATCTTCACTTTCGTGATAAATACTGACGATATCGCGGACCCAGAGCGTATTTCCGTTTTTGGCGATCATACGGTATTCGCTGTCAAAAGGGATTCGTTTTTTGGCGCATTCCGTACTTCTGTCGACTACCCATTTACGGTCTTCCGGATGGATAATTTTTCTCCAGAAATACTCATCGGACGTCCATTCTTCAGGAGTATAGCCCAATATGTCTATTGATTTTTTGCTGACAAAAGTTACACCGGGTTCAACGGAATTACCTTCCCATACGACCCCGTCAATACTGTCCATAAGATCTTTGATCTTTTTCTGTGATTCGAGGATTAGTTTTTCGGATTCTTTTCTCTGATTGATATTTTCTACAATGGTGATGTGGTTGCTCGGTTTTTCATTTTTTTCCCAAAGCGGCGATACGGTAATATTGACCCAATTGATTCCTCCGTTTTTGTCAAAATACCTTTTTTCCATTGAATATTGATTGATTTCGCCATTTCTTAAGCGTTCCATGTTCGCTAAATCGGCTTCCAGGTCGTCGGGATGCGTAATCATCATAAAATTCATACTCTTGATTTCATGCTGATTGTAACCGATGAGTTCACAGAATTTCTCATTTGCATCAATGAACGAACCGTCAATAGAGTTGTTATGCGAGATACCTAAACCGGCGTGGTCAAAAATCGATTTGAAAAGGGATTGGCTTCGGGTTAATTTCAAAGTTTGTAACTTCACTAATTTTTGTAACTCGGATGGCTTTTTTAATAATGTGGTTACAAAAAGTCCGCAAAGAAAGCTCAGCAGAAAAGAAATAAAAACCACGGGCATAAAGCTCCAGAAAAGAACCGACTCATTTTTCGGAATGATATACAAATTCCAATCACCCTCAGGAATTTTGACTTTCTGATACTGTTTTTTTGAGAAATCAGATTTATCTTCAAGAAAAAATTCCTCTTTGTTCGTTGTCGGATTAAATTTTGAAAGCTGGAAGTAATATTTATCGCTTTTAAATGATCCTATTCCTGTTGATTTTATGAAAGTGTCGAATTTAAAAATCACAGCTGAAAATCCCCAGAATCTTCCTTTTTTGTACACGGGTAAACGTCCGATTACACCCAAACCGCCTTGCTTTAATTCTATCGGACCGGAAAAATAAATAGCTTTGGTGGCAATAGCCCTTAGTGCTGCTTTTCTGTGCAACGGATGGTGCAGGATGTCAAAATTGGTTGCTGCTTCGTTTCCTTTTAGCGGATACGTGTATTTAATGATGCCTTTAGGGACAAGTTGTACCGCATCAAGTGATTTGTAAGTAGCAATCAGTTTTTTTGCGATTTCCTCGAAATTTTTCGGGTTTCCCGAATCGTCAATGGTAAGCGCTAAAGAGATTGTGGCGCCGTAACTGTTTTTTAAAGTCTGTTCAACATTTTGTTTGACCACATTTAAAATGTAGGTCATGCTGTGCTGTTCGTTTTCCCTTATGACCTCATAACGGAAGTAAATTGTCAGGTTTAAAATAGAAAATAGCAGGAGAAATACAAGTGTTCCCGAAAGTCTTGGGTGAAGTACGAACCAATTGTCTAAAGCACTTATTTTCTTTTTAAGACTCACTCACAATCCTTTTAGAATATAAATATAACTAAATTTCAGATAATTATTATTACATTAGAACTTTAAATGAGGTAGATAGGGAGGGAAATAAAAAAGCCCACCAGTGGTGAGCTTTTGTGACCTCGACAGGATTCAAACCTGTAACCTTCTGAGCCGTAATCAGATGCGCTATTCAGTTGCGCCACGAGGCCTTGTTTTAACGAGTGCAAATATAGGCATTATTGTATAACTTGCAAATGAAATTTGATATAAATTTTAAAAAAAAATGGCTTTGAAAGACTACATCCGTGATATTCAGGATTTTCCAAAAGAGGGAATTGTTTTTAAAGATATAACCCCGCTATTGTCCAGTCCTGAGGGCACAAATGAGTGTTTGTCTTTGTTAATCAATAGTTTAAATGATAAAAATATTGATAAAGTAGTAGGGGTAGAAAGTAGAGGATTTTTCTTTGCCACGCTCTTGGCACATGAATTAAATGTGGGCTTTGTACCGGTACGTAAACCTAAAAAATTGCCGTTTTCGACTATTTCAGCAACCTATCAACTGGAATATGGGACTGACACTTTGGAAATTCACACAGACGCTATAAAAAAAGGCGACCGAATTTTGATTCACGATGACGTTCTCGCATCGGGCGGAACTGCAAAAGCCGTTTGCGAATTGGTAGAGAAACTTGGAGGAGAGGTAGTTCAGTGTAATTTTTTGATGGAACTGACTTTTCTAAACGGAAGAACAAAAATACCAGGTAAAGAGGTCTTTGCGGCAATAACGTATTAGTCCCTGTTTGAACGCAAAACTAATCCAATGCTCTGATGGTAACAAAGTAACGATAGGCAATGAGTGCTTTCTGCCACTTTTTCGCTTTTGCTAAATCAAGTCGCTGTTTAGTAAAACTCGGTAAAATCAATTTGTTTATTTGAGCTAACACTTTGTACATAAATTCTTTATTTGCGCAAAGGTATAAAAAAGACTCAGGTCAAGATCATATTTTGCGTCTTGACCGCTTTGATTTAAATTATAAGTTTTGTTCTTCTTCGAAGTTGTAAAAATTCCGGTAAGAATTATAAATTATCCTTTAATTCACCTCTTTCTCCTTCAATCCATCTTTGAAGCATTACTCTTTCGGAAGGAGCCTGGTGCGTTCCTCCGGCTAAGATATCCAGAAACGTGTCCCAAAGATTTTTTTCCTGACGGAATTCCTTTTTAAATTCTTCAAAAGTTTTCAAATAATCTTCCTCATATTTTTCTGCCTCTTCAAAGCTGTAATTTTCAGGTATGTGAGCCATCAGAATTTCAGTAAGCTTATGTATTTCGGCAGGTTCATATTTTTCCATCATTTGAAGTTCTATTTCACAAGCTTTCGCATGCGATACAATCAATGGTAAGATAGTGTCTTCAAAATTACATATGTCTTTTTTCCAATGCACATGTTCGCTTACCGGAAGTATCTCGAATCCCCGATCTTCCAACTTTTTACTGATTTTTTTCAAATTTGTCAGATGCCAATGGAACTCTTTCCATAACGCGGATGAATCGGATCGGTCATGTTTTTTAACTTTTTCCTTCGCCGCGCTAAGTACTTCATTTATCGCATCCAAAGAACTATTCATTTCCTGTAAACCGTTTTTCCACTCTTCCTGTAATTTAGAGGAACTGTGCGTTTCAATGATTGCCAAAGCATTTTTGTTCAATTCTTCAAGGTTCTTTTCTATCTGAAGCATCTGAGCCTGATGTTTTTCCAAAGCGCTGTTAAAATTTCTTATTGACAGTAGGGCTCTGAGTTCAGAGTGATAGGGTTCATTTTTCATGATTCCTCTGTTTTTTAGTGTTTATTAACTGATCTTCTTTGTACTATCAAATTTACGCAGAAAAAGCGACTTAAATATCCAGAATCTTGTATTATTAGCAAATCTGAAGTAAAAATTAAGAGGTCTTAAAATATTGTTTTTTAGTGTATTAAATGCTTTTTTTGAAATCTCATGTAACCCTGGCGCTGTCTTTTTGAAGAAAACGTCAGCAATAGAAAACATGAACGAAAATCACCAAAATTGGTGAGAGCAGTATTGCAAGGAAATGACTATGTTTGACTAATTATAAACCGATAGTATTTATTTGTTCCTTTCTTTTTCAATTATTTGAAATTTAAAGAAGTGTATCTATGAAAAAAATCTTTTTCCTCATTTTAATTTTTACCGCCTGTAGTAAAAAGCAAACTGGCCAAGAGCAAAGTGAAATTGTTTCAAATATAAAACCTCTGAGTTCCAAAACGGAAGAGAAAGTAAAGACGGAAGACACTATTTCTTACGACTTGCAAAAAGCCGAAGTAATGAACGAAAGAGACATTCTGTTTAATGGAAAACTAAGCCGCTATTTTGATATAAAAGAATTTGAAATTGTTTTTGGCAAGCCTGACAGTTTGGTTCTGATGTCGAAAGAAGAACCCTGTAATTATGAATTTGAAAATGAGGATGGTAGTAAAGATATGGATGACAAATACATTTACAAAGACGGTTCAAGATTTGAAAATTCAAAAGATAAGGTGGCAGTGGATGAATTTAGATTTACGGATAAAAACTTTATTCGCTATAAAGGCATCATAATGAATGCTAACACAACAAAAAATGATTTAAAAAAGTACTTTCCTTATGCAATAAAAAATATTGGGATATTGGATGTTTATCATGAAGGAACATTAGAAGTGATGATGTTAAGAGAAGATGCAAACTATTCGGAAGGTCATATTAAGATTTTTTTCAAAAATGACCGACTTTATTTTATGCATTGGTGGTTTCCTTGTTAAAACTTGGACTACAGGACAGAAACAATCCTAAGACAACATTTCAACTAAACAAATATGAAAGTACATCTACAATTGATTTTGAGCGTATCCATCTTATTTATGGGGTGCGATGGTTCAAACAAAGATAAAGCCAACCAAGAAAGTAAGTCCACGGACAGTACTGTCGTTACGATTCAGGACACAATGGCTGCGGTAAAAGAAACTGTTTCTGAGAAATTCAGGGATAATATAACAACAGAATTTTGTCGCGGGGTACTTAGTATTTTGGAGGACAGAAAGGGCAACTACTGGTTTGGTTCTCAAAATTCAGGTGCTTATTGTTATGATGGAAAAACATTGGTTCGATTTACCACAAAGGACGGTTTGTTTAACGACCAGGTTCAGGATATTCAAGAAGATGAAATAGGAAACATTTGGTTTACCACAGGCGGTTATGGCGTGAGTTGTTTTGACGGAAAAAAGATTATGACCTTACAGAATGAGCAGAACACAAAATTCGATGGCAATTCCTATATAGGCTGGAAAGTAGAACCGGGCGATTTGTGGTTTAATGCCGGGTCCGGAGCGTATCGTTTTAAAAGCAATTCCTTTTCTTATTTACCTTTTCCAAAACCTAATACAGATGCTAATTACTCACCTGGTCCGGCCAGTCAAGTTGGTCCTTACAGTATTTATTCTGTTTTGAAAGACCGAAAAGGAAACTTGTGGTTTGGAACACAGGCAAGAGGGGTTGGCCGTTATGACGGAAATTCGTTCACTTGGTTAAAAGATAAAGGCCTGGCGGGTCCGGCTGTCCTTTCCGTTTTTGAAGATCGGTTTGGAAAACTTTGGTTTGGAACAAATGGCGGCGGATTGTTCTGCTTTGACGGACAGTCTTTAATCAATTTTACTGAAGCCAACGGTTTAGGCAATGCAGCGTTTCAAAAATCAGGGAAACAAGGTCCGGGCACTTTGGCACGGGTCTGGGCAATAAATGAAGACAGCAGCGGAAACCTTTGGTTAGGTACCGGAGAAGGGGAGGCATGGCGCTATGACGGCCGAAAGTTAACTAAGTTTACTTCGTCGAATGGTTTGTCAAATTCTCCTATTGAAACCATTTACAAAGACAGAAAAGGGGAGCTTTGGTTCGGAACAAACGGGGATGGTTTATATAAGTTCAACGGACAGTCATTTGAAAAATTTCAGTTTCCGGTTGAAGCGGTGAGCAAAAAAACTAGCGGCCAAAAATAATGCGATGCGGTTTTCCATCACAATTTTTGCGTAACTTTAAGTGATGAACAGAACTTTAAAACCGCACGCTCATGAACACACAACAAAACTCCGTCTGGGAAGAAACCGATAACAAATTATACCGAAAATTTCTTTTCAAAGATTTTTCAGAAGCCTTTGGTTTTATGACGAGAGTAGCATAAATAGCTCAGCAACTAGACCATCATCCAACTTGGACAAACACCTGGAATAAGCTAGAAATCTGGCTTTGTACGCACTCCGCAGGAAATGTAGTTACCGATAAGGACCGTGAATTGGCTTCTAAAATTGATCTTCTGTTGTAAATCAATTTAAACTATTATTACACCGTTTTTCTGTAATTCAAAATAGCCCAGAGATTAAAAAACACGGCAAAACAGATGAGTGCAAATAACTGAGTTCCAAGGTCGTAAAAACCGCTGCCTTTCAGGTATACCATCCGCATTACCTGCATGAAATATTTCAACGGGTTAAAAATTGTTATGATTTGTGCCCATTGTGGCATGCTTTGCACCGGAGTGAATAAGCCGCTCATCAATATCAGTATCAGCATAAAGAAGTACATTACAAACATAGCCTGTTGCATGGTATTGGAGTAGTTTGATATTACCAGCCCAAGTCCGGAGACACCTAAAATATATATGGCTGCAAAAACATAAATGGTCGCCAGATTTCCGGCAGGTGACAAACCATACACTATATAAGCTATAGCAAAAGCAATCGTAATTACTATGAAACCGATAATCCAGTAAGGAATCAGTTTTGACAAAATGAAAGTAAATTTGGGAATGGGGGTCACGTTAATCTGTTCCATCGTTCCGGCTTCTTTTTCACTCACGATATTAAGTGCGGGCAGGAATCCGCAGAGCATTGTCAAAAGCATTACCATCAGCGCCGGCACCATGAATACCTTATAACTAAGATGCGTATTGAATCGATTTTGGTAAACCATCTCCATCATCGGAAATTTTGTTTCTGCTGAAGTCTGAATCCATTTTTCGCGTATTTCAGAAGAGAAATCGGTAATAATGCCCGAAAGGTAAGCACAACCCAATCCGCCTTTAGTACCATTGACAGAATTTGCAGAAATCAGAAGACGAACTGCCTGTTCACGCACTAGATTTTTTTCAAAACTGGATGGAATTTCTAAAATGATATCCGCTTTGTCCTTTTCAATATAATGAAGCGCTTTTTTTGGATCAGAAGCTAATGACGTCAACTTAAAATATCCGGAAGAAGCAATCTTTTGTATTAGTTGATTTGAATAACTGCTGTGGTCATTATCCAGAATGCACAGATTTATGTTTTTAATTTCAAAATTGGCAGCCAACGGAAATATCAGTAACACCATTACAGGGAATAGCAGGATCATTCGAGGTAAAAATGAATTTCGAATAATTTGTTTAAACTCCTTTTCTAGTAAAAACCGTATCATAACTACTCCAGACGAATTTTGAAATTTTTTAAACTTACGGTCAGAATCACTACAGCCATCAATCCGAGTATCAGTAGCTCTTTATAGATCGATGAAACGTCAGATCCTTTAATCATAATATTTTTCACAGCGATGATATACCATTTCGCCGGGATTAGATTCGATAACCATTGCAGCGGTAAAGGCATGTTTTCAACGGGGAAAATCATACCCGATAATAACATAATAGGCATCATGAAAATCATCCCCGAAACCAACATGGCGGCCATTTGCGTCTCTGTGACTGTTGAAACCAACAGGCCTAAAGAAAGCGCCACAAAAATGAAAAGCATGGAAACAACCAAAAGCCAAAACAGGCTGCCGGCGACGGGAACATCCAAAACAAAAACAGCCAATAGCAGTACGGTTGACAAATTAATACACGACAATAGAAAATAGGGAACCATTTTAGCAAGAATGATGTAAATCGGCTTCAGTGGGGAAACAAGCAATACTTCCATAGTACCCATTTCCTTTTCCCGAACTATGGCAATGGAAGTCATCATAGCACAGATCAACATCAGAATCAATCCTAAAACGCCTGGAACAAAATTGTAGGCCCCTTTCATCTGCGGGTTGTACAGCATTTTTACTTCCGGTAAGATCTGGAAAGGGATTTTCATTCTTTGTATCAAATCCTGCTGGGAATCCATGATAATGGCTCCGGCGTAATTGGTTAAAGTGTTGGCTGTATTTGGATCGGTAGCATCGGCAATCAATTGCAGCTGAGCTTTGCCTGAATGCATTAAATTTTGATCGAAATTTTCATCAAAAACTAATACAAGGCCGATTTTACTTTTACGGAATTCATGCTCGATTTCAGAAGGACTATCAAGATACTGGATAACATCAAAATACTTGCTGGAATTGATGCGATCAATTATTGTCCTTGACATTATACTTTTTGACGGATCATAAACCGCGACCTGAGAATTTTTCACTTCGGTGGTAACAGCAAATCCGAAAAGGCACATTTGGATGACAGGCATCGCCAAAAGGAGCATCATTGTTCGCAGGTCGCGGAAAATATGCAGGAATTCCTTTTTTACAAATGAGCCAAACTGTTGCATTTTAATCTGATTTTCGGTTTGCTTTTCTTGCCAGCTGCTGAAATACTTCATCCATATTGGTGGCTTGGTACTTCTGTTTTAGATTTTTGGGCGTATCCAATGCTTCGATTCGGCCGTCAACCATAATCGAAACACGATTGCAATATTCCGCTTCATCCATATAATGAGTTGTTACGAAAACCGTAATTCCCCGTGAAGAAGCTTCGTAAATCAGTTCCCAAAATTGCCTGCGTGTAAACGGATCGACACCACCTGTTGGTTCATCCAGAAACACAATTTTCGGATTATGGAAGATCGAAACAGAGAAAGCCAGTTTCTGTTTCCATCCAAGCGGAAGGTCTTTAACCAATGTATTTCGCTCTCTCTCAAAGTTTAGTTTATCCAAAAGTTCGTTCGTCTTTGCGCTTATTTCATTTTTCTCCATTCCGTAAATTCCGGCGAAGAGCTTTATGTTTTCCCATACTTTGAGATCATTGTAGAGCGAGAACTTCTGACTCATATAACCGATATTCTTTTTAATTTCTTCAGGATCTTTACGGATATCAAAACCCGCAACATTCCCTTGGCCATCTGAAGGAATGCTCAAACCGCATAACATACGTATGGCGGTAGTTTTTCCGGCTCCGTTGGCACCAAGAAAGCCAAAGATTTCCCCTTGATCGACGTCAAAAGTAATTTGGTCCACCGCAGTGAAATGACCAAAACGTTTTACCAGATTAGTAACCTCTATAGCTTTCATTTGTGTTTCCTGATTTGGTTTTTCTGATGTCTAAATTCATGTAACAATCCTCAATGCTTGGCTGGGTTTGTTGTATATGGATTTCTTTATGTCCTTTTTCAAGCAGAAAAGTATTGAGCGCTTCTTTTGAAAATTCTTCTGAATCGAAAGTAACATGATGCGTATCACCGAAAGCAAAACAGGTCTTAACATCGGGATAGTGGCGTAGATCAATCAACAGTCGATACATATCGTTACTCTGAACCGACCAAAGTACTTTATCAAATTGAACTATCATATTTTTAGGTGTATCGATTTTTAATATTTTGCCTTCGGTAATTAAAGCTATTCGGTCGCAAAGAGTAGCTTCGTCCATATAGGGTGTGGAAACCAAAATGGTAATCCCTTGTGCCTTCAGATTTTTGAGCATGCCCCAAAATTCTTTTCGGGAAACCGGATCGACGCCGGTGGTGGGTTCATCTAGAAATAGAACCGACGGCTTATGGATCAACGCGCAGCACAAAGCCAGTTTTTGTTTCATTCCACCCGAAAGCGCTCCGGCTTTACGTGTTTTAAAAGGTTCTATCTGTTGGTAGATGTCTTTTATCAGTCCGTAATTTTCTTTAATAGTAGTTTTAAAAACGGTGGCAAAGAAAGTCAGGTTTTCTTCAACCGACAAATCCTGATAAAGTGAAAATCTTCCGGGCATATAACCAACGCGTTGCCTGATGGTTTTAAAATCTTGCACGACATCAAACCCATCTACTAAAGCATTTCCTGAATCCGGTTTTAAAAGCGTAGTTAATATTCGGAATAGGGTAGTTTTGCCTGCACCGTCCGGACCGATCAATCCAAATACTTCGCCTTTTTTTACCTGAAAAGACACGTCCAGTATAGCCATTATTTTTCCATTGCCATAGGATTTGGTTATGTGGTCAACCTGAATGGAAATAGTATCGGTTTTAGTGTCCATGAGATGATCGTTTAAAAAACTACTGTTCCGTACATGCCTATTTTCAAAAGTCCGTCGTTCTTAACGCTGATTTTTACCGCGTAAACCAGATTGGCCCTTTCATCTTCGGTTTGAATGGATTTCGGCGTAAACTCGGCTTTGCTGTTGATCCATTCCACAGTTCCGTCATAGGATTTTGATTTTCCTTCTTCAGCATCCACATTTATCTTGACCTTGTCACCAATTTTAATTTTGGCGAATTGCGAAGCGGTAATATAAGCTCTCAATTTGATGGAAGACAAATCAGCAATTTTGTATATCGGTTTTCCGACGGCAGCCATTTCGTAAACATTGGCATATTTGGTCAGTACCGTACCTGCAACCGGATTTATAATATTGCATTTTTTCAGTTGGTCTTCGAGTTGCTCCATCTGAATTTCAACCGTTCCGCTTTGTTCGTTGAGGTTAGTCGTTGTGGTTGTCAGTTGACTTCTTAAAGCATTAATTTTAGATTGGATAACGGCTATTTTAGAATTGGCATCATCCAGTTGTTTTTGGGAAGCAACGCCGCCTTTCACAAGATTTTCGATGCGGTTTTTGTCTTTAATTGCATTTTCGCGTTCTTTTTGCAACGCTTCAATCTGAATTTCAATATTGGGACGGCCTGATAAAATGACTTTCTTACCTTGTTTTAACTGCAGTTTTGATAAATACAATTGTGTACTGTCGATGTAGCCCACTTTCTGTCCAAGTTTCAATACGTCGCCTTCGTTGATGGTCAGCGCCAGGATTTTACCGTTAGCTTCTGAAGAAACAATGGTTTCCGTCGCCTCAAATGTTCCTGAAGCCTCATTAGCGCTTTCCTTATCGCCGCAGGAAGACAGGACGATGCAAAGCGCTGCAATGCTTATTTTGTAAAAATTGACATCCATTTCGTATCGTTATAATCAGTTACCACTAATTGTTTTATAATTGTATAGGCTCATGAGCAATTGGATTTTGTGCAACGCCTGATTTCCTATCGCTTCATTCTCTTTGTTCATGGCGGTTATAAGATCATTCATCGCACACATTCCATTTTCGTACATAAGCTGATAAGATTTTTTGATATTCCCTTTCAGTTTAATGATTTCTTCATCTTTGGTAATGATCGCTTTTTGTTTTTCGATTTCACTGTTGGTTTGTGTCAGCTGCAATTGATTGTTGAACAAAAAGGTTTCCTGTTGTGTTTTGATTTTCTCAATTTCGATTTTCTCAAGATTCTTATTGTTGTTGGTTTTATACAAACCCGACGTATTCCAGGACAAACTCAAACCCGCTAAAGCAAATCCGTTAAACTTTGACGGACCGAAATTCAAACCCGGTTCAATCAAAACGCCGGCGCCCAATAAACCAAGTTTTGGCATATTGGAAACTTTATTTAAAGAGGAACGGGATTCAATAAGTTTCTGCTGATTGGCGTACAGACTTAATTCCGGCCGATTATTGGAAAGCATTTCTGCAGACTCTAACGTAACAGGTTTTTCAGGTTTTACATTTTCCTCAAGTTTTTCCCCGATGAGGTAAGATAACATTTGCACATAACCATTACGGGTATAATCGAATTCAATTTTTTTTTGTTCCAAATTTAGCAACTCAGCTTTCACTTCATCAACATCGGAAGTATAAGCTAAACCGTTCTCTTTTGAGAGTTTGACTTTGTTCAGATTTAATCTCAAATCGTTTGATAAAAGCTCCAATTGCTTGGTTTGCTCGTCAATCACTAAAATTCCGAAAAAGAGCTGATTGACTCGTTCGCGGATAGAGTACAGGGAAACATCAACTGCCGATTTTTCGACTTCGGCACTTGTTTTTGCAATATCTTTTTGAGCACGGGTTGCGCCGCCGTCCCATAAGGTCTGATTGATTTGGCCGATTCCGATGAATTGCGCATTGTTCTGCTGGGAAGGAACCTGACCGGGTATTGAAAATTCAGGTAAACCATTGAAGATATAACCACCTATTGCCGTGATGCTTACCTGGGGGAGATAAGCTTTATTAGCATTTGAAATAGTAAACTCGGATGATTTGGCAATTAAGTCATATTGCTTAATTAACGGATAGTTGGCTTGGGCTTTTTGCTGGCAGCCATCAAGGGTTATTTGCCCGTTTGTGGTACAAAAAACAAAAAACAGAAACAATGCTAACCTACTTTTCATCCCGGTTTAAATTTGATTTCCATTTAAAATCCGCTGCTGCCATTAACGTATTCAATTCCAAATAAATAACTGATGCAATCTTTGGCCTTATGAAGTTAATGATTTTTTTTCTGATTACTGATTTTTCCTGCAAATAATCTTTTGATAATCAGTAAAATCGGTTGTTTGAAAATTAAATGCATCTTCGGAAATCAATATTTGTTTTCCGCGGGGATTATAATCCTCATAATGCTGTAAATAATCACAAAATTACCAAAACACGAGAGGGTAGGATTGGAATGAAATAGTTATGTTTGAGAATTGTAAACAGATTAAAAATAATAGCATATTAAATTAATTTCTATATGAGAAAAATACTCTTACTATCAGTGTTTCTAACGTCGTTGCATATGTTTTCCCAAGACAGTGAACTTGCTAAGGCTAAGGCCAGGGATGCAATCAATAAAATGGATGCAGGAAAATTAGACGAGAGTATCGAACTGCTGAAAGAGTGCGAGAAATTAGATAAAAAAGACTGTACGTATCCTTATGAGATTGCTATGGCCTATGCTCTTAAAAAGGAATACGAAACGGCAATCGAAATTTTGAATAAAACCAAAAAATATAAAAACGCCACAAGTAACATTTATCAGCTATCAGGAAACTGTTATAGTTATCTGGACAAACCGGAGCTGGCAATAAAAGAATACGAGGCAGGAATGAAAAAGTTTCCTTATGCAGGAAATCTTCATTTAGAAAAAGGAAATATATTTTTTGCTCAGAAAAAATATGACGAAGCGGTTATCAATTATGAAGAAGGAATCAAAGCCGATCCTTCTTTTTCTTCCAATTATTACAGACTCGCTGTTTTATATTTAAATTCAACCGACAAATTATCCGGACTGATGTATGGCGAGATCTTCATGAATCTGGAGCGAACAAGTAAGCGTACGGCTGAAATAAGCAAATTACTTTTTGATACGTATAAAGAATCCATTACATTTAACGGGGATGATGTAAAAATTGATTTCTGCCAAGTTGTGGTAGATGCCCGAAATCTTAAAAAGGATGAGTTTACAATGCCTTTCTGTGGTATTTTCGGAAAGCATTTCATCATGAGTATATGGGGCAAGAAGGAAATAAATTTGAATTCGCTTTCTGCAATCCGAGTTGAATTTATCAAGAACTACTTCAAAGAAGATTATAAAAAATATCCAAATGTTTTATTTGAATATCAAAAATTGATGCTTGATAAAGGAATGTTGGAAACCTATAACCGATATATACTGCAAGTCGGTGCGGAGGAGGAATTTTCGGAATGGCTTAAAAACAATAAAGAGAAATACGATGCATTTGCAGCATGGTTTACCGATGAAGACAATTACCTGAAAATAAATAATAAGAATATGTTTATTAGAGAATAGCGTTACATTAAATGAAAAAATTCGAACAAAAAGTAAACTACCTGGCAATTTACCAAATTTTTAGCGGTGTTTCGGGAATACTGTTTTTATTCCTGATGAACGTTGTCATGCATTCAGCCGTAATGATACTGATTCTTGCCTTAAATTTATTTTCGGTTTACTGTGGTTATTTATTATTAAAAAAGAGTTATTCAAAAGGATTTGCTTTTTCATTGTATAACCAGATTATACAAGTTGTAAGTTTTGGTATAGCCGGCTTCGCTTTTAAATGTCTATTGGGAATCCACGCTTCTTTTGGAATTGATATTACCGAAGATACCTTACTGATTTATAATTTCGGATTCAGTGCCTTCGAACTAAATTTAGGTTCTAATTCTCAGTTCTTTATTTCTGTGAATAGTATCGCGATCATCCTCCTGGGATTCATCTGGAAGCTGCAAAAATTCCATGAAAATTCTAAACAGAAAATCATTATATAAATTATTTCTGATCCGATAGCATGGATTTACTTCATAAATTAGGCAAATCCTTTGTTGGATTAGCCTTTTTGCGTGGATTTTTTTTAATTTTTTAAGTTCATTATGAACAATGGATACCTATAAAAATATTTTAGACAATAAGGAAGAACTATATCACTTAGCAATTGAATATTACAATAATATTGAGGAAGAGTGTAGAGAGGACGTAGTAAAAATAATTCCAAAATCTATAGCGATATTGCTAGACCATAGTTTTATTCCGACGCCTTGTCTTCAAATCGTAATTGAATTACAGCATGATGCGGAATTTAGAAAAACAAGTAAATATTATTTATATGTAGATGAACAGAAAGAGTTTAAAGATGAGTTTCTTATTGCAAACTGACAGCACAAAACACAATCTGATAATCTGCAGTCTTCCATCCGCTATCTCTCAACTCTTGACTGTCTCAATTAAATCAAAACTTACTTTGTCTGAAAGTCAGATTAATTCTCGGAAGTACTTCCCGCCTTGTTTTAGGAACCTGATGCTCCCAATAGCTGTTTGTGGATCCGGCTATCAATAAAAAAGAACCGTGATATAAAGGGATTTCTATTTGCGGCACATCTTTCAGGAATTTATGGCGTAACCGAAACATCCTCGTTTCCCCAAAAGTAACGGATGCGATAATCATGTCTTTGTTGATGCTGGAAGTTTTGTCGCTGTGCCATGATACACCATCGTTACCATTTCGGTACAGATTTAGCAGAACAGCATTGAAACTGATCAATGTTTCCTTTTCGACCTTTTCTTTTATGGTTAGCAATTCTGATGGCCAATTTAAATTCTCGTTATTATCTCCATACCATGAAACCATGCGTGGGGCTTTTACTGTTTTATCATACATGGGCATTTCATATTCGCGCCACACCGTGTTATTCATCAGCGTATTGTAATAATGGTCCGATTCTTCTTTGCTGAAAAAATTGTCTATTAACATTAAATCAGCATTGGGAGCATCAAATATTTTTTTACCCCGGGTACCGGATCCGAAAATTTCTGTGTCATTGAATAGTGTCATGATTTCTTAACTATTTCGATCTTAATTTAGGGTATCTTTTATTTCGTATTTCTTTATTTTACCCGGGTATTTTTCAGCATAACTATATAACAGATGCATGATATATTGATTGCTGTGATACGGGGTAAGATGGTCTTTGAGCTCATAAAGTTCATTCACCTGAATATCCGATGAGATATAACCCATTCCGTAAAAATGACCGTTTTCAACCCAGATGCAACTGCGTTCTTCCGAAGATCTTCCCTTATCCATAATAGCAAAGCTGGGACGGGTTTTTGATAAAAAATAAAGCGCGTCATCAACATTGTGATTATGCACATCTAAATCCGGCAAATTGGTTTGATCCGGTTTTGGAAGCAATTCATTTTCATGAGAGGTGCCGTAGTTGCAGAACCGTTGATCAATGCCAAATTGTTCAACAAGATTGCGTAACAAATTTATTCCTTCGTATAGGGTATTAAAATGTTCGATACACGATTGCCCTTTACTGATTTTACCAATCGCCAGGTATTTGAAACCGTTACGGGCTTCATATTCAAAGAGTCCGAATTTCGGTTCAAAACGTTTCAAAGCCCTGTTGTACGAAGGCCATAATTTTTTTATCTCCGTACATTCCAATAAAAGAGCCATCAGTTCGGTGCCGCAGAGCTCATAGGATATGGCATGGATATCTTTTAAAAAATGCTGTCGCTGCGGACTGATATTATGACCGCTGAAATGAGAGGCAACCCGTTTTTTTAAGTTGATGGCTTTACCAACATAAATGACTTTTTTCACCTCATTGTAAAAATAATAAACCCCGGGTTTTTCAGGTAACTGTTCAAAATCCTCTAAGGGTAGGTTAGGAGGAAGTCGTTGATCCTTAGCTGCTTTTTTAAGCATTTTGGTCATCTCGCCTTCGGTATCCCATTCCAGTAATTTTGAAAAAAGTATTGACGTAGCATCAGCATCACCACCAGCACGGTGACGGTTTTCGATTTGTATGTTTAATGAATTGCAAAGATTGCCCAAACTGTAAGAGGAAAAACCGGGTCTTATTTTTCGGGCTGCCCGTACGGTGCATAGTTTTCTTGCCGTCCACTTAAATCCTGACCTTTCCAGTTCGTGGCGCACAAAGGAATAATCAAAATTAACGTTATGCGCTACGAAGATCCGATTCGTAAGCAGTTCTAAAACCTTTTCTGCGATATCATCAAAAATGGGTGCTGTACTTACCATTTCGTTTGTAATGCCTGTCAGCGCAAAAATAGGAAGCGGAATATCTTTTTCCGGATTGACAAGCGTCTCCCAACGATCAACAACTGCCTTGCCATTGTGAATCAATATTGCAATTTCCGTAATGCGGCTGCCACTGGCATTTCCGCCGGTAGTTTCGATATCTACTATTGCATATTCTGTTTCTTTCATTTGATCGTCCTCTCTTCTCCAATGGTTTACAGTCTTTTACAAAATTAGGATTTATAATCCCTGAAAAAAGTATATTTGCAGTGATTTAAAATCCCTTTAACATATGTTGTACATTTCTGACAATTTGAAATGGTTGAGAAGTCGGCGAAACTTATCCCAACGGGAAGCGGCGGACGGAATGAAATTCGGTCTGGATCAGTATAAAAAATATGAATACGGAAAAAATACGCCACCGGCAGAAGCTTTGCTCATTATCTCAAGATTTTATCATGTCAGCATTGATCTTTTACTTACGGTAGATCTGAGAAAAATTTCAATTGACAGTTTGCTGCAACTGGAAGATAACCGCATCGTTTTACCAATAGCGGTTGATAGCGATGGGAACAATCTGATTGAAATTGTATCGCATAAGGCCCGCGCAGGATATTTGTCAGGTTATGCGGATACTGAGTTCATAGAAAATCTTCAGCAGGTATCCTTGCCCTTTTTAGGATTGGGAAAAATGAGGGCGTTTCCGGTTGGGGGTGATTCCATGCCGCCTCATGATGATCACAGTTTTATAGTAGGTCGTTATATAGAAAACCTGAAAGAACTAAAATCAGACAAAACTTATGTACTGGTTACCATAAGTGAGGGAATCATTTATAAAAGAATGACAGACCTGAATTCGGATACAATGACAGTCGCCTCAGATAACAGCTTTTATCATCCCTATGAAATTAATCTGGCTGATATCATTGAAATATGGGAATATGTGGCGCATATCGGAAGAAATGACTCCAAACAAGTTCTTTCTGATTCTGATGCTATAAAAGGAATGTTCCTCGAATTAAAACGGGAAATTAAAGAACTACCGAGAAGGTAATTGGTGGAACTTCAGAAACAATTGCCGACGATAGAGGCGAAATTACTCTTCAAAAAGAGTTCTATACCTAAAATAGAAATTATATATTCTTATTCTTCACATACAAATTTTTACGAGATTCATGTAAGCCTTCTCAATTTATGTGTTCTCGATTGAAACAGATAAATTAGGGGAAGTTTTAATCACCAGATCGCTTATGGACATACCTTACCAAAAAGTGGAGATGGTGGAACGCGACGGATTAGGCTTTAGACAATGTCTGCAATCATGTTTGGTAAATATGATGATTACAGATAATTTAACCTGGGGATGTTTTTTAAAATTTAGAATTAATTTTTAATGAAATAATGTTAAAATATTGAGATTTTATAAGTAAATTGCTATGTATGGGAACAAATCCGGATGTGCTTATTATTGGTGGAGGACTTGCCGGTTTGGCGGGCGCTATTCATTTGTCTCAAAAAGGATTAAGAGTAGCTTTAATCGAAAAATCACCTTATCCCAAACATAAGGTGTGCGGTGAATATGTTTCCAACGAGATCTTGCCCTATCTTAATTGGCTTGGTGCAAATGTTTCAGAATTGCAACCGACTCATATTAACAGGTTTGAATTTTCTGCATGCAATGGCAAGGTCGCAAGTGCTGAACTTCCGTTGGGAGGTTTTGGTATCAGTCGTTATGAATTGGATAATTTTTTATATAAAAAGGCTATAGAAAAAGGTTGTACTGTTCTTAATGAAACGGTTAACAACGTTTCTTTTAGCAATGATACTTTTACAGTTGTAACTTCAAATCAGATTTTATCAGCAAAGATAGTTTTAGGTGCTTTCGGCAAGCGATCAAATATCGACCAGATCCTGTCGCGTGATTTTATCAGTAGAAAATCGCCATGGTTAGCTGTTAAGGCTCATTATTCAGGCAATTTTGCTAACGATGTCGTGGCTTTGCACACCTTTAAGGGGGGGTATTGCGGTGTATCAAAAGTTGAAAAAGACGTTATAAATATTTGTTATCTGGCCGATTATGCCACTTTTAAACAGTATAAAAATATTGAAGATTATCAGCGTAATGTCCTGTATAAAAACAAGCATCTGAAATCGGTTTTCGAAAACAGTCAAATGCTATTTGATAAATCAATCACTATCAGCCAGGTATCTTTTGAAAAAAAGCAACCTGTTGAAAATCACATGTTGATGATTGGTGATACGGCTGGCCTAATTCACCCATTATGCGGTAACGGAATGGCGATGGCAATACACAGTGCTAAAATTGCATCGGAGTTAGCCCTGGATTATCATTCCGGTAAGTTGCCATCACGCGAGTTGTTAGAGCACGCATATGCTCAACAATGGAAAAAGAATTTTGCAGGGCGGATGCGTATGGGGAGAATTCTGGCTAACGTTTTAACAAATAAACTTGTCACCAATGTACTTATGGCACTTGTGGCAGTGTCGCCGGCGGTATTGCGTGGTATAATAAAACAAACCCATGGCAACCCTATAACCATTTAGCAGATGGACATAAGCACAAAATACAGGACACAGGAAACAGAGATCATGGATGATTTTTCACTTCAGGGCGAAGAGTTACGTGATGCACTCGACAAAATTGCCCGTATAAATCAATGGCTTGGCGGTAATAACCTGACACTACACGGAATAAAGCAATTGTTGAATAATGCAGGTAAGTCTAAAGAAATACATATTGCTGACATAGGCTGTGGCAATGGCGATATGCTGCGTATGCTGGCTGACTATGGAAGAAAAAAGAGTTTTAATTTTAAATTATTAGGTATTGATGCAAACGCGTTTACGGTAGAGCATGCTAAAAGATTATCAGAAGATTATACGAATATTGAATATAGGTGTATGGATGTTTTTAATGAAGACTTTTCTGCACTTCACTATGACATTGCTTTATGTACGCTAACGCTTCATCACTTTACGAACGAGCAGATACTAAGTTTAATGAGTATCTTTAATAAAAATGCGACCATAGGGATTGTAATAAACGATTTGCATCGCAGTAAACTGGCTTACAGGCTCTTTGGAATTATCTGTGCTGTTTTTAAACTGAACAGGATCTCACGGGAAGATGGGCTGGTGTCAATATTAAGAGGATTTAAAAAAAACGAACTCGAGAGCTTCTCAAAAAAATTAAATTTAAAAAACTACTCTATTAACTGGAGATGGGCGTTTCGCTACCAATGGATAATCGCTAAAGGATGAGTGTAAAAATAGTAACGGTTGCAAAGCAACTACCGAAATATTCACGTACTACTGCCGATATACTTCCATTGGTGGATGGATGGCTTGCAGGACATGACGAACGTTTTATAAAAAAAGTAAAAAAGATTTTTGAAGGAGCCGCTGTGGATAAGCGTTATTCCATAATGGATCCGGTTGACGTTTTTACACCAACTTCCTTTGAAGATAAAAATGATATTTACAGCCGGGAAGTTATTGTTTTAGGTGAAAAAGTACTGGAAAAAGCACTTTCGAAAGCAGGTTGGGAACCCCAATCACTGGATTATATTATTACGGTAAGCTGTACCGGTATCATGATACCTTCCTTAGATGCTTATCTGATCAATAAAATGAAACTAAAACAGGATATTGTGCGTTTACCTGTAACCGAAATGGGTTGCGCAGCGGGGATATCGGGCATCATATATGCAAAGAACTTTCTTCAGGCTAATCCGGGTAAACGTGCTGCGGTAATAGCCGTGGAATCGCCTACAGCAACATTTCAGCTTACTGATTTTTCCATGCCTAATATTGTCAGCGCTGCCATTTTCGGCGACGGAGCAGCTTGTTGTCTGTTGTCATCAAGTGAAGAAGATTACGGACCTGAAATACTCGACGAACAAATGTATCATTTTTATGATGCGGAACACATGATGGGTTTTAAGCTAACCAACAACGGCCTGCAAATGATACTGGATGTTGACGTACCGGATACAATTTCCTCACATTTTGAAGACATCATTCACCCGTTTCTGCAAAAAAATGATTTAGAAATTCGGAATATAGACCATATGATATTTCATCCCGGAGGAAAAAAAATAGTCAGTACAGTGGAATCACTTTTTTCCGGATTGGGCAAAAATATTGAGGATACGAAAGAAGTGCTTAAACAATACGGTAATATGTCTAGTGCAACAGTTTTGTATGTTTTAGAACGTATTATGGATGATAGTCCGCAACCGGGAGAAAAAGGTCTGATGCTTAGTTTTGGCCCCGGATTTTCAGCACAACGGGTTTTACTGAAATGGTAATTTGGATAACAGAAAAATTATGGAATTGAATGATATCATAACAAAGTTACCCTACAGTAAGCCTTTCTTATTTGTGGATGAATTGTTGCATGCTGATGAAAACGGCGTTACCGGTACATATACATTTACGGAAGACCTTGATTTTTATAAAGGGCATTTTAAAGATTACCCGGTGACTCCAGGCGTTATTTTAACCGAAACCATGGCACAGATCGGTTTAGTTTGCTTTGGTATTTATTTACTTGATAATGAAGTTGAAGAAGATATTGCCATAGCATTTACATCGGCTGATATGCAATTTTTGAAACCGGTTTACGCCAATGAGAAAGTAACGGTGATTTCTCAGAAAACCTATTTCAGGTTTGGCAAACTTAAGTGCGATGTGGTTATGAAAAACGAAGCCGGACAGGAAGTTTGCAAAGGTATTGTTGCAGGTATGATCACAAGAAAATTATGAATAAACGAGTTGTAATAACAGGATTAGGTGTTGTGGCTCCAAATGGGGTCGGAATTCCGGCGTTCACATACGCTTTAAAAAATGGTGTATCCGGCATAAAACATAGTACTCATTTGGAGGACCTGCAGTTTTCGTGTCAGATAGCGGGTCAGCCGGAAATATCAGCCGAATTGAAGTCGCAGTATTTTACAGAACTTGAACTGCGGGGATTTAACAGTTCAGGAATTTTATATGGTGTTATCGCAGGTTTGGAAGCCTGGAAAAATGCAGGATTGTCTATAGCAATCCCTGAAGAACCGGATTGGGACAGCGGAACCATATTTGGAACCGGTACCTCGGGTATTGACAAGTTTCGGGAAAGTATTTATAAAATAGATGAACTGCAAACCCGAAGATTGGGCAGTACTGTAGTGGCACAAACCATGAATAGTGGCGTCAGCGCTTATCTGGGCGGTAAACTTGGTTTTGGTAATCAGGTTACGACAAACTCTTCAGCTTGTACGACAGGCAGCGAGTCGATCATGATGGCTTATGACCGAATTCGTTCCGGACAGGCAAAACGTATATTGGCTGGAAGCACCGGAGATAGTGGTCCTTACATCTGGGCCGGATTTGATGCCCTGCGTGTTTGCAGCTCGAAATATAACGATAATCCGGAGCAGGGATCCCGTCCCATGAGCGCCACAGCAGCAGGATTTGTTCCGGGTAGCGGGGCAGGGGCGTTAGTAGTAGAGGACTTGGAAAGTGCCTTAGAGCGTGGTGCCACCATTTACGCGGAAGTATTAGGCGGTAATGTGAATTCGGGCGGTCAGCGTGGCAACGGAAGCATGACGGCACCTAACAGCACCGCCGTACAAAGATGCATTATGGATGCGCTCACCAATGCCGGAATTTCAGGAAATGACGTAGATGCCATAAACGGACATCTTACGGCAACAACAAAAGATAGTCTGGAAATCGAAAACTGGACAAAAGCACTGGGTCGAAACGGAAGCGACTTTCCGTATATTAATTCTCTGAAAAGTTTGACGGGGCATTGTCTCAGTGGTGCCGGAAGCATAGAAAGTGTTGCGGCGGTGCTGCAGCTTCATGAAGGGTTTTTATTCGGGAATAGCAACTGTGAAGACCTGCATTCGGAAATTGCTGCACTGATCGATACCTCGAAAGTCCCTCTAAAAACAATAAATGCGAACCTGAATATAATTGCCAAGGCAAGTTTTGGTTTTGGAGATGTAAATACATGTATAATATTTAAAAAATTTGAACCATGAAAAGAGATGAACTTATTGCAAAACTAAAAGAAATCATCAAGCCTTATACTACAAACACAGAGGCGTATGACAAGCTTTCGGAAGACACTGATTTTATCAACGATCTTAATATTAATTCGTCTAATCTGGTAGATATTATATTGGATATCGAAATGGCTTTTGATGTGGTTATAGATAATACAGACATGCAACGAATGCTTGATGTAAGAACCTCCGTCGAAATAATAGAGACCAAACTCGCCGGAAAATGATAGGCAATGATGTGATCGATATACTGCAATCAAGACAGGAAAGCAATTGGCAAAGAAAGGGCTTTATTGAAAAGCTTTTTACGGCTGATGAACAATCGGTTATATTACTTCATCCGGAACCGGAGATCATGGTTTGGCGGCTTTGGAGCATGAAAGAAGCGGCTTATAAAATCTATAACAGACAAACCAAAATAAGAGAATATGTTCCGAAGAAATTTGCGTGTACTATATGTTCGCAAAATGGTGCTTATAGTATAGGCAAGGTTACTTACGAAGAAAATGTCTATTACACCAAAACATTCATTTGTCAAGACAGTATTCATACTATAGCTGTCACTCATTTGGATGATCTTGATAATGTGATTGAGATTGAACGCAAGGGCATTACAAAAGATAAATACGGTATTCCTCATTTAGTAACTTCGGCAAAAAGTAGTGGTAAAGATGTTTCCGTTAGTCATCATGGCCGATTTGAAAAAGTGGTAATTATAGCTGCTGATTCCCGCTAGTTTTAAAAAGTCTTAAAAAATGTAAGAGGAATTAATTCGTCTAAATTTTATTGTTATTTTTACAGCTGTGAAGTGGTTAAACATCATATTATCGATTTACCTAATAGTATTAACGTCCATTCCTTGTTCGGATATGGAGGTCAATAGTCTTGCTCATGAATCTATTACTCACAGTACCGGTCATGAAAGTCACTCACATGATAAACAAAAGGACACTTGTCCTCCTTTTTGTGCCTGTAATTGCTGCGGTGCTCAGATTTTGGTATACCAGCCGTTTTTGACATTCGAATTTCAGAAAGTACTGTCGGAAATTAAAACAAAAGAACCCTTTTACAAATCGGTTTTTGCTTCCAGCTTCTTTGGAAGTATTTGGCAGCCCCCTCAAATAGTATAATGAATAGGCCCGAGTGATTTCGGGTCGAGTTGTTGTGTCCAAACGCAACTAAAAACAATATTGTTTAAAACATATTCATTATATAATGCTGGATAGAATCATTCAATTTAGTATAAAGAACAAGTTCATTATACTCTTCTTGACATTAATTTTAGTCGCTTGGGGTAGTTATTCGATAAAGAATCTACCTATAGACGCTCTGCCTGATGTAACCAATAATCAGGTGCAAATCATAACAACTGCTCCGACTCTCGCCAGTCAGGAAGTAGAGCAGTTAATTACTTACCCGCTTGAACAGGCCGTAAAGACAATTCCAAAAGTAATCGAATTGCGGAGTATTTCTCGTTTTGGTTTATCTGTTGTTACCGTCGTTTTTGAAGAAGAAGCTGACATTTACTGGGCTCGCGAACAAATCTTTCAGCGATTAAAACAAGCGGAAGAAAACATTCCGGCGTACGCAGGTTCTCCCGAATTAGCACCAATTACAACGGGATTAGGCGAAATTTTTCAGTACGACGTATATGCCAAAAAAGGCTATGAAGACAAATACGACGCGGTAAAATTAAGAACCATCCAAGATTGGATTATCACGCCGCAATTGCAGGGAGTAAAAGGTGTTGCCGAAGTAAGTACTTGGGGTGGAAAACTTAGACAGTATGAAATTTCAGTTAATCCTAATCGATTGAACAGTCTAGGGGTCACCATTTCGGAAATCTTCGATGCTCTTGAGAAAAACAATCAGAATACCGGAGGAGCCTATATCGAAAAAGACCAGTATGCTTATTTCATCCGAGGTGTTGGCATGGCATCCGGAATTAAAGATTTGGAAAATGTAGTAATCAAAAACCGAAACGGTGCGCCGGTGTTAGTGAGAGATGTGGCTCAGGTTCGTGAAGGAATTGCTCTGCGCTACGGTGCTTCCACTAAAGATGGTAAAGGCGAAATCGTTTGTGGATTAGCTTTGATGCTTAAAGGAGAAAATTCCAGAGCTGTTGTCGAACGGGTCAAAGAAAAAATGGCTCAAATCAACAAATCGCTTCCGGAAGGTGTGGTTGCCGAACCTTTTATTGACAGAGGAAAGTTAGTCGACAATGCTATTGGCACAGTTACCAAAAACCTAATAGAAGGAGCGTTAATTGTAATTTTTGTCTTAATTCTGTTTTTAGGAAATCTGCGGGCGGGATTGGTGGTAGCTTCAGTGATACCACTGTCAATGTTGTTTGCGATTATTTTGATGAATCTTTTCGGGGTAAGTGGTAACTTGATGAGTTTAGGAGCAATCGATTTCGGAATTATTGTCGATGGCGCTGTAATTATTGTGGAAGCGACCATGCACCATCTTTACAATCTCAAACGGAAGAAGGCTTTGACCCAAAAGGAAATGGATGAAGAAGTCTTTAATTCTGCTTCCAAGATCCGTAACAGTGCCGCCTTCGGAGAGATTATTATTCTGATTGTGTACATTCCAATATTGTCACTAATCGGAACCGAAGGAAAAATGTTCAAACCTATGGCTCTAACTGTTGGTTTTGCCGTAATTGGAGCGTTTGTTTTATCGCTGACATATGTTCCGATGATGAGTTCATTATTCTTGTCAAAAAAGACGAAACATAAAGAAAATTTCAGTGATAAAATGATGACTTGGTTTGAAGGCATTTATGAAACTTTTTTGGAAAAAGCTCTTAGAATCAAAAGAATCGTTTTAGTAATTGCAATAGGCTTATTTGCCACGTCGTTGGTAATTTTCAATCGGATGGGAGGAGAGTTCATCCCGACACTGGAGGAAGGCGATTTAGCGATCAATGCGACTATCATGACAGGTAGTTCTCTATCCCAAATGGTAGAAACCACCACAAAATATGAACAGTTGCTCAAAGCTAAATTTCCGGAGATAAAAAACATTGTCTCTAAAATTGGTAGTGGAGAAATTCCAACAGACCCGATGCCGATTGAAAGCGGTGACTTGATCATTGTCCTAAAAGATAAAGACGAATGGACAACCGCCGATAATTGGGAGGACCTGGCCAATCTGATGAAAGAAGAAATGGAAAAGATACCGGGTGCAACTATCGAGATTTCTCAACCCATTCAGATGCGATTTAATGAGCTAATGAGTGGTAGCCGCAGTGATATTGCAATTAAGATTTTCGGAGACGATCTGGAAGTGTTAGCGAATAAAGCGGAGGAGTTGACCAAAAAAATCAATACAATTGAAGGAGTAGGTGACTTAAAAGCAGAAAAAGTAACCGGTTTACCGCAAATTACAATCAAATATGATTATGATAAAATTGCTCTTTACGGACTGAATATTACGGACATCAATAAAATCATACGCTCTTCATTTGCAGGCGAAAGTGCAGGTAAGATCTATGAAGAGAGCAAACGTTTCGATGTAGTTGTCCGCATGGATAAAGAACACCGAACGGATATGTCTGATGTGAGCAATTTGTTTGTGCCACTTCCTAATGGTCAACAAGTTCCTTTGTCTCAAGTTGCAAATATCAGCTATGAGCAGGGACCGGTTCAGGTGAGTCGTGAAGACGGTAAACGACGTATCACTGTTGGTCTAAATGTCCGCGGTCGTGATATCAAAAGTGTGGTGGAAGAAATTCAGCAAAAAGTTGATGCTGATTTTAAACTTCCGGCCGGATATTATATCACCTATGGTGGTCAGTTTCAAAACCTGATTGAGGCAAATAAAAGGCTATCAGTTGCCTTGCCAATTGCTCTGGGATTGATTATGGTGCTTCTTTATTTCACTTTTAATAGTATCAAACAGGCACTTTTGATTTTCACCGCTATTCCTTTATCAGCCATCGGCGGAGTTTTTACCCTTTGGTTACGCGGTATGCCGTTCAGTATTTCTGCCGGTATTGGATTTATTGCTCTCTTTGGTATTGCGGTACTTAACGGAATTGTATTGATATCATACTTCAATCAACTTAAAAAAGAAGGAATGAACAATGTAGTAGAGCGTATTTATGTTGGAACAAAAGTTCGATTACGTCCAGTTTTAATGACTGCTGCAGTAGCCTCACTTGGTTTCCTGCCAATGGCCTTATCTAACGGAAGCGGAGCCGAAGTGCAAAAACCATTAGCTACCGTGGTAATTGGCGGTTTGTTCTCTGCAACATTACTAACATTAATTGTTTTACCAATTTTATATTTATTATTTGAAACCTCACAAAAAAAGATATTTTCCAACAAGGTGAATGAGGTTTCGGATGACCAAAATGAGCTATAAAAAACAGAAGAAAAATGAAAACTAAAATTTCAAAAACTATTATATCAGTAGTAACCATATGCTTTTCAGTAGCTGGCTTTTCCCAAAATACGCCAATCTCTCTGGAACAGGCAACCAGCATGGCTAAGAAGAACAGCTCCGAATTAAAAATTGCTGATAAAGAAATCGAAAAACAAAATACTTTAAAGAAAGCAGCTTTTCAGGCTGACCCGCTGCAAATTCAATATCAGGGCGGACAGTTCAACAGTAAAGATTTTGATAACAATATCTCACTGCAGCAATATTTCCCCATTGGAGGTGCGACAAAGGCGAACCGTCAGTTGCAGGAGGAGTTGGCAAAATTGGCTGAAAGACAGAAAGCGCTATCAGAATATGAAATTGAAAAAGCAGTTACGCTAAGTTATTATCAGTATTTGTATGGGGTTTCTCAGCAAAAACTAAATAACGAACTTTATGATATCTACAGCAAATTCCTTAAAAACGCCGAATTACGTTTTAATACGGGAGAAAGCGGGAAAATTGAAGTGATCAGTGCTAAGGCTAAGGTAAAGGAAATTGAAACTTTGAAAGGTCAGCTGGAATACGATTTGGCTCGCTATCAAAATCAGTTTCAGTATTTTCTCCAGACAACTGATGATGTAATTCCGGATGTCGCAACCGATTTAGAATATAACGCACAAACCAAAGGATCTGAGAAAGCGCAAGGATTGGTGATCGGATTTTACGAGCAACAGGCGAATGTTTATGAAAAAGAAATGCAGACTTTCAAAGCGCAACGAATGCCTAAATTAGGTTTAGGCTATTTTATTCAGAGTTTGGACAAAGAGCTTTATTTCCAGGGTTTCACTGCCGGTTTGCAAATTCCTTTGTTTGGAAGTGTAAATACGACCAGAGCAAAAGCTTCTGAGATCAGTCGTTCACAAGCGCAGCTGCAAGTGGAAAAGACGCAAATGACTTTTGGTCTGCAACAGCAACATCTCCGGAACGAATTTGAAAAGTATAAGAAAGGTGTAGATTATTATAAAAAAGAAGGACTCCAATTTGCAGAACAAATCATAGTAACCTCGCAAAAAAGTTATGCGAACGGAGATATGAGTTACTGGACGTACATCAGTTTTTTAAATCAGGCGATTGATATTAAAAAGCAGTTTGCGGACTCAGTCAATCTTTACAATCAAAGCGCCATTCAGTTGCAATATCCAACCCTTATCACTAATTAAACGAAATCGTAATGACAAAATATAAAAAAATAAGGCCCATTTTATTGGCTGCATTGGCTTCTTCATTTGTAATGTTTTCCTGTTCCGATAAAAAAACGAGCGCAGAACATAAAGAAGAAAAAACCGAAGGCGAAGTCGCTTTAACAGAGGCTCAATTCAAAACAGTTGGGATTGTTACCGGTTCAATTGAAAACAGGAACCTGAATACAATAATCAAAGCAAATGGTTACACCGCGGTACCACCTCAAAACTCGGCAAGTATATCAACACTGATTTCAGGTGTTGTAAAAGATATTTTCGTTTTGGAAGGGACCTATGTGAACAAAGGTAAGGTCTTGGCAACGTTACAGAATTTGGATGTTGTGCAGATGCAGGAAGATTACAATTCCGCGATCGCCAACATCGAGTATCTCCAATTGGAATACAACAGACAAAAAACACTTTCTGACGAAGATATAAATCCAAGAAAGGTATTTCAGGAAATTAAATCGAAATTAGCAGTTGAAAGGGCTAAGGCGCAAGCTGCCAAAACTAAGTTACAAGCTATCAATGTTAATCCAAAAAGCAGCACTTCTTTGATACCTATAGTTTCACCTATCAGCGGTTACGTGGGCAAAATCAGCATTAACAAAGGTGCATTTGCAGCGACTGGAATAACGCTTATAGAAGTTGTCGATAATACGCAAATGCACTTAGATTTAAATGTTTACGAAAAAGATTTGGGAACTATTGCAATTGGTCAGACTGTAGATTTTGTTTTAACCAATCAATCCAACAAAACCATTAAAGGGAAGATCTTTGGTGTAAACAAATCGTTTTCCAATGAAAGTAAATCGGTTGCTGTTCATGCTAAAATTAATCCTGAAGACACAAAAGGGCTGATTTCCGGAATGTATGTTTCGGCAAACATCAACATTAGCAATAATACAGTTCCTTCGCTTCCCAAAGATGCTGTGGTTCGCAACGGAGATAAATATTTTATTTTTATCCAGGAAGACGGTCGTGCTAAAGGGAAAGAAACTTATTCTGAAGTACATTTCAGGGCATTGGAAGTAGTGCCGGGCCCCACAGATATGGGTTACACTGAAGTAAAATTGACGGAAGAAATTCCGGACGATGCGAAAGTTGTAGTTAAAGGTGCTTTTTATTTGCTGTCCACGATGAAAGGTGGCGGTGGACATGAGCATTAATTAGGTATTAAATTTTCTACTAAATGCAATTCAAGAATTAAAAAAAAAGACTGTCTCAGCCGAGATGGTCTTTTTGATTTTAACGGATGATGATTTTCAGTATTTAATAGTAAATGAAAGCATGTTAATAACTAGGGTATCACATTATTATGAAATTTGTAGTCAAGTAGTATGTTTAAAAAAAAATGAGGCCATTCAAGCCTCATTTTTTAAACCAATTTAGTAACCAATTTAGTTCTTTATTGTTTTAGCGATCGTCACACTATCGTCATGCATTGTCATGGTAAGGAAGTATACACCTGCTTTCAAATCACCTAAATAAATTTCATTTTGAGGCTGTTGAATGGTTTTTACCGTCTTTCCTGTAAGATCTGTAACTGCTAAAGTTTTTACTTCGTTCGCTCTGTCAATATGAATTCTGTCTGTAAACGGAGTCGGATACACTTTTATTTTTTCAGGAGCTGTCGCATTTGCTGTAGCCAAATTAACCGGTACAAGAGTAACAGTTACTTTCCAGGAGTTGTTATCTACTTTATTGTAGGTTGCATTACAGCCAGTACCACCGTAGGTTCTCCAAGCTCTAAGTTCAAAATTAACAGTTCCGGTCTGTCCGTTAGCAAGAGTTAAACCGGTTCTGTTATAAGAATGCGTTCCTGTGGTACTACCCACTCCGGAACTAACAGCTGTTTCAGTAGTATTGTTGTTTGTACACACCAAAATACTTCTTTGCTCACTCTTATAACCATTACTTGCCGTTGTCATCGAATAAGAAACATCAGTTGAACCAATTTCGTACCCTGCCGGAACCGTAATGGATAATGTACCCGGACAAGTTGTTGTAGTGGTTACAGTCGCTGATGAGGTATATAGTGTGTTAATATCTCCTCCTGCATAAATAGTGTTGATTTGCCCTGTTGTAAACATTTTCATTTGCCAGAAACCTTGTTCTGAACCGCAGTTTGATCTAACCCAAAGATAGTACGTCGTACCTAAGTTAAGTCCTGTAAGGGTAAGTGTAGTTACACCGGCTGCTGTACTTCCCATTGGAGTAGTTGAAGCTGTTGGAGGTGTCGCTGAAGTGCTGTAGTAATACTGATATCCTGACGCAGGAGCACTTGCTGGTGCAGTCCAGTTAAAAGTTCCACCGTCATTAGAGGATACATACGTAATGTTTGTTGGTCCGGGACAGCTTGTATATGCATCAGCAGAAAATGCAAAGATGTTTGGTATTCCGCCTGTTCCGGTTTTGGTAACCGTAATACTTTGTATCAGCTTGGATTGATTAGCCGCACTAATGGCCATTGGAATCTGATAAAGTCTTGGATTGGTTCCCCCGCCTGTTTCCAGAACGTCGTTAGTTCTGTTGATTCTTCCGATTCCCTGGATGGCAAAATTGGTACCGTTATACCAATCCGCGATGTTTAGACCTGTGAAAGTTTCGCTTGTTGCATCTGTAAAGTTAGCTGTTACGCTTACCACAGTGGCACCGCTTCCTCCTGTTGCCAGCATGTATAAATTGACAGCCGCTAAAGGAGTAGTTAATACTAAAGTTCCGCTGTCACTTGTGTTTTGCAGTCGTAGCGAATTGTTTCCGCTGTACGAAGCCAGTTGATAGGTTAGCCCGGACGGTGAAGCTACTGCACTGGTAATAAGTCCGTTTGCAGGAAGTCCGTACGTTAATGCAGTGCTGCCCGAAGTTAACTGAAAGTCCCTGGAAACGAAGGCAAAACTTACGCCATCCACATCGGTACTTGTTGAAATGGAAGACGATCCAACGCCATTGGCAATCACATCCGCATTAAATCCACTCGAAATTGGAAGTGGTGTAAGATTTTGTCCGATTGTCTTTTGTGAAAACAAGGATGACAGGACAATGAAAGAAGAATAGAGTACTGTTCTTTTCATAAAAAAAATTTTATTTGGTTAGAATTTGTACTAAAGTAGTACTTGAAAATCTTTTTTTGGAGGGCCCCAGCTGTTTCACACAAATCATTTTATTTTTGTGATAAATATTTCTATGTAGGTGATAATGAAAGGTTTAGTTTTAGGATTGTAAAAAATTATGTCCCAAAATAGAGGTGATTTTTCCCGATTTTTTGGATGATACTGTAAGGTTTATAATGCTTTATATTTTAGTTACGAAATTCTCCTGACTTTGAGCAACTATTTTGTGACAACTATTTTGTTACACAATTTTCATCACGAAATACGTGTCACAAAAAGATATTCGATTGAGATATTGAAGCAAGCACTACTTTACATTACCTATAAAAAAAAACGGCCCCCAATGGAGACCGTCTTTCTGATTTTGATTTTCCGCTGCACTCCAATTAATTTTCTTAATATCAAATGCCTCGGGTGATGATTGATGATTTGTATTGTAAACTTTATTTTTTGTTTTTAAGAGCCTCTTCTTTCGCTTTTTGAGCTTCTTCTAAAGCTTTTTCTCTTTCTTCTAAAGCTTTTTCTCTGGCTTTTAAGGCTTCTTCACGTTGTTTCATGGCTTCTTTTCTAGCTTCCATTGCCTCTTTTCTGGCTTCCATGGATGCTTTCATTGCTTCTTTTTGAGCCTTTTCGATTTCAGGGCGAACGCGTTCCATTTCAGCTTTGACATCGTCATTTATTTTTTTGACGTCAATGGTTTGAACCGTTCTTGTCGTTTTTCCGTCTTCACCTTTGGTTACAACAATGATCTTTTTGTCTCCGTCATTGATTACTTCAACTCTTTGATCACTGGTCATGAATTTGTGTCCTTTAGGCCCTTTTGGTCCTTTTGGTCCTTTAGGCCCTTTGGAGTTATAAACATATACATTGTCTAATTCCTCCATATCCATGTCGCCTAAAATCTCTTCGGTCACTTTTTCACCGTTAACCCAAACTTCTTTTTTGTTGCCATCAGTTTTGATAGTTACATTTTTCTTCATCATTTTAGGTGCTCTTGGTGCTCTAGGAGCTCCGGGTGCAGCCGGTGCATCGGGAGGGCTTGGTACATCGAGTGCTCCAGGCGCGTCCGGTGCATCCGGTGGGGAAGGCATATCGAAGTCAAAATCGAAATCGAAATTATTGGCCCACTCAAAATCGGCATCGTCACCTTCAACAATTACCTGAACATCTTCACCGTCTTCACTGATGTGTTTGATTCTTTTCACTCTCGCAAGGCCTTCTTTTGGCTCTCTTCCTTTTGGATGTCCGAACCCAATGGCACTCTTACCGTCTTCATTTATTTCTTTGAAGAAACGAATTGGCTGAATCGGTGCGTCGCTTTGGGTTTGTGAAGTTCCTTTTCTGCCGTCTGTGTCTTTAAAATCAACTTTAATACCGGTAATTTCCCCATTACCGTTTCGTTTGATCTTAGACACTTTCAAAGTCACACCGAAATCTTTTTTCAGTGTTTCAATATCTTTTTTGATTTCGGCATCTGTAGTGTTTTTGTCAATGACCACAGAGATTACCTGTCTTGAATCCTGGCGTTTTTCTGTTCTCGGGTAGGTTTTCTCCTGAGCTAATACGCGCATTTGGAACTGGAACATGAAGAAAACCAGTAGGGGTAGGACCAAAAGATACTTCCAGGAATTCTTCTTGTCTGATTGATTTTTGTTTAACATAACAATTCGTTTTTTGATTAATGATTGATAAAATGGATTGGTGATTGCAATGCATTGTGACTGCATTGTTACTTTTAATAAGGTTTTCTGATACGCTTTAACGTCGTCCACAATTTTGGTAGCTTCGGCATCGGCAATGAATTCAAGGTTTTGTGCGATGGCCTTTTTGTACATCCATATGATCGGATTAAACCAAAAGGCGATGCAGAATACCTGAGCTACAAGCATGTCCAAAGAATGTTTCTGCGCACTGTGCACTTTTTCGTGGTGCAGAATGTTCTCGAGTTCTTCTTCTTTCAAAAGCGCCGAATTATAAACGATGTAGTTAAAGAATGAAAAAGGTGATTGGACTTTTTCCGTATCAATTAAATAGAAATCATTTTTTCTGATGGACTTTGGTTTTTCAATGATTTGTTTGATGGTAATACAGTCTATGATGAATTTTATAAAGAAAACAGTCATCCCGATGCCATACAGTACGGCCAAAACCATAAACCAGTTGATTTCAAAAGCCGGTTCCGGAACGGGCATATAATTTTCAGGTATGGCTACTGAATCATAAGGGGCAACCGGAACAGGATCAACCCAGATAATTTTGGTATAGGTTATAAACGGTAAGGCCATTGACGTTACCAAACCTGCCAGTAAAAACCATCGGTTCGAATTAAAAAAGGTTTCTTTTCGAAGGAATAAAATGTACGCCAGATAGAATACACCCATCAAGGCACTCACTTTCAGCAGATAAATTCCTAAAGCTTCCATAGGCTTATTTTTTTTGTTCGATCATCTCTAAAATCTCGCGCAATTCTTTCGCACTGATCTTCTCTTCCTTAGCGAAAAAGGAAACCATACTTTTGTAAGAGTTATTGAAATAATGTTCAATAGCTGTATTCATAAACCCTTTACGGTAATCTTCTTTCGTTACGATAGGGAAGTACTGGTGCGTGTTTCCAAACGCATTGTGTGAAACATATCCTTTCTCTTCCAGATTTCGTATGATCGTAGACAAGGTATTGTAATGCGGCTGGTCTTCTTTGATTTCAGCCATCACTTCTTTTACAAAGGCTTTTTCCAGCTTCCATAAAATGTGCATTACTTCTTCTTCTTTGTTGGTTAACTTTTGCATGATTCGTTTCTTCTAAATTAATTGGGCGTTTCCACAAGGGCCGGGCTATCCGCTGTATCTGTTATTGCGAGCTTGCAAAGCAATCTCACAATAACAGGATGCCGCTCCTATCCCTAACGCGGACGTGCAGGCTACTAACTCAAGCACAGAACAAACGTACAACTATATTTTTAGTTACGCAACTATTTTTATAGTTAACAAACTAATTTTATAGTTTTATTAACAGATTTGGAGAGGGTAAAAGTAATGAAACCACTGATTACTAATTTGTTAATTAACTTATTTGTTAAGTGTTTTTTCGACCAACTGCAAAAATTATCCAAGATTGGACACGTTCAATTACTCCAAGTGACCTTTTAATAAAAAAAAATCCCGACGAATCGGGATTGCTATGATAGGGCTTATTTGGCGTGCCTACCAAAAAAAGTGATAGTTAAGTGTTTGGTTATTCTTTCATTAGTTTTTTTGACACGGTTTGGTTGTCGGTGGTTTCAACATTGATTGTATATAAACCTCTTGACCAGCTTTGGATTGGTATGTTTAATTCTATTGAATCTATAGTTTCCTTACCGAATACCTTTTGCCCTAAAGTGTTATAAACCGAAATAGATTTAATGGTCGAGTCTGTTTTAATGTTAAAGAAACTGCTCGCAGGATTTGGATATAGCATTAAGGCATTTGCTGCAGCTGTAAAATCGTTAACGCCAAGTGTTGGTAAGATAAATTTCTGAGCATAAATTCTATTCTGTCCACTGACTTTAGGTTCAGTGAAAACAACAATTGCTTCATTATTGTTGACAGGTTTTGTTAAAGTTATATTTAATTTTGGAGCACTAAAAGTGGCTACGGGAAGCGATTGTCCGGGCCATACAAAATCACCATTAGAATCCAAAAGAACGGCTTTGAGAGGTACGGGGTTTACTCCATTATTATTGCCTTCCGTAATTAGGAAGAAAGGCGTGTCGTTAATTAACTGCAGGCTGCCGGAATGTGTTCTCATGTTGCTGTCTACGGCAAAAACCTGTTTGGCATTAGTGGTAAACTGTCTGGCTCCGGTAGTTTTATCAAATTTCTGAACATATTCACCTCTAAGGTCTTGCGTAGAAGGGGTGTAACTAGATATTGCCCAAACATACTGTGAACCTGGACTAAAGGCAATCTTAGTATCCGTTTCATAAAGAGTTGCATTGGTATCGAAATCTACACCATTGATGCCCCAAGGTATAGTACCGTCAGGATTGATTCTTTGTACAAATGAGTCGGCTCTTGTTCCCGTATTTCCGGAAAAACCATAATAAACCACATCGCCATCCTGAGTACCATTATAGTTCATGTTATTATAAGATGTAGTTTTGCTTGCTAATTGGGTAGGTGCTACCCATTGTGCAACACCATTGGTATCAAATTTTTGTGCAAAAAGATTACTTGTCACACCTGTTCCTTTTTTATGGAATACGACCATAACCTGTTGATTTGACAATTCAAAAAGCGTTCCCGGAGTAGTAATAGACGCCGGATTATCAGAAAGTACATTAACCGGTGCTGCCCAAACCGGGATTCCAACGGCAGTGTATTTTTGTAATTTAGATGGTCCTCCGGCAGAAGGCATATAGTGAATCATCACATTATCGTTGTCATATTCTAAAGGAAGGATTACAGGTAAATAACCGTTTCCGACGCTTATTCCGTTAGCGCCCCATAGCATTGCGCCTGTCTGGCTTATTTTATAGGCAAAAATAGGTTGTCCCGCTGTATTTGAAGTTCCGGTCACGCCCACGTAAAGGTTGTTTTTTGAATCACCTGCTACTTTCATGATAACGGTAGAAGTAGACATTGGAATCGTATTGCTGATCAACATACCTTCTGTTCCGAATTGCTGAACACCATTGGCGTCTAATAACTGCACTCTTAATTCAAAATTAACAGGTGCAGCCACTGATTTCCAGAATACCACAAACGTACTTCCGTTTGGACATTTGACAACTTGCTGATCAAAATTGACCACATCGGCTACTAATGTATTCACTGCAGTGTCAGTGGTCCATTGGGCATTTACGGTCAGAAAAGAAATCAGGAATAGTAATTGAAAAGTAATTTTTTTCATTGCATAAAAAGTTTTAGGTTGAAAAATAGAATCGTTATAATTTTTTGATTGTAATTCAGATATCCTCGTGAATTTTTGGTAAGTCAAAATTACTTAATCACTATATCCGACACTATTTTTGAAGCCTCTATAAACTACTCATGCTGTTTATTTCTACACTTATTTACCACTCATTTTTTTATAAACACCTGATTTTAAAGGTGTTTTGATGTTGTTTTTAAAGTACGCTTTTTAGAGTGATAATTGTATTGAATCTGGAAAACTTTTAATTCAGATTGACCAAATAGGTGACTAAATCAAGATTTGTATTGGTCAGGTTTAGTTTTTTTCTCAATCTGGTTCGTGCATTTTCAAGCGATTTTATCGATTGGCCTGTAATCTGCGCAATCTCTTTGGTGGTTAAATTGAGTTTCAATAAAGCACAAAGTCGCTTATCCCGGTAAGTTAATTCCGGATGTTTTTCATTCAGGATATTGTAGAACGATTCGTTCACATGTCTGTAATGCAGTTCAAATTCTTCCCATAGGCTATTATTGTCCCTTTTACCCAATTGTTTAATGATCATGTCAATGGTTTGTATTGTTTCCCTTTTAGGGGACTGTAATTTTAGTTCTTTTAAATCGTCTATGATTTGTTCAATGATTTCTGCCCTCTGAATTTCCATCATGGAATGGGTGATCAGTTCTTTATTCTTGAGCTCCAGATTCGCATCCAACTCCTTCTGTTTAGACTCGACTAAATCTTTTTCCAAACGCGCATTAGTTAGCCTATTTCTGTATTTGATCAGTAAAATGGAAAGTACCAGCATGGAAGCAATAAGACTCAGTCCGATAATATAATACCGGAAGTTTTCCTGACTCTCTTTTAGTAATCGTACCTCTTCATTTTCCTTATATTGTTGCTCCAGTTTTAATTTTTCAACATTCATGGCTTTCCCTTCAATGTTCAGGCTGTCACGAATCTGGTCGTAAGTTTCAAAATAGTTGGCCGCATTTTTATATTCTCCTTTTAAGAGGTAGGATTTGTAAATATTAATCAGAGCGTTCTTATTTTCAAAACTGTACTTTTCATCTTTTAATAACGCGGCGGCTTTTTGAGCATAAAAGAGTGCGGAATCTGGCTGTTTTTTTAATAAATACAGTTTTGAAATAGAGTTGTAGATCCAGGCTTTGTTTTTGTCGTCGGTTTTTTCCCCGGCAGCAGCAATGGATTTATCGAAATAACTTTTCGCCTCCTTAAAATCATTCAGGTGGGTATAACATAGTCCGAGATTATTGTATAAAATAGCCTTTAGTTTTTCGTCGTGTAGTTGTTGTGAAAGTTTCAGGGATTCTTTAAAGTTAACCATAGCACTGTCTAAAATACCGTTGCTCATGTATAAAGTTCCAATGTTGTTTAGCGCTTTGGCTATGAAAATAGTGTTCTTTTTTTTCCGATGATGCTTCAGCACATTATTAAAATAATACATTGCTTTTGCTTTATTGTTTAATCGTGCATAGATGATGGCCAATGAGTTTTCCAAGTGATACTTTTTTTCACCCACATTTTTTTCCTGATAATATTCATAAGCTTTCAGATAATAAGTCAGGGCAATGTCAAACGCATCTTTCTCATTGTAGATGTCAGCAATCCTTTCGTTGTTTTCAGCGGTAATTTCATCGGAATCTATATTTTTTACAAGCTTTTCCGAATATTCAATATAATGTAAAGACCTTTTCCAGTCGGAGTTTTTTAATTCGCTGGCAATTTTCAGGGAGATCCTGGCTTTTTCCTGATCCGGTAAGCTCACGATGAGACTGTCCAATAATTTTCCGACGTCATTTTGAGCAACGATGGTGGAACTCCAAAAAAGTAGTAAAAACAGAACTTTTCGCATACCGATTTTAATTTAGCACTAAATTACTACTTTCCTTATTAAAAAGGCACGAAATCCGGGAATACAAAAAAGATTCAAAAATTGATCATCCGGAATTTTCCTCAGAAAGTAATTTTCGTAAATAAAGACACAGAATTAACGCCACGACTCCAAGTGACCCCATAAAAAACCAATTGGCCTGATAACCTTTTAGGTCAACAATTTCCAAACCGATATTAGAACTCAGGATATGAGCCAAACTGTAAGTCATCGTAAAAATTGCCATATAGCGGCCTTCCTGTCCTTTAGGAGCCCGGCTCATGGCAAAGGAATTGGAAAAAGGAAAAGCAAACATTTCTCCAAAACTCATAAAAATCATCATCACTACCAATATACTTGCCCAGAAATTAAGGAGTAACAGGTACATGCTTATTGTCATGGCAAGTAATCCGTATGTAACTACTTTTACTTTGTCAATCTGCTTTCGCTCCACATAACTCACAACGGCCATTTCGGAAAAGAAAATGATTAGTCCGTTCAGCATCAGCAACAAGCCGCTCTGAAATTCGCTTAAATCAAATTGTATCTTGTGATATAGTGGTAGCGTTGTAAAGAGTTGGAAAAACAAAATCCCTGAAACCATGCAAATACTAAGGAAAATCCAAAACGGAGCATCGGTAAATACGGACTTGTTGGGTTGTTGATCCATTAATTTAACAGTCAGCGGTGCTTTTTTCTTCTCTTTAACCAACAATCCGAAAATAGTTATCGCCAGCATACACGTCAAACCATCAACCCAAAAAAGACCTCCATAGCCTCCGGTTACAATGATGAAGCCACCAATAGCCGGACCTGCGGCAAATCCCAGATTGATTGCCAGTCTTACCAGTGTCAAGGCTCTGGTTCTGTTTTCAGGTTTTGCATAAACGTTTAAGGAAACGAACATGGCCGGCCGGAACATATCGGCAATCACCATAATGGAAAACATGGCTACACAAAGGCCTTCAAAACTTGTTACATATTGCAGTGCTATAAATGCTATTCCACTGGTAAATAAGCTGAAGATCATAATCTTGTAAAAGCCTATTTTATCAGAAAGTTTTCCGCCCAGCCAAGAGCCTATCATCGAACCGATTCCAAAGCAAACCAAGATCCATTTCACCTGATCATAAGAAAAATGCAAATCTTCTTTCAGGTATTTAGATAAAAAGGGAAGTACCATCGTTCCGGCTCTGTTGATAAAAGTAACCAGCGTGAGAATCCAGATTTCTCTTGAAAATCCTCGGTAATTATTTATATATCGCGAAACGGCTTGTAGGAACATACTTAAAATGTTAAGTGCAAATTTACTAATCTTATTGCGCTGGTCGCTGTTAAATGAATGTGAATTTTTAGAATAAAATTTTAAGTACTTTTGTAAAAAAGTCAAAAAATGAGAAGATTACTTTTGATTGTCTTGTTTCCAATGATTGCTTCAGCGCAGTGTAATGTAGAAAACGCCAAGGCTTATCAGTTGCAACTTAATAAAGAATATTCCGATGAAAAGGAAAGTCCGCTCAAAAAATCAGATTTAGAACATTTTAAAGCGCTTGATTTTTATACTATCGATATGAGTTTCTGTGTACAAGCCAAATTGGTCAGAACTCCGAAAGAAAAACCGTTTGCAATGAAAACGACCGGAAGCAGAACACCTTTATACGTAAAATATGGTGAATTGAATTTTGTGTTGAAAGGAAAAGAATGCAAGCTGAACGTATATCAAAGTATCGATTTGTCAAAGCAGGAGAAATTTAAAAATTATCTGTTTTTACCGTTTACCGATTTGACTTCGGGAGTTGAAAGTTATGGGGGAGGACGCTATATTGATTTGGAAGCCTCTGAAAGTGAAACTATGACATTGGATTTTAATCAGGCTTATAATCCGTATTGTGCTTATAACGAAGGATATTCCTGTCCGATTCCTCCAAAGGAAAATGATCTAAAAGTGGAAGTAAGAGCTGGCGTGAAGAAGTTCCATGAGTAGTTATAGAAATTAGGTAGCAGAAGGCAGAAGGCAGAAGGGAAAAGAGAAAATAGAAAATAGAATAGAGAAAAAGGGAGATCCCTATTTAAAATCCGTAAAAATCCGCGTTGACTGCATCCGTATAATCTGCGTTCCAATCAATTAGAAATTAGAAGGCAGAAGGGAAAAGGGAAAAGGGAGTTCCCTATTTAAAATCTGTAAAAATCCGCGTTGCCAACATCTGTTTCATTCGCGTTCCAAATAGTAAAAGTGAAATATAACATCCATACGCATAAAAGTACGAATCAGGAAGACGTTCTGGAAATTGTCAATCAATATCCGAATGAGTTTGATGCGTCCGTTCGTTTTTTTTCGATTGGAATTCATCCCTGGTACATTGATATGCAGAGAGTGGAGGAATATTTGAAGATTATAGATGAAAAGCTCCAACTGAATAATTGTCTTGCTTTAGGCGAGTGCGGTTTGGACAAACGTATCGAGACGCCTTTGGATATTCAGAAAGCCGTTTTTGAAAAGCAACTGGCTTTAGCGGTAAAACACCAAAAACCAGTAATTTTGCACTGCGTTTCCGCGTATCAGGAAGTAATCGAAATCAAAAAGCGATTAAAAATCGAAGTCCCGATGATTATTCACGGGTTTTCTAAAAACTGGCAGGTTGCCAAATCGCTTTTGGATAACGGCTTTTATTTGTCGTTTGGGAAGTATTTACTTCGTAATCCGGAACTGGCTTCTGTTTTTGAAAACGTTCCGAATAATCGGTTTTTTCTGGAGACCGACACTATTGAAGAAAGCATCAACGATGTTTACATAAAGGCTGCATCAGTAAAGAACACTGATGTGGAACAAATTATCACGGATAATTTTAAGTTAGTTTTTAACCTGTAATGGTCTGACCGGTTTTTCGACCGGCATCGCATTACGCAAAATGAATTAAGATGGCAGAATGGACAGAAAGAGCAGAATTATTATTTAAGAAAGAAGGATTAGAAAAATTAAAAAATTCCAATGTACTGGTAGTAGGAATGGGAGGAGTTGGTTCCTTCGCAGCAGAATTTATTGCCAGAGCAGGTGTTGGTAAGATGACAATCGTTGACGGAGATACGGTAGATATTACCAACGTTAACCGTCAGTTGCCGGCTTTGCATTCGACGGTGGGGCAACCAAAAGTAAAAATTGTGGGTGATCGTTTAATGGACATCAATCCGGAATTGAAGTTAACAAGAATTCAGGAATTTTTGTCTCCGGAAAGAGCATTTGAACTAGTTACCCCTGAGTATGATTATGTTTTGGATTGTATCGACAGTATTACACCAAAATTAAATCTGATCCTTGCCGCTAAGCGTAAAAAAGTAAAAGTGATAAGCAACATGGGCGCTGGCGGAAAAATGCTTGCCAGCAAAGTGGTGGTAAAAGATATTAGTAAAACAGATGTTTGTCCGCTAGCTAAAGTAATCCGTAAGCGTTTGAAAAAAGAAGGGATTTCAACAGGGGTGAAGGCTGTTTTCTCAACAGAAAAGCCTGATCAAAGCAGTTTGAAAATGACCGACGGCACCAATTTTAAGAAATCGTTCTTTGGAACAAACAGTTGGATGCCTGCTTTATTTGGATTGCATGCCGCAGAAACGGTCATCAAACAATTACTGAAAGACTAAGTAAAGTCAAAATAGGTATAAAGAAAAAGTCCCAATTAAGGGACTTTTTTTATTGTGTAACCTGAGTTGAGTCTTTTAACGCGGTTGGGATTTCAATTGGTTTGGCTTTTTCAACAATCGGAATGTAAATTTCGGTAACCCATTGAGAAGCTTTTCTGGTTTGGTTTGCCCCAACTTTATATACTTCTATATATTTTCCGGTACGATCCTGCATCCATCTGTGTTTAGCAATTTCAGCGTAGGCTTTATCCCATGCATCTTTACTATGCGAGTAATCGCCGGTAAGCGTAGTTTTTAATGCTAAGTAGGAATAAAAACGTCCACCTTCGATGTCGCTCCCTTCCGAAGTAAAAATTTCTTCAACGATTGGTAAACAGGTAGAGAAGGTTGTGATTCCTCTTTCGGCATCATATTTCTCATAAATGGCAAACGGAGAACCATTAACTGTAATATTGTTGTCTTTTGCAAATTTGGTGATCTTACGGAACATGATTCCCATATTTTTACTCAAAGACGAAATTTTACAGGTTACTGTTTGCTTGATATAATAAACCCCCGCTTTACGCGTCAAACCATTTACTTTTACCGTATAGGTTTTCAGTTCTTTTACCAGTAAGTTGTCAATATTATTTAACCCTTTTTCAAACATTGGAGCCATCATGTTTTCAACACCGCCCTGAAAGAATGAGAAAAATTTCATCATGAAATCCATTTTTCCTTTCATTTGCCAGGTTACTTTAGTGCCGTTACCTGCTTTTTGAAAACCCCAGATAATGTCATTGGGTTCGCCTCCTTCAAAATAGATTTTCTGGAAAATACTGTCGTTTTCTATAGTTTTAACCGTTTTCATACGACCTTCACCTTCTTTTCCAACCCATGAAAAAGAAGCTCCCAAGCCGTGTGTTCTTTCGGCATAAGAATATTGAATGGATTTATCTTCTTCAGCCCACGGGCCCCAGTCTTCCCAGTTTTTATAGTCGTCGATATAGCTATATAAAACGGGTTGGGAAACATTAATAACTTTACTGCGTTTAATATCAAACTGTCCGTTTTGGGTGCCGATATAAACGGTAATGGCAATAAGAGCAAGAAGTATAAGGAGAAATATGTACTTTAAAATTCGCATAATTTTATTCTAATTATGATAATTTTCAAATATAAGGATATTTATTCTTTCAGTACTAATTTGATTATAAATAAAATTCCTATAAAAAGCAGGAAGAAAAAGAGAATCCATAAACTGCCTTTGTAGTGTATTTTATGTAATGCCAGATCTTTTCTGTATACATAAATCATAACTGATACAAATACAATAACAAAGAAAAGGGCGAAATACAGCTGACCTGGTGAAAACATAATTTGAAAATTTATGCAAAATTAGTTTTTTGAAAATTATTTTATTTAATTTCCCGAACAAATTTTATGAGTATGCAAAAACAAATTAATTCCGTAAAAGAATTTCACGAAGCCTTTGGTTTAGGCGTAAATTTTTCGCCAAAAGGCGATTTGGGAGAACAGAAGAACATGCTGCGTTTCAATCTGATGAAAGAGGAAAACGAAGAATATCTTGAGGCGGTTCAGAATAATGATGTTGTGGAAATTGCCGATGCTTTAGGGGATATGCTGTACATTTTATGCGGAACGATCTTAGAACACGGATTACAACACAAAATAGAAGAAGTTTTCGACGAAATCCAACGCAGTAATATGAGTAAATTAGGCGAAGACGGAAAACCGATTTACCGTGAAGACGGAAAAGTAATGAAAGGTCCGAATTACTTTAAGCCTAATTTTGAGGAGATATTGAAGTAGTAGAAAGCAGAAGACAAATGTCAGAAGGCAGAAAGCAGAATGTTGAAAATATAAAAAAGGGACTCAAGTTTTGAATCCCTTTTTTTTGTTTTATATAATTTGTTGGCTGTTAGGTACAAACTTTATTTTCTGCAATCTGCCCTCTGCTGTCTGCCTTCTACTAAACTAAACCTTCACTGTCCAGCCGAAAGTATCTTCAGCAAGATTGTATTGAATGTTTGTCAGCTTGTCTTTTATCTCGGACGCGTATGAATTTTCGATTTTTGGTAATTCATAATAAGTATCTTGGTACGAGAATCCGCAAATCGGACTAACAACCGCAGCAGTTCCTGCTCCGAAGATTTCTTTCAAAGTTCCTTTTTCAGCAGCTTCCACGATTTCTGAAACCAAAACCGGTCTTACTTCGATATTGATTCCGTCACGTTTCGCAAGATCAATGATACTTTTACGTGTAACACCATCAAGGATTCTTTCGCTTGCAGGAGCTGTATATAAGGTATCGTTAATTCTGAAGAAAACATTCATGGTTCCAGCTTCCTCTAACATAGTATGCGTAGCATCGTCTGTCCAGATAATCTGTTGGAATCCCTCCTGATTTGCCAATTTCGTCGGGTAGAATTGTGCAGAGTAGTTTCCTGCCGCTTTTGCAGCACCGATTCCTCCGTTTGCCGCACGACTGTAATGGTCGGCAATTACAACTTTTACTTCTCCTGAATAATAAGCGCTGGCAGGAGAAAGAATTACGCAAAAACGGTATTGGTTAGAAGGAGAAGCTACCACACCGTGACCTGTAGCGATCATGAACGGTCTGATGTATAATGAATTCCCTTTTCCTTTTTTAACCCATTTTTGCTCGATTTCGATCAGCTTTTTCAATGCATCAATAAAAATTTCTTCAGGAATCTCAGGCATCGCTAAACGTACTGCCGACTTGTTGAATCTTTCGTAGTTCTGATCCGGACGATACAACCAAACATCATCGTTTTCGTCTTTATAGGCTTTCATTCCTTCAAAAATAGCCTGTCCGTAGTGGAAAACACGGGAAGACGGGTCCATGGTAAACGGTTCATAAGGTTTAATCTCAGGTTGTCCCCATTCGCCATTGTCGTAATCGCAAACCAACATATGGTCTGTGAACACATTTCCGAAAGTTAAGTTATCAAAATCAACCGAAGTAATTTTTGATTCTTTTGCCGTAACAATTTTAATGTTGTCGATAGCTGTTAATTCCATTGAATAAAAATTAATATTAAAAACACTAAAACGTTGGTTATTAGTAAAATCATAATTTTATTATTACTAATAAACTCGTTGTGTCCTTGCAAAACTAACAAAAAAATGAACCTTTTTTAACGTTGTATTAAAAATAGTGTAATTTATTAAGGATTTGCCAATTTGTTTTTAATAATTCAAAAAATAATATCAAAAAGCACTATTTTAATCAAATAAACAGAAAATCTCCATTGTGCATTTTGCCGTTCAATATTAATTTGTTTCTTTTGGAAATTATAAATTAAGTCGAAAATAGAATTATTATGAAAAAAGTTGTCATTTTAGCTTTTTCAGCTGTGGCTTTTATAAGTTGTAATAAGAAACAGAATGAAGAGAAAATAGCCGAAGTAAAAAAAGTGGATTATGCTGTTTTTGGTGACAGTATATCTGATACTCAGGTATTAACAAAAGAAGAAATGTTTTCTAAGTTTAAAGATCTGAAAGAAGGAGATACGCTTAATGTTAAGTTTAAATCGAATATTAATGAGGTATGCCAGAAAAAAGGCTGCTGGATGTCCTTGGAATTAGCGGAAGGGAATGAGACTTTTGTAAAATTCAAAGATTATGCCTTCTTTGTTCCGATGAATGCTGCAAAGCAGGAAGCGATTGTTAACGGAAAAGCTTTTGTGAGTGTAGAGTCAATTGATGAACAGAAGCATTACGCTAAAGATGCCGGTAAATCCCAGGCTGCAATTGACAGCATTACCACGCCGAAAGTTACTTATTCTTTTATGGCTGATGGTGTTTTAATCGCTAGATAATGAAGAAAATAATTGTGTTACTTGTGCTTTCGGGTTTTCTTTTTTCCTGTGTGAAGAAAGAAGAAGCTAAAGCTGAAACAAAAAAGGAAACTTCTGAAAAGAAGGATTTCAAAATGTATGAGATGTCGGAGATGTCCATGCTGATGGAACAGATGTATGTTGAAAATCAGCTATTGAAAGACCGTATTAAAAATGGTGACACAATCGGACAGTTTCCTCAGCATTTTTTAAAGATTCATAAAGCTGTGATGACGGATGACAAGGAAAATGACGATTTCTTTAAAGAACAAGCTAGGAAGTTCATCAAAGCACAGGAATTGATTTATCAGGATCCGGCAAACGCTAAAGAACATTTTAATAATGGAGTAGACGCTTGTCTAAGCTGTCACCAAGTGAAATGCGGTGGACCAATTCCGAGAATTAAGAAACTATATATAGAATAACGTTGAAACGAAAAATTATTCAGACGGAAGACGGTTCTTCCTCTTTACTGATGGAAGAGTGGGGGGAAACCTATCATTCGAAACACGGCGCTATTCAGGAAGCAAAACATGTATTTATAAAAAACGGACTGTCACTTTTTAAGGAACAGTCCGTTGCTATTTTAGAAATTGGATTCGGTACCGGTTTGAATGCTTTCATAACTTTTCTGGAAGGAAAAAATTTCCACCAAAACATTGATTATGTCGGAGTGGAAGCTTACCCGATTTTACCGGAAGAAGTTGAAAAACTGAATTATGTTTCGCAATTAGATGCTAATCAGTACGATACGGAATTTAAACAAATGCATAGCAGTGAATGGGGACAGAAAACAGCACTTTCCGACGGATTTGCATTAACAAAAAGGAAACAGTTTTTTAATGAAATCCATGATCAGGATTGCTTTGATTTGATTTACTTTGATGCGTTCGGATTTCAGTACCAGCCGGAGCTTTGGTCGGTGGAGATTTTCAGAAGAATGTTTGCTGCTTTAAAGGAAAACGGCGTTCTTGTAACCTATGCATGCAGAGGTCCTATTAAAAGAGCGATGTTGGAGGCTGGTTTTAAAGTCGAGAAGTTGCAAGGGCCTCCAGGTAAACGTGAAATGTTACGTTCTGTTAAAAAAGTATAGATTGTTAAAATATTGTGATATTTATTCAATGTTAATAAATAATTAATTTAAACTTAAATAATAATAAAATATTTTTATAATTTTACTAATAAGTTCTTATCCTATTAACCTTTAAATTATATTAGTTGCAATTATGTCAAGATCGAATTATGCTTACGCCAAATCTATCTTAGAGCGAGTAAGTTTTGACCCAATATTGTTTTGTAAAGAATTAGAAAAAGCCATTAAAATACTGTTACCTTATGAAATAGAGCAATTAACGGAATGGTTGATCAGCTTTACAAAAGAAAAACCAGAATTACAGCAATGTTTAGTTTATATAAATGAATAAAGAGGAGCTTCGGCTCCTTTTGCATTTTTAGTACCTTCCTTCTTTCAGCAATCTGCTGCTGTTTTTGAATCGATTTCTGCTTTTGATATCTTTTAGTTAGTGTAGTCTATCAGAAAATTAACCTTTTATTTATTGATTTGATAACAATTTTATAATCTATTTGAATAATATTTATTGCTTGATTCTAAAAAGAGCGAATAGAAAAATAATGAAATTGTAAGTTTTTTAACTGGTTTTTGAATAAAATCATGTAGTTTGCCGAAAAATTTTGCATTTAATCGATAATTTTTCGCTTTTTTTCTTTGCAGGTATTCTTAAATTAATTAATTTTACATCAAGTTCTTATCCTGTTAACCAATATAAATACAATTTGATTATGCCGCGAATGATTTATGACTACACTAAGTCTGTGCTTGAAAGAGTGAGCTTTGATCCATTGCTTTTTATGAAAGAGTTAAAAAAAGCAATTAAGAGTTTGTTGCCTTATGAACTTGAATTACTAAGTAAATGGCTAAACTATTTTACTTCAGAAAGACCTGAATTACGACCGTGTTTGATTGTAATAAATGAAAATTAACTATAACCCTACCTTAACTTAACCCAAAATAAAAGGAGCTTTTGTAGCTCCTTTTATTTTTTTGTCAACGGACTAATTATCTGCACATTGTGAAAGACTATAGCTCCTTTTACTACTCCGGAAATCGTACTTCGCAGCGCGTCAATGATGTGTATCTTAAGTTCGTTTTTTGGGAAGATCAGACTTACTTCACGTGCCGGTCTCGGTTCTTTAAAATGACGAAGGTTTAATTTATTTTTCTCACTCAAGTCCAAAGTATGTAAGTAGGGCAAAAGCGTTATTCCCAAACCTTCATCCGCAAGTTTTATCAAAGTTTCAAAACTTCCGCTTTCGATTTGAAAATGGCTGTCATGCCTTAAATTGGCATTTTTGCATAAATTCAGAATCCCGTCTCTAAAGCAATGACCATCCTGTAAAAGTAAGATGTTTTCCAGATCCAGATCGTCAACTTCAATTTCCTCTTTCGATTTATTTTGATGGTTTTCAGGGAAATACCCAACGAAAGGTTCATAATACAAAACAACTTCCTTAATCGATTCTTCTTCCAAAGGTGTTGCTGCAATAGCAGCGTCCAGATGTCCGCTTTTCAATCTTTTAATGATTTCTTCCGTATTGTGTTCTTCAATAATTAAGTTGATTTTCGGATATTTTTTGATGAAGTTATTTAAGAACAACGGTAAAAGGGTAGGCATGATGGTCGGAATGATACCAATCTTGAACTCCCCTCCGAAATACCCTTTTTGCTGATCGACAATATCTTTTATCCTGTCGGATTCATTAACGATATTTTTGGCCTGCTGCACTATTTTGGAACCGATTTCCGTTAACTGAATGGGTTTCTTGCTTCGGTCGAAAATCTGAACTTCCAGCTCTTCTTCCAATTTCTGGATCTGCATACTCAGCGTAGGTTGTGTAACAAAACATTTTTCAGCGGCCAATGTGAAATTCTTGTGTTCTGCAACGGCTAAAACGTAATATAATTGAGTGATGGTCATCGGATAAATATTTTCGATAAAATTATAAAATCTATCAATTAAATTTATACGACACGACCGGAATTTTGAAATAATTTTGCTGTAAACTAATAGAAACAAACAAAATGATGAAAACGAACAGCTTAGGATTACCTGTAAAAGAAACGCAGGTTTTGGTTGCCGAATTGAATATTTTACTGGCCAATTTTCAAGTTTTTTATCAGAATTTAAGAGGATTGCACTGGAATATTCGCGGAAAAAGATTCTTTGATCTTCATTTGAAATTTGAAGAATTGTATAATGACAGTCAGCTAAAAATCGATATGATAGCAGAACGCGTGCTTACTCTTGGAGGAGTTCCTCTGCACACCTTTGAAGATTATGTAGCCAATAAAAAGATTGAAGTCGGAAAAAATATTTCCAACGATGAAGAAGCAATTCAGTTGATAACCAAATGTTTGTCCGAATTATTGAAAATCGAGCGTGTTATTCTGAAGCAGTCATCGGAAATTGATGATGAAGGAACAAATGCCATGATGAGCGATTTCATAAAAGAACAGGAAAAAACCATCTGGATGATGAAAGCCTGGATGGAAGAAGAAATTTAATACGGTTGTTTAGATAAAATCAGGTTAGAAATATTAAAAAAATCCCAATATATTTTTAACCTGATTATTAATTTTTAATTTAGCCGGATGAAAATACTGGTAAGCATGGTACTTTTTATGTTCGTAACCTTTCTGGCGACTCCTACAATCATAGGGTTGATCCAAGAGGATGCGGACACGTCTGTTGTTTACTCATTTTCGGAAGAGGAAGTTCATAAAGAAATTAAAGAAATTCCCGCTAATATTGAAGACATTCTTCAAATTCCGGTTCCGTTTACAGGAACCAAATCCACAGTTATTAACAGTGAAAATGAACAGAAACACGATAATGTTTCTGAAGAGATTTTCTCTCCCCCGCCTGAACAGGTATAATACATTTTAATTTAATCTTTATTGATTATCAGTCGGATACTCTTTTGTATCTGAAGTACTAATTGTATTATATTTTATCGGGTTATGACAAAAAAAACAAATATTTTTGGCAACCTCAAATCTGACATACCTTCAGGTCTGGTTGTTTTTCTTGTAGCGTTACCATTGTGCTTAGGTATTGCAATGGCTTCGGGCGCTCCACTTTTTTCAGGTATTATTGCGGGTGTTGTAGGCGGAATTGTTGTGGGTTATTTAAGTAAATCCCATGTGAGTGTTTCCGGACCTGCAGCAGGTTTAACAGCTATTGTATTAACCGCTATTACCGATTTTGGCGCATTCAACATTTTTCTTTTGGCCGTATTTTTGGCCGGTTTGATCCAATTGGCACTAGGTTTTTTAAAGGCCGGGAGTATCTCAAATTACTTTCCGACCAATGTAATTGAAGGGATGTTAGCCGGTATCGGTGTTATCATTATCCTGAAACAGCTTCCACATGCCGTTGGGTATGATGCAGATTTTGAAGGTGATGAAGCCTTTGCTCAGGCAGATGGCGCCAATACTTTTTCCTCTTTGTTTGGAGCCTTGGATTACATTCAGTTAGGTTCCGTGATTATCACTTTACTATCATTGGCCATTTTGATTTCCTGGGACAAAATTCCTTTTTTAAAGAAATTCAAATTGATTCCTGGCGCTTTGGTAGCCGTTTTGGTCGGAATTATTCTGAATCAGATTTTTATCTCCACGGGAAGTTCGTTGGCAATCCGAAGCGAGCATTTGGTTTCGTTACCGGTTCCTTCTTCAGTGGATGATTTTAAAGCGATGTTCATACTTCCGGATTTTACTGCAATCACCAATTCTAAAGTCTGGATTGTAGCGTTAACGATTGCTATTGTTGCTTCCATTGAAAGTTTACTTTGTATAGAAGCTTCTGAGAGGCTGGATACCTTAAAGCGATATGCGGATACTAACGTGGAACTTCGAGCGCAAGGTATCGGAAATATGATAAGTTCACTTTTGGGCGGATTACCGATGACATCTGTGGTTGTGCGTACTTCGGCCAATGTAAATGCCGGAGCAAAATCGAAAATGTCTTCAATTATTCATGGAATATTGTTATTGGTAAGTGTTTTGGCTGTACCAATGCTTTTGAATAAAATTCCGCTAGCGACCTTAGCAGCGGTCCTACTCGTAGTGGGTTATAAATTAGCAAAACCGGCAACAATCAAGCATTTCTGGGAAAAAGGTAAATATCAGTTCATCCCTTTTATAGCTACACTTTTAGCGGTTGTTTTTCTGGATTTATTGAAAGGAGTGGCTTTGGGAATGGTTATCAGTATTCTTTTTGTTCTGAAAGGAAATCTGAAGCGGGCTTATTATTTCCGCAAGGAAGAGTATGAAGACGGTGATGTGATTCATATCGATCTTGCCCAGGAGGTTTCGTTCCTGAACAAAGCGGCAATTAAATCGACGTTGAATAAACTTCCTGAAAATTCGAAGGTAGTTATCAATGCTTCGGATACGGTCTATATTGCTCATGATGTTATTGACCTCATTAAAGAATTTAAGAATGTCAATGCGCTCGAAAGAAAGATTGAAGTGTCGCTGATAGGTTTTAAAGAAGCCTACGAACTTGAGAATTCAAAACATGAGAACAACCACGTTTTTATGGAACATAACGTTATAATGAATTACAGAAAAAAATCCATTTCATCCCATAAAGAGGTTATAGATGGGTTAACTACGAATTAAAAAATAATAATTAATCAAATTGGTGTAAATTCGCGGAAAATAATTACGCGTTAAATTGACATCAGTATAACAAGTGAAATTTATAATATGAGCGATTTTTATAAAAAGATTTTAGACAACAACAAGCAGTGGGTTGAAGAGAAATTAGCAACTGATAAAGACTATTTTAAGGATTTAGCAAAAGGTCAAAACCCACCACTGTTATGGATTGGTTGTTCGGATAGCCGAGTGCCTGCAAATGAGATAATTGGAGCAGCACCAGGTGAGGTTTTCGTTCACCGTAATATTGCCAATATGGTAATTCACAGTGACATGAATATGTTGAGTGTATTGGATTACGCCGTAAACGCTTTGAAAATTAAGCATATAATTGTTTGTGGTCATTACGGGTGCGGTGGCGTGAAAGCCGCGATGGGCAATGAATCAATCGGGATTATCGACAACTGGATTCGTCACATCAAAGACGTTTACAGATACCACAGCACTTATCTTGATTCTATTCTGGATGAGAACGAACGTTTTAATAAATTTGTCGAACTTAACGTGAAAGAGCAGGTGTTTGATTTGGCTAAAACGTCAATTGTACAGTCTGCTTGGAAATCCGGGCAGGAACTGGTAATCCACGGTTGGGTTTACGGATTAAATTCTGGTTATGTAACCGATTTGAACGTAAATATCGATTCGAACGAAAAACTGGATGATGTATATCAATTGAAATTCTAAATAAAAAAGCCCCGTTTAAAACGGGGCTTTTTTATTCTGTGTCTAAGTTTTCATTAAATGCGGAAGGAAGCATTTTCGGAATGAATTTGATTAATATCGGCAGTAATAATCCTCCGCCGGGCAGAAGAAATATGGTTAGAGACGGAATCGTTTTACAGATGTCCAAAAGCTGTTTCTTTACTTTTTTCTTTTCCTTCGAATCTAAATCCCTTCTTGTAGAATGCGCCAGTAAAACCATTAGTTCACCACTTTGCGAAATCTCTTTTATCAAACGGTTTTTATTTCGGGTGATCAAAACAGTTACATTCTGAGTTGCCTGATCGTAGAAATGTTTTACAGGATTGGAATATTTGAAATACGGAATTTCTTTTTGGTATTTCGTAATAAAAGTATCTATGGACTCGATGCTTTTAGCTGCGAAATCAGCTTTAATTTCAAGTGATTCAGCCAATCGGTACAAGAAATCACTTTCTCTTTTTTCCAGTACATCATCACTCCACATGGCCATTCCGGCAATATCCAGTAAATAATTCTTTTCGATTTCCGATGTAAAATAGTCGAGTTGAAGCATTTCGATGGTTTCAATGTCGACTTTCGAAAATTTGGTATAGCGAACAGAGGACTCAAACAATTTTATCAGTAAATCGTCGTAATTGGATTTTACCGCTTTGGTCTTTAAGGCCAATGAAACAATGCTGATGATTTTTTCCTCCAGTTTTTTCAGATAATTGGATGGGATTTCCTGATGCAAAAGATACTGACGAAAAGCCAAAACATCCATGAATAGGAGCGCATTCGTCAGAATATGCGAGAAGTTTTTACTGATGATATTGTCGTTGGTCTGGACCCTTTCATCAATCATTTCCTCTAATTTGTGACTATTGGAAGAATCCGGGAGCATTTTTTTCAGTAAACTGAAGCCTTCCGGGTTCATCTGCTTGTAGAATTTTATCGCTTCTTCAATGAAGGTTTTCGGATTCCCGTCGTGGGTTATCAGTCCGTAAACGCCGTAAAGCGTGTTCAGTAAAGCGACTTTTGTAATTTCTTCAGAAGTCCATCCTTTTGTTGATATAGGTTTTTCAACATCAAAATCAATCGTGTAACCGTAAATAAAACCCGTTTTTCTAACGTTGGTATAAAAAACGGAAGAATATACAACGACGGGTAGGAGCAGTGGCTTTTGCTCTGCAAAAAACTTGTCGATCCATCCGTTTGTTGAAGGGTTTATCATTACTTGAAATTATACCACAAAGCTATATCATTTTAGGCATCGGATACAAACTTCACGTTAAGTTTTGAGAAAATAATTATTGTCGTGATTTTAAGTTGGCTTCACAAAGTCGGATTATCTCGTCAATCCTTTTTTTTCGGGTCTCTTCACGTTTTGCATGATTCAACCAATAGAGATAACTTTTTCGATAGGTAAAACTGAAATTTTTGTAATTCTCGAACGCAATTTTATTAGCATCAAATGCACGCTGAAGATCATCCGGAATTATGATTTCTTCCACATGATCCAACGAATTCCACGAACCGTTTTGTTTGGCAATTTCAATTTTGGCCAATCCGCTTTCATGCATTAAACCTGCTGCTATGAGTTTTTCAATATAAGATTTGTTGATTTTACTCCATACACTTTTGTTTTTTCTCGGAGTGAAAAGCTGCCGGCGTTTGTTTTCGTCCAATCGCTTAACTGTAGAATCAATCCAACCGTAACAAAGGGCAACCTGAACGGCTTCTTCCCATCGCATGCTTTCAAAAGGACTTCCGACTTTATAAAAAATAAGATAAACGCCCATAGCCGAATCATGATTTTCATGCAGCCATTTGCGCCATTCTTCTGCGTTTTTAAAATATAATTGTTGCCTTTCGTTCATTTTTGAAATGATACTCTTCATACGTTATTCAACATAAAAATACTAAATTTAATCAAAGGGACGACGAATAAGTACTTCGTTCCTACAGAGTGTGTAACACCTGGCAAAGCTGAAAAGAGATTCCTTTTTTTTGAAGAATTTAAAAAGCTGACTGAATACGATCATTATAACCCCTCATTATTTCTTAATCTAGGTTAAGCAATCTACTGCGCCTTTCGTCCTAATTTTGTCTTGTTAATAATGAAATACAAATATTAAAAAATACAAATTATGACAACTACAAAATGGACCATAGACCAAACGCATTCTGAAATTGGGTTTAAAGTAAAACACATGATGTTTACCAACGTTTCCGGTAAATTTGATAATTACGATGGTGTTATCAGTACTAATGGAGATGATTTTGAAAATGCACATATGGAGTTTTCTGCAGATATCAGCTCTGTAAACACAAATAATGCAGATCGTGATAATCACTTGAAAAGTCCTGATTTCTTTGATGCAGAGAACTATTCAAAAATGACTTTCAAAGCGACTTCCTTCAAAAAAATCGATGGTAACGATTATGAATTAAAAGGGAATTTAAGCATTCGCGGCGTTGAAAAAGCGGTTAAACTTCCGGTAGAATTCAGCGGTCTGATGACAGATCCGTGGGGAAATACCAAAGCAGGAATCAGTATCTCAGGAAAGATCAATCGTAAAGACTGGGGATTAAACTGGAATTCAGCTTTGGAAACAGGAGGAATTTTAGTTGGTGAAGACATCCAATTAAATATTGAACTCCAATTGGCGAGAATGTAAATTTATTTCAACTTCATAAAAAAACCTAAATCAGTAAAATGATTTAGGTTTTTTTTATTCGTTTCCTGACCATAAAGTCAAAACTGTAATTCTTATATCAACAAAATCAACAGCAGAATAATAATAATGATAGCTCCAATTGAAAGATAGACCCCATTGTGAGTGGTTTTCAGTTCTTGTTTTATACTTTTTACCTCTTTTCGAAGCTCTTTTCTTTCCGTACGGGACATATTACTTTTGTCCATGCTTTTAATTTCCTCTAACCGATTAATAAGTTTTTCGGCGCGTTGCGCTTCCATTTTTTCTTTGCTTAATGGAATCGTGTCATTTAAAGCTAAAGCATTGGCCGGGGCGACGCTGCAAATTAACAGCAGCGTTATCAAAACGGATTTTAAGATTTTCGTTTTCATGATCAGATTTTTTATACTATTCATAAGGGGCTGTGAATAGAAGTTTAGTATTATTAAAATTACGTATTATGTTGAAAATAAGCAATTTATCTATAAATAATCAAGGTGAAAGCCTGATAATCACTTTCTGGTAAAGAAATTTTGGTGAACTCAAAATTCACATTTTTTTAAGGTTTAAGTAGGTCTCTCAGAAAAAAAATGAAACCAAAATCAATTTTCAACCAAGTTCCCCACCTAATTGATGTTTTAAAAAAAGTATGTTTGACGATGATTTTTAGTTCAGTAGTTCCGACCAGTTTAGTTCGTTCGGTAATTCTGCATTGGAAAACTCAATGTGGATCACCCGTCTTTTTTTATTGTTGGTTGTACGGTTTGAACTGTGCAGGAGTAAGGGTTTCATGATCATGATTCCACCTCTGGAAACATTGCAGATTCTTTCCTTTTCTGTTTCCCAATCGATATTTTCCGGCCGGTAAATGCCTTTAAGATGTGATTTCTCGATTACTTTTAGCGCTCCGTTGTTTTCGTCGGTTTCGTCGAGGTGAATTCTAATGGTGAAGATGTTTTCCAGAATTTCCAGCGGAGGTTGTACTGCGAACTGATTTTGCTTTGTAGTCCAGGGGCCGTAGTTTTGAATGTCTGCTTTTCTGTCAACGGAAATGGTCAGGTCCTGATGATAAGCAACATACCAGTTTGAAGTTTCCGGTTTATCAAAATAGATACTTTTGACTGCAAAATAATCTTCACCGAAAAGCTCCGAAATTACTTTTCTGAGGTTCTCATTAAAAATCAGAGTATGTATTTCCGGAATTTCTTTCAGAAATTGACGAATCGCAAACAGATCCGAAGATTTTCGAAAGTTGTCTTTTGAGGTGTCTGCATCTTTCATGACATCAAGTATTTGTTCGATTTCTTTATCGGAATAAACACTGTCAATGGTCGTGAAACCAAGTTCGGCTATTTGAGTTTTATGGTTGTCAGTCTTTTTCATGATCTTTCGCATAACTTACCCACGCTTTACATAGAACAGAATTCTGCTGTGAGGGACACAAAGATACCTAAAAGACCTGGAGTAAAGGTTGAAAAAGGGGGGCTAATGACGAACGCTTATTTCTTTTCAGTTTGCAGTTTTTCTAAATTCTCGTTCAGTCTTCTTAGTTCTTTCAGAATAGAATCATTTTTGTCAGCTCCCGAAAGTTCCTTTGCGAGGTTTTTTAAATCAGAAGCTACCGGATCTTCACTTTCGGCTTTTAGAATAATGGTGTCCTTTTCAGAAATCATTTTTTTACTTTTCCCAAGTTTCAGGGCAATAGCTTTCGGACTTATGATTCCGGGGGATATAATTTTGAATTCCGTATCACTGGGAATATTGATTTCGTCTTTTATTGAAGATTTTATCAGAATTTCGCCTTGATCCGTCAGGTCGATATTGTCGATTGTACCGATTTCAATTCCGTTTAAACTCAAAATGGATTCTTTTGTCAGACCTTCACCATTTACAGCTTTTAGATAAACGGTCTTGTCTTTTGAACAGGAACTTAAGAAAACGAATAGTACAAAGGTTAGTAATTTCTTCATTTTGGACAGATTGATTTTGGTTTTAAAAACAAGGTTAGCTTCTGCGCTGGATTTCTTCCCATTCTTCTTTGGTCATTTCAAATTTAACTTCATTCTTTCCATGAAGTCCATTTCGTCGCCAACCAGAATTCATATAAAACTTCTCGGCTCTTGTTCCCGGTGCAGTTCCAAGCCAAAGTTCCTGTTTCCCGGTTGAAAAATACCAGGAAAGCATTAAGGTCTGAAGTTCTTTTCCAATTCCTTTACCTTCAAAATCAGGATGTAAAAAGAGCGCCCAAACATTGTTCTCCAACATGTCAACAATTGCAAACCCAACAATTCGATCGTCGATTTCACAAACCCAGCCTTTTCCGCGCTTTGTTATGAATTCTTCACAATCTGAGTCAGTTACCAAAGCCGGATCGGACAAAGTATTTTCTTTAACCGAATTCCTGACGATTTGAATTTGCATGATATCTTCAATTTTTGCTTCTCGGAATATCATACGCTAATAGCTCTTTGTTGAATTAATTAGGATTTGCTTAGTATCGTAAAATATTTTTAACGGGGGTATGGTGTGCATTTCCTCGCTGTCGACCAATAAACCTCTGTAGCTTGCGGCGACGTTCTTTTTGCCGTAAATTATAATCGTTCCCTGGCAGTCATGAGAACTGCTGGGAAGACTAACAGCTTCATTCTTTTTTTCTTTTATCAATTTTGCCTGAATGGTACTTTCGTTCAGTTGTTTAATTTTGGTAATACGATTTTTAAGTAACTCTTTTACGAGATTGTCGGCATCAAATAATGTTAATTCTGTCTTAATCGATTCAGAATCGACAATGTTGCCATTTGGTAAAGTGACTAGTGTTGGAGGAAGGTAAACGCCGCCAACTAAAAGGCTTTTGATGAAATAACCTGTCCAATGTGAATTTTCCTGTATCAGATAGAAAACTTTGGAATTCTCACAGGTCTTGTAAATTATAGTGTTTTGTAAGTTGATTTTTTGGGCAATGGAATCTTCAACGATCTTAAATTCTTTAGTGAATCGGTAAATCTTTTCGGTATTAATTGTCTGGGCTAAACCGGTCTGAATTCCCAAAATAAGGAGGAGTAGTTTTAGTGCTTGCATATGTTAGAATTTTTGCCGTAATAAATATAACTATTTAATGGAGTCGGTTGTAAAATAATAGAACTGCTGTCAGAAAAAAGTAATCACTCTTTCCATTTCACATAATTTGTTATTCCGTTTTCGTCCCAGTCAATTTTCAACGTGTCTTTTGTGGCATTTTTAATTAGTCCGACTCTTACATAATCATTATAGTAAACTTTAATGGTGTCGTGGTTTATAAGATAGGGCATATCCCCATCGCCGTCATAGTCTACCACATAAAATGATTTTTTTGTCAGATCAAAATCCGCGTGTGGGCCTTCCGGGTCGTTTGTCCAAATTCCGAAAAGCAGATTCACATCAAATTTCGACTTGATTATCTTACTTTCTTTCGGTCGGTCAATATTCGGTACACTTTCAAGATCTGTGTTCTTCCCGGAAACGGTTTCAACAATTTTGTTCTCGTTTTTTGATACTTCTGAACTTTCGAATTTGGCTTCTTTTGTGTTTTCTTTTTTATTGCAAGAAATTAAGGCCAAGATCGATAAACACATTATTAAATTTTTCATACAGTTCTGTGCAAGAGTTATTATTTTTCACATCTCTTTTCGATTACCGCTAATAATCGGTCCTGAAAATCTTTCAGCATTAAATCACCCCAAAATTTTCCGTAAAAATTGATTTTGGAAGTCAGACGATATTTTGTTGTCAGACATAATTTGACTTTTCCGGCAGCACTTTGTTTTAATTCATAAGAGGCATTCACAAATTTAAAGTAGTCGCCTGATAAGACATGCTGTTCGAAAATTTCATCTCCAACCGAGCTATTGTCAACCGTGATGTCAAATGAAACTTTTTGATTTTCATTGTATTCGGTAATGGTTTCGATAAATTTTAAGTTGTTTTCAAAGTTACCGATCCGTTGTCCTCCCAAAGCTTTTCGGTCGACTTGAGCATTTAAAGGTCTTGGGATCCCCATTTTGTTGAAAACGCCTAAATTGTATTCGTTAGCGTCAATGGTTTTTACTTCCACGATATTATTCCATATTTCTTTTGGAGTGGCGTCGATTTCCACTTCACTGCAAACTTCATATACTTTTGACGGACTTTTGACCTGGTTTTCAATAGTACCAAGCAGAAAGGGTAGTAATAAAATCGAGAACAGTTTATTGTCTCTCTTTTCCTGATTTATTCTAAAAAGTACGAATGCGAGCGCTGCCAAGGTCCCCAGCATAAAGAAAGGTGCGGCAAGGATCACAATACACAGAAAATCTTCAATTCCAAACAAATACAAAGTTGTGAAGAAACAGCCAAGAGTTAACCAAGGAATAAATATGAAGGCTTTATACGCCTTTAATTTGTCAATATCAGCAAACATCAACGGAATTATACCCAGTATGGTCGGAATTACGAACAGATACGTTATGGAAGCCAAAGAGGCTTTATCGCCAAAGACAATTCTCGTTAGTACGGCATAGACTACACCTATGAGTATCCCGATTATTAAAAGGCCGTGTTTTTCTCTGATTTGTTTCATTTATAATTGTTGCTAAAATCCGGCAAGTACAGAAAAAAGTTTTATGAGACGAATGGTTTGAGATTACTCATAATGGAAATGCCTTTATCATCAACGCCTTGCAGTTTATAGCTGTCAGGTTCACCTTCACCATTAATAAAAATGATCTCGATATTTTGATCGGTTATTTTTATATCCGTGATTTTTGCCAATGGGATTTTAAACTTTGAACCGATTTCGGTTTTTAAATAGTCGTAAAGTTTATATCCGCCCAATACTGCTATGGAAATTAAAGTTAATCCCGCTTTTCCGCTAATGAAACTTTTGAAGGTTAAAAAAGCAAAAAGTCCAATTACGAAAAGAATAAATCCGATCATCAAAGAACTTTTATTGTCGTTTTCCTTGTCGACTTTTTTTGTTTTCTCCGTTAAGGTTTTGGTTTCACTCCAGTTTCCGCTGTTGGTCAGAAAAAGATTTTCGGAATCGATGTTTACATAACCAAATTCGTATTTAAACCATTCTTTCATATTGTTTCTATTTTTGTTTTTTAACGCCGTAATTTGATTGAAGACTGCAAATATATAGAAAGTCGAAAGAGGTTGGTATCATAAACCTTGTTTGTTCATTTTTCTCCAGGTATCTAGAGTGATGACGGTGTCTTTTTCAGTGTCAAAATAACTTATTTCAAACGTTTTTTCATCAACCAAAAAATTAAAATGCGAAACTAAATTGGTTCCGTTGTCTTCTCCGACTTTCACCCAATAGTTTTTATCGGCCAGATTGGGTTGTGCATTTATCCAGATTTTTAGGTGCCGTGATCCGTTGCTTTTCTTCTCAATATAATTTGCCCTTTCTTTCACTTCCGGAAGTTTTAAAATGATGGCATATATTTTTTCTTCATCCGAAACCGATTTTTCTTCAGATTCAGTTTCCGCATGATTTATATTCTCAGAAGGCTGACTTACATCTGGCGCTTCAGGTCTGTCTGAATTAGTTTTCTGATTCTCACCACAGGAAAGAACGAGAACAGAAAGGATTATGAAGAATGAAAGATATAGTTTCAAGATTGATTTTTATAACCGTTTTTAAATTTGCATCGAAAGCCTGAATTTTTTCCCTGTACACTTCATCAGGTAGTTCTCATCATTTAAATCACGATTTTTCTTTACGCAATTGATGATTTCGGAAATTTCATCAGGACTTAATTCAGTCTTCGAATTTATTTGATATACCGTAAGTTCCGGCGCTTTGCCTAGTTTAATTTTCAGGTTTGTATTAAAACCGCGTTTCAGATTTATTTTAGAAATCAGAGCATCATACCCATTGGTCGAAACACTTATTTCAAAATTTTCAAATTGTCTTTCAATATAAAACTCGCCTTTGGAGTTTGTGTCCCGGACTGAAACCGTATTGCCAAAATTGTCTTTGATAATAATCGAAACAGTAATTTCTGAGTACGGAATTGGTTTGCCGTTTGAAGCTGTAATAACACCGGTAATTCTGTTATTGTCTTTTTGGATGGGTGTTTCAATTATTTCAATAGCACTTTTATCATCTTCATTCTGAAAACTGAACCAATATTCAAACTTGAATTCGCGTTCAGGATCAACTTTTTCAAAATACCATTTTTGCGCATGATTAAACGTAGAATGAAGAAAAAACAGGAATAGTAAAAGAGTTGTTTTCATAAACCGCGGTTGTACTCAGTTTAGGTTTTTATTTTTTGACGAAATACATGGTCACGTATTCCGTTCTTAAAATAAATTGTTTGTCATCCAGAAGCTTAATTTCAGCATCTTCATCAAAACCGTCGCCTGAAAGTTCTCTTGTTTGCGTGATCGTTTTTCCGTCTTTTGAAATTTCAAACGAGCCTTTAATCGGGGCCGCGTTGTTTCCGCTTTGTACCGTAGTGAATTTTCCATCGGAAGTAAAACACACATAAAAGTTTTGAGCCTGTTTGTTCAATTCTTCGGATTGTTCATTCTTGTTGTTAAATTCCATTTTTTTGAAAGTCCAGCATCCTAAGATTTTTTCGGAATTACTTTTTTGGGCAAAAGCGCTTGAAGCGGAGAAGATAACAAGCGAGCAGAAGAAAATTTTCAGATAGTTCATATTTAATATAGTAAGTTATCCAAAACTAATGATTCGCGGGAAACCTTACAAGTTCCTACCACGCGTTTTTTGTATTCCATAGTGATTGTTCAAAAATTTGCCATGCTTTATGCGGATTTGCAAGTATGGAATCTTTTACTGTTTTTCCTTTGATCATTTTTTCCGTGAAAATTATGAACCTTTTTTCTTTTTCCTTTTGACCACATTGACTATCAAAGTAACTTATTGATTCGATTAATTCAATACCGTTCTTATTGCTTTGATAAAGTGATTTTTTTGAATTACCGCAGGCTGAACTGTACCATTTTGTTCTTAGTGTTTTTTTTCCGTGATCAATTTCTAAATTGGGCAAATCGTAGCTTTTTTTGTGAATCAGCGTTCTGGTTTTCGAATCAAAAATTAGTGCCGTTGTAAAGGAATTTCCGTGAGCACCTTCGACTTCGCTTAGGATAATGTCGGTGTTTCCGTCAAAGTTTAAATCTGCTTTTGCCGTTTTCCAATTGACGCCTTCCACGCTGTCTTTAAAAGTTTGCCGAAAATATCCGTTCTGTAAATGATATAGTTTGAGTAAAGAATTCTCTAAAACAATACCAACTTTTTGATCATTGATCGTCAGCATTTTCACAAAAGGATCACTGTATTTATTATTGATTTCAACAGAATCAAGTTTGGAATACATATCAAATGTGTTTTTCCAATCCCCGGAAAGGACTTTGATCGTATCATTTTCGGTAAAAAGTACTATAGTGTCGACTTTTTCCTGATCGTGACTGGAAACCGACTTATCATCCTTCCTTTCAAATTTCGTCTTTGAATTGCAGGAAAGAAATAATGCCAGTATAAAAATGAAATAGATCTTCATTTGCTGGTTTAATTAAAAATTACGGCTAAAATTTCAAAACGGTTGTAAGTTGATGGATTTTATTTTGCCGCAATTCCATCACGTATCGCCGCTGCAAGAACATCAACACTTATATCTTTCAGCGATCTGAACTTAATGCAATAACCCGTGACATTCGCCTTACCGATTGTTTTTCCATACCTATCGGGTAAGTATTTTTTATCTTCAATACCCATGATATAAACAGAGATTCCGGTAGTGTTTGCGCTGAGACCGATCTGATAAAACTCTTTGGTTGTTCCGTCCGCATATTTTATGGGGTGGAGCCCATAACCGATGTTTGGATTGGAAACCACCTTATTTTCAGTGTTTTTACCGTCCAGAAACCATAATTTACATCCCGGCATTATTTCCAGAATGGTGTGGTGCAAAGTCTGCATGTCGCTGCTTTTTGGTTCAGGCTGGCTGGTGATGTATGTTTTGATTTGTTCTTCTATATTCATAAATATAATTTTTCATAGGTCTGTATTCAACGTCATTTTATGTGAAGTTATACTTTGACTGTTTTTCATTTTTATTGTAAATACAGATAAATGTAAGACTTTTCCAGGTAGTTGGTACATTCTTTTTTTGAAGAAAGCAGACTGTGAACTACGATTTCATAATTGAAATTTTGTAATTTAAATTTTATCAGTGTTTTTCCGTTTTGATTTGCAAACGTTAGGGTTTCAATAGCTTTTTTTATGTCTGCTTTGAAATTCTGTAAACTTTCTTTATCTGTAAAATGTGTTAGTATTTCTTCCGCCAATTCTTTTTCGTCATTGCCGGCGCTGTAGGTAGCCCAGTTTTTATACATATCTTTATAATCATATTCAAATGCTCTTTTTATCAATACGTAAAGGGCGCTATCCGGCTTTTTTAAATCTTTGTACAACCGATATTTCCAAAATGCCAGATCCACTTTCTGAAACTTGAATGAGGCGAGGGAAGTGGTTTCGTACGTGAGATCATGATCCGCAATGTTTACATATTTTAAAGCTTTCTCAAAATCCGCTTTTTTAGCATAATAGCTTGCTAAAACCATTGTTGAATGATATCTGTAATTTTTGTAAGGTTCGTCTAGTTTTGCGTTCGGATCTTTATCATTTAGTTTTGAATTAATTATCTTGTTGTAATAGAGCTCTATGTTTTTTTCATCTTTAGCTTCAATGTAATACCAAAGGACATTCCTTAAAGTGGTTCCGTATGTTGAGGAATCCTCAGGAGCTTTACTGAGAATATCCTGCCATGTTTTCAAGCCTCCCTCTTTATCACCGCTGTTATATAAATCATTACCCTTATCTATTTTTAAATCGAGATCGTTTTGACCAAATAAAAAGGATGATGATGTTATAAAAAGAAGTGCCAGTATTTTCTTCATGTTATTTAAGGTTATGTTTCGGTAAGATTGCAAGCATAACTGAATCTCTTTTGAATGCGATATCTGATAAATGCTTTTGTTTGCGACGCAAATTAACTGTTTTCGAATTTTCTAGTTTTGCTGACAAAGAATCTTTTAGAATTTGACTGGATAATGTCTCGAACAGAAAAAACTGTTTATTCTCTTCGTCGGCGTAAGGGTATTTAAATAAAATTGATTTTCCGTTTTCATAAGTTACTCTTACGAAATGCCAATCTCCGCAATACCAAATAGGCTTTGAATGTTTGAAAGCAAAGTCGATTTCATTTTTATTTTCGCACAAGTTTGTAATGGAATCGATTAAACTTTTCCTTATTTGGGATTGGCAATGATCAATGGACTGTGATTTTTCAGATTTAAACAAGGTTTCGGAGAAGCCATTTTTATCAATAGTTGAGTAACTTTTAAAATCCCTTGCATTTGTGAAATAAGTTATCATTTCAATCTTTTTGATTTGACTGGAATTTTTGCAGCTAAATAAGATAAGGAATAGTATTAGAACTAGTTGTTTCATTTAGCGTGTCAAAATTAATATTGGGAACATTTATATAATGCTAATCTCCGTATTTATTCCCAACTGGTTGTTTGCCATTTATTTTCAGATTTAAGGAAATATGTTGCACTACCAACTCCGTTGTAAAATTCTATTGCATAATCAGTTAGGCTGTCTTCGGATTCATAATGGAATTTCTGGGTGTAAATTCCAAATCTGGCTTCCGGAATGTTTATCTGATATGGTTTTGGGTAATATTTATTTTTAGTTTTAAAATTTTCAATTTCGACCTGGAATTTTAAGGCAGTATCAAAATTGATTTTCTTATGGATTTTCCTTAGAAAAATACCGGTAAAAATTGAAAAAACAGAAGCTAAAAGTATCGTTAAAACAATGTATTTAAAATTTGATTTAAGTTTTCGATCTGTATAAATACTCGTCAGAAAAATGATAAACGTAGATGAAATAAACGCAAAGAAAAGGATATTAACTGTAGAAGTATCTGTGGCCGACAGAATCGTCAAAAAGAACAAAAAAACAATAAAAATTACAATTAACTGTTTCTTGTTATCTGCGAAATAATTTTTCATTTTTAGGATTGGTATTTAGTTCTCGCTTTATAAAACTTCTTATGCACAGTCATTATCCATAAATAAACCAAACCGTTTCGGTGCCTTTTTCTTTTGCAAATTCCAGGAAGCGTTTGAAATTTCGTAAATCCTGTCCGAAATTATTATTGATATACCCATGCCCGTTATCAACTTTAAAATCAGCAAAGTAAACGGCATTATTTAGCGTGTCAAAATCGGTTTCGACTAATAATTCAGGAAGATTTTCGATATTGTTTAATTTGTCGATCAACGTATTTATTGTGAAAAGAATTTTGTCGATGTTTCCGTTTAATTTTTCCTTGTCGTTTTCGGCTTCCGCAAGAATTCTTTGTCTTTCTTCCTCTGATTCTGCCGTTTCCAGAAAATATTCAAGACCTTCTTCTTCAGGATAGGATTCCATTTCGTAGAGCGGTGCAATATCAACATTAACGATTTTACCAATTTGATCAAGTTCTGCCTCATGTTCTATGACACCCTGTCGGCTCATAAAATTGCAAAATTCCCTGCTTAAACTATGTTTTTCAAAATAGCCGTTTTCTTCTTTAAAGTACTCATCCGAAAAAATAATTTCGTCATTATTAACTCCGATACTGATGTCAAGTCCCATTTAGGCGTTTGTTTTAAAAGTTAATCATAAGGATCCGAAAGGTTTGTGCTGTAACGGATTTTTATGACTCATGTTTACAAATATATCGAAAAGATTGAAAGAAAAATTTGAAAATAGGAGTGAGGTTAGCGCAAGGCTGGATTTATACGATTGCTCCGGTTTCACTTTTTAAATCCGGTTAAATAAAAAAAAAGGCGTTTCAGTTTTGGCCAAAAATGTTGAACTGAGCTATTTCGAATATTTCAAAAGCACACCGCCTGTTCTTAGTTGTTGGGTTGAAAGAAGCGATAAGTTTTTGGATGGATTTCCCTGTCGGAACAGCGGCCGTCCGCTACCCAGGATAACGGGTGCAAGGCCAATACGGTATTCGTCAAAAAGATCATTATTTATAAAAGTCTCAGAAAGGTTTGCGCTTCCGAAAACATACATATCCTTACCATCTTGTTCTTTTAGCTTTTTAATTTCAGATGAAGCATTTTCGCTGATAATTGTCGTGTTGTTCCACTCGGCAGATTTTAGCGTTTTCGAAAAAACAAGTTTTGGAATGCTGTTCATCAAATTAGCGATTTCGCCTGTTTCTTTTGACCAATAATCGGCCATACCTTCGTAGGTCACACGTCCGAATACTAAGTAGTCTGCGGCATTTAATTGCTCAATGCTTAGTTTCTCAAGCTCTTCTCCCCAAATAACATTATGAAAAGACAGATCCCAGTTTTGATTTCCTTCAAAGTAACCGTCCAGGGTTATTACGTTCCACATTATCAGTTTTCTCATTTGTTTGCTTTTTAGTTATTAGTCACATTATTTATATTTCAAGATACTGCTTGGCAACAATATTTTAATAGCTGATCTGATTTAATTTTGTACTGTCTGTCGCAATCCAATTGTTGTCTTTGGAGATATATTCCACATCAAAACTTTCGGTTATTTTTGTTTTAAATTTATTGGACTTCGTATAAGAACCTTTGTCGTACTTATAATGCAAAACCACCGAGTGGGGTTTGACTTCAATTCTGGAGGTCAATCGGCATGAAAGAAATGTGTTTTTATAAGGTTGGCACATTCCATAGCTCAGGTTTACTAGTATTGAATTTAAATCACCTTGTGCTACTATTTCCTTGAAAACATAAATCTCACCTGAACAAAAACCAGAGCCGGTGCCACATTCTTTTAAATAAAAATAGTCGTGAAGCTTGCCAAAGCCGTTGTATTTGTTTTTCCAGCAACAGAGATACATTCCATTGATATATCGTTCACTTTTGAGGATATTCCCGTTTTGATCAATTTCCAATATGAAGTGGGAAGGTGATAATTTCGTGTTTGCCACATCATTTAAAAACAGGATATAATTTTGACTGTTCTCTTTTTTATAAAATTTACCGATGGTATCATTTTCATTCTGTTTTTCAAATGAATCATCAATCGTGTCATTTTTATTGAGTTCCAGGAGATAACCTTTAGCGTTTTTTAACGAAACATAACCGGAATCACCTTTGAAGCTAGTTTTATCAAAATATTTCGTGTTCCTTTTGGACGATATCGCCGACAAAAGAAAGAGCATCAATAAAGAGAAAAAGGTTATATGTGCAATTTTTATCATAATGTGACTGCGGATGTACTGTGGACTGATATTTCAGCGGAATTATCAAAATCGGATTCCGCTATTTCCTTTTTGCAACTTAGAAATAGTGATGAAATAAGTATAGTTGGAAATAGTAAGGTCTTTTTGATCAAAGCGTTATTTTATTGAGCAGATTATTTTTCCTTAAGCGGTTCTGCAAGTCCGATTAAAATTCCTTCCGGTCCGCGGATGTAACAAAGTTGATAAGCGTCTTGGTATTGAACTACTTCTTCGACAAGTTGTGCGCCAAGTTTATAAAGTCTTTCAAGGGTATCGTTTAGATCTGCGACGGCAAACATCACACGTAAATAACCTAATGAATTTACCGGAGCGTTGCGATGATCTTCGATGACTTTCGGATTAAGAAATCTTGAGAGTTCCAGTCGGCTGTTTCCGTCGGGAGTAACCATCATGGCAATTTCTACGGACTGACCGTGAAGTCCGGTTACACGACCCGCCCATTCGCCCTCGATCATAGCTCTTCCTTCCAACGCTAAGCCAAGTTCAAGGAAAAATGAAATGGCGTCGTCAAGCGATTCTACCACGATGCCAACATTGTCCATTCGAAGTAAATTATGTTTTGTCATGGTCGAAAATTTAGGGTTAAACTTACTTTATTTTCATTTCACCTGTTTACAAATATATCTAAAATGAAGAAAAAACTTCTTTTTAATCAATAACGGGGTTTTTATTAATCTTTAGTTTTATTAAATAGCAGATCAAAAGACCTATTGTTATTGTCGTACCCAAAACAGATACTATGAAGGCAAAAATTGCAGGTACTAAATACAGGAAACTAAAGGTGTTACCGGCGTCGATTATGGTGATGCAAATGAATGTACTCCAAATAATTAAATTGACTAAAAGCGAATATTTAAAAGAGGCTGTAATTAATCGGTTATTTTTTGAAAGATTATCAAATGCCTTTTTTCCTCCGATTCCCAGTGAAATCAAGAAAGCTACTATTAATCCGATAATGGCCTTGCCGTATAGTCCGGCCATAGCCATAGTAGCTAATCCTTCGCCGCTTAATGCTGCAGGTAATACAAAAACCAGTGCCACTGTAATTAAGCCGATTGGAGCACCAATCAGGTAGGAAATCAAGATACTGTATTTTTTGGTCATGTTTTTATGGTTTTTCATAATCCGGCGATGTTTACTAATAAAGGTTTTTTATCCGTGTTCGCAAGTTGTAAATAGATCGTATCCTTAGTAAACTTTAAGACTTTGAATTTGCCATCAAAAATATGCAGTATACTGTCTATTTCTGAATAGTTCCATTTACCGGTTTTCTTTTCCCCGGGCAAAACATTTGAAATCCAGTCTCCGTTTCGTTTAAAAGTATGAAAGAATTCAGAACTGATTCCTTTGGAAGCTTCTTCAGTAAAATTCTCTTTGCTGAAATAAAAGCCCCATTTTTTCGTGTCATCCGTGAGCGATTTTTCTAAATCACTTTGTTTCTTACAGGATGTGAAGATAATTACGGATAGTAAAAAAAGCAGTTTTTTCATCGTTGTTATTTATCCGGATTGTGTTGAAAACAGTAACCGTTTGCTATACTGGTCTTATGTTTACATCTTGTCCCTTTTTTAGTCATCCCTTTACATTGCACGGTGTTAGATTCTCCTTTGGCTTTATTCTGATATAAGGAATTTGATGTGGAAGACTGAGGAGGGTTACAAATTTTACATGGTCCTAATCCGATTTCTGCTGCTTCGCTTACTGTTAGTTCCTGTGAAACATTATCCACCATTCTGCAGGTTGCCAGATGATATTTTTTCCCCGACGGAGTTTTGTAGACGGTTTGACTTTTAACACTTAAAGAGAAAAGTATAAAGTAAATCAGAAGGAAGTAATTTTTCATAAGCGCTTTATACAATCGCGAACGATTTGTGACTGATACTTACAAATATACCGAAAAGTTTGATGGAAGTTTGTGATTAAATAGGAGAGAAGTGTAAATCGGCTTCGATCATATTATTGGCAAATATTGCTGCTACAAAACATTTCTAGCCGGATTATCTTTCCTGTGTCGTACCGTGTTGATGTCCTGATAAACGTCAATGATTGGGTCTAAATCGGTATTTTCCTGCTGTAATTCTGGTTTGAGTCTTTTAAACTGATCATCATCAAAAGTTGGGTTGAAATCACTCAATAAAAATTATATCCTAAAAATAGGGACAATACTAAGAAAGCAATAATTATCCATTTTTTTGAGGTCACAGGATTTTGATTTATTCCGCCGGATTTATTTTAAATCAAATTTATTTTTAAAGATTTTATTTGTCCAGATAACTGCCGAAATAAAAATTATAAACCCGGAAATGAAACCGAAGAGAATTGCCCCAATTGGCATAACAAACTCAGGATCTCCATTTTCATTATATCTTTTTGAAGGGTCCAAAAATTCAACGATTTGAAATACAATTATAAAAGTAATCCAACTTACGAATAAAGCGACCGTAAAGCTAGCTATGTATCGGATAAGTATTTTCATGTTTAAATCGCCGTTAACGAAAGTTTTTATTTACTCTGTTTGTTTCATCATTACTATAAAAAAACTTCATTTTATTCTTTTTCAAGTTGCTTTAATAATTCTTTAAACTCAGTGCTGACTTGCTGCTTAACCCTTAATAAGAAACGGATGGTGCTCCGAATGCGGCTCTAATTCGTCTACAATTAGTGAAATAAGGTTTACTAATTTCAGTTTTGAATTTGTTGAAAACTCCAGAAGATAGTCCTTAAATTTATTGTGATAAACCAATTGATCAAAGAATACTTTTATTTCCATTTCGCTTGGATCACTTGTTGCCGGATATATTTTCGAACCGTTGTTGTCATATTCATAGTTCTTAAATTTTTCGGACTTTACTTTGCGGATATTATTTTTTAAAAAACTAAATATTTTGGAATCATTTAGTTCAAATTCCTGTGATTTCTTTCCATTCTCATATTTCTCTACAACAGGTTTTCCGTACAGGTCAGCAATAACATAAAGCGTATAAAACTGTTGCCAGCTGCTTTGATCCTTTTCGTTTACAATCATTTCCGTTGTTGTCCGGGATATGATTACATAATTGGTTTTATCAGAATCTATTCTGTTGCTTATTTCTGCGGTTAGGTCAACTAAAGATTTCTGTTGCGAAAATCCGAATTGTGAAAATAGAATTAAGAGAATTATTTTGATATTTGTCTTCATGATAATTTGTTTAAACCGCTGTTAGTTGTTTGTTGCTATTCCCGCATTTTTTCTTTCAGACTTGACTGATACATTTTCGGGACCTGTTTGTATACTTCGGAATAGTTGATATTAAAAGGTTTCCCGTTATTTATTTGAACCGAACAACTGTTATTAACAGGTTCACAACAATCAATGAATATTGAATATTCAGTAATGATTTTAAAATTTTCCACTTTGCCAATCTGATAGCTCATGCAATAATCGGAGCAACCACAGGAAATATAGGAAAGAACTCTTTTATTCGATTTATCGATCTCGAAATTCGGAAACTGATCGAGATTTTCAATGTACTTCAGTTTACCCTTTTTATATAGCCATGCATTAGAAATATTGGAGCTCCTTAATTCCAGGTAGTTGCTAAGCAAAACCAAATCTTTGACACCGTCGAAATCAATGTCAGCGAAATCCAGAATATCATCTATGGGACCAGTACTGTTGTGTTTATGCTCAAAATTTGTAATCTCGTTCCAAACTTTGGATTTGCCGTAAATTTTTACGGAGTACACAGAATCATTTTTGCTGGCAATAAGCACTGCGCTCTGACTGCCCGTTTCAAAGAGATTACCAATTGCAACAGCTACATTTCCATCCTCATCGCCCCAAAAGTGCTTTTGATAAATAAATCTTTTGGAAGCATTGTTTTTTTCAAAGATACTGTCTGCTACTTTTAGATAATTTACTTTTTGAGCAATACCTGTAAAAAATGAAAATAGTATGATTGTCAGTATTTTATATTTCATTGTATTAGGTTGTATACTAGTTGAAGTTACTTTGTACCACAGATTTTAAACGCCGCTTTTTCTATTCTTTTCAATTTGTTGTTTTATTTTTTCGACAAATGTCTTTTCAAATTTGTGAATTTGTCTTTTGTTTGCGACATACCAAAAGTCTCTGTTTATAAGTCGTCTTTCCTTAGGTTTATGAACTTTACTGAGGCTGACAAAAGCAAAGGTAGTAAACGTGGTATCGACAGCCGGACGTGTCCACGTATGAACAATTTCTTTTGTGTCCGCGTAATAAAAATCAATATAAAGCCAATAGTCTGTTATGGTATTTGACTTTGTCATGGGGGGCAATGCGAGTGTTGAATCTTTAAGAGATAACTCAAGATGTTTTTTCATTTCTTCGGTCTCCCAATCATATTCAACCGTACGGGGAAAAAACAATTCCTTCTGACCAGGTGGCTGTAAATAAGGATTCGCATTTTTTAATTCCACGATCGCTTTTAGGACTTCCGCTTCAGGCGCATCAATTTCCCAGTACTCTACATAGGGGTAACTGCCGGCAAATCCGCCGATTTTTCGTCTGAAAAGTTCTTCACAACCCCAAAACATTAAAAATACAATTAAGGCTATGATGAAATATTTTTTTGTTTTAACAGTCATAATTGGTTGGGATGGTAATTATTTGCTCTCCACTTTTTTTAACAGTTGTGGAAGTTCAGGAAACAAACTCTTCAGGAAAATAATTACTTTATCATAATTTCCCCCGATACTTGAAGAGTCTCTTCTGTCATTTTCAATTTCCTGTTTTACCTGATTTTCCGGCTCACTGTCAGGATAGCTTGCTGTATTTCCATACGCCATTCCTCCGGCAATATCAACCTTATTAAATTTAACAATCAATACTTCTTTTGTATAGGCAGAAAATCGCGCTCTGGGAATTCCATTTTTTGTCTGCTTCAAATTGGAATCTGAAAGAATCTTCTTCAATGCTTCTCTTTTCGATTTATTTAGTACTCGTTTTTTTTCAAAAAATATCTTTTCAAAACTGTCGGAACCTTCAGAATGGAAATGTAACATAACCAGACTGTCCACAATTACCACTTCATACCAATATCTGTCCCCGTGTGACCAACCATCAGTAAAATAGTAATCCGATTTAAGTTTGGCTTTCTCATAGCCTTTAAAATAATTGTCTGTGGCAGGAATATACTCAATATCGGTTGTGTCCCTATCTTGGGCAACTAAATTGTTGAACGCTATTAAGAAAAAACAGAGTAATAGTGTTTTAATTGTTTTCATGATTATATTTTTTCAGTCAGAAATACTCTTTTGCCATTAAGTATTTCGCCATTTTCACTTGTAAATGAATAAATAATATCAATTTCCGGAAACTGTTTATAATTAATTACATTGTTTTTTAATAACTCCAAAGTCGGGGCGATGCAATTATCAATTCCTTCCGGGTATTTTTTCTGAGTATCAGTTATTAAGACAGTAATACGGTTCGTGATTTTTCCATTCCAGTTTTGCTCGGATTTACCGACAGAAACAAAAAGGCAATTCCATATGTTTTTTAGTTCAGCATTTAAAACGTAATTGGATTTTAGAAATTGTAATTCTGTTTGAGAGGTTTGCGGATGGTTCGCAATCGACGATTTTTGATGATTAGCACAGCTTGTTACTATGCTGGCTGCCAGTATAATTGCTAATCGGTATTTTTTATTCATCTGAATTTTGCTAAAAAGTTTCTGGTTATACAAAACCACTGCCGGCGTCATTTTTATTTAATTTTATTTCTTCTTACGATAAGTTGTTTTACTCTTTTAAAAACAAACTCGGCTTTCAGATCGTAAAGAACCATTTGGAAGTCATTACTGTTTTCGTCTCCCATATTATCGTTGATGGTTTCATTACGGGCTTTGATAAAATAGGCATCTCTTTCTTTCAGCCATTTTCTTTGTTCATTTTTGAGTTGGTTTTGCTCATCAGAATTTAATTTTGTTTTTAAATTTTTGTACGCAACATTTAATAAACTATCAGATGCTGCATAAAATTCAGCGGAACAATTCTTCATACCGACTCCGGTATCTAAGCAATCCTGATGGATGGCTTCTATTTTCTCAATTTCTTTAAGCGATTGAGAATAACCGGAAAAATTTATAAGGATAAAAGGAAAAATGAAAAGTAATTTCATGAATTCTGTTTTGATTGTTAATCGCTGTTGATCAGATATCATTAGGATGTTAGCAGCTGGCTATTAACTTATTTTGGAAATTTCAAAGGACATTCTTTTGCTAATTCAGAATTTGAACCTGTCATAATCCAGATATCATATTCGTTTATAATGTAGGTGTGAGCTTTTTCAACCTCACATATATCCAATACGTTAACCACATCTTCATATTTGGTCTTTACATTAATTTTAACATGAACACCAGTTTTGGAATTATCATTACTTACTATATTTTTTATCGACCTTTGAATTTCTACCAATATTTTTTTGTTTTTACTTTCTTCATCACTAAGATCATACGTAATGAAATCCCGAAAACTTAAAATTTTCTCAAGAGAACAGCCGTAATTATTTTCATAAAAATTTTGATCAGGAAATGCTATGACAATGCCGCCTTCATCTTTAAAATTCTTTTTGTTTAATAAAGTTAGAACACAAAAAAGTAAAAGCAGTAAAATAATTGCTAAGGGAATAATGAATGTAGATATATTTCTTTTTTTAATCATTAGTTTTTATTGTCCTGCCAGTGTTTTCTGTTCATTTAGATTCTTCAAACAGCATTGTAAAATCTTTAAGTCACGGACCCTTGTTCCCAAATGTTCCATTAAGACCGCTCTTAGCAGCAGGATTTTATTTAAATGTTAATGCGTGAAATGGAATATCCATTAGATCGGAATGGGTATGCCTGTCATTGCTCATAAATGTTATAATTACGTCTGCAACATTTTCTTTATGTAAACAGATATATTGACCATATTTATAACCTTTTCCGAATTCACAATTAAATTCAAAAAAACTATTACCTCCGTAATCAGCATTAAATTCCTGTTTTACTGCTTCCTTTGGAAAATCTACGATATCAAGCATGGTTCCGTTGGTCATATTCATTCCGTTTGCAGTCATTAATCCGACATAAACGTTATTTGGATTAATCATCATCACATTTGGATCTTTTTTGGACTTTTCATATTCCTCCAACATTTTTTTCATCGGGAATAATGAGTAACGAACTTCCATAGTTCCTTCTGAATTTATGATGGCGAATGAGTACTGTAAATCCCTGTTTTTTTTGACCTCTTTAATCTTATAACCGGGAGGCATTTTAAACTGTAATCCCAATAGGGCCGCCTGTTTCTGAAATTCTTCCAACGTCAAGGTCTGGCAATAGGTATTAATCGCAAAAAATGTAAGAAATATAATTGCTGCTATTTTTTTCATTTGAAAGTTTGAGTTTTAGTTGCTGTATGGACTTTTGGTCCGAAACCGTTTGTCAGGATTTAAGCCAAATATACAAAAAGATTGTTCGGTCATATACCAAACCCTGTATGCATCAAAACCGCTGTTCTAAAAGATAAATCATCAGGCTACGTAATATCATAAAACTGCCTTTAGCGGTTATTACTTAAACTCTTCATCAAAATTATCATCCCAGCTAAATGCATTTAACAGCCAACCATTATTGTTTTTATAATATGTAAATATCAGCCTGATAGCAGTGTTTTTCAAATTTTATGATATATGTTTCTCTTACGGCTGTTTCTTTAATACTTTGTTCATTAACCTTTACTATTCCTTGAGTTTTACCAAATCTTTCAGATATTAAATTGAAAGATTGAATTGTTTTACTTTCGAAGTTATCAATTTCATTGGCAGGGAGTGGCCAATACAGACGCATTTTATCAATTGCTCTTTAATTTTATTTTCTTTAAAAGTTGTGCAACATCTTTAGAAGCTAATTTTGCAGATTCAATGTCTTTAAAATATTTATCTTGTGAATAAGTTTGTTGCATTAATGATAGTAGAATAATGGAAAGCGTAATTTTAAATGATTTCATTGTTTAGTGTCTTAGTTGTTTATTATTCTTGATTTTTTAGGTGATTGAATCTGTTGTTAGTGGCTATTGATTTATTTTACAATTTTTTATTGATGCTTACAAATATACCCAAAGCGTTAATTATAAAACCCGATCATCCCGTTAATCACCAAAACTCATAATTTATTTTTTTTATTATTTTCAATTATTTCCCACTCCCAATATTTTTTTATACGCGCTACTTCGTTTTGATCAAGCGGAATTTTTAAATCGTATATTTCCTCTTCCGATAAAATATCATAATTGATTCGGACATTTTTTTCATTTAACATTCTGATTATTTTCCACGAAGGAATTATGACTAAATTATTATTAGGTTGTTCAATAATATAGTTAGAATCTATAGGGAATTTTAATGTATAAGTAGTATTGTCAGGTTCTTTATGGAAATGAAATGTAATTTCCCCTGATGTTAGATCAGTTTCATTTTTATTTAGGACAATAGCACTGTAAGAAACATTTTCTTTTGTCATAACAAATTGTACAAAATAACCGTTACATTTTTTATTACCGCTTTCAATTTTGACCACACAGTTTTCTTTTTCTTTAAGGTTCATTTGGCCAAAAACAACAATGAAGTTTAATAATAAAAAAGATGAGAATAATTTTTTCATGTCAAATTATATTTTCGTTAGATTTAAATTTCATAAAACCGATGTTAGCCGGTTGTTTTTTGTCAGGGAATATCATTGAACAGTATTTGTGCTATTAATTTTTCGTCCCTGAAGTACATTGTAACCTGGTGTCCGTAACTGTCTTTTGCAAGAGGCTTACCATTTAATTTTGTCTTTCTGTCGTAAAAAGCGTCACCGATAAAATTCCACTGGAGCTTTTCGATCCCATTATCTGTGAATTCTTTGTCGGGTTTACCATAGATGTTGATAGCTTTTTGTTTTGCGTCACCAATCTTAAATCCCTTTTCCGATATAAAATAAGAAGATTCTATTTTGGTTGCCTGTTTTATGAAACCTTTAAAATCGTTTCTTTTTTGCCCGTCGGAAGCTAATTCTCCGCCCTCGATATGTAATTCCATATCGTTTACTAAATCGCTTGGAATGTCCTTATCAGTAAAATGGTAAATTAAAAGTCTGTGATAATCAGTGTATAATTGAACTATTAGGGTTTGGTTTAGTATGTCATTAGAAAACCAGGCTTTTTCAAAAGAGAAAGTCTTTCCGCTATTAATCGTAAAGTCTGGATTATTTTCAGATTCCTTCTGCAGCATTTTATCTGTTATTGCATAATTGTCAACTATAAAACTTTTTACAGTTTCAGGAATTGTAGCCGCAATTTTGGTTTCAATTTTTTGTACTGTGTCAACAGTAGTCTGGTTAACGTTTACATTTTCATTTTTCGGTGATGTCTCCGTCTTTTTGTTGTCACAAGAAAGAAATCCGAATAAAATTGCAATTGTCAAATGTTGTAGTTTTATCATACAATTGGAAAAGCGCTGTTAATGGCCGCTTTAAGATTATAGCCGGTTATATTTCTGTTTCTAAGTATCCAAAATATGATTTTAGAGCATAGGAGTAGTGGCTTCGGTCCGAACCTAATGTTTTAAATTCTTTTTTTATCAATTCTATTAAGTGCGGTCTGAGTTTTATATTTTCAATTTTTGCGCAATTAACCTTTACCCAATATAGTTTTGATGAATTAGGAAAGTCGTTTAGTGCTTGTGCTAATTCCTTGTCATCAAATCTGTTTTGGTCTGCTTTCCCAATAAAATAACTTATTGCAAATCGTTCATCCCTGAAGTCAGTCCAGCCTAATTTGTCTAAAGATGCATCAACCTTTCCGTTAACTGTTGCTTGCAGATAAGCATAGATATTTAATAGTTCCTTGTCTTTTGTTTCCTGTGCTAATTTTAGCAGTTCCTGTCCTCGATTATTGTAAAATTCTTTTTCGGATAGTAATTCATTGATAAAGCAAATCCTTAACAAGTCGGAGGCAACTTGTCCGTTTTTTGGTAATGGATTAGAACCAATAATTAGGTTATTATTTATTAGAAGTTGTTTGATTTTTTCACCTGTATTTTCCGATTTTGAAAGATTCTTGATTTTGATGTATGCCTCAATCGTTTTATAATCAAAACTTGTTTTATCTAATTTACTTTCCATAAATCGAATGTCCTCTTTCAGAAAGTATTCTTGTGTATTACTATTCCACCAGTCCAATTCCCAGTTCATATCAAGAAAAACAAGTGAATAAAAAAGCGATTTATTTCCTTTTTCAATTTCTTTTCGGTAATTGTCTCGTAATTTTACCTGATCTGTCCTGCCATATACAGAATAAATTGCTTTATCAATTGAAGTATGGTTATTCGGGTGATTTGACTTTTTCCAATTTGCAATGGATTGCTCTATATTACCTGTATTCATATAACAGTCAGCTAACCAAACATTGATTCTAAAGTCTTGTGGTTTTTCTTTTTTATATTTTTCGTAAAGTTTTGCAGCTTCTTCAAATTCACCTTTTCTGTGAAGTTCTATTGCGTATTCAAGATTAAAGTTTAATTCATTAGGATTTGACAAATAAGCTTCTTTATGAAGTTGAAAGGATTTGTCTTTATCTATTTCATAAAGCAATCCCCCGATAACATATTTTTTGTATTCGTTGTCGGCATTTTTTATTAGAGCAGTAATACAATTGTGTAAGTCGGAATTTACTATGCTACTATTAAAGTTTGTTATAGCTGTATTCAATTCCTTTTTGGCGGTTTCAATTTTGTCTCGATTCGACACAAGTGTTTGCGAATGGCAACATAATGAAAAAAGAGTCAATAGTGTTAGGATATGGTGTTTCATATGAATTGGCGGTAACTTCCTTGGTAAAGTGGCGGATTTTTTATTTCTGATGCTTACAAATATACCGAAAAGTCTGAAAGAAAAAAGCTAAATAAAAAGAAGAAATGCAAACACTAAACATCCCAAATAAATCCCTAAACCCGACATTGCAGAAAACCGCTGTTAGCTGACGTTTCTTTGAATCTGTATTTTTTCTAACTTCAATATATTTCTATAGCATAGATACAGAAGAGCAAATCCAAAAATACCAAATGAACAATCGATTAATTGCCAATAGAAAGGAATTCCTCTTAGTGGTCCGGCAATAAATGCCAATGGGAAAACCATAAAACATGAAATCATTCCAAATTGAATTACCCAAATGTTTTTCAATGGATCTCTCAGAGGTCCAATAAATGCAATTGCAATTACAATGTGTGCGAAAGCAAGCCAATCCGTTCCATAACTTAAGTAAGGAAAATTATCATTGGTACTTTTTACTGCAACATAAACCTGGTTAATCCAGTTTTGGAAATATTGTGGGAAAGAAGAAATATTTGCACGGACTATTTCTAACTCTGTTTCGATAGGAAAAGCGGTAACTCCACTAAGCACCAAACTGATAATAAAAAATATAATTAAAAGTTTTATTCGCTTTCTTAATCTGCTTTCACTTTGCTCTACCATAGATATTCAATGTTTTGGTTCGTGGTGTTTTGAAATGTTGCATAACGTCCCGCCGGCTTTATGAAGTTGGGGGTTTTTGCTCCCAAACCATTCCATTAGGACTGAAGTCAAATATACAAAAAGCTCGTTCCATTAAACACTCAAACCCCAATTTCTTAAAAGCGCTGTTAGCAGAAGTTTTAAATATTTGAATTGTTTTTTTCTTTAAGATTTTTGTGAAGACAGCTAATAAATCAGAACACAAATTTTAGATTGATATTTTCTGATTTACAATGAAATTATATTTCCGCTTCTGTTTTTTTTATTACATTTAAATTTTAGAAGAACTTATTTGGAGTAAGCATGTTTGAGGATTTTCTTCCGAATAATTTCGGGAGCACAAAAAGCCACAACCTGTTTATTTTTAAAATAATAGGGTATAACTTCTTTTCAGAAATACATTAGGCGAATAGTAAAATTCCGTTAGCATTATGCTAATTAATTTTAAGCAACTAAAATGAAAAAACATACAGAATCGACTTATTCAACACTAAAAGTGAATCATTCAAAACCCAATAGCCGAATAAAAGCTGCCGATTTCTTACCCGATCCGGAATCTCGTTTAGATTCTGCACAAATGAAGTACAAACCAATGGCAGACTCTGATATTCCGTCCAGAGACTTAACTAATGCTACGACTAAACGAGAAAGCATTGGCCAATTGATCGACAAACTGGATGTTGTTAAAAACATTAGATACCAAAGAACAATAGAAGACACCTATTGTAATGTTTACTCTTACGATTATTGTCATTTCTGCAAAGTATATCTTCCTACTGTTTGGTGGACCGATCAAGCCCTGGAAAGAATATTGGAAGGACAGGAAGTGGAACCGCTTATGGGAGAAACCGTAGATCACATTTATTCCAGTGCCATACACGACTGGTTTTTAAAATGGGGAGAGGATTTTGGATGGAAAAGGATGTTTACTGCTGAAGAAATTCAAAATAAAGTGAACACCAATGGAGGTGTTGGAATAATTTGTGCCAAAAGGAAAGAAAAAGGACTCTCCGGACATATCGTTCCTGTTGTCCCGGAAACGAACGAGCATCAAGCCTACAGAGAGAATGGCGAGGTAATATACCCATTGCAGTCACAAGCGGGAAAGGTGAATTACAATTATTTTTCAGAAGTTAAAAAAGATTGGTGGAATGACGAACTGTATTCCTCTTACGTGTTTTATTACCATGATTAAACTATGGACTTAGAGTTCATGGTTTGATAGGCAGACTGAACATGTGCTGGGTTGCAGCCCTAATTGAGTAGCCACAAATTACACGATTTAATTTGTGTGTATTTGTAATTGCTGCGCACTTCGCTATCACTCGAGTTATTGATAAAATGCTTTTAAAGGCTAAGACAAAATGCACTAAACTCTTAGTTTTAAACGATATCTGAAACCAATTGATCCAAATAATTAATCAGACAATTGGAAGATTTTATATTATTATTTGATTTTCAATGAATTAACAACTTGAAATTAAATAATAATGAGTACCTTCGCAACCTGGAAAAAACAAGAACAGTAGAAACTGTAACGGGACAATTTATCTGCTTACATTATTGATATGGAAGTGATTAATGACTGTAGTGGTTTCATAACTCCATTGCAAAATTTTGCTTTTTATCAATCGTTCAGTCGATTCAAATGTAAAATTTCTGAGACTGAAATATAAATTCCTATAATTTAAAAATAAGAGAATGGATTTAATAATTTGTTTAATCCGTTTAAAGGACTGTTTTTGTTTTGATTCCCAGCAGATTAAAATCATGCTTCCGAATAAAAAATAATGACTTTAAAAAGTTCAAAATAACCACAAAAAGAAAACTAGTATAAATGAAAGACAATCAGACAAAAAAATATTATTGGGGAATTGGATTAGAAAACGAAACCTACATGCAATTTGAAGAATCCCTAATAGTTTCTGGTGAGTTTATACAAGAAAAAATTGGTTTTGAGCGATACAGCATTGATTATAGAACATGCTATAAACCGGAAAGCTTGGCTCCTTTATTAAAAAAGGCTTTTGGTTGTAACGAAAACTACAAAGTGAGCAGAATGGTTAATAGTCATTCCCTGGAAAAACTCGACATAAATTATCAACACAAAACGTTACCGGATGTTAAATCATTAGTTGGAAGCACCGGAATAGATGGGGAGACGCCAAAACCAATTTCAAATCCGGAATATTTGGGGAAATCCATTATGGAACTTTTTCTTGAGGATCAGCCGTACAATATTCAAAGTATGATTACCCAAAGAAATAAAACGATGGGATCTGTACATTTTGACGGTGATTCTATTGAATTTGTTACCAAATATTTTGAAAACAGAACAATTTCAGATTCTTGTAAAGAGCTGGAAGCCACCAAAAAGTTATTCCTGGATAAGATTAATGAATCGTCCTTACTAGATGGGAAATTAAACTTTCCGGATTACAATAACGGTCTTAATATGTTCATGACCAATCAGGAAAATCTTGTTTTGTTTAATAATGGCACCTATCATTTTCATATTACATTACCCTCGTTAACAGAAAACAGTAGGATTGTCGATTATATTGATTTTGATAAAACGCACGCAAATGCCATTTATTTGTTGCAATGGTTTGAGCCTTTTTTTATAGCAACTCTTGGCAGTCCCGATATTATGGGAGTAATAAGCGATAAATATAGTTTAGACAAAAAATTTACTTTGGGTTCTATGAGAAATGCCATGTCCCGATACATAGGGGTAGGGACTTTTAACAAATCGATGCCTAAGGGAAAAATTCTAACTTACAAAGTGGATGATTTCAGAAAGTTGCTAAAGTTTGAAAAAGAAGAAAACATTTGGTGGCGCGACCAGATTGAATTAGAAATGGAATATGAATTGCTTTCTGAAGTGGGTCTCGATTTTAATCAGGAAAAAATGTACCAAAGCGGTTTTGAATTCAGAAGTTTTGATGAATTTCCGGCAGCGTATTTAAATGACGTTCTTTTTGCCATTATCCTAATTTGTGAGCATTCTTTAAATCTACCGGATGTTCAATGGGGACATGACAGTGTGGCTTGGAATAATTTAGTTTTTAAGACCTTAAAATATGGTTATTTAACTGAAATTAATGCCCTCGAAAAGAAAGAAGTTTTAGACCTGTTACAAATAGTAACCCCCTCAGACAGTAACTACGATACACTTAAAACCGAATTTGAAGCTATTGTAATGTTGGACGAATTTTTCTTTAAAATTTTGGCTGTTTTACATGAAAAGTACAAAGACCACAACGTATGTCTGGATTCTATGTATGGGCAAAAAACCAGTTTTCCTCCAAAATGGGATAACTTCAACAAATACCAAACAGAGCAACATCTACAACAAATAGAATATTTCTCCATAATTCAATAAAGAGAAATTTTATCATTTGTTGCATTAAGTTACTGAATTCTCCTTTGGCTTGCCGCTAACGTCCCGCCGGCTTTATGCTGTAGCGGATTTTTTATTACTGATGTTTACAAATATACCGAAAAGTGGAAAGAAAAAACTTCTTTTTAAAGAAGAAAAATAAGCACTGACCAATCCAAAAAATCCCAAGCCCCGCTATAGCATAAAACTGCTGTTAGTGGCAGTGTTTATTTATTCCTTTACAATTTTTATGCGATAAATTTCTTTGTCAAATATAAAATGAACAAAATAAATCCCGTTTGATAAATTTGAAATGTCTATTTTGTTTGATGAAGTATTTTGCTCTTTAAGTATTAGACCATTTATGCTATAGATAATTATTTTATCTATCTTTTTATTTGATGAGTTGGCTATATTTATTATATCTGAAACTGGATTTGGATAAATTTTTATAGTATTGATATAAATAACGTCTTCTGTATCTAAAACAACATTAATGGAACAATTATTAAGTAGTGGCGATGATATGCTTTGAAATTGGGTTTGAGAATGGTATTCATTTCCTAATAATAGTTGACCATATCTATTGCTGCCCCAACCCCATAGGGTACCATCTGTTTTTATTGCAAAGGAATTGTTTGATGAACTATACATAATTTTATCCCAATCATTTGAAGTTCCCATTTGAGAGGGTATAAAAGTATCAATATAAGTTCCGTCTCCCAACTGACCGTAGTCATTGTTTCCCCAAGCCCATAATGTGTTATCTGTTTTTAGTGCTATTGAATAAGAAAATCCTGAGGAAATATTTTTCCAATTAGACATATTTCCAATTTGTATTGGAAGTAGTCTGTCAATCATAGTTCCGTCTCCTAATTGTCCGAAGCTATTACCTCCCCAAGCCCATAAAGTTCCATTGTTTTTTATAGCCATGCAAAAATAATCACTCACGCTTACACTTTTCCAATCATTCGAATTTAGTCCAGTTTGAATGGGAGTGTTTTTATGAATTGTCGTTCCATCACCTAAGCCGCCAAATTCATTACGACCCCATGCCCAAATTGTATTGTCAGTTTTTATTCCAACCATCATTCTGTTGCCGGTTTCGATATTTTTCCAGTTAGTGTCACTTCCAACTTGCATGGGAATGGTATGTCCATTCCAGGTTCCATCTCCCAATTGACCGTAATCATTATGTCCCCATGTCCATAAAGTCCCATTACTTTTTATTGCTGCGGAGTGAGTCCCTCCGGCTGTTATATAGGTCCAATCATTGTCGGTGCCCACTTGAGTAGGTTGTGAAAGATCATTGCTTGGATTATAAGGAATTCCAAGTTGTCCAAAAGAATTTTGTCCCCAAGCCCATAATGTTCCATCAGTTTTAATTCCCAATGTGTGGAAAGAACCAGTTCTCACCATAAGCCAATTATTTTCTGTACCTACTTGTTGGGGTTCCATTACCATATTTTCGTTAAGACTTTGTCCCCATGTCCATAACGAATTATCAGATTTAATACCAAACACTTTGACTGGTCCTGTTGTTACAGTTTTCCATGTGCATTGGGCATTTAATTGAATACTAAATAAACTAATTAAGATAAATATACTCTTCATACTGTTTCATCTAATTTTCCCCATTTTTGGCAACATTGCCACTAACGTCCCGCCGGCTTTATGAAGTTGGGGATTTTTGTTCCCAAACCATTCCATCAGGACTGAAGTCAAATATATAAAATTGCTTTTAAATTTTGCCTAAAACCCCAATTTCTTAAAACCGCTGTTATAGGCTGCCGAAATAATTCAACGAAAAAAGCCAATCTAAAACAGACTGGCTTTACTTGTAATAAGTAAAATATATCTTAGATAACGTTTACATTAGTTGCGGTTGGTCCTTTTTGTCCGTTTTCTACAGAGTAAGTTACCGAGTCGTTCTCACGTACTGATTCATTAAGACCAGTAACATGCACAAATACATCATTACCACCACCGTTTGGAGTGATAAATCCGAAGCCTTTTGCTTCATTGAAAAATTTAATTGTTCCTTCGTTCATAAAAATATGATATTAATAAGAGACAAAGATACAGTTAATTTTGTGTAATTTTTATTAATTTATAAAAAAAATTAAATTATTTTCAATTCAAACGTCAAAAAAAATAATTTTTTTAAATTTTACGGAATTTTTATTGAGTTAGTTTGTCTTGTCCTGAAATAGGTTGACCATTTTGGTTATTAATTCAGGTTATAAAATTTGTATTTATGCATTTGATTTTTGTGTGCAAACTCAGGTGTTTTCATGTCTAGGCTGTAATGTCTTC
>NZ_JBYNXA010000006.1:0-157788 GCF_057801535.1 Flavobacterium sp. 21.1
ATTAGCCCCTACAGGCGAAGTAATTGTTACTGTCGCTGAAGGAAGTGTACAGGTAGCAGGCGTCGTAATGTTAACTACCGGAACCGTTGGATTTGCCGGTAAAGGATTAACAATCACAATTGTTGCTGACGAAGTACATCCGCTAGTTGTATCACGCACTGTCACACTGTATGAACCAGGAGCCAATCCTGCAAATACAGTAGATGCCTGATAGGTCGTACCATTAATACTATATTCATAATTAGCACCTGTCGGACCGGTAATCGCTATAGTTCCTGTCGGAACATTACAGGTAGGCTGAGCATTCACACTAGCTACTGGACTTCCGGGAGCTCCTGGAGCCGGATTAACGATTTCTGTACTTACAGGTGAAACACAGCCCGTATTTACGTCACGGACAGTAACATTATAAGAGCCTGGCATTAATGCTGAAAACAATACTGAAGACTGATACACCGTTCCGTTCACACTATATTCATAATTTGCTCCAATAGGACTGGTAACCGTAATACTACCAGTGCTTGTTGCACACGTTAACGGTGAAATAACAGTAGATGTTGGTAAGGAAGTAATATTTGAAATTGGACCAACCGTTACAGAAGTTGACGAAGAAATGCAACCCGTACTTGTATCACGCACCGTTATAATATAGGTATTTGATGACAGTCCGCTGAATGTACTTGATGACTGATAAACAACACCATCACTACTGTATTCATAAACTGTCCCAAGTGGCGCTGTCACGACAATAGTTCCTGTCGGATTTATACATGTCGGCTGAACCGTCGCTGTAGCAATAGGCGTCGTTGGAGCTACTGGAGTAGGATTGACCGTTACCGATGTAGCCGATGAAACGCAACCCGTAGCGGTATCTCTGACGGATACATTATAAGTACCGGATAGTACTCCGGCAAAAGTAACTGATGATTGGTACGTTACTCCATCAATACTATATTCTATCGTTGACCCTGCCGGATTTGCAACCACTACAGTACCTGTCGGTGTTGTACAAGTTGGCTGAACAGTTGTACTCGCCATCGGAGCAACCGGAGCTCCTGGAGCAGGGTTAACAGTATATGATGCAGCTGACGAAACACATCCTGTACTGGTATCGCGAACCGTTACCGCATAAGTCCCCGGAGTTAAATTATTAAATAGTACTCCTGACTGATAAGTCACCCCGTCTATACTATATTCTAATGTTGCGCCTGTCGGAGCCGTAACCATTATACTACCCGTAGAAACAGCGCAGGTTGTTGGAGAAACAATTGTAGCCACAGCAACAGTTGGATTAGCCGGAATTGGATTAACCGTTACCGATGTACTTGACGAAACACAACCCGTAGCCGTATCACGAACCGTTACATTATAAGTTCCGGAAACTAATCCTGTGAAAGTGGCTCCAGACTGATACGTAACACCATTTATACTGTATTCCATAGCCGCACCTGTCGGAGCTGTTACAACAATAGTTCCTGTTGTGAACGTACATGTTGGCTGAACCGTGGCACTTGCTGTTGGCGCTGAAGGATTGGCTGGTATAGGATTAACCGTTACCGATGTAGCAGACGAAACACAACCCGTAGCCATATCACGAACCGTTACATTATAAGTTCCGGAAGCTAATCCTGTGAAAGTGGTTCCAGACTGATACGTAACACCATTTATACTGTATTCCATAGCCGCACCTGTCGGAGCTGTTACAACAATAGTTCCTGTTGTGAACGCACATGTTGGCTGAACCGTGGCACTTGCTGTTGGCGCTGAAGGATTTGCCGGAATTGGATTAACCGTTACCGATGTAGCAGACGAAACACAACCCGTAGCTGTATCACGAACCGTCACATTATAAGTTCCGGAAGCTAATCCTGTGAAAGTGGTTCCTGACTGATAACTAACACCATTAATGCTGTATTCCATAGCCGCACCTGTTGGAGCTGTTACAACAATAGTTCCTGTTGCCAAACTACATGTTGGCTGAACCGTGGCACTTGCTGTTGGCGCTGAAGGATTTGCTGGAATAGGATTAACCGTTACCGATGTTGCTGAAGAACATCCGGAACCCGTATCCCTAACAATAACAGTGTAGGTTCCAGGGGCCACGCCCGAAAAGGTTGTGCCTGACTGAAATGTTGTTCCGTTAATGCTGTATTCTAATGTCGCACCAAGTGGCGATGTAATTACAATTGTCCCAGTGAGAGTCGTACATGTCGGCTGACTAGTGACGCTCGCCGTAGGTGCAATTGGCGCTCCCGGAGCCGGATTAACAATCAAAACAGTAGCAGCAGAAAAACAACCCGTTACGGTGTTATGAACCGTAACATTGTATGTCCCAGGCGCTAATCCACTAAAAACCGGACTTACCTGATAGGTGGTACCATTTATACTATACTCAAAAGAAGCACCTATTGGAGCAGAAATTGTAATAACACCCGTCGACACAATACATGTCGGTTGAGTCGTTACACTTGCAGATGGTGTAACCGGCAAAGGATTGACCGTGATCGTACCTGTTGTCGTAGCCGCAGGAGTACAACCACCTGTTGTAGTAACCGTGTAATTAAATGTTCCTGAAACGGTCGGTGTACCACTGATTGTGAAAACGCCCCCCGCATAAGTTCCGGTTACACCCGAAGGTAATCCTGAAACCGTAGCACCGGTAGCACCTGAAGCTACTGAATATGTAATATTCGCAATCGCCGTATTGATACATAGTGCTTGATTCGTTGTAGCTGCTGCCGAAGTCAACATAATTGTCGGAAGCGGATTAACCGTGATTGTTCCGGTGGCCGTAGGCGAAGGAGTACAACCACCTGTTGTCGTAACCGTATAATTAAATGTTCCTGAAACGGTCGGTGTCCCGCTGATTGTGAAAACACCCCCCGCATACGTTCCGGTAACACCCGAAGGCAATCCTGAAACCGTAGCACCGGTAGCACCTGAACCTACCGAATATGTAATATTCGTAATCGCTGTATTAATACAAAGCGTCTGATTTGTTGTAGCTGCTGCCGAAGTCAACGTAATTGTCGGAAGCGGATTAACCGTGATTGTTCCGGTGGCCGTAGGCGAAGGAGTACAACCACCCGTTGTAGTAACCGTGTAATTAAATGTTCCTGAAACGGTCGGTGTACCACTGATTGTGAAAACACCCCCCGCATAAGTTCCGGTTACACCCGAAGGCAATCCTGAAACCGTAGCACCGCTAGCACCTGAACCTACCGAATATGTAATATTCGTAATCGCTGTATTGATACAAAGCGTCTGATTTGTTGTAGCCGCTGCTGAAGTCAACGTAATTGTCGGAAGCGGATTAACAGTAACTGTTACGGTAGAGGTTGCTGTACAAGTAGCTGTAGTTCCGGTAACGGTATACGTTGTGGTAACGACCGGAGTAGCGGTTACGCTTGCCCCGCTGGTTCCTGAAAGTCCGGTTGTCGGTGACCACGTATAAGTAATCCCTGTACAACCGCCTCCCGAACAGGTTGCGTTCAAAACCGTTGAACCGCCCGGACAAACGGTTGGGGTAACTGCGGTGGCTGTAACCACCGGCGGTGTAACACAGGTGCTGGCTGTTGCGGAAACCTGAATGCTATAGGTACATGAGGTTCCTGCAAAACCATCCAAAACGATCAGATAACATTGATTAGGATTGGCCGTAAAGGTATAGTTGTAATTTGTGGTTGCCCCTGGATTCTGGCAAACCAATGAGGTCGCCGTACCGGCAGTAATTTGCGCGCAAGTAGTAGACGCGTCATAAATCGACAATTGTAAGCCTTGCGTACTGTTACAAACCTGATTATTCACATTTAAAAATGCGGTTTGACCAGGCGTCCAGGTAGAAGGCGCACACCATTGGTACCAAGTATTATTCTCAACACTTCCGGAGGCCGGATTCTGACATACCGCTGGCCCATCTGCAGTTCCGTCTGCATTCGTCGAGGTGTATGTCACATTATTTAATAAAACAAATGCATTACTACATACATCGTTGGCTGGCGTATGAGGAACCGTACTCGTAATACAGGTCGCCACTGCGTTGGCCGTCGGATAGCCCGAAAAAGCGGCGGCAGATTGTGATACCATAATATAATACGTTTGACCAGCCGTCAGTCCCGTCACGTTTACAGTCCCATTTAACGCCACATTTGCTGTGCACGAAACTTGTGTTAAACTTCCGCATGAGCCCGAATAAACAGCATAATCCCTTGTTTCTGCCGTAGCAGCCCCGGGACCGGAATAATTGGTCAGGTTAGTTATTGTAAACGATGTTGTGGTAGCGGTTACCATCAGCCATTCCACAGCCTGAGTTGTTTCGTTATCTGTGGTGCAAGCCGGATTGATCGTGCTGGTTCCTGTCATGGTAACCATTACACCATCCCCCATTTCCGTTTGGTAATGTCCTGCATATTGGAGGCCACTTGAATTTCCACACGAAGTATAAGGATATAGCTGTATGGCACTACAAGGCGTAGTTCCGGGGGTTTGGGCAAATAATTTTGCCGAAAATAAAGCTACACAAAAAAAAGAAAAGAGTAGTTTTTTCATCATCAACTGCCAGATTAATTAGTGAATTTTTCAACGATCACAAACTCTTCAAGTTTTTTTCCTGACGACATCGAAAGATCACGTTTGGGAAGAATCCTGATTCGGCACTCATCATTAACGGTTAAATAAGCAACTTTGCTTTCTTCGCGCACCGATTCAATCTTCTCAAGGATTTCGCCTGTAACGGCAATTGGTGCTTTGGCAGATTTAAGAAACTCGACCTGATAAGTCCCTTCCAATTTACCCTGCACTTTTACTTTTTCCTGAGCAAAAAGAAATACCGGAAAAAATAACAACAAAAGAAATAAATGTTTCATTTTCATCATTTTTAAATGTTTTTTGCACTTTACCGACTTTTTCGTGTGTTTTATCGATACAAGCAGGTCTAATTTACAAAAAATTAACAAAAAAAATATTTTTTTATTTTTTTTAAACATGTAAAGGTTTGCATCGTAAAAAATTATTGCGTATTCCCCTACAACGTTTTTATCTGACTTTAAACGAAACCGGATTATAAAGTAATTTACATTCCCTATATTTGGATTCTCATTTTTTATATATGAAGACCCTAGAAGCCAAAAAAGTATATTTTGCATCTGATCAGCATTTTGGAGCTCCAACTGCTGAATTAAGCTTCCCAAGAGAACAAAAATTTGTAGCCTGGCTCGATGAAATCAAACGAGATGCAGACGCCCTGTTTCTTTTGGGCGACCTCTTTGATTTTTGGTTTGAATACAAAACAGTGGTTCCGAAAGGATTTGTCAGGGTTTTGGGAAAGTTGGCGGAACTTCGCGATAGTGGTATCCCTATTTTTTTCTTTGTAGGGAATCATGACTTATGGATGTACGATTATTTTGAAAAAGAACTCGACATCCCGGTATACCATAAACCAAGGCACTTTAAGATCAACGGCAAGGATTTCTTTATCGGACACGGCGACGGCCTGGGTCCTGGCGACACCGGATATAAAAGAATGAAGAAAGTCTTCACCAATCCGTTTTCAAAATGGCTTTTCAGATGGCTGCATCCCGATGTTGGTGTTAAATTAGCCCAACACCTTTCGGTAAAAAACAAATTGATTTCCGGGAAAGAAGACGTTAATTTCTTAGGGAAAGAACACGAATGGCTATACCAATATGCGAAGAAAAAGCTGGAGGCAAAGCATTATGATTTTTTCATTTTCGGCCATAGACATTTACCCCTTGAGATTTTATTAAAAGAGGATTCCCATTACTTTAATCTGGGTGACTGGATAGGGTATTTTTCCTATGGTGTTTTTGACGGAACCAACTTCGAATTAAAGCGATTCAATCATTAGCAACATCATCTATCCGTAAAATGTTCGGTTTTCGGAATCTTTCCATGCCAGTATTGCATCAGCAGCAAACTGCCTATCAGAGAAGAAGCGATTCCTTCAAACAATAGTCCGATGCAATATTCATTAATTCGGGCTTTTCCGCCGGCAAACATAAAACCGTCCGAAAGTGAAGCCAGGTAATGTTCTCCGCCGCGGGCATGAATATAAACCATCAATCCGAAAACACTTAAACCTACCCCGATACAGGAAGTCATGAGACTTGACATAAAATTGTTCATGTATTCGTAATTACCTTCTGCGTAATTCGCTCTGATACTTCGGCTGGCACCATAAAGCACAATAAAAACATTAAGGAATCGCAAATACAACTGATCGGCTAAACCTAACATTTCCATTAACAGAAAATAAAGTCCGATACCAAGAAAAATAATACAACCGTTTTTAAATTCTTTTCTGCGTAACATAATGGTAAATTTTTTAGTTAAACAAAGAATCTTAGAAAGTTTAAAATCCAACTATCTATAATCCACTAAGTTACAAAAATTTACAACACGAATTCAAAAATCACAGGCCAATCTCTTTTCTGTCTTCGGGCAACAAAATCCATTCGTTATGCCAAAAATAATCCCATGGGACTGCCGCCAGGTCTACTTTAGGATCGATCAGTTGCTGTGGCACATTGTGGTTAATGGAGACCCAACAGTCGACATAAATGCTGACATGGATCCCTTTTTGAAGAAATTCCGATTTTATCTTCTGCGCCATTTGCCAGATCATGTCCGGTTTGGCTGACATTCCTTCGAACTGCCTGCGCGTCAGATGATCTTCCACCGGATAATAAATCCTGCTTTGAGTTTTCGTATCTATTACGCGAAAAGCAATGGTTCCTTTACGCTCGCGTAACATCATCCGCCAACTTAAACGATGGGCTTCTTCCGTCCACAAAACATCTCCCTTTACCAGCCAGTGTCGGATCGGCAATATCAATTGAATTATGAAGTACGGAACAAAAAACCATAAAAACAGCTTCTGTCCAATTATTCCCTCGTTCTCAGATTCCGCCACGAAGGCCGGTTTACGTTTAAAAAAAAGCGCTCTTATGGTTTCCGGCGGATAGAAAAAAACCGCAAAACTCAATGCGAAATAGGGAAATATCCCGATTTTGAGAAAATAGGAATTAAACAAATGGAAGAAAAGGGAAGCCAAAAGCGCTATTGTTCGGGTCCGCTTCCAAAACAACAAGGGAATAATCAAACCGTCAAAAGCAATTCCGGCATAAGCAATAAAAAGATGAAAGCGGTGATTTAAAAATAATTGTTCAATCATCGGAAAACTCCGGATGTCCGAAAACAAAATCCGCGTATAAGTTCCGTCCAGCCATTCCGGATACAACTTTGCCATGGTTGCAAAAAAATAGACTATAGCTACCTGAAAGATCAGCACCGCGGAACACCAGGCAGGCATTGACAATCTTTTTCGGCTGGGATCTGCCTTTACATCCAGAGAAGCATATCGGTCGGCGGGCAGAAACAACATGATAAAAGCAATAAGGAGCAATAAATAATAATGGTTGTTATAAGAAGTTTTTTGCATGAAATACGCTCCTGCCCAAAGCAAAGTAAGCGCGCCAAGACTGTACCTATATTTATAACCAAGCATAACGGCTAATGACAAACAGCCCATCGCAGCAAAATAAAAATACATGCCGTAACCCGGTAACGGCTGCAACCATTCCATTCCAATGTGGGAAAAAGTAAATTCCGGACTGATGAAATTATTCTTCACCCATCCGGTTAGAATAGCGCCGAACGTTTCACAGGCAAACAGTAATCCGAAAAATATTCTGAAAATAATTAAAGGAGCATTGTCTATTGACTTGAAGAGCCTGGAATTCATTTTGAAAATCGGTTGGCTATATACCTTAATGATACCTCTTGGTCCTTTTTCAATTGCATTTTTAAATCATCCACCGAAGGAAACTTTTGTTCATCACGGATTTTCTCATAAACGGTAACTGTAATTTTCTTACCGTACAGATCCTGATCCAAGTCAAAAAAATGCACTTCAACACTTTGGGTCATACCTCCTACCGTGGGATTTACGCCAATGTTCATCATTCCGTACACCTTCTTATCCTCAATTTCAGCCGAAACAATGTAAACACCGTTTTTAGGTATGAGTTTATAATTTTCGTCTATTTTAATGTTTGCCGTCGGATAGCCGATCGTTCGTCCAAGTTTACGACCTTCAACAACAGTGCCCGAGAAGAAATAATCATATCCCAGGTATTGTCCGGCCAAAGCAACATTCCCGGCATCCAAAGCATTACGCACTTTTGTCGAACTCACCGAAACGGCATCCACCTCCTGCGCGGAAATCTGTTCTACCTCAAAACCGTATTGGAGACCAAACTTAATTAAATCATCAATAGTAGCCGTGCGGTTATTTCCGAAACGGTGATCGTACCCAATGATGATTTTTTTTACATTGAACTTATCCACAAGAATGTCCTTGACAAAAGCTTCTGCGGTAAGTTGGGAAAATTCCTGATTGAATGGATGGATGACCAAATTATCGATTCCGGCCTTTTCTAAAAGAAGTGATTTTTCTTCAATGGTATTCAAAAGTTTGATTTCCGAATCGTGCTGCAGAACCATTCTCGGATGCGGAAAGAAAGTCAGCACCAAACTTTCACAATCCAGTTTCTTGCTCGAAGAAATCACCTTATCCAATATACTCTGATGACCGATATGAACCCCGTCAAAAGTACCTAAGGTAACAACGGTCCCGACCGATGAATTGAATTCCTGTATGGATGAAACTATTTTCAAGTTATAATGTTTGCGCAAAGGTAATTATTGTTATTTTAATTCAAAAAGGATAGACCATTGTTTTTAAATACTGAATTTCAATTTGTTAAAAAACAAAAAAAGCAGGTGTTTTGTTAAAAAAATAAAAAATAAGTGTATTTTTGACAACCTAACTAACAAAAACTTACTTAAATGAAACGAATTTTACTCTGTTCGCTCGTTGCTTTTTGGGGTACACTCTCCTCGGAAGCGCAGACTGACAAGGCTTGGAAACCAAGTTCAGGACAAAAAATCGAGGTCTCAAAAAATGTAAAGAGGCAAACTTTCCCAAAAAAGTTTGATCTTTATGACTTAAACATCAGCCCGATACAACAGGCCTTATTTTCTATTACCGACAAGTCGTCCAGACAAACGGTAATCATTACCTTACCAAACACTAAAGGGCAACTGGAAGAATTTGAAATGTATGAAGCTTCCAATTTTGAGCCGGCATTACAGGCACAGTTCCCACAAATCAGAGCTTTCTCAGGTAAAGGGATCACCGACAAATACGCAACCGTAAAACTGAGTATCTCACCACAGGGAATCCAAACCATGGTCTTCAGAACCGACAAGGAAAATGAGTTTATGGAACCTTATTCTGTCGACGGAAGGACTTATGTGGTTTTCAACTCACAAAGAGAAAGAGGTCAATTAGCATGGAGCTGTTCCACTGATGATCATGCTCTAATGAATAATGTAGACAAACAACTTCCAAACACAAACAAATCCAGCGCCGGTGAATTAAAAACAATGCGTCTGGCACAATCATGTAATGGGGAATATGCAGCTTACTTCGGCGCCACAACTGCAGGAACCGCTGCTGATAAAGCCCTTGTACTTGCTGCGTTCAACGCAACTATGACGCGCTGTAATGGTGTTTATGAAAAAGATTTAGCATTACACCTGAATTTAATTGCCAGCACTACAAACGTAATTTACTGTAATCCTGCAACTGACCCGTATTCAACAAACTTAGGTCAATGGAATGCACAATTACAGAACGTTTTAAGCACAAGCCTTACCGGACCTGCAACATCTTTAGCCGCAAACAACGCCGCTTATGATATCGGACATATGTTCGGGGCAACCGGAGGTGGTGGAAATGCAGGTTGTATCGGATGTGTATGTGTAGACGATACGGCGAGTACTACAGACCAAAATAAAGGAGCGGGAATCACTTCGCCCGCAGACGGTATCCCAATGGGAGACAACTTCGACATCGATTATGTGGTACACGAAGTTGGACACCAGTTAGGAGGAAACCATACTTTTTCAAACAGTAATGAAGGTTCAGGTGTGAATAAAGAAGTGGGTTCAGGTGTTACCATTATGGGTTACGCCGGTATTACATCACAAGATATTGCACCGCATTCAATCGACATTTTTCACGAGGCTTCAATTGCGCAGATACAATCAAATTTAGCAGGAAAAACTTGCCCAGTAACTACTTCGTTATCCGGAACCAATGCGACGCCGGTGGCTAATGCCGGACCGGATTACACGATTCCAAAAAGTACACCATTCATCCTTACCGGTTCAGGTTCAGATGCAAATGCAGGTGATGCTTTAACTTACTGTTGGGAACAAAATGATGACGGTGGTGCACAAACTGGCGCCAACAGTGTGGCCAGCGCAACTAAAACAATCGGACCAAACTGGAGATCATGGAGCCCAACAGCCTCTCCGGTGCGTTATATGCCAATTTTAGCCACTGTTATTGCAGGTGGTCAGACTACGGCCGGAACAGGAAATGACGGAATCAACGTAGAAGCTTTAAGTTCTGTTGCAAGAACATTAAATTTCAGATTAACAGTAAGAGATAATGTACCGTATAGCTCAACGGCTCCTATTAAAGTGGGACAAACCAGCTTTGATGACATGGTAGTTACAGTGAATGGAACTGCAGGACCTTTCACGGTTAACACACCTAACACTGCTGTTTCATGGACAGTAGGAACTAATCAGACTGTTACTTGGGCCGTAGCCGGAACAACAGCTAACGGTGTAAACTGTAATTATGTGGACATCTATTTATCTACTGATGGTGGTTTGACATACCCAATATTATTAGCAAGCAAAGTGCCTAATGACGGAACTGAGACGGTAACCGTTCCTAACAATGTAGGCACAACCAACCGAGTTATGGTTAAAGGAAACAATCATATATTCTACGATATCTCAAATGCGAACTTTACAATTGCTGCTCCAACTTCAACTTTTGCCGTTGGATTCAATGGGGTAGCTGGTGAGCAATTCAAAACTGCATGTCAGGGAACAAATACATCATTCATTATTGACTACAAAGCGTTGGCAGGTTTCAGTGGAACTACAACTTTTACTGCAGCCGGAAATCCTGGAGGATCAACTGTAACTTTCTCTCCGACTTCCATGAGCAGTTCAAACGGTACCGTAACAATGACAGTAAGCAATACAGCAGCAAGTACTGCAGGAGTTTACAATATTATTGTAACTGCAACTTCAGGAGCTACCAGCAAAACGGTTCCTTACTATTTCGAATTGTTTAACTCTAATTTTGGAGTAATGACTTTATCTACGCCGGCAAACAATGCGGTAGGTCAGGGATTAAACTTAAATTTAACATGGCCGGCGAACGCCAATGCTACTTCATATGATGTACAGGTTTCTACAAATAATACATTCACGAACATTATTAGCACAGGAAACACTACAACAACAAGCTACAGTGTTTCCGGATTAACTCAGGCAACGGATTATTACTGGAGAGTTCTTCCTAAAAACTCTTCTTGTAGCGGAACATACAGTTCAGCATACAAATTCACAACCGGAGTTATCGCATGCGGAACAACAGCTTCAACAAACGTTCCGTTAACTATTGCAACAACGGCTAACGTAACCGTAAATTCGACATTGAACATTCCTAGCGGAGGTACAATTGGTGATGTTAACATTACCATGAATTTAACTCACACTTGGATCAATGACTTAACGGCAACTTTAATCAGCCCTGCAGGAACTCAGGTACAATTATTTGTACAACCTTGTACAAGTGCAGATATCCAAAATGTCGTAGCTACTTTTGACGACGCAGGTGCGAATGTTGTTTGCGGTACAAACCCTGGAATCACAGGAACCGTTAAATCTACTCAGCTTTTATCCGCGTTCAACAATGAGAGTTCTACCGGAACATGGACTTTAAGAATATTCGACGGTTTCAATCAGGACGGAGGAACTTTAAACAGCTGGAGCTTAAACATCTGTACCGTACAGACAGCAGGTGTTACAGATAATAACCTGAAAGATTTCACAATTTACCCTAACCCGAACAACGGTTCTTTCAATGTACAGTTTGAATCCGCTACCGGCAACAACATCAAGATTAATGTACACGATATGAGCGGAAGAGTAATTTTTGAAAAATCATATCAAAATACAGGTACTTTCAATCAGAACCTACAATTAAACAACGCTCAGGCAGGTGTTTATTTGGTAACCGTTCTGGATGGAGAAAATCAAACCACAAAACGCATTATCATAAAATAAAGAATATCTCTTAAAGAAAAAGCGCCTTTAACGGCGCTTTTTTTATTACCATTATTAAAAAAATAACTAAATATCGAAATATTGTTTATTTTTGAGAAAACTAACCTTATAAAAAATGAAGAAAACATTACTTTTAACTTTAGCAGCTTTTGCGGTATCCACAGGATATTCTCAAAACGACAAGTTTTGGTCAGCTTATAAAGGCGATAGTAACAAAATTACTACCGACAAAGGTGTTGCCAGAATTTCTTTCCCCAAAGAGTTCGATTTGTATGAACTGAATCTGAATCACATCAAACAAACCTTACTAGGAACGCTAAACCGATTACCAAACCAAAAAGTCATCATCTCGTTACCGAATGCGGATGGCGGTTTAGAACAGTTTGAAATGTTCGAAGCGTCTAACTTTGAAGCTGACTTACAGGCACAATTTCCGGAAATCAGAGCCTATTCGGGGCGTGGTATCACGGATAAATATGCCACTTTGAAGCTAAGCATCTCCCCGCAGGGAATACAAACCATGGTTTTCAGAACTGATAAAGAAAATGAATTCATAGAGCCTTACTCTCAGGATCACAAAGTTTATGCTGTTTTCAAATCGCAGAGAGAAAAAGGAAAATTACCTTGGACCTGCTCCGTAAAGGACAATGAAATGTTTGCGGGAATTGCTCCAAGTGCCAATAATGTAGCCGGCAAATTCAACGATGGTAAATTAAGAACCATGCGTTTGGCACAATCCGTTACTGCAGAATATTCCAACTATTTCGGAGCAACCAGCTCGGCTCAGGTTGGATTGGTACTTGCAGCCATCAACAACACTTTGTCACGTTGTAACGGCGTTTACGAAAAAGACTTAGGATTACACTTAAATTTAATAGCGCAATCCACTAACGTTATTTACTATGATCCGGCAACCGACCCTTACTCAGCAGCCGGAACCGGAGCTGGAGGAGCATGGAACACAGAATTACAAAACACATTAAGCACCAGTTTAACAGGTCCTGCGACTTCTTTGGCAGCTAACAATGCCGCTTATGACATCGGTCACTTATTTGGAGCTTCCGGTGGCGGTGGAAATGCAGGTTGTATCGGTTGTGTTTGCGTGGACGATACGGCAAGTACGGCAGACAAAAATAAAGGAAGTGGTTTCACCTCTCCTGCTAATGGAATCCCTATGGGAGACGACTTCGATATCGATTACGTAGTTCACGAGGTAGGTCACCAATTAGGAGGAAATCACACGTTCTCACATGCCAATGAAGGAACCGGCGTTAATATGGAAGTCGGATCCGGGGTAACCATCATGGGCTATGCAGGTATTACTTCTCAGGACGTTGCGCCGCACTCTATCGACATTTATCATGCTGCATCTATTGCTCAGATTCAGGCAAATTTAGCAGGTAAAACATGCCCGGTATCAACTACGATCACAGCAAACAATGCTACTCCGGATGCAATTGGCGGAGCGGATTACACAATTCCGAAAAGCACGCCTTTCATGTTAACCGGTGCTGCCACAGATGCAAACGCAGGTGACGCTTTAACCTACTGCTGGGAACAATTTGACAATGCGACAGGAGCGCAAACGGGAGCGAGCAGTGCTGCATCAGCAACAAAAGTATCAGGCCCTAACTGGAGATCATACAGCCAATCAAGTTCACCAGTTAGATATTTCCCTAAATTATCGACAATTTTAGCTAATCAGCAAACTACACCGGGAACGGATATCAATGTTGAAGCATTAAGTTCGGTAGCCAGAACACTGAACTTCAGATTAACTGTTAGAGACAATGCCCCGTTCAGTTCTACAGCACCGATCAAAGTGGCACAAACCGATTTTGACGATGTGATTGTAACAGTAGACGGTGCTAAAGGACCATTAAATGTAACATCTCAAAGTACTGCAGGTGTTTCATGGCTCCGTTATTCAACTCAAACCGTAACATGGGCAGTAAACAGTACAAATACAATTGCCGGCGGAGCCAATGTTGATATCTTATTATCAACCGATGGTGGATTAACATTCCCGACCACATTGGTAAGTAACACACCTAATGATGGTTCCGAAACCGTTACCGCACCTAACGTAACTTCCGCTAACTGTAGAATCATGGTAAAAGCATCCGGAAGCATCTTCTTTAATGTAAATACTACTCCTTTTGCTATTGGATATTTAGTAACAACAACCTGTAATTCTTATACGGCGACTTCCGTTCCGGTAAGTATTCCGGATAATGTTTTAGCGTACACTTTTGCACCCGTAAACGTAACGGATACCAATAACGTTTCGGATGTTAACCTTCAGGTGAATGTATCGCATACTTATATCAGCGATGTATCTATAGTATTGAAAAATCCTCAGGGAACTCAGATTACAGCTTTCGCCAATTCATGTACGAACAATGATAATATCAACGCGACCTTTGACGACCAGGGTTCTGCTATTGCATGTGCTGCTACCATCACAGGAAACATCATTCCAAACACACCATTTAGCGGATTCAATGGTGTCCCGGCCAATGGAACATGGACTGTTGGAGTAAACGACAATGCCGCTGTAGACACAGGAACACTTAACTCTTACACATTAACGGTTTGTAGCCAGACATTAACATTGGCTACTGAAAACTTTGGTTTAGAAGACTTCACATTGTATCCAAATCCAAACAACGGTAACTTTAACATTCAATTTAATTCCAACACTGGAAACAAAGTTAAAATCGGAGTTCACGACATGAGAGGCCGATTGGTGTTTGAAAAAGACTACCACAACTCAGGTATGTTCAATCAAAACATTCAGCTTAACAATGTTCAATCCGGAGTTTATCTTGTAACTGTACAGGATGGCGACAGAAAAGAAGTTAAGAAAATCTCCATAAAATAATTTTATCAATTACTCAATAAAAAGGCGTCTTAATTGACGCCTTTTTTATTTTTTTCCACAAAATTTGCGATTCTAAAAAAATAATCTACTTTTGTTACAAACTTAACTCCACTTGGAATGAAAAAAAATTTACTCTTAACTCTTGCCGCTTTCGCAATATCGACTGGATATGCACAGAGCGATAAGTTTTGGTCATCCTACAAAGGAGAAAGCGCTAAGCTTACTACCGATAAGGCAGTAGCCCGTCTTTCGTTTCCAAAACAATTTGATTTGTATGAGTTGAATCTGACTCAGCTAAGACAAACTTTGTTTGCTACTCAAAACGGACAATCTAACCAAAAGGTTATCATTACGTTGCCGAATGCAAATGGTGGTTTAGAACAGTTTGAAATGTATGAAGCTTCTAACTTCGAAGCTGACTTACAGGCACAATTTCCAGAAATCCGCGCCTATTCAGGAAAAGGTATTACGGATAAATATGCTACTTTGAAGTTAAGTATTTCTCCACAGGGAATACAAACAATGGTTTTCAGAACTGACAAACCAAATGAGTTCATGGAGCCTTACTCTCAAGATCACAGAGTTTATGCTGTGTTCAAATCCCAAAGAGAAAAAGGAAGCTTACCTTGGACTTGTTCAGTACAAGACAATGAAATGTTTGCAGGAATTACTCCAAAAGCACAAAATGCTGCCGGAAAATTCAGTGACGGAACGCTGAGAACGATGCGTTTAGCACAATCCGTAACAGCAGAATATTCAAATTACTTCGGCGCTAGCAGTTCTGCTCAGGTAGGATTGGTTTTAGCTGCTATCAACGCTACTTTAACACGTTGTAATGGTGTTTACGAAAAAGATTTAGCGCTTCACCTTAATTTGGTTGCTGCTTCAACTAACGTAATTTATTACAACCCACTTACGGATCCTTACTCTGCTGCTGCTGCTGGAGCAGGAGGAGCATGGAACGCTGAGTTGCAAAACACTTTAAGTTCAAGTTTAACAGGAGCAGGTACTTCTTTAGCTGCCAACAATGCTGCCTACGATATCGGTCACTTATTCGGTGCTTCCGGTGGTGGTGGAAATGCAGGTTGTATTGGATGTGTTTGTGTTAACGATACTGCAAGTACATCTGACAAAAACAAAGGAAGTGGATTTACATCTCCTGGTGACGGAATCCCAATGGGAGATAACTTCGACATCGATTATGTAGTTCACGAAGTAGGTCACCAATTAGGAGGAAACCACACATTCTCTAACTCAAACGAAGGAAGCGGTGTAAACATGGAAGTTGGATCAGGTGTAACTATCATGGGATACGCTGGTATTACTAACGAAGACGTAGCTGCGCACTCAATTGATATTTACCACGCTGCATCTATCGCACAAATTCAAGCTAATTTATCCGGAAAAACTTGTCCGGTATCAACTAGTGTTACTGCAAACAATGCTACTCCTACTGCAAATGCCGGAGCAGACTATACAATCCCGAAAAGCACACCGTTCATGTTAACAGGAGTTGGGACAGATGCAAATGCAGGTGATGCCCTAACTTATTGCTGGGAACAGTACGATAACGGAACTGCTGCTGTAACAGGCGCAAGCAGTGCTGCTTCTGACACTAAAACTGTTGGTCCTAACTTCAGAACGTACAGTCCTACAGCTTCACCGGTTAGATATTTCCCTAACATGACTTCAGTTATTAACGGACAGACTACTACTGCAGGTGCTGATATCGTTGTAGAAGCGTTAAGCTCAGTAGCAAGAACATTGAACTTCCGATTGACTGTAAGAGATAATGCAGCGTTCAGCGCTACAGCTCCGGTTAAAGTGGCTCAAACTAAATTTGACGACATGGTTGTTACTGTGGACGCTTCAAAAGGACCACTTACGGTAACTTCTCAAAATACAGACGGTATTGTTTGGGCACAAGGTTCTACACAAACTATTACTTGGGCTGTTAACAGTACAAACACAAGTCCTGGTGGTACAAACGTAGACATCTTGTTATCAACTGATAACGGCGCTACATGGGGTACAGTTTTACTTGCCAACACACCAAATGACGGAACACAGACTATTACAGTTCCAAACGTAACGTTTGCTAACTGTCGTGTAATGGTAAAAGCATCAGGAAACATCTTCTTCAATGTTAACACAAAAAACATTGCAATCGGAAACTATACTTATCAGCCACAAAACGTTTGTTCTGATTATGTATTCAACCTGAATTCAGGTATTACAGAAAGTACAGGTACTTCCTACCCTGGAGTTTCAATGAATATCACTGATTCATTCACAATCACGGATGCTAACTTCTATGCTAATATTACTCACCCTAATGTTGGCCAAATTAACTTGTTGTTAATGGCTCCATGGCAAGCATCTTTGAATACAGCTTTATGGTACAACAACACTACTTGTACAGGTGCAAACATGAACAAATGGTTTGACACTGCAGGTAATGCTGTTAACTGTGCTAACACAAACAACGGAGCTTTCGCATCTTCTTTCATTCCTTATTCTAACACTAACATCAACGGATATAACGGAAATAACAGTGCAGGTGCTTGGAAACTATATTTCAAAGATACTGTTGTTGACTCAAACGTTACAGGGGCAACATTGAATACGTTCACAATTCAATTATGTTACTCTCAAAACGTTCCGGTTTTAGCTACTGAGACTTTTGGTTTAGAAAACTTCTCAATCTATCCTAACCCGAACAACGGTAACTTCAACGTTCAGTTTACATCTAATACTTCTAACGAAATCAAAATCGGAGTTCACGATTTAAGAGGTCGTTTGGTATTTGACAAGAGCTTCCAGAATACTGGAACTTTCCAACAGAATATTGCTCTTAGCAATGTTCAGTCAGGAATCTATATCGTAACTGTTCAGGATGGTGACAAAAAAGAAACTAAGAAAATCGTTATCGAATAATTTAGTTTAAACATCATAAAAAAAGGGCTGCCATTGGCAGCCCTTTTTCTTTATCTCCATATTGACTCGTGAAGAATACTATCAATCGAATTCGTTTGAACAAAATACAGCAGCCGGAGCAAATGATAAACCAGCAGCACGGCCCCTAAACCATAAGCTACCTTCGCACTATAAAACCATTTGTTAAAATAAGCTTTCCCAGTCGATAATTCCGTCAAAAGGACAACTATCGCTAAAAAACAAAAAAGAGCCGCAAACGGACCAAAAAGATGGTATTTCACACTTTTGACCAGATCGCCCTGATAAAGATAAACCAGTGACTTCGTGATACCGCATCCCGGGCAGGGAAATCCGGTCACCATTTTAAAAGGACAGAGCGACTGATCCGTCTCCAGATGGTTATCATTATTCCCCAGTTTCAAAAAAAAAGGGATTATCAGGGTTAAACCGGCCCCAATAATCCCATAAATTTTTAATCGAACGCTACTATTTGTACATTTTGTTGACATCGGTTTGTACGATCATTGCAGCAACCATAGGAAAAATAAACCCTAAAATTATCAAAAGCAACGAATCATCTTTTTGAGGTTCTCCCGCTCTTTCATAAACTTTAGGCAATGCTTCCCTGGACGCCAGATAATAAAAATACAGATTTACGGGCATACAACATCCGGAAAAAATAGCCACCACAGGCGAAATAACCTCTTTCTCCGCCACCGCGTTAAACACTTCCGCCATTTTGATATTCCAGTAGATCAGATACAATCCACAGGTCACTACCCCAAGGATTAAAACTACAATCGGATCAACATTAAAAACAGGAATCCTCGGCGGATTGTTCCATGCTTCTTCTTTCTGATTCATTTCAGCCATATGCTTATTTTTAGTTGGTTAACAGATTACTAAAATACTAATTTTTCAGAAAAAACGCATAATCCTACAAAACGCTTTCATCAGCAGGCTCCCAAAGTTCAATTTTGTTACCATCGGGATCGAGAATCCAGCCAAACTTTCCGTATTCATACGATTGCATTTCGCCGACGATGGTTACACCTTCCTCTTTTAGTGCTTCCAACAATCCTTCAAGATCGTGAACACGGAAATTCATCATGAACTGCTTTTCGCTCGGTTCAAAATACTTGGTTGTAGCAGGAAAAGGCGACCATTGCGTAGAACCACCGTTTCCTTCACCATCCTTCCATTGAAAATTCCAACCGTATTGGGTTACCGGAATACCCAGATGATTTTTGTACCAGTCTCTGGTAATGTTCGGATCGTCGCACTTGAAAAAGAAACCGCCCAATCCTGTAACTCTCTTTAAATCTTTTTTACTCATTTTTTTTGTGTATTAAAAAACACTGTTACAGCTAACAGCAATAATATTCCTTCTACGGTAAAGAAAAACAAATGATTGAAAACCTCCTGAGAGATGTAACTACTAATCAATCCGAAACCGATAAGCCCTAAAGCCAACGCCAAACCCTGAAGTCGCGCACTATAGTTACCATCCTTGATCGGCTTAGCCAAAAAAAACATCCATATTCCTGACAAAAGCATCATGGTAGAAGAATACAGCCAGATCATCTGCATGCCTAAAGCGGCCGGTTCCTGAATTTCACCCTTTTCTATATGTTCCAATACGGCGGGAAAACCCAAAAAGGCGTGCGGAATAAACTGCAGGCAAGTGACACCTGCAACAAAAAGCGTGAGATAGTAAGCAATCTTATTCATATTTCTGTTTTTGATTCATAAATATAACACAAATATTTCTGGATTCAGCGACCGATTCCTACAGAAAACCACCTAATATCCATTAAATAATTTTTCCAACACAGAAAACAGACACTTTCAACAGCTTTTTATCCAAAAAGCAAAATGTCAAAATAAAGTTAATTCTTACATTTAAGTTTTTATTTTTCAGATATTCGTCCATGAAATATTTCATCAAACAATCATCATTAAAAAAATCTTTATGAAAAAACAATTAACCATTCTACTTTTAATTGCATCCTCCTGCGCAACTTTTGCGCAGGAAGTATCAACCACAACCGACAACAAACCAAGCAAATATGAAATCGCTGTAATCCCTAAATTTGGTTTCGGAAAAGTTACTGAAACCGGAAGCCCTTCCACTAACGGATTTTTCAACGGTGGCGATCTCTTGTTTAAAATCAAAACAGGAGAACGAAAAAACATTGGCTTGTCAACAGGTATAGGTATCTTGTCTTTTACGGGCAATAAAACCATTGGCGGAAATTCAGTGGATATGACAAATACGTATCTGCATATCCCTTTAACGGTAAATGGCAGCATACTTGTCTATAAAAATGCCAAACCTGAAAATCAAAATATTCAATTTACCTGGGGGCTTGGTTTTTACGGGAACGACCTAATGAAACAGGAAGTGGAAAACCTTGAAGGCACTTTCAGCGATAACAATCTCGGATGGAATTTTGGTTTTACATCACAACTCGGACTTAAATTCGTTCTTTCCGATCTTCTCGATATTGGAATCGGCTACGAAGTGCAGTCGGATCTTTCGGATGCAAAAAAAGACGGAATCGAACGTAAAATTGTAAACGCGAATACTTTTAATTTCGGACTGAATTTTAAACTGTAAAAAAACAAATACGGATTCCGTCAGACTAACCAGCGGAATCCGTATTTTTGTTTCAATCAAAATCTACAAAATGAAGTTCCCAAAGATTACACTAAGACAATTAAGTTATTTTAGCTTTCTGGTTCAGATTGTAGTGTTTTCAGTTTGGCTCCTTTCAAAAATATTTTTCAGCATTTCTATTTTTGATTACTTAGGTTGGGCTCTGCCGTGCTATTTTCTCTATTTCTTTATCGCCTTGATTGTCTTTTCGGAAGATAAAAACAAACAAAAATTTACGATAAAAAATTACTTACTTCTTGGAGCTTGTCTTCCAATAGCATTACCTTTTTTAATACTTTTTGCTACTATTACAGCAGTAATGTTACCTTTTAATACGCCGCTGACCCGTCAACCTGTAGAAGAACGTTACGATCTTTACAAGATTGAGAATGGAAAACTGGTAATAATTGATAGAATCAGACTTGAAAATGGCGATTTCCCTACAGATGGTAACCTTTTCGGAACAGATTCCTTAGCTGTAATAACAGCCACTGACACCATAAAATTTAAAGCGAATGAAAAGCCTGCCTTAAATTAAATCGAAAGAAAACTACTCCTCAAGAATTCTCTTCAGGTTCGACAGACTGATGTCCATGTCCTTCGCAAGCATTTTTTCGATCATCGACACCATTACGTTCATAGGAACTACCATTTTGCTTTTATTGCTCCAGATGACTTTTGTCTGATCACCGGACACCGTCTCGACAACATAATCTGCATAGGCCACTGCCGGAAACGGACGCACGAAACGCACCTCCGTGGCAATTTTTTCGCATTCCGAAAGAGACATCAACTCCAATTCTCCCTCGCCAGCTTTTTTATTTCCGTTCCATTTATAAATGAATCCGGCCGTTCCGTCAACCCCGATAAATTCACGCTGCATTTCCGGATCTGTCATTACCCACTTGTTGAAATGATCCTGGTTTTTCAATAGCTTTAAATAATCGAAAACTTTTGCGCGAGGTGCATTGATCATAATTTCACGACGCACATTGTATTCTTTTCGCATGACAAGCGCCATCAGCAACACTAAGGCTATCAGACCTCCAAGGGCAATCAAAAAAATATTTAAAATAGTCATTTCTATTGTTTTTAATGGTTAGAATCTTTGGCTTGAACAGTTCCTATCGGCTGAACTATTTCTCCAGCTGCTTGATCTTCAGTTTGATTTTGCTTTTCAGCATTTCGAAGCTTTCCTTTTTGAGCTGTAATTCAGTCAGCTGATACAGACTGTGCTTTTTCAGTGAATTTAATGCACGTAACCGGATGTTTTCCGCCAGGACGATCGTGCGGGGACTGGATTTTTGTGCGGCCAATACGGCAGAAACTTCCAATGCCGCCAGACATTCGGTACGCAGGTTTTCTATCACGCCGATTTGCTTTTCCAGACGCATTGTTTTGACATGCACTTTCTGAAATTCCTGTTGCAGTTTCTCTTTTGTTCGTTCAATTTCAGCATTCCTCACTTTCTGACCCTCTGCTGAAAGTGTTTCGCTTTTTTGAATTCTTTGCAACAGCAGCGCCAATTGTTCTTTCGATTCTAATGGTATATCGCGTTTGTCGGATTTAAACATTGACCACTGACTCGGCGTTATTCCCAGTAACAGTGCCATTTCGTCCTGGGACAATCCTAAAATATTTTTTATCTCAGATGTTTTTCTCATTGTGTCGACATTACAAATTTCTCAAATATAACACAAATATTTGTGTTAAACTAAAAATAATTTATCGTTCAGCACAAGAATCGTGTCGTATTTTTTTAAAAATATTTTTAAGCACAATACACAAATGCAATTTTATCACCTTAGAATCACAAATTTCCACAAAACTGTGACGTCAATTTCGTCCAAAATTGAAAATCATTTGTCTACTTTTGCACCTCTGTTTCAGGCAATTGCCTTGAATACTTATTGCATTAAATAATGAAATCAAACACAAGATCCGGAATACCGCTGATGATTATCGGTACCACAACGCTTTACGTACAGCTTTCAAAACCGCACGAAAAAATCGCGATACTCCCGGCCATCTGTTCCATCGTCGTTATTTGTTGGGGTATCTATGTTCAGACAAAAATAGACCGGCAAAAAAAATAATAGGAGTTCTTTCAGAGTCCTCCACCTTTGCAACACAACAACCCAAAGCTACAGCATTTATGTTGTAGCTTTTTTATTGAAAACACAGACATTCCTGCCCTGTAGCCGTTTCCGAATCGTTTCATGGTTGCTCTCATAAAAAATAAAAAAATGCTTCAAAATCGTTGTCGGTTTACCCATTAAAATTGGCTAAAATTCATTAAATTTGATATAGTTCCCACAAAGCGAATTTACTCAGGAAAAGGCTACTCCAAGCGTCACATTTTTATCTTTTCCCCTCATCCATTTTAACAAAAATGGCATTAATACAAATCATAACTTATGAAAAAAGCACTTTTACTTTTGCTTATTTTTTTCGCTTTAGTTGCTTTCGGACAAAAAAAGAAAATATACTTCCCTATTTGGACGTTTCACCATAAGAATATAACCATTGACGGCGTGTCGCTCGGATTGCTGTCATCGCCCGACTACTTTCTAAACACCGATACCAACGGCGTCAAAATGGAAATATTGGGCGGCGGATTAATATTTCCTTATTTTAAAGCGAGTCCGGTTGCCCAGGATCCGGACAGTTTCTACTTTGCCCAAATAAATCCTGTTTCAGAACGCATAAACGGAATAAACCTTTCCTTGTTCGGAACCGCCTGTGACTGCGTGACCTATGGCATTGCCCTGGGTGCGCTTCAGCAGTTTCAGTATAAGGTAAGTGGTTTGTCGGCAACCCTTTTCAATTATTCGCAGATCCATAACGGCGCTCAGTTTGGGATTTACAACGAAACTTATGAAATGAGGGGCGTTCAGTTTGGGATTTACAACCGCAGCAAAAAAACAAAAGGTTTTCAGTTCGGATTGTGGAATGTGAACGAACGCAGAAAACTGCCCATCCTGAACTGGAATTTCAAATAAGAATCCACTTTGTTCAAAGTCCGATGATTATTCAACATAAAATAAAAGCCTCAACGGTTGCGTTGTGGCTTTTTTGGTTACAATCAGTTCGAATCCTTATATTTGACGGAACGCATTCCTTAAAAACTACTATTATAAACCATCCCATGAGATTCTTTATACTTTTATTTTTAGCAGCGGGCGTCTTTTCCTGCGACCAAAAACCCAATCAAAAAACGGCGGATCCATTTGTTGTCAAAAAATATTCTCTTCCTATTCCGAATAAAATCAACAACACGATTTATTATAAAAATCATTATTATTGTTTGACGGACAGCGGTCAGTTTATTTGTCTCAACGATAAATTTCAAATAGAAAACGCCCTTACCAAGACAATCAACCAATTAAAATTCTCGTTTACTTATTTGTCTAATGACACATTGATTGCGGGCTATTTCGAAAAGAATGCGGAAAAGGCAAAAAAATTCTACCTGGACAAGGATCAGAAATGGCAGGCTGTTAAAAAGGAACCTCTCTTTGATCCTCTTTTTGAAGATGAAAGATTTATTATAAACAATTCCTGCTTCGGAGAGTTTGGCGGTTCACTCTTTTTCGAAGACAAAAAAACAAAACGCCTTTACGGCTTTCCGGCAAATTGCACTGTTATTATCAACAAAATAAAAAAAAGCTACTTTGCAACAGTTGTATATCCTGGGCTTACAAGTGAACTATTCAAAATAGATGACCCCACCAAGCTTTACGAAATTAAAACAGACAGTCTGAAATACCGTTATGATTGGCATCGTTATTTACTGGGCCCTTCGGACGATGAAGCCGCGTGGAAACCCTTTTTCGCCGGAACAAAAAAAGTAGCAGATCCCTTGGGAGCCCACGCCATGACCTCGTTCGTTGCCGACAATAAACTATATCACATCACGGTTGACTATAACAAAACATACATAAGCCAAATTCAAAACGACAGTCTTATTCACTTAAGTACGATCTTCAATCAAGCCTTAATTTCGTATAATGACCGTACCAACATCAACGAAACAACGAATTTGAGCACCTTTAACAGCCGAAACGGAGAAATGTCAGGCTTTTTGACCGTGCGGCATGATACGGTTTCAATAATTACGTTTGATAATCCTAAAAACAAGTAAGGCGACCACAATATGAAACTAACATCAGTATTTTTAGTACTCCTGTTTCTTATGTTTTCGTGTAAAAAAAGTCGGGAAACCAACTCCGAATCTGCACATAAAACCCGTTCCGAAACCGAAACAATACAGAACAAAGACGACAGTGATTTCAATTTTGATCAATTTAAAATAGAAAAAGGACATCTTGGCCCAATAAAAATCGGAATGACACTATCTGCTGCCGAGAAAGAAATCAAGCCCCTCACAAAAAAAGAATGTGAAGCTTACGATTTCGGTTATGACGGCGGAGGAAAAGCGTACATTTATTATTTGCAGAAAGAGCCTGTTCTGGCGCTGGTCCCCAAAATGCATTCCGAGGAAATACTGGTAATAATCGCACTAAGCAAAAACTTAAAAACAGATGGCGGTTTACATCCAAAGGCCACGGTAAAAGAACTTCAGAAACAATATTCCAATATTGAAGTCAGCCAGGATTTAATGATGCAATGGGAATTTATGCATGATGAAAAAAACCGCTGGAATTTCATTTTCATGACGGACGACAACAACAGAATCGGCGAATACAAAGACCTTGAAGTACCGACGAGGCCGATTCGAACCACTATTGCTATGGACTGGATAACAATATTATGACAAAAGAGCCAGCCAGCTTAAGTTAGTTTCTAATAACAAAAACACTCCTAACAACAAATTATGACCCTAACAAGAATCACACAGCTTAGTATTTTACTTTGCCTGATCAGTTTTAACCTAAGCGCCCAGACAAAAGAAAATGCCGAGATAACACAAAAGCTGATCGGACAGTGGATTTTCATAAAAACCGTAGACGCAGATAATAACGAAGTGAAATATGTAACGAAAGACTATAAAGGCCCAGATGGCGCCGAAATCCAAGTTGTAGCCAATGGCCCGGACATTACGATCAGGGCCGACCATACTTACATAAAAAAATTCACTGCAACCAATTCCGACAAGGGTAACTGGAAACTTCTTTCCGACAATGAAATCGAATACGAAATGGTAATCCCAACAGATTCAAGGCAAGGCAATCTGATAAGACAAACCCAGGAAATTTTAGGAAAAAAATGGCGCACGGATACTAACGGAAATTATTTAGACGCTTCAACAGACAAAATTTTACTTCTGACAGCAAATGAAATGCGGGTACAATACGAAAAAAAGTACGTATTGATTTACATAAAAAATAAATCATGACGGAAATAATCACAGAATTGCATTACTTCACAGACAGGATAATTAAAAAATGAAAAAGAATATCACCCAAAAATTTAAACCTCTTCAGATCCTGGTGCTACTGTTACTCCCTTTTAGCTGTTTTGCCCAAGATGAAGAAGCAGAGAGTCAGATCATTGCATGCGATTCCGTTTATCCGCATAAAAACATAACCATCAGACTGACAAATTTCGACCAAGAAACCGATGGATATGAGGGTGAAAAAAATTCAATATTTGAAATTAAGCAAATCACCAATAATAAAACCAAGGTCCTGGTAAAAGATTCCATTTTCAGTAAAGTGCAGGAAATCAAATTTGCCGATTTTAATAACGACAAAATAAAAGATATCCTGATTCAGAACATTTCTGATGTGAGAAGCAATTGGACCTACAACTTGTATCTCTACGATCCGAAAAACAATACTTTTAAAAAAGTGGCAGGTTTTGAAGAAATAAAAAACCCGATATACAATCCAACCTATAATATCGTTCAAAGTTATGTTGTCTCAGGAACGGATTGGGTTGGCTTTTACAAAATAGTCAGAAACAAAGTCCACGATTACAAAATAGAAATCGAAAATAAGCACGACAGAAAATTTGATTCGGACTATAAAAAAGCACTTGCGAAAATCAGCAAAATGAAAATTTGAAAACAAACCTCTTTGGAAGCGCAAAAAACTAAGGCTACGACAAATACGTTGTGCCTTTTTTATTAAAAACGGTTTCGAATCGTTACCTTTGATAGAGCGTTGTCGCTGCTTTACATCCGATCAAATGGCAAATGACATCACGAAATATGAATTCAAGAGCGGTCTTCCGATAGAATTTGAAATCGTAAGACTCAACGACCTGTACAAAAACCACAAGGAATTGCTGACCAACGCGCATCGGACGGATTTTTATCACATTCTCTGGTTTCAAAAAGGCAGTCCGAAACATTTAGTAGACTTTGAACCCGTAAACATCCAACCGGACACGATTTTATTCCTCAACAAAGACAAGGTTCAGCGATTCGACAACAAAGCCAAATCAGACGGTTTTGCGATTTTGTTCACAGACCGTTTTTTCAGCAAGACCGAAGCAGATACCAAATTTCTCCGAAGCACGATACTGTTCAACGACATGTTTGACGTAGCCCAAATTCAGGTAGCTGAAAAGTCGGCCTTATTTAAAGAGCTTTTGCAGCTTATGGCAAGCGAACTGCAAAACGAAAAAGACAATTACCAATCAGACCTCATCCAAAACCTTTTACACAATTTTTTGCTGTTGGCCGAGAGGGAAAGACGACGGCAGCATTTCAGCGAAATAAAGAAAAGTGCCGATCTGGATTATCTGCTGCTGTTCAAAGACCTGCTGGAAACCAATTTTCACAAGCTCAAGCAAGTGAGTAGCTACGCGAATGAACTCCACCTTACCGAAAAGCGTTTAAATCAGGCCACATCAAAAACAGTTGGCAAAACGCCGAAGCAGTTAATTGACGAACGGGTTTTGCTCGAAGCCAAAAGATTGCTGGTACACACCAACGAAAATGTAAAAGAAATCGGTTTCAGATTAGGTTTTGACGAACCGACCAATTTTATCAAATACTTTCGAAAACACGCCAAACTCACCCCTATCGAGTTCCGGGAACAATTCGTTTCGGAGTAAAAGTATCATTTTAAGGAGGGTTTCTACCTTTCTTCAGATTGCCCCAAAAAGTAATTTTACACAACTGTTAAATCAAGGCAAAATGAAAACAACAACCACATTTATGGCAGCAGCTCTTTTGACTGTAGCAGCTGCATTCACCTTCACCGGCTGCAACAAAAGCAGCGATTCCTCAATGCAGGCAAAAATCGATTCGCTCGAAGCAGAACTGAAAAAGTTTAAGGACGAACAGGCGATGACCGAAAAACGTCTGATACGCTTTGACTCGCTCGATTATGATTTCTACAGCCATCAGGATTGGAAAAATTTCAACCAGAGTCACGCCGATAACATCAAAGTGTATTATCCTGACGGAATGGTGACTGAAGGCCTGAATCCGCAACACATCGACATGCTTAAACCCATGTTTGTCTTTGCGCCCGACACCAAAATCAAAAATCATCCCGTTCGTTTTGGAAGCGGCGACTGGACCTGTGTTATCGGAGAAATGGAAGGGACTTTTTCCCAACCCATGCCGATAGGTGGCGGAAAAACAATCCCTCCGACCGGAAAAAAATTTAAATTGAGTATGAGCACCATCGGTCACTGGAAAGACGGTAAAATGATTGAAGAATATCTGTTCTGGGACAACCAGGCGTTCATGAAGCAAATCGGATTAGCACAATAAATTACAATAAAAACAAAAATGGAACATTCGAACAAAGAAAAAGTAGTTGCGCTTTTAAAAAGCATTGAAACCGGCGACAATACCCCGGTGAGTTATATTAATCCCAACAAATACATCCAGCACAATCTGGCTGCCGCCGATGGACTGGCGGGCTTCGGAGAACTGATGCAGCAGCTTCCGCCCCATTCGGCAAAAGTGGAGACGGTAAGGGCATTTCAGGACGGCGATTATGTATTTACCCATACGGATTATAATTTCTTCGGACCAAAAATCGGTTTTGACATCTTCCGGTTTGAAGACGGTAAAATTGTGGAACACTGGGACAACCTGCAGGAAACTGCACAACCAAATCCCAGCGGACGCACGATGATTGACGGTACGATCGAAGTCACCGACCTTGACAAAACCGAAGCAAATAAAACCCTGGTGCGAAATTTTGTTGACGACATCCTGGTAAACGGCAAAATGGCCCTACTGGCAGGATATTTTGACGGCGACAATTACATTCAGCACAATCCGCATATTCCCGATCTTCTTTCAGGACTTGGCGGCGCACTGGAAGCCCTTGGCAAGCAAGGCGTCTTTTTGAAATACGAGAAAATCCACAAAGTCCTGGGCGAAGGAAATTTTGTGTTGGTGGTCAGTGAAGGACATTTCGGCAAAGATCATAACGCTTTTTACGATCTGTTCCGGGTAGAAAATGGCAAAATAGCCGAACATTGGGACGTCATTGAGCCGATTCCTGCAAAAGAAAACTGGAAAAACGACAACGGAAAATTCTAAAAAAATCTTCCAACTTTAATAAATACTAAAAAACGGTTTTGAATCGCTATTTTTGACAAACACTCCAAAAGACCTTAAGTGACTATGAAAAAAAAACAGCAATCTTCCTACCACTTAAATTTAAACGATTCCATAGCAGAACATTAGCCGACATTGATTTATAAAAAAACAAATCCATTTATCACAAAACGAACACATGAAAAACAAAATCCTGCTCACCGTTCTTTCCTTTTTATCGCTTCAAGGCTTTTCGCAAAAAATAACAACTGAAAATTTTGATAAAAATTTCAATTTACTGATTGAAAACCTAGAGAAAGAAGACTGGAAAGCTTCCGAAAAACTCTGCGCTAATTTATTGGAATTCGCTGAACCCAAACTGGAAATGGACAATGAGAAAAAGGTTTTGAGGTACATGCTGATTTATACTACTTCCGGACTTCTGAATGAAAGAAAACTTTCAAAAGAGGACGCCCTTAAAAAAGTAATCCATTTAAAAGGTAAAGAGATGATCATGCCTGGCCATCCTTTCCATTCCAACTGTCGCATGAATTGCATTCAAGTAAGCAGCGAAGACAAAAACACCTTTTTCACCGGTGTAAACAATAAAAACGGAACCCAGATCTTTGCCTTTGAATATGTAACTATTAAAAATGGAATAGCTGAGACAACAGAAGAATTGGAAGGTAAAGACATGATTCTTAAAGGCATACTAAAAGAAGTTACCGTTGGCGGATTTGCCTTACCCCGATTTACTTTAAGATTCACAGACGGGGACTATATGTTCGCAGAATATTAGCAGAAGATGCAATGCTACGGCCATCACACCTTGAACGTTTATTATAATTGAAGCTACAGCATTTTAGTTGTAGCTTTTTTTATTAAAAATGTTATCTTTGATAGACACAGCCTCGTTTATCTATTTTAAAAGTCTGTGCTGAAGTAAATCATACCTCAGCCCTATCGCCCAATCTTAAAAAAGTCTTTAAAAATAAAATACGATGAGAAAAATTACTGTTCTATCAATGATTACGCTGGACGGTGTGATGCAGGCGCCCGGCGGACCCGAGGAAGATCCTTCAGGTGGTTTCGAATTCGGTGGTTGGGTCGCGCCTTACGGAGACGAATTTTCCGGTGAGGTCTTTAAAAAACTCATGAGACCTTCCGATTTACTTTTGGGAAGAAAAACATTTGAGATTTGGGAAAACTATTGGCCTGAGCATGCCGATGCGTGGCAGGGCATCAACGAGGTCACAAAATATGTACTGTCGAATGCCCGAAAAAAATCAAACTGGCCCCACTCGGTATTTCTTGAAAACCTGGCCGATATCCAAAAACTAAAAAACACTAACGGTTCCGACCTCCAGGTTTGGGGCAGTAGTGAACTTATTCAGTTACTCCTTACCAATGATCTGGTCGACGAACTTTGGCTCATGATCCACCCCTTAACGCTTGGCAAAGGAAAAAAACTGTTTACCGACGGCGCCATTCCAGCCGCTTTTACCGTATTGGAAAGTGTGGTTACGCCCAGCGGCGTCATTCTGGTAAATTACAAACGGGCCGGGGAAGTCGAAACCGGCACGGTGGGTGAATAAGAAGGGATTAAAGGAACAGAGCTTCAGCGATAACAAAAATACATCCGACAAACATTCACAACTAAAATGGACAATACAAGAGTATACAAAATGGCTTTTTCCGGTGTTTATCCGCATTACATCAATAAAGCGGAGAAAAAGGGACGCACAAAAGAAGAGGTAGACACCATCATTTTCTGGCTGACGGGCTATAATGAACAGAGTCTGCAAAACCATATCGATAACAAAACGGATTTCGAAACCTTTTTCGCCCAGGCGCCGCAGATCAATCCTAATGTTTCAAAAATTACGGGCGTAATCTGTGGCTATCGCGTGGAAGACATCGAAGACCCGCTCATGCAGAAGGTTCGATATTTAGACAAACTGATTGATGAACTGGCCAAAGGAAAAACGATGGAGAAGATTCTAAGGAGCTAAGTAATACATCAGCTGATACCCTTGCCACAATAACAAAAGAACAATACTAACCTAAACCCTTTCCACTTGCGACCATCACTTATTTACCTATTGCAAGCCGCACCGCCCGAAGATGAGCATTTCAGTTTATTCCTACTTGTCTTTCTTATCTTAGGCATTATTTTTATCTGTTTATGCGTTTTTCTGGCGGTGCTGGCGGTGTTTTTCCTGCTATTGTTAGTTTTTGGCTGTATCGCAGTGGGCGCCTTGTCCGCTTCCGTTCTGGTGGGGATAAGTAAAAAATCACTCACCGCCGGATTCCGGACCTTTGTGATTCTTTTTTCCACGGTTGGTTTTGCGTTCCTCGGCGCCGGGTGTTTTTGGGTGCTTAACACCTTTAAGCATTGGTGGAGCGAGACTCAGGCTATACTTATCGGCTTAGGTGCTGGTTTGGTTGGTGGTTTCCTTGCCGGAATCGCGGTGGCTTTTGCCATCAAAAAGTTGTCTGCATTTTTAAAGAATAAACTGGAGGAAAGAAGGAATATTGGGGAGCAACGGGTTTAAGAAAGGTTTGGGTTGCATCCGTAAAAAACTGTTCTGACGTGCTATGTTCTTAATAATATTCTATTTCATAAACCGCTTCGCTTCGGGAAGAACTGTTTGAAAAAGTGGTAACGGTTTTAATCAGATGATTAAATTCATTGTACAGGTATTCACGTTGTATATTCCCTTTGTTATCCGTAGTCTCAGTTTTTGCTAACGATTCATCATCGGAATGAAAATAGTAGGTAAAACTAAATTTACCCTGTTGCGTACCTAAACCCTCTTGCACTTCGGAATAGACTAAAATATTGTTTTCATACTTTTTAGTGTGTTTCGTTTGAGAGGTTATCAAACCATCATACTTGTTTTTCTTTATTTCAATGAAAGTAATTACATTCCTATTGTTATCGTAAGTGTAATTTCTCTCTATGATTTCTGTGTCGTCTTTTAAAACCTTTTTTACGAGTAGTTTATTTTTATATTCCTGCTCAACGGTGCGCGAAGTTTTTTTCTCCGTTAAAACATTGTTTTTAAACAGGCTCTTAACGGATTCATAGAACACAATCTGGTTGTCTTTATTGTACTTGTACGTTCTGTTGAAAACGGTTTTTGTCGTCGGATCACTTTGACGTATTTCTTCTTTTCGCACTAAATTTTTACCCGAGTAAAAATAATTATCAATGAATGACTCCGTTGAATCTTTACTTTGAACTATCCTGTTTTTGTTGTCATAATACTGATAACTGACTATTTTATACGTGCCGTCACCTGATAATTTATACGTTTTCCCATCAATTATTTTCCCCTTTTCGTTTAGATTTAATTTGTTGATCGTAATTTCATCCTGATGTTTTTTAATTCCTTTTTCGTCAGGAGTATAGATTTTCTTCCGCGTGAACTCAACCATCATATCCCCCTTATATTTTTTATGCGTGCTTTCGGTTACGTGGTTCCAAAAAACAGTTCTTGCCGTATGTCTTCCTATGGAATCAAATTCGTCAATGCATTTACTATTTTCATAGCTTACTATTTTCTTATAGGGCTTTTTAGCAAAATCCCATTTAGCGCCCGGAGCCGGAGAAGGCCATTCAATATCGAAGTTTGGGGTAGGGTCGGTGATTTGCCCAAAAGACAAAATGCTGAAAAGCAGAAAGGATAAGTAAAAAAGCTGTTTCATTTGGATTTATTTCAGGGCTAAGTAAATCATTAATCGTCTATTTTTTTATAAACATCGGCGCATCCCTCATCACAGATAATCTGATATTCAGGTGTTACCGGCGTAAGATACATTTTCTCACCATTTTTCTTATCGGGAAAGAACCTATAAAAATACGCTCTGTCAGCAAATTGAATATGCAGCGAATCCCCTTTAACTTCGTAGGTTCCCTTTTCTCCGGATTTATCCGTTATGACATTGCCGACTTCAAAAGTAATTATGCTCCCATTTTTAACAGGAACGCTGAAATCTTTAGCGCCATTATTGCCCAACCGCTCCGTCTGTTCCCATTTTCCCAGTAGGGAGAATTCTTTTTTCTGTGCCTTACAACCGCAAACAAGAATTAGAAATGGTATTGCTACAACTATGTTTTTCATTTGTTGGTTGATTTTAACACTAACAAATATACCGAAAAGTCAGAATGAAAAAAGCAGAATGAGAAGTAGAAATATAAGCACCAGACCATTTCAAAAAATCACCAAGCCCCGCCATTTCAAAAAACCGCTGTTAGTGGCTGTGTATAGATTTTGGTAATCACTTTTTTGTGAGTATAATTTACTCTAATTTTAAGAAAACACTTAAAATGATCTCTCTTGATTTGGTTTTCTTTTCATTTTTTAATTATATATATTTGAGAGAATAAACTTTAAAATTTTAGAATGGAGAATATATCATTTAATGATTTAGAGGAGAGAGTGGGGTTATTATACGAATCAGTAAATTTACATTTTGAGAAGTTCAAATATCCAGAACCTATTTGGGAAGAAGGTATTTCTGAAAATGGTAAGAAACAACACACACTTAAAATAAATGGAGGCTTAACAACAGATAAAGAAAAAAAAGCTGCACAACTAAGTATTAATTCAATTCTATATAACATATCTAATTTAAAAGATAATCTAAGAAATCGTTTAAATTCCAAGCTCGTTGAAGACTATATTGATAACTCGCAATGCTTGTGTATTGTAATGGACTTGGTCAACCAAGAAAAGCATGGGTATCCATTAACGAAAACAAATAGGTCAAAATTAAACCCTAAAATTGTAAATATTAAAAATACTCTTAGTAGAGAAATGCCTATAACCCATTTGTTTTACAATATAATGGAAGGTAGAGTTGTAATAATAGCTGATATTGTTGATTTCGATGATAATTTAATTTGCACTTTTGAAAAATTAGTAAGTGATTCTATAGAAAAATGGGAAGATTTTTTCATAATGAATTTACCAGAAGTTTCTGCAGAAATTGTAAAAGCACGAAAGAAGAAGCAGGAAAGGGAATTAAAGATAGAAAGGATTCAATGTGCTGTTGATGAAGCAATATCTATATTGGAAGATTGTGAAACTGAAAATTTTTACTTGCAGCAATTTTCACCATTATCAATAGTGCAATGTAGTAGCAATGATGATTTTAGTCAAAGCTTTACTGGGGTAATGATTGATTTAAATGACAACAATGAGGAAAGGACACCAGTAATAACTTTGCTAACCAACACTATTCCTCATATCTTAAAGATTGACGTAAAAAAATATAGATGGAAGGTTATTAAGGATAAAAAAGCTAACGATAGTGCTGTCTTACTTTATTTCTTCCTTAAAGTTCTTGAATTAAGTAAAGAGATTGAGAATAAATATTGATTATACTCGCGCTGTTTTTTGACATAGCTGCTAACGTCCCGCCGGCTTTGTGGAGTTGGGGATTTTTGTTCCCATTCCATTCCATTAGGATTGAGCCAAATGTACGAAAAGATCGTTCCATTAAACACTAAATCCCCAACTCCACAAAACCGCAGTTATACGCAGTACTTCATATATCTAATAAATCTTTTGTATTTGCATTTTCCTCACAGACCACTTTCATTAAATTTCCCAAATCTACTTTTACTTTTTCCACGAGCTTTACCGACTTCTCAACTAAGCCGATAACTTCTAAAAATTTCTCTATTTCTTTTTTTGATTTTTCCGTTGGATTTTTAAAATCGAGATATCTTTCCATTGCTTTTGAATATTTTGATGGCTTGATCGTTACATTTTTAAAAGTTTCCTGCAAAATATTACTATGCTCTATGAGTACTTCAAATGAAGGAACAAAATCATCTAAATCAATATCAAAAAAATCCAAAAATGCTTCAACCTTTACAATATTCATTGAATAACTTTGTATTGTTTTTTCTTCAGCTGTACTTTCATAAAAATCAACATTAAATTTTTCTAGTAAGTTTAAGGTTAATTTTCCTGGTGACTTTGAATATACATCATTTATAAATTTTATTGTATTAGGTTCGAGGAAATATTTACAAAAATGTGTTTTGTCTATTTCATAACATAATTTGTAAAAATTGAAGTTTCCACCATTCGATAAGTTTATTTGCTCATCAAATTTTGATTGATATATTTTTGCTTTTTGATCTTCATTTAGACCTTTAATTAAAATAGCTGTAAAATATTCCTGTAAAGATTTATGCGGAAATGTATACTCTGTGCCATCCTGAATTATTATTGCAATAGATACAATTAAATCATAAATCAAATCATCAATATTGCAAGTTAATTTAAGCTTTTCGATTATCTCTTTTAATGTATCTTTTAAGTAAACTTCTTCAAAATTGTATTTACCTTTAAAGATTGTTACATAGGAAAACCATTTTAAAATATTTTCAAGATCTTCATTTTGAAGTCCTGATTTTCGTTCGTGTAGCCAAAAACCTTTTTTTGTAAATGAATCATGTTTAGTACAAAGTGTGTCAAAAACATTAGAATAAAATTTACTTTTATACTTTGGTAACTCTGGGTAAGCTTTAAAAGTAAAAATGAACATTGATAGTAATAATGGACTAGATAGATAATCTTTATAATCTTTATTAGCAGGATTTTTTATAACAGCTAATATTTTATTAACTGAATCGACATCCTCAACGTTTTTAAACTGTAACCTTGTAAAATTTTCAATTTGTTCGCTGCTCAAAGATTGAACGAAAAAATTGTCAAATCGTTGCAATGATTCTGCATTTGAACCGGGTCGGGAAGTAACCACAAATAAATTTTTATTATAAACATCAACAAACTCTTCTATATCGGTAGTTATTCGATCTTTCGAAGAAGAATAGATCTCATCATAACCATCAAAAAGGAAAATAAATTTTCCTTGTTTCAAAATACGATCAATAATTTTTGATGTCTTAGCTATTTCATTTTTAGTGAGTATGTTCGATACATAATCATAGATTTTGCCGTTAAAATCATTTAAATTACGCAACTCAATAACGATTGGTATTCTAAAAGAGTTATTAACAGTAGAAAGGAAAATATGTTTCATTAACATGCTTTTACCCGACCCGGCACTCCCAATAATTGTTATGAATTGTCTTTTTTGAAACAAAAGTTTTAGGTCTATTGACGTATTCAAAACTTCAGTTCTATTACGAATATTAATGGGAAAAAAAATATCGTAAAATTTGACCTTCTCGTCCCTGTAAATGAAGGTTTTAGTATTTGAGTATTTATCGTAAAAACTATCAATATAATCAGGGAGTCCATTATTGAAAATATGAATAAATTCATCACTGAGAATATTACTTCCTTTTTGAATAGGCTCCTTAAAAAGTCCTACAAGGGCTGTTCCAATCGTGGCTGACATGTTTCAAATGTATTATTGTTAGTATTGCGTATAACGTCCCGCCGGCTTTAAGAAGTTATGGATTCTTGTTCCCAAACCATTCACTTAGGATTGAAGCCAAATTTACAAAAAGATCGTTCCATTAAACACTCAAACCCCAATTTCTTGAAACCGCTGTTAGCAGTTGTATTTTTTAAACTGAAGGAATGTGATTTTCTCTTAGTTGTTCTTCAGGTCTTTTAAACTTCAGAATTTTATGTATCTTATCATTAGATTCTATATCCTCAAGGTTTCCAAAACTCAAAATATTGTTTTTCATGTATGAAAAGTAATTTTTTTGATGGATATCACTATATAAAACTAAGTATGCAGATTTATCAAAGGAGTTTAATTCAATTTCTGTAGAATCTCCAAATAAACTATATCCAATTTCATTTTTATTCCAAGTCCTATTAGCAAAATCAGGCTCACTTAGAATTCTAACATTTAGTGCTGGCCCACTGCCTACATTTTTGATATAGTAATTATAATCATCTTTTTGTTCTATTGAAACTAAAGGAACTTGGCGTAAAAAATCGATTCTATCTTTTGATTTATTGTAATTGTAAACAAGTTTTGTAAAGTATATAAAAACACACAAGTTTACTAAAGTTAAAATTAGATTTAATATATCAATAGCTGTATAAGTTGAAGGTTCCATCTGCGTTTAGTTTTTTAATATAACTGCTAACGTCCCGCCGGCTTTAAGAAGTTGGGGATTTTTGTTCCCAAACCATTCCATTAGGACTAAAGCCAAATATACAAAAAGACCGTTCCATTATACACCAAAACCCCAATTTCTTAAAACCGCTGTTACCAGTAGTTTTTGTTCTTTCATTTGTTACCTTCTATTTTTAAGATTATAGATTCTACATCGTGAATAAAGAATTCAGTATTGTGACTTTCTGATTTAATGTATAGATCATAGTCCATTAAATTGTAATTTGAAATCAAATTATTTTTGAGTCTAGTGATTTGGTTATCAATTAAATTTTGAGTTTTTTTTATTTTTTTCTCTTTTATACTCGTTATTTTTAATTTTTATTTCGTCTAAACTTAATTTCAATTTATTTAAGTTGTTTTTTTCCATTTTGTCTAATTGTTATTATTCTTCGTTTTCTTCTTCCTGTCTTCTTTTTTCTTCTTCAGCTTCCCTTTCTTCCTCTTCTTCTAATTGTCTTTTTCTATATTCCTCTTCTTCCTCTTCCTGTTTTTTTCTATATTCTTCTTCCTCTTCTTCCTCATTGTTTTGTTGTATTAATTCATCTTCGTCAGTTACATATGAACTAGTAGAACAATCTCCTTCATTTCCAATAATTTTCACTTTATATTCAACACCTCGATCACTTCTAAATGAAGCTACACCATAAGAAATATCTGGAGGTGTAAAATGTGAATTATCTAACCAACCACCATTTGGCCAATGAATAACAGTTAATTCATTGTTTTCAATTTCTACAAGTAATGTATAAGTTGAGTTAGTTCCTGTTTCTGAGTAATAATAATTGATTTCAGCACAATAGGTTCCATCAGAATAACCATTCTCGTCAGAATAATTTTCTTGCTGTTCATCTTCATAATTGTTATTTGATTTTTTACACTGGATAAATAATATAGTTATGCATAAAATTAGACATAATCTTTTAATCTTATTGAATTTCATGTTTTTTCGGTTTTTTTCGATAAAATTACTGGTAACTCCCAAATATATGAATTACATGAAAGCTGATGACCTAAAAAAGATTTATGAATGCACTAAATTAGGTGCGAAACCTATTTTAATATGTCTACTTACGTATTAAAATAGGTTTAGAATGTATTAAAATACGTCTACCTACGTATTAAAATAGGTTCGGAACGTATTAAAATACGTCTACCACGTATTAAAATAGGTTCGGAACGTATTAAAATACGTCTACCACGTATTAAAATAGGTTCGGAACGTATTAAAATACGTCTACCTACGTATTAAAATAGGTTCGGAACGTATTAAAATACGTCTACCTACGTATTAAAATAGGCTCAGAACGTTACAATACATGTAATAGAGTTAATTAAACATAAGATGCTTTAAAAAAAAACCGATAGCGAACTATCGGTTTTAGCACTCTTATAAATTTTAAAGTTTTACTTAGCTGTTTGAGTTGAACCTGCTGGTCTTCCAGCAAAAAACTGTCCCAACTCATTGGCTTTTGTTTCGAAACCTACTGATTGAGTAGAACCTTTAAATTTAGTAAAATCATAATCTATCAACGAAGCCTGATAATTGTCCCAATCATGTAGAATTTTAGCATTGCTCAAGCCATCAATCAAGCTCTGAAGACGGTGAATATTAGCTTGTAGATAAGAACGAGTATCAAAATCGTTCATAAACTCCGTCCAATCCACATCAGGACAACTTAGATTGGGTTGACTATCTCGAAAGTCTTTTACCTTATTAATGATTAGTTTATTCTGTTCGTTCACACTTCCATACTGCTGTCTTTCTTCAGTAGAAAGATTCGCTAATTTAGGAGCCAAGGCAGCTTCTAAAGATGTAATAGCACTGCTAATTGTGGTTTTCTCTGCAGCACTGAAATGTCTGCTGTCAAAATTTGTAAATGGCATATTGTTCATTTTTATAATTATACTCTTACAAATATTGATTGAAAAAAATTATCAAAAAAATATTATATACTATTTTACTTACTTTTTTATTAACATTTATTCATGTTTTTGTTAATAAAGAATAAAATTAAATGAAAGCAAAACAAAAAAAGCCACCCCGGATGGATGGCTTAGTCAGTTTTAAATAATTGCTTATTCAAAAATTAAAAGTGTGTCCGCAAGTATAAGAAGAATTTCCTTACCATCCTATCACTAAATTTAGTGATTTTCATATCACCAAATTTAGTGAGGCGCTTTTCCTTACGTATACAATATCAGGATCTTATCTACGATGGTCTGTGCGAGCTTGATTTTGCTCTCCACCGTCCAGCCGGCAATGTGCGGCGTAAGCAACACATTTTCCGCCTGAAGCAGGTACTCAAAAGCGGCGGGTTTTTCCTCTTCAAACAAATGTTCGAAGGATAGTTTTTCGTATTCCAGCACATCCAAACCGGCGCCGAGGATCTTTTTGGTTTTTAGCGCTTCGACCAGATCGGCCGTCACCACGCTGTTCCCGCGGGCGGTATTGAGGAACCAAAACGGTTTTTCAAAGGCGTTAATGAAATCGGCATTGACCATTTTGTCGGTCTCGGGCGTCCAGGGGGTATGCAGGCTCACCACATCGACTTTCTTCCGAAATTCGGCCAAGCTGACCTGCCGTGCGTTTTCGTCGCCCACACCCTCTAAAATATCGTAACAATATATGTCCACGTCAAAGCCTCGGAGTTTCTTCGCAAAGGATTTCCCCATGTTGCCATACCCGATGATGCCCACGGTCTTTCCGTCGAGCTCCTGCCCGCGGTTGCTCTCGCGGTTCCAGTGCCCACTGCGCACTTCGCGGTCGGCTTTGTTCAGGTTGTTGAAAAGCGACAGCAGCATCCCCAGCGCATGTTCGCCCACCGCATTGCGGTTCCCTTCCGGAGCGGCGATGAGATGAACGCCTTTGGCCTGGGCATAATCGCAGTCGATGCTTTCCAGTCCGGCGCCTACCCTTGCGATGAACTGCAGGTTCGTGGCTTTATCAAGAAAATCTTTGTCGATCTTAAAACGGCTGCGGATCACGATGCCGTGGTATTCGAGTATTTTGGCTTCGATCTCTTTTTTGGACGATTTGAAATCTTCGAAGTTCTGAAAACCGGCGGCTTCCAGTTGCTCCCACAACAACGGGTGGTTGCTGTCGATATGCAGGATCTTGGTTTGTGCGGTAGGCTGTATCAAGGCGGTAGTTCTTATTATGACGGTTAAAGGTACTATTAAATTCTCTTTGAAAAAAGAGTATATTTGAAACCCATGACCACACCTGCGAAATTTTTCCTTTACCTCCTTTTTGCGTTCTCACTGCCTGTGCTTGCGCAGAAGAAATTGGAATATACCAAAGAATCCAAATATTGGATGGATTATAATGATGGCATCGATAAAGAAATCGGCATAAAGGATTTAAAAACCACCACCGAAGATTTCTATTTCAGGCTGTCCTACCACGGGGTCAAAATTGATCTTTGGAAGGATTCCTTACAACGGAACCAAGCGGCACTCTACCATTACACTTTCAGAAAATATAAAAACAATCCCAAAGAAACCATTGTAAAGAAAGAAGACCTACCGCAGCCAAAAGCCGATTCCCTGTACGATTTGATCCAGAAAACCCATATTCTGGATTTACCGACCGATAGTGAAATCAAAGGTTGGAGCCACGGCTTTGATGGCGTAACGTACGAAATCGAATATTCGGATAAAAATAACTATTCTCTGAAAACCTATTGGACCCCAAGATCACAGGATTCACTAAAAGAAGCCCTAATTGTTGAAAGCTTCGTTGATGAAGTTTCAAAACTGCTTCAACTTAAAAAGAAATATGAGATTTTCACGTACGATTTACCCGATGGAAATTATAGCAATGGCAGTGGAATGTCTTTCGCAAAACTTGAACTAAAAAATTACTATACCGATGTAAATATCCGAAGTAGTTATAGACTTCCTATCGGAGCCCTTGTTGGTTATTATCAGTATAAAATAAGGAAAAGAGACATCAAAACCGGTATTGCGGCGCATTATAGCCACGGTTTCAATGAAGATTACGCTTTTGGCGGCTGGCTCTATAAATACGATGTGCTTTTTAAAGCAAAAAACAACTACTCCGACAAACTGGTGCTGGAATACCAGTCACGACAACTGGATTATTCCGGCTTGGACAAATCATTTCAGAATTACTCTTTGAAATATTGCTTTTTTGCCCATAAGATTGCCAATTTCTATGCAGGCTATGACCTTTTGAAAACGCAGGATTCCAATCAAAATGGAGGTTTTTTTGGAGTCGGGAAACAAATTGACGACATTGGGATTTATCCTTACGCGGAAATCAGCTACTACAGCCCGGACATTTACAATTATGAAGTCGGTATTTCCAAATCATTTCATCCAAAAACGAAATTGATTTCCTATGTGAACACATCCGTATACTATGAAAAACTGTTCGACTTTGACGGCTTTAACTTTTCAGTAAGTGTCCCATTGAATTTATAACTGCCCCCAAGAATTTAAAACCCAAGAATCACACGGGCAATGCTGAAATAAATCAAAATCCCGAGAATGTCGTTGCTGGTAGTGATGAACGGCCCGGTAGCCAAAGCGGGGTCGATGCCGTATTTATTAAGAATAATGGGAATGAAGGTCCCGTTTAAAGAAGCAATGATGATAACCGATAATAGCGCCACGGTAACGGTGATCCCAATATGGATTTCGTATCCCAACAGAAAATAACTTCCCGAAAAGAGGATGGCTGCCAAAATCAGTCCGTTCAGTAAACTCAAGGACAGTTCTTTTAGCAGTCGCTGCACGATACTGCCCGTAATGGCATTGTTGGCCAAACCCTGTACGATGATCGCCGAAGATTGCACCCCAACATTACCCCCCATCGCAGCAATTAATGGCGTAAAGAAAAATAAGGCTTTGTGCGATTCCATGGCGGGTTCGAAAAGACCCAGCACTTTCACGCTGATGAATCCGCCGAATAATGCCAATACCAACCAAGGCAAACGCGCTCGTGTCAGTTCCAGAATGCTGTCATCCGCCTCAACGTCCTGCGAGATACCGGCTGCCAACTGGTAATCCTGATCGGCCTCTTCTTTAATTACATCGATAATATCGTCGATGGTAATTCTGCCCACCAGTCGTCCCATTTCATCCACAACCGGAATGGCTTCCAGGTCATATTTTTGCATGATACGGGCTACTTCGACATCGGGGGTGTCTACTTTTACGTAATCTACTTTTTTGATATAAACCTCGCTGATCGGGGTTTTCGTGGACGTGGTCAATAAGTCTTTTAGTGATAAACGGCCTTTCAGACGGTCTTCGTCATCCACTACATAGATGGAATGTACCCGGGTTACGTGTTCGGCCTGTTGACGCATTTCTTTGACGCAGGTGAGCACGTTCCAGTTTTCGTTGACTTTCACCAACTCTTTCCCCATCAGACCCCCGGCAGTATCTTCGTCGTAGCGCAAAAGCTCGACAATGTCTTTGGCGTGCTCTACGTCTTCCAGCTCAAGGATTACTTCCTCTTTTTTGGATTGCGGAAGTTCCGCGATAATGTCGGCCGCGTCGTCGGTATCCAACTCGTCCAGCTCTTCAGCAATTTCTTTGGGTGAAAGGCGGCGTAAGATATTCTCACGCAAATCGTCTTCCAGTTCCAACAGGATTTCCGCGGTTTTCTCGGAATCCAGCACTTTGAAAATATAGGTAGCTTCATCGAAATCCAATTCGTCAAGGATTTCGGCAATATCAGCATGGTGCAGGTCATTCAGTAAAACTTCCAGTTGCTGGTCGTTCTTATTCTGAATGAGTTGCTCTAATTCCTGAATTAGTTCTTTGCTGAATTTAAACTCCATCGGCTCCTATTTTTTGCGTAAGTTCTATGAATTGTTCTACCGAAAGCTGTTCGGGACGGAGGTCAAAGATACTATCTTCTCGCAACTTATCCGACAGATTCAGCGATTTTAAGCTATTTCTAAGCGTTTTTCGTCGCTGGTTGAAGGATGTTTTCACCACATTGTAAAAAAGCTTTTCATCACACGGTAAGGAGTAGTTTTCCTTGCGGATCATACGCATCACACCCGATTTTACTTTTGGCGGTGGGGTAAATACATGCTCACTTACGGTGAACAGGTATTCCACATCGTAAAAGGCCTGTGCCAAAACCGACAAAATACCGTACACTTTGCTCCCTTTTTTGGAACAGATGCGTTCGGCTACTTCTTTTTGGAACATTCCTGAAAATTCAGGGATCTGGTCACGCAGTTCCAGGGTTCGGAACACGATCTGGGTCGAAATATTATAGGGGAAGTTTCCGATGATGGCGAAAGGCTCATCGTTAAAAACTTCTTTGATATTGTATTTCAGAAAATCCTTGGAGATAATTTTCCCGTGTAACTTAGGATAATGGGCATCAAGATACGCCACTGATTCGGTATCGATTTCGATGACATAGGTATCGATGGGTTTGTCCAATAAATATTTGGTAAGCACACCCATGCCCGGTCCGATTTCCAATACGTTCATGTATCCTTTCAGCGTCAGGGTATCGGCTATGTCTTTCGCGATGCTTTCGTCGTTGAGGAAATGCTGCCCGAGGTGTTTTTTTGCTTTTACTTTATCCATATTCATCTGCCACGAAGACGCCAAGGCCTAAGGGACTTTATTTTGTTATTTTTTAGAAAGCTCCGATTTGGCTTTTATTAATGCTCTGAAATCAATTCCAGTTCCGTACGGAAGGCCAGCATCTTATCGCCGAACAATCGGAATCCTTCCTCGCGAAGTCTTGGCGCGTCTTCGTCGTAATATCGCTGCAGGGTTTCTTTACTGTCGGTGGTATACTGAACGGAATAGGTTACCCCGCCCATTTCTTCTTCGACCAATACTTTTACCATGCGCGCCGAAGTGAATTTTCCGGTTGCCAAAACATCCGCGATGTGCTTGTTTTGCATCCAGTCCATCCATTGATCATGAACGCTTTCGTGTATATTTATGGTTACATTGTAGATTATCATATTTGTGTATTCGTTTGTTTGTGGATTTGTTTATTCTCGAATTGGTTATTGATGGATCGGTTGATTTGGTTATTTGATCCTATCTTGTCTCCTGCTTCTTTTCTCTTCTCCCTTGTCCCTTATCCCTCACGTTATAAGTTCGTATCCCCTCTCAGTTTTCTGAAATTCGTCCGGGCATCGACAAAATGGATGCTGTCCTGATGGTTGAAGATCACCTTTTCGTAAAGTGCTTTTGCTTTTTCGACGTCTACGATATTCTTTCGGTAAATTTCTGCCGAGTAAAACAGGGCTTCATCGGTGTAGATGCTTTCTTTGTGATCATCGAGGATGCGTTGATAATAAACTAAAGCCTGTTGGAAATCGTTTTGCTTTTCATACAATTGTCCGATTTTCAGCAAGGTTTCGTCTTCTATCGACTGGCCTTTGTGCTCTTGTAAAATCGTTTTAAACGCGGCCAGCGCCTCGGTAGTTTTGTTTTGGTATAATTTGAAGTCCGCTTTAGCGAATTTCTTTAAAGCGACCTGCGTACTGTCTTCTACCGTATTGTCGCTGATGAGCAAGAACAATTCCAGCGCATCATTGGCAATTAATTGAGATGACGATGACTTAAGTACTTTGAACTGTTTTTGCGCCCATTCGAAATCCCCTTTAAAATAACTCGCTTTGGCCATTTTCAGACTCGCCTGATGCCCGATTTCGTCGTTTTTCAGATCGTCTTCAATCTGGCCATAATAAATAATCGCCTGATTGAATTTTTCGTTCAACAGTAAAATATCAGCCAATTCATCTTTCACCTCTGCTTTCTGGTAATTGTTCAACGGCAAGGCCAATGCTTTTTCCAGGGTCATCTTTGCCGGCTCGAACTGTTTTAGATAAAAAGCGTCGAAATGAGCCGAGAGCGTTTGCAGATGCAGTGAATAAGGTGATATGCCGTACTTTTTCAACAGCAAAGCCAATTTGTCTTTTATCGCCGGATAGTCTTTTTCAGGTGCTTTTCTTATTTGCATGGTAAGCAACTGATGGTGTGCTTCCATCTGCAGTTCCAGATCCTGTGTACTATCCAGAATGAACTGTAGTATTTCTGTTGCCGTTTCGGTTTCGTCTTCCTGAATTGCGAGTTTGGCCAAGTTAATAATGGTAAAGAAATTGTCCGGTGAACGCTTAAAAATTGCTTTTTCCTGTACGAATGCTTTTCCGAATTCTTTTTGCTGCACAAAATACCAACTCAGAAACTGATTCCAGAAGATATCCTGCGTTTTCTGAGTGCGAAGCAACAATGCCTTTTTTAAATAAGAATTGAAACTTTCGCTGGCGTCTTCGGTTATGAATCGGGTAAGCTGGTTTTGCACCAACGGAAGGTTTGCCGGATTGGTGAATGCAAAATCCAGAAGTTTATCCGTCATCAGTTCCATATTGCCCAATTGTCCCTGCAATAAAGCCATCTGGTAATCGAAATTAAACTGCGGATTGGCTTTTTTACCGATTTCATACGCCTGAATCGCCCGTTCGACCAAGACTTTCTGTTCAAACGCGTAGGCGATTCCATACGTGTTATTCGGATTTTCGCGTATCTTATCTAAAGCGATGTCATAATACTTATTGGCTTTCTCCTGATTTTTCTGCAACTGATAATTGTACCCCAATTCGACATAAAGATTGTCGATCTTCATTTTCTCGATACGATTCTGAATAAGTTGTTCCGCTTTGTCGTATTGCTTTAACTGCTGATAACAAGCGATTGTCTTTAGTAAGACCGCATAATTGTACGGCTGTGCTTTTAGTACATCCTCGTAAACCACGATGGCCTTTTCAAATTCGCCACGGTCAAAATAATTCTGCGCCAACTGTTCGTTCTGTGCGAAAACGGTTAGCGAGAAGAAAAGCAGTATGAAAGCGAAATTGAGTCTCATTGGTACAAATAAGCTATAAATTTAAACATTGAATTTGTATTAAACTCATATTCCTTTGTTAATTTATACTTTGAAAACAGCAGGCCTTTCTTTTTAAAACTGTCTGAGCCCTTTTTCTGTTGTTGCATGTTATAAAAAAAGTCCCGATTTCTCGAGACTTTTTTCCTTATTTTACTGCGTGCAGTTCGCTACGCTCGGGTTCAATTGTCTTAGTCCGCTAAAACAATTACTTTATTGTCATTCATTTCGATCGTTCCCGATTCGATAGGCAACCAAAATGTCTGTTCGTTTACTTTGTTGAATTTAGTCGCAAATTCTTTTGCGATCTTCAATCCCGAACCTACAATTTTCACGTTCCCTTTTCCTAACAACGACACGATAGGTGCGTGGTTGTTTAACATCTGGAACTCGCCATTTACTCCCGGAACCGCTACCGAAGTAACTTCTCCTTTGAATAATGTGGCTTCCGGTGATACAATTTCTAAAATCATATTCTTTAGTTTACAGTTTACAGCTTACAATTGCCAGTGACTGTTCACCGCGACTGCTTACTGCATACTAGATTATGCTTCTGCTAACATTTTCTGTCCAGCCTCGATAGCATCTTCGATGGTACCTTTCAAGTTGAACGCTGCCTCAGGTAAGTGATCTAACTCACCGTCGATGATCATGTTAAATCCTTTGATAGTATCTTTGATATCAACCAATACTCCAGGGATACCAGTAAACTGCTCCGCTACGTGGAACGGCTGAGACAAGAAACGTTGAACACGACGAGCTCTTGATACAGCTAATTTATCTTCTTCAGATAACTCTTCCATACCTAAGATCGCGATGATATCCTGTAATTGTTTGTATTTCTGTAGAATCTCTTTTACTCTTTGCGCACAAGCGTAGTGCTCTTTACCCAAAATTTCCGGAGTAAGGATACGAGAAGTAGAATCCAATGGATCTACCGCAGGATAAATACCTAACTCAGCAATCTTACGAGACAATACTGTTGTAGCATCTAAGTGAGCAAACGTTGTTGCCGGTGCCGGGTCAGTTAAGTCATCTGCAGGTACGTAAACTGCCTGTACTGAAGTAATAGATCCTTTTTTAGTTGAAGTAATACGCTCCTGCATTACCCCCATCTCAGTTGCCAATGTTGGTTGGTAACCTACCGCAGATGGCATACGACCTAATAACGCCGATACCTCAGAACCTGCCTGTGTAAAACGGAAGATATTATCAACGAAGAATAATACATCTTTTCCTTGACCTTCACCTGCTCCATCACGGAAATATTCAGCGATAGAAAGACCAGATAATGCAACACGAGCACGAGCTCCTGGTGGCTCATTCATCTGACCGAAAACGAAAGTAGCTTTAGACTCTCTCATTCCTGGCTTATCAACTTTTGATAAATCCCATCCTCCATTTTCCATAGAGTGCATGAAATCATCACCGTATTTGATAATACCTGACTCTAACATCTCACGAAGTAAGTCATTTCCTTCACGTGTTCTTTCACCTACTCCTGCGAATACAGAAAGACCACCGTGACCTTTTGCAATATTGTTGATCAACTCCTGGATCAATACCGTTTTACCTACTCCTGCACCACCAAACAATCCAATTTTACCTCCTTTTGCATAAGGCTCAATCAAATCGATTACTTTGATACCTGTAAATAAAACTTCTGTTGAAGTTGATAAATCTTCGAATTTTGGAGCCTGACGGTGGATCGGTAAACCATTCTCACCTTCTTTTGGCAAATCTCCAAGACCATCAATAGCGTCTCCGATTACATTAAATAAACGACCGTAGATATCTTTTCCGATTGGCATCTGGATTGGATTACCCGTTGAAACCACTTCCGTACCTCTACTTAAACCATCCGTTGAATCCATCGAAATAGTACGAACTGTATCTTCACCAACGTGAGACTGTACTTCAAGTACTAATTTTGAACCGTCTTTTTTAATGATTTCTAATGAATCATAAATTTTTGGAAGTTCGGCATTTTGCGTGTTGAATACCACGTCAACTACCGGTCCGATAATCTGTGCAACTTTTCCTGTAACTTTAGACATTGCTTATGTATTTATTAAACAGCTATTTACGTTTCTTGAAAAAACCTCTTTTTTCAGAGCGCAAAGATAGTTTTTAAATGCAAAAAACGAAAATTAATTTTTGAATTTTTTACAATAAAAAAAGCGGACCCTGAAAATCCGCCTTTTTTACTATTCTACTGTAACCGATTTCGCAAGATTTCTCGGCTGATCGACATTACATTCCCGCATCACTGCAATATGATACGAAAGTAATTGCAACGGGATCGTAGTCAACAATGGTGTTAACGCCTCCGATGTGTCCGGAATTTCAATCACGTGATCCGCCAATGCACGTACCTGAGTATCGCCTTTAGTAACCACAGCAATGATTTTTCCGCTACGGGCTTTGATCTCCTGAATGTTACTTACTACTTTATCGTAATGATTCTGCTTAGGCGCAATCACCACCACCGGCATGTGCTCGTCGATCAAGGCGATCGGACCGTGTTTCATTTCGGCAGCAGGATAACCTTCTGCATGTATATAAGATATCTCTTTTAATTTCAAAGCACCTTCCAAGGCAACAGGGAAATTATATCCACGTCCTAAATAAAGACAATTAGGCGCATCTTTATATATTTCCGCAATTTGTTTTGCCACATCATTGGTCTGTAATGCCTCTTCCACTTTCTCCGGGATCAACTCCAGTTCAAGCAAATAACGCTGGTAATCGGAATTGTTCATCGTGCCTTTTGCTTTTGCCAAACGAAGGGCGATCATAGTCAATACCGTAATCTGTGTTGTGAACGCTTTTGTAGAAGCCACTCCGATTTCCGGACCGGCATGCGTATAAGCACCCGCATGGGTTTCACGCGAAATAGACGAACCTACCACATTACATACTCCGAATACAAACGCACCTTTTTCCTTAGCCAACTTAATCGCCGCTAAAGTATCGGCAGTTTCTCCCGATTGCGAAATTGCGATCACCACATCATCCGGATATATAATAGGATTACGATAACGGAATTCAGAAGCATATTCCACTTCCACCGATATACGGGCAAATTCCTCTATAATATATTCCGCAACCAATCCGGCGTGCCACGAAGTTCCGCAGGCAACGATCAGAATACGGTTAGCATTTGTGAATTTTTCAAGATTATCTTCTACACCGGCCATTTGGATAATACCTTTATTGGCATGCAAACGACCTCTGTAGGTATCTTTGATCACACTTGGCTGCTCATAAATCTCTTTTAACATGAAGTGATCGTAACCTCCTTTTTCAATCTGCTCCAAATTCATTTGAAGCTGCTGAATATAAGGGTCAACCAAAGTATCGTCTTTGATTTTGCGAACCTTCATCGGTTTATGCAAACGAACGATCGCCATTTCTTCATCTTCAAGATAAATAGCATTCGTAGTATACTCTATAAAAGGAGAAGCATCTGAAGCCACGAAGAACTCATCTTCACCGATTCCAATTGCTAAAGGACTTCCTAAACGGGCCACGACCATTTCCTCGGGTGATTTCGTATCCATCACTGCGATAGCGTATGCACCGATTACCTGATTCAAAGCAACCTGAACTGCTTTCCCTAATTTAAGATTGTCTTTCTTCTGTACCTCCTCGATAAGGTTTACCAAAACCTCCGTATCGGTATCTGAATGAAAAACATATCCTCTGTTAATCAATTCCTTTTTAAGCGGCTCATAGTTTTCGATAATCCCATTATGGATGATCACCAATTCGCCTGAATTCGAAAAATGAGGATGGGAATTCACATCATTAGGCACTCCGTGTGTAGCCCAACGCGTATGCCCCATACCTACAGTACCTTTTAAAGACAATTCTTTTGCAGCTTTGGCTTCCAGATCGGAAACTTTTCCTTTTGTCTTGGAAAGATTAAACTTTCCATCTTCACACAAAACCAAACCGGCACTGTCATAACCTCGGTACTCTAATCTCTTTAATCCTTTAATGATCACAGGATAAGCATCTCTGTGACCTATATATCCAACAATTCCACACATAATTAGTCAGGTTTTGTATAGTAAATCTCTAATTTAAGTCTTTTTTCCGGATCTTCACTTTCAGGGCCATACAAAATCGTTCCAAGGGGACTTAACACCGACGATAGCGGAATAATTTCCGTTGGCTGACCACTTGCAGGCTTTCTGTATGCATTCGTTGAAAGATTTATGTTTTCAGAAACAGCAATTCCAAGTCTGTAGTTGGTTGAATCTTTATGCTTTATAAGACTCTTAATGTACTCCGTTACCCTAACCTTATATTTAAACCCGTTTCCGTTTGCATCTTTTTCAATTATACCTCCAAATCCTCTTTTATTGTACTTAGGATTAGCACTGTTGGTTGAACCGTCCGCATAATAATCCACTACCGGTCTTTTGTTCTTATAATCGTAAAGATAGATCCTGTTTGGTTCAATCTGACCTGATTTACCCATACCGTCAAGTGTTCCATCAACATAAAAAGTAAGGTTCGCTTCATTGATCATCCAGCCATTAGCACGCAAAGTTTCCAACTCATCCGGAACGGTACCTGCATCGGGTCCGTCTTCACCAAAAAGGTCAATATACGCTGCCGAACCATTACCCCCTTTTAAACGCAGTCTCTGCATAGGATTTGGCGCCAAAGTAGGACTGCTATCAAAGAAATTAACACAATTTCCGCCCAGTTTAATCACTAAATATCTTTTCAGACGGGTGGCTGTCGGAGTCGTAGGGTCATTATCGTCATCAGTAGCCTGATCCATTTTGTAAGTCATCTTTATATACCCTTTGGTAAAATCCAATGAAGCCATAGCTCCCTCTCCACCATTTGATTCCACCTTAAAATACAATCCTCTGAAATACTCTTTGAATGCATTATTATTCGCCAACTTACTGGCCGGCGCTTTTAAAATCCTTTTCTCAAAGTATTCTTTGTTAAGATTCAACCAAATCCCCGGCACAAAACGCTCCTTAACTACACGATCTTCAATATTGGAGGGATCGATTACATCACCCGAAGAATTCACAAAATCTCCACTACCATTGGTCTTATAAATAATTCTTTCCTTATTGCTAAAGAAAAACTCTTCATTTTCAGCAGTGTCTGCACTATTATTTAAATACGCGCCGTTAACAATATCTTCATTATTGGCATCAGCCCCTAACTTAACATTTTCCACCTTACCCTTCTCATCAGAAAAATGGCGCTCTGCCCCTCCCGTATTATTTGGATTGTATGTTCCCAAATAGTACCCGTTTTCATAAACTTTCAGCTTGAACTTTTTGGTAGTCAAATCCACATCTTTAGGAGCCGGGTAAACCGAATCCAACTCATATTTTTTGGTACCGTCAGCATTAGTTCCCTTATCGGTATTATAGAAAGGAACATAGACCCAAACCGAATCAATTACAGGATTGGTATTCACAGTAACATTGGAAACCTGCAGTTCGGCCTGTGTCACAAAGTGAGATGTAGTTGTCCCAAAAGCAGGATCTGTATAAGTTCCAAGGGAATTTAGGGTAAGATTGTTTGTCTGCACCGGACCGGTCAGGTAATTATTGGTTTTCACCTCATAAGTTGCCTTATCAAACTGAAAATAATCGTTACCAACAATATCTGAACCTATAGTATTGAATTCCTTATCGCAAGAAGCAAGGAAAACAATGGGAACCAACAATAAAATCCTCTTAACTAATGAAAGTTTATTCATGTTTATGTAAAATCCGTTTATTATAAAACCTGTGTTTTGTAGAAATTAGTATACATTTCTGCAAATTGATCTTTCGAGACGAAAGGTAAAAAAGGTTTGTTTGAAGTTTCTATAAATTTTGTTAAACTTGGAGACACATCCTCCGATGCGATAATTACCGCATCCGAATGCAAAATCGAAGCTTTCATGATATTCTCAAAATTCGGTTCAGCCAAATCAGCAACCGCATCTTGCGGAACATTATCAAAAGTCACTTTTTTAAGCATCTCCATATCCAATGTACCGTCAAAAGACTGACCGTACACTGATGTTACGATTTTAGTATCTGCAAAAAGCGCCTCATTTTTGTAAAAATGCTTCATATATACCGGCAACATTGCTGCCATCCAGCCGTGAACATGAATGATATCCGGAACCCAGTTAAGTTTCTTAACCGTTTCCACAACACCTTTCGCAAAGAAAATGGCACGTTCGTCATTATCCGGGTACAGCACGCCTTCTTCGTCGGTGAAAGTGGCCTTGCGCTTGAAATATTCGTCGTTATCAATAAAATAAACCTGAATTCGTTCTTTCGGAATCGAAGCAACTTTAATAATTAAAGGCATATCCATATCGTTCACCACCAAATTCATTCCCGACAATCGAATCACTTCATGCAACTGATGCCTGCGCTCATTAATATTTCCGTATCTGGGCATGAAAATGCGTATCTGGCCTCCTTGATCGTTGATCATTTTAGGCACGTCGTACGACATTAAAGAAACCTCATTTTCAGCCAAGTAAGGCACTACTTCAGATGATACATACAATATCCTCTTATCCTCCATTTGTAATTTATTTTTAAAAATTGGGTACAAAAAACAGGCAAAATTACAAAAATTTATGCAGTTATTTGACAAAATAGTAAGTTTGCACTGAATTTAAACCGGAAGAAAATGTTAATCTTCAATAAAAAGTCTGATTTAGCGGCACATTTGACAACCGCTCGTTCTCAAAAAACCAAAATCGGCTTTGTTCCTACCATGGGGGCCTTACACCAGGGACATTTGTCACTGATGAAGGAATCTCTAAAAAACAACACAATAACAGTGGTAAGTATATTTGTCAATCCTACCCAGTTCAACAACGCTGAGGATCTGGAAAAATACCCCAGAACACTGGAGCGTGATGTTGAAAAAATAAAAACACTTTCCGACGGCATTATCGTTTTTGCCCCTACCGTGGAAGACATGTATGAAGGCAACACAATATCGACCTCCTTCAATTACGACGGCTTGGAATTTCAAATGGAGGGCGCTCATCGTCCGGGTCATTTTGACGGCGTGGGGACAATTGTTAAAAAACTGTTGGAAATCGTAATGCCCGACAATGCTTATTTTGGCGAAAAGGACTTCCAGCAATTACAGATTGTAAAAAAGATGGTTGAAAAACACCGTCTCCCGGTACAGATTCACGGCTGCCCCATCCACCGCGAACCCAACGGACTGGCCATGAGCTCGCGCAATGAACGTCTTTCGGAAGAAGCACGGGCAGAAGCAGCCTTCATCTACAAAACCTTAAAACTGGCAAAAACGAAATTCGAAAAACATTCAACAAAAGAAGTTACCGATTTTGTTACGAACGAATTCAAAAAACACCCGAATTTCCAGCTGGAGTATTTTGAAATCGCCGACGAAGCCACGCTATTACCCTGCAAAAGAAAAAGCAAAACCCGAAAGTACCGTGGTTTTATAGCGCTTTTCGTAAACAACATCCGATTAATAGATAATATTTCACTAAATTGATATAACTTTGCAGTATGCAAATTCACGTTGTTAAATCCAAGATTCACCGCGTTAAGGTGACTGGAGCTGATTTAAACTACATCGGTAGTATTACCATTGACGAAGCTCTAATGGAAGCTTCCAACATTTATGAAGGCGAAAAAGTATCCATCGTAAACCTGAATAACGGGGAACGTCTGGAAACTTACGCCATCACCGGACCAAGAAATAGCGGTGAAATCACTTTGAACGGACCGGCTGCCCGCAAAGTTCATAAGGGTGATATCATTATCATCATTGCTTACGGAATCCTAACCTGCGAAGAGGCTAAAACCTTCAAACCAGCCTTAGTGTTCCCTAACGAGCATGACAATTCTTTAAGATAAGCTTGAACGAAAAAGTAAAAAAAACACTTGGAATTGTACTCCCGCTTCTGTTGGGAGTTTTTTTGGTTTGTTATACTTACAATAAGTTTACCGACGCGCAATTGGATGAAATGAAGGGCTATTTCAAAAATGCGAACTATGGTTTCATCGCGATTTCATCCTTCTTTTCCGTTGTCAGTCTGGCGGCCCGAGGCTACCGTTGGCGTTACAGTCTTGAGCACATGGGTTATCTTTCCAATTTCCCTAATAATTTTTCCGCGGTATGCATCGGCTATCTGATGAACTATACGGTTCCACGCTCAGGAGAAGTTTCGCGTGCATTGGTACTCAAAAAATACAACGACATTCCTTTCGATAAAGCTTTCGGAACCATTATTGCCGAACGTGTCATTGATTTGTTCATTCTCATCGGATTCATCCTTACGGCACTTATACTCCAATTTGACCAGCTGCAAACCTTCCTTTCCGGTATAATCCCTGTAGAACAGCTAATTTACATTGGATTCGTCGGTGTGTTTGGATTTGTGAGCGTTGTTTTGCTTTTTATTTATTCCAATTGGAAACCGATCGTATTCATCAAAGAAAAAGTGGCCGGCTTGATCGAAGGACTTTTAAGCACCTTCAAAATGCCAAATCGGGTTCCGTTCATGATCTATACGGCAGTGATTTGGATTTCCTATGTATTGACATTTTATTCGGCAGTATACGCTTTACCTGAAACAAGCGGCATCACTCTTGGTGTAATCGTTACCGCATTTGTCGTGGGAAGCTTAGCCGTAACCTTCACCAACGGAGGATTTGGCGCCTTCCCGTTAATGATTGCCCAAATCCTTTTGCTTTACAATATTCCGGAAACAGCCGGGACTGCATTTGGCTGGATTCTATGGTCTTCACAAACGGCGCTTATAGTAGTTTTGGGCGGTATCTCGTTTTTACTTTTACCCGTTTTCAATCGCAAAAAATAATTTACTATATTGCTGTTCTATTTTAACAGCTAAATACAGTAAATTACATGAAAACCAAATTGCTCCTACTTCTCACGCTTATAACGGGTTCCTTGTTTGCTCAGCGCTTTGACGAACCGTTTGAATCTCAAAAATTAGGCGTTGCCCGCGATATTAGCATCATTCTGCCTCCATCTTATGAATCAGCTAAGGATAAAAAATACCCGATTTTCGTGGTTTTGGATAGTGAATTTTTACTGGACCCCGTAATGGGAACTATGAAATACGGCGCTTACTGGGACGATCTTCCCGAAGTGATCATCGTCGGAATCAACCAAAATAAAAGCAATGAACGTGAATACGACAGTCAATTTGACGAAGACGGACTTCCGACCGAACAAGGAGCAAAATTCTTCGAGTTCATCGGCATCGAATTACTGCCTTACTTAGAGAAAAAATTTCGTGTTGCGCCTTTCCGCATGATTGTCGGACATGATTTGACAGCTTCTTTTTTAAACGCCTATCTGTACAAAGACAATCCGGTTTTCAATGCCTACTTATGTCTTAGCCCGGAATTACCGGCCGAAATGGAAACCCGAATCCCGGACCGACTTAAAATCGCCCAAAAACCGATTTTTTACTATTTAGCTACGGCCGATGGCGATTTAAAAGACATGAGAGATCGTATTAAAGTGCTCGATGAAGGCGCTAAAGCCGTGAAAACCGATTTCGTAAAATACAATTTTGACGATTTTAAAAATACATCCCACTACTCGCTGGTTCCGTTTGCCATTAACAATGCCATCGCAGCTATTTTTGAAGGATATCAGCCGATTTCGATGAATGAATTCCAGGAGAAATTAGGAAAACTGGAAAAAGGACACACGCAATATTTAATAGACAAGTACACGAACATACAGAAAAAACTGGGCTTCATGCCACGAATCCGACTGTCCGATTTTAAAGCTATTGAGGCTGCCATCATGAAAAACAAAAACTACGAAGATTTTCTGCCGCTTTCCGAATTGGCAAAGAAAAACTACCCTAAAACCATGTTGGCTGATTACCACAAAGCAATGTATTATGACAATACTGGCGAACCGGGCAAAGCACAGAAAGCCTTTATGACCGCCTTCGGATTATCTCCGATCCGTGACCTTACTAAAGACATGATGCTGGAACGTGCTGATGCTATCAAAGGACAGCTGAAAAAAGGCAAAAAAGGCAAGAACGAAGTAACAGAAGAACAACCAACAGATGCCCCGGCAGAAACGCCAACCGAAACGCCAACCGAAACACCGACAGAAACCCCTGTTGAACAACCGAAACAATAATAATGTCCAAAATAAAAACCTCCTTTTTTTGCCAGAGTTGCGGCACCCAATTTGCCAAATGGCAGGGACAATGCACCTCTTGTAAAGCGTGGAATACCATTGTTGAAGAAGTCATTCACAAAGAAGAAAAAGTGGCCTGGAAAACCGAAACCTCAGCGGTTAAAAGAGCTACTAAACCATTAAAAGTCAACGAAATCGATTCTGCCGAAGAAATCCGGTTAGACACCACGGACGGTGAGCTGAACCGGGTTTTGGGTGGCGGACTTGTACCCGGCTCCTTAACGCTTTTGGGTGGCGAACCAGGTATTGGAAAAAGTACACTCCTATTACAGATTTCACTAAAATTACCTTATAAAACGCTTTACGTTTCTGGAGAAGAGAGTCAGAAACAGATCAAGATGCGCGCTGAAAGAATTACCTCTAATAGCGACAATTGTTACATCCTGACCGAAACCAAAACGCAAAATATCTTCCGACAGATTGAAGAGATCGAGCCGGAAATCGTGATTATCGATTCGATTCAAACCTTGCATACGGATTATATTGAATCTTCGGCAGGAAGTATTTCGCAGATTCGGGAGACTACCGCCGAACTGATAAAATTTGCAAAGGAAACCAATACACCTGTAATCCTAATCGGACATATTACCAAAGACGGTAACATTGCCGGGCCGAAGATTCTGGAACACATGGTGGATACCGTTTTACAGTTTGAAGGCGACCGTAACCACGTATACCGCATTTTGCGCTCGTTAAAAAACCGTTTTGGCTCTACTGCCGAATTAGGGATTTATGAAATGCAGGGCTCCGGATTACGTGAAGTGGCGAATCCGTCTGAGATTTTGATTTCACACAAAGACGAAGAACTTTCGGGAACGGCGATTGCTTCCACTTTAGAAGGTATGCGACCGCTGATGATAGAAATACAGGCTTTGGTTTCGACCGCTGTTTACGGAACACCACAACGTAGCACTACGGGTTACAACGCTAAGCGTCTCAACATGATTTTAGCCGTGTTGGAAAAAAGAGCTGGTTTTCATTTGGGCTCCAAAGACGTATTCCTGAATGTGACCGGAGGAATTTCAGTAGACGACCCGGCCATTGATTTAGCTGTAGTGGCCGCGATACTGTCGTCCAACGAAGACATTCCGGTAGAAAAGAATTTCTGTTTTGCAGGAGAAGTGGGACTTTCAGGTGAAATCCGTCCGGTAAACCGCGTGGAACAACGAATCCAGGAAGCGGAAAAACTTGGATTTTCAACCATCTTTGTTTCCAAATACAACAAGATATCGCTGAAAAACACGCTTATCGATGTAAAATTGGTAGCTAAGATCGAAGATGTCGTGTCGGAATTGTTCGGATAAATAAAAAATCAACCTTTAAAACCGGTGATAATGAAACAATTACTCCTATTCAGCGTTTTCGCTCTTTTGATTTCCTGCAGCAAAGCCGATGTTTACAGCAAATTTGATGATGAATTTCCAGACAACCGATGGGTTCAGACCGATGTTAGAACCTATGATTTTACCATTTCTGACGACAGCAAAACCTATGATCTTATTTTTAAATTCAGTCACGTGTATGATTATCAGTTTCCTAGCGTTCCGTTGGATTTTGAAATAACCGACCCTTCAGGAAAAAAAGAAATATTCAGAATTGATCTAAAAATCAAAGACAGTGCAGGAAAGGAAATAGGCAGTTGTATAGGCGACATTTGTGATCTAAGCTATAAAATCAAGGAACACTCAAAGTTGGCCAAAGGATATTACAAACTAACGGTTTCCAATTCTTTTCATGGCCCTTATCTACCTAACGTAATTGGTGTTGGATTAGATGTAGCAACAGCAAAACCATAAAAGATGCATAATAAAAAAGCAGACCTCTCAGTCTGCTTTTTATTTATCTGCACTATTGTTCTTAGTCGATAATATCGAAACCGGTGTATTTGCGCAACACTTCGGGAATTACGATTCCTTCCGGCGTCTGGTAATTTTCCAATATTCCCGCCAATACACGTGGTAATGCCAATGAACTTCCGTTTAAGGTATGTGCTAATTGGGTTTTACCGTCTTTTCCTTTGAAACGTAATTTCAAACGGTTCGCCTGGAACGTTTCGAAGTTAGAAACCGAAGAAATCTCCAACCAACGATCCTGCGCCGTTGAAAACACTTCGAAATCATAGGTTAATGCCGAAGCAAATCCCATGTCGCCGCCACAAAGACGTAAAATACGGTATGGTAATTTCAATTCCTGCAGCAAAACTTTTACATGTTCCACCATTCCATCTAAAGCTTCGTGTGATTTCTCAGGATGCTCAATACGAACGATTTCCACTTTATCAAATTGGTGCAAACGGTTGAGTCCGCGTACATGTGCTCCCCAAGAGCCTGCTTCTCTTCTGAAACAAGGCGTATAAGCTGTTGCCAAAACAGGCAATTCATTCTCCTGTAAAATCACGTCTCTGAAAATGTTGGTTACCGGAACCTCAGCAGTCGGGATCAGATATAAATCGTCTTTTGCATCGTGGTACATCTGTCCTTCTTTATCCGGCAACTGCCCTGTTCCGTATCCGGACGCTTCATTTACCAAATGTGGCACCTGAAACTCGCGGTACCCTGCATCCGTATTTTTATCAAGGAAATAAGAGATCAAAGCTCTTTGAAGTTTTGCACCTTTTCCTTTGTATACCGGGAATCCGGGAGCCGTAATTTTCGTTCCCAATTCAAAGTCTACGATATCGTATTTTTTAATCAGTTCCCAATGTGGCAAGGCGCCTTCATGCAAGACCGGAATTTCTCCTTCCTGAAAAACATTCTCATTATCATCAGGTGTTTTTCCATTCGGAACAATATCCGCAGGAGTATTCGGTAATTTATATAATTCCTGGGTAAGTTCTTCTGAAACCGCGTTCAACGCTTCGGAAAGTTCTTTTCCTTTTTCACGCAATTGAGTTGATTTTTCCTTTAAAATCTCCGCTTTGGCTTTTTCACCATTTTTCATCAGTTCGCCGATATCTTTGGAAAGCTTGTTGGATTCAGCTAAAATGTTATCCAATTCTACTTGGGTCGCACGACGTTTTTCGTCCAATGCTACCACATTCGCAACCATTTCGCCGGCATCTAAATTTCTTTTCGCCAACGCCTGAATTACCTTTTCCTGATTTTCTCTGATAAAAGCTATCTGTAACATACGTTTTGATTTTTAAAGTGAGCAAATTTAAGGAATTGTTTCATTAAATTTTAAAGCGTACAATGAAAGTTGAGCATATCCCGCATCAATAATCCATTAATATTTAATCAAACCCCATTCACAGATTAAATTATTTCCTAAATTTGAAAGATTCCCGAAAAAACATGAAGAAAACTGCCCTACTTTTAGCATTGCTTATTACTTCCTTTGGGTTTTCACAGCAAAACAAAAAGAACCTTCAGCAATTAGTACATGCCGAAATGAAAGCTGCTGCAGGGCGCATGGAGTTCAGGGAAAACCCTAATACCCAAAACTACGACATCACTTATCACAAACTCGAATTTACCGTTGACCCGGCCGTATATTTCATCGCCGGCAAGATCACAACTACATTTACGGCACTGGAAGACATGAATACCATCACCTTTGATCTGGCTAACGAAATGACGGTAAGCAGTGTAAAAAAAGGAGGGGTAGATCTAACATATCAACAAAACGGAAACAATGAATTGGTAATCACTTTTCCCAACCCTCAATTATCAGGAACACAGGGCACTGTAGAAATAACCTATTCCGGCGCGCCTCCCGTACACGGTTTCACAGCCTTTGCAACCTCCACTCATAATGGAATACCGGTTATGTGGACGCTTTCCGAACCTTATGGCGCACGTGATTGGTGGCCGTGTAAACAGGATCTGAACGACAAAATAAACAACATTGATGTTTACATAACCGCGCCATCCCAATATACAAGTGTTTCAAACGGGCTGGAGCAATCTCGAACCTTTAACGGGCCTAATAAAACCACGCATTTCCATCACAGTTATCCAATCCCGGCTTACCTGATCGCAATTGCAGTAACAAACTATCACATCTTTAACCAACAAGGAGGTTTAGGCACACCCGAAAGTCCTCACTTTCCTATTATCAACTACATCTATCCCGAAACAGCAGCAAGCACGGAAAACAGTTTAGCCGTTACTCCAGTCATTATAAATACTTATGAAGCTCTTTTTACCCCTTATCCTTTTCGAAACGAAAAGTACGGACACGCTCAGTTTGGTTGGGGAGGCGGAATGGAGCATACCACCGTTTCTTTTATGGGCGGATGGGACAGGGATTTGATTTCGCACGAAATGGGACACCAATGGTTTGGCGACAAGGTCACCTGTGGCTCCTGGAATGACATCTGGTTAAACGAGGGCATTACCGAATATTTATCAGGGTTGATCATTGAAAATCTGGATGGCGCCGAAAGTTTTTATAATTGGAAAAACGACAAAATCATTAGTATCACATCACAGCCCGGGGGAAATCTGTACCTGAGAGACAGCCAACTCAATGATATCGGACGTATTTTTGACTACCGTTTAACGTATAATAAAGGCGCGATGGTCACCAATATGATTCGGTTTAAAATGGGAGATGGCAATTTCTTCCAGGCAATGAAAAATTACCTGAACGATCCTGCCCTGGCTTACGGTTATGCAACTACTCCTCAATTACAGTCGCATCTGGAAGCGGTTTCCGGAATGGATTTTACCGATTTTTTCAATGACTGGATCTACAAAGAAGGCTACCCAACCTACACGATAACAGCACAGAACTGGGGCGACGGAATAGCTAAAATCACGATCAGTCAAAGCAGTTCCCATGCATCGGTTCCGTTTTTCGAAATGCCGGTGCCTCTCCGATTATTCGGCGATAACAACCTAAAACAGGACCTTGTATTGAATAACACAACAAACAATCAGGAATTTATTGTAGAAGTTCCTTTTAAAGTGAAACAAATAGTTTTCGATCCCAAAAAAAACATCATTTCCCGGAACAGCAGTGCAAATATGACAGGCGATAACACAGACCTTATCATCTATCCAAATCCCTGCCATGACATCTTAACGCTAAAACTTCCAACAGATGTTAACCTGGAAAAAGTGGAATTTTTCAACGTCCTGGGGCAGTTGATTCTGAAGGAAAACAAATCAATGATAAACATAAGCACTCTTGCCAATGGTGTTTATCCCATGGTAATTACTACTTCCACAGGAACTATCCATCATAATTTAATTAAAGAATAACTATTTTCGAAAACCTTTTCTCTGATAATCCCTGATAAAATCATGCATCACAAAAAAAGAAAAACATAATGTTGTAAAAGACACAAAATAAGATGCTTATGTTATAATAATTTTTATATTTGGGAAAATTTTTAAGAAATATGAAAAAGTTTGCCCTGCTTTTTGCATTACTCCTAACCTATATAGGTTTTTCGCAGACCCATGACGAAGACTACCATCGAATGATTGAAGCTGAAATGAAATCGGCTGCAAGAAGAATGGATTTCAGAGTCAATCCGAATACCCAGAATTACAACATCACTTATCACAAACTGGAATTCACGGTTGATCCGGCCGTATATACTATTTCAGGGGTAGTTACAACGACCTTTACAGCATTGTCGGATATGTCGTCGGTAACTTTCGATCTGACGAATCAGTTAACGGTAAGCAGTGTAAAGCAAGGCTTAACAAACCTGACATTTACCCAAAACGCCAATAACGAATTGGTCATAACACTTCCTTCCACATTAACGACAGGCAATTCAGCAACAGTAAAAATCACGTATTCAGGAGCACCTGCAAGTGGAGAACAGGCTTTTACCACCAGCACACATAACGGCAGCCCGGTTTTGTACACCTTATCGGAGCCTTTTGGCGCGAGAGACTGGTGGCCTTGCAAACAAGACTTAAATGATAAAGTGGACAGCATCGATGTTTTTATTACGGCGCCTTCCTCATATGTAAGCGTTGCTAACGGATTGGAACAATCACAAACAATCAACGGCGCAAATAAAACCACGCACTTCCACCACGGTTATCCCATTCCGGCCTACCTAATTTGTATGGCGGTGACCAACTATCAGATTTACACCCAACAGGCAGGATTAGGCACGGCGGCCAGCCCTTATTACCCGGTGGTAAATTATATTTATGCAGAGAACAATACGGCTTCAACTAGAACACAGATCGATCAGACCCCTTTAATTTTAAATTTATACGAATCTTTGATCGGACCTTACCCGTTCCGTAATGAAAAATACGGTCATGCCCAATTCGGTTGGGGCGGCGGAATGGAACACACTACTGTTTCCTTTATGTACAATTTCGGAAGAAGCCTTATTGCTCACGAAATGGCGCACCAGTGGTTCGGAGATAAAGTTACTTGCGGAACCTGGAAAGACATTTGGCTCAATGAAGGGATTACGGAATACATGTCGGGATTAGTTGTTGAAAATTTCGACGGCGCTTCCAGCTTTGTATCCTGGAAGTCGGGCAAAATAAACAATATTACATCACTGGCTGGTGGTAACCTGTATTTATCGGATACTCAGGCTCAAAATGTAAACACCATTTTCAGTTCGAGAATTTCATACGACAAAGGTTCCATGGTAACCCATATGCTGCGACACAAACTGGGCGATGCCAACTTTTTTCAGGGACTTCGCAACTATCTAAATGATCCCGCTCTGGCTTATGGCTACGCAACCACGCCTCAGCTAAAAACGCATTTGGAAGCAGTTTCGGGTATGAATCTAACCGAATTCTTCAATGATTGGATCTACATGCAAGGCTATCCCACCTATACTGTAAATGCCCAGGCCTTAGGAGGCAATCAGGTGCGTGTTACGCTTAACCAGAGCAGTTCACATATTTCTGTTCCGTTTTTCGAAGCGCCGGTTCCTATCCGTTTCACAGGTGCAGGCGGTTTAACTTATGATACTGTTCTAGATAACACCAGTAACGGACAACAATTTGTGGTTTCGGTACCTTTCGCTCCAACGGGAATTCTGTTTGACCCCAACAAACATATCATTTCCAAAAACAGCACTGCCACGCTAGGGAATGAATCGTTTGAACTCAATCAGCTTATCAGTTTATATCCTAACCCGTCAAACGATCGCGTAACGATTCAATTGCCAACTGCCATTCAACTACAAAAAGCAGAAATATACAACGCACTTGGCCAATTAGTAGCCACCGAAACTAATGCGGAATTCAGCGTAAATCAACTGTCCAACGGCGTTCATATCGTTAAGATCACCACCTCTGAGGGTGTAATTCATAAAAATTTTATAAAAAATTAGGCAATCCTAAATAACTTGATAAAAAGTAAGGCGAAAACCTTACTTTTGTCGTTTATAATAAAATTCAAAGTTTCAAAATGATACAATTAGGACAGATCCTTTTCATATTATCCGTATTAGTAATTTTACACGAATTCGGTCACTATATCACTGCAAGAATGTTCAAGGTCAGAGTAGAAAAATTCTACCTTTTCATGGATGCAGGTTTCGCTCTACTTAAGAAAAAAATCGGCGAAACCGAATGGGGAATCGGATGGCTACCTATCGGTGGTTACGTTAAACTTGCCGGAATGGTAGACGAAAGTATGGACATGGAACAGATGAAACAGGAACCACAACCTTGGGAGTTCCGTTCAAAACCGGCCTGGCAAAGGCTGATCATCATGTTGGGCGGAATAATCGTTAATATTCTTCTGGCCTGGTTTCTTTACACAGTAGTTTATACCACTTACGGACAAAAATATGTTTCCACCGAAAAAATTCAGGAAAACGGATTAATGTTTGGCGAAAGCGGGTTGAATGCCGGCTTCAAAAACGGAGATAAAATCCTTTCCGTAGACGGAGTTAGCGAAGAACGTTTCAATCGTACAGTATTGAACGCACTACTGGGAGATAATATCGAAATCGAAAGAAACGGCAAAAAGCAAACCATTGTTTTATCCGACGAACACAAAGCAAAAATCCTGGCAACCGAAGGACGTGGTTTTGTTGGCGCAAGAAATCTGATTTCACAAGTAATGATCGACAGTGTGGCAGCGGAAAAAAACAAACCGTCCCTATTCATGGCCGGAGATAAACTACAGATGGTTAACAACAAAACATTTGTTTATTTAGATGAGTTCACGGACGAGTTGAAAAACCATAAAGGCACCACTATTCCGGTAACTGTTATTAGAAACAGCGCTCCGGTTACCCTTTCTTTAACTGTGGACAAAGACGGAGAAGCCGGATTCGGCGAAAGTATTTTCTTCGCACCATCAATGGATATGGCGAATTCTACCGTTGATGAAATTGTTCCTGGCTCTGAAGCTGAAAAAGCAAAATTGGAGAAAAACGACGTTATCTTAGGATTCAACAAAAGAGTTTATGAGAATTTCTTTGATTTCAAATCGCAATTAAAACTGGCTGCGGGCAAAGATGTAACACTAAATATCGTAAGAGGTTCACAAAGAATGGACTTACCTGCACATGTTGGCAAAAACGGAAAACTTGGATTCGGATTAAAATCCAACGATACCCCAACTTACGAAATCGTAAACAAACTGAGCATTGCCCAAGCTTTCCCGGAAGCGGTAAAAGAATCTTGGCAATTGCTAATCTATAACGTAAAGCAATTCAAACTGATTTTACGTCCTAAAACAGAAGCGTACAAACACGTAAAAAGCCCGGTTGGTATCGCCAGAGCATTGCCGGATACCTGGAACTGGGAATTCATTTGGAATTTCACGGCTTTATTTTCAATCGGTTTAGCCTTCATGAATCTTTTACCGATCCCGGGATTGGACGGTGGTCATGCTCTTTTCACTATAGCCGAAATGATTACCGGAAAAACTTTGAGCGAAAAAGCGATGGGTCATGTACAGACTTTCGGAATGATTATCTTGCTGACTTTAATGGCCTTAACCTTTGGAAAGGATATTTACCAACTAGTAGTCGACAAACTTTTATAAAATTTTTTAAATTTTTATTTGCGAGTATAAAATTTCAGCTTATATTTGCACCGCATTAAAGGTAACACACCTTCCTCCTTAGCTCAGTTGGTTAGAGCATCTGACTGTTAATCAGAGGGTCCTTGGTTCGAGCCCAAGAGGGGGAGCAAAAAAGCCATTCGCAAGAGTGGCTTTTTATATCTTTAAAAAAGTTCTTTACATAAAAATACAGTTTCCTCCTTAGCTCAGTTGGTTAGAGCATCTGACTGTTAATCAGAGGGTCCTTGGTTCGAGCCCAAGAGGGGGAGCTTTCAAAAGCCTGACAGCAATGTCGGGCTTTTTTTATACAGATAAAACCCAAGCTACGAATACCGTTTACATTCTTTACTCACATCAAAAAAGAACTTATACATCAGAGAACCTGCCGCCTTAGATAAAAGGTTCTAGTTGTATCTGTAAAGAGCATTCAAAAAATATACAGGTTGTAATTACTGATGATTGAAAACTATTTTTAAAAATAAATTGGTAAAACATCACCCAAGCAAAAAAAACAGCAAAACACATTAAAGCATTGAAGAGCTAAAAAACAAAAGGCTTCGCATTTCTGCGAAGCCTTTTACTATTAAAACCAACACCATTTCGTGTTTTACTTCCTGTACAAGCGCCAATTTAAATCAAAAACGGTGTGGTGCACCAGAATCAATCCCATTCTAAACTTTGTACCATCACAAAACCAAAAAGCATAAACTTACCCCTATTGGACTAACTTTACCATTCCCCTTCCGGCCGGCGGATTCGGCGAATGCACTTTCCCTTCAACAGGTTTCTTAATTTCAGGAGGCGTTGACGTTAAATGCCCGTTTTCATCCACGTAAGCAATCATGCTGTCAAATCCTTTCCCCTTGTTATTATTAACTTTCCTGTTTTCTTTTTTTTGATCTTTGAATTTCTTTTTTAATACTCTCTTCTTATTTTTTTCCTTTTTGAAAAATGAATCTGCCATCGTTCTGTCGTTTAAATTTTAACAATTATTCACACTCGCTGGTTGTCACGATATCAATAACGTATTATGACACTATCTGCTAAACCATCCAATTGGTCTCGACAAGACAGCTGTAACCCTGTATTACACAATAGAAACGGAAAGTGCCACTCCTATTAACTTCTCAATACTTTTAAGTTCTGCTTTTTCCTCTCTGCTACAAAAAGAAACAGCAACACCGCTTTTACCACCGCGTCCTGTTCGTCCAATCCTGTGCACATAAGTTTCGGGAATGTTTGGAAGGTCATAATTAACCACATGAGGCAAATCCTCAATATCTACCCCTCTTGCAGCTATATCAGTAGCCACAAGAACCCGCAAAGCATTTTCCTTGAAATCTGCCAAAGCTTTCTGGCGGGCATTCTGGGATTTATTACCATGTATGGCAGCCGCCAAAATCCCCTTACTAATCAACTTTTGCACTAACTGATTTGCTCCCCTCTTAGTACGGGTAAAAACCAAAGAACGCAAAATTCCCGAATCGTTTAACAAGGTTGAAAGCAATTCTTCCTTGCCGGCATTTTCAACGAAATATACGGACTGGGCAACGGCTTGCGAAGCAGAAGACACCGGATCAACACTAACATAAACCGGATTTTTCAAAAGATTACCGGCAAGTTGTTGTATAGATTTTGGCATAGTAGCCGAAAAAAGCAGGGTTTGCCTTTCAACAGGAAGGCATGCCACGATCTTCTTTACATCATGCACAAATCCCATATCAAGCATTCGGTCGGCTTCATCCAACACAAAAATTTCCAAATGTGAAAGACTAACCTGGTTCTGACGCATCAAGTCAAGCAAACGTCCCGGAGTCGCAATAAGCACATCTGTTCCGGCCTTCAAAGCCTTTACCTGATGCAATTGTGACACTCCACCGAAAATAGTCGTGCTTTTTAGGTGAAGATGACTACCATAGCAAGAAAAATTGGCTCCTACCTGTATCGCTAATTCCCTTGTCGGCGTAAGTATCAATGCTCTCACGGATTTGGGCTTTGTGGCTTGTCGAAGCTCCAGTTGCTGTAGAATAGGCACAGCAAAAGCTGCTGTTTTTCCTGTCCCTGTTTGTGCGCATCCCAAGACGTCATCACCTTGTAAAATAAACGGGATAGCCTGCTCTTGTATAGGCGTGGGAGAAAAATAATTTTCCCGCTCCAACACCCTTAATATGGGAGCTATTATATTCAAATTTTTAAATGTCATAATTCTAAATTTTGTAGCTGATAACCAGCTTTTATTATTTCTTTATTGTCAAAATTCACATCAGAATCTTTGACGCACCGACAAAAAGTATCAAACAGTACTGAAAATACTAGTTACGTGTGATTGTAAAATATAGTGAAGAACCAAAAAGTCTTTTTTAGAGCTCAAGACCGAACAAAATACTGAGCTTAAGGTCTTGCAAATCGGAAAATCGGTATTGATTATTTTTTTTGGAAAACTTCCTTGATAGTACACAACACTAAATAAATCAAGGAATTGTATTACTGAAGTCATGGCAACCCATACCTTCTGTATAGAAGTTCACGATGTAAACTTGTTTAAGTTAATAAAGCGGCAACTGAAACGCCAAAACTGAAGAGAAAGAGTACACGAATTTACAAATCAGAACAAGCACCGGCAGAAAACCAATAGAGGGCAAAGCTAGACATAATATATTTAGCAAAGCCTTTTTTTTAGACAAAACTTCAAAAAAAAATCAATTTCATCGAGAAAAAGACGTTGAAAATCAGAAGGTTGTACCTTGTACTAGGTTGCACTAACAAAAAAAGTACCAGTCATACTGATACTCTTCTGCAATCACACAATCTGTAAAAGTTAAAATCTGAATAGCATGAACAGAAATTCTTCTTTTGTCAGCCCTAATAGTTTTCTAACTTTTTCAAGCATTTCTTCTTTTTTTCCATCTATAAACAGTAAATCTGCTTCACTTAAAACAGAATACTTTTCCAATAACTTTTCTTTTTGTTCACCCCAGTTTTCATTCAAAGATTCTGAGTTGTCGTTTAAATTGTTCATAATATTTTCATTTGTATTATAATGCCCGGCGGATTTCTTGCTACAATTCATTTGGAAAATTAATTCTTGCAAATAATTTATTAGGTCAGCATCCTCAATTTCATGCTTGTCGAAAGTCTTTAATGAAAAGGGCGTTTCATCCAAATGCTCATAAAGCCCTGGAAAATTTTCCTGAATGTTCTCCGTTACAGAGAATATCTTCTTTGACAATATGCCGTGCAGTGTTTTCATTTTATAATTGTTTATTATTACTGATACTTCGTGACACTTATCACGATCAGCTATGTTCAAAATTTAGAAATTACGCTCTATTCAAAAGCTTAATGATTTCGACAACATCATAAACTAAAATTGCCGCAATAGGAAGTAACAACAAATGAATAAAAGACCCCGTGCTACTAACAAAAAAGGTTACGCCCCATAGTACTATAAGCGTTATTGCTATACTGTTATAAAAAGTTTTCATGCTGTTTTTTTTAGTTATTTTGACCACAGTTTTAACATTGGAATTCCCCAATGTATTCCATCTTTACCATCAAAAAACTTTCAGCTAAACGCTACTAAGAGGAGATTATCTATTGAAGTAATAGAGCTTCTAAAAATGCTCTGTGGTAAAGGTACACCTATTTTAAGGATAAATATTTTAAAATGGCTTTTAATTAACTATTATTCAATCATTTATCCGCAAAACCTTTAGGCTTAACCATAATTTAGTCATATGGTTTAAGCATACCACACAGAAAATTTAATAGTATCGGGAATTTTTTAAGTCCCGACATTACAGTCAAACCTTTTTGTATCGTCGATCCTTGAGGAATTTTTATCAGATGCATATACAAACATTTCTGCCAATCCCCAACAACAAAATCACAACTCCCTCATTTTGTTGTGTTTACAACATTTTTCACCACTTGATGCGTATTAATTTTTCGTAACTTTATATGTTAAATAATTGATTATGAGACATTTATACTTATTTATCTGGTTACTATCAATAGGCATAATCGATAAAACATACGGACAAACATCCCCTCAGTTGCAATGGGCCTTGAGCGCAAGAAATACCAACCCAAATACCGGAGAAATCAACAGTTATGACATCGCCGTCGATGTCGCCGGGAATCGTTATATCACCGGAAGGTACCAACTCACAGCCGACTTCGACCCTTCTCCCAACACTTTCAACCTGACAGCTACCTATATGGATTCACAATACAGCGACGATTCTGGCGATGTGTTCTTTGCCAAATACGGCCCTAACGGGAATTTATTGTGGGCGAAAACTATTGGAGGCCCCGATTCCTATTACGGCTACGACGAAGGAATATCTATACATCTGGATTACAACGGCGACATAATACTGATGGGCACACTGGGTAGTGATTTTGATTTTGACCCTTCCCAAGGCCAGGCAATCCTATCCTCCACCGGCGGACCTGACAGTTTTGTAGCAAAATATGACCCTAATGGCAACTACATTTGGGCCGTTGCGATTCATGACTATAAATACGAAGCTGTCCAAGCTGTTGCCTCAGACAATTTAGGAAATATCTATCTGGCGGGAACCGGAATAGAAGTTTCTTATATCGCAAAATACAATTCCAACGGAATCAACTTGTGGAAAAAAATCTTTAGCAACACACCGGATCCAGGAATCAGCGCTCTAATCATCACTCCAGCCAACCAAATTGTGCTGACCGGCTCCTTCGGTGGCACTGTTGATTTCGATCCCTCTACCGCCACAGCAAACCTCACTGCACAGACCGCAGAAGGCTCTGATGGCTATATCGCTAAGTATGACACTGACGGAAATTATCTGTGGGTAAAAGACATTGGAGGAAGCGGCGCCCAAGTAAGTCCAACTGCGCTTGCTTTGGGGCAAAACGGAGAAATTCATAGTATAGGATTATTTGCAGGCACCGTTGATTTTAATCCATCAGCCGCCATAAATACTATCAACGGTTCAGGCACACAGAATTACTTTATTGCCAAATACGATGCAAACGGGAATTACCTTTGGGCAAAAGCTTTACTTAACGTAGAAAACATCTACACTAATGAATTCAAAAACATAGCAATAGGCTCCGCAGGACTGATTTATGTTTGCGGAAATTTTCAGAACACTGTTGATTTCGACCCCTCACCAGCAACAGCCAATCTGACGGCTGCCGGCGAAAAAGATATTTACATTGCCAAATACGATCCTAATGGAAACTACCTCTGGGCGAAAGCTGTAAGCGGTCCAGACAACGAATCCATTGCCGCCATGGCACTAGACGCCGGCGGGAACATTAACTGCACGGGAAACTTTCAGAAGTCAGTCGATTTCGATCCTTCAGCAATAGTTCAGGGACTGACTTCGGTCGGAACTTTTGATGTATTTATTGCAAAATACACCGCTGATGGCACATTTGTCAACGCGGGATCAATTGGCGGATATCCGACAAGCAACTCTTCTGAAAACGAAAACAAAATAGCCTTGGCCCCAAATGGCACAATATACGTGGCCGGAACTTTTGCTCAAACTATTGATTTTGACCCATCTTCCTTGAATGCCGACTTAACCTCACAAGGCAGTGATAAAAACATTTTCATCGCCAAATACAACGCAGCAGGAAAATACCTTTGGGCCAAAGCGCTTCCCGGAATCCAAAGCGAAACTATGTCGCTGACCGCCGTAACGGTTGATCAAAACAGCAATGTTTATATTGCCGGGTATTTCTTTGGTACCATTGATTTTGATCCGTCGAACAACACAGCTTCATTAACTTCAAACGACTGGAGTGATATTTTCATAGCCAAATATGATGCGGACGGTCATTACTTATGGGCAAAACTTCTTCCTAAATATGACGATACGATCGGATACAACCCGATAAAATCAATAGCGGCAGACAATAACGGGAACATCTATATTTCAGGATATTTTGAAGGAGCTTTAGATTTCGACCCATCCCCCGCAAACGCAATCCTCACTTCAGTTCAGTTTTATGACATCTATATCGCCAAATACAACTCGGAGGGAAATTATCAATGGGCAAAAGCAATCGGCGGCACTTGGTATGACAGCGCAAACGCTATGCGGGTAAACAGCAATGGAGACATCTATATTACCGGTCCGTTTAGCGATACCGTCGATTTTGACCCCTCACCGGCTATTGCAAATCTGGAAGCAGGCGGCCTTGACGCCATGTATTTCGCCAAATACAATACCAATGGCAATTTCCTATGGGTGAAAGGCATTATGGGTTTGGATTATGCCGAATTTGAGACAATTACCTTAGATAACAACGGTCAGATATACCTTAGCGGCAAATTTGTCGGAAGTGCTGATTTCGATCCTTCGCCCGCCATCGCTACCCATACTTCTTCAGGAGGCGTTGAGAGCTTTATTGTAAAATACGACGCCAACGGTAACTATCTTTGGGTCAAACCAATCCTTGGAAACTCAATACCCTATATCAACTCTATCGCCACTGACAACGCAGGCAATCTGATAATGGTCGGCGATTACGGCACGAATTATGGAAACCCGGGAACCACCGTTATTTTTGACCCCACTAACACGGCAACTACCTTTACCACAACCGGAGGAAGAGACCTTTTCATAGCTAAATACAGCTCGGGGGGAAATTATCTTTGGGCCAAATCGACCGGGGGAGCCATGAATGAAACCGCCAGTTCCATTGTGATCAACAGCAGTGATGAAATGATTATCACCGGCGCTTTCAGTCTAAACACAGATTTTGACCTCTCCGATGATAGTTTTGACCTAACATCCATCAACTCCTCGGATATGTTTTTAGCCAAATACAAGGACTGCAGTCCAACACCAGTAGCTGTTACTATATCGGGAAATACCCTTTCAACAAACACACCGGCAGATTCCTATCAATGGGTAGATTGCAGCAATCATAACGCACCAATATCGGGAGCGACAAACGCTTCGTTCACTCCTGCAGTTAGCGGGAATTATGCAGCAGTTATATCGATCAATGGCTGCAGAAGTACTTCTGCCTGCCAAGCGGTTCTAAGCACAGATTCCGCTTTGGCCCGTTCCGTAAAACTGTATCCCAATCCGAGTTCCGGAATTTTTAAGATAGCACTTCCGATAGCTTATGAAAAAACAGAAGTTCAGGTAACAGACCTCACCGGAAAAATTATCCGAAAATGGAATTTTAATGCGCAACAGGAATTCGAAATAACATTAGAAGAAGTCACTGGGGGAATGTACTTCATCCAATTGCACTGTGATGAAGAAACCGCTACTTACAAGGTGATTAAAAACTAATTGATACTCATTCCTCCATACCCGTCAAAGTAACAACGGTTACAATTCCTGTCTTACGATTTCGTAACTTTACACAAATTCAACAATAAGTAATGAACAAATTTTTTCAGAACTGGCATTTCCTCCGCTATTTCCGACTCGGCCTCGCCTTATGTTTAGGATATGAAGCTATTCAGACCCACGAATGGTTTCTCCTGCCATTTGCCGCCTTTTTTCTTGTACAGGCCATCTTTAACTTCGGATGTGGACCAAGAGGTTGTGCTGTGCCCCAAAAAAGAAATAAAAATTAAACCGGAATGAGCAGCTTTTCAGATATAATTAACAAAGACCAACCTGTGCTGGTGGATTTTTTTGCCACCTGGTGCGGTCCATGCCAAACCCTTTCGCCTATTTTAAAACAAGTCAAAGATGAATTGGGTGAAGGTGTCTCGGTAATAAAAATAGATATTGACAAAAATCAGGCGATTGCGGCCCAGTTTCAGGTTCGCAGCGTGCCCACCATGTTGCTCTTCAAAGAAGGGAAACAAGTGTGGCGACAGGCAGGCCTGCTTTCGAAAAATGATTTGGTAAATGTCATTAAACGATACAAATAACTAAACTGACCGGTACAACAAGTAGTAAACAAAACCGTTAAAACAAAATACTTATGAAAGCAAACATGGGAAAACGCGACAAATTCATCCGCATCGGAGTCGCCCTGATTTTAGCCATATTGGTTGCTACGGAAACCATCACCGGCACATTAGGCTTTGTAGCACTAGGCTTTAGCATCGTTTTTTTGCTGACGAGTTTTATCAGTTTTTGTCCGTTATATTCCCTATTGGGCATGAATACCAAATCAAAATCCACAGATGAATAAAAAAACAGTACTCCTTTGGTTAGTCGGAGGCGCTGTAGGTGCTATCGGAGGATATTTCTATTATCTTTATTTTGGGTGCCAAGGCTCATGTGCAATCACTTCAAGTCCGGTAAACAGCACACTTTATGGAAGCATTATGGGCGGACTTTTGCTTTCTATGTTTGATTCGAAGAAGAAACTCTGAACTACCTTCAGCACAATTGCAATTTAACATAATTACACTGATTTGTTTTTTAGCACATCCTTCCCTGAAATCAATTTGAATTTTCAACTAATTTTGCCGCCAAAAAACTAAAGTAGTTTTTTCCTATCTTTTTTATTAGGTCTTTATACACAAATAAGCCTATTGAATTAAAGAATAGACTTTTTTTACCATATGAAATCACGATAATGATACTACTGTCTGTGAAATTATTCCATACAGTCCTAAAACCTACGTTGCTTATGAAAAAAATTACGCTATTATTTTTCCTATTGGTCTCCTTGTTGGGATATGCCCAGCCTGGAACTATTGATCTTTCTTTCAATCCTGATGATCCCGGTTTTGGAATGGGAGACGGTGCGAGCTCCAATACAACAACTACTGCCCTCCAACCAGATGGCAAAATCATTATTGGGGGAAACTTCACGCAATATAATAGTACGGCACGAAATAGAATTGCCCGCTTAAATACAGACGGTTCTCTGGACACCAGCTTTAATCCGGCTTTTCCAGCAAATGACTACATAAATTCGATCGCCCTGCAACCAGATGGAAAAATCATCATTGCGGGAAATTTCACTCCGATAAGGATTACCCGCCTGAATAATGACGGTTCAACAGACAGTTCCTTTAATCCAGGTTTTGGAGCTAACAATTGGATAAGTAGCGTCACACTACAGCCCGACGGAAAAATCCTTATTGGAGGCACTTTCACATCTTACAATGGCACGACGAGAAATCGTATCGCTCGTCTTAACGCTGACGGCTCCTTAGACTCTTCTTTTAATCCGGGCACCGGAACAGATAATCAAGTTAGCTCAATAACGCTTCAACCGGACGGAAAAATCATTATTAGTGGAACTTTTACCTCCTATAATGGTACAATGAAAAATTTCATTGCGCGGCTGAATGCTAATGGCACGTTAGACAACACATTTAATCCGGGCACCGGGGCTGATTCTATTGTATGGAGCACTATTCTCCAACCTGATGGAAAAATCATTATTACGGGTTATTTCACCGCATATAACAATATTCCAAGACATAGAATCGCCCGTCTGAATATTGATGGCACCCTGGACACCACATTTAATTCAGGAGGATTGCTCGACGCAGAAGTCTTAACTGCTACCCTACAAGCCGACGGAAAAATCATTATTGGAGGAAATTTCACATCCATCTATGGCTTTACCAGCAATAGTATTGCACGTCTGAATAGCGATGGATTATTAGATACTACTTTTGATCCGGGCGTAGGGGCAAACGATAAAATTTGCTCATCCATTGTGCAACCCGACGGAAAGGTTATCCTAAGCGGGTATTTTACATCATTTAACACTCCGTTACGCAAATACATCGTTCGCTTAAACACCAATGGCTCGGTAGATAATACCTTTAATCCAGGCACTGGTGCCAATCAAGATGTTCGTACGATCGCACTGCAATCTGATCGAAAAATAATTATCGCCGGTAGTTTTCAGTCTTATAATAACACGCCGATCAATCGTATCGCTCGTCTGAATCCCGAAGGCTCCTTAGACAACACCTTTAATCCAGGCTCGGGAGCAAACAACTCAATACTTAAAGCCACAATACAGCCTGATGGAAAAATCGTTATTATTGGTCTTTTTACATCCTATAATGGCACAGCACGAAGATATATTGCCCGCCTGAATTCCAATGGCATATTGGACAGTACTTTTGACCCGGGCAACGGACCAACTAACAGCAACCCCATAACAGACGTTACCCTGCAACCTGATGGAAAAATAATTATCAATGGGGGTATGACGGGCTATATCGGTACGATTGCTCGTCTGAATAATGACGGTTCAGTAGACACTTCCTTTAATCCAGGCACTGGGGCAAATGACTCAATAATTAGCGCCACACTTCAGCCTGATGGAAAAATCATTATCAGTGGATTTTTCACATCATATAATAACACATCTTGCAATCGCATCGCACGCCTTAATGCTGATGGTTCGCTAGACACCACTTTTAATCCGGGTACCGGACCAAATGCTGCATTGGCAAATATCTTGCAGCCCGCTGGCAAAATCATAATCGCAGGGAATTTTACTTCCTATAACAACACAACCTGTAATCATATTGCACGCCTAAATGCTGATGGCTCATTAGACAATAGTTTTAATGCGGGGACAGGAGCGAATAATAACATTGGTTTAATCACAATGCAACCTGATGGAAAAATGATCATTTTAGGAGGTTTCACATCCTATAATGGAACCGCAGTAAGTAAAATTGCCCGTCTGAATAACGACGGATCACTGGACAGTTCTTTTAACACAGGCACAGGCGTCGATACTTCTATTAATTCAGTAACCACTCAACTTGACGGGAAAATCATTATTGGCGGAATTTTCAAATCCTATAATGGCATTGGCCGCAATAGAATAGCAAGGATATATGGTACAGGACAAAGCATTTCAACGGCTCCAATAACAATCAGCGGGACAACAACCATCAATAACGGAGAATCGGTTACGCTTACACAAGTGGGCGGTTCCTTGGGCGAAGGAGCCGCGTATAAGTGGTACATTGGTTCGTGCGGTGGCACATTCGTGGGAACCGGCGTCACATTGACCATTTCACCTACCGAAACCACTACCTATTATGTTCTTGCGGAAGGCCCATACAACACCACGACCTGCGCTTCCATTACCATAACAGTAACCCTAAGCACTGCACAACCGGACTTTACAATTGGCAATGCAATGGTAATTCCAAATCCATACGTTGAGTACTTCACCTTAGACATACCAACTCAAAATGAAGAAACAATACTGGTAACGGTGTATGACATGATCGGAAGACAACTCGAACAACATGAGTTTAAACCGAGTGAAGCCTCTAAACTTCAAATCGGTAAACAATATCCTTCGGGGATTTACAATGTTACAATAAGGCAAGGTAAAGAAACCAAAACACGGAAAGTGATAAAAAAGTAAATCAATAAAATATTAAATCCTCAAAACATTGGCAATTACAGTTTGCCAATGTTTTTTTTGCATTAAATGCGCCAATCAGATTTCATAAAGTCATTTCCAAACTATGCTAAATCGATTTGAAAAACCCAAAAGCTATCTTTACCTGCATTGAAATTTTTCTCTCACAATACTCCATACTTAAGCCGTACCAAAGCCGTATATAAGCCGAGTAAAGCCCAGCAATAAAAAAACCCCTGTTTAGAGAAACAAATTCTGTTTTTTCTCCAAAAAACGTAACTTTACTCTTCACAACGATAAAGTCATGCAAACAAAGATAAACACCGCCGAAGAAGCTTTCCTTTATTGGAAGCGTATCGCTATCGAAGAGCGTGTCGTACATATTCAAAATCTTAGAAATACACTGCAAAAAAATCGCGAACATTATGCTTCCCTAATGACGCAGGAAATGGCCAAACCTATCACACAAGCCCTTGCCGAAATAGACAAATGCGGTGTACTTTGCGATTATTACTGTAAAAATGCAGCCGATTTTCTGCAGCCCAAATACGTCAAAACAGAAGGTCACGAAAATTTCATAAGCTACGAACCTTTAGGAGTACTATTAGGTGTCATGCCTTGGAATTTCCCTTTCTGGCAGGTCTTCCGATTCGCAATTCCGTCCATACTTGCGGGAAATGTGGTGCTGGTCAAACACGCAAGCAATGTTCCGCAGTCCGCAGAAAGCATCGAAGCTTTATTTGTAGCGAGTGGTTTACCTATCGGCATATATCAAAACCTGCATATCACCAGCGATAAAGTGGCAGAAGTCATAGCGCATCCTGAAATTAAAGGTGTTTCCCTTACCGGAAGTGAAGCCGCAGGAAGTTCCGTAGCGTCCCTCGCAGGTAAACATCTGAAAAAATCCTTACTGGAACTCGGAGGCAGCAATGCTTTCATCGTTTATAAAGACGCCGATCTCGATACTGCAGTTGCTGTAGCTGTAAACGCTCGTATGCAAAACACCGGACAAAGCTGTATTGCAGCCAAACGCTTCCTGATCCAACAGGATATTTTTGATCTTTTTACCGAAAAATACAAACAAGCCGTGAGCCTGCTCAAAACAGGCGACCCGATGAACCCCGAAACACAAATCGGAGCATTGGCCCGTGTTGATTTAGCCGAAGATCTTGAAAAACAAGTCAACCAATCCGTTACGATGGGCGCTAAAATAGTGCTGGGCGGAAATCGAAAAGAGGCGTTTTACGAACCGACCATACTAACCAATGTTTCCACCGAAATGCCAGTATTTAAAGAAGAGACATTCGGACCCGTAGCCGCTTTGATTTCCTTTGAAACCCTCGAAGACGCCATCAGCATCAGCAACCAATCGGAGTACGGTTTAGGCGTCAGCATTTTCACCCAAGACATCGCTTCCATCAGAAAACATATTCACGAATTTCATGAAGGCGCTGTTTTCATCAACGAAATGGTTAAATCCGACCCGCGTTTGCCTTTCGGCGGCGTGAAAAAATCAGGTTATGGAAGAGAACTTTCCGAGGAAGGGATCAAAGAATTTGTAAATATAAAGACGGTGGTGATCAAGACTTCCTAAATTCTCATCAAAAAAAGAAAAAATGTGAAACTCCGCAGTACACCCGCTTTCGGGGAAAGGGATCTAAAAACTTTTCCTAAATTGCATGTTCAAACAAACAACCCTTTATGAGAAAATTATTCTTTTTACTATCAGCGATCATGCTGATTTCTGTTAAAACCACGGCGCAAAAACAAGAAACCGAAAAAAAGGCAATCACCGTTGTATTAGACAACTGGCATAAGGATGCTGCGGAAGGAAACTTCGACAAGTATTTCGGCGCCATGTCAGACGAGTCCATCTTCATTGGTACGGATGCCACAGAAAACTGGAACAAAAAACAATTTATTGATTTTGCCAAACCGTATTTCGACAAAGGCCGTGCGTGGGACTTTAAACCTGTTGAACGTCACATCTACATGGATCCATCAGGAAAAATAGCGTGGTTTGATGAATTGTTGGACACTTGGATGAAAATCTGTCGCGGTTCGGGCGTTATGGTGAAAGAAGGAAAAGTGTGGAAAATAAAACACTACGTACTTTCAATGACAGTTCCCAATGATAATACTAAGGAAGTTATTAAAGTCATAGAAAAGATTGAAGACGAGCAACTTCAAAAAATCAAAAAATAACAACCCTGAAACCTGTTCCGAAAGAGCAGGTTTTTTTTATTTCCACATTCTTTTACAAATCACGAAACCAACCTTTCTTTTTTCTCGTAGATAATTGTTACGAACACAAAAAAGAAAGATTATGAAAATCGGCAAAACCATAAAATGGATAGCGGGCAGTATCCTCGGAACAACTGCACTTCTTTTTGTTGTATTGATACTTCATATCGCCACAGCCAAACCGGTGGTCTATGACAATGCAACCCTGCAAATCAGTCGTATCGACTTTAAAGAACCCATAGACTCCCTCAAGGCAAAAGAAATTCACCGCAATTTAAAATCCATTCCTGGTGTAAAAAACGACCGTTTAAACCCAGAAACAGGCGTGTTGGTTTATTTCCACGACAACCGAATTACCAATTCCGAACAAGTCTATACCCAATTAATAGCCAAAGGGAACTATAAGGCCCAACGTTACGTATTGTCCGAAACCATGGCCTCTAAAAAAGTCTGCCCCGCAATGAATACCAACAGTTTCAGCTACAAGTTTTCCAGAGGCATCCAACGAATTTTCAATTAACCAATAAATCAATTCTTATGAAAAAGTTAACTAAAATTGCGCTTTTAGTAGTGTTCGCGGGAACTGCAGTGTTCTTCACATCATGTGATGACAATGACGACACCGCAATGACCCCAACGGAAAAAACACTCTACCAGAAGCTGGGTGGTACCACTATGGTAGCTGACCCTAACAATCCGGGACAAATGATTGAACAAGGACGTTTGAGTTACCGTTCGGTAGTGGACAGCACCATTACCTTAATTGTTGCTGATATCGTTTCGGGTTCGGAAGGAAATTTTGGTGCGCATTTCGCACCGCTGGTTGCTGAGGTATCGAGCGGAAACACGACCAACGTTGCCGTTCTGAGTGATAATTTAACCGATTTCTTTTCTGCAAATACCGGCGGTGGAGCAACCAATACCTATACCGGCTTAAGCATGACAACGGCTCACAACCCTACCATGAATCCGAGAATGGGCGCGGCTTCAACAAATGCAGATTATGACAAATTTATTGGCTATGTGGGTACCGCTGCCGGTTTAAATGGCGTAACCGATCCGGTTATAATTAACGATGTTGTAGCTGTTTTGGAATCCTTGAGAACTCAGATAGTACAATAAAAATCTGATATTATGTTCAATAAAAAACGCTACCTGAACGGGTAGCGTTTTTTATTGAACTTGTTTATTATTTCTTGGCTAAATTCTCCAACATTACCGAGGTCATGCGCTCCATATCAAAATCATGTTGCCAACCCCAATCCTTTCTTGCAAAAGAATCATCGATACTCGCCGGCCAGCTGTCCGCAATCGCCTGACGGAAATCCGGCGCATAATCGATAGTGAATTCAGGAATGTGCTTCTTGATGGATTCCGCAATTTCTTTCGGTGTAAAACTTACTGCCGATAAGTTGTAAGAAGAACGGATCTTAATTTTCTCAGCCGGCGCTTGCATGATACTGATCGTCGCTTTAATAGCATCATCCATATACATCATCGGCAAAGCTGTATTTTCAGAAAGGAAACAAGTGAATTTTTTATCCTCCAAAGCTTTGTAGTAGATATCCACGGCATAATCCGTAGTTCCCCCACCAGGAAGTGTAGTCCATGAAATAAGCCCCGGATAACGGATACTTCTTACATCAACCCCGTATTTTTTATTGTAATACTCGCACCAACGCTCACCCGACTGTTTCGAGATCCCATAAACCGTAGCAGGTTCCATAACGGTGTACTGAGGTGTACTGTTTCTTGGTGTTGTAGGTCCGAAAACCGCGATACTTGACGGCCAGAAGATCTTCTGGATTTTTCCGTCTTTCGCCAGATTAAGCACGTGGAACAACGAGTTCATATTCAGATCCCACGCAAAAGCAGGGTTCTTTTCCGCCGTAGCCGAAAGCAAAGCGGCCATAAGATACACATCGGTAATCTGGTATTTCTCCACAAGATGCTCTATCTGATTATAATCAAGGGCATTAACAACTTCAAAAATTCCGTTATGCACCACATCGTTATCCATTTTTCGGATGTCCGAAGCTATTACATTATCAACTCCGTAGGTTGCTCTCAATTTTGCAGTCAGTTCGGTACCAATCTGTCCGCAAGCGCCAATGATTAAAATTTTCGTACTCATCTGTGTTTATTTAATGTCTACAAAGATACTCTTTTGCTAAAATTTAAAATTCAATTTCATTCTGAAAATTTTCAATTCACAAAAAACCGGATTTTAGTTAACATATTTCCCTGAAAAAAAGGAGTTTTGAATAACATTTGTAAATTTGCTTTCTAAACTTTTATTATGAAGATCAAGTCGTCGCTACTGCTTTTATTCTCGTTGCTTATTTTTTCCTGCCAAAATAAACAGGATCGTTTAGCCGACAGTGATAAAGCGGCAAAACATAACGATTCGGTATTTGCCGTGCTCAACAAAAACTGGAATTTCAACATTCCGCCGGTAACCCCGAAAGTGCAGGCACACATCAACAGGTGGCAGGAATGGCGTTTCTTTAATCAGGAGCTGCAGCAAAAACCGAAAAGTTCACTGAACGCCTTCCGATTAAAATCAAAAGCCTTAACCCTAAAAGGAAACGTGCTGTCCCAAAACATTCCGGCACTATTCAGCAAACCGGCCGTGAAAAGCAGGATTTCAACCTTGAACACTAAGCTGAAATCACTGGAAACCTACATCACTTTGGAATACATCCCCATGGAAAAAGTACTGCCGTTGATAAAGGACATTTCGACAGAAGTGATTTCCATCCAGAACCAAATGAACGAAATCATCGTAAAAAGTGAGATCCCGAAAGAAGAAGGTGAAATGATTATGCTTCAGGCCTTGGACACCGCACGTCACGCACGTCGTGAGGTTCAGGAGCCGAAAGATGAAGAAGCTGCTAAAAAACAAACGCCGCCGGGCAACAAAAAAGGTCCGTTAAACCGTTAATTCATTTCCTTTTGAAAAACGACATTCAAAATAGCTATCACAAATCGACAAAAATTGCCCAAATCGCTGAGCAATTAGGAAAACGTGAATCGAAAATCCAGATGAAAGGACTGATCGGTTCCTCGCTCTCATTTGTGATTGAAGCGCTTTTCAGCAAAACGGACTTACCTTATTTGCTAATTTTTCAGGACAAGGAAGAAGCCGCCTATTATCTGAACGATCTGGAAAACCTGATTAACGATCAGGACGTATTGTTCTATCCCGGTTCCTATCGTCGTCCGTATCAGATCGAAGAAACTGACAACGCCAATGTTTTGCTCCGCGCCGAAGTGCTGAACCGTATCAATTCGCGCAAAAAACCGGCTATTATTGTTACTTATCCCGATGCACTTTTTGAAAAAGTGGTTACCCGAAAAGAATTGGACAAAAATACGCTCAAAGTAGCCGTTAGCGATTCCATTTCCATCGATTTCATTAACGAAGTCTTGTTTGAATACAACTTCAAACGTGTGGATTTTGTTTCCGAACCAGGGGAGTTTTCCATGCGAGGCGGAATTATCGACGTGTTTTCGTTTTCCAATGACAATCCGTACCGAATCGAATTTTTCGGCAATGAAGTGGATTCCATCCGTAGTTTTGATGTGGAAACACAACTTTCCATCGAAAAACAGAAGAAGATCACCATCATTCCGAATGTTGAAAATAAATTCCTGAAAGAAAATCGCGAAAGTTTTCTGGATTATATTAATCCGCAAACCGTACTGTTCCTTCAGAATACTGATTCGCTGTTATCGCAATTAGACAAACTATTCGGCAAAGCCAATGAAGCCTTCGAGAAATTATCGAAAGATATTCAGCACGCTTCGCCCGACTCCATGTTCCTGAACCAGCAGGCCTTTGTAAAAAAAGCGTTGGATTTCACGCTGGTGGAACTGGCGTCCAAACCGATTTTCAGAACCGAAAAAACGTTTGAATTCCATACCCAGCCACAACCTTCGTTCAACAAACAGTTTGATCTGCTTTTGAACAACCTGAACGACAATCATTTTAACGGGATCAAAAACTATTTGTTCTGCTCCAACGACGGACAGGCAAAGCGTTTCCACGATATTTTCGAAAGTCTTGACGAAGCCAATCATGAAAACCTCAGAAAACAATACCATACCATTGTTTTTTCGCTGTTTCAGGGGTTCATCGACGACGAAAACCAGATTGCGTGTTATACCGACCATCAGATTTTTGAACGTTACCACAAGTTCAATCTGAAAAACGGTTATTCGAAAAAGCAAACCATCACTTTAAAGGAACTCACCACTCTTTCCGTTGGCGATTACGTAACGCATATCGATCACGGAATCGGTAAATTTGGCGGTCTGCAGAAAATCCAGGTCGAAGGCAAAACACAGGAAGCCATTAAGTTGGTCTACGCCGATAACGACATCGTGTATGTGAGTATTCACTCCTTACACAAAATCTCTAAATACAACGGTAAAGACGGCGCGCCTCCAAAAATTTACAAATTGGGATCCAGCGCCTGGAAAACCTTAAAACAAAAAACCAAGGCGCGTGTAAAACACATTGCCTTCAATCTTATTCAATTATACGCAAAACGCCGTCTGGACAAAGGATTTGCCTTTTCACCCGACAGCTATTTGCAAGCCGAATTGGAATCGTCCTTCATATACGAAGACACACCCGATCAGCTGAAAGCGACTCAGGAAGTAAAAACCGACATGGAAAACGACCGTCCTATGGACCGCCTGGTTTGTGGCGACGTTGGTTTCGGAAAGACCGAAGTGGCCATTCGTGCTGCTTTTAAGGCTGTTGACAACGGAAAACAGGTTGCCGTTTTGGTTCCGACGACTATTTTAGCGTTTCAGCATTATAAAACCTTCCGCGAACGTCTGAAAGATATGCCCGTGAGTGTGGGTTATATCAACCGCTTCCGATCGGCTAAACAAAAAGCAGAAACCCTGAAACAGCTTGAAGACGGAAAACTCGACATTCTAATCGGAACCCATCAGTTGGTAAACAAAAATGTGCTTTTCAAAGATTTGGGCTTACTGATTGTCGACGAGGAACAGAAATTCGGCGTAAACGTAAAAGACAAGCTGAAAACCATCGCACATAATGTGGACACTCTTACACTGACCGCGACTCCGATTCCAAGAACGCTTCAATTTTCTTTGATGGCCGCCAGGGATTTATCGGTAATTACCACGCCTCCACCCAACCGTTACCCGATAGAAACCCAAGTGGTCGGATTTAACGAAGAAGTGATCCGAGATGCGATTTCGTATGAGATTGAACGCGGCGGTCAGGTGTATTTTATCAACAACCGCATTGAGAACATCAAAGAAATTGCGGGAATGATCCAGCGTTTGGTTCCAGGTGCTAAAGTTGGTGTGGGCCATGGCCAGATGGATGGTAAAAAACTGGAAGAACTGATGTTGGCTTTCATGGACGGTGAATTTGATGTTTTAGTAGCCACAACCATCATTGAAAGTGGTTTGGACGTACCAAATGCCAATACGATTTTTATCAACAATGCCAATAATTTCGGTTTGTCGGATTTGCACCAGATGCGTGGGCGTGTGGGACGTAGCAATAAAAAAGCATTCTGTTATTTCATCTGTCCGCCGTACTCAGCCATGACGGACGAAGCACGAAAACGAATCCAGGCTTTGGAACAGTTCAGTGAATTGGGCAGCGGTTTCAATATTGCCATGAAAGATTTGGAAATTCGCGGTGCAGGAGATTTGTTGGGAGGTGAACAAAGTGGTTTCATCAATGACATCGGTTTTGACACCTATCAGAAAATCATGAACGAAGCGATTGAGGAACTGAAGGAAAACGAATTTAAGGATTTGTATCCCGAAGAAAACGACATCGAAACCAAGGAATACGTCAAAGACATTCAGATTGACACCGATTTCGAACTGTTGTTCCCGGACGAATACATCAACAATATCTCGGAACGACTGAACCTGTATAACGAATTAAGCATAATCAAAACGGAAGAAGTGCTTCAGCAGTACGAACAAAAACTGATTGACCGTTTCGGTACCTTGCCAAAACAGGCGGTGGCCTTGTTAAACAGCATCCGCATCAAATGGAAAGCGACCCATATCGGAATTGAGAAACTGGTACTGAAACAGGGAAAAATGGTAGGCTATTTTGTTTCCGACCAGCAATCGGATTTCTACCAGTCCGCAAAATTCATGAAAGTGTTACAATTCGTGCAGCAAAACGGAAATCTCTGCAAAATGAAAGAGAAAGAAACCAAAAACGGCTTGCGACTGTTGCTGACCTTTGAAAATGTAAAATCAGTAAAACGCGCCTTAGAGCTAATCGAATCGATATAAAAAAAGCCTCATATCTGAGGCTTTTCTATTTTTATATCCGAGTAATACTTCAAAAGAAACTCGGTTGAACTATCGTGAGGTTTTGAATTTCCGCTTGTGATCTCATCCAATATGGTGTTGGCCAGTTGTTTTCCATATTCCACGCCAAACTGATCATAACTGAAGATATTCCAGATAACACCCTGCACAAATATCTTATGCTCATACATCGCAATCAACGATCCAAGCGTTTGTGGCGTCAATTTTCGTATAAGCAAGGTGTTTGTTGGTTTGTTACCTTTAAAGACCTTAAAAGGAATTAAAAACTCATTCTCAGCACTCTTTATAGTTACGTCCTCCTCGGCTTTTCCTAAAAGCAACGCTTCCGTTTGGGCAAAAAAATTGGACATCAGTTTATTGTGCTGTTCCTCATTGCCGTGAAGCGATTCGATAAAACCAATAAAATCACAAGGTATCAATTTTGTTCCTTGGTGAATTAACTGGAAAAACGCATGTTGTGCATTGCTTCCCGGTTCTCCCCAAATGATGTTTCCAGTCTGGTAGTTAACAGGTGTTCCGTCACGGTCCACTCGTTTACCGTTACTCTCCATAAATGCCTGCTGCAGGTATGGTGCTAACTTTTTAAGATATTGTGAATACGGGATGACCGCCTCGGTTTCACATCCGAAGAAATTATTGTACCAAACGCTCAACAAGGCTAAAAGTACAGGGATATTCTCTTCAAAAGAAGCCGTCTCAAAATGCTCGTCCATCAAACGGGCGCCTTCCAGCAATTCTTCAAAATTTTCGAAGCCGATTGATAATGCGACAGACAAACCTACGGCACTCCACATTGAAAAACGGCCGCCCACCCAATCCCACATAGGGAATGTGTTTTCCGGAGAAATGCCGAATTTGGTTACTTCCTGAATATTGGTCGAAACCGCTACGAAGTGTTTGGCTACTGCTTCCGTATTGGCCGATTGCAAAAACCATTTTTTCAATGCTGTAGCATTCGAAATCGTTTCCTGAGTGGTGAACGTTTTTGAAACCACAATAAACAAAGTGGTCTCGGGGTCTAAATTTTTGATGCTTTCCGCAACATGGTCGCCGTCTATGTTGGAAATAAAATGCAGCTTCAAATGGTTTTTGTAAAACTGTAACGCTTCCACAGCCATATCCGGACCTAGATCAGAACCACCAATACCGATGTTAACAACATCTGTAATGGCTTTTCCTGTATATCCTGTTCGATTTCCGGAAATAACGGATTCGCAAAAGGACTTAATTTTTTTCTGTACTTCCTCGATTTCAGGGATGATATTCTTCTTGTCAATCAAAAGCGATTTTTCCGAAGAACGCAAGGCAGTATGTAAAGCCGCTCTGTTTTCGGTCACATTGATTTTATCCCCTGAGAAGTACTTCTGAATGGCATCTTTAAGATTGATTTCTTCTGTTAATTCCAAAAGCAGCGCAAGCGTTTCCGAATTGATGCGGTTCTTGGAGTAATCCAATAAGAATTCACCCCAATGAATATGAAATCTATCAGTTCTCTCCGGATCATTGGAGAACATTTCCCGCATGCAGGCATGCTCCATCACGGAAAAATGATCCTGCAATTTCTTCCAAGCCTTAGTTGTTGTAGGATTTGTGTTTATCAGCGCCATTATTCTGCAAATTTAGCTAATGAAACACTATCTAGCTCCTTTTTTAACGGAGTTGTTTCGGCAATGAATCGCGCTTTGTATTTTGGATTCATAGGTTCCGAATTTGGTAATTTCTGACGTAAAGGATCTACCTGAATTCCATTTTTCCAGAAACGGTAACAAACATGGGGTCCGGTAGCCAGACCTGTGCTTCCTACCTTACCGATTACCTGTCCCTGTTGTACATGCTGACCTTGTCGCACAAGGATCTTTGACATGTGCAGGTATTGGGTGGTATAGGTCCCGTTGTGTTTAACTTTCACGAAATTTCCGTTACCACCGGTGTATCCTGTTTGGATCACAGTCCCGGAGGCTGTGGTCATGATCGGCGTTCCGGTCGCTGCTGCGTAATCCGTTCCATTGTGTGCTTTCCAGCGCAACTGAACCGGATGAAAACGGCTTTTGGCAAAACGCGAAGTAATATTTACGAATTTTAGCGGCGCTTTGAGGAACATGTTTTTAAGGACTTTTCCTTCTTCGTCGAAATAATCCACTCTTTTGGAATTCTCATCCTGTTTGAATGGGAACGCATAAATCTTCTTCCCTTTGTACTCAAAATAGGAAGCTTCTATGCTTTCCACGCCAAGGTATTCGCCTCCTTCAAGATATTTTTCATTAAGAATAACTGCAAACTTGTCACCCTTCTGAATTTTAAAGAAGTCGATAGACCACGCATAAATTTTGGATAATTCCGGTGCTAAACCGGGCGAAACTCCTGCACGGCTTAACGTGCTGGAAACCGAACCGTCAATAGCAGCCGCAATGGCTCTGCGTTTAATAACTACCGGACGTTCTTTTTTATAAACCAATGGAATGGAGTCACGCAAATCCACGACATAATAACTCATCTTATCGGGCTGATAGATGAATACTTTTAAGTCGTTGGGCGCTGTTTTATTTTGAAGTAAGGTAAATGGTTTTCCTATCCGGATGTCGCGAACATCGAAAGAGTCTTTTACTTTTTCGTTGATCTGATGCACTCTAGCTGCATCAAATCCCTGTTCTCCCAATATTTTACCGAAACTGTCTCCTGATTGTATCGTATCATGAACTACTTTGAAATCGTTCAGTTTGAATCCGAATTCAACGATGATTTTTTCTTTTGGGGCTTCGGTTTTTTTTGTTCCTTCTTTTTCTTCTTTTTTGTTACAAGCAAATAATATTAATGATAATAATATGATTGTGACGTATCTCAATTTAGTTGGTTTAGGTTGGTTATTTTGTTATTCTCCCCATTTTTCCAATTCTTCTTTCGACCAAAGTTCGGGAAAAAATATCCTTCTTTGGTATTTTGGCAACATATATTTTTTCCAGTCGCTTCCGCCGGTAGCCTCATGATTACCGGGAACACTTTCGATATACTTTACAGCTGCATTGTAATGACCCATTACCCAAGTGATATTTACTGTTCTGTCGTAATGACGCATAGCGGCTATCAAATCGGCGTTTTTCTGATCCGCTTCCGGCAATTGTCTGAATTTCTGCCAAAGGTTTTTCTGGTTGTATTCCTCCATAAACGCAAGGAATTCCGGCTTGTATTTCTTCTCGAATCCTTTTAACAAGTATGATTTTTCGCCCGTTGCATAATCTTTTCCTCCCGCTTGCCAGTACAAATGCTCTAAGGCATGCTCATACGGTGTATTGCGATCGATCGTAGCTCTGAAACGGCGATCGATAAGATTGATCAGATCGGTTGATGCGAATTCGATCAAACGATATTGTGCACTTTGGAAACCGCTCGCCGGTGTCAATGTGTTTCTGAATTTCAGATACTGTTCAGGTTCCATTCCGTCACCCATGATATCGAAAGAGGTAGTAAGCATATTGAAGTAACGGCTGATTCGATTAAGTCTTTCAGCAAAAAACTTCGTTGTTAACGTCTCAGCATTGGAAACCTGTTCAATTTCCCACAAAATCATTTTGAACAACAACTCGTTTATCTGATGGTACATGATAAAAACCATTTCATCCGGTAACGTAGTTCGCTGAATCTGCAAATTCAAAAGAGCATCCGTTTGTATGTAGTCCCAATACGTGATTGGTTTAGCCCATAAAAGACCTTCTAAATGCGTGTCTGTTTTTTGATTTATTGCTTTGAATTTTTCATCAATATGATTCAGGGTGTTCTGAATTTCCGGTGTAATTTCCATTATTGTTTTTTTACTTTAACCTTAAAAGAGTTTTTTAATCCTTTGAATCCATCCAAATCGGCTTTTAACGAACCTACTGCCAAACTCGCTTTTATACGGATCGGCATTTTATTATCGTCATCCGAAATCCAAACGGTTAAGCTTTCCTGCTCCTTAAACACCCTTCCGGACTGTACATAAGGCCTGAAAACCATGGTTGGGATTGTTCCGAATTTTGTTTCAATATCTTCTCTTCCGATGTACTTAAGTTTGAATTTATACACCTCATCATCAAAGAACATATCGATTACAATCGACTCGCCCGGAGTCAACTTATCTATTTTCGGATGGTTTCTTAAATAATAAAACGAAGATACAATATCCTGAACATTTTCAGGCACGGTAAATGTTTTTTCGGTATTATTTTTATAATCTTTAACAAGTACCGAATTTTTTGTTTGATTAAAAAAGCCTTCCTGATTTTTTGTATATCCGCCCTCATCGATCTTACGAAGGTACTGATAAGGCTTACCGGTTTCTTTATCGAACATGCTTTGATAATCATCGGAGACTTTGAAGAAGAATTTAGTCATGCCGACTGTATAGCCCTTTCCGACAACATGATGCACTTTTCTGTTATTCCGAACGGCTTCGCGGATTTCTAACGTTGCAAAGCCGGCATTTACCAATCCGTAATGGATTCGGAACTTAAAAAATTCACCTGTCGTAAAAGCATCCTCCTGCCTTGACGTCGTAAAAGAGGCGGCAAATGCCAGCAAACAAACTAAGGACAGAAGTAATATACCTTTTTTCATTGGTCAAATTTTATGCGATTTAAAACCTTCCTCGCAATTATTATTCCAAATTTAGGAAAACAAAAAAACTCAGTCAAAAAAATGACTGAGTTTTTATGCTATTAACCAACCAAAAAACTATAAATTATGAAAAATTTACTTACTCCAATGAGGGCTTATGACTTCCTCATTTTCGCAGTGCAAAAGTAGTTGGTTTTATTGCAGAATTGCAACTCAAATTTCAACTTTAACACAACATTAGCAAAAAACAAGCCTTCAAAAAGTTCATTTTTGCATTATTCGTAATAAAAGTATAATTTTTATAACGTTCCTCGCAATTCTTGTTCTCTTTCAATGGATTCAAATAGGGCTTTAAAATTACCTGCACCGAAGCCTTTTGCACCCATTCGCTGGATAATCTCGAAGAAAAGTGTCGGACGGTCTTCCACCGGTTTGGTAAAAATCTGCAACAGGTAACCTTCTTCATCGGCATCGATCATGATCCCCAATTTTTGCAGTTCATGAATATCTTCCTTGAATTTATTCATATGATCTTTCAATCGCTCCGGAATCGCGTCATAATACGCTTGAGGCGGTGTGCTCAAGAATTCTACGCCTCTTGAACGCATATCGGCAACCGTTTTGATAATATCATCGGTCGCTACTGCAATATGCTGAACGCCTTCATCTTCGTAAAAATCCAAGTATTCTTCAATTTGCGAACGCTTTTTACCTTCTGCCGGTTCATTGATCGGGAATTTGATGCGTCCGTTTCCGTTTGACATCACTTTCGACATCAATGCAGAATACTCAGTAGTAATTTGTTTGTCATCGAAAGAAAGAAAATTCACAAATCCCATCACATCTTCAAACCATTTTACAGCCTCATTCATTCGGTTCCACCCCGTATTTCCAACCATGTGGTCTATATATTTTAGTCCAACCGGTTCCGGATTGTAGTCCGATTTCCATTCACTATATCCAGGTAAAAAGATTCCGTTATAATTTTTGCGTTCTACAAAAACAAAAACCGTCTCTCCGTAAGCACCGTAGATTCCGGCACGCACTACTTCACCATTTTCATCTTTTTCAACAACCGGTTCAAAATAAGATTTTGCTCCGCGTTTTGTAGTTTCTTCATACGCCGAACGCGCATCTTCCACCCAAAGTGCAATAACTTTAACCCCGTCTCCGTGTTTTTTCACATGCTCACCGATTGGTGAATTACTGTTTAAAGCGGTTGTTAGTACTAAACGAATTTTGTCCTGTTTTAAAACATAAGAAGCCCTGTCTTTCACTCCTGTTTCCAATCCGGCGTAGGCCAACGACTGGAATCCGAAAGCGGTTTTATAAAAATGGGCCGCCTGTTTTGCATTACCTACGTAAAACTCTACATAATCGGTTCCCATTAACGGAAGGAAGTCTTGTGCTCCTTCAAAAATTTTTTCTAATCCGTATTCTACTGATTTTATTTCTTCTGACATGATGTTTTATTTGAAAATTAATAAAATTTGAAGATTTGAAAATTGTCAAATCCCATAACGAAAATTCAGAACGGCCAAACTACTACCGTTCCAAATTTTCAAATTTGTAAATTAATCTAGCCAGGATTGGTAATATTGCTCGTCGGCAATTTTCATGGCGTCTTCCGTAACCATCAAAGGTTTAAAAGTATCAACCATTACAGCCAATTCCTGTGTTTCTGTTTTTCCGATACTTCTTTCGGTAGCCCCTGGGTGCGGTCCGTGTGGAATTCCGGCCGGGTGCAATGAAATATGACCTGCTTCGATGTCATTTCGGCTCATGAAATCACCATCCACATAATATAAAACCTCATCAGAGTCGATATTACTGTGGTTATAAGGTGCCGGGATCGACTGCGGATGATAATCATACAAACGCGGCACGAAGGAACATACAACGAACGCATCGGTTTCGAAAGTCTGATGTACCGGAGGCGGTTGGTGGATTCTTCCCGTAATCGGTTCGAAGTCATGAATGGAAAGCGCATAAGGATAATTGAAACCGTCGTAGCCAATAACATCAAACGGATGCGTCGCATAAACCATTTCAAAAATCTCATCTTTCTTTTTCACCTTGATGATGAATTCACCTTTCTCGTTGTGTGTTTCCAGTTCTTCCGGACGACGGATGTCTCTTTCACAGAACGGCGAATGCTCTAACAACTGACCGAACCAGTTCCTGTAGCGTTTCGGAGTGTAAATAGGGCGCCTTGACTCAACGATGAACAAACGGTTATCGTCGGTATCGAAGTCGATTTTATAGATCATTCCGCGAGGCACGATCAGATAATCTCCATATTTGAAATCAAGATTCCCTAACATGGTTCTTAATTTCCCGGTTCCTCTGTGGATGAAGATCATTTCATCGGCATCGGTATTCTTATAGAAATAATCGCGTGTGGATTCTTTCGGAGCGGCTAAAATAATCGTACAGTCACTATTTGTCAGCACAGCTTTTCGGCTTTCCAGATAATCGTTAATCTGTGGCACCTGAAATCCGCGAAGGCGGTAAGACTGAATGTTATTTGCTTTGGCAATTTTTGGAGCTACGCTGTATTGTTTGCGGATTTCCTTTACCTGGGTTGGGCGGTGTTCGTGGTACATGTTGGTGTACATCCCATCAAAACCGATGGTCCCGAACAACTGCTCATAATACAAATCACCGTTCTCTTTACGGAATTGTATGTGTCTTTTATGTGGAATTTTTCCAAGTTTATGATAAAATGGCATTTTTTATTTGTTTAAAGTTCAACGTTAGTTTGAAAACCCCGCTCATACCAAACAAAAAGCGCTCACTCAGGATTTCTCTTGATGAGGAACTTAAGATGCGCTAATAAACCCGTCCAATGCTTATTCATATACTTTACAAATATCGGAAAAAATACGATTTGTTAAACAGTGCAGTCACACTTTTAAAAAACACAAAAGGATTAAAAAGTTACCTTTTTAATCCTTTTGCTCTATCTTGAGAACTTACTTTCCGTTATTCAGCTTACTGTTCTTTCTACTGTATCCGAAATAGATCACACATCCGATGATCATCCAGGCAATCAGTCGCAACCAGTTTGGCCAACCTAATCCGTAAACCATTGCCAAACACACCAACACTCCTAAAACAGGAACGAATGGAACAAATGGCGTCTTGAATTCACGTTTCATCTCCGGATTGGTCTTACGCAACACAATTACTGAAATACAAACAAGGATGAAAGCGAATAATGTTCCGATACTTGTCATATCTCCAACAATATCTCCAGGCACAAAAGCGGCGAACAAACCAACGATTACGAAAATAATCATGTTAGCTTTATAAGGTGTTTTGTATTTCGGATGTACTTCGCTGAATACTTTCGGCAACAAACCATCGTTACCCATTGAATAGAATACACGTGACTGACCTAAAAGCATCACAAGGATTACCGAAGAGAAACCAGCTAAAATAGCCACGGTTACAAACTGTCCTAACCATTCATATCCTACCATGTATTTGTTGATTGCATATGCTACCGATGCCTCACCACCTTCACCTCTGAAATCTTCAACATTAGCTACTCCGGTTAATACGTGAGCAAAAAGGATATATAAAACAGTACATACTGCTAATGACCCTAAAATACCTATTGGCATATCTTTCTTAGGATTTTTAGTTTCCTGAGCCGCAGTCGAAACCGCATCAAAACCGATAAACGCGAAGAAAACGGTACCGGCAGCACCTAAAATCCCCATGATTCCACCGAAATTATGATCTAGCCCCTGATGATCCGTATAAATCGTTGCTTTCGGAATGTAATGCTCATGGTTTGCCGGATTGATGAATTGCCATCCTAAAACAATAATCATTACTACAATAGCTACTTTAAGCACTACAATGATTCCGTTAACGAAAGCCGATTCCTGTGTTCCTCTGATCAACAATAAACTTAAAGCCCCTACAATGAAAAGCGCCGGCAGATTGATGATTCCGCTTACCCCGTCTGCGGAATGCTGAAATGGCGAGTGACACCATTCATAAGGTATCGGACTGGTATGCAAGACATTGACCAGTAAATTATTGAGGTATTCGCTCCAGGCGATTCCCACAGTTGCCGCTCCCACGGCGTATTCTAAAATCAAATCCCAACCGATTACCCAGGCTAAAAATTCACCCATGGTTGCATACGTATACGTGTAAGCACTTCCCGCGATTGGAATGGAAGAAGATAATTCCGCATAACAAAGTCCTGCCAAGGCACATCCTACAGCTGCCACGATAAAACCAATCGTCACAGAAGGACCGGCGTTGTTTGCCGCCGCAGCAGCAGTTCTAACAAATAATCCCGCTCCGATAATCGCACCGATTCCAAGTGCTACCAAAGTCCAGGCAGTAAGCGTTCTTTTTAACCCTTTTTCCGAATCCGAAGCTTCGGCCAATAAAGAATTAATAGATTTTCTTTTCCAAATTGACATATCTATAGTTTTGGTAATTTTATGTCCCCAAAAATAGAATTTTTTTGAAACATTGCTGCAAAAAAATGAAATTAAAACAAGAAAAGAGGTGATTGCTTGCAATAAACCACTAAAACCAGAACCCTACACTGATCCAGGTAAAGTGATCTCTCGTTTCAGGAGACCAAGTGTGTTTTAATTCGATGGGACCGATAAGTGTTTCCAATCCGTAGCCGACCGCATAACCCGAGTACGTCGGATGTGTAATCCAGCTGCCATCTTCAAAAATAGCATTCCCCACATTAGCGAAGTTAGCATAAAAGTTCAAATGATTTTTTTTATAAAACTCGAGATCACATCCTACTTCGCCCTTTACGTAACTATCGCCCGGGATGCTAAGAAAATCATAGCCGTAAAAATGACGGAAGTTATTAACCATGTTGTAGCCATATCCTCCCAAAACGAAATCATGAAAAGGAACCGTTCGTTCCCCTATGGCAAATCCGCCTTCCGACTGGATTTTAAAAGCCACCCCTTTGAAAAAACTGTGCACCAACTCGATATCTGCTTTGGCAATGGAAAACGGCTCAAAGTTGTTAGTATAATTGGTCGAATACAAAAACGATTTGAAATCCCCCAGGAAATGCCATCCTCTTGTCGCAAAATGATTTTTATCTTTTGAATCAAACTTCATGTAACCGTACAAAGAAAAATACCCGCTGTTTTCAATAACCGAATCGGAATTTTCCAACGCATCCGATTCAATCTTAAGGATTTTCCATTCCCCTCCACCGCCAATAAGGAATATTTGGGCGAAAATGGTTTGGGCAAATACCTGATTAGTGAAATCCAAATAAGAAAGAGGAATCGAATGCACGCTCAAATCCTTCAAAGCTTTTCCGTCGCTGTAATCCACCAAACTGTTCTTGTTGAATTGGTTCAGGTAGGAATTCACCCCAAAGCTCCACTGAAAACCATTATCATAGTAATAATTCAGATTGTATCTGAAATTGTCTCCCAGAATGAAATCTACCGAAAAATTGTCATTCTTAAAAAAGACTTTTTTCTGGGTCACATTCACCAAAGCCGCACTTTTATACAAACCATCGTAATGGATACTGAACTTCAGATAGCGTTTAATTGGATTTTCTTTTAATTCCAATACCATCTGCTCACCCTCATCGTCATTCTTATCGAAATAATAGGCAATCGAGCTGAAATTTTGTGTCGAACTTAAATTTCCAATCCCGTCGCTCAGTTTCTGAAAAGTAACGGCCGAATTGTTTTTAAATCTTAATTTCCCTAACACGTAAGGTCGCGTATAATTATTAAGATCGCTCACCTTCAGATTATCAATAGTGATCGTATCAGTCAATTTTGTCGCATAAATTTTCTGCGGCACCTTTTTTGGATTTTCACCGTATTTGGCCAAAATTTCATATACCGCAAAAGCCGCATCTTCCCCTTTTTTGATAATTTCTTGACCTAAGTCAAAAGAAATAACGGAATAGCCGGTAACATCGGGCTTTATGTAGATGTCGGTAGCATTTCTTTTCTCGCTCATCTTCTCGATCATGCTGAAATTGGCAATCTGCGCCATCACTCCGGTAGCTCCGCCGATTCTGGTCCTGTCTTTCAAACCTTCCTGAACATCAACTCCGATAATGATATCTGCTCCCATGCGCTTAACTTCTTCGATGGGATAATTGTTGGTCACACCGCCGTCTATCAAAAGTCTTCCATCGATTTCAACCGGAGTATACAGGGAAGGAAAGGCACCACTGGCCAAAATCGCCTTGGGCAAGATTCCGTTTCGGATCACCACTTCTTCACCGGTTTCGATATCGGTTGCTATACACACGTAGGGAATCGGAAGTTGGTTGAAATCGCGAACGTAACGCACATGATTCGTCAGCCTGCTAAGCAGATTGTAATTATACATTCCTTTGGAAAGCGCCGGAGGAGCACCAATTTTGAAATTATTGAAAGGCAGCATCAAAGCATACATTTCATCATTCCGTTTCTCGAAAAAACTTTTGGAAGTTCGCGGAATATAATCCTGTAGTAAAGCATCCGGATCGGCTACTTTGAAAATGGAATCCAACTGATGTGCCGTATATCCCGCCGCATACAATCCGCCGACAATAGCTCCCATACTGGTCCCACCGATATAATCAATCTTTACGCCTGCTTCTTCCAACACTTTCAGGACACCGATATGCGCGAGACCTTTTGCGCCTCCTCCGCTCAAAACCAGCCCAATTTTAGGCCTTTTAGGCTGAACAACAGTATCCTGGGCGATAGCGGTCGTAGATACCAAACAAAAAGCAATCACCAATAATTGATATGCAAATAAAAAGCAGCTCTTTCTGCTACCCTCAACTTTTTGGCTTTTGGCTGGTGCCTGAATCTGCATACCGTTATTCGTTTTTGTAAAATTCGACAATTTTTTTTGCTTTTGAAAGACCTATGACGTCAGAAATTTCTTTTTCTGTCGCCATTTTTAGTCGTTTCACCGATTTAAAGTGCAAAATCAGTGCCTGCATCGTTTTTTCTCCGATTCCGGGAATACTTTCGATCGACGAATTTAAAGCGGCCTTGCTTCGTTTGTCGCGATGGAAGGTAATACCGAAACGGTGTGCTTCATTTCGCAGTTGCTGAATAATTTTAAGCGTTTCCGACTTCTTATCCAGATAGAGCGGTACCGAATCACCCGGATAAAATAATTCTTCCAAACGCTTGGCAATACCAATAATAGTAATTTTTCCTCGCAGACCCAAATCATCAATGCTTTTCAATGCGGAAGACAATTGTCCTTTTCCACCGTCTATGATGATCAGTTGCGGCAGGGGCTGATTCTCGTCCAGCAATCGGCGGTATCTTCTGTAAACCACTTCTTCCATGGAAGCGAAGTCATTAGGACCTTCCACGGTTTTGATGTTGAAATGACGGTAGTCCTTCTTGCTCGGCTTTCCGTCCTTAAAAACCACACAGGCCGAAACCGGATTCGTTCCCTGAATATTGGAATTATCAAAGCATTCAATATGGCGGGGTTCCACCGGAAGGCGTAAATCCTTCTGCATCTGAGCCATGATACGGTTTGTATGCCGGTCCGGATCTACTATTTTAATCTGTTTCAGCTGATCCATTCGGTAAAACTTGGCATTGCGTTCCGACAGGTCGAGAATCTGTTTTTTGTCGCCCAGTTTGGGAACGGTCACTTTTATTTTTTCACCAAAATTCAATTCAAAGGGCAATATAATTTCTTTGGAATTCAGATGAAAACGCTCGCGCAATTCCACCACAGCCAATTCCAAAAGTTCTTGGTCGCTTTCTTCCAGCTTTTTTTTGATTTCCATCGTATGTGATCGGATAATGGCCCCATGGGAAATCTGTAAAAAGTTCACGTAGGCCATGCTCTCATCAGATACGATTGAAAACACATCGATACTGGAGATCTTCGGATTCAGGATGGTTGATCGTGCCTGGTAATTTTCCAGAACCTCGATCTTTTCCTTTATTTTCTGGGCTTCTTCGAACTTCATTTCCATTGCCAGTTCCCCCATCAGTTTTTTAAAATCCTTTAAGCTTTCCCTAAAATTCCCTTTGAGGATTTCACGGATGGCCTGCACCTGTTTTTCGTAATTCGTAATCGTTTCAAACCCTTCGCACGGACCTTTGCAATTCCCGATATGATATTCCAGGCAAACCTTGAACTTTCCGCTGTCGATGTTGGCTTTGCTCAAGTCATAATTACAGGTTCGCAACGGATACAATTCTTTAATCAGCTCCAAGATCGTATGTACGGTCTTAAAACTGGTATAAGGTCCGAAATACTCCGAACCGTCCTTAATCATTTTGCGGGTGGAAAATATGCGCGGAAACCTTTCATTCTTAATGCAGATCCATGGATAGGTTTTATCATCACGCAGCAATACATTATAGCGGGGCTGCAATTTTTTTATCAGATTGTTTTCCAGCAGAAGTGCATCGGTTTCAGTCGGAACAACAATATGTCTTATGGACACTATTTTCTTAACCAGCACATTGGTTTTGGCATTATCGTGTACTTTATTGAAATAAGAAGCGACCCTTTTTTTCAGACTCTTGGCCTTTCCCACATAAAGGATTTTCCCTTCCTTGTCGTAATACTGATACACTCCCGGATTATCGGGCAGGGTTTGGATTTGGAGTTCTAAAGCGGAAAGCGACATTTTATGGAATTGTCGGATTAAAAATTCGAATGTTGTTCAAATTTACAAATTCATTTGACACAAAAAACGTATAAACATGCTATAATCCCATAATTTTTACATTAAAAAATGATTCTTTTGGAAATTTCTTTCGTTGGAAAAAAATATACTGCTTTCACTAGTGTCTTTTCATCGTCGCTTAAAAATCACAATTCGTGATCCATAATTTATAATTATTACTATTTTAGCGTTTTAACTGACTATGAACTACCGCAATAACATTCTGAAAATACTAAAAGAAGAGATCTTACCCGGAGAAAGCAAGACCATCAACATGGAAATTGCCACACTCCACACCATGACAAAGCTCAAGATTCCGATTATTGTGGAACGTTCCAAGCTGCCGGGTCCGACGGTTTTACTTTCAGCCGGACTCCATGGCGATGAAATCAACGGGATCGAGATCGTGCGTCAGCTGATCGTAAAGAAAATCAACAAACCAAAGACCGGAACCATCATCTGCATTCCGATTATCAATGTATTCGGATTCGTAAACCAAACCCGAGAATTTCCCGATGGCCGTGATTTGAACAGGGTCTTTCCGGGAAGTAAAACCGGTTCACTGGCCAGTCGTTTTGCCTACTATCTGTTAAAAGAAATTATTCCGCACGTGGATTATGCCATCGATTTTCATGCCGGAGGAGCAGCCCGATTCAATGCGGCTCAAATCCGAATCGCGCCCAACAACCCGGAACTGCAGGATTTGGCTGCGGTGTTTAACGCACCGTTTACGCTTTATTCCAATAACATTACCGGTTCCTTCAGAAATTCGTGTGACAAACTGGGCGTAAAAATGCTGTTGTTTGAAGGCGGTAAATCCATCGACATCAACGAAGACATCACGCAACGGGGCATTGAAGGCGCCAAACGCGTTTTGGAACATTTAGGCATGCTGGGCAATCGGAAAAAAGCGCATCCGGCAGAAACCAACAGTATTTACATAACCAAATCCTCATGGATCCGAGCCAAATATTCCGGTCTGTTCCACGGGTATACTGCCATTGGAAGTTATGTGGAAAGAGGACAACTTCTGGCCACCATTTCCGATCCCTACGGAAAAATCGAACACAAGATGAAAGCGCCAAACGCCGGATATATTATCAATGTAAATGAAGCACCGATCGTGTATCAGGGGGATGCCATCTACCATATTTCAACGGAACTGGAAAAATAAAACCTAACAATTATCATATTTTATTGTTTCGGATGCCCATAGCTTTGTACGAAACAATTTTTTATGATTACTTGGAAAAAACTTCCCCAAAGCGAACAGCAATTACGCATCGAAAAAGCACTTAAGGAAAATGTAAACTTTGCCAACGACATTTCCTTAGGGTATCCGGGCTCCCGACTGGACGGAGAAGTATTCCGCAATGACGCGCCTTTTTTGAAAGATGCACCACTGTTGCAAACGTATGTAGCCAATCCCAATCATATCGGCTGCCACACTTTTGGTGTTTCCGAAAGTGCTTTTAGCGGCACACAGGAAATGGAGCGCGAAGTACTGCAGATCATTGCCGTAGATATTTTTAAAGCGGAAATCAACACATATGACGGATATATAGCTCCGGGCGGAACGGAAGCCAACATTCAGGCGATCTGGATGTACCGCAATCATTTCATAAACGATTGTGAAGCAAAACTGGAGGAAATCGCCATTATCGCTTCAGAAGACACCCATTATTCGATTCCGAAAGCCGCCAATTTGCTGATGCTCGACTGGTATGCTGTTCCGGTAGATTTCGAAACCCGTACGATGGATACCGAGCAATTGGAAAACATAGTCGCTTCCGCGAAAACCAACGGAAAGAAATTCTTCATTGCCGTTTCCAATATGGGAACCACCATGTTCGGTTCCATAGACGATCCGGAAGATTATATCACCATTCTTGAAAAACATAAACTGACCTATAAACTTCATATCGACGCTGCTTATGGCGGATTTGTATACCCCTTTACGAATAAAACATCGGCTATATCATTCGAAAATCCAAAGATCAGCTCGATAACTATTGATGCGCATAAAATGCTTCAGGCGCCTTATGGCACGGGAATTTTTATCTGCCGAAAAGGACTGATAGAAAACGTACTGACGAAAGAAGCTCAATATGTGGAAGGACTTGATCTGACACTTTGCGGAAGCCGTAGTGGTTCCAATGCCGTGGCGGTTTGGATGATAATGTTTACCTATGGCGTCTTTGGCTGGTGCGAAAAGGTGCGAATCCTTCAAATGCGTACCGACTGGCTCTGCAACGCTCTTGACGCTTTAAATATCCGATATTTCCGGGATCCGTTTATGAATATTGTCACAATCCATGCTGAATACATTGCGCAAGGGCTGGAAAAGAAATATGATCTGGTTCCCCAAAAGCACGATAAAACCAACCAATGGTATAAAATTGTGATCATGGATCACGTGGAAGTGGATCATTTGAGTACTTTTATAACCGATTTGAAAAGTACCCGTTATGTTGAAAAAAGAACTGAGACAGAAGTATAAAAACCTAAGAAACGAACTGACTTTTGAAGAAATACAGGACCTGAGCCTGAACATCGCCAACAATTGTCTTTCCTTACCGGTTTGGAATAAAACCTATTTCCACTTATTTTTGCCAATTGAAGATAAAAAGGAGATCAATACCGAATTTCTCTTACAGATTCTTTCCGGAAGGGATAAGGAAATCATTGTATCCAGTTCAGATTTTGAGCATCTCAAAATGACGCATTTCCTTTTGACGGACAATACCCGAATCAAAAAGAACACATATGGAATTCCGGAACCGGTTGATGGAATTGAAGTGCCGTCGGAAAAGATCGAAGTAGTTTTTGTTCCGCTTTTAGCGTATGACAAGCAAGGACATCGTGTAGGTTATGGCAAAGGTTTTTATGACCGATTTTTGTCCGAATGCAAACCGGAAACCCTAAAAATCGGACTTTCGTTCTATGATCACGAGGAAAAAATAAGCGATGCCTTTGAAAGTGATATTAAACTGGATTTTTGCGTAACCCCGTTTGGAATTTTTAAATTCCAATAATTTAACTATATTCGCTAAAACCAAATCTCATTTTCATGGAAACAGCAACCCCAAAAAAGATTATTTGTGGCCTACTGCTGGCTGTTATGACCCTAAGCATGAACAGCTGCATGGTTTCACACCACCATCATCACAAATCACATAAGTTACCGCCCGGACAGGCAAAAAAAATATCCGGTGACAAGAGCGCAAAACGACATGCTCCGGGACACAATAAATAAAAAAGGATGCCGAAAGCATCCTTTTTTTATTATCTAAATCGAATTACAATTTCATATTATTTAGCAAATGCTTTTTTATTGAATACGATCAAAATCCCGACTCCTGTTGAAATCGCCACATCGGCCACATTAAAAATAGCGTTGAAGAACGTAAAATGGTTTCCGCCCCAGATTGGCAACCACGACGGCAGATTCCCTTCCCAGATCGGGAAATAGAACATGTCTACCACTTTTCCGTGGAACCATTTCCCATACGGCTGATGGCTGAATAAAGTTGCTACCTGTCCGTAACTGTCATCGAATAAAACTCCGTAAAATACCGAATCAAGGATATTCCCTACAGCGCCGGCCAATATCAAGGCAACGGCCACAATAAGAAAATTAGAAGAGCTTTTCTTAACTGCATCATATAACCAGTAACCAATACCTCCAACAGCTACAATCCTGAAGACGGTCAGCATTAATTTTCCAAAAGCACCGGGGATTTCAGCACCCCAAGCCATACCGGAATTTTCGATAAAATGGATACGGAACCAGTCAAAAACGTAAATTTCCTCGTCCAGTCGGAAATTGGTTTTGATGTATATTTTAGAGATCTGGTCGATTACCAGAACGAGAATTACCAGTAAATAGGCTTTTTTTAACGACATTTTACTAAATTAAGCAACAAAAATAAACTATTTAAACCATATAAAAAACGCCCCCTAGGGAGCGTTCAGTAAAATTTTGAAAAGATTAACGTTGCAGATTCTTTGCTTCGATGCTCATGGTTGCATGAGGAACCAGTTTCAATCTCTCTTTATTGATTAATTTTCCAGTTACTTTACAAATTCCGTACGTTTTGTTTTCAATTCGGATCAATGCGTTTTTTAAATCACGAATGAATTTCTCCTGACGAATGGCAAGCTGTGAATTGGCCTCTTTACTCATAGTTTCGCTACCTTCTTCGAAAGCTTTAAACGTTGGTGATGTATCATCAGTTCCGTTGTTTAAGTCGTTTAGGTAAGCGCTTTTTATCAAATCCAAATCGTTTTTTGCTTTTTCCAATTTCTTCTGAATCAACTCTCTGAATTCCGCTAAATCCGCGTCGGAATACCTTATTTGCTCGTCCACCATAATTTCCCTATTTTGAAATTAATATTCTTGTTTTTAGTTCATCAAACTCAATTTCCGTACCATTTTCGATACGGTCTTCAAAAACCAGCTCTTCTGTTAGCGTTTCCGATTTTATGTATGCTTCATTATCTTTTACGGCTTCCTGAATAATACCGTCTTTTAGCATCGTCACTCTAATCTTATCCGTTACTTCAAAACCTGAGTCTTTGCGTATATTTTGGATTCGGTTAACCAATTCCCGGGCAATACCTTCCTTACGTAATTCGTCTGAAATTGTTATGTCCAGGGCCACGGTAATTCCACCCGAATTGGCAACCAGCCATCCTTCAATATCCTGTGAAGAAATCTCTACATCTTCAGATGTTAAGTTAACACTATTTCCTGAAATGACAATGCTTAAAGTGCCTTCTCTTTCCAGTTTAGCGATACTTTCCTGATCTAAATTCTGTATTTCTTTGGAAATCAACCCCATATCCTTCCCAAAACGAGGTCCTAATGCTTTGAAATTCGGTTTGATCTGCTTCACTAAAATACCGGAAGCATCATCCAACAGCTCTACTTCTTTCACATTTACCTCCGCTTTAATAAGATCGGAAACGGCTTCGATTTCGGCACGCTGATTCGCGTCAAGCACAGGAATCATAACCTTTTGCAGCGGTTGACGCACCTTGATCATTTCCTTCTTACGCAATGATAAAACTAAGGATGAAACCGTCTGAGCTTTCAACATTTTACTCTCTAACGATTTATCAACAAAGTTTTCAACGTATTTCGGGAACGCTGCCAAATGTACGCTTCCGAATTTTTCTCCTTGTGTAGCCTGTGTTAAATCTCCGTAAAGTCTGTCCATAAAGAACGGTGCGATAGGCGCTCCTAACTTGGCAACAGTCACCAAGCAAGTGTAAAGTGTCTGATACGCCGCAATCTTATCCTGGGCGTAATCACCTTTCCAGAAACGACGACGGCACAAACGCACGTACCAGTTACTCAAGTTCTCCTGAACGAAATCAGAGATAGCTCGGGCCGCTTTTGTTGGTTCGTAATCGGCGTAGAAACTATCCACATCTTTAATTAAAGTATTTAATTCCGATAAGATCCAACGGTCAATTTCAGGTCTTTCGTTTAACGGAATTTCCGCTTCTGCGTATTTAAATCCGTCTATATTAGCATATAACGCGAAAAACGAATAGGTATTATACAAAGTTCCGAAGAATTTTCTTCTAACTTCAGCCACTCCTTCGATGTCAAATTTCAGGTTGTCCCACGGGTTTGCATTGGCAATCATGTACCAACGTGTCGCATCCGGACCGTATTCCGCCAAAGTAGTGAACGGATCCACTGCATTCCCCAGACGTTTGGACATTTTCTGTCCGTTTTTATCCAACACCAAACCGTTGGAAACTACATTTTTGTAGGCCACTTTATCAAAAACCAACGTTCCGATAGCGTGTAATGTGTAGAACCAACCACGGGTCTGATCTACCCCTTCTGCGATGAAATCCGCAGGGAACGACTTATTTTCGTCAATTAACTCTTTATTTTCAAAAGGATAATGCCATTGCGCATAAGGCATCGCTCCCGAATCGAACCAAACATCGATAAGGTCGCTTTCACGTTTCATCGGCTTTCCTGATGGGGAAACTAATGTAATATTATCAACTACATTTTTGTGCAAGTCAACCAACTCATAATTCTCTTCACTCATGTTTCCGATTTCAAATCCTTTGAATGGATTTTCGGTCATAAGCCCGGCGGCAATCGCTTTTTCGATTTCGTTGAACAATTCTTCTGCCGAACCGATACAGATTTCTTCGGTCTTATCTTCTGTTCTCCAGATAGGCAACGGAATCCCCCAATATCTTGAACGGGACAGGTTCCAGTCGTTGGCATTTTTCAGCCAGTTTCCGAAACGTCCTTCCCCGGTAGCTTTAGGCTTCCAGTTGATAGTATCATTCAAATCGAACATACGGTCCTTCACATCAGTTACTTTGATGAACCAAGAATCTAACGGATAGTACAACAACGGCTCATCGGTTCTCCAACTGTGCGGATAGCTGTGAACGTATTTTTCAATCTTAAACGCCTTACTTTCGGTTTTTAATTTCAAAGCTATTCGCTCATCCACCGATAAATAATTTTTTAAGTCGGGAATTATCGATTTTAACTGTTCTTTTTGCACTGCAAAATCACTTGCCTTTTCCTCTTCATCAAGATATTCCGCTTTTACATATTCCCCTGACAGTCCAAATACCTTATCATGAACTTGAGGCAAAAACCTACCTCTTAAATCAACCAATGGCACTGGATTCCCATATTCATCTAAAACCAGCATCGGTGGCACTTCAGGAGAAGCTTCTTTAGCAACTTTCGCGTCATCCGCACCAAATGTCGGTGCAGTATGTACGATACCGGTACCATCTTCCGTAGTAACGAAATCACCTGAAATTACACGGAAAGCGTTTTCAGGATTTTGGTATGGCAATGTATATGGCAATAATTGTTCGTATTGAATTCCGACAAGATCGGCTCCTTTACATTCTGCCAGGATCTCGAAAGGTATCTTTTTATTTCCTTCTTTGAAATTATCGAAATCAGACTCTTCGCTGGTCGCAAAATAATTTTTCGAAAGTTGCTTTCCAACTAAATTTTTAGCCAAGATCACATTGATCGGACGGAACGTATACTGGTTGAAGGTTCTCAACAACACATAATCGATCTTCGGTCCAACGGTCAATGCCGTGTTACTTGGTAAAGTCCATGGCGTTGTCGTCCAGGCAAGGAAATAGATTTCATCCAATTCCAACGCTTCAAATTTGTATTGTTTTAAATTGTTGGACGTGATGTAATCGTAAAATTTGGCGAACGTCAGTTTTCGCTGATTATCCAAAACCTTGAACTGTGCCACAATCGTAGTATCCGTTACATCACGGTACGAACCCGGCTGATTTACTTCGTGCGAAGACAAACCGGTTCCGGCTTTAGGCGAATAGGGCTGGATCGTATAGCCTTTGTATAATAGATCTTTATCGTAAATCTGTTTCAGCAACCACCAAACCGTTTCCATGTATTTGGATTTGTAGGTCACATACGGATCTTCCATATCTACCCAATAACCCATTTTTTCGGTCAGGTCATTCCATACGTCGGTATAACGCATAACGGTTCTTTTACAAGCTTCGTTGTATTCGGCGATGGTGATGGTTTTCCCGATATCTTCTTTGGTGATGCCCAATTCTTTTTCGGTACCCAATTCAACCGGCAAACCGTGTGTGTCCCAACCGGCTTTACGTTTAACCTGGAATCCTTTTTGAGTTTTATAGCGACAGAAAATATCTTTGATCGCACGCGCCATCACGTGGTGAATACCCGGTAATCCATTTGCTGAAGGCGGACCTTCAAAAAACACATAAGGGGTTGCACCTTCACGGGAAGTTACACTTTGTTCAAAGATGTTTTGCTTTTTCCAGAAATCAAGCACTTCAGAAGCCACGGTTGGCAAATCAAGTCCTTTGTATTCAGTGAATTTCGTACTCATTTTGTCGTTTTCTAAAATCAATGCGCGAAAGTACGGAATTTTAAAGAAAATAGAGAAAAGAAGCAGGAAAAAAGACGAATAAACGCAACAGTTTTAAGAGTTTGCTAACATTTAACATACCTGCCACTATGAGAAGACCTCTTTAAGCACTTCCAGGGATTTTGGTTTTTTAAATCCTTCGAGATGAACAGCATAGTAATCCAGAAGAATTTTTAGCAGTAGCTGACGCTCTGTCCCGGCGAAAACCTTTTGATCGGAATCCAGTTTTAAACCGATCAGTTTTTTAAAAAGAAATGTCTCATGATCTGAGAGGCAACTGATGCCGTGAAAAGCAGAAAACACCCCTTCATTAAGCTCAAAAAAAGACAGATCCACTTCGGAAACATCCGGATAAAACCCTAAGTATTTTGTTATTTCCAGCAACAGGATCAGGTGAAAATTGGCCATTTCTTCGTGCGTATCAAGCCAAATCAAAGCGGCTTCAAGAAAGGAAAATAAAGCTTCATTCTGTTCTTCTTCGCGAATACTGTGATGCAGCATTTCCGACAGAAAAATGACAATGGTACTTTTATAGATATCGGTATTTATGGAATGATAAGGCATCGCTAATTTAATCTCCTTAAAATGCTCCAAGGTGCCTTTGTTCTTATGTACGGCTTCGATTTCGAGGATGCTCAACGGTTGAAAATAAGCTATTATGTGATTTGATTTCTTACCCGAAAAAGCATTGGGTACAAAATAGGATTTCAAACCATTAGACTGGGTAAAGCATTTTACGATCAGGCTTTTTTCCTGATATTTTATGGCGCTTAAAACGATTGCTTTGGTTTTAACCAGCATTGAATTACTTACGAATTACAAAAGACAAATTAAAAATCATGAAATACCAACCAATCAGTTATAATTACCTTACGATCATCACTTTTTTTACGGTGGTCTCCGTTCCGTCTCCGGAAGCGACAAAAATCATATACACCCCGGAAGCGACTTTGTGTTTACCGAAGGCTTTGGTATCCCATTCCACCGTTCCTCCTTCGGATGTGGTTTCATAAACCAGATTTCCTCCAATATCGGTGATTTTCACATTGGCATCATTGATCAAGCCGCTGATCTTAACCGTTCCTGTATATTCCGGTCGCACGGGATTCGGATAAATATAGACGTGACTCAGATCTTCCGCGGCTTTCGTAGCAGTCCCTTTAAAAGAAACCAATCCTTTATCGGTAGCAAAAAACACCTCTCCGGTTACGCCGTCAATTTCAATATCTAACACATTATTGCTTGGCAGCGGCGAATTAGTCTTTGTAAAATGGTGCAGGGTTTCCTGACCGTTGGAAGAAACCAAAAATACTCCTGCTCCATCAATGGCTACCCACTTATTATTGGATCCGTCCACCACAATATCCATAATACTTTGCTGGTAAAAAAGTTCCTGAGCCAGATCATTGTCCAAAATGATAATTGGATTTGTATCAAGGCTGGTATCGGATAAAAAGCGATCCACACTCGGCAACACACGTAACCCTGCAAATGTTCCGATCCACAATTGGTTACGGTGATCCACAGCAACACAACGCACATCATTATCGGGAAGGTTTCCGGCATCTGAACCTGATTTTATCAATATGAATTTATTGTTGTAATTTTCGTTGAATCCGATCACACCGTTTCTGTAGGATCCGATCCATTTTGTCCCGTTTTTGTCAGCAACTATTGAAGAGTAATTGTCTGCCGGGGGATTCGTAGTTACATTGGTAAAATCATAAGAACTCCATTGGCCATCCATTTTTAAAACTTTCAGGCCTTTTGCAACCCTGCTGTTCGTTACCCAAAGACCGCCTTGTTTATCAAAAGTACTGGCTCCGATAAAACTTACGTCGGGTATGATATCTTCCAACGGACTATTTGAAGAATTGTATAAAAAATCGGCTGCCCTGTTATTTACCCTGAGTAAGCCGGAATGAAATGATCCAAAATAAATTTGATTTTGATTGGTCGGATTGACAGTAATATTTGAGATCGCTTTGGCTCCCAAAAGTTCAGTGTAGGGTATAAAATCCCATCCGTTCTGATTATTATAATAACTTATTTCATATTCACTCGGCACATTACCACAGCAATACTCAAAAGGATTGTATTGTTTCGTATAACCTCCATAAACTGCCCATAGGACACTATCCGTTTTTTTAACTCTGAAAACCTTATTCCGTTCCGGCCCGTTAGGTGTACAATTTTCAAATAGTGTTGGGTTCCCAATTGTTGTCTGATACAATCCTTCTTCGGACGTACCTATGAAGATTTTATCCCCAATGGCTGTAGCACATGAAAACGATGAAATGACATCCGGTATCTGGGTAATGTGTGACAGTTGTACCAATTGATTATCATAAACATAAACATGATTGGCTGATGTAAAAACCAAACGGTCATTGTAGGCCCGCAAATCCCTGATGGCTTGTCCTACATCTGTAAGTTGTTGAAAAGCGCCTCCTGTATGTCTATAAACCTTATTATTACTATGAGAGGCAATCAATTGATTCTGAAAAGTTACTATACCGCTCCAATAATCGGTATCAAATGTGGTCCATTGGCTGAAATCCACCAGATTCGGACTGGAATAATCCGCTCTGCGAATACCGTTTTGCTCTGTTACCGCATAGATAAATCCATTAAAAACCGTGGTCTGAAAAACCTTGATTTCCTCGCCCGCCGGCCCTATAAAGTAGGTATCCCCGAATTGCGATGTGGCCAGATCAAAAACACAGATACCGAAATCGCACGACAGATAAACTTTTCCTTCATATTCATAAATATGGTTGATCTTTTTTCGGTTTGGGGGAATAGACGGTTTGTTAAGAATATCAATTACATTTAAAACCGACCCATCACTTTCATTTACCACCAAAAGCAGTCCATTTTGATTTCCTATTACGATTTTACGAAACGTTTCACTGTAATGCACTGCAGATATCACATCAGCCTTTAAACCGTCCACGGAATTGATAGTCTTCAGGTCATTGGTCTGTATATTCTTTGAAAAAACAGCATTTTCAGACGCTGCGTAGACGTTATTGGCAGATTGGGAAAGGTCTTTAACTTCTGCATAGGAAAAAAAACCTCTCCACAACTGGCTTTGCTGTGAAAAAGAATTAATGCTAATAAAAACAAGCAGGATAAAGTACTCTAATTTTCTCATTAATCTCAGTTTGTTGTACAAATATAGTCTAAAACGGCACTTTTCAGTTTTTTATATATTTTACTTTTAAAAAAAACTTCCCGTGAACACAAATATTTCACACATTGGCAGAGAAAATTTACATTTTTTTTAAAGTCTTTTTTACTTTTTTTTTGAAGTGAAGTTTGTTTTTATATATTTGTCAGATATTGACCTAAATTTTAGAGTAAAATGCCCAAAAAGATTTTATTTATCCTGCTAGTCGCTTTAGGAAGCAGTAATGCTATTAGAGCTCAATTTGGTTTTTCCCACGAAATCGGAGCAATTGCTGGTCCTGTGATGTTCATGTCGGATTATGGTGAAAGATATGATTGGGAAACAAATTCCGGAAATAACGGATATGGTATCGGTATCGTACACTATCTGAATTTTTCTTATAGAGCGGAATGTAACTGTTACACTCCTGAAACCTACTTTAACGATCACTTTAAACTGAGAACGGAGATTTCTTATAACAGATCTGAACTTAAGCACTATGGTGAATGGGTTGACTCAAAAAGAACGTCGATCACTGCTCAGCAGTTAAGAGGTATGCGAGGAGTAGCTTCGAATACGGATATCGGAATGCAATTAGAATACTTTCCTTTGAGTATCCGAGATTTCACCGTAACTGATGGCGCCTTCGGACCTTTCGTAAGTTTAGGTGCGCATTACACTTATTACAACCCTGAAGCAAGTTCAACCAGAGGACGTTTAGACCAGCCTGGTGTGTTGCCTACAAAATATATCGGAGGTGTTTCCAATGATGACGGAAGTACATGGTCTGTTGTGGCCAGTGTGGGAACCCGTTGGAAGCTAAATGAATTATCCGATTTGATGATTGATTTACGTTGGCAGTATTACTTCTCCAACTGGGTTGACGGGGTAAATCCTGATCCTAATATCTATCCGGAAAATAAAGCCAATGAATGGTTGGTTTGGTTAAACTTCGGATACATTTACTATTTGCAATAGATCAAAACAAACATATATAAAAAAACCACGCTCACTGCGTGGTTTTTTATTTTTAGGCCAATGCCTGTTTTAAATCTTCGATTAGGTCGGCAGCATCTTCAACGCCAACACTTAAACGAACCAAATCGTCTGTAATTCCGACTTCTTTACGTTTGTCTTCAGGGATTGACGCATGTGTCATCAATGCCGGGTGATTCGCTAAGGATTCCACTCCGCCTAATGATTCGGCCAACGTAAATACTTTAAGTTTTTCTAGGAAGCTGATAGCATCTGCTTTTGCACCTGATTTAAATGTAAACGTCACCATCCCGCCAAAACCGCCAATCATTTGTTTTTTGGCAATTTCGTGAAAAGGATGGTTTTCCAATCCCGGGTAATAAACGCGTTCCACTTTCGGATGGTTCATTAAAAATTCCGCTACTTTCACTCCATTTTCGCAATGTCTTTGCACACGTAAATGCAGGGTTTTAATGCCGCGCAACACTAAGAAGCTGTCCATTGGTCCTAACGTACCGCCGGTAGCAAATTGTTTGAAGTGCAACTCGTCACCTAAAACTTTGTCTTTGATCACAAGAGCTCCCGCAATTACATCACTATGACCTCCCAAATATTTTGTTGCGGAATGCATCACGATATCAGCGCCTAAATCCAAAGGTTTTTGAAGGTATGGTGTCGCAAAGGTATTATCCACCGCGAATAAGATATTATGTTTTTTAGTGATTTTGGCGATTTCAGTGATATCGGCCAACTTCATTAGGGGATTGGTAGGGGTTTCTACCCAAACCAACTTGGTGTTTTCATTAATCAGCTTTTCAAATCCTTCCAAATCGTTCATGTCCACGAAATGGAATTTGATGCCGCTGTCTTTGTACAAACGAGTGAACAAACGGTACGTTCCTCCGTACAAATCATCCATAGCTATAATTTCGTCTCCGGCTTTGAACAGGCGCAACAAACAGTCAGTTGCTGCCAATCCGGACGCAAATGCCAGTCCGCGGGCTCCGTTTTCGATAGAAGCCAAAGCATCTTCCAAAGCTTGACGTGTTGGATTTGCCGCACGGCTGTACTCATAATCGCCCACCGGTTGTCCGGGAGAAACCTGAGCAAAAGTAGAAGTCTGGAATACCGGAGGCATTACCGCGCCGGTCACTTTTTCATGATGTTGTCCACCATGTATTACTTTGGTATTGAATTTCATATAGTATTCGTTTAAATTTCAAATAAAGGCACAAATTTATCGTTTAATTTTGAAACGAGTAAGGGCAAACCAATTTACAATTAGGATGACCGGCTGCTGAAAATCAGATAAGCTTATGAATTCGCATCATTACTCCGGTATGAACCCCTTCATGATAATTATTGAATTCCATCGCTTCCTGAGCATTTCGGATATTAAAACCGGACATAGTGGTAAATTCTTTATACTCTTTAAAGACACCATTTGAAAAATCGGTTTTGGTCTGATTTACAGTTTCAAAAAGCAAACTTTTAATATGATCCACTTCTTCCTGAGTCACGGGATTTTCAGGTTTGGTTCCTTTTTTATATTTTTCGACCATTTCTGCAGAAATCAACATTGGCAAACCGGACAAATTGTACACCAACATTTGCTGGACAACAACAATGTGACCAATATTCCAGATCAGATTATTAGAAAAACCGTCCGGAATTTTATTTAAACGCTCTAACGAATTGTCTTCCATAAATTTAAGAAGAATGTTTCTGCTCGACTGGGTAATGTCAAAAGTGGATTGCATAACGGTATAATTTAAAGTGAAACAAAATCATCGGTTTTCGGAAAAGAACCCATTACCTGACCAACAATTTCAGGAATTGGTCTGGCTAGTTTTCGCAACTTGGTGTCAATCCACGCTCCGTCCAGAGTGATCACGGCACAAAGCTCTTCTTTATCATTTCTTAACTCATGCACAATGGTCCAACGGGAAGCATCCGCTCTCATTTTTCCCATTTTTGTACTGATGAAAATCTTATCCCCCAAGTGCATCTCTTTTCTGAAAACACACTCTTCCCTAAAGATAATCGGTCCGAAGTGTCCTTCCTGCATCACTTTCATCGTTAATCCTTCCCGTTCCAAAAGTTCGATACGGTGTTGGGCTCCATAATCGTAATAGGCACTGTGGCGCACATGAAAATTCGGGTCTAAATCCGACCATCGAATGGAAATCTCTCTGGTAAAAGCATTCATTTTTGTAAAATTTACCCAAAAATAAAGAGAATAATCCGCTTCCGTACTTTACGCCGACTTAAATTAAATCTTTTTTAACGAAAAGCGTATTTTTGCAAAAAAAAGGTCATGGACAAAATATACTATCTCGCTTCTTGCGATACCTGTCGAAAAATCATCAAATCCCTACCCAACACCAACCGTTTGGTATTTCAGGACATCCGCCAGGATCCTATCACTCCGGAACAACTGGAAGAAATGTACCAGCTTTCGGGCAGTTATGAAGCACTTTTCAGCAAAAAGGCACAACTATACAAATCGATGGATCTGAAAAACAAAAACCTGAGCGAAGCCGATTTCAAGAAATACATCCTGGAACATTATACCTTCCTGAGCCGTCCGGTTTTTATTATCGACGGAAAAATCTACATCGGCAACAGCCAGAAAAACATTAACGAAGTTATTGCTGTTTTAAGTTAAATGAAAGCGCGTACTTATGCCCTGATCGCTGCGTGGACGGTAGCCATCATATACGGAGTGACCTTTACGATTGCCAAAGATGTAATGCCGAAATACATTGATGCGTTCGGATTTATTTTCCTTCGCGTGGGCGGATCGACCATTTTGTTTTGGATCGCTTCTTTTTTTGTGAAAACCGAAAAAATTGACCGGAAGGATTTTCCGCGAATTTTGGCCGCCGCGTTTTTTGGTGTGGCCTTGAACATGCTGACTTTCTTTAAAGGACTGAGTTACACTTCGCCCATTATGGGAGCCGTTCTTATGGTAACCACCCCGATGATTGTCTTGGTTTTGTCGGCTATCATCATGAAAGAACGCATGAAAAAGCAAAAAGTCTTAGGGATCCTTTTGGGACTGGCCGGAACCTCAACATTAATTTTATACGGAAAATCGATGGTCAACGCACCCAATGCGACTTTAGGAAATTTTCTGGTATTTGTAAACGCAGTTTCTTATGGTTTCTATCTGATTTTGGTAAAAAAACTGATGGACAAATACAACGCTTTTTCCTTTGTGAAATGGATCTATCTTTTCGGATTTATAATGGTGATCCCTTTCGGATGGAACGAATTTGACGCGGTGGATTGGACGTTAGTCCCGATGGACATCTTCTGGAAAATAGGATTCGTAGTGGTGGTTTCCACATTCCTGACTTATCTTCTGAATTTACTTTCGATGCGCGAACTGAAACCGACAACCGTAGCGGTTTTTATCTACCTGCAACCTTTTTTCGCAACGGTTTTCGCTATCGCATTACAAAAAGACGAATTGAGTTGGGTAAAAATCGGTTCGGCTGCTTTGATTTTCGCCGGCGTATATCTCGTAATCAAAAAGAAACCTGCGACTGTCAGTGAATCCATGGCGGTTACCGACCCAAGTCAACACTAACCACTGATTACTGAACACTTTTAATTATCTTTGAAGTCTATTTAGAAAAACATGATACAATCGATGACCGGATTTGGAAAGTCAACGCTGCAGTTGGCTACCAAAAAAATCACAGTGGAAGTAAAATCATTAAACAGTAAAGGAATGGATCTTAATGTCCGCATGCCTTCTGTATACCGCGAAATGGAATTGGGTCTTCGCAATCAGATTTCCCAACGCCTGGAACGCGGTAAGGTTGATTTTGCCCTTTATATCGAAGTGACCGGAGAAGAAACATCCACCAAAGTGAATGCCCCGATTGTAAAAGCGTATATGTCGCAAATCCGCGACATTTTAGGTACTGCCGATGAAACGGAACTGATAAAAATGGCCGTTCGCATGCCCGATGCCTTAAAGACGGAGCGCGATGAGCTGGACGAAAACGAATGGAAGCAAATTATGTCGGTTATCGACGAAGCGCTCACCAATATCAACAATTTCAGAGCCGATGAAGGACTGTCTCTGGAAAAAGAATTCCAATTGCGCATCGCGAACATTCGTTCGTACATGGAACAGGCTTTGGAACTGGATCCGGAACGCATTCAGAACATCAAAAACAAACTGCAAACCGCTATTGATGAGCTGAAAGTCACTGTGGATGAAAACCGATTCGAACAGGAATTGATCTACTATTTGGAAAAACTGGACATCACCGAAGAAAAAGTGCGTCTGACCAATCATTTGGATTATTTCATAGAAACGCTGAATGGAACTGAGGCCAATGGTAGAAAATTAGGATTCATTACTCAGGAAATGGGTCGCGAGATCAATACGATGGGTTCCAAATCCAATCACGCCGGCATGCAGAAACTTGTCGTTCAGATGAAAGACGAATTGGAAAAAATCAAAGAACAGGTATTGAACGTTTTATAATTAGTTCCTTCTTAAAAACATAAACACACACAACTAAATTAAGGAGCGGATTACTTCGTTCCTCGTAATAATAAAAGAATGAACAAAGGAAAACTAATCGTCTTTTCGGCGCCATCCGGGTCGGGAAAAACAACTATAGTACGCCATTTATTAGGACAGGATGATTTAAATCTGGAATTTTCCATTTCAGCGGCGACGCGTGACCCGCGCGGTGAAGAAGTAAACGGGAAAGATTACTACTTTATGTCGGCCTCAGAATTCAAAAAACATATCAAAAATGAAGATTTCGTAGAGTGGGAAGAAGTATACCGCGATAATTTCTACGGAACTCTGAAAAGCGAAGTAGAACGCATTTGGGCACAAGGCAAAAATGTGATTTTCGATATTGATGTGGCTGGTGGCTTACGTATCAAATCCAAATTCCCGGAAGAAACCTTAGCTGTCTTCGTAAAACCGCCAAGTGTTGATGAATTGAAACGTCGTCTTAAAGAACGCTCCACCGAAAGTGAAGACAAAATCAACATGCGTATCGCCAAAGCCCATGTAGAATTGGCTACGGCTCCGCAATTCGACACCATTATCAAGAATTACGATCTGGATACGGCTAAACAAGAGGCGTACGAATTGGTAAAAAATTTTGTAACTAAGTAATAAGAGAAAAGGGACCAGTTAAAAGCTACAATATTATCACTTTTCCCTTTTGACTTTTCCTTTAAAAAAAATGAAAATCGGACTCTATTTCGGAACCTTCAACCCCATCCACATCGGGCACCTCATCATTGCCAATCATATGGCTGAGCATTCTGATTTGGATCAGATTTGGATGGTGGTCACACCGCACAATCCGCACAAAAAAAAGAATTCGCTTTTGGACGATTACCACCGTTTGCATATGGTGCACCTGGCCACCGAAAACTATCCTAAAATTAAACCTTCCGATATCGAATTCAAATTGCCGCAGCCCAATTATACAATAAATACTTTGGCGCATTTACAGGAAAAGTATCCGTCCCACAAGTTTAGTCTGATCATGGGGGAAGACAATCTGAATTCCTTGCACAAGTGGAAAAATTACGAGGTAATTCTGCAGAATCACGACATTTATGTCTATCCGAGAGCTGTTCTGGAAGAAATTGATCCACAGTTTGTCAATCATCCGAAAATCCATCATGTGGGCGCTCCTATTTTGGAAATATCGTCAACCTTCATCCGCGAAAATATCAAAACCGGAAAAAACATTCAGCCTATGCTGTCTCAGAAGGTTTGGGACTATATCGATCACAACTTTTTTTATAAAAAATAAACGAGTCAGAAGACTCGTTTATTTTTTTAATCGGTTTCGAATATCGGATAATGAATGGCTGACAAGTAATTTTCCGTCGCGGAACACTTCTTTCAGCTCGCCCTGGCTTTCTTCGTCCCAGGAAACCTGATCTAGTAAGTGATAATTACCGTTCTCGTAAGTGATTTTCATCAGACCTTTGGCCGATTTCTTAGTACCGTCATCAGTTATCGGATCTTTGAAGATTTCCCTTCCCTGTCCGTTAACTTCACCGTACGTCGCCTTCATCGCAAAACCAAAAGTATCACGCGTGTTGTACTGATAGGTGTAAGACCCGATTCCCAGCACTACATTTGTAGAAGCAAAACCTTTTTCTTTCAGTCTTTGGCAGATTCGTTCCGCACGTTCCACGGTTATACTGTCGCCGTAAATGGCTCCGATTTGAGGCACCAGCTCTTTATAGCCTTTTGCATTAATTGAGCCTCCAAACACGTCCCAAAGCAACTCAATAACACCTTTCTTTTCCTGCTCTGTCTTTCCGTTCGGATTGCCGCAAATGATGTCTACCGGATCGCCGCTGTCAGGTCGGATCACCACTTTTCCTTCTCTGCTGATGATTTCCTCTTTTAATCGCGGCATGTAATCCGTCAATACTTTCCACAAATCCCAGGTATCGGAAACAATGGACAAGATTCCTTTCGGATAAACCTGAAGTATCAGTCTTTTGAAAGTATCAAATTCGCCATCCGTAGTCCCCATGCACATTACGGAGTGCTCTGTAGCTGCCACGGAACCGCCAATCAGTTCTTTCTCCACGTCGGCATCATAATACTCTTCCAAACAGTCGATTGCCGGAATCGTATCGGTTCCTGTAAAATTCAGCAAATGACCCATTCCGGAGATAACAGCCGCTTCTATACCAGCCATTCCGCGCATAGAGAAATCATGACCCTGCCAGTCTACGAATTCGGGCACCGAAGACGTTTGTTGTGCATAATTGTCCAAAACCATACGGTATTGTTTCGCTATTGTCGCCGAAGTACAAGGCATCCAGACTACCGCTGAAAGCAACGTTTCAAAATAATTCGTCAGCCAGAAAAATTCCGATTTTGTATTGTACATGGTAAACATCGGTACTCGTAACGGCACTTCTGATCCTTCCGGCAGCGCTTTGAATACCATCGGCACATATCCTAAATCGTGTAAGGCTTCGATATGCGTGGTTCCTACTTTATTTTCCCCTAAATAGAAATTGATACGTCGGGCGTACTTTCTCACGACTTCCTCTTTCGGTTTGTTGAAAAAATGCGTCTGAAAATCTTCCAGTATGTACTTTTTGATGAAATACTGCAGTCCGAAGAAAACCACTTTGTCCACTTTCCCGATTCTGGATTTTCGAGGCGTCCAGTTGGAATAAACCAACGTAGTGTTCTCGGGATACTGCCTTCTGTGATCTACTTTGTACCCATCGGTTAATAATAACGGATTCATATTTACTTTATTTATCGTTTAACATATCTCTTACTTCCATCAGGACGAAACCAAGCAGATTCAGTCCGCGCCATTTTTCAGGTCGGTTCGCATCTTCATGATCTGCCGCCATTCCAATGCCCCAGATAGGGTCTACCGGGCTTGCCTCCACCAGTATTCGGTCTTGTGTTGTAATCAGAAATTCTTTCAAATCCTCATTTTGACTGAACTTATGAAAGTTTCCTTGTTTTACAATCTCGTATCGTTTCTCCAGCCAAAGCGTTTCGTTGTAATTTTTGACGGCTCTTCCCAGTTTCTTAGCTTCAGCTGGTGATTCGCAGACCAATATCTTGTCAAATATCTCCTGGTCATCGAATAATTCTGCTTTTTTGGCCATCATCCAATGTTCTGCCGTTCTATAGACAACTTCGTCAACCTCGAAAGCACTCAGCCACCATTGGCTGAAACACGTTTTGGTTATAGTTCCGTTTTTAGCAGGCTGATGCCCCCAAAAGAACAGAAATTTATCATTTGCGCTAATAGTATCGATATTATATTTCATAAGTTTCACTTAGTTTGGTACACAATTCAAAAATGTTGTTTCGAAAGCGTTAAACACTTTTTTGCTTTCAGACGAATCATAAACCGCAAAAACAATCTTTTTGAATGCTTTACTGTATTTTTCCCTAATGATCTGGGCAAACCAATCGGCCACATCTGCTGGATCGTTTCGAAAAACTCCGCATCCCCAGGCACCTAAAATAACGGTCTCCGCATTTTCAAGATTCGCAATGTGCAGCACATGATCAATTCGTCTTTTAAAAACGGCTTCGATTTGCTTTATTTCATCAAGCCGGTTGTGTTGCAACATGGCTCCTTTGTTGGGAGCCGGATAGGTAATCACATCCGCAATTACCGCCTCCGAAAGAGCTTTCCCGTGATCATCAAACCAAAAAACTGTTTTCGGACTGTAAATTAGAGTATCAGTATACAAAAACGACCTTTGATTTCTGTTGATTTCATACATTGTTTTATCTTTGGTTTGTGAAGCGTACAGACTCGATGATCGCGCCAGACTCTCTTCCTGTGCCACCGCTCCTCCCAGAAAACCTCCGCCAGGATTTTTTGCCGAAGCAAAATTTAAAACCGCTGTCTTAGAACTCCTTTCCTTCATTAAAGCTTCAATTGTGGTACAATTAGTAGTGACAATCTTTGCAAATTCTTCATTTTCCCGAATCGGCTTCTGCAGCAAATCCTCCCATTCCCCGGCCTTAATAACGTAAGTTTCTTTTATATTCTGTGCGATTTCCGAAGCGATCTCTTTTTTTATTCCGTTGTGAGAATAGCAACCTTCATCAATGATCTGAAGGGTTTGTTCTGCTATATCCACTCTATCTTTTTTATTCATTTTTCAGTTTCAGTTTAATGAGGACGACCTGCTCCTCGTTTACATCCTTAAAGGAATTCGTAGTAAAGATTTTATCGAAACTGGCTCCCAGCACTTCAAAACCTTTGTTAAAAATTCCATGACTCACCGCCAGGTATAGCTTCCCGGCATTTTTCTTTTTCAGTTCTTCTGCTAATCCGATAAATGTTCCGCCGCCGTCACAAATATCATCCACGATCAGACAGTCCGCACCCTGCAAATCTTCTTCATAAACCTTGAATCCGGATAACTTTCCTGTTTTCACGTCTCTGCTTTTGCTGCATTCCACGACTTCAATACCACCCAAATATTCGGAAAGTTTGTAAATCTTTTTCAGTGCACCGCCGTCCGGCGAAATTAATTTGATGTTTTTACCGGTAACGTTCAAAACTTCTTCGATGAAATTATGATTCGGAACTACTGTACAATTATTCACCACCGCAGGTGTAACTTCCGAATGAGCATCAAAAACGGTTATGCTATCCAATTGCAGTGCATTCAGAATATCGGCATAAACCTTAACCGATAAAGGCTCTCCACCAACCATAACCCTGTCCTGACGGGCAGCCGGAAAGTAAGGAATAAAAGCTCTGATCGTTTTCACTCCCATTCTTCTGAGCGCGTCCACTGCCAGACAAAGCAGCCCGAAATCATTGAAAGAATTGATTCTATGGGTGATGGTTACAGTAGCATCGCTCTTAATAGCGCTTTGTATTTTTATATGCGGTTCACCTCCCGAAAAAGTAAAACTCTGGAAGGCTATTTCATCACCTTCAATAGGTTTGAAATTGGTATCTAAATTCAGTATCATAAATAATTTATTTTGCGTAATATTTACACAAATGTAAAACACTATTTTAATTCTTCAAAATTATTTTGCGTTTTTTTTACACAAACTTGATTTCAAAGTAAAAACCGTGCTTCAAAAGTTCTTTGTATTTAGTTGTATTGAACCGGAAAAACTTAGCAGGACGTCCTGATTTAGCAACGTTTACCTCATCTGTTTCTTCAAGAATATCAAAGCTCAGCATCTTTTTGCGGAAATTTCTCCGATCGATCGGTTTATCTAAAATCGTAGTATAAAGATTCTCAAGATCGGAAAACAGGAAAAGCTCCGGCAATAAGTCAAATCCCACCGGCTGATAGGTCAGTTTTGCTTTTAAGCGTTGCACTGCCGTTTTCAGAATAGCATCGTGATCAAAAGCGAGGTTGGGCACATCCTGAATTTTCACCCAGGCTACTTCATCTGCATCGGTATCCGCTTTAATTTCGATCTTAGAAGGATCCACCAAACCAAAATACGATACGGATATCACACGATTTCGAGGATCCCTGCTCACATCATCACCAAATGTATAAAGCTGTTCCAGATAATTAATGGAAACATTGGTCTCTTCCTTCAATTCTCTTTTGACAGCTTCCGTAAGGGTTTCATCGTCTCGGACCAATCCGCCGGGTAAAGCCCAATAGGTATTGTGACTGCCAAATTTCTGCTGAATCAGCAAAACATATAACGAAGCATCCCGATAGCCAAAGACCACGGCATCCACGGCAACCCTGATATTCTGCAACCCTTCCATAATAGTGTAATTTTTACGCTAAAATAAAAAATATCTCTTAACATTCTTTTAAAACAATCAGGTCAGAACAATAAGTATCTTTAAGTTTTGAAAATTTTGAATCTTTTAAAGACTTACTTATGTTAAATTTCGAATTATACAATCCCACCAATTATGTCTTTGGAAAAGGCCAAACAGCCAGGCTGACCGACTTAGTTCCAAAAAACACAAAAATATTATTAGCGTATGGCGGCGGAAGCATCTTTAAAAACGGCGTCTATGATCAGGTAAAAAATGCTCTTCCGGGATTTGACATCGTCGAATTTGGTGGCATTGAACCCAATCCGCGTTATGAAACCCTGATGAAAGCTGTGGAAATCATCCGTACGCAAAACATCGGCTTTATTTTGGCCGTAGGTGGCGGTAGTGTGATTGATGGCGTAAAATTCATTTCGGCCGCCGTAAAATTTGAAGGGAATCCGATGGACATCCTTAAAAAACGCATGTCGATAAGAGACGTTTCTCAGGTTATCCCGTTTGGAACCGTCTTAACCTTACCGGCTACAGGAAGTGAAATGAATTCAGGTTCCGTAGTAACCATCAATGAAACACAGGAAAAACTGGCCTTTGGCGGAAGTGCTTTGTTCCCGCAATTCTCCATTTGTGATCCTACAGTGATTGAATCCTTGCCAAAAAGACAGATACAAAACGGCGTCGTAGATGCTTTTACCCACGTTATGGAACAATACCTGACCTATACGCATGATGCACTGCTTCAGGACAGAATTGCCGAGAGTATTTTGCAGACTTTGATAGAAATCGGTCCCAGTGTCGTTGAAAATCCGAGCGACTATAAACTGGCATCCAATTACATGTGGTGTGCAACAATGGCACTAAACGGCCTACTGAATAAAGGTGTCCCTACCGATTGGGCGACACACATGATAGGCCACGAACTGACTGCCTTATATGAAATCGATCACGCCAGAACTTTGGCCATTATCGGTCCGAATTTATACCGCGTGATGTTTGATACCAAAAAGGACAAACTGGCCCAGTACGGCGAGCGCGTTTTCGGAGTTCAGGGTAATTCCGTAGAAGAAAAAGCTGAAAAAGCCATCGAAAAAACCGTTGACTTCCTACATACGATGGGAATGCTGACCAAACTTTCCGAAAACACGGCCAATTATGAAAATACGGCTGATTTTATCGTAGCCCGATTTGAAGAACGCGGCTGGAAGGGACTTGGCGAACAACAAAATATTACACCGGAAAAAGTTCGGGAAATTGTAGAATTGAGTTATTGATACGACAGAAAACGCTCCGATTTTTGGGGCGTTTTTTTATGCTATTTCTCCATCTAAAAAGAGAAAAAAACCGAAAGGCGCTCCGAAATGAATTTCAAGAGCGCCTCCCTCACCAAAAACAAAAAATATTAACTTTTTCTAACTTTACGAAAATGCAAACACACATTTATCGTTCTTAACCGAGATAATAACGACCTCGCCTGCTTTTCATTGTTTTGGAAAATCATAATCTAATGTTAAAGTTTTTTCAACAGGAACCAGTTTCCTCCTGCACGCCTGATAAATAAGGCGATCGACGCATTATCCCCGTTCATTGCCAAAAGCAAAGTTTTTCTCTTTCGTCAAATTTGAGTACTTTTGAAGCTACAAACCCGAACAAGAAAATGACTGATACACCGAAATTTGCGGTAATTGGTGGCGGTAGCTGGGCAACAGCGATTGCAAAGATGTTATGCGTTAACCTTCCGGAAATCGCTTGGTACATGCGAAACACTTACGCCATTGAACATATAAAAATCAACAAACACAATCCGAATTATCTTAGTTCGGTTGAGTTTGACACCAATAAGTTAAGACTTACCAGCGACATCAACGAAGCAGTAGCCTATGCGGATTATGTCATATTTGCCATTCCGTCTGCCTTCTTAAAAGGAGAATTGGAAAAACTGACCGTAAGCCTTGATGATAAAGTGATTTTTTCCGCAATCAAAGGTATTGTACCGGAAACCAGCTTAATTGTTGGTGAACATTTTCATAAGGTTTATGATATTGCTTATGATAACATCGGCGTTATTACAGGACCTTGTCATGCTGAAGAAGTTGCTTTAGAACGACTTTCTTATCTTACGATTGCCTGTGGTGATGATGAAAAGGCTAAGATTATGGCTAAAAACCTGAATAGCCATTACATCAAAACCAAGACATCAGACGATATCATCGGTACGGAATACGCAGCCATGCTGAAAAACATCTATTCCATTGCGGCCGGTATCGCCCATGGATTAGGATACGGTGATAATTTCCAGGCTTTGCTGATGAGCAACGCAATTCGGGAGATGAAGAAGTACATCAAGAAAGTCCACAAAATGAAGCGCAATATCAATGATTCCGCTTACTTGGGGGATTTACTGGTAACCGGCTATTCTATTTTTTCGCGTAACCGAATGTTCGGAAACATGATCGGGAAAGGGTATACCGTAAAATCAGCACAGATGGAAATGAGCATGGTTGCAGAAGGATATTACGCTACCAAAAGTGCTCATAAGCTGAACGAAGAATACAAAGCCAAAACGCCGATCATTGATGCGGTTTATGACATCCTGTATGAAGGAAAGGAACCTAAAAAAGTCTTCAAGAAACTGACTGAAAAACTGGATTAGTACTTCGCAAGTCCGGTTCTTCACCCTTATGCGATTGCCAGCCCCAAATACCGAGTAGGAAGATAGTAATAACAATTCTGTCCGCAGAATCAAATTTGTCAAACACAAATGGATAAGTTAATCAATCACCCGGGAATTTTAACTGTATTTACGGTCGTAATCCTGGCCATGCTGCTTTTGGATCTGGGCGTTTTTTCGAAGAACAATCACGCGATAAGCAACCGGGAAGCACTGATGTGGTCGGTTATCTGGATTTCACTTGCGATGGGGTTCAGCAGTGTGATCTACTATTATATGGGTGTCGAGAAATTTGCGCAATTCCAGTCGGCCTATTGGATCGAAAAAGCGCTTTCTGTGGACAATCTCTTCGTTTTTATCATGGTTTTCGGTTTCTTCAACGTTGAACGGGAGCTGCATCACAAAGTATTGTTTTGGGGAATTATCGGAGCGTTGGTCTTCCGCGCTATTTTTATTTTTACGGGTGTCGAACTGATCAATATGACGTACCTGCCCGAAATACACATCTTCGGCCATTTTGTAAAAATCAACGTTATCCTCTCTGTTTTTGGATTCTTTCTGATTTTCGCCGGTTTCAAATCCTGGTTTTCCGAGCCTGACGAAGGCGATAAAGATTTTACCAAAAGTCCCGGAGCCCGTTTAGTACATCGTTTTTTCAAAGTCAGTGAAAATTATGACGGCGGCAATTTTTTCACGGTCGAAAACGGAGTAAAAATGGCCACGCCTTTACTAGTAGTGGTAGCCGTTATTGAATTTACCGATTTGATTTTCGCCGTCGACAGTATTCCTGCCATTTTTGCTATTGCGCCCAATGATCCGTTTATTTTATACACTTCTAACATTTTCGCGATTCTGGGACTTAGAGCGCTTTATTTTCTTTTGGCTAACTTCATGTATATGTTCAGTCGTTTAAAGTACGGGCTGGCCGTTATTTTGGCTTTTATAGGGGTGAAAATGCTTATTGCTCCCTTTCAGCATATTTCGTCTCCGGTTTCACTTCTGATCGTGGGAACGATTTTGGCGCTTTCCGTGGTTGCATCACTCTTATTCCCGGTTAAAGAATAATCGTTTGACAGAAAATAAAAAAGCGCTAGAAATTCTAACGCTTTTACCTAATTATTTTACAGTTATTTCGTCAACGAAAATATAAGCATCGCCTCCGGCACCCTGATGCCATCCAGGCAATTTACCAAAGTTGTAAGCAATCACTTTTATGTATCTTGCTTTGGTTTCTTTTGTATTTAAGGTAAAACCTTTGATCTGCTCCTTATAATCATCCGCCGCAACCGTATTAGAAACTGTACCAATCAATTCAAATTTTACATTGTCATTTGAAATATAGTATTCCACTTTAGTTGGCATTACGATCCAGGCGCGGGTGTCCTGTAAAAAACGACCGCTGAATTCATGCACATTCGTAACCTTTTTCAGATCGATAACGGCCTCAAAATTCTGTCCCTGATAACCCTGCCAATCGCCTTTACGCCAGTTTTCGTTCCCTAATACACCATCGATTAAACCTTCCGGACCACCGGCATGATATTGTGATGAATATTTTGATTTAATCTCGATACTGTAATCGCTCGGTTTTTTGAAGAACGTCGCCGAAATCACACTGCTTTTCGCGCCTGCACCATTAACATTGTAGGCAAAAACGGTGGTGGTTTCGTTTATTTCCAAAGGCATGGTATATGCTTTAAAATCATTGCTATTGGCTAACGAATAGTAGATTTTATTACCTGAATCGGATTCAATGCTGATTTTCAAATTATCTTTAAATGCTTTGCTGTCCGCCTGAATCGCAGGAACCGGAGTAATTAAATCGTAATGATAGTTCTTTGTTGTGCCTTGGCTCTTATTGATGCTTAGTTTCTTATTTATTCCGCCTTTTGCAAGATCCAACGATCTACTGTCTTCAAGATTCACTTTCACGTTGTCAAAAAACGGTTCTGTTTCATTCCAGATTCCGCTTCCGGGCGTCACGGTATAAATCCCCATCGAACTTAACACATACCATGCGCTCATCTGCCCGCAATCTTCATTACCGATCAATCCGTCCGGTGTATTTTTGTAGAATTCGTTTAAGATGTAATGGATTTTCTCTTTGGTCTTCTCCGGTTTTCCGACGTAATTATACAGATATGCCATGTGATGACTTGGTTCATTTCCGTGTGCATATTGCCCGATCAAACCGGTGATATCCGCTTGCTCTCGTCCGGTTGTCGCTGAAGGTGCCGTGAACATCTCATCCAATTTTGCTTCGAATTTCTCCTCTCCTCCATAGGCTTTTATCATTCCCGAAATATCTTGCGGAACGAAAAACGAATACTGCCAGGAATTACCTTCCGTAAAATTATTATTCACTTCTCTGGGATCAAACGGTTTGTCCCAGCCTCCGTTTTTCTTCGGACGCATATGGCCAGTCTGACTATCGAAAAGGTTTTTCCAGCTTTGCGAACGTTTCATGAAATACTCATAATCCTCTTTTTTATCAAGGATTTTTGCCATTTGAGCAATACACCAGTCGTCATAAGCGTACTCCACCGTTTTGGAAACACTCTCGTGTTCGTCATCGATAGAAATCAATCCGCTTTTCTTGTAAGCGTCTAATCCTAAATGATCCAACATCGCTGAATGTTTAGCCGCTTCGAATGCTTTGTTGTAATCGAAACCTTTGATTCCCTTTACCATCGCATCGGCAATTACCGAAACAGAATGATATCCGATCATACAATCGGTTTCGTTGGAAGCCAGTTCCCAAACCGGTAACCTTCCGCCCTGTTCGTATTGTTTGATAAACGTATTGATATAATCGGAAGTTCGTTTTTTGTCAATTAGGGTATACAACGGATGTGCACCTCGGAAGGTATCCCAAAGTGAGAAAACCGTATAATAATCAAAGTTATCCGCTACGTGGATCTTATTGTCACGGCCTCTGTATTTTCCGTCGATGTCTTCTGCAATATTGGGTTGCATCATCGTGTGGTACAATGCCGTATAGAAAATCGCCATTTTTTCCTTGTCGGAAGAATTTACTTCGATTGTTGACAACTCTTTATCCCAAAGGGCCGTAGCTGCATTTCTTGCCTTCTCGAAATCCCAGTGCTTGATTTCCGACATGTTCAGTTTGGCACCATCGTAACTTGTGGGCGACAGCGCTACCTTAACTAAGATCTTTTCGCCTTTCTTAACTGGTTTGGAGAAAGCTAATGCCAGATATTTCAAGGCTTCTTTGTCCGAAGCAAGTTTACTGTTTTTCGAATTGGACACCTTCATGGGCACATTGAATTCAATGCGTGCAAAAACATATTGGTCACGTGCCCATGCTTCGCTCCGACGTAGAATTTCGATGGTTTTATTGTCGATGACCTTCACTTCACCTTGCAGAAGTTTGTCGCGGTGGTTCAGATCTAAAATTATATTGGCCTGACCGTCTTTGTTGAACGTATATTCATGAAAACCAACTCTCGGGGAAGCGGTCAATCGAACATCAATATTGTGTTTATCCAATTTCACTGCGTAAAATCCGGCTTTGGCTTTTTCATGAGCATGCGAAAAAGCGGACGAATAGACCGTATTATCTAATGACGGTTCGCCCATCGTTGGCATCAGCATAATATCGCCAAAATCAGAAACACCTACACCGTTGAGATGCGTATGGGAAAAACCATAAATAACAGTATCGGAATAATGATAACCGCCACAACCGTCCCAACTGCCGTCAATTCTTGTGTCCGGCGACAATTGAACCATTCCGTGAGGAACCGTCGCACCAGGAAATGTGTGTCCGTGACCACCCGTTCCTACGAACGGATTCACATATTGCGCATAATTGTTTTTTTGTGAAAAAGCGCTTACCGATAGGAAAGCCGTAATAAATAGCAAAGCTGTTTTTCTCATTAGAAGTTGTGCTGAAAAATTTCCCTAAAGTAGGAAATAATCCAACATCCTCTAACCCCGTTTCGGATTTATATCCCTAAAATCAACTGTTTCGGAAACAAAAAAAAATCCTCAGAACTTCAACTCTCCGTTGAAATAATTCATCAACAGTTATTTTACCAAAACCCCGCGTTTGTTCATCACCGGAATATCGGTCATGGCACGATCGTTTATTGAATTGGCTCTGAAAACATAACTTCTGTCGTACAGTTTATCATCTATGAAAAAGGTCACCAAAAATTCGTTGTTCAGTTGAAGAACATTATTCTCAAGCAATTCGATCTTTACAGCCGAATTCGGCAGCACTTCTTTAAAAGCGTGACGGAAGGTTCCTGTTTTGCGTTCTTCACCGTTGATCTGCCCATAAGCTCTGGACACCACAATAGCCATTTCCAATTTCGCATCACTATCATTAACCAAGTAGGCGTACCAGGAATTTTCCATAAAATCATCGTTCCATTCCTGAACGGTTGCCACATAAACATTCTCCACCTTTGGTATAATAATATCCTTTTGCATAACACTGTAAATTAAAAGTCTGCAAATTTACTCAAATATTCCTTAATTTTAGTAGGACTAAATCCTTGAGGTCATTAATTATCAAATCTCAAAAATACGATCATCATGAAACTACTGATTACAACACTGTTTTTCGTCAACATAACTGTTTTTGGCTGTGAATTCGGAAAGAAAAACGAATCGGGAACCACTGAAAAAACAACGAACACTGTGCCTTTAACGAATGATCAACATACTTCGGAGCTGTCACTGGACTGGAGCGGTTACTATGAAGGAATTATCCCTTGTGCCGATTGTCCGGGAATTGAAACAGGACTGACATTAAACGATGACAAAACCTATTCACTTTCCGTATTATACCAAGAAAGACAAAAAAAGCCAACCATTATCAAAGGATCCTTTAGCTGGGACTCCACCGGAAGCATTATTAAGCTAGACAAAGCCGGTACAGAAAGTCAATATAAGGTGGCGGAAGGAAAACTTATTATGCTGGATCGCAACGGAAAAGCAATCGAAGGCGCTTTAAAGTCGCATTATGTTTTAAAGAAGGTTATAAAATAAATCGGTCCCTTTCTGAAGTTTTCAAAATGGGACCGTTTTACAAATTATATTGCGTACTAAAAACTTGTGTATTGTACCGAATCAAACAGCGCGTAGTTCTGCGTTTGCGGAATGTGATCTCCTATAAATGTAAGGTTCTCCATGCTGCAAAAAATGTTAAATTTAAACCTGTTTCCAAAATTTAGTTGTTTTGAAGCCACGATTGTTCCGTCAATTTTCCAGGTTGCAAAATATTTATTGCCGGACGTCAGCCTCAATTCGATAGTCAAAGTGTACCACTGATTTCTTGTAATCGTTTTTCGTACCGAATTAAAAGGATTGCCCTGTGAAGTCATGTAGGCAACTAATTCATCCTCTTGTGCAGCCAAACTTTGTCGGATACTTTGACTTCCGTAACCGATTTCGAAATCCAACTCATGCGTATCATCGTAATAAAGGAATGCTCCGATACTGGACATATCTCCAGCCCCCATTTCCGGCACATAGACTCTCCAGCTATAAGTTCCGGCTCCATAAGTAGCTGTGGTTTTGACCTTAGCACGCTCCCAGGTGTTAGCGTTAGTAAATATTTTCAGATTACCGTTATCCAAAAAATAACCACCCGTTCCAACCTGAGAAGCATCCTGCCATTCGTTCAGATCGTTAAATTCCCAGTTTTTGGTTATGGGGTTAGTATTAGGTCCTTTTGCAGTTTCTGAATTTTCAGTGTTTCCTGTAGCATCCTGTTCTTCCGGTGAACAGGAGAAGAGAAATAATCCCATAAGTACTATGGCAATTTTTGTAACTTTTTTCATTCTTTAAGATTTGATCGTTATTTTTTGGGTTTTCAAATATAAAAATTGCTTTCAAATTGAAAAACCTTTTAAACGGCACAAACGATAAAATCACTATTTAAACGGCCAAAATCCTATTTATTTAACAAATAAATTCTAAAACTGATCCATCATTAACTTAGGAACTTGCTAAAAATAAAAAAAGCTGTCTTTCGACAGCCTTAACTTTATATACTTGATTTGAATTGCTCCAAAAAGCGAACGTCGTTTTCGTAGAACATTCGGATATCTCCGATTTGGTATAATAACATTGCAATACGTTCGATACCCATACCGAAAGCGAAACCGTTGTATTTGTCGGCGTCGATACCACAATTTTTCAATACGTTAGGATCAACCATTCCGCAGCCCATGATTTCAAGCCAACCGGTTCCTTTGGTAATTCTGTAATCGGTTTCTGTTTTTAAACCCCAGTAAATATCCACCTCAGCACTTGGCTCGGTGAACGGGAAGTAACTCGGACGCAGACGGATTTTTGATTTTCCGAACATTTCTTTGGTGAAATACAACAAAGTCTGTTTTAAATCAGCGAAGGAAACATTCTGATCGATGTACAATCCTTCCACCTGATGGAAAATGCAATGCGAACGCGAAGAAACCGCTTCATTACGGAATACACGTCCCGGAGAAATCGTACGGATTGGCGGTTTATTGCCTTCCATGTAGCGTACCTGAACTGATGACGTATGCGTGCGCAACAATACATCCGGATTGCTCTGGATAAAAAAAGTATCCTGCATGTCTCTTGCCGGATGGTATTCCGGAAGGTTCAACGCAGTGAAGTTATGCCAGTCGTCTTCAATTTCCGGTCCTTCCGAAACATTGAATCCGATGTTGGAAAAAATATCTACAATCTGATTTTTTACGATGGAAATAGGATGACGTGAACCAATTACCAAAGGCTCGCCCGGACGTGTTAAATCGCCATAAACTCCGCCTGCCACTTCTTTGCTTTCCAGCGCTTCCTGAATGGTTTTCACTTTACCTTCAGCGGTAACTTTCAACAAGTTGATTACCTGGCCGAACTCTTTTTTCTGATCATTAGGCACGTTTTTAAACTCGGCGAAAAGATCTCTCAACAAGCCTTTGCTTCCCAGGAATTTAATTCGAAAAGCCTCTAAAGTTTCTTTATTGTCGGTGGTAAATGCTTCTGCTTCACCAATGTATTCTTTAATCTTGTCTGTCATCGTCATTCTGTAATTGGATGCAAATTTAGGAAAAAGTTAGGAGTTACACCGCAGAAAGCAGAAATTAGATTGCAGAAACATCACTGTTACATACTTCTTCTCAATTCTGCCGTCTGCTAACTGATTTTTACTCAATTATCTGTTTTTCCAGAAAATAATTCACAATGGCTTCTTTCATCAACACCGATTGTTCCCCTGCTTTCAATGGCGGAAGCTGTTCCTTAACCTTGTAATGGGGCCAGCCCTCGTTGTCGAAAAATTCAAATTCGTAGTAACCGTAAGGCTCTAACAAGCGGCAAATGGCGATGTGCATCAAATTTACCTTTTCGTCTTTTTTAAAAGAACGGTTGAATTGCCCTAATTCCTGAACACCGATCAGATAAATTATGGCATCCAAATCAAGAATATCACCTTCTGCGAATTGATTGGAAAGTATGTTGACCACTGTTTCCCAGCGGGATTTTAATAGTTCGTCTCTTGACATTTTTTAAATTATGAGTTATGCGTTAATGAATCATGAATTCACTTGTCACAAAATTTTTACGCAAAGATACTAAGTTGAAAACTGACAATGGAAATCTTAACAAAGTCTTTTCCATTTATACGCCTCTTTTCGCTTTTTACTATTCCCTTATCCCTCCTATTCAACCCATTCTTTTATCTTTGCGCCTCACTTATTTCAACATTATGCGTTTTATAGATATCATTTTGGCTGCAATTCTGGTTTTTAGTGTGATTAAAGGCATCCGAAATGGTCTTTTCGTGGAATTAGCCTCCTTGATTTCTCTGTTTTTAGGAATTTACATAGCGATTAAATTCTCCTATCTGGTTCGTTCAACCGTAGGAAGTGTGGTATCCTGGTCGCCGAAGACCATTCAGGTTACCGCGTTTATTTTAACACTGATCGTTGTGGTAGTGGCTATTCATTTGTTGGCCAAAGCTTTGACCGGTATTGCAGGTTTTGCCGCAATGGGTTGGCTGAATACTATAGGAGGCGGACTTTTTGCCACAATAAAGACGGTTTTATTGCTAGGCGTTGTATTATCCATGTTTCAAAAAGTGAACTTTAACAACATGCTGGTTTCCAAGGAAACCCAGGAAAGCTCATTGTTCTTTAATCCAATGGTGAAAACATCCGGATTTTTATTGCCGGTTTTAACCGATTGGTTCAGCAATCTGAAGAAACGTATTTAGAATTACTTCAGCTCTCGAATGGCGTCTTTTTCAATCCAGCCTTCAGTTTCATCGGTAAGTTGAATTTTTTTCCATTTGTCGTGATCTTCCAAAATGAATACTTTGGCACCTTCATGTAAGACAAAGGCTTCCGGCGCAGATGATTTTGGTTCGCTTTTCACGGAAGTTGCTTCGGCAAAAACTATCGCCGGACGTTCGCTATTGTAATTCTTTCGTTCTGTTATGGCTGCAGCGATGCTTATCAGGATAACCACCAAAGAAAGCACCATCGCTACGAAAAACGAACGTTTCACTAACGAGGTTCCCCCAAAATAATAACCGATAAAAAACAACAGAAACAAAGCCGAAAAACCAGTGGCTATTCCCGCCCAGGTATCATAGTGAAACACATCCAGCAAATCGCTCAGCATTTTGGAAAAACCTACTTTGGGCACTACTTTAATTTCGTCGATGGCCATTTTCTGAGCAAACTTCAGGTTGGTCTGAATTTCAGCATCATCAGGACTTAACAAAAGTGCTTTTTCATAATTGTATACCGCGGGCGCTACTTTATGCAGTTTGTAATAGGAATTTCCCAAATTAAAATACAGTTCGGCCGACTGTTCGCCGGATTTCAGAATCCCTTCATACAAAACCACGGCATCCTGATATTTCTCTTTGCGGTACAGTTCGTTTCCTTTCTCAAAAGCCGTCTGAGCAAAAATCGTCTGAGCAACCAATAAAACCAGGTAGAATAACTTTTTCATCGTTTTCAAAATTAAATCTGTTTACTCAAATCGGAAATCACACTTACTGCTTTATCATAATCCTGCTGCATTGCCACACTCGTGGACGGCGCGTAACGGGCGAATTCGCAGTTATCCATTAAACTCATGAAATCACTGATTGTTTCCGACTGTGCTTTCTTGGATTCCAGTAACTCCTGAATATTTTCCTTACTCATTTCAGAAGTTTCAATATGCAGTTTCGCCTTCAGGAAATTGTGCATTGCGCGCTCCATAGCATCATAGAACGGTTCTTTGTTCCCCAATTGCCTACTTGCTTCCGAAAGGAATTTTTTGGCCAATTTGTTTGACTGACGGATTTTATTTCCTGCCACATCACTATCGATCGCTTCTTTTTTCTTCTTAGCCAATACAATTACCGGAATGACTAAGAGCGGTGCAAACAAAAGCGTATAGAATAAGGTTGAACCAAGAAAATCATCCCTGCGGATCGGCGATAATTCCGTTTTTGATTTCACAAAGGCAAACTGATCGCTTTTGAGAACGGATTGTTTTTCTGCCAAAGCCGTTTGATCCGCCGAAGCAGGCAGTTGTCCTTCCATTACATTGATTCGGATCTCCTCAGAAGTAATGGTTTTATATGCTTTTGACGTCAGATCAAAATAACTGAATGTCAAAGGTTTTATCGCATATACTCCTTTGTATTGCGGTACGATCGTATAAGTATCTGTAATTGTACCCTGCGAACCGGTCAAAGGCGTAGTCACGTCTTCCTGATGTTCCGGATCGTACATTTCCAAAGCACTTGGAACAACCGGTTTTGGAAGGGTAAACAGTTTCATGTTCCCTTTTCCGGTCGCACTTACTGTCAGTTGCAATGACTCGCCCGCTTTCAGTGTGGTTTTGGAAGGTTTCACTTTGAAATCAAAAGCCCCTACAGCTCCAGTAAAACTCTCCGGTTTCCCCGCTTCCGGTAAGACTTTCACAAAAATAGACTTTGCTCCTGCGGACACGGTTTTCACTCCGTTCGTAATTTCCATTCGTCCGAAAATATCGCGTCGGCCTGTGGGAGCTTGCATTGTTATGTCCAATTTTAACGGCTCAATCAACAATTTTCCTGTTTTTTGCGGGTACAAAACGGTTTTCCGAAGCACTACATAACGATAATCTTCACCTTTGTATTTACCCATTTGAACCGAAAGGTTTTTAATATCAATGGCCTGACTCCAGAAATTATTGTATTTTGGACTTGCCGTCTCGCGGAAATCACTCACGCTCACATACGGACTTACATACAATTTATAAACAGCAGTGATCGGCTCGTTCAAATACGGATTATTATTGGATATTTCAGCCACCAAATGGATACCCTCTGCGTCCTTTAACTGCGGAGGCAATTGTTGCTGCTGCTGTTGTTGTTGTTGTTGACGTCTTCGCTGACTTCCGAAGATAATGGCAAAAGGGTCTTCTTCCTCCTCCGGCTCCGGTTGTGTCACGGCATTTCCGACCGTAACTTTTACCGAATTGGTTTTATATATTTTACCGGCTATTTCTATCGAAGCGGGTTTGATAACAAAAGTTCCTTTTTTAGTGGGTATCAAAAAGAAAGAATAGGATTTGCTGAACGATTTTCTGCCATTCACCCAAGAATAGCTCACCGACTGATTGGGTCCGCCTAAAATACGGAATGCCTCAAAAGACGGCGCTTCAAAATTATCCCCGTCGTCATTCATAGTAAAATCGATGCGTAATCGTTCATTGATTCCGATAGTGTTCTTACTCACCGTGGCTTTGAATTCCACCTGAGCGAAGACCGACTGTACGGCCAGCAACAAAAACAGAATGAAACTCTTATTTTTCATCAATTTATTTTCTTTTATAAACTCAACTTGCATTATTCTCACTCCGATTGATTACCAATCTTTTTCATTTTGGGTCGGCCTGCCTTTGACTTCCTTACCCTTCATTTTTTCCTGAACTTTCTTCTCTTCATTATTCACAGCCTCCAGCATATTTTCCATACGCTGTTTGGATGCACCGCTTGGCTGTGGTTTCTGAGGTTGTTTATCCTCATCGCCTTTACCTTCTTTTTTGTCAGGATTTTTAGGGTCGTCTTTTTTGTCCTGGTTTTTATTCTGTTGGTCCTGCTTCTGCTCTTTGTTCTCTTTAGGCTGTTGCTGATCCTGCTTCTGATCCTTATCTTTATCCTTGTCCTTCTTGTTGTCGTCTTTTTTAGGAGGATTCTCTTTTAATTTTTGCTTCGCCAAAGCATAGTTATAACGGGTTTCCTCGTCATTTGGATTATTGCGCAAGGCATTTTTGTACGCTTCCACTGCGCCCTGATAGTTTTTTTCCGTCATCAACACATTCCCTAAATTATGATAGGCTTTGTGTTTCTGTTTCTTGCCTTTAGCGTTTTCGATGGCTTCAAGGTAAGAATGTTTTGCCTCGGCGGGTTGTTTCTGACGGTAAATCGCATTACCTAAATTATAGGACGCTGTAGCTCTGCGCGGATTCTGAAATTGGGAAACACGGTAATCGGCTTCCGCTTCCGCGAACTCTTTTTCGTTAAACTCCTCGTTTCCTTTCGGCAGGTTTTTATCTTTCTTTTGAGCAGAAAGACAAACGCCAAACAACAAAAAAGTATATAAAATTAAATGCTTCATCGTTTATTATCTTTTCTCCTCATTAAATAAATTCAGTCTTCTGACCCATTTTGTTCTGCGTTCCAAAAAGAAAACGTCCGCAAGTAATAATACGAAAGCAAACCCTAAAAACCATTGGAACTGTGATTCAAAGTTGGCGATCTGCTGACTTTCAAAATCAGTTTTCTCTAAATTATCCAATCCATTTTTCACATACTCGAGAACATTTTTGGTATTCCCTCCGAAAACATAACCACCACCGGCATTTTTCGCGATGGTTTTCAGTGTTTCCGGATATAATTTCGTGATAACGGTTTCTCCCTCACGGTCTTTTTTGAAACTTTCGATCACGCCGTTATGACGCAACGGAATTGGTCCTCCTTTTTCAGTTCCTATACCAACCGTGATTACCTTTATTTTCTTGTCTTTGATTTCCTCCAAAGCTTCTTCAAACCCCTCTCCGTGGTCTTCTCCGTCGGACAACATGATGATCAACTTGCTGGTTTGCGGATCGTCAAAATACGAACTTGCCAATTTCAAAGCTTCCCCTAAAGCAGTTCCCTGAGATGAAACCATATCGGTATTCATGCTTTGCAGGTACATTTTGGCTACGCTGTAATCTGTGGTTATCGGCAAAACCGGGTAAGCACTTCCGGCATAACCAACAATTCCAACACGGTCGCTTCCCAATTGATTGATGATTTGCGAAACTACCTGTTTGGTCTTTTCCAATCGGTTTGGCGCAATATCTTCCGCCAGCATACTTTTCGATATATCCACGGCGAAAACGATATCCACACCCTGACGTTTCACGGTTTCGATCTTTGTTCCGATTTTCGGATTTACCAACCCCAAAATCAACGCCGACAATCCCAATAATACGACCACAAGCTTCAAAAACGGCTTGAATGTCGATCTTTCGGGACTTAATTGTTTCAGCAATTCCGAATCACCGAATTCTCTTTGCTTTTTTCGCTGCCAATATAAATTGATCAGGAAAAGCGCCAGAAGAATCGGCAGAATAGCTGCCAAATAAAAATATTTCGGTTCGTCTAATTCAAAATTTTCCATCATTACTTATATAAAGCCTCTAAACAAGGTCTTTCTTAACAATAATTCCAAACTCAGCAAACCAAGAGCCATAAATCCGAACAACCTGTATTTTTCATCGTAATTATAGAAACGCTGTTCCTGTACTTCCGTGGTTTCCAATTTATTGATTTCACTATAAATGTTTTCCAAACTTTTGTTGCTCGTGGCCCTGAAATACTTTCCGTCGGTCATCTGGGCGATTTCCTTCATAAGTTTTTCATCGATTTCCACTTTCATCATGCGGAATAAAAACTGTCCGTTAGGCGCAATGGAATAAGGGAACTCTGCCATGCCGTTGGTCCCGATTCCGATGGTGTATACTTTTATTCCGCATTCCTTGGCAATTTCCGAAGCCATTCTCGGATCGATAAATCCGGAATTGTTTACCCCGTCCGTTAAAAGGATAATCACTCTACTTTTAGCTTTGCTGTCCTTTAAACGGTTTACCGCCGTAGCCAATCCTACTCCGATACCGGTTCCGTCCTGAAGCAAATTATCATATTTGACACTGTTCAAGGCATCCAAAATAACTGCCTTGTCGCTGGTTACCGGCGTTTTGGTATAACTTTCGGCCGCATAAACCACTAAACCGATACGGTCGTTCGGGCGTTGCTCCACGAATTCGGAAGCTACTCTTTTCAAGGCTTCCATACGGTTCGGTTTTAAATCTTTGGCCAGCATACTTCCCGAAACGTCGATTGCCATAACAATGTCGATTCCGCGTGTCGTTCTGGATTTATTCGTTACATCCGTAGATTGCGGTCGCGCCATGGCAACAATCAAAGCACTTAAAGCTAAAATCCGCATGACAAACAATGCCGGTTTTAATTTCGGCAACACCGATTTCGCCACTTTAAATCCTTTAAGCGAACTGACTTTCAACGTTGCGGATTGTTCTTTTCGTTTCCAAAAAAACCAGGCAAGAGCCATCGGTACAACCAAAAACAGCCAAAAGAATTCCGGATTTGCAAACGTGATGTTCTTCATTATTGCGCTGCTTTTCTAAGTTCAACTGATTCTAAAATTCGGGCGGTGATTTTGCTTCCAAATTCATCACCTTCTTCATGCATGGTAAATACCTGTTGTAATCCTCCGTCCTGACTGAACATTACAAATTCGTAATAGGCTTTTTTGGATTTTTTCGTGATTTTGTCAAGCCAGTTCATGGTACCATAGGCTTTTCGTCCGGACAGTCCTTCACCAGTATTGAAATCTTCGGTTTTCACGATAATATCCTGAGCCCCTTTGGCTTCCAATGCCTGCAAACTACCCTCAAGCGATTTATCCAGATCCACTTTGGTCTCCTTTTTATATTTGAAAGTAGATACGGCCACGTAATAATCATCGAAATAATCGCCAAATTCGAAAATCTGCATCTCTTTCATCATGGCCATAGTGGATTTTGGTAATTCCTTTTCATTATCGATTCGCTTCAAAACATTAGGCGTTGCAATGATCACGCCCGGATTTCCGTATTCGCTGGTAATCCAATCCTGATCGTACAATTCCTGGTTGGAACTTCCGAACAGATTTCCCTTGGCTAATACAAATCCAAGAACCAGGAAAAGCGCAACACCTGCAGCGACACCATAAATCGTATTACGTTTTCTGATTTTCGCGCGTTTGAGTTCTTCCTGCTGTCGCTCGTAATCCGATTCGCTTTCTTCCTCCTCGATTTCCTTTGGAAGGGCCTTGTCGATCGTTAAAATGATACTTTCTATGTTTTTACGGTCTTCGATAATTTCAAAATCCATCGGTTTGGATTTCGCGAATTTTACCAGATCGGCATTTTTCAGGATTTTTTCGAAGGTTTCCATCGTCTCCTGGCGAATGCCCATTTTCTTCTTCATTGATGCCTGTTTCATGGCCTCTAAAAGCTCACCGGTCGTACTTTCCATGGCCGGAATATGAACCGTTTCTTCGATGTAAGTACGCGTAATATCTGTCATTTCCGAATAATACGCTTTCACATCTCCGTGCTGCAACAATGATTTTTTCTCCAAACTCTGTAATAAAGTAGTCGCTTTTTCAATCGGAGAAGCATAAACAATCACTTCCTCTTTCGGGCGGTTCTTGTATTTTATATAAAGCTTATAACCTGCAAATACTAATCCGCCTAAAAGCACTATTCCCAATAAATACCACCAAAAATTAGAGGAAGGATCCTTAACCTCAACAATCGGTTTGATGTCGTACATTTTCTGTTTCAAGGTATCGACAACAACATTATTGACTACAATTACTGCCGAATCCGACAGGAATTGTTTATTTCCGATCAACACCGGAATTCTCGGCAGCACATAACGACCGGAGTCGAATTGTGTCAAACCGTATTTTTTAATGAATTCGTAAGTGGCATCTTTCTTAATCGTGTCTATCGGATAGGATTCCAGTACTTCCAATGCTCCGAAGCTTTTGCTTTCCGGGAATGCGACACGGGTTTCTTTGGTTCCTTTTACCTTTAAAGTCAGATTGAACTGCGAACCAATTTTAATTTTGGTCGAGTCGACACTGGTTTGCACCGGTTGTTGGGCAAAACCCAAGGTTGCCATCAGTAAAAAAAGGAATATGTATCTTTTTCTGTTTGTCATTTTTGTCACTACTTGTACTAATTCGCAACCAATTATAATTATCTCGATTTAAAATAGCCCAGCAATTTGGTTACGTAACTCTCATCTACCCTTGTGCTTACCGCTCCAGAACCGCAACGTGAAAATGTTTCATTAAAATATTTTACATTATTCAGGTAGTTTTTCTCGTATTCCATGCGTACCGATTTCGAATTGGTATTCACCGTCATGATTTCGCCGGTTTCCGCATCTTCCATGGCAACCATTCCGACATTCGGCATAGATTCTTCGCGATGGTCGTAAACGCGTACGCCTGTTACATCGTGTTTTTTTCCTGCAATTTTCAGTGTTTGTTCGTAATCACTGGTCATAAAATCGGAAATTACGAATACGATCGCTTTCTTTTTTTGAATACCGGACAGGAATTTCAGTGCCTGAGACAAATCGGTTTTTTTGCTTTGCGGCTTAAATTCGATCAGCTCGCGAATGATACGAAGTACGTGTGATTTTCCTTTTTTCGGAGGAATGAACAATTCGATCTGATCGGAAAACAAAATCAGTCCGATCTTATCGTTGTTTTGCGTCGCTGAAAAAGCCATGGTTGCCGCAATTTCAGTAACGATTTCGCTTTTCAGCTGATTTTTGGTGCCGAAACTTTCCGATCCGCTACAGTCTACCATCAACATCATGGTCAGTTCACGTTCTTCTTCAAATACCTTTACATAAGGCTCGTTGTAGCGTGCGGTCACGTTCCAGTCGATGGCACGAACGTCATCTCCAAACTGGTACTGGCGCACTTCGGAAAAAGTCATTCCGCGTCCTTTAAAAGACGTATGGTATTCGCCCGAAAAGACATGATCGCTCAGTCTTCGGGTTTTGATTTCAATTTTCCGTACTTTTTTCAGTAATTCTTTGGTATCCATATTTTTCAGAATGCAGAATGGAGATTTCAGGCTATAGTATTACACTGCCTACTAAAATCTTCCTACTGATTAAGGCACTTCAACTTCGTTAACGATTTTGTTGATGATGTCTACCGAAGTAACATTTTCCGCTTCCGCTTCATAAGTAATCCCGATTCTGTGACGCAATACATCATGTACTACGGCGCGAACATCCTCCGGAATTACATAACCACGGCGTTTGATGAAAGCATAACATTTTGCTGCCAAGGCCAGGTTGATACTTCCACGAGGTGATGCTCCGAAACTGATCAACGGTTTCAAATCCGCCAATTTATATTTTTCAGGGTAACGTGTTGCGAAAATGATGTCCAGGATATATTTCTCAATTTTCTCGTCCATATACACCTCACGAACGACTTGTTGTGCGCGTAAGATCTGGTCGATACTTACCACTTGGCTCACTTTTTCAAATCCGCCATTCAGGTTTTGACGTATTACCAGACGTTCGTCTTCCATTTTTGGATAATCGATAACCACTTTCAGCATGAAACGGTCTACCTGTGCTTCCGGTAACGGATAGGTTCCTTCCTGCTCCACCGGGTTTTGCGTAGCCATTACCAAGAACGGTCGATCCAATTTGAAGGTTTGTTCCCCAATGGTGACCTGTTTTTCCTGCATGGCTTCTAACAATGCAGACTGTACTTTAGCCGGAGCACGGTTAATCTCATCGGCAAGGACGAAATTGGCGAAAACAGGACCTTTCTTAATTGAAAAGTCGTTTACTTTCATATTATAAATCATGGTTCCCACTACATCGGCAGGAAGCAAATCGGGTGTAAACTGAATTCGGCTGAACGTACCGTGAACTGCCTGTGACAGGGTATTGATGGCTAAGGTTTTTGCCAGTCCGGGAACACCCTCCAAAAGAATGTGACCCTGCGCCAAAAGGCCGATAAGTAAACGTTCGATCATGGTTTTCTGACCGACGATTACTTTATTCATTTCCATTGTCAGAAGGTCAATAAAAGCACTTTCTCTCTCTATTTTTTCATTAATTGCCCTAATGTCCATAGTAGCTGTCGTATCTTCCATTTGCGTGTGTTTTTTGAGCCGTGAAATTAATAAGATATTTTAACACTGCAAATTGATAATTAATTTAGTGCTTAGTTGTTAACAATTGGTTAAAAAACAAAAGACAACCATGGTTTTGGCTGTCTTTTAATAAAATTTTCATTTCTTGTTAACTTATGGCAGGACAAGAGTTCCCATGTTGGTAATCTCACCGTTAACCACGACGACATTGGCAACTACCAGAACGGCATGACCGGAAGCCGGATCCGGTGTTAAAGTTACCGAATAAGTTCCCGATGGAATTCCGTTAAGCTGAAAAGCTCCGAAGGCGTCTGTATATGCCGAAACGGTTACTCCATTGACCTGAACGGATGCTAAAGTCGGCACGGTTATCGGTTCTACGATTCCTTTAATGGCTCCTGACATGGTTTCTGTGGTAACCCGGATCACCGGATGCAGATTATAGTTACCCGAACCGCCTGCTTCCACTACCACGGAATTCTGCACATCGAAATCCAAAAGGAAGTTATAAGTAAAATCCGGTTGCAATGTTTGATTGATTTGTAGTTTCAATCCGGATTGTTGGGCGCTCGGCGTATGCAAAGGGTATGTCACCCCGTCCTTTACCACAGTATTTTCGTCGCCCAGGATTAAGCGCATCTGGCTCAAGTAGCCGGATGGCACTAAATTATCCGCCAATATAACATTCACGCCTCCTGTTAAATCCAACAGGTTGTAAACACCAGGATTTATGTTACCGATGCTCACCCAGCCACCTTCCGGCGATTTGATCACCACGTCGACTACCTCAACGTTAACTTCATCGTAATCTCCCGGATTGTCCGTCATTCGAACCGTAATTTTTGAAGTACCACCGACTTCGGAATCATCATTGTCATTACAGCTTATTAAAAAAGCAGAGACGCAGGCCATTAGCAAAAATGCCCACCTGTAGTTTTTAAGGATTTTCATAGTAACTCTTTTTAGGTTATTTTAATGGGGTTGTAAATTTTAAAACGTTTCTTTTACCATTACCTTATATCTCTTAACAGAATTTTAACGACCTTTATACGAACCTTTGCACTATACCATAAACATTTTTCAGGATGATCAATAAGCGTCTTCTCATCAAAAATTTGCTCGCCCACAGTGACGAAAGTACTTTTTATGATAAAAAAAGACAGCTTAACCTGCACACTAAGGAAGGCAAGGCCAAGTTTTTGAAACACATTTGCGCGCTTTCCAATTCCAACCCGTTGAACAATTCCTATATCGTTGTTGGTGTTGAAGATCAAGACAATGAAATTGTGGGAGACGATTTCTTCGATGACAGCCGTATTCAGAATCTTGTGAATGCTTTTTTGGATAATCCGCCGAAAATCCAATATGAGAATGTTCCCTTTCCCAATCTTCCGAAAGACAAAGTGGTTGGATTGGTCACCATTAAACCCAATAATAAGATTTCTTCGTTTAAAAAAGGTATCCATACCATTGTCGCGCGCAGTGTTTTCTTAAGACGCGGCAGCTCGACCATGCCTGTGGAAACCACGACTGAAGTTTCGATGTCGATCAAAGCGAAGAACTTAAACGCCGAAACAGTCATCAGTATTGAAAACAACTCGCATAACAGCATTGCCCATACGCTGGAAAGCGTGATTGATTTTATGAACAACCGTCATCCGGACATGACTCCAAAATACAAAGTCTTTAAAGAGCTTTTTATAGTATGTTGGGCCGGAAATAAGAAAAAAATCCGCGAGAAAACGTTCTATTCCCGAGTGGATATCGAGCTTATCAACGAACAGGTGAAACTGTTTTATTCGGCCTTCGATGAAGTAACAGTGGAATATTCGGATAATGATTTTACAATTACCGAATATGTGCTATTGGGATTGAACGACCGAACCAGTTATTATCCGCTGGAGCAGGTAACGCTTCATTTTTATGAGAATGGCTATTACAAAATGGAAACAAAAATGCTTTTCGAACCGCCGCAATACAATCGAAAAATGCTGCATCACATCTATAATTCGAATTTAGCGCTGATTCAGAAACTTCAAAAGGGACTGAGTTTATCCGCAAGAGAAAGTAAAGATCTGGAAAACTTACCTTCCACGCTTATGATCTGTTACCTAAACGGTTTCGAAGAAGCGAAGCTGAAACTGATTGAAGCCAAACCGTATTTAAAAACTCTTGAAAACCAGATGGCGTACATTTACTTCAAGGAAACCATGCGGGTTTTACGTAAGGTTAAGTATAATTAGACGAGGTTGACCTCAGAATCCTAAATCTAACAAGTACCCGACACAGAAGCTAAATCAAGGCATGCTTTATTCTTTTTCGGCTTATAGTAATTCTTTTAACTTGCTGTAACCGGGTTACTTAATTAGATGTTTAACTCTGAAAAAATCTCAATTCTCTTACTTAAGAAATTAAAATCTACAGCAAATATAAAAAATATTTTGTAATACTTTTCTTTCATATTTGATAATTTCGATTGTTTTTAAGAAATTTGACTAAAATTAAGCACACAATGAGCAGAACTCTGGTAATCGGAGATATACACGGCGGGCTAAAAGCCCTGAAACAGATTTTGGACCGCGCGCACGTAACTACAAACGACCGACTGATTTTTTTAGGCGATTTTGTTGACGGATGGAATGACACACCTTATGTAATCGACTTTTTAATCGAACTGGAGAAAACTCACGATTGTACTTTCATTCAGGGAAATCACGAGGAAATGCTTTTGCTATGGCTTACGGAAGGTTATGACAACGAAGAATGGCGACTGCACGGAGGTCAGTCTACCGTTGACGTTTATGAAAAAATCGAAAAAGACAGAATTGAAGCTCACATCGAATTTCTCATCAAACTGAACGACTACTATTTGGATGAAAAAAACCGACTTTTCGTGCACGCCGGCTTTACCAGCCTAAAAGGAGTGGAATACGAATATTTCCGCGGGATGTTCTGGTGGGACCGTACGTTATGGGAAGCGGCTTTGGCGATGGACAAGACACTTTCGCGAAAAGATCTGTTTTACCCGAAACGAATGGCGCTCTACGAGGAAATCTTCATCGGTCATACACCCGTAACCCGAATCGGTTATTCGGTTCCGGTAAACCGCGCCAATGTTTGGAATATGGACACCGGTGCAGCTTTTAAAGGCCGTCTGACTATCATGGACGTCGATTCGAAGGAATTCTGGCAAAGCACTCCGCTACCCGAATTATATCCGGACGAAAAAGGTCGCAACTAATCACAATACCTAAATTAAAAACTAACTCAAATAAATCAATGAAACAATTATTAACCTTTTTGGCACTTACTTCCCTCACTTTAACTTACGGACAGGTTTTTAGCGGAAAAGGAGATCAAAAATTTCAAGTGGGCGGCAATTTTCAGGATCATGCGGCCGGAATCGTAACCTCTTTTGATTATGGCGTAGGACAAAACATCTCCATCGGTCTTAGCGCTACGTATTTAACCGGTGTTGATGGCGATGGTGCAGATTTTGAAGATCAAGCGGACTTAAGAGCGCGCTTTAACGCCAATATTGCCGATGTTTTCGGAATTGAACAAAAATTCGACATCTATCCCGGCCTGAATTTAGGTACGCGAAATTTCGGTGGTCATGTGGGCGCCCGTTATTTCTTTACCAAAGGTTTCGGACTTTTCTCTGAAGTAAGTTTCCCGATAAGCAGCTATGGCGGAAAACCGGAAGGCTACGAAAAACTGAACAATCAAGCTGTCTTTTATATTGGAGCCAGCTTTAATTTATAATCCATAAAAACAATTATCATGAGCGTAATAGAAAAAAAATTAAAAGACCGTAGTGATTCCAAATGTGAATTGTGTGGCAACCCACACGATTTGGTAGTATATAATATTCCGCCGGATTCGAAAGATACTTTAAACGACAGTATTTTGGCGTGCAAAACCTGCGTAGGACAGATTGAAAACCCGGAAACCACCGATGCTAACCATTGGCATTGTCTTTCAGACAGTATGTGGAGTGAGCATTTACCTGTACAAGTTGTTTCCTGGCGTATGCTTACCCGTTTAAAAAAGAACGACTTGCTGGATATGATGTATCTGGACGAAGAGGCTTTGGAATGGGCAAAAGCAACCGGGGAAGGTGACGAAGGCGAAGGTAAAATCGTTCACAAGGATTCTAACGGCAATATTTTACAGGACGGGGATTCTGTGGTGCTGATTAAAGATTTGGACGTAAAAGGCGCTAACTTTACGGCAAAACGTGGGGCTGCTGTTCACAACATCAAACTGGTTTGGGACAATGCCGAACAGATTGAAGGACGCGTGGAAGGACAATACATTGTGATCCTTACACAGTATGTGAAGAAGACGAAGTAATTCGGAGCAGTATATTTTTTTAAATCAAATTATATGAGAAACTATTTTTTAATTGCTTTATTGCTGTTAGGACACGTTATTAGTGCACAAAATGATAAGCCTTCCACAAATAGCGACAAGCTGAACGAAGCTTTTAAAATTCAGGAAAATAATTGTGCCCAACTGGAGCAGTTGTTGCTTAAAAATACGGCGGCCTCCAGAGCAAATAAGCCCAAAGACTATAATTCCCAAAACAATGATTTTTACAAGGAATTGATCGGGTTATATACCAACTTTAAAGCCGCACACAAAAGTTTTTGGATAGCTGATTTGTCATCAGAACAACTTACCTCCATAGAAGTATTTTATAAGGCCAAATTGGCTAAATTAGACTCTTTATATGGTTTACGGGATAAGTCCCTGCGAGTGGGCATCCTAACTGACAATCCCGAAAACATTTTGAAATCGGGTCAGATAAATCCCGGTCCCGATGAATCTTACAGCGAGCCCACACATGAGAATTGCAAAACAGCAAACAAAAAGCCCGAGGAAAGTTGTGTGAGTTTCCTGTTTCGAAGAGCTATTGGGAGACAATATAACGTTCCGGAATTCCGGTTTTCCGAAGAAGGAATAACTACTGCCCTTATGGTACAATTTGTAATCACTAAAAATGGCGAACTTGTGTTAACCGGTATTCCGAAATCGTCGAAATATTTCGAATTCGAAATGGAGGCACTTTTAGCCATTGAAAAATTTGCGAAAAACAACAAATTTACACCCGCGGTTTCAAACGGAAAACTCGTGAACGTACAGTACACCTGTCCGATTAACATTGCAACAGCCGGAATATAAAGCAAGCCCTTTTATTCCGGGACAAGTTGAACTACAACCGTTTGAGGAATCACATGGCAAACATCCGAAGAAACTTTTATTGTTTCCGAAGTATAGGTCTGATAACCCGATTTTGAAACCGTCAGTACATAATTCCCTTTTCTTTCCCAGGCTCCTGAAAAAACATCAGTCCCCGGGAACAGTTCCAGTGTTTCGGAATAAGTTCCATCTCTTGCTACCACAATCACTCCTTCGGTCAAAACCGCATTGGTCAGAGCATGGCGAACCGTGACGTTGAGTCCGGCTTTCGCTTCCTGAGTGCAATTTATCTGGCCGTCATCGTCATTATTGCACTGATTTGCCATCAGAAAAGGAAAGAAGCAGAGTAAAAGCAGATATTTTTTCATCGTGAACAAGTTTCAATTCTTAAATAAAATTGCATAAAAAAACCGACTTATGAAAGTCGGCATTTCTTTATTTTAAAGTTAAATCAATTTTCAAGGTTCCTTTTTCATCTGGCCTGTCGGTTATGGATGGAAATTCGCTCCAAGATTTCATTTCCGAAGTTCGAACCATCGTGATTCCTTTGGGATCCTTTTTGAAAATAATATTGAAATTAGATTTTTCCGTTTTCTCCAACTTCCGAAACCCAACAAAAAGTTGTTTTTCATTAGAAATTTCTAAAGCAGAAACATCGAGAATAATCTTTCCCTTATCAAAATCCTTTACGGTAAAAAGCAGCTCTTCTTCCAAAAGTCTTTTATCCGGCTGATTGTCTTTAACGGTAAACAACAGCAATTCAAAATCGGCCGTTTTATATTCCATCTGCATCATGGCATCAAAAATACTTCTATCGTTAAAATAAAATGTCACGGATTGTAATTGCCCGGACGGTATATTATCCAACAAACTGACTATTTGAAAATCTGCCCCGAAACCACTTCTAACCGTACCTTTTCCTGGCGAAACGTATTTTATCTCCTTCTTGTTGTTTTTCTGAATGATTACCTCTTTCAAAACGATCGTATCCAAAGAAACTGTCTGGGCAAAACTTCCAAAAGAAAATAGTATGAAAACAATAAGATAGCGCATATTTTAAATTTTGAATTTCAAAGATAGCCAAGCTTTTGTAGTAAAATTTCTAAATTTTTGTTAATCTTCACAGTGCTAAAACAAAAAGAGCCGGATACTAATTACCCGGCCCTTTTCAACTAAATTATCCTATTTTAAATCAAATTTGATTACATCTACCAAACAGCCTTATATACTTAAAAGTCTCAAAATCACTATTGTTGCAAATTGCTGTTTACAGAAGATTTTATTTTTAAGAATTTGTTTTCTTTATTAAATTGCCAAACTTATCTATCTCTGAACCACAATTTGTGCAAGTATAGCCACCCCATAAAAATTGTCTCCAATTTTTAGGGAATCTAAAGTAGTTTTGTACAAAACCACACTGGCCACATTTCACCTTTTTTAAATATATAAGAAAATTTTTCATAGTTGTCTTTTTTAAAATGGCCACCAACTTGTATAACCTAAATGTTCTCTGATTCCAGTAGCCGAGGAGCTTACATAAGCTAAGTAAGGTCCTTCTTAAAATTTTTACGAATCTAAAAAAAAGACAAACCCTAGCACACAAAATTGCGTTGTTTTATGATTTTCGCACAACAGATAATTTCACATTTAGATTGTGTTTTCCCAACAAATTGGCAACCATCAAAAAATTATAAAAAAAAGGGTTCAGAAATTCTGAACCCTTTTACTATAAATGTGTAAACCCTAATTAAAAAGCAAACTGAATGCCTTGTGCCAACGGAAGCGCTGTTCCGTAGTTAATCGTATTGGTTTGTCTTCTCATGTAAGCTTTCCATGCGTCAGATCCTGACTCACGACCACCGCCAGTTTCTTTCTCTCCACCGAAAGCACCGCCGATCTCTGCACCGGAAGTTCCGATGTTTACGTTGGCAATACCACAGTCTGAACCGGCAGCAGAAAGGAACAACTCCATTTCTCTCATGTTGTTGGTGAAGATTGATGATGATAATCCTTGCGGCACGCCATTTTGCATTGCGATCGCTTCTTCGATTGTACTGTATTTCATTACATACAATACCGGAGCAAACGTTTCGTGCTGTACGATTTCGAATTCGTTTTTCGCTTCGATGATACATGGTTTTACGTAACATCCGCTTTCGTATCCTTCACCTTCCAATACACCGCCTTCCACGATTACTCTTCCGCCTTCTTCTTTCGCTTTTGCGATTGCGTTTAGGTAATCCTGAACCGCACCTTTGTCAATTAGCGGACCAACGTGATTCGTCTCATCCAAAGGATTTCCGATTTTCAACTGTCCGTAAGCGTTTTTCAATACGTCTAACGTTTTATCGTATACACTTTCGTGGATGATCAGACGACGGGTTGAAGTACAACGCTGACCTGCAGTTCCAACCGCTCCGAATACCGCTCCTACCAATACCATTGATAAATCAGCGTGTTCTGAAACGATGATCGCGTTGTTACCACCTAACTCAAGGATAGTATTTCCGAAACGGGAAGCCACTACCTGAGACACGTGACGACCGATTCTTGTAGAACCTGTAAACGATACCAAAGGAATACGTTTATCGTTATTGATCAAATCACCGGATTCGTTACCAACCACTAAACAGCTGATTCCTTCCGGAAGATTATTTCTTTCCAATACGGTTTGGATAATATTTTGACAAGCTACACCACATAAAGGTGTTTTAGAACTTGGTTTCCAGATACAAACGTCACCACAGATCCAAGCCAACATAGAGTTCCAAGACCAAACGGCTACCGGGAAGTTGAATGCAGAGATGATCCCTACTACTCCAAACGGATGCCATTGCTCATACATTCTGTGCATCGGACGCTCAGAGTGCATTGTCAATCCGTATAACTGACGTGACAATCCTACTGCGAAATCACAGATGTCGATCATTTCCTGAACCTCTCCCAAACCTTCCTGAAGGCTTTTTCCCATTTCAAAAGAAACAAGTTTCCCCAGTGGTTCTTTATATTTTCTAAGCTCCTCTCCCATTTGGCGAACGATTTCACCACGTTTTGGAGCCGGCATCAAACGCCATGTTTTGAACGCTTCTTCTGCAGCGCTCATCGCTGTTTCATAATCTTCTTTAGTAGAAGACTTAACTTTTCCGATCAATTCACCTGTGGCAGGAGAATATGATTCGATTATTTTTCCGTTAGAAAACCAGGTAGAACCTGTAGAAGTTCCCTCATTTATCTCTTTTAAGCCTAATTGTTGCAAGGCTTCCTGAATACCAAATTGGTCTACTGCTGTTGTTGTCATTATTTATAGTCTTCTGTGTTTTTTAAATTTTTGCAAAGTTACGCTTTTTATCAATGTTTTATAACAAAAAATACGTTAAAACAAATTTTTCTTCTTAAAAAGAAACACCCCGATTCCCGAAATCACAATCGAAACCGCCAAGACGATCCAAAGACCGAAGCTGTTGTTTTCCAGATTATTAGGAACATTCATACCATAAAAACTCGCTACCACGGTCGGAATCATTAAAATGATCGATATCGAGGTCAGTCGTTTCATGATCACATTCAGATTATTGGAAATCACCGAGGCATATGCATCCATCATTCCAGTAAGAATGTTGCTGTAAATGTTCGTGGTTTCTTCGGCCTGACGCAATTCGATTTCCACATCTTCCACCAACTCCGGATCGTACGTTTCTTTGAAATTCTTCAGGTTTTTGATCCGATGGAACAACACTTCATTACCCTTTAATGAAGTAATGAAATATACTAAACATTTTTCAATCTGAAGCAATTGCTGTAAATCTTCGTTTCGGATGGATTTCTCCAGGTTGTCTTCCGCGGCTTTGATAAGGAGGTTGATCTGCTTCAGGTATTTCAGAAACCAAATGCTCGAAGAAAGCAGAAGTTTCAGCACCAGATCGAAAGGATCTTTTATTCCCGCCTTTTTGCGTTGGGTGTAAATCACAAAATCCTCCAGCAGTTCGCATTCCTGAAAACACAGCGAAACAAATACATCATCTTTGAACATCAGTCCGATAGGAGCCGTATTGTAAGGCAGTTTTGCATCATTTGTCTTAAAGGGAACGCGGAGAATAATAAGCACCCAGCCGTTTTCGATTTCGATACGCGGGCGTTCGTCAATATCTTCAATGTCGTTGTAGAACGCTTCGGGAATCTGCAGTTCTTCCAACAGATATCGGGTTTCTTCCTGGTTTGGGCTAACTGCACTGATCCAGCAGTTTTTTCCCTGAATGTCAGTCGAAAACAATCCGTCCTGACTTTTGTAAAATCTAATCATAAAAGTATGTGCCTGTTTGGGAAAGGCTCTTTATGATTCAAAAGCCAATCCTTTAATTACTACTGTTCCTCAGATAACTGTCCATCTTTTTTTGGAAATTTTTTGCGAAAGTATTGACTTTTAGTGAAATAAAACTTAATTATTTCTTAATTGTGAACCTTGGATCCGTTTCCATAACGGTACCGCATTCAGAACAGGTGCGTAATTCTTCCGAATTATAAAAATGCTGAAAATGAGGCAGGAAGTCCTTTTCGATATCCTTCAATTCGAAATACACTTCATATAATTTATGATTGCAGTTGTCGCAATGCCAAAGCAATCCGTCGGTAAAACCTTTGCCGGCACGTTTTCTTTCGATTACCAATCCGATCGAACCTTCGCTCCGCACAGGTGAATGCGGAACACGACCGGGATGTAGATACATATCACCAGCTTTCAGTTCCATTTCCTTGCGTTGGCCACCTTCCTGGATTACGACTTTTATGTTTCCTTCCAGCTGATAAAACAACTCTTCGGTTTCATTGTAATGATAATCTTTTCGGGCATTAGGACCTGCGACTATCATCACGATATAATCGTCAGAATCCACATAAATATTCTTATTGCCAACGGGCGGTTTCAGCAAATGTCGGTTTTCGTCAATCCACTGATTGAGGTTGAAAGGTTTTTGAACTGCCATAATCTGATCTTTAGCTCCGCTAATTTACAAAAATAAAAAGCCGACTCTCGCCGGCTTTTCTATTTTATTTTCCTTCCCTAATCAAATAGATGTAAACGGGGAAGTGATCGCTGAAACCTACTTCGGTCAGCGTATGTCGCAACGGATAACCCTTATATTGACCTGCGGTTGTAATCAGGAACGGTTTGTTATAAATACCTGCCTTCCAGTAGCGCCACGAACTGTAATCCGTTTTGATAAGTGGTTCAGTAATCATAATGATATCAAAAATATCCCAAGCGTCACGGTAACCGATGGTTCCCATACCCTGGTTGGCCATGCTTTCAAAAGGATTGTAAACACCCAAAGGTTTTACATCCGATTTTTTTCCTTTAGCGCCGATTACTTCTCTAACACTTTTATTGAAACTGCCGTCGTTCAAATCCCCAAGAATAATCACTTTTGCTTCCGGTTTAATGCGCTGTAATGAATCGGTAATCTTTTTTGTCAACGCTGCCGCAGCTTCACGGTAAGGAGCACTTTTCTTTTCTCCTCCTGAACGCGAGGGCCAGTGACAAACAATCACATTGATCTCTTCACCGTCTAACAAACCAGTCACCAATAATTGGTCACGTGTATAGATTCGTTTTGAGCTGGCATCTACATGGGAATTGTCATCCGTCTTCTCTTCAGATTCCTTTTTATCTTTCTTATCGCCGTTTTTTTCATAAATAATCAACGGGATGTTTTTGTAACTCAGCGGTTGGAAATGATCTTTCTTGTACAACAAAGCCACATCGATACCACGCTTGTCCGGCGAATCGAAATGCACAATTCCGTAATGTTTATCGATTAATTTCGGCTGTTTTACCAGATCCTCCAAAACGCCGCGGTTTTCAATCTCACTTCCTCCGATCAAAACAGGAGATTCTTTCTGATACTCGCTGGTTCCCAATTCGGACAGAACGCGGCTTAAGTTTTCCAATTTCTTTTTGTACTTAGTACCTGTCCAGTTTTGTGCGCCGTTCGGAAGCCACTCTTCATCATTATTCGCCTGATTGATCGTATCAAAAAGGTTTTCAAAATTGTAAAAAGCTACTGTCTGAACCGCAAATTTCTTGTTTTGATTCTGACCGATGGCTGTAATCCCACTAAGGAACAAGACAAAAAGAATGATAATTCTATTTTTCATAAATTGATTATCTGTAATTTGTTACTATTAAATTTATTAACGGATTGGTATTTTTTAATACCTTTCATTTTCCAACTCAAATATACTGCCAAACAATTTGGAATCCTTTCCGAATTTAATTTTTCGGGCAACAAATGTAACATAATAATGCTAATTTGTTTACTTTTATAAGTTAATAAATTTTCACAAAAAAAATCGATATGAAAAAACAAATTTTTATTTTTATTTAACTAAAAATCAATCCGTTACAACTATTTCTTTTTGTTCTTCCCCAAAAAACAAAAAAATTTATGATTAACTTATGATTAAGTTTTGTAAAAATATATAACAAGACTATTGCAGGTTGTTGTAAAACACGTAAATTTGCGCCCCTTAGTTTCTTATTCTTTAATAAACAGGAGATTAACTTTAATTTACTTTATGAAAAAACTTGTAATTTGTACTTTACTTGTAATGCAAGTCGTTTTTGCCTGGGCGCAACAAAGCCCCGCCGTAAAAGGTAAGGTCGTCGATTCAAAAACGCAGAAAGCACTACAAAATGTTATTGCAACTATTCAGAGCACGAACCAGTCAACGACTACAGATGCTTTGGGAACGTTCGCTTTTACTTCCGCAGCTGAAGGAAATCAGGTCCTTTTGATTCGCAGCAGTGGTTACTTACCTCAAACTTTTACAATTGAAATTAAAAAAGGGGAAACTCTTGACTTAGGTGTTATTGTCTTAGAAGAAGACGTTACCACTGAGCAGCGTTTAGCCTTAGTTGTAATTACCGACAATGATTTAGGTGATGACAACAGTGGTTCCGAAAGTACTTCGGGACTTTTACAGGCTTCGCGCGATGCTTACCAACAAGCAGCTGCTTTCAACTGGGGAACAGCGCGTTTCAAAATCCGTGGTTTAGACAACGAATACGGAACTACCATGATCAATGGTGTTGTAATGAACAAACTTTACGACGGCCGTCCGCAATGGAGCAACTGGGGAGGTTTGAACGACGCGATGAGAAACCAGGAATTCACCATGGGTTCTGCTCCTTCAGATTATACCTTTGGAAACATCCTAGGTACACAACAAATCAGCACAAGAGCTTCGTTCTACCGTCCGGGAGCGAGAGTATCTTTCTCAAGTACAAATACAAACTACAGCTGGAGAAGTATGGGAACCTATGCTTCAGGAATGAACAGTGACGGATGGGCTTTCGTGATTTCCGGATCAAGAAGATGGGCTGAAGAAGGCTACTTCGACGGAACAGATTACGGCGCTAACTCGCTTTTCGCAAGTGTTGAAAAAAGAATCAACGACAGCCACAGCATCAACTTTACCTCTATCTACGCACAAAACAGCAGAGGAAAAAACTCTCCTAACACGAATGAAGTCAATAATATGGCTGGCAGCAACTATAATTCTTACTGGGGTTGGCAAGACGGAAAAAAGAGAAATTCCCGTGACAAAGACGTACAGGAGCCTATCGTAATGTTAAGTCACTATTGGAAAATGAACGAAAAAACGAGTTTGAACACCAATGTGGCGTTTCAGACCGGAACTGTTGGAAACAGCAGAATCGACTTCCAGGGTGTGAACAATCCGGATCCCACTTACTACAGAAACCTGCCTAGCTACTACCAGTCATTATACAACAACGACCCTGCTTACGTATTGGCTAACGATCCCTCAGCTTATCAACCGGGTGGTTTAGGAGGTATTCACCAGCCTGATTTGGTTAGTGCATCCGATCCGAATGTTGCTACCTTCCTTGATCCGAACAAAAGACAGTTAAACTGGGACCGCATGTATGATACCAACAAGAAAACCGACGCAGGAAACAGTGTTTATGTATTATACGAAGACAGAACAGACGATACACAATGGACCGCAAATTCAATCCTGAACTCTCAGATCGCTGATAACATTGTTTTAAATGCCGGAGCAACTTTCAGACATTTAAAATCACACAACCACAAAACTTTATTGGACCTCTTAGGAGGTAACTATTATACCGACATCAATACGTTCGGAAATAACGAAAACCAGGTCGAATCAGACTTAAACAATCCGGGAAGAATTGTAGGAGAAGGCGATAACTATGGCTACAACTACAATCTTTATGCAACGGCAATCGATGCATTCACGCAATTCAAATTCACGTACAGAAAATTTGATTTCTATTTAGCACAGACTTTCGCAAGAAACGAGTACCAAAGAGAAGGTTTATACAGAAACGGTTACTATCCATCAAACTCTTTTGGAGACAGCCGTAAAATTGCATTTGACAACTTCGGTTTCAAAGGAGGTCTGACTTATAAACTTTCAGGAAACCACTTGTTTACTTTCAACGGAGTAAGAATGTCAAAAGCGCCGACGTTAAGAAATACATTCCCTAACGCGCGTGTAAACAACAACATCGTGCCGGGATTACGCAACGAGACTATCTCCAGTGCCGATGCAAGTTACATTTTCAGATCACCAAAAGTAAAAGCACGTTTAACCGCTTTCTACTCAAAAACAGAAAACGCTACGGAAACTTCTTTCTTCTTTGCGGACGGAGTTACGGTAGACGACGGTAATCCTGATACTACAGACGAATCCAGCAATTTCGTTGCGGAAACGGTAACAGGAATTGACAAGAAAAACATCGGTGCAGAGTTTGGTTTCGAATACCAGATCACTACAACGATAAAGGCTACAGCTGTTGCTTCATACGGAGAATATACCTATGATAACAATCCAAATGTAGCATTGACAGTGGATGCTTTAGGTTCAAGTACAAATTTAGCTCCGGTCACCAACTATGGAGAATCTAAATTAAAAAACTACTACCAACCGGGTATGCCACAAAAAGCAGCTTCCTTCGGATTGGAATACCGCGATCCTCATTTTTGGTGGATCGGTGCCAACGTGAACTATTTAGCAGACCGCTACATTGATATCGCTCCAATTCTGAGAACCGATAATTTCTACAGAAACCCTGAAAGCGTAAACGGAAATTCATTCCCGGAAGCTACAGAGGAAAGAGCACGTCAATTGCTTAAACAGGAGAAATTTGACGATTTAACATTGGTTAACCTTACCGGTGGAAAATCATGGAAAATAGGAAAACAAATGATTGGCGTTTTCGCTTCGTTAAACAACGTATTTGACATCAAATACAAAACAGGTGGTTACGAGCAGGCAAGAAATGCGTCATACAGAGAATTAAATCAGGATGTTTCAAGCGGCACTCCGGCTTTCGCCCCTAAATATTTCTACGGTTACGGACGAACCTACTTCGTTAACCTTTACATTAACTTCTAATTTTTTTAAAAAATGAAAACAAGAATCATAAAATCAGCTCTTTTATTCACGTTCTTGGGAACGGCTTTAACCGGATGTGTACATGGTGACGATTATAATACTCCGGACTTACAATGCACTGAACCAGCATTGGTAAAAACCAAAGAGGTTTCTGAAATTCCAGCAGGTGATGTATTGGCACAGTACACCGAAGATGACATTATCGAAGCTTACGTTACTTCAAGTGATGAGGCAGGAAACTTCTTCAAATCAATTTCGTTCCAGACTTTGGATGGTTCAAAAGCATTCAGCGTACCTACAGAACTTACTTCTTCATTCATCGACTATCAGCCGGGTAAAAAAGTCTTTATCAAAATGAGAGGCCTTTACACGGATATCAGTGATGGCGGAATGAGAATCGGAGGTGCTTACATTTCTGACGGTGTTGCGGAAGTAGGCCGTCTTTCCATCTCACAAACAAAAAATGCATTGAAAGGTTCATGTACGGTTGTAAACGAAGAAGAATTGGTTCAGCATGTTAGTCTTGCGCAATTGGGTACTAATGCAGACAGTTACTTAAACAAACTTGTTGAAGTTGACAATGTTCAGTTTACAGATGCAGCAGTTGGCAAACACTACTACGAGTCAAACAACGACTTGGGTGGGGCTACAAACCACTATATCATGGACAGAACGGGAACTCAGATGGTTTTCAGAACAAGTTCATTTGCAATATATGCTCATAAATTGGTAGCAACAGGAAGCGGAAAAGTTAGAGGTGTATTAACTCGTTTCGGTGATACTTATCAGTTCATGGCACGTTACGAAAGAGACATCATGTTGAGCAACCCTCGTTTTGGTTTAGCTACTCCTTTCTTCTCGGAAGATTTCCAAACGGCTACAAACAATACCAACCTGAACAATCCGGGATGGGTTAATTTCGCACAATTAGGAAACGATTTGTGGAGAGAAAAAACCTTTACTTCCGGTGGTGTAACTAATGGTTATGCGGAATTCAGCGCATTCAACTCAGGTGATGCTACAAACGTGGTTTGGTTAGTTACGCCGGCGATCGACCTTAACACTTATGATAACAACATTCTTAAGTTTGATGTTTGTCAGCACCATTTGGATGTAGATTCTCCTAACAACAGTTTAGAAGTTTTGGTTTCAACAGATTATAACGGTTCAAATTTACTTACTGCAACTTGGACACCTGTAACTTACAATGCTCCGGTAAAAGCTACAGCGTGGTATCAATTTCTTAATTCTACTGTAGATTTATCTGCTTATACTGGAAATATCTATGTAGCTTACAAATTCAGAGGATCTGGTACTGACCTTACTTTAGACGGTGCTTTCCAGGTTGATAACGTAAAAGTATACGGTTTTAACAACTAAGAAACATGAAGAACATATTTAAGATTTCCTTTGCGTTTACTCTATTGGCATTGACTGCTTCATGTGATGATGACGACGATGTTAACTTCGTGCAACCAAATTATTTAGCAGGAAAATGGGTTCCTGTCGAGACGGGTTCATTAAATGATGAAAACATCCTGGATTATCTTCCTTATGAAAATGATTCGGAATGTGATCTTGACTACCTTCGTTTAAATGAGGATTTCAGCTTTAGCTTTACGGATTTCCACTACAACGGAACAACTTGTGAAAGCGAAGTTTTAGAGGAAGGAAAATACAGAAAAGACGGAAGAACTTTGATTTTGACCACTACGGAAGAAATCGACGGTGTTCCAACTGAAGTAGAAACTATACAAAACCTAATATCATTAACGTATGATACCATGGAGGTTTCTTATACTGATGCAGATACTGGTGAATTAACATTCATTAAGTTTGCTAAAAGTGAATAATTTGAGTTAAAAAATGAAAAGCGCCCTACAAAGGGCGCTTTTTTTATTTCTACTGTTTTACAAATTACTACTGAAGCAGAATCAGCCTTTTTCAGGGCCGATATACATAAAACGGCGAGCATTCCTCAGCCACTATATTGTTTCCGTAAATCCAGGTTTAAACGCGAAAAAAGCGCGCTCAAAAACAAAAGTAAGCTCCCTAAATATTTACCGTCAATTCCTAGAAATAAAAAAAGCACCCCTTAACGGGGTGCTTTTTAGTTATAACGTATTTTAAGAAGCAGTGCTTACTTCTTCACGATCATGAATTCAGAACGTCTGTTTTTAGCATGTTCTTCATCAGTACACTGATCGCACTGTACTTTTGGTTC
>NZ_JBYNXA010000007.1:0-106779 GCF_057801535.1 Flavobacterium sp. 21.1
CGATTTTTTTCAAAATCTTTTCGACTTGTCATTTTCAAAATTTCTAAAGAACTGTGCCTTGATTGCGGGTGCAAAAGTAGCACTCTTTTCCATAACTCCTAATTATTTTCAACCTTTTTTTAAAAGTTTTTCCGGGACTTTCCATAACTCCTTGATAACCATTTTGTAACCTGGGAAAGTTTTTTTTTAGAAAATTGCAGAGTTGCAGAGTCACTAAGTGGCAAAGTCGGATTTACTATACTATATATTATATATACTATGAGATTACTTCATCGTTCCTCCTCACGACAACCCTCTAAACAAAGCCCAAAATTTTACAGATAAATGAAAAAAGCCACTCTCCTAGCCCCGATTGCAGTGGAAATCCCGGAGCGCAGCGGAGGAATTGCAACGGAAAGCGGGAACGAAGTCCCCAAAAACGCCCGAACCATTCGCTTCAAAAAAGAAAAAAATTATTTATTCTCCTCCAATTCAGCTTTTTCTTTGGCTGCCTTTTCTTCCCTTGCCTTTCTTGATCGGTTAAGTTTTTCTCTCCAGGTAGCAGAAAGTTCTGCCAGATCTATCGGAACAGCCGGATCCTGGCGTTGCAGTTTCCCCTCGCGGAAGGCTTTTACCAGCATCCCTTCAATATAGAAATCATCTAATTCATTGAAAGGATCATATTCCGCCTTCAGATCGATGTCAAATAATCGTGCTGTATTGCTGGACCAAAACGCTTTCCAGCCGCTTTTTAAATCTTTAATCAATTTAAAAGTTGTTGATCCGGTTTGCCTGTGTATCAGCTTCACCAGAATCTGTCCTTCTTTACGGGAGAATTTCTTCAAACGTCCTTCAAATTCGTTTTCGAGATATTTTTCGACAATCTTGAAATATTTTTTCTTTTCACGTTCCGTCTTCAGTTTTGCCATATTGGCATTTAGAATCTTCAAATTCTCTGCTGCCAGTTTCGCATAAGGATAAACTTTGAATACACGGCGCTGAATCTTTTTAATTCGCTCCATCTCTTCTAATTTAGCCTTGTCTTTTCCAATGAACATTTCATCCATTTGTGTTTTAAAAACAACGGACGTATCCTGTTCCATCAAACGAACAGTATCATTGGTTACCTGACTATATATATAGGAGTAAAAAAAGAATGAAATACTCACAAAAAGATATCGCTTCATAAACTTATTTATTATATCAAAAATATGCATTATACTAACAACTCTAATGCCAATTTATTATTTTAGCAAAAAAATATTTTTATGGCAACGAAATCAATATTGTCCAAATCGTCTCTGACTTTTTTAGAAAATTATCTAAATAACGCATCGCCAACCGGTTATGAAGAAAGTGGACAAAAGCTTTGGATGGAATATCTTAAACCCTACGTAGATACATTTATTACGGATACTTACGGAACTGCCGTAGGAGTAATAAATCCAGAGGCAAAATACAAAGTGGTGATTGAGGGACACGCTGATGAGATTTCGTGGTACGTAAATTATATTACAGATGACGGACTAATCTATGTTATCCGTAACGGAGGTTCTGATCATCAGATTGCACCTTCCAAACGTGTAAATATTCACACTAAAAACGGTATTGTAAAAGGGGTTTTTGGCTGGCCGGCTATTCATACGAGAAATCGCGGTAAGGAAGAATCTGCTACGTTACATAATATATTTATTGACTGTGGATGCTCTACTAAAGAAGAAGTTGAAAAATTAGGAGTTCATGTGGGTTGCGTGATTACGTATCCGGACGAGTTTATGATTTTAAACAACGATAAGTTTGTTTGTCGTGCCATCGACAATCGTATGGGCGGATTTATGATTGCTGAAGTGGCTCGTTTACTGAAAGAAAACAAAAAGAAATTACCTTTCGGATTGTACATTGTAAATTCGGTTCAGGAGGAAATTGGTCTTCGTGGAGCGGAAATGATAACTCAAACCATCAAGCCGAATGTTGCTATAGTAACTGATGTTTGCCACGATACCACAACACCAATGATCGATAAAAAAATTGAAGGTGATTTAAAAATGGGAAAAGGACCGGTGATTGCATACGCTCCGGCCGTGCAAAACAGACTTCGTGAACTGATTGTAACGACAGCAGAAGACAAAAAAATTCCGTTCCAGCGTCATGCTACGTCACGAGCAACAGGAACTGATACTGATGCTTTCGCTTACAGTAATGGCGGAGTTGCGTCTGCACTAATTTCACTTCCGTTGCGTTATATGCATACAACGGTGGAAATGGTACACCGCACGGATGTGGAAAATGTCATCCAATTAATTTATGAAAGTTTGCTGAAAATCGAAAACAACGAGACTTTTTCTTATTTCAAATAAAAACAATGGGCCAATTTAGGTTTAAATTTTCGATAGTCCTTTTACTGCTGTCATTTACTTTACTACTGAACAGTTGCGGTTCATCGCATTCCAAAGCGAAAACCACTTCTGTTTCAGTTAAAGGATACAAGAGTACAGGTGTTGCCTCCTACTATCACAATAAATTTAATGGCCGAAAAACAGCCAGCGGAGAACGTTTCAACAATAAGAAATTAACCGCAGCCCACAGAGAACTACCTTTTGGAACAAAAGTAAAGGTGACCAATCTTGCCAATAAAAAATCGGTTATTGTGACGATTAATGATCGTGGCCCGTTTACTAAAGGCAGGGAAATTGACTTAAGTAAAAAAGCTTTCATGAAAATAACCGATAAGAAAAGTCACGGTGAATTGAGTGTCAAAATTGAAGTTTTAGAATAATTGGTGTCTGCTTTAAGAAACATAATCTGCTGTCTGCTTCTTTTTCTTCCATTCTTCAATGGAAACGCCCAAACAACCGACAATATAAAGGAAACCTTTGCTTCAAAAAAAGGGATTGATAAAATCAGTTTTTACGAAAGCCTGACTCATCGGCAAAAATTGGATCATCTGGATTTTTTATACCAGGATCTACTCAAACTATCCGCCGATGAACAAATTAACTCCGATATAAACTCGTTGATGCGTGTTAAATTCGCATTAGCCGAAATCTATATTTTTAAAAAGGACGACCTAAAAACCATTGTTACTTTAAAAGAGATTCTGAGCAATAACGATTATAAACTTTCCGATTCAAGAAAAATGTTCTTCTTGGTTCAATTGCAAAGTGCTTATCTAGACCTTAATTTATATTCTAATGTTTTTAAAATAAACTCTGAAATAGCCTATCTCAGAAAAAAAGGAGTGGATTATCCTTTGTGGAGCTATAGTAATAAGAGTGCCTTATATGCCAGATTGTTCTTATATGACAAGGCGATTTTACAATTGAAATCAGAAATCAAAGAAATCCTGAAAAATCCCAAACGTGATTCGCTTATAATCCCCTCTGCTTACAACAGCTTAGGATTTTATTTTTTCAAGAATAATCAAATTGACAGCGCTTATCATTATTACAATCTGTCATTACTAAAAGCAGAAACAGCTCTTAAAAAAAATGATTTTGGGAATTACCGTGCATTATTCGGTCTTGTGAAAGGGAATATTGGTCTTTTAAAAATGAAACAAGGCGATTATAAAAGTGCCATACCTCTGCTGACGGAAGACATTTCCATCGGAATAAAAAGCAAAGATAAGAACAGCAACGACGGGATCATAAGAACCATTATCTTTCTTTCCACATGTAACATTAAGTTAAAGGACTACACTGAAGCACAAAAAAACTTAGAATTTGGAGAACAACTCTTAACAAAAGGAATATCACCTGAAACAAGAGTGCTCTACTACAGAACAAAAGCAGAATTACTGAAAGCACAGAATAAAAAAGATGAAGCCTTCACCTATTCTGAAAAAGCGTTCAATTTGAGTGATTCGATAAATTCGAAGAAACAACGCCTTTTATTGGCCGGAAATGAAATCCTATACCAATTAGAGGAAAAGGACAATGTTATTCAAAAACAACGATCGGATATTGATGCCAAAGAAAAAGACATACTTTACATAGTTGCCGTTGCCTTGGGAATCATTTTACTGACCACATTATTATATCTGAATAATTCCCGTCAAAAACAGAAAGAGATTCAGCAGAAAAACGATGAAATTTCAGCAAAAAATGAAACCATTAGAGAATCATTGGCCGAAAAGGAAATGCTTTTAAAGGAAATTCATCACAGGGTTAAAAACAATCTGCAGATCATTTCAGGAATATTGGAACTTCAAAATATTAACATCACCGATGAAAATACAAAAGTGATTTTGAAAGAAGGCCAGTCGCGAATCCAGTCGATTGCATTAATTCACAAAACGCTCTATCAATCGGAGAATTTCAGTAAAGTTCCTTTTCAGGATTATCTGTCGGAATTAGTCCAGGCCATTCAGACAACTTATCAGAGCAGCAATACAAAAATTGCTATTGAGATCGATGCAAATGAGATAGAGCTTGGAATCAGTACGGCTATCCCTCTCAGTTTGATTATTAACGAAATTGTGACGAACTGTTTCAAACATGCTTTTCAAGAGAAAGAAAACGGAACGATTAAAATAAATCTCACAAAAGAATCCGATATTTACAAACTGAACATATATGACGACGGCATCGGACTATCAGATGATTTTAATCCGAAGAAGCTGCAATCAATTGGTTTTGATCTCATTCAGGGATTAACAAGACAGTTAGAAGGAAAATTTGACTGGCAAAGTAACAACGGAACTAACATTATTATTACGTTTAAAGATATTACATGATGAATCAACCACTGAATATTTTAGTTGTAGAAGACGAGTATATTACCCAAAAAACCATATCTGTTTTATTGACTGAAATGGGGTACAATGTCGTAGGAGCAGCTATGAATGCACAGGAAGCTATCGAAATACTTTCTGATAACAAAGTTGATTTTGCCCTTTTGGACATTACAATCCAGGGAGAAAAGGATGGTATTTGGCTCGCCAATTATATTCAGGAGAAATATGCTATTCCGCATGTCTTTCTTACCGCTTATTCCGATGATGCAACGATCAAAAATGCCATAGCCACCCGACCACAGGGATATCTAATTAAACCATTCCAGAAAGCAGATCTTTTTTCCGCAATCGAAATAGCAATGCTTAATTACAATAAACAAATCATTTCTCCGGTACAACATGAAGCTTTCCTATATATTAAACACAATGAGGTTTTTGAGAAAGTAGCTATTGAAAACATCATTTTTGCGGAAAGTCAGAAGAATTACCTGTTTATTGTAACTCCTGAAAAAGAATACCGCTATCGTTCTACCATAACGGAATTTATGGAGAAACTTTCCGGAAATTTCATAAAGACGCACAAAGGTTTCATTGTAAACAAAACTAAAATTGACGGTTTCAGTACGACCTTTATAACAATTGGAAGTAAAAAAATTCCAATTTCAAAAACCTATAAAGACGAAGTAATTAATGAGTTAAATAAGCTCCAATCTTAGCGTGATTATTTCATATTGATATACAAAAAAACCGGACCAAGTCCGGTTTTTTTTCTTACTACAACTAACCCAAAAATTTATCTTTTTCCGGCAGCTTTAATTACTTCAATTACCTGAGTTGCTTTTATTGCTTCAGCAAGTTGTAAAGCAGTTCGTCCATTCTCATCCTTAGCCGAAACATCTGCCCCTTTTTCAATTAAAAGTTTTGCAATTTCAGCATTATTGAATCGAGCTGCCAACATTAACGGTGTTACGCCGTTCTTAGATTCGTTTACGTCTACACCATATTCGATGAATTTTTTAATGGTAGCCACATCTCCTTTACTGATAGCCATAAACAACGGTGTTACATCCGAATAGTGAATTGCAACATTTTTAGAAGTTGAAGTTGCAACATTTGAAGCTAAAGCAACATTTGTAGTTGCGATTAAAGCTAAACCTAATAAACTGATTGTTCTTTTCATGATGATTGATTTTTTTTGATTAATGATTTAATGAATAGACGCTTTAACTTTCCTTTCGTTACTTCTGAATTTCGATTATAACATAACTTTAACAAATAGATACTGATAATCGAAATTTTAGAACCGTTCGTCGGAAAACAATAAGCATATTCATTTTTGTTATTACAAAGAACAAAAAAACCACGCAGAGCGTGGTTAGTTTATCTTTACGATTAAGTTATTTTATTATTTGTTCAAAAAAGCCAGAACATTTTTCTCGATACGTTCATTGATGTTTGAGATATCTGCTTTCACGAATTTTTCACCTATAATGTTCTCATACAATTCGATGTAACGATCCGAAACCGTTTCAATGTATTCTTCGGTCATGTCTGGAATCTGTTGTCCTTCTTTTCCCTGAAAACCATTTTCGATCAACCAGCGACGAACGAATTCTTTCGACAATTGTTTCTGATCTTCACCTCTATCCTGTCTTTCCTGATATCCTTCAGCATAAAAATAACGAGATGAATCCGGCGTATGGATTTCGTCGATCAAAACGATTTTACCATCTTTTGTTTTACCGAATTCGTATTTTGTATCTACTAAAATCAGTCCGCGTGAAGCAGCAATTTCAGTTCCTTTCTGATATAAAGCTCTTGTATATTTTTCTAAAATCAAATAATCCTCTTCTGAAACGATTCCGTTAGCTAAAATAGCTTCACGAGAAATATCTTCATCATGCGAACCATTATCCGCTTTTGTTGTCGGCGTAATGATCGGAGTCGGAAACTTATCATTTTCCTTTAATCCTTCCGGCATTTCAACGCCGCATAACACTCTTCTTCCTGCCGCATACTCGCGAGCTGCATGTCCGGACAAATAACCACGGATTACCATTTCCACTTTAAAAGGATCACATAAATGACCAACGGCAACATTCGGATCCGGAGTAGCGATCAACCAGTTCGGAACGATGTCTTCAGTTAACTGCATGAATTTCGTTGCGATTTGATTAAGAATCTGACCTTTGTAAGGAATTCCTTTTGGCATCACCACATCAAATGCGGATAATCTGTCGGTCGCAACCATTACCAAAAGTTCGTCGTTGATATTATAAACTTCTCTTACTTTACCTCGGTACACAGATTTTTGACCCGGAAAGTTAAAATTGGTAGTCGTAATTGTATTCATTAATTGTCTTGTTGTGTTGAATGGTGCAAATGTAATTGGATTCTCAGAGCCAAGCAAAATAATCCGTACAAATTTGTTATTCTATGGCAAAGTTAATCGTAACGTTTGCGATAACTTCAATTTCACCGATTGCCAATGTTTCTCTGGCCGGTGCAGCGGATTCGGAATCCATTTTCATTGCAGCAAACATGGGTCTTGGGTAGTTGGTCATTGAATTATCGGAAACCAAAATCGCCTTACCTACTTTCTGATTTAAAGCCGATGCGTAATCAGCCGCTTTGGCTTTCGCATTTTGAACTGCTTTAACTCTTGCCTGACTTTCATATTCAGCAACCTTAGAGGATTTGAAATCTACGCCGTGAATCATATTCGCGCCGGAATCTACCAAACCCATGATCAATTCATCGTACTTGGATAAGTCCTTAAGTGTAATAACTATATTTTGTGAAGCGGTATAGATATTCTTTTTCTTCTGGTAGTCATAATACTTGTATAGTGATACTCTTTGTGTCTGATAATCCGATGACGCTAATTTCATTTTTTTGATGTATTTAATAATACCATCAATGGCTACGTCATTTTTCGTTTTCACGTCAGCTGCGTCGTTACCAGTATTTTCCGCTCCTACGGTAATCACTGCCTGATCGGGGGTAACTTTAATTTTTCCTTCTCCCATTACTACAATCTGCGGAACTTGTTTGGTTTCCTGAGCAAAAGAAAGTCCTGTCATAAATAAGACAACTCCAAGTAAAGCTATTTTCTTTGTCATAATCTGTTTTTTTAAATGTTGATGATTTTCGATTTTTAAAATCTTATTTTTAAGTTTTTCATTACAAATCAAAAGCAATGCCAAACGAATTAAATTTTCCCCATTTTTAATAAAACAATTAAGATCACGATCGGAATTGCTAGTAGAATTACTGTCAGCATATGGTCCGTCATCATCGAGGGATCTTTAGCCAATGTAATTATATAACCCCCGATTGCGCCTCCGAAGTGCGCTGTATGCCCTATATTATCATTCTTGGCTTTCATTCCGTAGATGGAATACAATAAATATCCGATTCCAAAAATGTATCCGGGAATAAAACCATAAATCTCCATATCCGGAAAAATCAAAATCGCGCTATATACAACTCCCATTACAGCACCAGAGGCTCCGATAGCTGTATACGAGTAATCGTTTTTATGAAAATACAAAGTGAGTAAACTACCCAAAACCAGACTTCCGAAATAAATTATGAGAAACGGAAAGGCCCCGAAAAAATTCATAACTACCGGCGCAAAGAAAAACAATGTCAGCATGTTAAATATCAAATGCCCAGGATCTCCATGCAAAAAAGCAGAGGTTATCATGCGAATATGTTCGCCGGCACGGATGCTGCCGATGTGAAATTGATATTTTCTGAAAAAAGAGTGGTCATTAAAACCTTTAAAACTTACAATGGCGGTAATAACTATAATCAGTAATATTACAGAGTTCATATATTTGTATTTTGTTTGGGTAAAAATAACCAATGTTTCTTTATTGAATGTTATTTGAAAACCAAATAATCAGTTTATAAATTATCTTTGCAAAAAAATATATAAATGCAGTTATTAATATTCTTGTTGGCTTATCCCATTTTGTGGTGCATATCAATACTTCCTTTCCGATTACTATATTTTGTTTCCGATTGCATTTATATCCTTGTATACTATATTATTGGATACAGAAAAAAAGTAGTAAGACAGAATCTGGCGTTAGCATTACCTCATTTATCTGATAAAGAACGCCTTATCATAGAGAAGAAATCATACCATCATTTAGTTGACGGTTTTATGGAAATGATCAAAACCATGACTATTTCGGAAAACGAAATGCGCAAACGTTTTGTTGTAACTAATATGGACCTTTTTCATGAATATGAGGATAAAGGTAAAAGCATTATTCTTTTCTCCGGACATTATTCTAGCTATGAATGGCTGATCATCATGAACAAGTTGGCTAATTTTAAAGGAGTTGGCGTATATAAACGAATCAAAAACAAATATTTTGACAGTTTGGTAAGAAGGATACGCGGTAGATTCGATGCTGGTTTAATTGATACTAAAGAAACCACTTCCGTAATGATCTCTAATCACAGAAAAGGAATCAAATGTCTTTACGGATTTATTGCCGATCAATCGCCGAAAGTCTGGAAAGCTTTGCATTGGACAAAGTTCATGGGTACGGATGTCCCAGTACATACAGGAGCAGAAATGCTTGCCAAGCGCCTGGACTTTAATGTACTTTATTTAAAAGGAGAAAAATTAGGTCGTGGAAAATATAAGGCAACTTTCGTACCGATGGTCGATAACCCGAAGGCTGTAGCCGATTATGAAATAACCGATATGTTTTTCAGGATGTTAGAAGAACAGATCCTGGCGAATCCAGAATATTATCTGTGGACACACAAACGCTGGAAACATACGAAGGAAAACGCAGTTAGCAGTTAGCAGTCCCGATAGCTGTCGGGAGCAGTTAGTAAAATAAAAAAATCCACTTATTACAAGTGGATTTTTTTATTTCTAAATTTTGATTTCTTATAACGAAAACCAATTCTTCACCATTTCTTTTTCTTTATGAGCAGCGTCTTTGTGAAGGAACTCATTTGAATTTTTATTGTATTCATAATCTGTAGCCCATTCTTTATGATTTTCTGCCATAGCGATGATGCTGTTACAAACGAATTCGATCTCTGCTGAAGTTGTTGTTGGGTGAATTGACATTCTGATCCATCCCGGTTTCTCGATCAAATCCCCGTGGGTAATTTTATCCGTCAGATAATGCGACGTTTCCTGATCAACATGCAATAAGTAATGTCCATAAGTTCCGGCACAACTGCAACCGCCACGAGTCTGTATTCCGAATTTATCATTAAGGATTTTCACTCCAAGGTTAAAATGCAGATCATTGATGTAAAAAGAAATAACCCCTAACCTATCCTGATGCTGTCCCGCAAGAATATTAATGTTTGGAACATTCGCTAATCTGTCGAAAACATACTCAACAATTTCATGCTCGCGTTTCAGGATATTGTCGATTCCCATTTGCTCTTTCAACTGAATTGCCAAAGCTGTTTTGATAACCTGAAGGAAGCCCGGAGTTCCACCATCTTCCCGCTCTTCAATATTATCAAGGTATTTATGTTCGCCCCAAGGATTTGTCCAGCTAACTGTTCCACCCCCCGGATGATCAGGCACCATGTTTTTGTATAGTTTTTTGTTGAAAACCAAAACTCCTGAAGTACCAGGTCCGCCAAGGAATTTGTGTGGCGACATAAAAATAGCATCCAAATAACCATCCGGATTATCCGCCGGGTGCATGTCTATTTTTACATACGGTCCTGAACAGGCAAAATCCACAAAACAAACTCCGTTGTACTGATGAATCAATTTTGCCACTTCATGATAAGGAGTTTTAATTCCTGTAACATTTGAACAAGCGGTAACAGAAGCTATTTTTAAAGTACAGTCTTTATATTTTTCTAATAATGCTTTAAAACTATCCAGACAGATCAACCCTTTTTCGCAAGCCGGAATCACTTCTACTTTCGCAATCGTTTCCAACCACGAAGTCTGATTTGAATGGTGCTCCATGTGCGTAATGAAAACCACAGGTTTTTTCTCTTCCGGAATCTGCGTATATTTTTGAAGATTTTCCGGCACTTTCAAACCTAAAATACGCTGAAATTTATTGATAACTCCAGTCATACCGCTTCCATCCACAATCAACACATCATTTTCGTTGCTGTTCACATGTCTTTTGATAATGTCACGTGCTTCATGATATGCCATGGTCATTGCAGTACCGGATACTGTAGTTTCAGTATGCGTATTAGCTACAAATGGTCCAAATTCATTCATCAGTTTCTCTTCGATCGGACGGTATAAACGTCCTGAAGCAGTCCAATCCGTGTAAATGATTTTTTTTCTTCCGAACGGAGAATCAAACTCCTGGTCAATACCGATGATGTTTTTTCTGAATTGCAGAAAATAGTGTTCCAATTGTGTTGTTTGTGTTGTAATCATTCTAATTAAAGCATTTGCGGTCAAAGATACATTATTTTGATTATTTCAGGATTTACATCGCTCCTGATTTAAACAGAATAACTTAAATTTAACATATTTGCTTGATTTTATGATAATTAGCTTTTAAAATCACTGACCTTCAGGGGTTTAAAAAAACCGTTTCGTAAATTTCTCCTATCTTTGTTTTTTAATCCGAAACCATGAATATTAAACTCCTCGCTATCGGTAAAACCGACAATAAAGCTTTGCAAACATTAATTGATGATTACACTAAACGGTTGTCGTTTTACATTAAGTTTGAATTGGAGATTATTCCGGACATCAAAAACGTAAAAAACCTTTCCGAAGCCCAGCAAAAAGAGAAAGAAGGCGAATTGATCCTTTCGAAGTTATCCGCCACGGATCAGTTGATTTTATTAGACGAAAACGGTAAAATGTTTTCCAGTGTCGCCTTTTCGGAAGAGCTGCAAAAGAAAATGAATTCAGGAATAAAAACACTTGTTTTCGTAATTGGTGGCCCGTATGGTTTCAGCCAGGAGGTTTACAAAAAAGCTCAGGGGAAAATTTCGCTTTCGCAGATGACTTTCTCGCATCAGATGGTACGTTTGTTTTTTATTGAACAATTATACCGCGGCTTTACGATTCTCAAAAATGAACCTTATCATCATCAATAGAATTGATCAAAAAACCTTCTAAAAAGAGATTAATATACTGAAAATCAAGGTTAAAGTTAATCAAAAATTAAGGGTTATCTTGTGAAAAAAACCTAATTTTACTAGTGACTGTGAAATGCTATCTCCTGGTAGCATTATGATTATCAGCGTATTATTTATGCTTCCTTTCTTAGAACCCTCCATAATCATTAGTTTTTTACTTATGAAAGTATATATAAGTTTATTAGCGGCTACTTTATTTTCGGTTGGGTTGGTCTCCTGTAGTAATGATGACAACGATATGATGCCAACACCTACACCGACTCCTACCACAACAAATTTTACGGCAGCTTTAAAAGGTTCGAGTGAAGTACCGCCTAACGCTTCAACAGCGACGGGTAATGCTGCGCTTTCATTTAACAACTCCACTAAAATATTAACTGTTACGGTAACTTATAGTGGAATAACACCTATTGCCGGCCATATTCATAAAGGCGCAGTAGGCGTTAGTGGTCCACCGGTATTTGCTTTTTCAAGTTTAGCTTCGCCTATAACTTACACCAGTGTTGCATTAAGTGCAGCCGAAGAAGCTGATCTTAAAGCGAATATGTATTATATTAATCTGCACACTGATGCTTATCCGGACGGAGAAATTAGAGGCCAACTCATCAAAAAAACTTCGTCAGGTGGCGGCGGCGGCGGCGGAGGTGGCGGTGGCTACTAAAACCAGTCCTCCAGCAAAAAATCAAAAAAAGGTCTTCCGAGTTAGAAAGGAAGACCTTTTTTCATAGTCTCGCAACTTCTAATAAATAAATTCAACAGCACCGTTTTTTTTTAGCTCTAATGTTCTGATGTATAATTTATTCTGAATATAAGTCCCATAACTGCTGTTCTTGTCGAAGCAGAATCTAATTTCTTCGTTGGAACGATTCTTTAGCTTTTGATGTAATTCTTCTTTCAGAACTAAAGTATCATTTACAAATACCTGATTATTCTTTTTAAAAAATACAATTATTCCTGAGTTTGGCTTTTCAAGTCGGTAAGTAGTATTGGTAAAGGGAATAAATGCGAGATTCTTTCCGATACTGTCTGCATAGGAATAGAAATTATCTTTTGGCGCATCTTCGTTGCTTTTACGCTTTAGCTTTTTCTTCTGCAATTTCATGATTTCAGGCATGATGGTTTTCAGTGGTAGACGTTTGTCGATATTAAAAACCCAATTGGTAGTCGTAATAACAGCATTCTTTCTGACTTCAGCCAAAGTATCTTTATTTTCAGTGGAAAAGAAAATGTCAATTTTAGAAAGATCCTCAATTTCTTTCACAACCGTAACATCTGATTTAGGCAATAAGATTTCCTTTTTTTCTCCGCAGGAAATCACCAAGAATGCAATTAAAATACAGATTCCTTTCTTCATATTTTAAAAAATTAATTTTGGATGTGAGAACATAAACGTACACACTCCACAGCTTCCTTAACATCGTGTACCCGGAGAATTTTAGCACCTTTCAAAAGTGAAATTGTATTTAAAGCAGTAGTTCCGTTAAGTGCTTCGTTCTGATTGGTTTCCAATAATTTGTATATCATCGATTTTCGAGATACGGCGGACAAAAGAGGAACATCCAACATCTGAAACAATTCCAGTTTCCGAAGTACTTCGTAATTCTGTTCTAACGTTTTTGCAAAGCCAAATCCAGGATCAATAATAATGTCATTGATTCCTAAACTTCGGGCAGCAGAAATCCGCTCGGCGAAATAGGAAATCATTTCCTTGACAATGTCATCATATTGGGTCAGTGCAGTCATCGTTTGCGGAGTTCCGCGCATGTGCGTCATGATATAAGGAACACGGGCTTTGGCAATCACGCCCATCATATTTTCATCCAATATTCCGGCAGAAATATCATTAATTATAGCCGCGCCGCTTTCAATTGCTCCTTGGGCCACATTAGCTCTGAAAGTATCAATGGATAAAATTGCTTCAGGAAATTTTTTACTGATTAATTCCACAATCGGAAGTAAACGAGACAATTCCTCAGATTCTGAAACAAAAGCTGCACTAGGCCTGGAAGAATAAGCACCAATATCTATAAAAGTCGCACCTTCGGTCAGCATTTTTTCCGTCTGATTCATAAAATCCACATCTGATTTGAATTTTCCTCCGTCAAAAAAAGAATCCGGCGTAATATTGAGAATCCCCATTATTTTGGGCTGGGACAAATCGATAAGCTGCCCTTTGCAATTAATGTTCATACTGATATAAATCGAAGATTAAAATGACGAATTCCAAATTAATAAAGCAGGAGCATTCGACTTTGAACTTCGCCTTAATTTCTTTACATTTGAAAACTCAAGAAACAAAGATAACTTAAATGAATACGACTTCACAGGAATTTGACAAGGTAATTGCCATTTGCCGCGATTTATACACAAAAAAAATGAAGGATTATGGTAGTGCATGGCGCATTTTACGTCTGCCTTCCCTAACCGACCAGATTTTCATTAAGGCGCAACGTATCCGTAGTTTACAGGAAAATGAAGTGCGCAAAATCGACGAAGATGAAACCGGAGAATTCATCGGCATTATCAATTATTCGATTATGGCGTTGATCCAATTGGATTTAGGAGTGGCTGACCAACCGGATTTGGACTGGGAAACCGCAGTGAAATTGTACGACGAGAAAGTACAGATCACCAAAGATCTTATGGAAGCTAAAAATCATGATTACGGAGAGGCATGGCGCGATATGCGTGTAAGTTCGTTAACGGATCTGATCTTGCAGAAACTTCTTCGTGTGAAACAAATCGAAGACAATAAGGGAAAGACATTGGTTTCTGAAGGAATTGATGCCAATTATCAGGATATGATCAATTATTCTGTCTTTGCCCTTATTTTAACGGGATTTGCAAAAAAATAAAATACTAAAACCATGAAATACGCGTCAACTGCAATACGAGTTTTAATAGCATTCTTGTTCCTCATTTCGGCAATAGCAAAAATGTACCCTTCACCCTATTTTGCTATTTCGACATTTGAAGTTAAACAATTGTATCCACTTGGTTTTTCAGAAACAATAGCGCCTTGGTTTTCACGAATTCTGATCGGAATTGAAATGGCACTGGGTCTTTTGATTTTGCAGAACAATTATCTTAAAAAACTCATAATCCCGGCCACCACTTTGCTTTTAGTGGTTTTCATAGGACACTTATCATACGTAACTTTTTTAAGCGGTGGAAATACAGGCAATTGCGGTTGTTTTGGAGAATTGCTTCCGATGACCCCGATTGAGGCTATCATTAAAAACATAGTAGCTGTTGCATTATTAGTTTGGCTTTACAAATTAACCAAAGAAGATGCCCCTACTTCTAAGCTTTGGGTTGTTGCTTTAATTACATTTTTATCGATTGCTGCGATTTTTTTATTGGCGCCGATAAAGAGTACAACTTCTGAAGATGTAATTATACCTGAAACAAACATCGGTACACTGGAAACAAACATTGACACGACATCAACTCCAACCGTGGAAAATAATTTACCGGCAATCAAAACGGATACGGTTAAAGAAAATCCGGCTCAAAAAGAGACTGCAAAAGAGATCGTTAAAGAAGCAGAGAAAGCACCTGTTAATGAACCTGCAAAACGTAAATCGGGTTATGCAAAATATTTCGCTGATATCGATAAAGGTCGTAAAACATTATGTTTCTTCGTTCCTGGTTGTGATCATTGTCAGGAGGTTGCCAAAGAACTTACGGAAATGAAAAAGAATAATCCTGACTTCCCTGAAATAAAAATCATCTTCATGAATGAAGAACCGTGGAAGATACCGGATTTCTTTAAAATAGCGGGAGCAAAATATCCTTATGTAATGATTGACGTTATTCCGTTTTGGGGTGTTCTTGGCTCGGGAAAAGACACGCCGGGCGTAAAATACCTATGGAACGGAAACGAATATAAATTCTATTACGGAATAACGGATAACAAATTTGATGCCGCCGGATATCAGACTATTATTAACAAACCCTACTCGGAATTAAAAAAATAACAATGAAAAAATTTTTAGCAATTCTGTTTTTTGCCGTAACGCTTTCCTCATGTGCACAGGAAACGCAGACTACTTTTAAGAAGGAGGCATTAAAAAATGAAATGGTAACTTTAGACGGAAGTACAATGACGTTTAAAGAAATCTTAAAAAAATACAAAGGCAAAACGATCGTTATGGACATCTGGGCCTCGTGGTGTTCCGATTGTATCAAAGGATTACCAAAGGTGAAAGCCTTGCAGAGTCAGTTCCCAAATGCAACTTATTTATTCATATCGATGGATAAAACGCAGGAAGCATGGCAAAAAGGAATCGAAAAACACGAAGTAACCGGTGAACATTACATGGCGACGGACGGAATGAAAGGTATTTTCGGAAAAGCCATTGATTTAACATGGATTCCGCGTTATTTAATCGTGGATAAAAAAGGTAACATTGCACTTTTCAATGCAATCGAAGCCGATGATTTAAAATTGGTTGAAACATTAAAAACAATAAACTAACATACCATAATGAGACATAACATAGTTACAGGCAACTGGAAAATGAATAAAAATGCTGTTGAAACCACACAGCTTTTGACGGATATTTTAAACCAGCTTCCGTCAGGAAAAGAAGTAGAAGTGATTGTTGCTCCATCTTTTGTTAACTTATCGCAGGCCGTACATATTTTGGAACATACCAATGTTAGTGTAGCTGCACAAAACATGCATCAGGCTGAAGGTGGTGCTTATACCGGAGAAGTTTCGGCAAGCATGCTTACAGGTGTCGGAGTAAACAATGTAATTTTAGGTCACTCGGAAAGACGCGCTTATTCCAAAGAAACAGATTCTCTTTTGGCTAATAAGGTTGATACTGCTTTAAAGCACGAAATGCGTGTGATTTTCTGTATCGGCGAAGAATTAAAAGACCGTCAGAACAAACAGTATTTTAATGTTGTGGATACTCAATTGCGCGACGGACTATTTCACTTGAATGCCAATGCATGGGTAAATATCGTCTTGGCATATGAACCGGTTTGGGCGATCGGAACAGGAGAAACAGCAACGCCCGAACAGGCGCAGGAAATGCATAAGTTCATTCGTGAAACGATACAACACCAATACGGCAGTTCCGTTGCTGAAAATGTTTCGATTCTTTATGGTGGAAGTGTAAAACCGGAAAATGCAAAGGAAATCTTTTCTCAACCGGATGTTGATGGCGGATTAATCGGTGGAGCATCTTTGGTTGCTGAAGATTTTGTAGCAATTGTTGACTCGATTTAAAGAATTTAGAAGTGATCACAGTAAATATCATCGGTTCCGGAAATGTGGCGCAACATTTAATTTCAGTATTTCTACAGTCTGAAAATGTACTGTTGCAACAGGTTTTTTCTCGTAAAAAGGAAAATGTAAATCATTTGGTTTCCGGTGATAAAATCACAACATTATATTCTGAAATAAAACCGGCTGATATCACCATTATTTCTGTCACAGATGATGCTATTGCTGAAGTTTCGGAACAACTTCCGTTTAAAAACCAATTGGTAGTTCATACTTCTGGAAGTGTTGGTTTGGACGCATTAAGCAGTAAAAACCGTAAAGGCGTTTTCTATCCGCTGCAGACGTTCTCAAAGACAAAAACAATCGATTTTAAAGTCGTACCAATTTGCCTGGAAACGGAAAACGAATCGGATTATACAATCCTGGAAAGTTTAGCAAAAATGGTTTCGGATAAGGTTTTTAAAATCAGTTCCGAGCAACGACAGAGTTTGCATGTGGCAGCTGTATTTTCATGCAATTTCGTAAATCATCTTTATCAGTTAGGAATGGAAATCTGCGACGAAAATCAGGTTCCTTTCGAAATTTTAATGCCTCTGATTCAAGAAACAGCTGAGAAAATAAAAACGCTTTCCCCTTTAGAAGCGCAGACTGGTCCGGCAAAACGCAACGATCATAAAACAATTGAAAAACATTTGTCTTTTCTGGAAGACGAGAATAAAAAAACAATTTACGAATTGTTAACCCAATCCATACAAAAATACAATGACAAAAAGTTATAAGGAAATCATGAATGACATCACAACGTTTATTTTCGACGTTGATGGTGTTCTTACAGACGGAACCGTACATATCACACCAACAGGAGAAATGCTTCGCGAAATGAATATCCGCGACGGCTACGCAATGAAAGCTGCAGTTGAAAATGGATATACCGTTTGCATTATCTCGGGAGGAAGCAATGAAGGCGTACGTGTTCGATTACGAAACCTCGGTATCACTGATATTCATTTAGGCGTTCCCAATAAAGTAGATACTTTTAAGGAATTCACGGATATCTACAATATCAGACCGGATCAGGTTTTATACATGGGCGATGATATCCCGGACTATCATGTGATGCAGTTAGTCGGATTACCAACCTGTCCTCAGGATGCTGTTCCGGAAATTAAGAATATTTCCAATTATGTGTCCCACCGTAATGGTGGAAAAGGTGCTGTCCGCGACGTCATCGAACAGGTAATGAAAGTCCAGGGGAAGTGGATGGAACATTTTGATGCGAAATTTGACTAATTGTAAAAAAAAATATAATAAAGAATACCGAAATAAGTAACAATGAACTTTCTAAAACTAATCCGCTTTCAAAATTTACTGATGCTGGCTTTAATGCAGCTTGTATTTCACTTTTTATTCTTTAAAAACCAACAGGATATATCGCTGGCATTAGCCGATTGGCAATTTATCCTATTAGTGATTGCAACCGTAGCTATTGCTGCCGGTGGTTATGTTATCAACAATATTATGGATCAGGAAACCGATGGATTTTCCAAACCAAATAATGTTATTGTCGGCAAACATATTTCCGAAGGGATGGCGTACAATATTTACGTGACGCTGAATATCATTGGTGTCGGAATTGGTTTTTACCTTTCAAACATCATTGAGAAACCTGGTTTTTCAGCAGTATTCATTGTAGTGGCCGCAACTTTGTACCTATATGCAACCAATTTAAAACAAAACCTTTTAATCGGAAATATCATCGTCGCATTGCTAGTGGCTTTCAGTATAGTTTTGGTCGGTATTTTTGATTTATATCCAGCAACGTATGACGGAAACCGCCAACAAATGGGTACACTTTTCAGTATCCTTCTGGACTATGCATTTTTTGCGTTCATCATTAATTTTATTCGCGAGATAGTAAAGGATATTGAAGACATGGATGGTGATTATAACTCAGGCATGAGTACACTTCCAATAGTATTGGGAAAAGGCAGAACTTCAAAACTGGTTTTCGGGTTGACTTTTATTCCGATAGCCCTTCTGATCTTTTACGTTAATGACAATTTATCGGACATCCAATGGGTGATGTACTATACATTACTTTTTGTATTAGGACCTCTACTCTATTTCTTAATAAAAATATGGAATGCGACAACTAAGAAAGACTTTGGTCATTTAAGTCTGATTCTAAAACTGGTAATGTTGTTCGGAATTCTTTCCATCGTTGTTATCACCTTAAACATGAAAGGGAATGCTTAGAGACAAACTGAAGAATTTCAACATTATTCTGGCCTCCGGTTCGCCACGACGCCAGCAGTTTTTCAGGGATTTGGATCTGGATTTCGAAATCCGTTTAAAAGACGTCGAGGAAATTTATCCTGAAAGCCTGAAAGCAGGAGCGATTACCGATTATTTAGCCGAATTGAAAGCAAATGCTTTTGAAAACGAACTTTCCAATAATGATGTTCTGGTGACAAGCGATACGATTGTATGGCACGAAAACCGCGCTTTAGGCAAACCAAAGGACTATGATGATGCGTTCAAAATGTTAAAGTCTTTATCGGGAAAAACCCATGAAGTAATAACTTCGGTGTCCATAAAAACAAATACTAAAAAAGACACTTTTCATGAGATAACGGAAGTAACGTTTAATCTTCTTTCAGACGAAGAAATTAAATATTACTTAGATAATTACAAACCCTTTGACAAAGCTGGTTCCTATGGAATACAGGAATGGATTGGCTTAGTGGCTATTGCAAGAATTGATGGTTCCTATGCGAATGTTGTTGGACTTCCTGTAGATAAAGTATACCAACATCTCAATAATTTTATAGAAAAAAATTAAAAAAATATTTCATTACTTTTATCACTTATACCCAATCTAACCCCCAAAAAATTTAATCAAATGAGAACACTAAAATTTTTATTTTTCGGACTAGTCTTCTTTTTATCAACTTCCACGAATGCACAAGTCGATGTTAATGTAAATATTAACATTCCGGTTTGGGGACCTGCCGACACGCATGATGCCCATTTCTATTATATTCCGGATATTCAGGTTTATTACGATGTACCAAATGCAGTGTTTATCTATCCATACAAAAAAAAATGGGTCAGATGTAAAAGATTACCGGCACACTATTCCCACTTTGATTTACACTCCGGATGCAAAGTAATTCTTCCTTACAGAGGTAATAGCCCTTATGAACATTTCCATACCCATAAATCAAAATACCCTAAAGGGTATATCGTAAAAGGCCAAAAGCCTTACAAATCTAAAGGGAATAGTGGCAATCATTACGGCGAAGACAAACATAAATCCAAACATGGAAAACATGGAAAAAGACACTAAGAAATTAGATTCATTCATAGATAAAAGACAAGTAATCCTTGTCTTTTTTTTTGTTCAAATAATTTTTGGCACGGAAGTTGGAAATACATAAACATCCCTAACACTAATTAAATTTTAAAATCTATGAAAACGATCAAACTATTATTCGCAGGACTATTTTTGATAACGTTAAGTGCCAATGCACAAGTATCGGTTAATGTAAATATTAATACACCCGCTCCTGCATGGGGTCCGGTTGGTTATACCGAAGCACGTTATTATTATATCCCGGATATTGAAGTGTATTACGATATCCCGTCGGCAATGTTCATCTATTTTGATGGAGGCGGATGGATCCGAGCAGCCTATTTACCATACAGATACAGACATTACGATTTGTATGGCGCTTATAAAGTTTGTTTACATGATTATGGACCAAACCCTTATGTTTATTACAAACACCATAAAGTAAAATACTGTCATGGATATAAAGGTCCTTATCAAAGAACCATCGGTGTTCGTCCGCAAGTAGTTTACAATGGTCCGAGAGATGGTTATCACAACCATAGAGATGATGATCATAATGATTCTTACAGATCGGATTATCAAAGAAATGACAACGATAATCAAGGAAACAGGAGACATGATGATTACCGTACTGAATACAGAAGTTCAGATAATGGATATACCAGAAACAATGAAGGCCATGGAAACGGTAGAGGAAATGGTGGAAACGGTCGCGGCAACAGTCATGGAAATGGCGGTCATGGAAATGGTGGCCACGGAAATGGCGGAGGACGAGGTCATGGCCAAAGAGGATAAATCCAAACTATCATAATCAATATAAGAGAAGCAAAGTCTTTAGCGGCTTTGCTTCTTTATTTATGTTAAATATATGCCCCTGAACGTCAATTTTATTATATTTGAAAAACAAGAATAACGCCACATTATGAAGAAGCCTGGCTTACTTTTATATATTTTTTCATTGCTTTTTTTGCATCCATCTTTTGCACAGCAACCGCAAAAACCTACATCATCCGATATTTACAATCAGATAGAAAAATTAAATTTTTTGGGATCGGTGCTTTATATTGCTGCTCATCCCGATGATGAAAATACCAAACTCATCTCCTATCTTTCAAACGAAACCAAAGCCCGAACCGGATATTTGTCGTTAACCCGCGGTGATGGCGGACAAAACCTTATCGGTACCGAACTCAAGGAACTTTTAGGTGTTCTACGTACGCAGGAACTTTTAGCAGCAAGAAGAATAGACGGAGGCGAACAGTTTTTTTCGCGTGCTAATGATTTTGGATATTCAAAAGAACCGCTTGAGACTTTTGACATATGGAATAAAGAAGCTATTTTAAACGATGTAATCCTTACCATCAGACGATTTAAACCCGATGTGATCATCAATCGTTTCAATCATCTGACACCGGGAACAACGCACGGACATCATACCGCATCTGCAATTTTAAGTTTTGAAGCTTTTGATAAAGCCAACGATCCGGCCATTTATCCTGAACAACTCAAAACCGTTTCCGCATGGCAGCCGAAACGATTGTTTTTCAATACATCCTGGTGGTTTTACGGAAGCGAGGAGAATTTCAAAAAAGCAGATAAAACCAATCTCTTTACCATAAATACCGGTGTTTATTATCCTTTAAAAGGTAAAAGCAACGGAGAAATTGCGGCGCTCAGCAGAAGTCAGCATCAATGTCAGGGCTTTGGGAGCACCGGAACTCGTGGCAATGAAATGGAATATCTTGAATTTTTAAAAGGTGATTTTCCAAAAGATAAGAATAACATTTTCGAAGGAATAAATACTACCTGGACAAGAGTTAAAGGCGGTGAAGCTATCGGCAAAATCCTTACTGATATTCAGACAAATTTCAATTTCAAAAACCCGGAAGTTCATCTGACAAAATTGATAGAGGCCTACAAACTCATCAATCAATTGAGCGATGAACACTGGAAAAACATCAAAAAACAGGAACTCGAAAACATTATTGTTGCCACCTGCGGACTGTATTTGGAAAGTGTTGCATCAGTGCAGAATTCAAATCCAAACAGTGAAGTCACTTTAAAATTAGAAGCCACGAGCCGTTGTAGTGAACCTGTTGAAATAATTTCTGCCCAACTTTTAAATACGGTTCTGACAGAAGATAAAAAGCTCGAAAACAACGTTCCTTTCAAAGTTGAAAAACAAATAAAACTTCCGGAAAATGTTCCGTTTTCATCACCTTATTGGCTAAGCGAAAAAGGGACAATAGGACTGTTTTCAGTTACGGACACAAAAATGATTGGTAAACCCGAAACCGATTCGCAAAAAATACATTGGAAAATCAGGATATGCGACATAACGTTCGATATTTACAAAAACCTGGTATACAAATTTAATGATCCGGTAAAAGGAGAAATGTACCAGCCATTTGCAGTATTGCCTGAAGTTACCACCGAAATTTTAAACAAAGTGGAATTGTTTCCAAACAACAGAAAACACATTGTTTCGGTAAAAGTTAGGGCCGGTAAGGACAACTGTAAAGGAGAAGTTATCTTCGATTTGCCTGCCGACTGGAAAGTATGGCCTAAAAAAGTACCTTTTGAAATCTTTCAAAAAGGAGGCGAAAAAATCGTTACTTTCGAAGTAACTCCCCCGGCCTACCCAACGGAAGCAGTCGCTAAAAGTATCGCCATCATTGATAACAAACGTTTCGATAAAAAACTGGTTACCATTGATTATACACATATTCCGCTTCAACAGGTTCTGTTGCCTTCTGAAGCAAAATTCAACAAAATTGAAATTGAAACCCGAGGAACAAACATTGGATATATCATGGGCGCCGGCGATGAAGTCCCTGAGAGTTTAAGACAGATGGATTACAATGTGACTTTACTTTCACCGGAAAAAATTACGCCTGATAACATTAAGGATTTTGATGCCATTCTTGTCGGAATCCGAGCTTATAATACTGTTGACGCTTTAAAATTCAGACAAAACATCTTATTTGAATATGTAAAAAACGGAGGCACAATGATAGTGCAATACAATACTGCCGGAAAATTGGTTACCAATGATCTTGCTCCTTTCGAATTGAAATTATCCCAAGACAGAGTTACGGAGGAAGCAGCAAAAGTTACGTTCATAAATCCGAAACACCCGGTTTTAAATTTCCCGAATAAAATCACCGAAAAGGATTTTGAATGCTGGATTCAGGAACAGGGATTGTACTATCCAAACAAATGGAGCAAAGAATTCACTCCGATACTTTCTTCCCACGATAAAAACGAGACTCCGAAAGACAGTGGATTATTAATAGCAAAATACGGAAACGGTCACTATATTTATACAGGTTTAAGTTTCTTCCGCGAATTACCTGAAGGAGTACCGGGCGCTTTCCGTTTAATGGCTAATCTGATTGCGATTGGAAATAACTAAGAAGGAGAATAGAAAATAGATACGATATTTTTGCGCAGAACTTTAAGACTCTGCAACTTTGAAACTCATCAACTAAGAAACTAAAAAAATGAAAAAAGAACAGGACTTAAAATGGAAAAGAAGCTACACGATCGTACTGCTGCTTAATGCTTTCTATATTTTACTGTTCTATTTTTTAATGCAAATGTACGCCTAAGCCATGCAATTAATCGACTGGATCGTATTATCAGTAACCCTTCTGTTTATAGTTATTTACGGAACCTGGAAAACCAAAGGAAGTAAAAACGTAGAAGAGTATATTTTAGCAAATAACGAAACGCCTTGGTGGATGGTTGGTATCTCCGTGATGGCGACTCAGGCAAGTGCGATTACCTTTCTTTCAACTCCCGGCCAGGCTTATCACGACGGGATGGGATTTGTGCAGTTTTACTTCGGACTGCCGATTGCCATGGTGGTAATCTGCATTACTTTTATACCGATTTACCATAAACTTAAAGTTTTTACTGCTTACGAATTTCTCGAACAGCGTTTCGATGTAAAAACACGCTCACTTGCTTCGATCCTGTTTTTAGTGCAACGCGGACTCGGAACGGGTTTAACCATTTATGCCCCGGCAATTATCCTCTCAGCACTATTGGGGTGGAACTTAACTTTAATGAATGTTGTCATCGGGATAATGGTAATCATCTATACTTTTTCAGGAGGAACAAAAGCGGTTAACGTTACCCAAAAGCAACAGATGTTTGTAATCATGACAGGAATGTTTATCACCTTTTTCCTGATTTTGAATAATCTTCCTGAGGAACTAAGCTTTAGCAATGCATTGGGAATCGCCGGAGCCAATGATAAAATGGATATCCTTGATTTTTCTTTTGACCCTGAAACCCGATATACTTTCTGGAGCGGAATTACAGGTGGATTTTTCCTGGCGCTCTCTTATTTTGGAACCGATCAATCGCAGGTTGGACGTTATCTTACCGGAAGATCAGTTCGGGAAAGTCAGCTGGGTCTGATCATGAACGGTATGTTAAAAGTGCCTATGCAGTTCCTAATTCTGTTAACCGGAGTAATGGTTTTTGTTTTCTTTCAGTTCCATTCGGCTCCTTTGCATTTCAATCCGACCAACAACGAACTGGTAAAAAACTCTTCGCGAAAAGCTGATTATGAGAGACTGGAAAAGCAGCTTGATGCCGTTCAGGAGGAAAAGAAGGAAATCAGCATGTTATATGTTGGCCAATTGAACCAGGATTTTGACAATCCTATCTTACAGCAAAAAATGGTCTCCTTATCCGGAAAAGAAAAAGACCTGCGCGAACAGGCGAAAGAAATAATCAGTGATGTGGACAGTAAAACAGAAACCAACGATAAGGATTATGTTTTCCTGTATTTTATTCTGCATTATCTGCCTAAGGGATTGATCGGCCTTTTGCTTGCTGTTATATTTTCTGCAGCGATGTCGTCTTCTGCTTCGGGACTATCAGCTTTGGCATCAACGACAACCATAGACATTTACAAACGAAATCTGAAAGCCGATAAGTCCGAAAAACACTTTGTAAACGCTACAAAATTATTTACGCTGGTTTGGGGAATTATTGCAATTCTCTTTGCCTGTGTCGGTACTCTTTTTGAAAATCTGATCCAATTGGTCAATATAATCGGTTCCGTTTTTTACGGAACGGTTTTAGGGATTTTCCTTGTAGCCTTTTATGTAAAAATCGTAAAAGCCGAAGCCGTTTTCTGGAGCGCGGTAATTACACAGCTAACCATATTTTACATTTATTACCTCGATATAGTGAGCTTCCTTTGGTTGAATTTCATTGGAGCCATCCTCACTATTATTTTGGGAATATTACTTCAGATGGTTGTAAAGACCAAAGAATAAAAAAAGGCTGTCAATCGACAGCCTTTTTTTATTCTTTTCAAAATGATTATTTTTTAGACCATTCTGAGATAGAGTCTTTATTCATCTTCACATAATCAGCGTTCTTAGCCTTTTCCGCTCCTGTTAACGATTGTTTTGCAGATTCAATAGCTCCCGTCTTATCTCCTTTTTTAGCCTGAATCAAAGACTTAAGACGTAAATACCAGAACGGAGCTTCTTTCTCCATTTCGATAGCCTTATTGACCCATGTCAGAGCTTTGTTTAAGTCGCCGTTTGCCTGATATAAATACTGGGCTGATGAAAAGTAGTCCACTCCTTTTGGTCCCGCTAATGTTTTTTCGATGCTTTCCATTGCCGTTTTCTGAGTAGGTACTTCAAATTTAACGGCTACAATTGTTTTCTCCCATGAAAGCTCAAGGAATCCGAAATCATTATCCACATTATTAATACCTATGGTAAATGTTTCCACTTTTCTGTTTAATGACTCGGGTTTAGCTGTAGTACGCACTGCCACTTTAGACTCGTCCCAATTTTCAGGAAGTCCCCAGTTGTCCGTATCCTTATAAAAAATAACATCCCAGCTGTCTGCTTTTGGGAAAGTATATAAGGCATATTTACCTTTTTCTAATTTTTTACCACCGATCATAACGTCTTCACTGAACGAAATCGTAGTATTCGCATTGGCTCCTGTTCTCCACATTTTACCATAAGGAACCAATTCACCGAAAACAGTTCTTCCCTTGATACTTGGTCGGGAATAATCAATTTCAACATTTGTAAGACCTACAACCTGCTCTGTTTTTGCGCTTGGACTGGCTTGCGGAGTTTTAACCTGCGCATTCATTGCCAACGTTGCAAATGCAAAAATCGCGGTGCAAATTATTTTTTTCATATCAATATTAGTTTTTTGATTTATGTAAAACGAAAATAAAGAAAAATATAAATTCAACTGTTAATAATAGTCTAAAAAATAAACAATCTCGTTCACCATTTTTTTAATCACACCCAACAAAATTGTAATTTTACAGAAAAACCAATGTACACCATCAGAAGCATTCAGCAATTACCTATCGGAATCGAGCAGGCCTGGGCTTTTTTTTCAGACCCTAAGAACCTAAATATCATAACTCCGGATTCCATGAAGATTACAACGCTTTCGGGTGATGAGCGAAAAATGTTTAGCGGACAAATCATTCATTATAAAATTTCACCCTTCAGCGGAATCACAATGGAATGGGTTACAGAAATTTCGCACATCAAAGACCCGGAGTTTTTTATTGATGAACAACGATTCGGTCCCTACAAATTCTGGCATCATAAACATTTTTTCAGGGAAATTGAAGGTGGAGTTGAAATTGAAGATGTCGTACATTACAAAATGCCGTTCGGATTTATCGGTAAGCTATTCCATCCGATACTTGTAAAACCAAAGCTCAATGAAATTTTCAGTTTCAGAAAACAGAAACTAAATGAACTTTTTGGCGAATTTAAACCATAACTTATGACGATTTTCTGGTTCCGACGCGACTTGCGATTAGATGACAATGCAGGACTTTTTCATGCCTTAAACAGTAGCGAAGAAGTGCTTCCGATTTTTATTTTTGATGAGAACATACTTTTACAATTACCGGAAGATGACGCAAGGATAACCTTCATTCACAACCAATTGGTTAAGATTCATGACCAGCTTAAAGCCGTTGGAAAATCAATTGCTGTATTTTATGGAACTCCGGAAACCGTTTTTAAAAAACTCATAGCAGAGAATAAAATTTCAACTGTTTTTACCAATCATGATTATGAGCCTTACGCACGAAAGCGAGACAAGATGCTCAACCAACTTTTCAAAGAACATGCTATCGAGTTCAAAACCTGCAAAGATCAGGTGATTTTTGAAAAAGACGAAGTTGTTAAAGACGATGGCAGTCCGTATGTGGTTTATACGCCTTATTCGAAAAAATGGAAAGAGAATTTCAGAAAAAAGCCGTTAGTTCATTTTCCTTCAGAAGAACTTCTGAAAAATTGCATGGCACACCCCTACCCGTTTCTGACTTTATCCGATATAGGTTTTATTGCGTCATCAATAAAAGTTCCGCCGTTTGATATTTCGGAAAAACTAATCGAAAACTACGAGGCCACACGAAACTTTCCGGCTATTTCAGGAACTTCTCTGCTCGGTACTTACCTACGATTTGGAGTTGTTTCGATTCGGGAAATTGTAAGGAAAGCTGCTGAAGCGAAGAACGAAACTTTTCTAAATGAACTAATATGGCGCGAGTTTTTCATGCAGATTTTATGGCATTTTCCTCATACAATAAACCGAAGTTTCCGCGAAAAATATGATGCTGTTAAATGGAGGAATGATGAAGAACTGTTTCAAAAATGGTGCGAAGGAAAAACCGGCTATCCCTTTGTAGATGCAGGCATGCGCGAACTCAACACAACAGGTCACATGCACAACCGCGTGCGGATGATTGTTGCTAGTTTCCTATGCAAACATTTACTAATCGACTGGCGTTGGGGCGAAACCTATTTTGCTCAAAAACTGTTAGATTACGAACAATCAAGCAATGTGGGCAATTGGCAATGGGCAGCTGGAAGCGGCGTAGATGCTGCGCCCTATTTCAGGATTTTTAATCCTACGGAACAGATCAAAAAATTTGACAAGGATTTGAAATATATAAAAAAATGGGTTCCGGAACTTGAAACTTCAAAGTACCCGAAACCCATTGTAGATCATAAAGAAGCAAGGGAAAAATGCCTGCGTATTTATAAAGAAGCCGTTGGTTAACTTCTTACTCTTCTATTTTATTTTTCAGTTTGATAGCGGAAACCGTTTCAAAATCAATTTCATCAAAATGATGAATAATGTAATCCGCTAACGACAAATCCTGATGTTTTGAATTTTCACTGTGATAACCAATACAGAAAATTTCTGCCGCTTTGGAAGCTTTGATTCCGCTGGTGCTGTCTTCAATTACGATACAGTTTTCTTTTGGAGCTTCGGAAAGTGATGCTGCATGAAGGAAAATAGCGGGATCCGGTTTCGATTTTGGGAAATCCTCACCACTCACTTTATGCGTAAAGTACTGATGCAAATCAAAACGGTTGAAAACACGCTGGATGGTACCTTTTGAAGCAGAAGAAGCCAAAATCAACTGCATTCCGTTTGCATGAAGGTTTTTGATCAGATCATGAACACCTGCAATCAATTCCAAATCAGGTTTAGTGTCGAAAGCTTCATTGAATAAGTGACGTTTACGCAGAATCAGATCTTCTACATCATGTTCTAATCCGAAAGTTTCTTTAATGCGCTGAAAAACGTTTCTGGTTGAGTTTCCGGTGAAAGAAGCATACATCTCTTCGGTAACAGCAATTCCTAATTCGTCAAAGTGTTTGAAATAGGCGTATTTATGAACCGGTTCCGTGTCGACAATCACACCGTCCATGTCGAAAATTACAGTCTTTATCATTTTATCATCGTGTTGTGTGGCGCAAAGATACAAAGGTGATCCACAAATTTTGTTAACAAAAATGAAAATGGCTTACTATTTAGCCCTGATTACTTCACTAAACTTTTATTTGAAGTGGAGATCAGTGAATTTCATTTGTAGTGGATCCCGATTTTTCATCGGGAGGAACGGAAAGCAGGAATTGCCAAGACCGACACAAAACGACCATTCGCTCCAAAAAAAATCAATCGGACTATATAGTATCCTCTCATCTATCTCTTATCTATTTTCTATGTTCTTTTCTCTTTTCTCCTCAATTAAACTATTTACCGTAACTTTAGTCTTAACTACAAATCGATTTCAATTGCAGGACGAAAAAGAATTTATAGCGGATTTACTTAACCCGAAAACGCAAAATGACGCGTTTCGGAAGTTGGTGCACGAATACCAGCGTCCGTTATATAATCATATCCGTAGTATAGTTCTGAACCACGACGATACCGATGATGTATTGCAAAACACCTTTGTTAAAATTTTTCAGAACCTGAAGAGTTTTAAAGGTGAAAGCAAACTATTTTCGTGGATGTACCGGATTGCAACCAACGAATCGATTACGTTTATTAACCAACGCGCCAAAAAATCGGGAATTTCCAGCGAGGAAATAAAAGACAAAATGATAAATAATTTGGCTGCCGATGTAGACTATGACGGCGATGAAATTCAACTTAAACTACAGAAGGCAATCGCTCTTTTACCTGAAAAACAGCAATTGGTTTTTAAAATGAAATATTTTCAGGAAATGAAATACGAAGACATCTCCGAAATATTGGGCACGTCCGTAGGCGGTTTAAAGGCCTCGTATTTTCATGCAGTCAAAAAAATAGAAGAATTTTTAAATGAAGATTAAACCTTTAGCGGTTAATTTTGTCCAATGCATATGAAAAAGTTTGATTTACATAACGATCCGAAAATTGAATCAGGATTTAAAATTCCGGAGGACTATTTTACGGATTTTGAAGCCAGAATAATGAACCAGCTTCCCGAACAACCGGAAGTTAAGGTGATTTCGTTATGGCAACGCAAATCGGTTTGGGTATCGAGTGTGGCAGCAGTTGCTGTATTAACCTTCGGTCTGATCTTTTATTTTAATACCCATTCGAAAGGAAATCTTGATGAAACTACGGTTGAAAACTACCTGGCAAGTAATATGACATCTTATGATCTGATGCAGGAGCTCGACCAGCACGATATTAATGAATTAGAAAAATCAATAGCTTTGAACGACGATTCAGTTGAGAGTTATTTATTTGAAAACGAAAATAATATAGATATTTATTTAAACGAATAAATTATGACAGCTAAAAGAATATTACCGATAGTTTTACTGTTGATTTCGACCTTGTCATTCGCGCAGCCAAGTGATGAGAAACGAGAGCAGATCAAACAACTGAAAGTGGCTTTCATTACTACGGAATTAAATTTAACAACGGATGAGGCCACGAAATTCTGGCCTATTTACAACGCTTTCGACGAGAAACAATTTGAAATACGCCATGATAAAATGCGAGGTTTTATGAAGCGTATGGATGCTGAGACTGTTGATAAAATGAGCGAGAAAGAAGCCGCAGCGTTGTTGGCTCAAATGGAAGATACGGAAGAAAGAATGTTCCTTTTGCGAAAAAAACTCAACAATGATCTACGTCCGATCATCGGTTCTGTTAAGATTCTGAAACTGAAAAAAGCCGAGGACGATTTCAACCGAAAATTGATCAGACAGATTAAGGAGAAGAGAAAATAGAAAATAGATTATAAAGGGAAGGAAAAGAGGCTATCGTTTTAAAACAGCCTCTTTTTTTTATTTAAATCTGATTCGGATTATCTTTTTGTTTCCGGCAGCGATTGCGGTTTCGGAATCAACAAAGCGTATAGTAAACAAATCTTTGTAATCGGCTATCTTTTTCCATTTTTTTCCCTGATCATACGAATAAAATACACCTGAAGCTCCAACAGTTACCAATTCGTTCCCATTGCTTCCCGGTACAAACTGAACGCAGGAACCGTAACCGAATCCTTCATTTTCACCAACTAAGTTCCATGTTTTACCTCCGTCAAGTGTGATGATCTTGTTTCCGAAATTCTGATCCGGTTTTTCATAATCGCCTCCTGTTGCAAAACCTATGTTTTCATTATAAAAATCTGCCGAGAAAATTCCGGTCATCTCGCTTCCCTGAATGATTGGTGTTGTGATAACCTTCCAAGATTTTCCTTTATCCTCCGAATAAAAAACATTCGATTTTTTTCCGCCCGAAACAATCCAGATTTTATTTCCTTTTACATTTATATTGGTATTACTGGCCGCAAAAAAAGCTTCGCCGGCTGCTAATTTAGGTAGCTTACTGCAATTAGTTTTTTTCCAGGTTTGTCCACCGTCGTTGGTTGTTATCAACGAAAAACAATCTTCTGTGGGATCACCTACCGCAATTCCGTCCTTATCATTTATGAACTGCATTGCATCATAAAAAACTTTCTCCCCTTTTTCCTGATAAACAAGTTGCGCTTCCTTTTCATCTTTTGAAATTCGGTATAAAAGTCCGGGATTCCCAACGCTTAAAACAAACATATTGTCTTTGGTTTGCGCCATGCTACGGAATTCCAGTTTCAAAGTGTCTTTTTTGATATTCCCTACAAAGTTTTTTCCGCCGTTCAGATTAACATAGCCGTAATTTCCATTGTTCGCTGCATACCAAACTTTATTACTGTCAACGACAATAGCACGAATACTAAGTTTTTCCGCTAATAAAGTATCGATTTTGACAGTAGTAAAACGTGGGCGGACTCCTGATTCAGCCATATTACCATTCCCTTTCGAAGTATCTGAAACCTTCTTTACAGTACAGGAAAGACACAAAACAGAAAGCAGGGCAAATAAACTTTTTTTCATTTAGCTAAATTTTGATAGCTAATGTACAAAACATTTTTTTGCTACAATTGCTTCTCTTTTCCGTCGAGCAGGTAAATCCACAACATGCGGGAAAACCTGAAATTGAAGGTGCTCAGGAGAATCGACAGAATTCCGATTAAGACAACAATCGTCACGTAGCTTTCAATAAACTGATTCGCTATCAGAAAAAAAACAACCATTTCCGCAACAGCAACTACATAACTTACAAACATCGAACCGAAGAAATAACCCGGCTCTTTTTCAAATTTGTGATTACAATGCGAACAATTCGAATTCATCTTCGGTAAACGGAGTAAAAGAATGTTCCCTTTTTCCGAAAAAACATGACCTTTTCCACATTTCGGACATTTTTCGGTCAGTATATCTATTAAAGTTGACATGATATTTATTTTTATACAAATTTCGTCATAATACAGAAACCAACCATAGACAAATTGCACAAGAATTTGTACTTTTAGGACATATTAAGATTTTAATAACGATGAAAAGTTTCACAGTTTTAGATATTCAGCAATTTGAATCTAATGAAAGAAAGAAGGATTTCTATGCAAATACTATAGAAAAACATATAGTTACAAGCCATAAAAACATCCACAAACCCCATAAACACAACTTCTATCTAACTGTACTTTTTACTCATGGAACCGGAACTCACGAAATCGATTTTGTAAAATACAATATAAAACCGGGAAGCCTTTTCTTTTTGAATCCCGGACAAATGCATCATTGGGAATTATCCGATGATATCCAGGGATTTATATTTTTTCACACGCAGTCCTATTATGATCTTCATTACATCAAGAACCGGGTTAACAATTTTCCCTTTTTTTCCAGTGTCCAAAATTCGCCTGTACTTTATATTCAACAATCTGATATGAATTATTTTAAATCCTTGTTTGAACAGATAAATAATGAAAATCAATCGGATAACTTATTAAAATCCAATAAAATTATTTCCTTAATGGACTTGGTTTACATTGAAAGTACGCGTCACTATATCAAAGGAAACGAGATTGAACTCCTTCCGCAAAATTCATACACCACTAAATTCCAGGACTTTGAAACGTTAGTTGAACAGCATTACAAAACCGAAAAATCACCTTCTCAATATGCCGATTGGTTAAATATATCAGCAAAACATCTTAACCGCATTACGCAGAGTATAGTCGGAAAAACCACCACGGATATCATATTAGACCGGGTCTTTCTGGAAGCCAAACGTGAAATGATAGCCCAGAAATTGACTTTCAACCAGATTGCAGACCATTTAGGTTATGAAGATTACGCCTATTTTTCGCGGTTATTCACAAAAAAATGCGGCGAAACGCCTTCTTCTTTCACAAATAAATACAGATAAGTTATACCATTAGATAAATTAACTATCTTTGCAGGCTTATTTTTTTACAATGAGATTACACAGAAACTTAGTATTTACTACCATTGACTCGCTGATGGCGATTTTCAATGAAGGACAATATGCCGACAAAGTAGTGGCTTTAGCTTTGAAAAAAGACAAACGCTGGGGAAGCCATGACCGAAAATTCGTTGCCGAAACCATTTACGAAATCGTTCGATGGAAGCGTTTATATGCTGAAATTGCGGAAGTAAAAGAACCTTACGACAGAGATAACATCTGGAGAATGTTCGCCGTTTGGGCTGTTTTACGCGGTTACACCCTACCGGACTGGAAATATTTTGAAACAACTCCGGTCAGAAAAATCAAAGGTCGTTTTGATGAACTTTCGAAAATCAGACGTTTCCGTGAGTCTATTCCGGATTGGATGGATGAATTGGGTGCAAAAGAACTAGGTGAAGAAAAATGGACCAAAGAATTGGCTGCTCAAAACGAACAGGCAAAAGTGATTCTTCGCGTAAATACCTTGAAAACAACCCGCGAAAAATTGCGTGCTATTCTAATGGATTTAGATATTGACACAGATCTTCCGAGTGAATATCCGGACGCATTGATTTTAAAAGAAAGGGCCAACGTATTCTTAACAGACGCTTTCAAAGAAGGTCTGTTTGAAGTGCAGGACGCTTCTTCTCAATTGGTTGCCCGTTTCTTAGACGTGAAACCGGGAATGAGAATCGTGGACACTTGTGCAGGCGCAGGTGGAAAAACGTTGCATATCGCTTCTTTGATGGAAAACAAAGGGCAGTTGATTGCCATGGATCTATACGAAAGTAAATTAAAGCAGTTGAAACTTCGCGCCAAAAGAAATGGTGCTTTCAATATTGAACCTCGCGTAATTGAAGGAACAAAAACCATCAAGAAATTACATGAAAAGGCCGACAGAGTTTTAATTGACGCACCGTGCAGCGGTTTAGGAGTTCTTAAACGTAATCCGGACAGTAAATGGAAACTACAACCGGAATTCGTTGATAATATTAAAAAAGTACAAGCTGAAGTTTTAGAAAGTTATTCAAAAATTGTGAAACCGGGAGGAAAACTGGTTTATGCTACCTGTTCGGTCTTACCCTCTGAAAATCAGGAACAAATAGAGAAATTCCTAAAAACGGAAAGCGGAAAAAACTTTACCTTTGTAAAGGATGTGAAGGTCTTGGCTTCCGAGTCGGGATTTGATGGTTTTTACATGGCTTTATTAGATAGAAAACAATAAATCATCCCAAATGAAAAAAATCTACACTTTAGTTTTTTTATTGAGTATAACCCTAGGTTTTGCTCAGATTCCTGCAGGATATTACAATTCAGCGACAGGGACCGGATATACCTTGAAAACACAATTAAAAAAAATTATTGACAACGTCAATGATGGTTTAAGTTCAGAACACTTATCAACAGATCAGGGATATTCCGGACTTTATGTTACATATACAACTTCAGATGTTGATCATTATTATGAAAATGACGGTACAATGCTGGATATGTACACTGAAAACCCTACAGGATCAGAATGTGCTTTCACATATGGAGTTAATCAGGATGATGGAACTGGCGGAACTGCTGAATGTCAAAAATACAATCGTGAACACATTATACCTCAATCGGTTTTCAGTTCCGCGACACCTATGTATTCTGATGCTCATTTTGTAGTTCCCTCAGATAAATATGTAAATGCGCAAAGAGGTGATTTTCCCTTTGGAAGAACCAGTGCTCCTACCAACACTTACACAAACGGCTCAAAAAGAGGTCCGAATCTGAATTCAGGATACTCAGCAGGTTATACAGGAACAATTTTCGAACCTATTAACGAATTCAAAGGGGATATTGCCCGAATGATTTTATACTTTGCTACACGTTATGAGGATCAAGTTTCAAGCTGGACATACACAATGTTTAATGGAACCAGCAATCAGGTATTAACCAACACACACCTTGAAATTTTAAAACAATGGCATATTCTGGATCCTGTTAGCCAAAGAGAAATAGACAGAAACAACGCTGTTTATGCTCGTCAGAACAACAGAAATCCATACATCGACCATCCGGAATGGGTAGCCATAATTTGGGGGCCAACTTTGGCAACAGAATCTTTTGATAATCTGGCAAATATTTCAATCTACCCTAATCCAACGAAAGATGGCCGAATCAATATCACTTCTGAAACAGAATTAAATGAAATTCAGTTGATCAATGTAAACGGGCAAGTGATCAAAAACATTAAAAATCCTAACGGAATCCAAAATACTTATACGTTGGATAATTTACCTCAAGGCTTTTATTTGGTAAAACTATCTTCTGGTGACAACCAAACAACAACCAAGAAAATCATAGTGAATTAATTAATTTATTCCTTTCAGATACAAAAAAAAATCCACCTAATGGTGGATTTTTTTGTTACTTTAATGGTATGAAACGATTAGCGAATATCGGTCTTTTAATAACTTCCCTATTCGGCTACACGGAATGGGGTAATGGAAGAAGTGCGTTTCTTTATGAAATCGAATATGAATTGCTTTTCGGTCAATCTCATTTATTGGAATCCCTAACTCATCCTCTTATTCTCGCAAGTCTTGGCGGACAGTTACTACTACTATATTGCGTTGTTAGAAACAGTAGTTCGAAAAAGCTGAATTTACTAGGCTTAATAATGCTTAGCTTACTTATGCTTCTGGTATTGCTTGTCGGAATCTTAGCTTCCAATTTCAAAATAATCCTTTCCACCATCCCTTTTTTAGGTTTTGCCGTTTTGCTGGTTAATTCCATAAAAAAAGAGAGGCTGAAAACCTCTCTTTAAATTTTTATTCTTAATCGTTCATTGAAATCAGGAACTCTTCGTTGTTTCTGGTTTTCTTGAATCGGTCGTTGATGAAATCCATTGCTTCCACAGGATTCATATCGGCAAGATATTTTCTCATGATCCACATTCTCTGAATCGTATTTTCATCCAGTAACAAATCATCACGACGCGTACTTGAAGACGTAAGATCGATGGCAGGGAAAATACGTCTGTTGGCAATCTTTCTGTCCAACTGTAATTCCATATTACCTGTTCCTTTAAATTCTTCGAAGATAACTTCGTCCATTTTAGATCCTGTTTCGGTTAAGGCCGTTGCGATGATACTCAATGAACCTCCATTTTCCACATTACGCGCCGCTCCGAAGAAACGTTTTGGTTTTTGAAGCGCATTTGCATCCACACCACCACTCAATACTTTTCCGGATGCAGGCTGAACTGTGTTATAAGCTCTAGCTAAACGTGTAATGGAATCCAGCAATACAACCACATCATGACCACATTCCACCAAACGTTTTGCTTTTTCTAAAACAATATTGGCGATTTTTACATGTTCCTGAGGCTCTCTGTCGAAAGTCGAAGCAATTACCTCTCCTCTGACACTACGTTGCATATCGGTTACCTCTTCCGGACGTTCGTCAATCAGCAAAACAATTAAGTAAACCTCCGGATGATTCGCTGCAATTGCATTAGCAATGTCTTTCAACAACATTGTTTTACCGGTTTTCGGCTGCGCTACGATCATACCACGCTGACCTTTACCAATTGGTGAGAACAAATCAATAACGCGTGTGGAAATAGTACTTTGTCTTTCTGCTAAACGGAATTTCTCAGTAGGGAAAACCGGAGTTAAATGCTCGAAGGATATTCTGTCTCGGACAACCTGAGGATCGTGTCCGTTAATTTTTAAAACTTTAACCAAAGGGAAATACTTCTCGCCTTCTTTTGGCGGTCGGACAACCCCTTTTACCGTATCACCGGTTTTTAATCCGAACAAACGGATCTGGGAAGTTGATAAATAAATATCATCAGGCGAAGCTAAATAGTTGTAATCTGAAGATCGTAAAAATCCGTAACCGTCCGGCATCATTTCCAAAACACCTTCACTTTCGATAATTCCGTCGAACTCATAATCGGGTTCTCTGAAATTCTGTTTCTTGTGCTTTTGGTTTGGATTCTGGTTTGGATTTTGGTTCTGATTGGGATTATTTTGATTTTGTCCTCCCTGATTTGGGTTTTGTGGCTTGATAACCGGAGTATCAGCTATAGGTTCCGTAACTTCTGAAATAGCAGCTGTTTCAACAACTTCTTTATTTTGTGCGGATTTGATTGGTAAATTCTGATTACCTTCTTTCGTAAAGCGTTGTTTTTTTACAAACTCTTTCTTCTTATTTACGAAATTCTCACGTTTCGGCTCCATAACTTCAGCAGTCTTTTCAACGACTTCTTCTTTCGGTTGGGCCTCTGTTACTTTTCTTTCCGGTTTCGGGGTAAATACCTTCTTTTCAATTGTTGCCGGTTCTGTAGACTCACCTTTAGCCGGCTTAATACGTGTACGTTTTGTCTTTTCTTCCGATTTAGGCGCTTCAGAAAGAGCAGGTTTTACAACCTCGGGATTTGCCGCTTGATAATCTAAAATCTGATAAACCAATTCGTCTTTTTTAAGATTACGATATTTATTGATTTTAGCAATTTTAGCTATTTCTTGAAGCTCAGGAAGCTTCATTTCTTTTAATACAGAAATATCAAACATGTTCTGTGTTGAATTTAATTAGAGTAATGGGTACTAAAATTCGGGTAAGGATTTTTTTGAATTGAAACAATCGTAAAATGAAGTACTTACGATTCTATACTGCAATAATACAAATTTTATTTAAAAAACAATAGTATTTATTGGAAAAAGAAACTATTTTTGTCCGACAATAAACCAAAAAATGATCCAGAGAATTCAAACAGTATATCTTTTTCTAGCCTTTATTTTTTCAGGCGTTTTACCGTTTGTTTTTCCTTTATGGAAAGATGCGGCCGGAAAAGATTTCTATTTTATGCTTGATCTTTCTTATGCAGCACTTTTTGGATTATCCACTACACTTTCAATAGTTAGTATTTTTAGTTACAAAAAAAGACAAAATCAGTTTGTGATGAACCGACTGAATATAATATCAAACTTTATATTACTAGGATTATTTGTGTATCGTTTACTAAACCTATCCGGAGAAGCTACGGTTTCTGAGAAGGGTATTGGGATGTTTCTTCCTGTAATTTCTATCGTTTTGTTAGTCTTAGCCAATAAGGCCATCAAAAAGGACGAAGATCTCGTAAAATCTGTAGACCGATTACGATAAACCTTTCATCTTAGTTTATTAGTGCGCGGAAAATCCGAATCTTAACTGGTTCGGATTTTTTTTTGGCTGAAAACTACGCTGTAGCTGGGAATATGTAGGAATTAACGGTACGACATATCACTAAATTTAGTGATATAAAATCACCAAATTTGGTGATGCTAATTTTAAATATATATCTTACATTTGGTTTAAATCAAATTATAGCGAATGTCAGAAAAAATACGAATCTACCTTGCCGATGACCACCAGATTCTCATTGACGGACTTATTGCCGTTTTAAAAACAAATAAAACCTTTGAAGTGGTCGGTTATTCTTTAAGCGGCGAAAATCTTGTTTCTGATGTTACTGATAAAAATATCGATGTCCTGATTATGGACATTAATATGCCCGGAAAAGACGGAATCGAAGTTCTTAAAGAATTCAATCAAAAGGAATTCCCTTGTAACATAATTGTTTTTTCCAGCTACGATGATATCAAATTGATCAAAGAGGTTTTACAATTGGGCGCTAAAGGTTACCTTACCAAACAATCGGCAGGTGAAAACATCATCGAAGCCATTAACTCGGTTTATAACGGTGAAGAATACTATTCTAAATCCATACGTGAAAAAATCTTCCTTTCATTTACCGGAAACACAAAACAAAACAGCACGAAACCTAATCAGATTTCTCCTGAATCATTAACTGACAGAGAGCTTGAAATTTTAAAACTCATCTCTATGGAATACAGTGGAAAGGAAATCAGTGAAGCCCTGTTCATCAGTGCCAATACTGTTGAAACGCACCGTAAAAACCTTCTCAAGAAACTAAACATGAAAACCACCGTCGGTTTGGTGAAATTCGCTTTAAAACACAATTTAATCAATCAATAAAACTAACTTTTAAAAACAAAACAGCTATGAATCTATTAAAAAACTACGGGTTCCAAAACACTTCTGAAGACGAATTTGAGTTCGATTTCGAAATTCCAACAAACTGCAATTATACATCCTCGTATGATCCGGTTAAAAAAATTACTACTGTCAGCGTTCAATTAAATTCGGGGCAATCAGAGCCTTCGACTACCTTCAATACACAGTATACGACTTTTTATACAGTAGACGGTATTTTGAATGTTCGTTTTCAGGAGACTTTAAATGGTGTAACGACGAAAAGACCAAAAATAAACATTGATTCAAATGCTTCTTAACCAACAAAATTCATAATTTTTGAAATTCAGGCATTTAATATTTATACTTTTTTCCTTCACGGCCTTTTCACAGCAAAAAGTCGTGAAGGATTCTTTTGATTATTACAAGAAAAAGCATCAATATATTAAAGCATTGAATTTCTCTGATAATAAAGCGAAATTATACTTACAAAAAGGAGATTATCCAAAATACATAAATCAGGTTAATAAAAGCTCTGACCTACTTTCCTTTGAAATCAAAGATGACAAGAGAGCGTACAGATTAGTTCTGAATGCGCTAAACATAATTGGCGGTAAAGCAAGCAACTATGATATGGTCAAACTCTTAAATAGTCTGACCTACATCAGTATCCACTTGCAAAAATATCCTGAGGCAATAAAATATGCAAACAAAAGCCTCAAGATCGCCAAAATGGCAAAAAATGACAGCATTATTGCACGATCCTACCGCGGTATATTGATATGCTATGTAAATACTGAAAACACAGACAGTATATACCGATATTTAGAACCAAATCTTAAAAGCGCACACAAATTAAAGGACAACAAACTTATTGCCGATGCCTACAACACTAACTATGCGTTTTATAATCTAATAAAGGAATTCGACGTAGCTAAAAAATATTTGGATTCTTCATTGATTTATGCCAAAAAAAGTCATAGCAAAAGGGCTATTTTAGCAGCAAAAACCAATTTAGGAGTACACTATCTTGAGTCCGAAATAAACTATCCTAAGGCAATAGAAATATATAACGAAATAATTAATGACACTAAAAATGACACTTTAGGTAAAGATTATGCCATTGCAAATATTAACCTGGCATATACCTATGAACAATTAGGCGATTATAAAAAAGCATACAATTATCAGACTCATTATGTAGATTATATCGACTCCTTAATACTTCACAAAAACGACGTAGAAATTGAGCAGATAAGAACGCAATATGAGCTTGATAAAGCTGAAATTGAACATAATCAAACAGAATTAGTACTGAGACAAAAGCAATTAAAAAGCGAAAAAATGCTCTACTTATTGCTTACCGTTTTAATGTTTGTCGCTATCTTATTTTACTTCTTCTACCAAAATTTAAAGCTGAAACAAAAAAACAGGCTTAAAGATCTTAACCATAACATTCAGCAAAATCTTGTCAATGCCACTATTGACGGCCAGGAAGAAGAACGCAAAAGACTTTCGGGAGTTTTACATGACAATATCAGTGCTTTACTTTCATCAGCCGGTCTGCATCTGATGGCTTTCGAAGCTAATCATCCGGAAATTAATGATGAACTCAAAAAAACCAAAGCCATTATCAAAGAAGCTCATGATAAGGTTCGCGATTTGTCGCATGCATTGGTCCCTCCGGTTTTGGAAAAATTAGGATTAATTCCTGCGCTTGAAGATCTGTGCGAAAAGAATTCCAATTCTCTTATCGATTTTCAATTCAATAACCATATCGAGGAAGAAATTCGTTTTGCGAATGATTTTGAGATGAAAATGTATTTTATCGTTGCCGAACTGTTTAATAACATCATGAAACACAGTGATGCTTCCGAAGCTTATTTGACCATCGAAAAAGAAAGTAATCAACTTTCGGTAAATATTGCAGATAACGGAAAAGGATTCAATGCCAAAGAAGGAAAATCAAAAGACGGCAAACCAAAAGAAGGTTATGGACTTTCACAGATAAAAACCCGTATCAAAAGCCTAAAAGGAACAATAGACATCGACTCTCAGGAAAAATCCGGCGTGGTTATTTATATTACAATTCCGATTCCAAACTAAAAATCATACGCGGGTCCCTATTTCCACTACATTTAAGTTCTGGATCTTATCACCGTCAATTTCAAACTGAAGCATCGTTCGCACCTGATGAAACCCATGTTTTCCAGCAGCTCCCGGATTCATGTGAAGCAAATTCAGTTCTTTATCAAACTGTACTTTTAAAATATGGGAATGTCCGCAGATAAACAGTTTCGGCGGATTCGATTTTATTTCACTACGGATATCCTGATTGTATTTCCCCGGATAACCGCCAATATGTGTAATCCAGACATCAACGCCTTCGCACATAAATCGGTTGTTCAACGGAAACTCCAGACGGGCTTTACCATCATCTATGTTTCCGTAAACTGCCCGCAGCGGCTTAAGTTTCCTAATCGTATCCGTTACCGTCAGATCACCGATATCCCCGGCATGCCAGACTTCATCGGCCATGCGCACATATTTTAAAATGGTTTCATCAATATGACTGTGCGTATCGGATAGAAGCAGGATTTTTTTCATTTTTAAGAGTAACTGAGTTTCAAAGAAGCAAAGTTACTAAGTTGATTATTTTTAAAACCCATTACATATAAGATTTGCACATAAATTTTTTGAAAACTTTATGACTAAGTACCTTAGCAACTAAGCAACTTTTCCTATAAACTTTGTAACTTTGCTTCTTTGTAATTCAGCAACGACCTAACTTTGAGATATTTCATAGAATTCGCATACAACGGAAAAAACTACCACGGTTGGCAGTACCAGCCGCAATCCATTTCCGTGCAGGAAACCCTCACTAAAGCGCTTTGTCTTCTACTCAGAAAAGAAATAGAGATTACAGGCGCCGGACGCACGGATACTGGTGTACATGCCAAAAAAATGTATGCGCATTTCGATCATGAAGAAGAGTTGGATTCGGCTTACTGGACACAAAAATTAAATTCGTTTTTGCCGAAAGACATTGCAGTGTTCCGACTGATTCCGCTTCATGATGATGCCCATGCCCGATTTGACGCCACTAGCAGAACTTACGAATACCACATTCACACCTTTAAAGATGCCTTTGAGAACGAAGGAAGCTGGTATCATTTCCATCCTCTTGATGTGGATAAAATGAATGAAGCTGCCAAAATCTTATTTGACTATATTGATTTTGAATGTTTTTCCAAAACACATACAGATGTTAGGACCTTTAACTGTGTTATCAAAGAAGCTTTTTGGCAACAAAACGGAACAAAACTGGTTTTTACAGTAACGGCCGACCGGTTTTTAAGAAACATGGTTCGAGCAATTGTGGGAACCTTAATTGGAGTTGGCATCGGAAAGATTTCCATGGATGATTTCCGTAAAATAATTGAAAGCAAAAACAGAGGAAATGCCGGATTTTCAGTACCGGCACATGGTTTATATTTAACCAAAGTAATTTATCCGTATATTAACGAACACTAATGAAAGTCATACAATCCATATCGTTAAAAAAAGTAATGCAGTATGCAAAGCCTTATAAAAAAAGACTTTACATGGTTGTATTGTTTTCGATTACGCTTTCCGTTTTCGCTGCAGTCCGCCCCTATTTATTAAAGGAAACAGTTGACGGCTACCTAAAAGAACATGATCAGATTGGTTTATTGTATTCCATTCTGTTAATGGCTGTTGTTTTGATTCTGGAAGTTGGTTCCCAATTTTATTTCACGTATTGGGCTAGTTGGCTGGGACAGGATATCGTAAAAGATATACGTGAAAAGCTTTTCCATCATATAACCACATTCCGAATGAAATATTTCGATAACGAACCTGTGGGAAAACTGGTAACACGCTCCGTTACGGATATCGAATCGATTGCGAGTATCTTCAGTCAGGGTTTGTTTATGATTGTGAGTGATTTAATGAAGATGATGGTCGTCCTCGGAATCATGTTTTACATGAACTGGAAACTGAGTTTTATAGTGGTTCTAGGAATGCCGATCTTACTATATGCCACCCGAATTTTTCAGCAGAAAATGAAAATTGCGTTTGAGGAAGTTCGTAATCAGGTGGCCAATCTGAACACCTTTGTTCAGGAACGTGTTACGGGAATGAAAATCGTTCAACTTTTCAACCGTGAAGAAATTGAATTGGAAAAGTTCAAAAAAATCAATGAATTACATAATAAAGCCTGGTTAAAGAATATTTTATACAACTCCATCTTCTTCCCTGTTGCCGATATTTTATCATCGCTTACTTTGGGGCTTGTAGTTTGGTATGGCGGATGGAATATCATGCATGGAGATACAATGACCACATTTGGAGATTTATTCGCTTATACGATGCTGATCGGAATGTTGTTCAACCCGTTGCGTCAGATTGCGGATAAATTCAACGTGATGCAGATGGGAATCATTGCCGCTGAACGTGTTTTTGAAGTTCTGGAGCGTGAAGACCTTGTTCAGCAAAACGGACACGTAATTGCCGGACATTTTAAAGGTGATATTGGCTTGGAAAATGTACATTTCAGTTATATTGAAGGTGAAGAAGTTTTAAAAGGCATAAATCTTAAAGTAAATGCAGGAGAAACGGTTGCCATTGTTGGCGCTACAGGTGCCGGAAAATCAACCATTATCAATCTGTTGAACCGTTTTTACGAAATCAATGACGGAAAGATCTTAATTGACGGAACCAATATCAATGATTTCAATCTGGACAGTCTGCGGCGACAAATCGCCATTGTTTTACAGGACGTCTTCCTCTTTGCCGACACCATCCTGAATAACATTACCCTGGATAATCCGGCTATCTCAAGAGAAGAAGTCATTCTCGCCGCTGAAAAAATCGGAGTGCATGACTTCATTATGAGTTTGCCGGGTGGTTATGATTATAATGTGAAAGAACGTGGGGCGATGTTGTCTTCAGGTCAGCGACAACTCATTGCTTTTTTACGGGCTTATGTCAGCAATCCGAGTATTTTGATTTTAGATGAAGCTACTTCGTCCATCGATACTTATTCGGAAGAATTGATTCAACTTGCAACAGAAAAAGTCACCAAAGGAAGAACTTCTATTGTTATTGCACACCGTTTGGCTACGGTTATCAACGCCGATAAAATCATCGTAATGGATAAAGGAAAGATCGTTGAAGAAGGCAAACATTTCGAATTGATCGGAAAAGCAGAAGGCTATTACAAAAGTTTATACGAATCCCAATTTTTATCCAATGAAATCTCATGAGAATCATTGACCTTTCCAAAACCATACAGCACAATCCGGAAGATCCCTTCTTTATGAAGGTTAAAATAAAACACAAACCCCATCAGAAAACAAAATGGATTATCCGACTTTTCGGTTTACCATTTAGATTGTTTCCTAAAAATTTTACAGGTTGGGCTGATGATACCATTCAGAAAATGGGTGTACATTCCACAACCCACCTGGATGCACCTTATCATTATGCGCCGCTGTGCGAAGGTAAAAAGGCAAAAACAATTGACGAAGTTCCACTGGAATGGCTTTTTGCGCCTGGAATTGTATTTGACATGTCTCATAAAGCTGATTTTGACCCCATTACCGCTTCCGATTTGCAGCATTTCCTAAAAGAAGCAAACCTGACATTGAAACCCGGAATGATCGTGTTGATAAAGACCGGCCGGGACAAGTACATCAATACCAAAAACTACTATAAGACAGGTACGGGAATGAGCGCTGAAGCTACGCTTTGGTTGATTGATCAGGGCATAAAAATTATGGGAATCGATCAATGGGGATGGGATTTACCGTTACCACATCTGATTGAGCAGGCAAAAAAGACAAACAATCCCGAATTGTTCTGGGAAGCGCATTTGGTTGGCAGGGAAAAAGAATACTGCCATATGGAACAATTGGTTAATCTCGATGCTTTGCCATACACAGGTTTTCAGGTGGCAGCTTTTCCTTTAAAAATTAAAGGCGCATCAGCAGGTCCGGCAAGAGTTGTTGCGATTTTAAATTAATTATTTGACAGATGAACTTTTTTGGGATTTCTCTTTCTTAAAAAGCAAATAAATCCTTATTTTCGTACGCTGAAATTACAACCTGTATTTGATGTAATTAAGCATTGAATATCAACTAAATAAAAATAACACTTTACAAATGAAATACGATATTATTGTTTTAGGAAGTGGTCCGGGCGGATATGTAACTGCCATCAGAGCATCACAATTAGGCTTTAAAGTAGCCGTTATCGAAAAAGAAAACCTTGGCGGAATCTGCCTTAACTGGGGTTGTATCCCAACAAAAGCTCTATTAAAATCGGCTCAGGTTTTTGATTACCTAAAACATGCTTCCGATTATGGTTTGACCGTAAAGGAATTTGATAAAGACTTCAATGCTGTTATTGCACGTTCTCGTGGTGTGGCAGAAGGAATGAGCAAAGGTGTTCAGTTCTTAATGAAGAAAAATAAGATTGATGTTATTGATGGTTTCGGAAAAGTGAAACCAGGTAAAAAAGTAGATGTAACTGCTGCAGACGGAAAAGTAACAGAATATACTGCAGATCACATCATTATCGCTACAGGAGCACGTTCTCGTGAATTGCCTAACTTACCTCAAGACGGTAAAAAAGTAATCGGATATCGTCAGGCAATGGTACTTCCTGAGCAACCAAAGAAAATGATCGTAGTTGGTTCCGGTGCTATCGGAGTGGAATTCGCTCACTTCTATAATGCAATGGGAACTGAGGTTACTATCGTTGAATTCATGCCAAATGTTGTTCCGGTTGAAGACGAAGATATCTCAAAACAATTTGAGCGTTCATTGAAAAAAGCTGGAATTTCTGTTATGACTAATTCTTCTGTTGAACGTATCGATACAACTGGAAACGGAGTGAAAGCTTTCGTTAAAACAGCTAAAGGAGAAGAAGTTTTAGAAGCGGATATTTTACTTTCTGCCGTTGGAATCAAAACCAATATCGAAAACATTGGATTAGAAGAAACAGGTATTGCTACTGACAGAGATAAAATCTTAGTAAACGATTTCTACCAAACAAATATCCCTGGTTACTATGCAATTGGTGACGTGACTCCGGGTCAGGCTTTAGCGCACGTTGCTTCTGCTGAAGGAATTTTGTGTGTGGAGAAAATCGCAGGTTTACACGTGGAAGCTTTAGATTACGGAAACATCCCGGGTTGTACTTATGCTACTCCTGAAATTGCTTCGGTTGGTTTAACAGAAAAACAGGCAAAAGAAAAAGGATACGAATTGAAGATCGGTAAATTCCCGTTCTCTGCGTCAGGAAAAGCAAAAGCTGCAGGAACTCCGGACGGATTCGTAAAAGTAATCTTCGATGCTAAATATGGTGAATGGTTAGGCTGCCACATGATTGGCGCAGGTGTTACCGATATGATCGCTGAAGCTGTTGTTGCCCGTAAATTAGAAACTACAGGTCACGAAATTCTGAAAGCAGTTCACCCTCACCCTACTATGAGTGAAGCGGTTATGGAAGCTGTTGCTGATGCTTACGGCGAAGTGATTCACTTATAATTTATTCCGACACTAAAGACTTTTTAGTTCAAATAGTAAAAATCCGTTTTGTGAAAACAGAACGGATTTTATATTTATAAGATTATCAATCCATTACATTTTAACACAAAAAAATTTACTCTTTTCCTGTAACATTTATTTCCGTCAAACGTATAATTAAGGATTTTAAAAAAGAAATTAATATCCAAAATGACACAAAGCGTGTTGTATCTTCAAAAAGGGAATCAAAATCTACACTTCAACATGATTCCGGTTAATAATAAAATGATCTTACATTCATTTTTCATATTAATCATTTCTAAAAATCAAACCAAATTCACATTAAATTATTAATTAAATGACAACAATTTTATCTTTTTGGTGGTTAATACTTATCGTATTGTCCGTGGTTTTTTACAAATTTGTTTTGCGTGTTTTCTTTGGAATGGTAATCGTTCCTGAAGACAAAATTGGTTTGGTAACAAAAAAATTCGTTCTTTTCGGAACCGATCGTTCCCTACCTGATGGCCGTATCATTGCGACCAAAGGAGAAGCCGGTTTCCAGGCACAAACACTTGCTCCGGGTTTATACTGGATGATGTGGATCTGGCAGTATTCGGTAGACATGAGTCCGTTTACCATCATTCCGGAAGGAAAGATTGGGCAGGTCTTAAGTAAAGATGGTAAAGAAATCCCGACCGGTAGAATTTTGGCAAGAAAAGTCGAAAGCGATAACTTTCAGGATGCCACTGCCTTCTTAAATAACGGCGGACAAAAAGGACGTCAGACTGCATTTATCACCAGTGGATCTTACCGTATCAATACATTCCTGTTTGAGATTATCATTACTGATCAGGTAAAAATTTATGAAAATATGGTCGGTGTGGTAACGGCCTTGGATGGTGATCCAATTCCGCTTGGACAGATTGCCGGTAAATTCGTTAACGGTCACAACAACTTTCAGGACTTTGATAAATTTCTGGAAGATGGTGGTAACAGAGGACTTCAGCCTCAGGTAATGCTGGCCGGTTCTTATTACATCAATACATGGGCAGTTCAAATTGAGCAAAATCCGATGACTGATGTGCCTATCGGGTATGTTGGCGTGGTGATTTCTTATATCGGAGAAGATGGTCAGGACGTTACCGGAGAGACATTTAAACACGGTAATATTGTTTCCAAAGGACAACGCGGAGTTTGGATGGAACCGCTTGGACCTGGTAAATATGCGCTAAACAAATACACCACCAAATTGGAACCTGTTCCAACAACCAACTTAGTTCTAAACTGGGCGAATGCCAGAAGTGAATCACATGATTTGGATAAAAACCTGTCAACCATAACGGTACGTTCTAAAGACGGTTTCCCATTCAATCTTGATGTAGCGCAGATCATTCACGTTCCCGCCAATGAAGCGCCAAAAGTTATTGCCCGCTTCGGAAGCATGACAAATCTTGTATCGCAGGTTTTAGAACCAACCATTGGCAACTATTTCCGAAACTCTGCTCAGGACAGTGATGTGATTTCATTCTTAAGTACTAGAAAAGAACGTCAGGAATCAGCTAAAAACCATATCAAAACGGTTTTGGATGAATATAACGTAAATGCTGTTGACACCTTAATTGGTGATATCGTTCCCCCGGATTCATTAATGAAAACGTTAACTGACAGAAAGATTGCTGAAGAAGAACAAAAAACGTATCAAACGCAAAAAATGGCACAGGAACAACGTCAGGGAGTTGAAAAAGAAACCGCTATTGCCGATATGCAGAAAGAAATCGTTCGAGCTTCGCAAAGTGTTGAGATCGCTCAACGCACGGCAGATGCGACTGTTAAGAAAGCAGAAGGTGATGCAACCAGTTTAAAACTGAATGTGAATGCCGAAGCAGAAGCAACAAAAATGCGCGCCAATGCAGAAGCGGAAGCCCTTAAAGCAAGAGCCGGAGCACAAGCTGAAGCAACCCGTTTAAATGCAAGTGCCGAAGCAGAAAAGATTTCAAAAACCGGTTTAGCGGAAGCAGAAAAAATCATGGCTATTGGTAAATCTACTGCAGAAGCCTACCAATTACAGGTTTCAGCGATGGGTGGCGACAACTTTACGAAATATAAAATCACGGAAGAAATCGGAAAAGGAAACATCAAAGTTATTCCGGATGTCTTAATTTCAGGTTCAAATGGATCTGATGGCAGCATCAGTGGCTTGCTGGGACTCAAATTAATGGAAATGATGGATACTAACAAACCGAAGCCGGAAGAAAACTAATTCCGGTTTAAAATCTATAATTCTAAATCCGTTTTGTGAAAACAGAACGGATTTTTCGTAATTTTAGTTACGAGCATTCAGATAGTGTACTGTTCTTTAAAGGAATTAAAGACCTGACATGCCAATTATCAACAGATTTTCATAGATAATTAAACTGTTTAATCATGAGTGACCGGTTAAAAATACTTCTGCTCGAAGACACTTTAAGTGATGCTGATTTACTCATTCGGGAATTGAAAAAATCCGAATTGAATTTTGTTACCGAAATTGTGCAGACCCGCGAAGCCTTTGAAAATGCCCTCAAGAATTTCAGTCCCGATTTAATATTATCCGACTTCAACCTCCCTTCTTTTGACGGCCTGAGCGCTTTTCGTATCAAACAAGAAGAATCACCGGACATTCCTTTTATAATTGTTTCCGGTGCCATCGGGGAAGAAAAAGCCGTTGAACTGATTAAAAATGGAATTACCGATTATGCTCAGAAAGATAAACTGTTCACCTTATATCAAAAAATCGTTCGCGCCCTGAAAGAAACCCACGAAAAAAATGAAAAAAGAATTGCGGACGAAAGAATAAAACAACAAAACAAAAAACTTATTGAAATTGCCTTCCTTCAGTCACACCAGATCAGAAGACCGGTTGCTGATATTTTAGGGTTAATCAGCATGTTCAATTTGGAAGATCCTTCCGATCCTGAAAATATTGAAATACTTACACGATTAGAAACAACCGCATTGGATTTGGATACAATTATTAGGGAAATAGTTCAGAAAACAAGTGAAATTTAAAAGTTGTCCGCTACCAATTCCCTATTTAAAAAGCTATTTTTTCGGAGTCATCTTCGTATTATCTATAGTATTCATTAACTTTATGTTACTATTCTCTGTTTTTGAAAAAATTATTTTTCATACAACTTCTGCTTCTTCAATGCATTACATCAATGCAGTGCAAAATTATTGCGCAAAATTTTAAAGCAAGGGACTCACTCGAAAATATCATTAAAACTGCCACAACAGACAGTAGTAAAGCTAATGCATTAGTTTCATTAAGCAACGAGTTGATTCAATACGATATAAAAAAAGCGCAACTTTATGCCTCTGAAGCAATTGACCTATCCCATAAAATCAATTCTTCAAAAGTAAAAGCTAACGCATTTTTGGTCTTCTCCAAAATTTATCGGCAACAGAACAATATGACGTTCGCACTCGATAAAACCATCGCCGCACTTAAGATATTTGAAGAACTTCACGATAAAGCCGGACTGGCCGATGCCTACTTTGAATTGGGGTACATTTATAAAGAAATCCATATTTATTCGAAATCTATAGATAACTTTTCAAAATCACTGAATCTGTATGATGAAATAGATAATAAACTCAAAGTAGCGTCCTGCTATATGGTGATGGGACATGTAAATATGGATCAATCAGCCAGCATGAACGAAACTTCTTATATTCAGAAAGCCCTAACATTATATAACAAGGCTCTAAACTATTATAAAGTAATCAATAATCAGGAAAGAATATGCGTTTCTCTACTCAATATTTCCAATTTATATCTTAGTTACAACCGATTAAACCCGTCTGAAGAATACTTAAAAAAATCACTCGAGTATTCGTTCCAATCCTTAAAAATAGCAGAGGAATTAAAGGATGAAGTAAGGACAGGTATTAATTATGAAAATATTGGTGAAGCATTTTATGCTCAAAAAAAATATGATGTTGCTTTAGATTACTACATAAAATCCTATAATGCCGGTAAAAAAAGTAAAAATCTGAATTATACGCTGGATGTTTTACAAAAAATCATTATCACTTACAAAGAGAACAAAGATTACGACAAGGCACTTGAATTGTCCAAAGAATATATGAAATTGGCACAAAGTGGTGATTATATGGGACATTTAAAAAATCACTACCGAATACTCTCCGAAATATATCTCGCTCAAAATGAAGCTGAAAAGGCCTACAAAAATCGCGTGCTCTATGAAAAGTATTCTGACAGCGTTCTTAATGAAGAAAAAGCAAAAACTTTAATCCGATTACAGGTAGAATATGAATCGGAAAAAAAGGATAAGGAAATTTCCCTGCTCAATAAAAACCGCGAATTACAAAACACAAAATTAAAACAACAGAATACGATTAGTAATTACCTCTTGGCAAGTATCCTGATGATGCTCTTGCTATTAGCTGTAATTTATAGCCGCTTTACCATTAAAGCAAAAGCAAATAAAATAATTGAAGATAAAAACAAAGAACTTGAAAAGCTTTCCATTGTAGCACGTGAAACTGCTAACGGCGTTTTTATTACCGACGCAAATGGGGATGTTGAATGGTTTAACGAGGGTTTTTCAAAATTATTCGGATGGGAATCCATTGAAGAATATACTAAAAAAAGAGGGCGGAATATTTTTGAAGTCAGCGGTAATGATAACATAGAAAATTTAATTAATGAATCCATTGGTCTACGTAAGTCAGTCACTTATGAAAACATGACTCCGACTAAAAGCTCCCACCAGTTATGGATCCAAACAACCTTAACTCCTATTTTCGATCCCGACGGACAGTTAAGTAAACTAGTATTCGTTGAGACGGATATCAGTGATCTCAAAAACTCGGAAGAACAATACTTAGAGGTAAACAAGGAACTGGAAGCCTTTTCCTATTCCATTTCCCATGATTTACGGTCTCCCCTAAGAGCCATTAACGGTTATTCTCAAATCATTCAGGAAGATTATGCTGCAAAAATGGATCCCGACGGGCAAAATGCTCTTACTGCAATCATAAAAAATTCAAAAAAAATGGGAGAACTCATTGATGATCTGCTCACTTTTTCAAGGTTGGGAAGAACCGAACTGACGACTATCGAAATTAATATGACCGCGATGGTAAAATCGATAGTCGCTGAGGAAATGGCATGGAATTCAAAAGAAATCAAATTTATTATAAATGAGTTAGCCACCACAAAAGGTACACTCACATTAATCAAACAAGTCTGGGTCAATCTGATATCGAACGCGATAAAATTCTCGAAACATAACCCCGATGCACAAATTGAAATTGGCTCCTACGATCAAAATGATGTTATTGTTTATTATGTAAAAGACAACGGAGTGGGATTCGACATGCAGTATTATGACAAACTTTTTGGCGTTTTCCAACGATTACACTCGCAGGAAGAATTTGAAGGGACCGGAATTGGCCTGGCGATTATTCAGAAAATAGTTCACCGCCATAACGGAAAAGTGTGGGCGGAATCCAAATTAAATGAAGGAAGTACTTTCTATTTCAGCTTACCGAAAAACAACTCATAAATCAAGATACTATGAATTACAATAATGTCGAAATTTTACTTGTTGATGACAATATAGATGATGTTATATTAACAACACATGCCCTTAAAAAAAGTGGTTTGACCAATACCATTTTCCATGTTAAAGACGGAGCGGAAGCATTGGATTTTATCTATTGTCTTGGTGCTTATTCTTCCCGAAACGATAAGGAACATCCCAAATTGATATTATTGGATTTAAAGATGCCAAAACTATCAGGTATAGAAGTGCTTCAAAAATTAAAATCCGATGAGCAACACAAAACAATTCCCATTGTAATGCTTACCTCGTCTAAAGAAGATCCTGATGTTAAACGATGTTACGAACTTGGGGCAAACAGTTATATAGTAAAACCGGTCGAAAGTACCGATTTTTTCAATACTATTAAAGATCTTGGATTATTTTGGATGATAGTCAATCATCCTCCAAAATGAAAAAAATATTTAAACCCCATTTGAAAAAATTATCAATAATTTGAAATAAAAAATTCCTGCCATATGAATGAACAGAAAAAAATTGTTCTGGTTGATGATGATGAGATTATTGTATATTTAACCAAGCGGATAGTTGCAGAAACTAATCTGGTTGATTTAACTAAAGTCTTTGGCAATGGCCAGGAAACAATAGATTATTTGACCGAAAATGCAAATAATCCTGATTTATTGCCTGATATAATTTTCCTGGATCTCTTTATGCCTATAATGGACGGATGGCAATTTTTGGACGAATATAAAGCTATTAAACCCCAGATAAGTAAGTCCATTATTATTTACATTATTACGTCATCAGTATCTCCGGAAGATATTTCAAGGGCTAAAAATATCAATGACGTTTCCGACTACATAGTGAAACCTATCAGCAAAGCAAATTTTGTTGAAATCATTAAAAAATCTATTGACGTATAAAAAGGTTTGTTTATGATAGTCAGTATAACTTAAATTTTGATTAATAAATCGACGTATAGCAAAAACGAATCAAAATCTGCATAATTTTTTGTAATTTAGCACTGACTAAAATACTGTTATTCAAGCGCTTGCTATTTTTATTAATTATTTTATTTCCTAAATATTTAGGGAGAATTTATTACCGCCTCATTCCATCGTACACTTAATTGTTTGCTATTATTTTGAATTTCGACCTTTAAACTTGTTCTGAACAAGATGACAAAAAACGAATCATAACAATTAAAAAAATGAAAATACGATGAAAGCAATCAAACTAGTTTCAATGTTATTCCTTTTCGGAGTGCTTCCTATACTCAGCAACCATCTGTATGCTCAGGATCCCGTTGTGGTAGCTCCGACCATTTACAAAAAAGTAGTACTCGATAATGACCATGTCAGAGTAATCGAAATCGAACTTGCCGCAGGACAGTCTACTCCGTGGCATAGTCATCCCAACCATGTTGCGTATGCACTCACAGACGGGAAATTAGAAATCACAGATAAAGGCAAAGCTCCTGTAGTAATGGATATTAAAGCCGGCGATGCATTATTTATACCTGCAGTAACGCATATGGCAAAAAATCTGGGCATGATGCCTATTAAGATGGTTGTAACGGAACTAAAACATCCGGGTAATAAAAAAGCAAAAACAGCTGCCACACCAGCTCCAAAAAAATAGATGATCTGATGTGTTAAAAAATCCGTTTTGTGTAAACAGAACGGTTTTTTTTATTACTACAACGATTTAACTTTCAGTCAATTAACAAGAAAAACATTAATTCGTAACTTTAATATTCCCTTTTGAGACGATCTGGTATCATATTCAAAAAAAAAGTATTGCAATCAGCAGTAAAAAATAGTAACCAAAAATTTAAATGCTATGCCAAAGTATGTAATAGAAAGAGAAATCCCGGGAGCCGGTAAACTTAACGCACAACAATTGAAAGATATTGCACAAACCTCTTGTGGTGTACTGATTAAAATGGGACCCGATATTCAGTGGGTTCACAGTTATGTCACAGACGACAAGATCTATTGTGTTTATATCGCCGCGAATGAAGAAATGGTTCGTGAGCATGCAAAACAAGGTGGATTCCCGGCAAATTCAGTGAGTCAGGTAGCTTCAATCATCGATCCTACAACGGCAGAATAAAATGACTCGTCGAATACTAAGGAAACCGATGCAATTTAAAGCATTATAAATCGATACTAAATCCGTTTTGTGAAGACGAAACGGATTTATTGTTTTTTCCAATACCTTAAACGATGAATACAAATAGTAAAATAGTTGAACCGATTCAACCCTTTTTCGCTGAAATTGGAGAACTCACCTATTTTGCGCATCGGTTTTTTAAAGAAGTCTTCAAGCCTCCTTATGAGTTCAAGGAATTCCTGCGTCAATGTTATGCCATGGGAAATCAGTCACTTCTTTTGGTAGGAGTCACCGGATTCATCATCGGATTGGTTTTTACATTGCAGTCACGCCCTACGCTTCAGGAATTTGGTGCAGTATCCTGGATGCCGTCAATGGTCAGTATTTCCATCATTCGGGAAATCGGACCGATTATTACGGCCTTAATCTGCGCCGGGCGAATCGGTTCGGGAATTGGTGCCGAATTAGGTTCAATGCGGGTAACAGAACAAATTGACGCGATGGAAGTTTCCGGGACGAATCCTTTTAAATACTTGGTAGTCACGAGAATTTTAGCCACTACTTTCATGCTCCCTATTCTGGTTTTCTTTGCGGATGCCATTGCAATTTACGGCTCCTTTCTGGTGGAACACACAAAAGGGAATGTATCTTTTCTGCTGTATTTTAATCAGGTTTTCAGACATCTGGAATTCAGTGATCTGATTCCTTCCACCATAAAAACCTTCTTTTTTGGATTTGCCATTGGACTGGTTGGCTGTTTTAAAGGATACAATTGCAAAAAAGGAACTGCCGGCGTTGGAATTGCAGCAAATTCGGCGGTAGTTTATACGTCGATGCTGCTTTTTATTATTGATTTTATAGCCGTTCTGGTAACCGATATATTTTATAATCAATAATTATGGAAACGACCACTTTCGATAAACCAGTAATCGTAATCAAGGATCTTAAGAAGAGCTATGGCGCTACTGAAGTCCTGAACGGGTTTAATATGGTTCTTAACGAAGGTGAGAATCTGGTTATAATGGGAAAATCGGGTGCGGGAAAATCAGTTATGATCAAATGTCTCGTGGGGCTAGAAGAACCGGACAGCGGATCGATCGAAATCATGGGAAAAGATATTCTGGAATTGGAGCAGGAGGATTTGGATGAATTGCGCACCGAAATCGGCTTTCTTTTTCAGGGAAGTGCGCTGTATGATTCGATGTCCGTTAGAGAAAATCTGGAATTTCCCTTACGAAGACACACCAAAAAATTTGGAATCATTGAAGATACAACACCAATGGTAGTCACTGCATTACAGAATGTGGGACTTGAAAATGCGATCGACTTGATGCCGAGTGAACTATCGGGAGGAATGAAGCGCAGAATAGCACTTGCGCGAACATTAATACTCCAACCTAAAATAATATTATATGATGAACCAACAACAGGGTTAGATCCTATCACATCAAAAGAAATTATAATGCTGATGCAATCGGTACAGAAAAAATACAAAACATCATCGCTCATCATTACTCATGATGTGGATTGCGCGCGTGTAATTTCAAACCGAATGATACTGTTGCTGGACGGAATTAATTATGCTGAAGGCACTTTTCAGGAACTTGCTTCTTCAAAGGATCCTAAAATACAGGCATTTTTTAAATGATATGACGATGGAAAAAACAACAGGACAGAAAATAAAACTCGGAATATTCGTTATCGTCGGTTTATTACTCTTTATTCTCGCCGTATATTTTATTGGTAAAAAGCAAAATATATTTGGTAAAAATACCGAGATAAATGCCATTTTTAGCAACGTAAACGGATTGCAACTTGGAAATAATGTACGCTATTCCGGTGTCAATGTTGGTACGGTCACCGCTATCGAAATGATTAGCGATACAGTTATCAAAGTAAAAATGGACATCGACAATAAAATTGTTACATATATAGATAAAGATGCTTCCGCGACAATTAGCTCAGACGGCTTGGTCGGAAATAAAATCATCAGCATTCTTCCGGGAACAGGCAAGACCGGTTCCGTTACAGAAGGTGATACGCTGAAATCCCTAAATCGTGTCAGTACGGAAGAAATGCTTAAAACATTGAGTGTAACTAATGAAAATGCAGCCGCCATAACTTCCAACCTCGTTACAATAACAAAAGAAATTACCGAAGGAAAAGGCACCATAGGAATGCTGATAAGCAATACAGAAATGGCATCTGATTTAAAAGAAACAGGCCAAAATCTTAAGGAATCGGCTGCGAGTTTAAATGAGCTGATTGTTTCCTTAAACCGAAAAGACAATGTCATTGGGACATTAAACGATCCGGCAATTGCAAATTCAATAAAACAAATGGTAAAAAACCTGGAGAATTCCAGCCTGAAGATTGACGATGCTGTTAAGAATCTAAACGCAACGATAGCAAACGCCAAAGATGGAAAAGGCGCCATAAATTATCTCTCTAACGATCCGAAACTCGTTCAGAAAATAGATTCCACCATGAGCAACATTAATAAGGCGAGCATAAAACTGAATGAGAACATGGAAGCCATGAAACATAATTTTCTCTTCAGAGGCTATTTTAAAAAGCAGGAAAAAGAGAAAAAAAGGAATCAGGAAAAAAGCAACACAAATCCGAAATAAAAAAAGCAGCTTAGTTGCTGCTTCTTGCTATATACTTTTTAATACTTCCATAAAGGAATCGACATCGTCTTTCGAATTATAATGGCTGAAAGAAATCCGCAAATTCGGTTTTTTCACTTCTTCACTATCAAGAATTTCAGCTAAAACGTGAGATGGTTTGATACTTCCGCTCTGACAGGCGCTGCCACGGGAAACAGCAATTCCTTTCATATCCAAATGAAACAACAGCATCGAAGTTTTTTCTTCGGATAACGGTAAATTCACATTCAGTATATTATAAAACGTTTCCTCTCCATTGATCTTAAAATCAGGGAAATCAACTTCCAAACGTTCAATGGTATATTTTTTTAATTCCGATATCAGCCTTCTTTCGGCTTCAAGATTTTCATAGGACAATTCAAGAGCTTTTGCCATTCCAACAATTTGATGCACGGCTTCCGTACCGGCACGCTGACCTTTCTCCTGCTCACCACCGTAAATCATGGGCTGCAAACCGGAATTTTTCTTCACATAAGCAAACCCTGCTCCTTTTGGACCATGAAATTTATGCGCACTGGCAACCAGAAAATCAACCGGTACATTTTGCACATCGATTTCTGTTTTTCCGATCGACTGAACCGTATCGGTATGAAATAAGGCGTTATAATCGTGACTGATTCGAACGGCTTTTTCCAGATTCAGAACCGTTCCGATTTCGTTATTCACGTGCATTAAACTCACCAATGTCTTTTTGTTTTGTGAAAGCAACTCCACCAGATCCGTAAAATCTACTTCACCATTGGATTTTATGTTCACAAAATCCACCTGAATACCATACTCCTGCACTAACATTTCCGCTGTATGTAAAACCGCGTGATGTTCAATTTTACTTGTAATGATTCTTTCGATTTTCAGATCGCGAACACAGGAACGCAAAATCCAGTTGTTGGCTTCTGTTCCGCAGGAAGTAAAAATAATTTCAGATGCATTCGCGTTTATGTGTTTAGCGATCGATTTTCGGGCCGATTCCACCAATACTTTAGCACTACGACCAAAACTGTGTGTAGAAGAAGGATTTCCGAAATCTTCCGAAAGCACTTTTGTCATTTCCTGTACGACTTCCGGACGAATTGGAGTTGTAGACGCGTTATCTAGGTATATGTTTTTCATTTTATTCCGTAACTCTGTTGTCTTTCAATTTTCTGTTAAAGATAAGTTTTTCGTTGAAAACTATAATGGAAATTAAAATCAGTGAATAAGAGATCATCTGTATTTCGGTCACTTCTTCCTTGTAGTAAAAAACAGCTAAGAGGAAATTCAGTATCGGATTGATATATAACATGATTCCTACCGTTGATGAATTCACTCCTTTAAGTGCGTACAAGTTCAAAAACAAGGGGATTATCGTAAAAAGGACCACAATGAAAAGCAAACAGATGTAGAACAAACTTTCCGTTGGAACCGGCCCGCTAAATGCCGGGAAAAACGGGAGAATAATTAATCCTGCTGTCAGAATCTGAATATTAAGTCCGACAAGCTTATCCACCTGAGTATTTTTTCGTTGTGTAACCAGATATAGAGCGTATGTCAAAGCTACAATCAGACTGTAGAAAATATCCGCAAAACTATTGAAAGACAGTAGTACGCATCCTGAAACGCTGATTCCTACCGCAATCCACTGCCACTTACTCAATCTTTCTTTTAAAATAAAAAAGGCCAAAACCGTAGTGAGAATCGGGCAAACTAAATAAGCAAATGATGCGGCTTTCACGCTGATGTGGTTCATCACAAAAATGAATATAAACCAATTGGCCGTAAGCAGTAATCCTCCGCCGACATTCACACGAATGATCTTATTCTTATCTGATTTGGTCTGTTTCTGAAAATTTTTCCAGTCTTTCAGAAGTACTTTTCTTCTTAGAAAAAGATTAATGGCAGAAATAAGCACCACACTCAAAAACACACGATAAAACAGTATATCCAATGATGGATAATGGTGAATCGGCTTTAATGCCAGACTGAAGAAACCCCATATAACGAAAGCCGTAATGGCAGCCAGATAGTATTTATTGATACGCATAAAAAAGAAATTCGGAGCAAAGGTAAGGCATTTCCTCTGCTCCGAATCTGATATTATTATTTTATTAAGATTTGGAATTAGTGTCCGCCCTCGGCTTCAATTTCATCCACCTCGATTCCCTGCTTTTTAAGAATTGATTTTACAGCTACTGCGAAGAACAACAAATAACCGAAACATACTACCGGAATAATGTAGGATTGGTGAATTCCGATGATATCTGATAATTTTCCTTGGATCGGCGGAATAATTCCTCCACCTAAAATCATCATTACCAGGAATGCAGAACCCTGTGAAGTGTATTTACCTAAACCGATAATCGCTAAACTGAAAATAGCCGGCCACATAATACTACAAGCTAAACCACCTGCTAAGAAAGCGTATATTGCAACTGTCCCTGTTGAAAACAATCCGATTAACATTGCTGCTACGCCGAAAGCTGAAAAAACAGTTAATGTACGTGCAGGTTTGTCTTTACTGATGAAGAAAGCCACCACCTGTAAAACAACACATACCACATAATAATATAAAGCAGACATGTCTTTCTTCGCCAACATATTTACACCGATAATCACTGAAAAAGCGATTAACGGAACAATGATTAAAGCCATGGTTTTCTTAGCTGAATTCAAATGGAAAACACTGATAGCTCCGGCCCAACGCCCTATCATCAAACTTCCCCAATACATCGAAATATATGGTGCACTGTCTGAAACGGTAAAGGCACCGAATTCTTTCAGTTTCAATAACTCCGTTAAATTACTTCCAATCGCTACTTCTACTCCAACATAGGTAAAAATAGCCAACATTCCCAGCACTAATTGCGGGTACTGCATTGCTCCCCAACCTTCGCTGTTCTTTTGCGCTGATTTGTACGAGAAAAGCAATCCGCCCACTACAACTGTTAAAGCACCAAACAGCCAGTACATTCTGTATTTTTCTAATCCGCTTTTTATTTCTTTGATTTCGGCTTCATGATCCTTAACCTCTGCTCTGAATTTAAAAAGATCATCACCGGACAATTCTTTTACTTTTCGGCCAAAACTTTCTTTCTTTATAGTTTCAATTCTGTTTTCTAACATTTCAATCGTGCCGGCCTCCTCACTTTTATAACTGTTGAACACAGGAGCAAACATAATTGCCAGTAATCCGGTCATAACAACCAAAGTGCGCAGTGCCTTATTAGCCTTCTCCATCGGCTCATTGGAAATTCCCTCCGGCACTTTTTTAGAAAATCTGAACATTGCTGCCGCAGCAACGAACAACAATCCAACACAGATATATAATAAAACTACCTTATTCAAATCCAAATCCTTGATCTGGTCATCCGTAACAGAAGCTGTAGTTCCGAAAAGAGCGAAAGCAACAACCAATGGTCCGATAGTCGTACCAAAAGAGTTAATTCCTCCTCCAAGATTTACACGATCTGCACCTGTTTTAGGATTTCCTAATGAAATTGCGAATGGGTTTGCAGCCGTTTGCTGTAATGAAAAACCTAATGCCACAATAAACAATCCGGCCAGCATTCCTGCGTAAAGATTTGCTTCCACTGCAATAATCATGGCTCCTGCTCCCAAAGCGGAAAACAATAATCCAAAAACGATACTTTTTTTGTATCCCCAACTACCTACAATGTCTTTCTGTTTTGAGGTTCCGAAGATGAAAAGCAGCAAAGCTCCAACGTAATAGGCTGTATAAAATGCGAAATCAACTAACTGGGACTGAAATTGGTCAAGTTGAAAATAACTTTTACAAAAAGGAATGAAAATACTGTTTCCTGCTGCGATAAATCCCCAAAAAAAGAAAACGGTAATCAGCGTATAAAGAGCAGGATAATTGGTTTGGTGTTTAGATGACATAAATAAATTTTTCATTTGGCCACCAAATATAGGAATAATACTGAATTTTCAACAGGGCTTTTATTAGCTTTTACAATCTAAAAATGTTATTTTTGTCCCATGCCTTTACATATTATGAGGCAAAACATCCTGAAAATTGAAATTTTAAAAATGGTAAAATCACAACCATTTAAAAAAATACACTTATGAGAAAAATAGTAGGATTATTGGTTTGCGTATTGCTTCTAACCTCTTGTGACGATGGCGATTTGGTTGTTCAGACGTTCAATTTCGACTCGGTTGCCATTGAGAAATGCAGTGACAAAGATCCTTTATTTAAAATCAATGGTCCGGAATTATTATTACTTGACATTCCTGCTTCTTTTTTCGCAAATGAAGTTACACCGGAAGGACAACCAAGAATTGCAACGATCTCATCTGAGAACAGCGTTATCTACCGTAAATATAGCAGCGATGCTTCAAATTCGGTAATTTGCTCATCAGTTCCGCCGGCAACACCGGTGGTTGAACAGGAATGGGATGCGGCTGACGGCGGCACGGTAGAAATTGTAACTACTGAAATAACGACTACCGATCCTGATACCGGAGAAACTACAGTGACCGGCTACAATCACAAGATAAAACTGAAAAATATGGAATTCGTAAGTTCACAAAACAGTTTTGTGTACGATGAGTATTTATTTGGAAATTATACTACCACTCCGTAAACTCTTAACGGTTCGGGTTTTGCTTGATATAAACTTCGGTAGCGCCTAAACCATATTTTTGATAATTAGCATCCTGAAACGAAATTCCATCATAACGGCCTAAAAGAAAATCCAACTCGGCTTTTAGTACGCCTTCGCCCACTCCGTGGATGAAAACCACTTTTGGCATTCTGTTTCTAATGGCAAAATCCAACTGTCCTTTTGCTGTTTCCATCTGCAGATTCAGAATATCAAAATTCGACATCCCGCGTCTTGATGGCACCAGTTTTTCGATGTGCAAATCCACTTCTAAAACGAATTCGTCTTTACGAGATTTCTTCTCTTTTACAAAAGAACGCTTTTGCGGAAGTTCCTTGTCTTTTAATATCTGACTTATACTCTGATTTGAAGTAAAGGAGTTTATATCACTGACTTCCTGCTCTTTAACCAATTCATTTGCTGCATACGACATTTGAAAACCGTCTTCTGTCTCAATCAGAATCTGGTCCTTCTGAAAACCGACCACTATCCCGTTGAAATCATCATCAAGTACTGAAACCTTATCTCCAATATTAAACATCTTCATCTTCTTTATCTTTAGAATTAGAGGATACTTTCGACATTAGTTTCATCATTCCGAAAAAGAAAACCAATACACCGATAACCTGAATGAAGATATTTGGCTCCGGTTTCGTCTGCTCATAAAAAGCCCAACCCATCACCGCAAAAATAAGTATGATATAAATTGTTTTCATTTCTTTCGATTAAGATTTCAAAATTAGTAAACTTTCAAAATATCCTTTCATTATTTTATAACTTATATTTTTTTGTTAAATTGCTTCAGAAAAAGCTTACTATGGAAGAATACATGCTGCCCTGCTTAAGCAAAAAACTCTTGGGTATTGAATGTTTCGGATGCGGGACACAAAGAGCTCTTCTTTTGTTGATCAAAGGAGAGTTTGTTTCGGCTTTCAAGATGTATCCGGCTATTTATACCCTACTGCTCTTCCTTGCTTTTGTTGGAATCAGTTTTATCGATAAATCCAGAAATTATCACAGACCAATAGTAACTTTAGCAATAGTAAACGCCGTAATTATGGTCGTTTCCTATTTTATTAAGCATTTTTATATCTAACCAAAACAATTATGGAAGAAACTAACTTTAAAAATTTTGATGTCCAGGAAAAATTACCAAATGCCACTCCGGCAATCATTTTGGGCGTTCTCGCTATTTTAACATGTCTCTGTTACGGAATAGGTGCTATTTTAGGAGGAATCGGACTTTACCTCGCCAATAAAGATATGAAGTTGGCTTCCGGAAATCCAGATCGGTATTCAAATCTTGGTAATGTCAAGACCGGAAAAGTACTTTGCATAATCGGGATTGTTCTGGGACTGATTTGGTTGGCTATAATAATCGCGATGATCAGTTATTTTGGATTAGACGCTATGCAGGACGAAGCACTAATGAGAGAAAAAATGAGAGAACTATTGGGACAATAATTATTCCCTCAAAACATAAAAAAAATCCGCTTTTCAGCGGATTTTTTATTTCTATCTATTTTTCAAACTGTTTTAAAGTTTCAGTGATGATTCGGACGCAATCTAAAAGTTGCTCTTCAGTCATAACTAAAGGTGGAGCAAAACGGATAATGTTTCCGTGCGTAGGTTTTGCCAATAAACCATTATCGCGCAAAGCCATACAGATATTCCAAGCCATGTCACTTTCTTCCGTATCGTTAATTACAACTGCGTTCAACAATCCTTTTCCGCGTACTAAAGTTGCAATCGTTGATGTTTCAATATACTTCCCGATTTCAGTACGGAAAATTTGCCCTAAACGTTCTGCATTTTCTGCTAATTTTTCATCAGTAACAACTTCTAAAGCAGCGATGGCAACAGCAGCAGCAATAGGGTTACCACCAAATGTAGAACCATGCTGACCCGGTTTGATCACATTCATGATAGCATCATCAGCTAAAACAGCAGAAACAGGATAAGCACCTCCTGAGATAGCTTTACCTAAAATCAAAACATCCGGTTTCACATTTTCGTGCTGTACTGCTAATAATTTTCCGGTACGCGCAATTCCGGTTTGAACTTCATCGGCAATGAATAAAACATTATGCTTTTCACACAAAGCCTTTGCTTTTGCCAAATAACCTTCGGTCGGAACATAAACACCTGCCTCACCCTGAATCGGTTCTACTAGGAAACCTGCAATGTTTGGTGAAGAAGTAATTGCTTTTTCCAAAGCGTCAATATCATCATAAGCGATTTTGATAAAACCTGCAGTATAAGGACCGAAGTTCTTACGTGCATTCTCATCATTTGAGAAAGATATGATCGTTGTTGTTCTTCCGTGGAAGTTATTCTCACAAACAATTATCTGAGCTTCGTTTTCATTAATGCCTTTCTTTTCATAAGCCCATTTACGGCACAATTTCAAAGCCGTTTCAACAGCTTCTGCACCAGTATTCATCGGCAATACCTTGTCAAATCCAAAATATTTGGTTACAAACTCCTCATAAACGCCCAATTTATCATTGTAAAAAGCACGGGATGTAAGCGTAAGGGTTTGTGCCTGCTGCATCATTGCTCCAACGATCTTTGGATGACAGTGACCTTGATTTACAGCAGAATAAGCAGAAAGAAAATCATAATATTTCTTTCCTTCAACATCCCACACATAAACTCCTTCTCCTTTACTTAAAACAACCGGTAGCGGATGATAGTTATGTGCTCCGTATTTGTCTTCTAACTGAATTGCCTCTGCTGAACTCATTTTTTCTAAAACTTGCATTATTAACTGGGATTTAGTAGTTGTATTTAGTACTTAAACGCACAAAATGTAATTTGAACGCAAGTTACTAATTCAAAATGAAAAAAGTAATCTTCCACCATTTATTTTAATATTTTTATAACAAATATGATGGTGTTTTGTTTTAAATATAACAAAAATAAATGAAATTTTTCATTTTACAGTTAGTTAACAAATTCAAATAAAAATGTTTTAAAAAATAACATTATCAGAATAATCGAGCAAAATTAGCTTAACATAGCTTCTGTAGGTTTGCCTTGTCTAACAAAAAAACAAAAAAACATGAAGTTTACTTATGCCTTTTTAGGTTCAACAATGCTTATCGGCTTAGTTGCCTGTAATAATGATGAAGGTTCGACCCCAACCACCAATGAGCCATCAAATCAAGTTTCATTGAAAATTATTCTGTAACTCCGGCCCTTTTAAACGCCAAACCCGAATTCTCTTCATTAAAAACATACGCTTTACTTTCAAGTGAGGACGATTTCAGAGAAACTCCTGAGTACACTTTCGGAGGATCGGCTGACGGTTCCGGATTATATAAAAACGCTGACGGAACTTTTACTTTTTTGGTAAATAATGAAGATAACTTCTCGGTTTCAAAAATCAAATTGGACAAAACCTTCAAACCCGTTGCAGGTGAATATGTTCTGAATTCGAATGGATCAGGAAACAGATTATGTTCTGCAACGTTAGCGATGCCTGAAATCCACGGATTCGGACCACTTTTCTTAACTGCAGGTGAAAGCGACAGCGAGTCTCAGGTACACGGTATTACTCCTTTTGATACAAAAGCAAATAACTCGACGCCAAGACCAGTTTTAGGTTTCGGAAGATGGAGTACGGAAAACGCTGTGCCGTTATCTAAAAATGCTTACACTGCACAAACGGTGGTTTTATTAGGTGATGATGATTCCGGTACTTACGGCGGACAATTGGTGATGTACAAATCATCTACGGGTGATTTAAACAACGGAAGAGTTTATGTTTTAAAACGCACCGACAATGTTGCCAACGAAAGAACGATGGCTGAGAACAACACATATCCGGTTCAGTTCGTTGAAGTTCCAAATGCAAAAACCAATACCGGTTTACAGAACAATCAGGCGGCTCAAAACCTGAATGCTATTACGTTTGGACGTGTTGAGGATATCGACTACAGAAAAGAAGCCGGAAAAGAAAGAGAAATCTACTTCAATGTAACAGGTCAAAACAACACTGGAGCTAATGCTGACAATTCAAGATCAAAATACGGACGTGTTTATAAATTGGAATTAGATGCAAACAATGCTTTAACCGGTAAACTGACTTTGGTCTTAGACGGCGATAACCGCAACGGAAAAGCAAAATTATTTCAAAATCCGGATAACATCTGTGTAACCAAAAACTACGTTTACATTCAGGAAGATTCCAACGGATATGGCGACGAAACACATGATGCATACATCTATCAGTATAATATCGCAACAAAAGAACTAAAAGTAGTTTTCGAATTAGATCACAAACGTACTGACCCTAACAACAAATTCCTTAGTGCGACTTCTGCCTTAGGTTCATGGGAATACGGCGCATTGATTGACGTATCCGAAACGATTGGTATCGAAGACACCTTCATGCTTTCCATTCAGCCTCACACATGGAAAACGGATGCATTTAAAGGTGTAGATGGCGGAACCGTTCGTCCTAGTGAAAATCAGGGAAGCCAGGTGGTTTTAATTAAAGGTTTACCAAGATAATTTTAATATAAAACTAGTAACAAATTAGGAACGTGAGCCATCATGTTCCTAATTTTCAATTTCCCCAGCATGAAGAAAACCATTATCCTTTTCTTGTCTATAATTTGTTTTATTTCCTGTCAGAAAAAAGAATTCGGATCTATTCCTCCATCCGAAAAAACCAAGCATCTTCTTTTCAAAAATTATATTGATTTTGCGAAAAAAACGGCCGAGTTGAATGAGATCGTCCAAAACGATTTAGATAAAAAGTCGGCACAACAGAAATTCAAAGAAGCGCGTCTGTCATACAAAAAAACAGAAGCGATTTTGGCATTTTATCTTCCGGAAACAGCCTTGAAATTAAATGGAGCTCCCATCGACAGAAATGACATTAACGAAAACAGCCGTAAAGAAGAACAAGCGAGCGGATTTCAAAAAGTGGAAGAATTGCTTTTTTCAGATGAAACGGATTGGCTGGAACTTCGGAAAGAGATTGGAATTTTAAATGGTTATGCGCAAGCAGCAATAATGACCATTAAAAACATCCAACTCTCCGACAGCAATATCTTTGAAGCCCAAAAATTAGCTATGTTACGAATGATGAGCCTGGGAATTTCGGGATTTGATTCGCCTGTCACTCTGCATTCGCTTCCGGAAACTAAAGTTGTCATTGAAAGTATTGGGGAGACTGTCAGCCTTTTCAAGGAAGATAAATGGTTTTCAAAATTACTGGATGAAACCGCTGCTTATCTGAATTCCAATCAAAATTTCGACACTTTTGACCGTGCCACATTTATCGAAAAGTACTGCATTCCTATTTCGAAAAAAATTCATCAGATCCAGAAACAACTGAATATTAAAAACAATCCGTATCCGGGCGCTCTCAATTTTGACGCACCTTCAGTTTTTGAAGAAACCGCTTTCAACGTTAATTATTTTGCGCCTGCCTATAATAGAAATCCTTCTCAAAATCAAATTTCGTTAGGCAAACAACTTTTCTCTGACACCATTTTAAGCGGGAACAATAATGTTTCCTGCGTAAGTTGTCACATCCCTTCTCAAGGTTATGCGGATCATAATACAAAGGCTGTTGCATCTAAAGCTTTATCCAGAAATACACCTACTCTTTTAAATTCAGGTTTCCAGAGTACATTGTTTTTGGACGGACGTGTGAATTATCTTGAAGATCAGGCCAAAGCGGTCATCAACAATAAAGATGAAATGCACGGAAGTTTTGCTGATGCACTGGAAAAAGTGAAATCCAGTTCTAAATACCAGGCCGAATTTCAGAAAGTCTATCCGAATGATAAGGAAATTACAGAACAAAATCTGTTAAAGGCGTTGGCTAGTTATGTACGCTCCTTATCGAAGTTGAATTCCAAATTCGACAATTACCTTCGCGGAAAAAGTTCGCTTTCACAAAATGAAAAAAACGGGTTTAACCTGTATATGGGAAAAGCCAAATGCGCCACCTGTCATTTCTTTCCGCTTTTTAACGGCTGTGTCCCTCCTCTTTTTAATGAAACGGAGAGTGAAGTTCTGGGTGTTCCGTCGAAAAATTCAACAAAAAATGCTGTTGTTGATACCGATTTAGGAGAATATCTGGTAACAAAAGCGCCCTTGAAAAAACATGCTTTCAAAACGCCGACAGTCCGGAACAGTGCCATTACCTTTCCGTATATGCACAACGGCGTTTACAACACTTTAGAGGAAGTGATCGACTTCTACAACCGCGGTGGCGGCTCAGGGATCAATATAAATTTAGAGAATCAGACTTTGCCAGTGGACAAACTGAACCTTTCTAAAAAAGAAATTCAGGATTTAGTCGCTTTTATTCGAACTTTAAACAACTACTAACTACTCATTATACATTTCCAAAAGCTTGGTAACGGTATTCAGGTTTCGCATGGTTGCCGTTACATTTAGCTTTTTTTCTATGTATTTCTGATCGAAACGGGTCTTCCCTGCTCCAACTGCATATTTAATATAAATTCGGTTTTTGTCGATTACCGCTTCATCCGGTTTAACCTGGCTCATTTTCAGTTCATGAATGCTGTTATCGCTTAATTCCTTTGAGATGAAAGTGAAATACAGCTTTTTGGTATCAACATCCTTCTCTTTCAGGTAGGGATTATTTTTAAGGGAAGCTTCCAAATCATTTTTATTGATTACAATGATCGGGACATCATAACCCCATTCTTTGAAGATTTCCTGTTTGATTTTAAATCCTACGCTCTGCGCATGTTCTTCTTCCGAATCAATGAAAACATTTCCTGATTGAATGTATGTCCGCACATTAACAAACCCAACACGCTCCAGCAAAGCTTTAAGGTCTTCCATTTTGATCATATTGTGTCCGGATACATTGATTCCGCGTAAAAGCGCTAAGTGGGTTTTCATACTGATGTCGATTTATTTCAAATAAAGGAATTCAAAAATACGAATGAATTTCTAACAAACTAATTTCCCTTTACTTGTTGCTTGCCGATTTTACAGTTAACAACAACGATTTTAACCATTTACAAAAAAAGAAATTCATCAATTATGGCTAAATTCACTGAATGTTGAACTTAAAATACCCAGATTATGAAAAAAATTATTCTGCTTTTTGCAATACTGTCGGTCAGTTTCCTTTCATCATGTTCAAAGGATGACGAAAATAATACTCCAACTCCCACAACACCTGAAGATACTTTTACTGCTAAAATTAATGGTGTTCAGAAAAACTTCAAAGTAATAAACGCAAACGTTATTGATTATGGAGATTATACTGACGTAGAAATTACAGCTCACACAGCTGATGACCCTAACAACACTTTTGAACTGAACCTGACCCGAGATAGTGGTGAAGTATTCTTTGTACAATATTTGGAATCCAATAATTACTATCAGCCTAATCCCATGGAATCTTTTACGGTTAGCATTGGGGAAAACACTGAAAAAAAACTTAAAGGAACCTTTTCAGGAACAATGCAGGATACAGGCGGTGTGATAGCCCCTGTTACGGTCACAAACGGAACTTTCGCGATCTATTATTAATTCATACTTTTCTTTTATTTGGAATACGTCTTTAAACAAAGGCGTATTTTTTTTGTGTCTGTTCCGACAGTGATCTTCGGAAAATCGCTATTTAAACTCCTTTCTCTTTTTAAACAGATAATCCATCAATTCCAGTTCTCCTGATTTTCTGTTAAATTCTTTAGACGTTTTATCCATTTCACAAAAAGTCAGAAACAAATCAATTTCATTTTCATTCAGATCCAGTTTTCGGATAAAAAAATCATTATTAAACCTATATTTTGCGACAACACTAAAATTTTCTGCTTTGCCCGGTTTTTTCTTTTTTTCTCCATCAGAAAAGAGATTGCTCACTGCATTAACCAATTTCCCGCCAATTGCTATAAAATCAATTCCGTTGGGAATTTCTCCTGTATAAACACCTACGGGTTGTGGTCTGGATTGGTCTCTGTTAATTTTTTCGGTTTTCAGAGCTTCATAACTCAAATCAACTTTTACAGTTGGTGTTTTTTCAATCTTAAGTTCATCTAATTCAATCTCTTTCGTTTGTAAAACAATTTGGTTTTCAGAGCTTAAATCTTCTTTTTTTACCTTTAGACGCCGTTCCTTATAATTTTTTGAATAAAAGACGATTTCATCATTTACATCTGCAGAAATTTGAAAACTTCCGTTACTATCCGTTTTTGCAATCAGATTCTTAGTGGCATTTATCACTTCAACATCCGGGATAAAACTATTTTCATCCAGAACTTTTCCTGCTAGTTTAGATTGTGAAAACAAGGTTGTTGAAAGGCCCATAAAAACTAAGAAAACGTAAATTTTTTGCATAACCATCAGTTAGATATCAAACGAAAATATTTATTACGAGAGTAACCCTTTACTAATTTTATGTTAATTGAGATTTTATTAACCATATTCTTACGATAAAAACTCGGCTCCAATTATTAATAACTGACTACTGTTTCCTTATCTTTGCGCCATGGGAAGAAAAAAAACAGACAAAATCGTATTCGAAAACGTAAAAGTCCTTGATGCAGGTGCAAAAGGCGTTTCGGTGGCAAAAGCCCCAGAAGGTCAGGTTATATTTATACCTAATGTCGTTCCTGGCGACGTAGTTGACGTTCAGACATTTAAAAAGCGTAAATCCTACTTTGAAGGAAAAGCGATAAAATTCCATGAATTTTCAGAACACAGAACAACACCGGTTTGCGAACATTTTGGTGTTTGTGGTGGCTGTAAATGGCAGAACATGAAGTATGAGCAGCAATTGTTCTATAAAAATCAGGAAGTTTACAATCATTTGAAAAGAATCGGAAAAATTGAATTACCTGAGTTTGAACCAATCTTGGGATCGAAAGAACAGTTTTTCTACAGAAATAAAATGGAATTCGGTTTCTCGAGCTCACGTTGGATGACGCAGGAAGAAATCGATTCAGGCAACGAACTGGATAACAAGAATGCCGTTGGATTCCATATTCCTAAGATGTGGGATAAGATTTTGGATATCAACAAATGTCATTTACAGCAGGATCCGTCTAACGATATCAGAAATGAAATCCGAAGATTTGCCAATGAAAACGATCTGTCGTTCTTCAATCCAAGAACCCATGAAGGGTTGTTACGAACTTTAATGATCCGTACCGCCTCAACCGGAGAAATAATGGTACTGATCCAGTTTTTTGAAGATGATAAGGTAAAACGTGACTTAATGATGAATTTCCTTGCGGAGCGTTTCCCTGAAATCACATCATTGCAATATGTTATCAATCAGAAAGCCAACGATACCTTATACGATCAGGAAATCATCCTTTTCAAAGGAAGAGATTATATTCTGGAAGAAATGGAAGGACTGAATTTCAGCATTAATGCGAAATCTTTCTATCAGACGAACTCTGCCCAAGCTTACGAATTATATTCCATCACCAGAGAATTTGCAGGATTAACCGGTGAAGAACTGGTTTACGATCTATATACCGGAACCGGAACTATTGCACAATTTGTTTCGAAAAAAGCTAAAAAGGTAATTGGTGTGGAAGCCGTTCCCGAAGCAATTGCCGATGCAAAAGAAAACGCGAAACGCAACAACATTACCAATTGTGAATTCTTTGTAGGCGACATGAAAAATGTGTTCAACGATGAATTCATCAAAACCCACGGACATCCGGATGTAATCATCACCGATCCACCTCGTGACGGAATGCACGCTGATGTAGTAAAACAAATTCTGAGCATTGCTCCTGAAAAAGTGGTTTATGTTAGTTGTAACTCGGCTACACAGGCTCGTGACCTGGCTTTAATGGATGAAATGTACAAAGTAACGCGTGTTCGTCCGGTGGATATGTTCCCGCAAACGCATCATGTGGAAAATGTTGTACTTTTAGAAAAAAGAAGTTAGATTTCGGAATTGAAAAAAAAGATGAAAAAACTAACCATAATCGCCCTTTCGTTGATAGCCGCCAATTCCTTCTGGAGTTGCGAAAAAGATGATATCTGCGCGGAAGGAACGCCGACAACACCAAATCTGGTAATTGAATTTTATGATGCAGCCAATCCGGAAACTTTAAAACCCGTTACCAACCTTGGTGTGGTAGCATCCGGTTTTCCAAGTGGTTTTGCTTTTAACGGCGTTAGTAAAATAAAAGTTCCTCTAAGAACAAACGAAGACCAAACCGTACTTCAATTTATTCAAAATGGAAGCGACACTGACCCAAATAATGATAATACAGATGAACTGATTTTTAATTACACAAGAACGGACGTTTATGTGTCAAGAGCTTGTGGTTATAAAACAGTTTTTCAGCTAAACGAAGATCCGGTTTTAGCCGATGATGGCGCACTTTGGATTTTATCACGATTTGTATCTCAACCAAACATCAATAATGAAAATGAAACACACATTAAAATCTATTTTTAGCATAGCTTTAATGTTGGTTTCAATCACAACATTATCAGCACAGGAAAAAGTAAAAGATACTGTCAAAAAACCCAAAACAGAACGTTATGGAATTCGTGTCGGAGCCGATCTTCACCGATTGGCAAAATCCCTATACGACAGCGATAACTATAAAGGATTTGAAATCGTTGCCGATTATCGGTTTTCGAAGAAAGTTTACATCGCGGGTGAGTTCGGAAACGAAAAGAAGACCGTTGATGAAGACCAGTTGAATTTTACCGCCAACGGAAGTTATGTGAAAGTTGGTTTTGATTACAACACCTACGGGAACTGGCTGGACATGGAAAATATGATTTACGTGGGAATGCGTTATGCAGGAAGTTCATTTTCCCAGCAACTAAACAGTTACAGTATTTACAATACAAATCCCTATTATGGAGAAACAACTATCCAGTCAGGGCAAAAATTTGAGGGACTGAATGCCAGTTGGCTCGAAGTAGTAACGGGTATTAAAGCGGAACTGGTAAACAACCTGTTTTTAGGATTTTCGGTTCGATTAAATTATATGGTAACCGAAAAGAAACCTGATAATTTTGACAACTTATTCATTCCCGGTTTCAACCGTACTTATGAAGGTGGAAATTTCGGTGTAGGATTTAATTACAGTGTAAGCTATTTTATTCCGTTCTATAAGCGTTCGAAGTAAAGAACATTACTAATTTTAAAGATCCCAAATTCAGGCATGCTGGATTTGGGATTTTTTTATTCCATTAAATAGGACGTGATTAATAAAATAGGAAAAAACATACTTTATTTTTCAAAATAAAAGAATATTTAGGGGCTCGCATAAAATAAAAAAAGTTTTTTTTCAGTTTTTATAAATTTTTGACAAAAATATCTTACAATGAAAAATACATTCCTTTATTTTATACTTTTATTTTAACCAGCATTTTTCGGCCCACCTCCAGAATGTGAATAGTATTTCGTCAAACAATAACTAACAAAATATAGTATTATGAGCAAAATTTATCGCTACGAAAAGTTAACGTACACCGGAAGAGAAGATGAAGAAATTATTTTCACGGTCAAAATGATTTCCAACGGAAATGTCGGACATACCCTAATTCACATTCCCTCATCTGGAGACGGAAAAGTTATTATTGACTCGGGAAGTGCGAACCTTGGATTATTGAAGACACTTACAAAATCCAAAACCGCTGTTTACAGTAACATTACTAACCCTATTCCTGTAACGGACGACATCATTGTTGAGTATTACATTAATTCGACTTTGCTGCAACGTCACGAAAATAAAAAATCAGAAGCCGAGGATGTTTTTATTATCTTAAAAATCAAATTCATAAAGTTATGAAAAGAATAATTTTGTTCTTTGGTGTACTTTTCGCGGTAAGTGGCTTTTCCCAGGAAAAATTAAATCCGCTCACAAAACCAGCTTCGCCGGCAGCATCCATTTTGGGAATGCAGCCCAGCGTTATGTTGCAACCAAAGTCATTCAGGGCTCTGGAAACAGCATTGTATTCTAATTTTACAGACAGTGACGGAAACGGTATCGTCCCGAACGATTTTGGGTTAGAATTCATGCCGTATTGGGCAGTCAACCGAGGGATCAGCCTTGAAGATTATCTGTATCCTAAAACCGGATTTTTGCAATTAGTGAGAAATTCTTCTTTTTCAGTTGCTTCTACCCAAAAATTCCAATTACAGGACAGTACCGAGACTAAGAGTGTTGCAATGGGATACCGTACTTCTTTGTTTTTCGGTAATACTACTGATAAAAAGAAGATAAAAGAGTATATCATCACCTTAAGAAATAGGATGGCCATTAACACAACACTGATAATGAAACTTGACAGTATCAGTGACCAAAATCCGAATGCAGGTAAAGATGATTATACCGCTGAAATCAAAAAAATACTTCCAAAATTGATTTATAAAGAATTGAAAACCAAATCACAGAAAGAAGTAGATGTCATTGCTGATAAAATTTACACCGATATTGATGCACTGGAGTTTGATGCCGAAAAAAAGGATGATTATTTTACCTCTGTTGTTGATATTGTGACCAAAATTGTCGGAGGAAATTATAACGAGTTCAAATCCTATATTACGAACCGTCAGGGAATGGCGATCGATTTTGCGACGGCTATTCATCTTAATTTTCCAACTAACGATTTTGAATTTTCGGTCGTGCCAAAATATGCGATTTGGTTGACACCTTCTTATAATTTTAGTAAAAACCTGGATTTTCTAAAGGCAAGCGCAACTTTTCGTTATGAGCATTATTTCAAGGACTATTTTCAGAAATACTTTCCGGATAACAACTTATATGATAACACTTTTGATTATGGTATTTCGGTCTCGGGCAATTTCAAGAAATTCACTATTGAATTTGAAGCTACTGGCAGAACCAGTACATCGCTGACGGAAGTAGCTCAGGACAGTTCAGGCAATCCATTATATCTTAAGGAAAATTCCAGCGATTTTCAATACATCGGTACTTTCAGCTACAGGCTAACCGAACAGATTGTAGTATCTTATCAATTGGGTAATGCTTTCAAGCCGGTTTTTAATTTTGATGGAGGAACCCTTATTTCATTGCTCTCACTAAATTTTGGTTTTGGTGGCCCGGATAAAAATGATATCCTTATGCCTACCGAAAAATAAATGTGAACGAACATGACATATCAAAGAAAAATCCCAAATCCGGAATTAACTGAATTTGGGATTTTTATATTCAAAAGGAATCATTACCTGATCTCCTTCACTCCTTTAATAAACAACCATTTCATGAACAGCTTCTCCCCATCATTCGTTCTTACCACCTGAAATTTTGGCGCTAATAACGTCGCAGCTACGGCAGCCGTCAGCGGCAATAAAAACCCCGAAAGATTTGTGAACATATCAGCCACGAAGCGTATCACAATGAACAATAAGGCAAAGCCAATAAAATTATATAACAGTGATTTGGTTTTTAAATTCATCTCTAAAAATTATGAGTTATAAATTATGGGTTATAAGTTGAAATTCTGCAACTTATTACTCTTTATCGTTATTCTGGAACTTAGTACGTTTACTTCCTTCATACATTTCATATTTCACCAAACGCGCTTCCAGTTTACCATTGAAAAGTTTAATTTTTCGTGAAGGTTTTAGGCCGACGAATTTAAGCGCTTCCAGATTCGCAGTGATGAACCACGCATTGGTTCCCGGATAACTTTGCTTCAAGGTGTCTCCGATTTCTCGGTAGAAACGTTCCATTTGTATGTCCAAACGCTCTCCGTACGGTGGGTTGAAAACCATATGCAATGGTCCTCGGGTTTCCTTTTCAGTATCGAAGAAATTACGCTCTGAAATTTTCACATACTCGTCCAGATTAGCATTTTTAATGTTGTCTTTCGCCTTCATCACTGCTGATGGCGCTTTGTCATATCCCGTAATGGTATAATGAAACTCTCTGACTTTCTTCATAAGTGAATTCATGATCTGATCAAACAATTCATTATCCCAGTCATTCCAACGCTCAAAAGCAAATTCCTTACGATTGATGTTAGCCGGAATATTGCAAGCAATCATAGCAGCCTCTGCTAAAATAGTTCCCGAACCACACATCGGATCTATAAAATCACCCTGACCATCCCAACCGGAAAGCAACAACATTCCAGCCGCCAGAACTTCATTAATTGGCGCAATATTGGTAGCTGTTTTATATCCTCTGTGGTGTAATGAATCTCCCGAACTGTCTAAAGAAACCGAACACTGGTCACGGTCGATGTGGATATTGATTCTCAAATCCGGAAAATCCCTGTCGATGCTCGGACGTTTTCCAAATTTATCACGGAACTGATCCACAATGGCATCTTTAGTTTTCAAAGCCACAAATTGCGAATGATTGAAATGTTCCGAATGCAAAGTCACATCCACCACAAAAGCCTGATGTTCATTTAAATACTGTGACCAGTCAATCCCCTGAATGCCTTTGTACAAACTTGCTTCGTTAAAGGCCCGGAACTGATAAATAGGCTTAAGAATTTTTAAAGCTGATCGCAATGCTAAGTTCGCTTTGTACATAAATCCTTTATCCCCCACAAAACTTACCATGCGGGTTCCTATCTCAACATTTTGTGCACCCAACTGGCGCAACTCCTTTGCTAATATTTCCTCGAAGCCAAAAAAAGTCTTGGCAATCATTTTAAAATTCTGTTCCATAATTTAAATTCAATCGTAAAAGCAAAACACTCCTATTTCAGAAACTTCTTTTTTCTTGTTTCTATTTTCTTGCCTCTTCTTGATTGCATCGGCAAAAATACGTTAAATTTGCAAGATTAATTATCCTCCAACAGAAGAATACATGTCAGACGCACAAAAAAAATCTACCGAAAACTGGTTTGCCTCCTGGTTCGATACTCCTTACTATCATATTTTATACAAAGAACGTGATGAAGCGGAAGCGCATCATTTCATGGATAACCTTACCCATTATCTAAACCTTCCGGATGATGCTAAAATTCTGGATCTGGCCTGCGGAAAAGGACGTCATTCCATGTACCTGAACACACTCGGTTTTGACGTAACCGGAGCCGACCTATCCGAAAACAGTATTGCGGAAGCTTCTGCAGCGGCCAACGAAAAACTGCATTTCACGGTACACGATATGCGTCTTCCGTTCGAAGAAAAATTTGATGCCGTTTTTAATCTGTTCACAAGTTTCGGGTATTTTGAAAACGACGATGATAACTTTACCACTTTAAAAGCAATTCACGACAGCCTTTCCGAATACGGTTTTGGGGTAATCGACTTCATGAATGTAAATTACGTGATCGATAATTTGGTTCCCGAAGAAGTTAAAACTGTTGACGGTATTGATTTTCACATAAAACGTTACGTAAAAGACAACCATATCTTCAAAGAAATCGATTTTGATGCCGACGGACAACATTTTCATTTCACGGAAAAAGTAAAAGCCTTAACTTTAAACGATTTTGAACAGATGATGGAAGAAGCCGGAATTTATCTTTTGGATGTTTTCGGTGACTACAAACTGCGCAAATTCTATAAAAACGATTCGCAACGCCTCATAATGATATTCAAATAATATGATATACCTACTGCCATTACTTTCGGTTATTTTGGGATATGTGGTAGCCACTTTTTTCAAACCGAAAAGCAAAAAAAACCTCAAAGTGCTGCTGGCTTTCAGTGGTTCTTTCTTATTGGCACTAACGGTTTCCCATTTATTACCAACAGTTTACGAATCGACGCATCATGCAGTTTCCGACAGTCACATACACGGTAACATCGGTTTTTTCATCATGTTCGGAATTGTGTTTCAGATCGTACTTGAATATTTCTCCCAGGGCGCGGAACACGGACATGTACACGGCCACGACCACATGTATCACATTCCATGGTCGTTATTCATCAGTTTATGTCTTCATGCTTTAATGGAAGGTATGCCGGTAAGTCAGCACCAGGATCTGGCCTGGGGAATTGCGGTCCACCACTTCCCTATCGCCATTATCCTGACTACGTTCTTAAGCGCTTCACACTTAAACAAACCTTCAATCGTGATTTTCATGCTGGCGTTTGCAGCCATGACACCCCTTGGAACAATCGCTTCGGAAAAAATACCGATGATAACCCATTTCTATGCAGAAATTACAGCTTTTGTCATCGGAATCCTGTTCCATATCTCGTCAACAATCATATTTGAAACGAGTGACGGACACAAATTCAACATGGCAAAACTTTCGGCTATCTTACTCGGAATCGTATTGGCGTATTTTATGTAGATTTGGGCGTGACCACAAGGGTCGGGCTATCCGTTGCAATCTTTTTTGTTAGAACGTTTCGCTAAAAAATGACGTTTTGTCTAAACAAAAAAGGATTTCCACTACAAACGTAGTTCACTGAACACATATAAAAAATAAAAACTAGGTGAAGTAATCCCTCACGCGAAAAACTGCTTCAAATTAAACGCTCAATAAAAAAGAAACTTTGTAACTTTGAACCTAAGCCACTTAGCAACTTATAAAATGACTTTTACCAAAACCACAGAACAATCCTCAAATTACGAGCATCTTGAAAAAATGTCCGTTCACGATTTACTGACCAATATCAATAACGAAGACAAAACCGTTCCACTAGCCGTCGAAAAAGCATTGCCGCAAATTGAAATCCTGGTTTCCAAGATTGTGGAACAGATAAAAAAAGGCGGAAGATTGTTTTACATCGGAGCAGGAACGTCAGGACGATTAGGAATTGTAGATGCTTCCGAATGTCCTCCGACTTTCGGGGTTCCGTTCGATTTGGTTATCGGAATCATTGCCGGCGGGGACACTGCCATCCGAAAAGCTGTGGAATTTGCTGAAGATGACAAAGAACAGGCCTGGAAAGATTTATCTGAATGGGATATCAACGAAAATGACGTAGTCATCGGAATCGCAGCATCAGGAACAACACCTTATGTCATCGGCGGACTGGAAAAATGCAACGACAATAATATCATCACCGGATGCATTACCTGCAATTCAGGAAGTCCATTATCACAAACAGCTAAATTCCCAATAGAAGTTGTCGTAGGACCGGAATTCGTAACAGGAAGCAGCCGCATGAAAGCAGGAACAGCTCAAAAACTGGTTTTAAACATGATTTCCACAACTGCAATGATACAGTTGGGTCGTGTGAAAGGTAATAAAATGGTTGACATGCAGCTGAGTAATGTAAAATTAATCGATCGCGGTGTTCGTATGATAATGGGTGAAATCCCCGTTTCTTATGAGGAAGCAAAAGCATTGCTGGAAAAACACGGAAGTGTTAGAAAGGCTGTTGAAAATTATAGTAAATAAAACGTCTGGCTACGAAATTAAAATTATTGTATATTTAACCTTAATGGTTTAATTATCAACCTACTCTCTAAGTTAACAATAAATCAGGAGAGTTTAAAAAACAGCTTTTAAAAAGAAATATACATCAAAAAAAAGACCCAATGAAACAACTGCTTACTTTATTTTGCCTTTTTATCCTTACAATGACTTCTGCTCAGGAAATATCGATGAAAAAAGGAAAATTTTTCAAGGAAGGTGCCCAGATTTCAACGTATGAAACAAAGCAGCTTATGATAACCAATCCTGAAGCCTATAAGTATTTTAAAACAGCCAAAACTAAAGAGGCCTGGGGAGGTTTTTTAATTGGTGCGGGAGCTGGTTTAATTATTGGGGATATTGTAAAAGGTGCCGTTTCAGATGCGGATTATCCATCAGGATTTACCTATGTAGGTGCCGGTTTTATAGTAGCGGCTATCCCAATCATGTCGGGAAGAACAAAAAAACTTGAAAAGGCTGTTGACATCTATAACAAAGGATTAAAAACAACCGGAGACACATCCGATTTTAAAATGAATATCCTGGCGAACGCCAACGGATATGGACTTCAGATCATATTTTAGATTATGGGAACAAATAAAGCTTTATTAATAAAAGGAATCAGGTATCTGGCATTTGCACTGCCATTAATGTTTATCGGACCAACCATAATTCACAGTTCGTTTAAAAACCAAGGACATCCGTTTTATATACCAATTCTCGGATTAGGTATATTGTTTTGCATCGCATCAATGTTTCTGATGTTTAAAGGAATACAAACCATGGTAAAAAGTTTATTCGATGGAGACCGATAAATCATATCTCGAAAGTGCAAAGAAACTCTTTCTCTATTATAAAACTATTGGAGAAAAAGCTATTGAACAATTGGAACGGGAACAGCTTTTTGTTGCTGTTAACGACGATACGAATTCCATTGCTGTAATCGTTAAACACCTTTCCGGAAATATGTTGTCGCGTTGGACCGATTTCCTTACATCCGATGGCGAAAAAGAATGGCGCAACCGGGATGGTGAATTCGAACAAACCTTCACAACCAAAGAAGAAGTAATGGCTTCCTGGGAAAAAGGATGGACCTGTTTTTTTGATGCGCTTAATTCGTTGGAACCTAATCAGCTATCCCAGATAATCTACATCAGAAATGAAGGTCACTCTGTAATGGAGGCTATTAACCGTCAGCTGGCTCATTATCCTTATCATGTCGGTCAAATCGTATTTTACGCCAAAATGCTAAAACAAACGGAATGGACGAGTCTTTCCATTCCCAAAAACAAATCCAACCAATACAATGCTGATAAATTCTCTAAAGAGAAAACCGACAAGTATTTCACGGATGATGAACTGGACAAGCTCAAATAAAATTCCCTATGATTTTTAATAGTTAATAATACCGACTGCAGCTATTTTTATCTGCTTTTAAATTCTTCAAATCTAACCAATCATGAAAAAACTATATCTACTTCCGTTATGCATTCTGGCAGCTTCGTGTTACCAGCAGGAACGTAACTGCAAAGATTTTAAAACCGGAAAATTTGAATTCGTTCAGGAAATAAACGGGGAACAGAAAAAATCGGTTTTTGAAAGAACCGACAACTTTCAGATTGAAACCTTCAACGGAAAAACGGATACCGCTTCCGTACGTTGGGTAAACGATTGCGAATTTGTTCTTCAGAAACTGCATCCGAAAAACATGCAGGAAAAAAAATCCATCGCAATGAAAATACTGACTACCAGCGAGAAAGGCTATACTTTTGAATATGCTTTCGTTGGCGACACAAAAAAACAGCGCGGCACTGTAACAAAAGTCGATTAGCATACGTTTAACAGCAAAATTTATATAAAAAAAATGGAATTATTATTAAACCCTGATGCTTGGATCGCCCTATTAACTTTAACTTTTCTTGAAATCATCCTCGGAATCGACAACATCGTTTTCCTTTCCATCGTTTCCGGAAAATTAAGAGAGGAAGACCAGCCGAAAGCAAGAAGAATAGGTCTTTTATTGGCTATGGCGTTTCGTATCGTTTTGCTTTTCGGAATTACCTGGGTTTTGAGTCTGCAGGAAGTTTTATTTCATGTCGACCTGAGTTTCTTCAGTGCCGGGGTAACAGGTCAGAGTATTATTATATTCGGGGGAGGTTTATTCCTTCTTTACAAATCCGTTACGGAAATTCACCATAAATTGGAAGGTGAAGAAGACAGCGAAAAAGGTAAAGCCAGCAATACCTTATCCGCCGCAATTATTCAGATTGCTTTGTTAAACTTAGTTTTCTCATTCGACAGTATCTTAACAGCGGTTGGATTGATTAGCATGAAAGATCCTTCCCAAGGCGGATTTGGTTATGATGGTGCTTTAATTATCATGATCCTTGCCATCATCATATCCATTGCCATTATGATGATCTTTGCCGGCCCGGTTAGTAAATTCGTAAACGAACACCCAACGATTCAAATTCTTGGACTATCGTTCTTAATATTGATTGGAGTAATGCTTTTAGCGGAAGGTTCTCATTTGGCTCATTTTACCTTCTTTGGAGGTCAGGAAGTCAACAGTATTCCGAAAGGTTATCTGTACTTCTCCATCTTCTTCTCGTTGTTTGTCGAATTCCTGAATTTACGCATGAAGAAAAGCAAAAATCCGGTTAAACTTCATAACAATAAGATTATTGACAAAAATCTTGAGGACAGAGATATTACAGATTAATACGATTAAAAAAACCCTCACTATTGAGGGTTTTTTTTTTGCAGAAAAATCGATTCTGTAGCACCACAGTTAATATTTCCGACTTTTTCTTTTTTATGCCAAAAAAAGTAATAAAAAGACTATATTTACATTTTAAAACTTAGAATTAAGTTTTAAAATTCATGCCACAATCTGTCAACTTACTTAAGACTCAAAAAAGAATTTAGCCATGAAAAAAACAATTACACTTCTACTATTACTGTTTTCGTTAAGCAATTTATTTGCCCAATCTCCTCCTCCCGGCTTCAATTACTATTATGCCTTTGACGAAAATAATGATGGCTATGCCTCATTTGACATAAACAGATTAACTACACACATAAGAAACAAAGCTTCTATTGCTGGTTTTGATCTTTCAGGTTATACCGTAGTAATATTTGGACGCTATGGTGCTATTACTACAGCCTTTTATACCAACCAAGTTCAATATGCGGAAAATAGTTATGTACATATAGACTATGTAGGGGGTGGCCCAAATTATAATCCGAATGATTTAAATTTCTTGTCTTATGCAGGTTATATACTGACTACTATAGATCCTACCGGAGATTATGATGGTGATATAATAGCAAACAGAATGGAAGATCTGAACAACGACAACGACATAAATTTTGAAGATACGGATAACGACGGTATCTTAAATTTTCAAGATAATGATGATGATGGAGATGGTGTATTGTCAATCAATGAAGATTACAACCATAACGGTTCTCCTTTGGATGATGACACGAACAGCAACGGAATTGCGGATTATCTGGATAATACTGTAACCTTAGCTACAACTGGTTTTACTCAAAATAAAGAGGTAACGATCTACCCTAACCCTACAAAAGATTACATTACGATCAACACCTATAATGATTATCTAAGTGTTGAAGTGGTAGATTTAAGCGGAAAATCATTAATCATTAATGGTACTAATTCTACTTTTGATCTTTCTGCCCTTGCCTCAGGCGTTTATTTCATAAAAATAAACTGGACGGACAAATCTCTGAATTACAAAATAATCAAACAGTAATAAATAAAAAAGCTCTCAAATTGAGAGCTTTTTTATTGTTTTTGCTATTCCAAAGTCAAAGTTATCTGACCGTCATCATCCAGTTCGATGTTATAGTCAGTCAACTCGGCACTCGGACCTGTTTCCGTTTCAACTACTTCCTCAACAGGTTCTTCATAAGGCAAGGATTCCAATAAATTAACCTGTTTCAGTTTATCAGTCGTCAATTGGTTTCCTAATGCTTTAATACCTTTCACGGCAATGAATTGTTCCATATCGATGATCTGGTTTTCCTTCTGAACGCCTTTGCTCTTGGCAAAAACAATTTCAGCAACAGGACGCCAATCAGTGGAAACAATTTCCAACTGCGACTTTTCGTGCTCCGAAATAAAAATCTCTTCCTTATTTTCATTTTCCACAAGGAAGCGCTTCACATAATAACGTTCTTTTTCTCCATCATAATAAATGGCCGAAACAGGTTTGGTCTTATGCCATTTTTCGAGGATGATCATATCTTCGTCGAAATGCGTGGTAAGTTCCGGAATAATGGTTTTAAGTTTACCCGATTGATTAATGATCAGCAAACGGTCGTTCGGACGGAATTCACCTAACAGCTCGCCTCGCCCATCCACGTTCAAACGCTGAACGGTATCGTCAAACCAGATCTTACGAGGTCGTAATGTCGAAATTCCTTTCTCTTTCAGTTCTATTTTCTTGATTGGATATTTGGCTACCGTATTTCCTTTGGAAGCTCTTCCTTTGATGGCAATATCGGCAAAATCCAAATCCCATTTCAGTTTTTTCACGCTTCCTACCTGACGCAGTAAAATAGTTACTACCTCTGCTTCGCCATTCGGATTATTAGAAAAATACAATACTTGTGAGCCTGGTTTTTCTTGTGTCAGGTCATACGCTTTATCACGGGTAACTCCCGAAACATTAAAACGCTTTATAAATGATGAACCGGATTTTCCGTCGCGGTAGATCATATTGTAAATCGTACGCTTGTCGTTTTTATCGAAAACCGCCACGTGAATGATGTCCTTCCCAACGAATTTCTTTTCATCTACTTTAGATATCATCATTTTGCCATCACGAAGAAATACAATCACATCATCAATATCCGAACAATCAGCAACATATTCGTCTTTTTTCAGTCCGGTTCCGATGAATCCTTCTTCTCGGTTAACATACAATTTCGTATTTCTTAAAACCACTTTCGTAGCTTCAATAGTATCGAAATTGCGGATTTCAGTCTGACGCTCACGACCTTTTCCGTACTTCTCTTTCAGTTTAACGAAATAGTCAATTGCAAACTCAATAAGATTCGCCAAATGATGTTTTACCTGCGCCATTTCATCTTCCAACTTAGCGATTAATTCATCTGCTTTATCGGAGTCGAAACGCGTGATACGGATCATTGGGATCTGGGTCAACTTTTGTAAATCTTCATCGACAATATCACGCATCAGTAATTTTCGGAATGGCTCGAAGCGTTTGTACATGTATTCGTATAACGATTCTCTATCCGAATACAATTTAAAGTCGATGTACATTTCTTCACGGATGAAGATCTTCTCTAAAGTTGAGAAATGCCATTTCGTTTCCAACTCCTGCAATTGGATTTCCAATTCCTGACGCAGTAAATCAACCGTTCTTTCCGTTGAAATTTTAAGCATGGCCGATACGCCGATAAATCTCGGTTTGTGATGCTCAATTACACAGCCAAGCGGCGCAATCGATGTTTCACAAGCCGTGAAAGCGTAAAGTGCATCAATGGTTTTATCGGGAGAAACACCTGGCGGCAGATGAATTAAAATTTCAACCTCAGCAGCGGTATTATCTTCAATTTTCTTGATTTTGATTTTCCCTTTTTCATTCGCTTTCAGAATACTGTCAATCAATGATGAAGTATTGGTTGAAAACGGAATTTGGGTAATTACCAGTGTCTGTTTATCCAACTGCGAAATCTTCGCACGTACCCTTACGCGCCCGCCACGCATTCCGTCATTATAGTTAGAAACGTCAGCAATACCGGCAGTAGGGAAATCCGGGAATAAAGTAAAAGGCTTTCCTTTCAGTATTTTTATCGAAGCATCGATTAATTCATTGAAATTATGAGGCAGGATCTTGGTCGACAAACCAACAGCAATACCTTCCCCACCCTGTGCCAACAATAACGGGAATTTTACTGGTAAATTGATTGGTTCGGCACGACGTCCGTCATAGGAAACACCCCATTCGGTAATTTTTGGCGAATACAAAACCTCTAAACCGAATTTTGATATTCTTGCCTCAATATAACGGGAAGCGGCGGCACCATCACCGGTTAAAATATTTCCCCAGTTCCCTTGACAATCGATCAGTAAATCCTTCTGACCGATTTGCACCATGGCGTCCCCGATACTCGCATCTCCGTGAGGGTGATACTGCATGGTGTGTCCGACCACGTTCGCTACTTTGTTGTAACGTCCGTCATCCAACTCTTTCATGGAGTGCATGATACGGCGTTGTACCGGTTTAAATCCGTCTTCGATCGCAGGTACGGCGCGTTCCAGAATTACGTAAGAAGCATAATCCAGGAACCAATCCTTGTACATACCCGTTACTTTGGTAATGGTATCTTCAGGATTTTCTTCGTGGTCGTAAAAATGTTCACCTTCAAAAGACTGGTTTTCTTCGGAATGTGTTCCTTCAGAAAGATTATCTTCCGGGGTAAAATCTTCAATATTCTCGTTTTCTTCGCTCATAGATAAGTTAACAGTATTCAGTTAACAGTTGACAGTTATGTCTATAATTCTTTTGTTCTTGTTCTTAGTTCGTCAGCTCTTCAACAGTATCCAATTCCACTTTCAGGTTATTGATAATGAATTCCTGACGGTCAGGCGTATTCTTACCCATATAAAATTCAAGTAAAGTTTCAATCGAAGTAGCCTTATCCAACATTACCGGTTCCAGACGAATACTGTCGCCAATGAAATGCTTGAACTCGTCAGGTGAAATCTCTCCCAATCCCTTGAATCGGGTGATTTCCGGTTTTGGTTTCAGTTTATCGATGGCGTATTTTCGTTCGTCTTCGGAATAACAGTAAATCGTTTCTTTCTTGTTTCGCACACGGAAAAGCGGCGTCTGAAGAATGTACAAATGGCCTTCCTTGATTAACTCCGGGAAGAACTGAAGGAAAAATGTAATCAGCAGCAAACGAATGTGCATACCATCGACATCGGCATCGGTTGCTATTACAATATTGTTGTAACGCAGGTTTTCCATTTCTTCCTCAATATCCAAAGCCGCCTGAAGCAAGTTGAACTCTTCATTTTCGTATACAATTTTCTTAGTCATTCCATACGAATTCAGAGGCTTACCACGCAAACTAAAAACCGCCTGCGTATTCACATCACGCGATTTGGTAATCGAACCTGATGCGGAATCCCCCTCGGTAATGAAAAGCGTACTCTCCAAGCTTCGTGGATTTTTGGCATCGGTTAAATGCACCCGGCAGTCACGCAGTTTTTTATTGTGAAGACTCGCCTTTTTAGCTCGGTCTCTCGCCAATTTCCTGATTCCGGAAAGTTCTTTACGCTCACGTTCTGCCTGAAGGATTTTCTTCAATAATGCATCAGCGATTTCAGGATTCTTATGAAGGAAGTTGTCTAATTTGGTTTTGATGAAATCGTTTACGAAGGTACGAACCGATGTCTGTCCCGGTCCCATTTCGGTAGAACCTAATTTGGTTTTGGTCTGCGATTCAAAAACCGGTTCTTCCACTTTAACCGAAATAGCGGAAACAATCGATTTACGAATATCGGATGCTTCAAAATTCTTATTGTAGAATTCTTTTACAGTTCTTACTATCGCTTCACGAAACGCCCCTAAGTGCGTTCCTCCCTGCGTAGTATTCTGGCCGTTTACAAATGAATAATATTCTTCGGAATACTGTGTTTTACTATGGGTTAAGGCCACTTCGATATCGTCGCCTTTTAGGTGAATGATCGGATATACAGAATCTTCTTCGGTAATGGTCTCATCCAATAAATCTTTCAGACCATTATCGGAATAGAATTTTTCACCGTTGTAAATGATGGTCAATCCGGTATTCAGATAACAGTAGTTCTTAAGCATTTTTATGATGTACTCGTTACGGTACTTATAATGCTTGAAAATAGTATCATCGGCAACGAAGGTTACTTTGGTTCCTTTACGTTTTGTGGTTTCCTGAACATCTTCTTCTAAAGTCAGATTTCCTGCTGAAAACTCTGCCGCTTTTTGTTGGTTATCACGAACGGATTCTACTCTGAAGAAAGTCGAAAGCGCATTTACCGCCTTAGTTCCGACCCCATTCAGACCAACGGATTTCTTAAATGCTTTGGAATCGTACTTTCCTCCCGTATTCATTTTGGAAACTACATCGACCACTTTCCCTAGCGGAATTCCTCGCCCGTAGTCTCGAACGGTAACGGTTTTGTCTTTCACGGTAACCTCAATGGTTTTACCGGCTCCCATTACGAATTCGTCAATACAGTTGTCAAGCACCTCTTTCAGAAGGATATAGATACCGTCATCGGGAGAAGAACCGTCGCCTAGTTTCCCGATATACATTCCGGGGCGCATACGGATATGCTCTTTCCAGTCGAGGGAACGGATATTGTCTTCGGTGTACTGATTTTGCTCTAGCATAAAGAAATTTTGGAATTTCTGCTAAAATAAGGTAAATCACTGTAAATAAAAAGGGTTTCCCGCAAAGTTATTGACAAGTTGAAAGGGAGAAGGGAGATAGCAGAAGGCAGATAGCAGGAAGCAGGGAAAAGGGAAGAGACAAGAGGGAGACCGCAGATAGCAGAACGCAGGGAGAAGGGAAAAGTAAAAACGGAGAAGGCAGGCGGCAGGGAAAAGTTGAAAGGGAAAAGAGAAGGGACGAGAGGGAGACCGCAGATAGCACAACGCAGGGAAAAGGGATTGGGCATAATGGAAAGTAAAAGCGACAAAAGCTCTATCTTATATCCCATTTCTTAAATATATTGTCTATGTACCGATTTCTAGCAGATTTACCAGATTTAGCAAATTATTAGTTTACCCAATTCTATTCCCTATTCTCTTCTGCCGTCTACGATCTATCGTCTGCTATCTGCCGTCTGCTATCTGTCTTCTGCTTTCTGCTTTCTGCCGTCTGTCGTCTGTCGTCTGTCGTCTGTCGTCTGCCTTCTCACTCATAATGCATCAATATACCCTTATCATAAACCGTCCACAAACTTGCTTTTTGATTCGCTGCTTTTAAGGCGCTATTGGTCCAGGTATTACAAGTATAAAATAGATTGTACCTGCCTTTTGCATCATAGAAAACATCGTTATTTCCATAGACTGCATCGGTTTCAATTTTAGCGATTTGATTGTTACTCAACACAAAAGAATCCTGAATGAATGTTATCAGTTTAGCATACTCCTCTTCCGTAATGATGATTTTCTTGCACTGGTCGTCTTCTTTCATCTTTTTGTAAAAAGTACAATGCATTGCGGATGTACTCAAGCCCGTAGCCGCATTGAACGCTGTGGAGAACTTCAAATCGGCCCAAGTGGGTGTATTTAGATAAAATCCTTTATCACCCCAGCCGAAAGCCAAATAGTTTGCGGTAGTATCTTTTCCTTTCGTATCCTGATAGCGTACTTCATGACTCCAATCTTTTACTTGATTTTTCACCGGAACTACGATGTCAGTATGAACCCCGTTGGAACGCAGATAGATCTCAATTCCTTTTTCGGGTACATCGACATCTGTGTTTACCGGAATACGAGATAAAATCACTACTGCTAAAACATACAGTGCGAGAAATGCTACGATTCCTAAAACAATTTTTAAAAGAATCTTCATACTTTTTTTGATGGCTTTCATTTTGATATTTTTTTGAATTGATACTCCTCTCCCAATTTCTGTAATTTCAGTATTTTTTTAAATTCTTTTTTGGTAGGGCTTATTATATACGAAATTGAGTCTGTCTTCTGCGATTTGATTTTTGTTATTGAATCCATCAATTTTAGATCTTCATCAGAATAAATGTACTTAAGCTTAAGAATATCTTTTTCAAGATTTAAAATTTTAATATTCCAATAAACAGAATCTCTTGTATTCAAAATCAAATTTCTGTTGATTCGTTTAGCTTTCTGCCTGTCTGAAAAGACAAACAAAGTATCAATTTGTGTATTTGAAAACTGGATGGAATCGCCAATATCTTTTCTCTGATAAACCTCATCACTACCTTTTAAAACATAGGTAGTACCGCTAATGCTAAATTCATCCTTAATCGAATCCAGCTCACTTTTGTGGATTCTTGACCTATTAATAACCTTCCGAAGAATAGTCCTTTCGTTTACTTCCATATACACCGAATCCGAATTCATGAATACTCCCCGAAAAGCAGCCGGAAATTTTGACAACTCCGATTCATTCACTGGTTGCGGCTGAACAAAATAATAATTATTTCCTTCAGGTTTTGCGAATTCTTTACAAGATATGAAGCATATAGCAATGAGAAAAAAGACCATTCTTTTCATGAGTTCCGGTTTTTCATACGCTATACAATTTCCAGGCCAAAAAAACATCAATGAGATTTTTCTCAATTTCTCGTAGTGTATTTTTACCGTAATTTGCTTTACCGCAGACCTATAACAAAAAGATTTAAAATGAAATTATTTATTGGGCGGAGGAAATTTCACTTGTTCGCTCGCATCAATTGATAAAGGCGGTATAGGTAAGCTTAATGTATCCTTGCTAAAGGAAAACTTTTCAAACGCTTTCTGCCCTTTTCTGATATTTACCGAATCAATAATTTCGTAACGTTTTTTCTTGTAGTTGGATGAAATACTATTCTGAATTTTTATAAAGGAAAAAAACCTGGGATCCTTTTCATTTTCCCTGTAAGTAAAAGTTAAAACCTTACCGTCTTCAAATTTTGCTTTTACTCTGATAGTTGGTCCGCAATAAAAATCTAATGAAGTTGTGTCACTTTGTTTTTCGTAAAAGCTGTCATTTTTAGACTTAGTAGCTTCTGCTATATCCGATACTATTTTAGAATCAATTTCAGTTTTCAGGTAAATATATTTTGATTCATCCAATTTAATTTGTCTGATAGCTTCCGCATTCCCCGAACCATCAATTTTTGAATAATCAATACAGTCTGTTATCAGCTTGCTCTGTTCTTTATCTGGCACATAGTAATACGTCATAATTTCGATGCTCTCCAAATCGTTTTCCTTTGGAGAACAACTAAACAGAAGGATAATAAACAATAGTGATATCTTTTTCATTCAATACTATTAAAATTTCATTATCAGATAATTAAATAATTTTACCTTATCTCGTACTTTCATTGAAATCAAAACCCTGCAAATAAGAAATTTTCCATTTTCCATTTTCTTTCACAGCTCGGAAATTATATGAAAAGTCCTTCAAGCTTTGATCTGAATTCGGTTCCAGTTTTCCCCATTTCCATTCAGCATTAGCTTTATTTCCATCAAGCTTCAGGTTGCTGATTTCTATCAAACCCCAAGGTTTTGGTTCGTCGTATGGCACGTCCTGACATAAACACCAGGGATCTACATCATTTACAAAATTGAATGTCGGCAACTCATAAGTATTCCATTCTTCCAGCTCTTTGTTCTTTATCTTTTTGTCAAGTGTAAGGATGATTTGATTGTAGTTATCGATGAATTCCTCAGCAAAAAGAGTTGTCTTTTCTAACTTCTCAAGATTGCGTTTATGCCCTTTGAGATCAAAACCGATACAGATACTGTCTTTATCAGTCAGCACAGGAAGTAAGTCGATCGAACCTTTTGTATTGCTCCAATTAAGAACCTGTCTGATAACATTTTGAATTTCTTTTTTATCGTCAGATGAAGATATTATATTTTTTTCTGTTGTGGAAGCTGTTTTGTTTTCAGCCTGATTGCATCCAATGAACAAAAGTCCGAGTACCAAAGATACCAATTTAAGGTGTTTCATTTAATTGCTTTTTTATTCTTCAATATAGTCGGGATTTAAAAAAGTAAAGTTTTCCGGTTTCGCTATTTCAACAAATTTTTCCTTTTCAAAATCAATTTTCCAAATCCTGAAAACCTTTTTTATAACTTCTTCCCTATTATCTTCAAATTCCACTAAATAGTTCATTTCTTCGTTATTCCCCAGTACTAACGGAACATGATAATACACTAATTTAGGATCGTTTACTACTACATTCAGCTCGTCAAGTATTTTAAAATCTGGTGTTTGACTAGTCAGCCTTTTATCATATCTCCCGAATACTATCTTGTTCTTTCCATTTCTGCATTCATCGATTATTTCTGAATATTCCGAAATAAAATATTTAGCATCCGTAGCGTTTCCACCTAAGATGCTCCCGAAACATTCATGCAGTACGTAGCTGTCAATATCAGCCGATCGCTTGCCAATAAACGAAATGTCCAGCGTCCCTTTGTTTTTCTTCTCATTAAGGCGGACAATCTCCTTTTTTGAATTTTCAGGAGTGATTTTATTTTCCCTGATTGGCTTTGGATCCTGTGCTTCTTTATCAATGCAACTCATAAAGCATAGCAAAATCAGAAGAAAGACTGTGTTTTTAGGTATGGTCATATTCTAAATAGAAACGATTACGCTCTAATTTGCTTTTTCCTATTGATCACAACCAGCATCAGCGAGGAAATGATACACATTACCACAGCACTAATCATAAGCGGCGTTTCTTTCTGAGCAATTCCGATAAGGAAATCGCCGATAAACATTACCAAAAAGAAAATATAAGCAATTGTCAGCATCGGTGCAGATTTTTTGAAGACCGCAAAAGCAAAGATGAAACCGAGTGCAAATTGTCGTACTGCCCACATTTCGGTTACATACGCTACTCCTTTTGCGTTAAGATCGATGGTCTCTATAACCGAATGTGGTGAAAACCATATCGAGAAGCTTACCATAATTTCCATCAATGCAAATATGCCCGAAACTATAAGTATCCAGGTTGCTATTGTTTTTTGTCCTTCAGTCATAATTTAAGTTTGGTTATTGATTAGATTTGGTTCTTCAGTAGTATCATTCAGTCAAATATACAAAAAGAACATACTGTTTTACCGAAAAGACCTACTGTCTCAAATTCAGCCATCTTCACTTATTTTTAAAAAGGAGATACATCGTACTTAGTACGTACATAAGCCGTACATACTCCGAGTAAAGCCCAGTAAAAACTTTAATGGATTACTAAAGAAAGTCTAACTTAAAAATTAAGATTCTTGACAATGTCCTTTACCTGATTGTCCAGTATCGGATCAGAAATTTTCATGTTTTCTATATCGAAGTTTTCATAGAAACTTGGTAATGAAAAACTGCCTATAATATTAGCTCCGTAGCGCGGAAAAGCAGCTTGGGCAATTTCCATAACGCGAGCGGCTCCTCTTTTACCGTCTGAAGTTGAAAGCAGAAGCATTGGTTTATTCTGAAACACTTTGATATCCTGACGGGATGCCCAGTCGAAAAGATTTTTAAAAGCCGCCGAGTAGTTTCCGTTGTTCTCGGCCATGGAAAGGACAATCATATCGGCAGAAGCCATTTTATCCAGAAAATCCCTTGCCAGTTTGGGTTTACCTAATTCCTTTTCCAAATCAACACTGAATAAAGGCAACGCAAAATCATTCAGGTCCAGGACTTCAACCTCGGTGTTTTCAAATAAATTGGCAACATAGGTAGCCAGCTTTTTATTGATCGAATGTTTACTGTTACTTCCGCCAAAGGCAACTATTTTCATAACGCATCGTTTTATGCTCAAATTTAATCAAATTGAAACAGGAACACCTTTATTCTTATCACAATTTATTATATAACTTCTGACAAATAAAAAAATAACACTTACTCCTGAAATATGTTAATTTATTCACAAATAAACACTTTTGAACTTCTTTTAATATGATTTTTAATACATTACTTGTTTTTTATAACTAATTTTGCAATGTATTAATGATTAAATTAAAATGTCATGAAAAAAGTAATATTAATCATTGCAGCTTTATTCACCACAGTGGGCATTACTGCTCAAAACACGGATGTAAAAAAAGAATCCACAACTACGACAAAAACAGTTAAAGATTCCAAGGGAGAAAAAACAACGGTTAAAACGGAAGAAGTTAACGAAGTAAAGAAAATTGAGTTTAAAGATCCAAACTCAAACTCCAAAGAGAAAGAGGTCTTGGACACTCCAGCCGATGTAACCACAAAAATTAAAGTTACTGTGGATGGTGTTACAAGAGAAATAAGCCACGATTACTCAGGATATTATCTTTATGAAGGAGCAAAATATAAGTTGATTTTAGACAAAGTTGGATATTCACTTATTAATCCTGACACCAAAAAAAGACTGGTAACCCTTCGTGAAGCTTCCAATGGTTCCTATATCGTTACAGGTAAAAAAGTTTCGGTGGGCTATTTTGACAGCAGCGGTAATTTTATCATGCAGTCTGTTGATCCGAAAACCGATACAGTCATTACAGAAAAAGCAGAAGTAATCAAATAATTAAAAATAAAAAAACGTCCTGTCAAATTTAAACAGGACGTTTTTTTATATATGAATAGCAATTAATTTATTTTTCTGTTCATGAGCAAATTGATCATTTCGGATTTTAGAGGTTTAACAAAATAATCTTTCACAATACTGTATTGTCTGGCCCTCTCGATATCATTTTTATTATTGGAAGAAGTGAGCATTACAATAAAACAACGCTTTTCGCTGACTTTCCGGAATTTAGTCACCTCATTGAGAAAACCGAAGCCGTCCATTACCGGCATGGAAATATCGAGAAAAATCAAATCCGGGAATTCTTCAAAATCTTCCTTGACCTTTTCAAGATAAAGTAATGCATCGATAGCTGAACTCATTAACGATATTTTTTCTGCAACTCCGCTCTTGGTAACGACATGATTTGAGATAAAGTTATCGATACCATTGTCATCAATTAGCATTATATTCTTCATTTTCATAACCATTTTAAAATTATTTTCGATTTGGGATCGTTATGGTAAATAAGGTTCCTTCGTTTACTTTCGATTTGACGGATATATTCCCCTTTAATTTATCCAATGTTTCTTTGACGATGTACAATCCAATACCTGCACCGGTAGAAAGCGAGCTGGAACGATAAAACATGTCAAAAATTTTACCCTGTTCATTTTCATCAATACCTATGCCATTGTCTTCAATTGTGATTATGGCATTTTCATTATTGCACTTAAAGTTAACAAAAATAAAGGAATTCTCCTTGTCTCTGTCGTAATATTTATAGGCATTCCCAAGAATATTGTTAATTACAATGAAAAGTCGGTCATAATCACAAATAAATTGTGCTTCCGCATTTACACTTAGTTTTAAGTCGATGTTTTTTCCCTCTTCCGGAAATTTGAGATTTCCTTTTACTTCACTGAACAAGGCTGCAAAATCAATCTCATCATCTTCCAGATTCATGCGCGCATTTTTAGAGTAATTCAGAATGTCCTCAATAAAATCATCTAATCTGGAAGCGCTGGTGTTGAGCATCTTTAATCTGTCAATCAACTTATTGTTTTCATCGCTGTTCTCTTTTTCTTCGATTTCAGTTTTGGTAATGTTTATTAATCCGAGGATTGATTTTAGCGGAGCTCGCAGATCGTGGGATGTACTGTATACAAAACGATCTAACTCTGAATTCGTTTTTTTCAGTTCTTCGTTGGAAAGAATTAAGGCCTCTTCGGCTTTCTTACGCATCGTGATATCCCGGTAATTCAGGATTATCCCATTAATTCCTGCTCTATCCAACAGGTTCAGACCTGCTCCTTCCACCCAAACTTCATGTCCATGTTTATGGATGATACGAAACTGATTCTGCAGGGACACACCGGGAGAATTACGCAATTCCGTTAAAAACTTTTGAGCTTTTACGAAATCCTCCGGATGTATGAAACTCAGCAATTGTTTTGATTTAAATTCTTCCAAACCGTAACCGGATATCCTTGCCGCGGAAGGGCTCTGGTATTCAATCTCATAATCCGCATTCACCAAAATAATGGCATCACTGATGTTTTCAGTTAAAGCACGGTATTTTTCTTCACTTTGCAGGAGTTTTAACTCGGCTCGTTTTCTTTCAGTAATATTGGTACCGAAAATCATTACGTGCGTCACTTCGCCATTGGTAAGTATCGGAACAAATCGGGAGCGCACCCAACCGCCGTGGGAAAGCATGTTTTCAATTTCCAGATGTTCTCCGGTAGTGAAGCATTTCTCCAAAGCTTCTCTCGCCATCTCCTGACTTTCAATCGGAAGCACGGAAACACAATCTACCCCAACCATATCCTCCGGCGTCATTCCAGGGGTTTTAACCCTGTTTATCGCTTCTATTTTGAGGAATCTGTTCACATAGAGAATTAGATCCGGAGAGTTCTCAAACTGGCTTTTAAAAAGCTCTGTGGCTCTTTTTCGTTCCGTAATCACTTCGGTAAGCATAATTATTCCGCCTATTTCTCCATTGGCTTTATACCACGGGCGAACTTCCCATCTCAGCCAATCCACACTTCCGTCAGCCCTCAGGAATGAGTCTTCATCCTTCTTTTCAATAGCCCCTTTCAAGACACGCTGGTGTTTATCTTTCCACTCCTGTCCTATTTCCGGGAATACTTCATAATGGGATTTCCCAATGATATCCTGATCGCCCAGTTTATAATCCGTTATCCATCTTCGGCTGCAGGCAATGTATCGCATATCTGTATCAAACATGGCTAAACTGGCTGGACTGTGTTGTATAAACAGATTGAGCTGAGCCTCACGTTCCGCTAATTTGTCTTCTGCCCTTACCTTTTCCGTAACATCATTGGCTAATGTTAAAGCTGACGGACGGTTATTATAAATTATTCTATGAGGATTAATCTCCATGATCATCTCTTCACCATTCTTTTTGAAATGTTTCCAGTTTTGTTTTATGAAAGTTTCTTGACCATGAAGCATTTTGTGCGCAAACTCTCTTAATTTCCCATGATCTTCAGCCGGACGATAATCAAGGACGGTCATGGTGCTCCATTCTTCTCCGGAATAACCATATTTGTTTAATACTGTTTCATTAACTTCCTGAATTTTTAAAGTTTCCAGATCCCAAATAAAGATGCAGGCAGGACTGTTATTGAATAGATATCTGTATTTTTCTTCGGATTCCTTAAGGGCTGCTTCGGCTTTATTACGCTCTGTTATATCGCGGATAATACCAAAGAAACCTCTTCCTTCCATGAGACGGGCACTGATTTCAACCTCCCTGAGCGTACCGTCTTTTCTTTTTATTTTCCGATAAATTAAAGCCGATTTCTTCTTTTTTAAATTATCAATGACAAAAGTCTGATCATCGAGTTCCTCCGGGGCGATCAATTCAGAAACCTTCATCTGCAACATTTCTTCACGCGTATATCCGAAAAGATGGCAGGCGATTTCATTTAAGTCCATGACTTCTGTTTCCTCATTCAATACCAAAATGGCTTCACCGGCATATTCAATTAAGTTACGATAATTTTTCTCCGTTAGAAATAACTTAGCATTGTTGAGATTAACATTTTCGATAATTAAAAGGTTCTTTCTGATCAAATAGTATGAAAATGGAAGGGCAAAAAGTAAAGCAATCAAAAATGTCAATATAAACTTTTGGGTATAGGACGAATATCCTTCTTCAATATCCTTATAAAGTTCCATACCTATTTTAACTTGCAGATTACGCAAATCACTCACTTCGGTCAAAACTGGATTTAAAGTCTGAAATAATTCCTTTTTTGAAAGGTCATCCAGTGCTTCTTCATCACCATTAGCCAAAATCAGTTTTAGTTTCTCAATTGTGACCGATGATTTTTTCATCAGGGAGTCTGTTTTAATCACCATGAGTCTTTCCTCAGGGGTAAGGTAAGTCAACTCATAAGCTTTCCAATTGGTATCGATACTGTCTTTAGCATCGCTGATTTTTTTCCTGGCTTCGTTAAAAGATATTTGTTTCTTATTGGTATGATGTGCTGTGGAAAGTATTACCGAAGTATAATAACGAACATCACCCAACTGGTCCATCGGAATTAACCGATCCTTAAAAAGCTCTTCGGATTTTTTGTTTAGTTGGCGAATTTCTATAAGGCCATAAACACCAATTCCCACAATAAAACAAGACATGACAAATACCAGTAAGGTCAATTCCATGGATGCTCTTGTCTTGTTTACCATGCTCTTGTTTTTTTTGGAAATCTTTTCTAAAATAACTGTGGATGTTATTCGGAAAAGAAATGTAAACCGTTAATAATCAAACTGAACAAAACGACTCACTAACAAATGTAAAGAATATTTTTTGTTTCCTCACATCCGAAATACTTACAAAAACAATGAATTAGAGAAACGGCACGAATAATCAGATTAACAGCAATATAAATCACGAAAGCCACTAAATCTCTTTAGTGGCTTCGTTTCTGTTTATTTTTATTATAATTTCTTACAATTATACATTAAATCTGAAGTGCATTACATCTCCGTCTTTAACGATGTATTCTTTTCCTTCCACGCGAAGTTTTCCTGCTTCTTTTACTTTTGATTCCGAACCGAAGTTTGAGTAGTCATCAAAAGCGATCACTTCTGCACGGATGAATCCTTTTTCGAAATCAGTGTGGATCACTCCTGCTGCTTTTGGTGCAGTATCACCAATTTTGATAGTCCAGGCTCTTACTTCCTTAACACCAGCCGTGAAATACGTCTGAAGGTTTAATAGTTTATAAGCAGCGCGGATCAAAACAGAAGAACCCGGTTCCTGCAGTCCTAAATCCTCTAAGAAGATTTGACGCTCTTCGTAGCTCTCTAATTCAGTAATATCGGCTTCCGCACCAACAGAAAGAACGATAACTTCTGCCTGCTCATCTTTTACCATCTCACGTACCTGATCTACATATTTGTTACCGTTAACTGCCGAAGCCTCATCAACGTTACAAACATACAATACCGGTTTTGTAGTGATCAACTGGAAGTCTTCCATCAAATCGGTTTCATCCTGATTTTGAGGAACAACAGTACGAGCCGACTTTGCCTGCATTAAAGCCTCACGGATTCTGTCCAATAATGCCTTTTCAGTCTGAGCCTCTTTGTTACCTGTTTTCGCAGTACGGTTTACTTTTTCCAAACGCTTATCGATGGTTTCAAGGTCTTTCAACTGTAATTCGATATCGATGGTTTCTTTATCACGGATTGGGTTTACGTTACCGTCAACGTGAACGATATTATCATTGTCAAAACAACGTAAAACGTGAATGATAGCATTACATTCTCTGATGTTTCCAAGGAACTGGTTTCCAAGACCTTCTCCTTTACTTGCTCCTTTTACTAATCCGGCGATATCAACAATATCAACAGTTGCCATTTGAACACGCTCCGGTTTAACTAACTCTTCAAGTCTGTTGATACGCGGGTCCGGTACATTTACCACTCCGATATTAGGCTCGATAGTACAAAACGGAAAGTTCGCGCTCTGTGCTTTTGCATTGGACAAACAATTGAATAATGTTGATTTCCCAACATTTGGCAATCCTACAATTCCTGCTTTCATTATATTTTTAAATTACAGTTGGAAAAAACCAACAAATTTTGATATTCATTTTAAAAGTTTGCAAATATACCGATTATAATGGAAATACAGAACAGCAGTTTGTTAACATAATGGTAAACGTTTCTTCGTTTTTTGATTATGATGGCTTTTAAACACAAAAAATAAGGGAGACTTGCTAATTTGCCTCCCTTGATTACTATATTAAACTCGTTTAATTAAACTATTTAACTACTCTGATAACCGTTCTGCGGCTTTTAGCTTTTCCTTCTTCCTTACTGTTATCGCCAATCGGGAAACGCTCGCCATAACCAACGGCTTTCAAACGATTCTTGTTGATGCCTTTTGCGACGAGATAATCTACGGCGGCTCTTGCTCTTCTTTCAGATAGACTTTGGTTATATGCTTCAGTACCAGGCGTACTTGTATGGCCTTCTACATCGACACTTAAGTCAGGATTCGCATTAAGGAATTTCACCACTTTGTCCAAGTTAGCTTTATCTTCTGCACTTAATGCCGACATCGCTTTTTTGAAGTAGAATGTCATTTCGGGGCAACCTAAATTGTCTTTTATTCCAATAAGTTTTGGACATTTATCATCATCATCATTTACACCGTCCCCATCTCCGTCCGGGATTGGGCAACCTGCGTATTTTGCTACACCAGCAACTGTCGGACATTTATCATTCTCGTCATTGATTCCGTCACCGTCTGTATCAGGAACAGGACAACCATCATATTTAGGCGAACCGGCAACATTTGGACATTTGTCTTTACTGTCGAAAACACCATCTCCATCAGTATCTTTATCTGATACCGCCACAGAAGGAGCCGCAACCGGAGCCATGGTTTCAAGTGACGGAGGATTTGTTTTCATATCTTCAAGCGTTTTTGGAGCAGACCTAAATCCGATGGTAATACCAACCTGCACAGCTTGATTGTTTATATCTTCAACAATGTGTTTGGGATTAGACGGATAGACAGGCACCGTAGCATTTGTACCATGACTGTCGTTGATATCCATAAATCCGTAAATGTATCTTGCGTAAACTCCAATATTGCTTGTTATCCAATATTCTATTCCAAATGTCCCGGCGATATCCGTGCTTTTCAGATTATCTTTTTGGTCAATTTTACTCTGACTGTCAGCCTCTGAAGTTGAATTTATCAGAAAATCGAATTGCGGCCCTGCAAAGACCGAGAATCTCCAGATAGGGTTAAACTTAAATAAAACCGGGACGGATAGATATTCGAGTTTCAATCTGCCCCCCAAATCCGGATCGGGATACGACTGGCTTATGTCGGAACCCATTACCGAATATAGCAATTCAGGCTGAATGGACGTCTTCTTACTAATGGCATAATTATAATAGACTCCGCCCACGAAACCGCTCTTATAATCCGTTTCAAGGCCATTTACTGAAGGATCGTATTTAGTGGTAGACCAATTCCCTCCTAATTTTACACCAAAATAAGTGCGATCTGTAATTTGAGCAGAAACCTGCGTTAAACAGCTGATTAATGCAATTGAAAAGGCTAGTTTTCTCATAATTTACATATTTACTGCGTAAGCCAAAGTCGTTCAACTAACTATTGAAAAGCTTGTAAGACTCGCGTCATTATTTTCTAACAAAACGCATCAAGGTCTTATTATCCATGTTGAAATTCAGGGTTTTATTATCTTTTGAAATAGTATAGGAATCGATTTTCTGCAGGGTTTTCATATATACACTTTCCCCTTTACCATCGCCGCACATCATTCTTGTCATGGCCATCGGTTCCTTAAAACTGATTTTATTCCCGTCTACCGTCAGTTTACCGGAATAGGAATTGCAGCTGCTGTTTCCCGAAACTACATCATCTTTTGTTACAAAATTGATGGTGGGCCTTTTGTCGCGATACAATACGTCAAATGAGTTTTCCTGCCCGGAAATAGAAACCAATTCCCAGGAGCCGTTAAGATTTTCTAACTGATCCTTTTTAGTTTTGACCGAATTGCAGCATATAAACGAAAGACATATCATAGCTGCTGTAAATAGACACTTCCTCATACTATTAAAAAATTATATTTCAATAACTTACAAGAAGGGGCGGTCTTAAGAAATTAACTGTTAAAAACAAGTATCGAATTTACGAATTTTATTTTATTTATCTGTAAATCAATAACATAAATATATCAAAGCAGTAAAAGTTCATTTTTTAACCATACCTAATCCGGCGTAAGAAATTTAGCAGTAACTTTACTTCTTCAATAACCATTAAATTCATTGTTATGAAAAAAATAAGCTTCTCTATTTTAATTGTTGCCCTTGCCGTTGTAGGTTGTAAAACAAAAACGGAACAGAAGATCAATGAAGTAAAAGTCGCTTTGGAAGCAAAAAGCGGAACGACTACTTCGGGAACGGCTGTCTTTTCTGAAAAAGGAGGAAAAGTAACTTTCACTGCCACTATTGCGGGATTGGATCCTGGGGTGCATGCAATCCACATCCATGAAAAAGCGGATTGTTCTGCGGCGGATGCTACATCGGCAGGCGGACACTGGAACCCTACGTTCAAAAAACACGGAAAATGGGGCGAAGGAGAATATCATAAAGGCGATATCGGGAATTTTACTGCTGATGCTAACGGGAACGGAAAAATCACTTTAACCACGGACGAATGGTGTATTGGCTGTGGCGATGCAACAAAGGACGTTCTAGGAAAAGCGATCATTGTTCATAAAGGAGCTGATGATTTCGTAACTCAGCCGACAGGAAACGCTGGAGGCCGCGTGGCATGTACGGCGATTATCCGATAAATTAATCTAAATCCATATCCGTTATGGCATCCTATTCTTTCTGATCTGTGCATCAGAAAACCATATCGGACTTACGTTATATCATTAAGGGGACTTTCTTTGTCCCCTTTTTTAATTATTACCTATACCTAAGTTATCTATATCTAATTTGTAAGATATTATTTATATATTTGAGCTGTATTACTAAAGGATCAGTACTATATCAGTACTATATCAGTACTATATCAGTACTATATCAGTACTATATCAGTACTATATCGGTGCTATATCAGTATTGTATCAATGCGATATTGGTGTTATAGCAGTGCTATAGCAGTATTGCACTAGTACGATATTGGTGTTATATCAGTACTATAGCAGTATTGTATTAGTACGACATTAGTATTAAATCAGTACTGTATCATTATTGCATTAGTGCGATATTGGTATTATATCAGTACTGTATCATTATTGCATTAGTACTATATTGGTCTTATATCAATACTGTGTCAGTATTGTATTAGTGCAATATTTGTATTATATCAGTATTGTATCAGTATTGCCTTATCGCGATATTGGTATTATATCAGTACTGTATCATTATTGTATTAGTACAATATTAGTATTATCGCATTATTGCATCGGTATAATATCAGTACGATATCACTATACTATTAGTAATATATAAGTTCTATATCAGTATTGCATAGGTATTATATCAGTACTATATCACTATTGTATTGGTATTACAACTGTATGGTATCAATATTGCATTAGTATTATAGCAGTACTGTATCGGCAAGATACCGGTATTGTACTACTGCTATATCAGTATTGTATCAATACTATAACAGTATTGTACCGATATTATAGCAGTAATATTTCAATATCATAGAAGTATTGCATGAATATTGCATCAGCACTATAGCAGTATTGTATCAGTATTACAGCACTAATACATAGGTACCATATCAGCATTACTGTAACATTTTAAAAATCGTATATCAGTCAACTAAAACTTTAGAGAATATAATTATGGGTAAATTAAAGGGCATTGTACAACTCACCGGGAACTTTGACGGGCTTTCTTTTTACGAAAAAGACGGTGAAATTGTGGTCAGAAAAACTGGGGGTTTTGACGGAGAAAAAATAAAGACAGCGGCCAACTATCAGCGAACGAGAGAAAACGCTTCTGAATTTGGTCAAAATGTCAAAGCCGGAAAATATTTTCGAACCGGTATTTTTAAGTACCTGAAACCGTTGCAAATACCTTATGTACACAATGTTGTGGTGCAATTGTTTCATGACATCACTCAATTGGATGCAGAAAGTGCACGGGGTCAGCGCACCGTTGCTAAGGGATTGGTTACTTCGGAAGCCCAACAACTTATAAGGCAATTTGAATTTAATAAAGTCGCTTCCTTTAGCAGTGTTTTTCCGTTTAAGTGGGAAATGGATTGGGAACAGCAGCAATTTACCATAAAACAATTTACATCGGATACCTTAGGCAAACCAAAAGGTGCCACACATGTAACGGTGAATTATTTTACGTTGGGTCTGGATTTTGAGCAGCAAACCGATATCACCCTTCAGGAAAGTGACGAATTATGTTTCGAATTAGGCACTGCCTCCACTACCCCTACCGACTTACTTCTGCACTGTAATGTTCCAGACTGTCCGATTGTTTTTGGATTCCTGAGTATTCGTTTTTTTCAGGATGTGAATGGGATGCCGAATCGACTGGCGGGTGGTGGTTTGAAGATTGTGGCCTTCACCCCTTCCACAGGATCAGAAACTTAATATCAGCCACCGGGTGAGACAGGTAAAATTCTTTTATAGGCTTGTTGTTTCTTGTTCATTGAAGACGGGCTTCCTGAGCTTTAGCCACCGGGCAAAACACCTTGAAATTAGATTAGGATTATTACTACAAAATACTTATGTTTGTATATAAACTATACGCCATGATGATTGATTTTACGCCTTACAAGTTCACTTTTGAGGAACTTAACAATGAACGGATTATTTCCATTCGTTTTGAAAGCAGCGCTACCTTAGAAAATCAGATTAAAGAAGTAAAAGGTACGAAATGAAACCTAAAATTAAATGCCTGGTATGTTCCTGACACCTATGAAAACCGGAAACTTTTTAATTTACCGGAAGACTATCTGGTAGGCAAATATGTACTTTCTAAAATTTCGGTGCATAACCGAGAGGAAATTCAGCGTTTGATTCATCAGCTTAAACTAAAGGGGTATAGTCCGAATACCCTTCGTGCCTATGTACATGAGTTTGCCCAATACCTTTATTATCTAAAGGATTTAAATGCGGACGATTGTGGCGAAAAGGAAGTGCGCAGTTACCTTATTTTTTGCATTGATGATCTGAAGCTCTCGGAAAACTCGCTGCACAGCCGGATTAATGCCGTAAAGTTTTACTATGAAAAAGTCTTGTTTCGGGAGCGTGTATTTCTTGAGATTCCTCGGCCAAAAAAGCAAAGTAAGCTTCCTAAGTCGCTTAATATGCATGAGATTCGAAAAATTCTGGATGTCACTGAAAATTTAAAGCACAACACGATGCTTAAGCTTTGTTATGGCATGGGATTGCGTTTGAGTGAAATACTGAATCTGAAAATTTCGAATATTGACAGTAAAAACATGCGGGTTCATATTGAGCGTGGCAAGGGGAAAAAGGATCGGTTTGTTAATTTGCCGGAGAGCCTTTTGGAGCAGCTTCGCTCCTATTACCTCGAATATAAGCCAAAAGTTTATTTGTTTGAAGGGCAATACGGCGGGCAATACAGTTCGCGTACCGTACAGGAAGTATTTAAAAAATCTTTGAAAAAAGCCAACATAACTAAAAAAGTCGGCATTCACAGTTTGCGTCACAGTTTTGCCACCCATTTGCTGGAGAGCGGTACTGACATCCGATTCATACAGGAGCTATTGGGGCATAATGATATTAAAACCACTTTTATTTATACACATGTGTCGGATAACACTATACGAAAGATTGTTAGTCCGCTTGACAACTTGTGAAATTTTTCTACATTTGAACCGATCAGTAGTTGTAAAAATATATTTTAGGAATATTCACTAACACGAAATGCATTTTTTAGAATATATTTTCACAAACCACTGATTTTAAACGAATTAATAAACTTTTGTGTTTTGCGGTTGGTGCGTATATACAAGAGTTAGTGGCAAGCTTAAAAAAACTATCGTAAAAAAAGAAACTGAACCACAATGAAAAAATCACTCACTGTTATATTCTTATTTTTTACTACAATTTCCTTTTCACAATCTGTGACGGGTGAAGATGAACTTTATAAAGCATATGAGAAAGCAGATAAGGAATTAAATTCTATATATAATAAGCTTAAAAAAGAGCTTAATGAGTCGGATAGAAAGAATTTACTTGAGGCCCAAAAAGCGTGGATAAAATTTAGGGATTTAAATTGCAAATTCAAAAGTCAAGATCCAGGAGATGGTGGCGGACCTTATGAAAACAAACTAAAACTTGATTGTTTAATTACATGCACACTGGAAAGAACGAAAGAATTGAAAAATTGGGGTGAAGAATAGTAAAGCCTGCCACTAACAGCGGTTTTATGCAATGGCGGGGCTTGGGATTTTTTGGGAAAGTTTTTGCTCGCACTTTTTGTATTAAAATTCACGTTTTTCTTTCACTCATTTCGGTATATTTGTAAACGTCAGTAATAAAAAATCAGCCACTGACATAAAGCCGGCGGGACGTTGTGCAACATTCATACAAAACGACCTCATAAAGATGGTAAATCGAAAACTATTGTTTCTATTTCTTTTACTGTGTGTATTTACTGCACAAGGACAAAGTCTAAAAAAATATTCTTTCAACAAATATTACGCTAAAGTAAGCGCAACCAGAAAAAAAGCTAAGATTGATTACAATAGTCATAAAATTGCTAAACAATATAAAACCGCAATTACTGATGCATATAAATTAGGTAAAATAAATTTCGGTGGTCATTACATTGTTTGTACTTGGGGATGTGGGGTTGGTTGCCTTGATGGAGCTATGGTTGATGTAGAAACTGGAAAGGTTTATAAACTTCCAATGGGAGAATCTAGAAACTATACAGGTTGCGTATTTGCTCCAGAAGAAGATTGCATTGAATTCTCCGAAAACAGTAGATTATTCATCACACAGATTTGCATTCAGAATAAAAGTACTTCAACAAATGATATACAAGAAAAAGAATACTTTGTGAACGTTTGGAATGAAAAACAAAAGAAGTTCAATCTTGTAGAAAATTTGAAAACTACAAAAAGTGTTCAGGCTGATTAATTTGAACGTCGCACAACAGCGGTTTTGTGCAAGCGAGGGTTTTGGGATTTATCGGTAAAGGCTTGGTGTTTGCACTTTCTTATTTCTTTTGGGCTTTTTCCTTTCTAACTTTTCGGTATATTTGTAAACGTCAGTAATAAAAATCCTCGCCTGACACAAAGCCGGCGGGACGTTGTAGGCAATTTTACTTAACGACACTTCTAATGAAAACTAAAAATCTATTTCTTCTAAGTTTTTTAATGCTCTCTCTAATTTCATGTGAAAGAGAATGTAAATTGAAACCAATTCCTAAAAATATTTTTGATTTAGATAAAGTAAAAAATGTTGTTGTTTTTCAAAGTGGAAAAGAAATTGATAGCTCAGTTCTCAGTGATAAGTTTGACGATTATACAAAAACTTCATACAAAGGACCAATGAATTACAGAGAATGTGAGCATAATAAATCATACGAAGTAAACTTTAAAAAAAACAGAATATTAGTTTGGTTAAGAAAAAACGATAAAAATATTCTACAAATGCAAGTGTACGCTTTTGGCAACTGTATGAAAATTGACGATGAAAGAGTTGTTTCCGAAAAGGAATTATTATTAAATAAAGAATTCATCTTCGAAAGAGAAAAAAAGTGTGATTCCAGCAACTCTATATTAAAAAAAATAACGCTAAAAGGATATTTAATCGAATCAATTATGACATCTGACAACAAAGTCTGGATTCTAAAATAAAAACTGCCTACAACAGCGGTTTTGTGCAAGCGGGGTTTTGGTAATAATGGAACGATCTTTTCGTATATTTGGCGACAGTCTTGAACGGAATGGTTTGGGGATAAAAATCCCCGCCTGACACAAAGCCGGCGGGACGTTAGCTGAAATTATACCAAAACGATATATGTCAAACATTAAGAACATATCTATATTCGTAATATTTATTATTATGTTCTGTTTGTTTTCTTGTACTATTCAACAAA
>NZ_JBYNXA010000008.1:0-13915 GCF_057801535.1 Flavobacterium sp. 21.1
GAAAGTTTGAGATCAAAACTGATTTTCTGATACTCATTTTTTCGACAGGGATGTTTTTTTGTTGTTTCCATAGGATACTAAAAGTGTTTAATTTTTAGTCAACCTATTTTAGGACGACGCATTCTGAGTAATTACTGCTAACGTCCCGCCGGCTTTGTGTCAGGCGGGGATTTTTATTACTGACGATCACAAATATACCGAAAAGTTATAAAGGAAAAAGCCCAAAAAGAAAGAAGAAAATGCAAACACCAAGCCTTTACCGATAGATCCCCAAAACCCCGCTTGCACAAAACCGCTGTTAGCAGCAGCTTTATTTCATACTTTGGCTCAGTAATTCTGGAATTAGAACCAAAATTGAGGAAAAGATGATTGAAAGGAATAGCCATAAAATTGATATATTATGATTGCTTTTATTTATTTCTTCAAAAGTTGATGAATGGCTAATTTTATCTGATTCAATAACTTTTGTCCCCGCAATAAAATCACCTAACCTTCGACTTGAATTTGTTAACAATAATGCGATTTCAATAGGCCAAAGAAGAGTTGTAATATTTCTAATTAAACATTGTATCTTACTGGCAGATAATCCTGAAATGTTGTCCACAACTTTGTAACCTGTAATTCGTTTTCCAATAGATCTAGAGTTGTAATAATCTTTATTAAGTAATAAAAACATAAATATACCATAACCTACAGTCCACGGATTAATTATTGATGAAGAAAATATTGAGAGAGTTGTTATTCGACAAATCATAAAAATTATACCAAGCGGCATAAACCAAAATCCAGTAAAAAAAACATCAATTATTGTGGAATTTATTCTTCCATTTATAGAAGTGAATGTTTCAAGTTTTTCGGAAATAAATTTTGTATATGGATTAATTATCAATGTTTTAAATAATGTCATTCGTTCTGGTTTTCTAAAAGTTGCTGCTAACGTCCCGCCGGCTTTAAGAAGTTGGGGATTTTTGTTCCCGAACCATTCCATTAGGATTGAAGCCAAATATACAAAAAGACCGTTCCATTAAACACCCAAACCCCAATTTCTTAAAACCGCTGTTGTGCGACGTTCAAATCAATCCGCCTGAACACTTTTTTTAGTTTTCAAATTTTCTATAAGCTTGAACTTCTTTTGTTTTTCGTCCCAAACATTCACAAAGTATTCTTTTTCTTGTATATCATTTGTTGGCGTACTTTTATTCTGGATGCAAATCTGTGTGATGAATAATCTACTATTCTCGGAGAATTCTATGCAATCTTCGTCTGGAGCAAATATGCATCCTGTATAGTTTCTAGTTTCTCCCATTGGAAGTTTATATACCTTTCCAGTTTCTATATCAACCATAGCGCCATCAAGGCAACCGACACCACAACCCCAAGTACAAACAATGTAATGGCCAGCGAAATTTACTTTACCCAATTTATATGCATCAGTAATTGCGGTTTTATATTGTTTAGCGATTTTATGACTATTGTAATCAATCTTAGCTTTTTTTCTGCTTGCAGTTACTTTCGTGTAATATTTTTTATAAGAATAGCCTTTTAGACTTTGTCCTTGTACAGTAAATACACACAGTAAAAGAAATAGAAACAATAGTTTTCGATTCATCATCTTTATAAGGTCGTTTTGTATGAATGTTGCACAACGTCCCGCCGGCTTTGTGGAGGTGGGGATTTTTGTTTCCAAACCTTTCCATTAGGACTGAAGTCAAATATATAAAATTACCTTTAAATTTAGCCTTAAAACCCCACTTTCACAAAACCGCTGTTATGTGAGGTTCCTATATTTTATTTTTCAAATCCATCATTCCGTGCAAAATTCTTATAATCTCAATTTCATTTTTTGAAATCTCTCTATAAAAAATAATATGCTCGCCACATTTATAACCTAGAATATTTAATGAAATGATTTCATAAGATTTTCCAAATTGCGGATTATTTGCCAAATCTATACACGAAGCGATTATTAGATTATAATATTTTTCAGCCTGATTTTGTGACCATTCTTCAACAGTGTAATCCCAAATATCTATTAAATCGTCCTGAGCCTTATTTGTAAAATGATATTTGCCCATTTATTTTTTCCTTGCCTTTAATGATTCCAAAAACTTTTTAGGCTCGAAATCTTCTACAATTCCGCTATCAATTCCATCCTGTATAGCTTTTCTTAAAACAACGATTTTATTTTCTTCATCTTCAAGAAGACGCAAACCTGCGCGAACGACTTCACTCGCATTGTTGAATCTACCATTATTGATGCTACTTTCAATAAAACTTTCAAAATGGTTTCCTAATGATATTGATGTGTTTTTTCCCATGACTTTAGAAATTTTAAGCAAGTTACCAAAAAATGGTAACAAGTGCAATTTTAAGGCAAAGTTTTTTCGGAATCTCACATAACGTCCCGCCGGCTTTAAGAAGTTGGGGATTTTTGTTCCCAAACCATTCCATTAGGACTGAAGTCAAATGTACAAAAAGATCGTTCCATTAAACACTCAAACCCCAATTTCTTAAAACCGCTGTTATGCGTTCGTTTTTATTATTTAAATTGTTGCATATCTGTAAATTCATTACCGTCATAATCAAATTTATAGATTTTGTTATCCCAATCTTTTGCAATTATAAGTTTTTCGGTCATTTGAAAATCATTTTCCCCACTTATCGATACGAAAATATCGGCACCACCTTTTTGCCAAAGAATTTTGCCGTCATTGTTTAATTTTGTGATTACTAATTCTCCATGAACAATATAAAAATCATCTTTTTTATAAATTCCAAAGCAAGTGATTTCGTCTGCTTTTGTTTTCCATAATATTTTTAATTCAGGGAGTGAAAGACAAAATATTGAATCTGAACAGCAGATAAGAACTTTCGTTTCTTCTATTATTATTAAGTTATCAAATATACCTGTTGCACCACCTTCAGAACCAATTATTGCACTATAAATTGTTTTTCCATTTTCGTGAACTTTTATTCCAATTTGAGTGGTTAATTGATATTTTGTTTCGCTAAAATATTCAAAATCATATTTATTTAAGTTGTCTGAAGAACCGCTTTTATAAGTTTCGTCCACATAAATTTTAAGTATATATTTTTCGAGAAATTCCATTATCGTTGATTTTCGTTTCGTTCGGCCAAAATGACGCATAACGTCTCGCCGGCTTTGTGGAGTTGGGGATTTTTATTCCCAAACCATTCCATTAGGACTGAAGTCAAATATATAAAATTGCCTTTAAATTTTGCCTAAAACCCCAATTTCACAAAACCGCTGTTGTGCGACGTTTTTTATTTTGTAACATACGTTTCTATTTTAAATTCGTCCAAGTTGAGTTTATTAAATTTCGAAACTATTTGTTCAATTATATTTGATTTGCCACATATTCCAAAATGTTCCTGTAAATCGTAATTAGTAGCTAATAAATAATCATCTTCATACATTAAATTAATTTTCTCCGAATTTAAACCAGTAAAAGATTCATCGATATTGTCAAACCAAATTAAATATTCTCTATTCATCCAATTTTCAAATTTCTCTTTATCAATTTTATGTTTGGTAAATATGTATAAGTAATTGCCATTGCTATGAGGATAATAAAACCCTTCTCTTGGCTCAATCAGTAAATCTGTGACATTTTTTTTAGAAAGTCCAAACCAAGTTTTCTCTTCTCGACAAATCTTTAAAAAACTAATATTTTGTTCTTCTAATTCTTGAATAGGCATATTATATGTATAGTCGCTTTGAATGTATTGATACATTTTATATTCATCTATTTTCGACAACTCATAAAAATCTGTTGCATTAATATCTGATTTGAAATCAATTCTTAGTTCATTTTTTGTACTTAATGGCCTGAATAATATGACAAATGGAGTCATTTACGTTTTTTTTCGTTAAAATGTCGCACAACGTCCCGCCGGCTTTTTGGAGGTGGGGATTTTTGTTCCTTTAGTTTGTTTTATCACTAAGTCAAATATACAAAAAGATCATCCCATTATACACCAAACCCCACTTTCACAAAACCGCTGTTAGCAGAAGTTTTTTATAAATTAATCTGATATTGGATTCTCTTCGTTCTGATTATATTTTCGAGTTCTCGTAGTGATAAAAGTTTGTATGATAAACTTTGTGGATTTATTGATACAAAACAAAACCTAAATCTTTCGCCTAACAATTCGGCAAAGTCAAACTCATTTTGTGTTGCGCCAAAAAAGAAGCCTTTTGGTAATTCGGGCAGATATTTTTTAGTTGTTTTCAATTCGACAAAAGTTATCTGATCAAAATTTTCAAGTTCTATGATTTCATTTAGGTTTGTGTACCCAGGAATTAGAATCAAATCAAATGCTTTAGAGTATTTTTTATCGATATTAATAAGCTCTAATAATCGCTTTCGACTGTCTTTATCTGGATTAATAAAATTCATGTCAGTTTTGAGCAGATAATTAATGGCTTCTTTTTCTGAAACATTGTTATCTAACGTGATAGTGTATGAATGCGCGTATGCCATAAAATTTCTGCTAACGTCCCGCCGGCTTTGTGAAGTGGCGGATTTTGGTCACTGACCATTACAAATATACCTAAAAGACTGAAAGAAAAACGTTTAGTTGAAGAAGAAATGCATTCACTAGCTCCTCCAATTACACACTGAACCCGCCATTTCATAAAACCGCTGTTAGCGGCAGTCTTTTCTTCAATATTTTATTTAATTCTAAAACCATTTTCAATAAAATAATATATGATCATAAAAATCATAAATGCTGATATCGAGTTTAAGAGTATTAATTTCAATTCACCGTTAGATTTTAAGGTTAATTTTCTCAAAGCGAAAACTACTAACATAATTAACAAAAATATTATTGACATAAACGCATCAATTGCATCTGGACCATAAGTAACAAAATCAATTTTCATAAAAATTAGTATTGATATTGTTATCACAATATACATTTTGAATAAAATTTTATTTATTTCTACTGAATTAAAATTAGCCATGTGTATTTCGTTTTTTATGCGATTGCCGCTAACGTCCCGCCGGCTTTGTGTCAGGCGGGGATTTTTATTACTGATGTTTACAAATATACCGAAAAGTCTGAAAAAAAAAGTTGAAAAATAGGAGGGAAGTGCAAACACTGACCATTACCGATAAACACCCAAAACCCCGCTTGCACAAAACCGCTGTTATAAGCCGTTTAAATTTTTATTGCGCTTTAAAAAAGCTGAAACAAGTTCTTTATTTTTCATTAAGTGATTTTCATTAAAATTAATACTATCATTTAAACTAAATCGAACTGTTTTTTCATTTAGGTTTTCACTGTTATAAAAGTGAATTTGATAAGTATTTGACCAAAAAGATGACATTGAGCCAAACAAATAACCTTTCAAAATAATTTGACCATTACGCAAAAGAACAAACTGTCGACCTCGAACAGTTGAGTTTTTCCAATTAGGAAGAACTTTGTATATATTTTCAGATACAGATCTACTAAATATTATTTCTGATTTTTTGAAATCTAAACCTAAGATTTCAGAATTTGTAATAAAAGGTTTTTGTTGAAGATCATTTTTTGACACATTAAATCTACCAGAGTAAATCATTTTTTTTGTGACGGTATCAACTCTAATTTTTTCGCCATATAAATTTTCAATATTTGATATTATAGACGAGTCTTTAAAAGCCTTTCGTAATGGTACACCTTCGTAGCTTTCGACTAGATTTTTCGTCAAATAAATTTCAAGTTTATCTTCTTGATTTTTGCAAGAAAAAAATAACTGTGATATTATCGCTAATATGAAGATTCTGTTTGTCATAAATGGCTTATAACGTCCCGCCGGCTTTAAGAAGTTGGGGATTTTTGTTCCCAAACCATTCCATTAGAACTGAAGTCAAATATATAAAATTACCTTTAAATTATGTCTAAAGCCCCAATTTCTTAAAACCGCTGTTATGCGACGTATTTATTCCTTTGTCCACAATAAAAATTCCTCATTATCTGTACATGACATTGATTTAATAAAACTCTCAAAATTGAAATTTTCATATTTGGAGATAATATCATAAACCGTTTCAAATCCATTTGCACCTTGCGGAATTAAGCATCCAGAGCTTTCTCCTAATAATGCTAACCAAACATCAGGTGCATAAGGTCCGGCATCTGTATTTATTAGTTTTATTTCTGAAATATCATTCCATAAGACTTCTTCAGTTTTTCTTTCAGGATGTTCAACTCTAATATATTCTTTAGTAATAGTTACTGTAAAATTATCTTCGGGGTTTTTCGGTTTTGCTTTTCCAAATATTCTTTGAAATAATCCCATGTGTAAGTATTTAAGTTATGAGTTTCGTTTGGTCAATATGTCGCATAACGTCCCGCCGGCTTTGTGGAGTTGGGGATTTTTGCTCCCAAACCATTCCATTAGGACTGAAGTCAAATATATAAAATTACCTTTAAATTTTGCCTAAAACCCCAATTTCACAAAACCGCTGTTAGCGGCAGTACTTCATTTTTTAAATTTATGTGATTTATATGCAAAATACCCCATTGGAATAAAAATCAATCCAAATGTTAAAGGTAGAAACCATTTTCCAAGCCCTTCTGAATTTCCTTTCGATGTTTGAATTGTTAGATAGTCAATCATTAAAAATATGAATACTACAATAAGTTTCATCAATCTCATCATTTTGGTGGAATTTGTATATTGCTTTTCAGCGTTTTCTTCATTAATTTCTACATTGTAATTGAAATTTTCGGGATTTTTATTTAAAACAGTTAGAATTGTGAATAAAAAAGTTCCAATAATAGGTAATAGAAATATAGAAGCTTTACCACCATAATTATCAACTTCTCCCAATCCATTATAATGAATAGGAATATTTTCTGGTAAAGTAGAAAATGAAACAATTGTCATAACCCAATAACTAACTAACATTGAATAGCCAATTGCTTCAAGGATTTTATCAGTTTGAGTAAGTTTTATTTCAATTTTTGGACGTTTTTCCATTTCTATTGTTTTCGGTTCGGTCAGTTTTAGGTGCGGTTTGGTCGTATTGCCGCTAACGTCCCGCCGGCTTTGTGGAGTTGGGGATTTTTGTTCCCAAACCATTCCATTAGGACTGAAGTCGAATATATAAAATTACCATTAAATTTTGCCTAAAACCCCAATTTCACAAAACCGCTGTTACCTGCTGTTTTTCTTCGGTCTTACATGTTTATTAAATCTTCCGGGTAATATCCATAAACCATATAGACTTTACCTTTCTTGATTTTGAAATAAGGTTTGGTATAAACCTCTTCAATTTTTTTATAGGATTGATAATTAGGAACTATAATTGGCTCTGCCATACTTACTTTCCGAGGTGGCTTATTGATTTTTTTTCTTCTAGTTGCGTCATATTCTTCTACAACGGGCGTTGCCCATTTACCATCTTTCGTTCTGTAGACGGCATGAAATTTATATTTTTCCTGTACTTGTTCTCCACAATACGTTCTCACATACAAAAAAACATTCTGATATTCATCAAAACGGACTTTTGCCGAATGACTGTAGGATGAAAATTCAATAGTGTCAAAAGTAATATTTGAAGTGTATTTCTCCAGAATTTTATATTTCGCATGACGTTTGCTATCTAGCGAAACCATACCACAATAGTTGGGTTGTGATGCATAATCAACCGCTATTTTGCTTCCGATGAACATATATAATTCCGGATTGGGTTCCTCACAAGGTATATATTCGACACAAGGTACAGGTTCGAGAATTATCTGAAATGCACCTTTTTTCGCCAGGATTTCGGATACTTTAGCTGTTTTTGAAATATGATCGAAATCGGAAAAGACTAAGCTATCCTTAAGGTTTGCTTTGAAAGAAAAATGTCCGTTTTCATCAGTAAAGCTTACAATATCTTTATTTTTCCACATTTCTTGATATAGTGAATCAGGGAAATTTTTAGGTAATTTTTTTAAAGTGTCGTTTAATACAATCATAACAAATCCTCGCGGTTTTGAAGTTTTAGCAATCCCAGACACTTCAATTTTTTGAGCGTATATAAATTTTAAACTTAAAAAAAGGCATATTGTAAGTAAGTTCTTCATTTTCAGTTTTTTTAAAATAGCAGGTAACGTCCCGCCGGCTTTATGCAGATGGGGATTTTTGTTCCTTTAGTTTGTTTTATCACCAAGCCAAATATACAAAAAAGAGTTTCAGTTTTTGCCCTAAAACCCCATTTGCATAAAACCGTTGTTAGCGGTAGTACTTTATAAAATTAGTTTGCAAAATGAAAACTTTTGTTTATATTTGCCGTATGAAAATCTTAGTAAAGAAAACAATTCTATTTTATATTAACAAATATCCAATTGCAGAAACACAGTTGTTAATTTGGTATAACGAATTTTCTAAATATGAATTTAACAATTTCAATGAACTGAAAAGTGTTTATGGAAATGCGAGTATAGTAAATAATAACAGAGTTGTTTTTAATATTAAGGGAAATGATTTTCGATTGGTTGTTTCAATAAATTTTTTACAAGCTGCTTGCTATGTAATTTGGTTTGGAACACATAAAGAGTATGATAAGATTAATGTTGAAACAGTAGCATTTGACACCACAATTTTAATTGATAAAAACTAATAATTATGAACTGGAAAGTATTAAAAACAGAAGAAGATTATAATAGCGCTTCCATTCGTATGATGGAGATTTTTCACGCAGAGCCTAACACACCAGAAGGCGATGAGTTAGATTTGTTAATTGTTTTGGTAAAAGATTATGATGAGAAACATTACCATTTACCTGAGCTTGATGCTCTTGATGTTATCAAATATAAAATGAAAGAAAGAGGGATGAAAGCAAAGGATTTAGAACCCATTATAGGAAGTAAAGGTCATGTTTCCGCTATTCTTTCAGGAAAGAGAGAAATTACATTGAAAATGGCTCAAAAACTTAAAGATTATTTTAGTATTCCTGCTGAAGTGTTTTTGCACAGCGCTTAGTAAAAAGTCCTGGTTTTCGTCGCGTTGAGCCAGTATTACCGCTAACGTCCCGCCGGCTTTAAGAAGTTGGGGATTTTTGTTCCCGAACCATTCCATTAGGACTGAAGCCAAATATACAAAAAGACCTTGCCATTATACACCCAAACCCCAATTTCTTAAAACCGCTGTTATGCGACGTTTCTCATTTAATAATCATACCAGTAGTTTTATCAAAATCCTCCCTTTCTATATCAGACATTCTTTGCCTCAGCAATCTAATGGTATATCCACCTCTTAATTCTGAATTTTCCAAATACATCCAATCACTAATACGATCATTATCAATTTTTACCGTATCACCTAGATGAATTTCAGAGGAATACTCCGGTTGATTATCAACTATGCCAAAATATTCATTGTCTTTTTTGAATAAACCATTGATCCAAATATGTTCATTTCTATCTTCAGCTTTGAAAATCATTTTTATTCCCAAACCTTCATAATTAGAATTCTTAGTTTCTAAAGCTTTATAGAATTCAGGTAGAGTTTGTTTAGCTTTTTTAATTGCATTATTCATTTCTACATCAACACTTTCGACGCCATATATAGTTGGTTCATTAGTTCTTTCGACTTTTTTGGATTCGTTACAACTAATAATTGAAGAAAGTATAATTGATATAAGTATTGTTTTTTTCATATCGTTTTTTTGAAATGTCGCATAACGTCCCGCCGGCTTTATGAAGTGGCGGAATTTTATTGCTGACGTTTACAAATATACCGAAAAGTTAGAAAGAAAAAAGCTGAATGAAAGGAAGAAATAAAATCACCAAACCATTCCAAAAAATACCAAGCCCCGCCATTTCTTAAAACCGCTGTTAGCAGTAGTTACTGTTTGCTATTTTCCAAGTAATTGTTTATTTATTTCCCAGTCAACTTCTGCGTCACTAATTTGATAATTTGTTGAGTTATCTTTTCCTCCTAAAACCAATGGTATTTTGAAAGCAACAATTTCATTGTGTTTTAAAGCAAGTTTTTCTTTATTCCAAGATTCAAAATCATCACTGGAGAGAGTTTCAATCCCATATTCTACAAGATCTTCATTAAAAAAACTCTCTAAAGTTTGTTCTAATTCAAAATCTTCTCCAGTAGAAATATCAAACATATAGATCTTCTCATTCGCGGCATCTTTTGCGTATTGTCTTCCTAACCAATCAAAGCTGAAAGAAATAATTCTTCCTTTATACTCCGGAAATGATTCTTCTAATATTTCAGTCCATTTTTTAGCGGATTCATAAGTATGAACTTTGAAGACTCCTAAGTTAACAGACAGACCACCAAAATTTGAGAATAAATAATCAATTTCTTTTTGATTTACGTCCCAAGTTTTTAGGTTAGAACTTAGATATTCTTTGTTCTCATAATTGTCCAAAAAAGGTTGAATATTTATCATGAAAGTATAAATTGATAGTTCTGAGTAATTACTGCTAACGTCCCGCCGGCTTTATGAAGTGGCGGATTTTTTATTACTGATGTTTACAAATATACCGAAAAGTTAGAAAGAAAAAAGCTGATTAAAAGGAAGAAATAATAACACCAAGCCATCCCAAAAAATCACCAAGCCCCGCCATTTCACAAAACCGCTGTTAACTGCCGTATTTGTTTTTTAATATCTTTTTATTTGTACACAAGAAACATTTTTTATTTTAAGTTCTTTACCGATTTTTTTTAATAATCCAGTTTCGACATTTCGTTTAAACACAAACACATTTCCGCTTACTGAATTTGTTGCAATTAGAAATTTTCCTGTTTCATCAATTGTGAATACTCTTGGATGTTCACCTAAAGTTGATTGATAACCAACTACTTTTAATTTTCCGTCATTTTGAATTGCAAATATTGCAATGTTATTTTCTTCTCCACGATTTGACGCATACAAATATCGCCCGTCGGGCGAAATGTGAATGTCAGAACTTTCAAAACCTTCTTTATATTTTTCGGAATGAGTATTTATTCTTTGAATACTATCTAATTTTCCATTTTCATATTTATAAGCATTTACAGTTCCAGTTAATTCTTCAACACAATATGCAAACTTTCCGTTTGGATGAAAAGTAAAATGTCTTGGCCCGCTTCCTAAAGTTGTTTTCGTAAATGGTTTTTCTGCAATTTGTAAAGGCTCGATTTTTTCGTTTTCAAATTTGTAGCATCTAATTTTGTCTGCTCCTAAATCAGGCAAAAAAACATAGTCAAAGTTTGGTGAGAAAACGGTTGAGTGAATATGTGAACGATTTTGCCTTTCTGGATTTATGCTTCCTTCTGAAAATTGAAAATTTTGAGCAATTTGATTTATAGTTCCGTTTTCAGAAATTGGATAAACCGAAACGCTACCTTCGGTATAATTTCCATTAATTAACCATTTTCCATTTTTGTGAACAGTTACATAAACTGGATTTTCTCCGCCACTTTTCTGACTATTTATAAACGTCAGCGATTTATTTTCTGGGTTAAATTCAAAACTGCTTACACTTCCAGCATTTGGAGTTTTACTTTCTGTACACGAGAAAAGATGCTTTCCGTTTGGCGATAAAGTAAGAAATGATGGATTTAGAAAGCCTTTTACAGTTGTTATTTTTGATAATTTTCCACTAATTGTGTCTAATTGATAAACATATATTCCTTCGGTTGTTTTGTCACGATTGAATGAACCAAAAAAGACATAAGTATTTTGTGAATAAAGATTTATACAGGCAAAAAAAGTAATTATTAATAGTATTCTCTTTTTCAATTTCTTTTTAGCGGTTTTTGAAGTAATATGGCAGTTAACGTCCCGCCGGCTTTAAGAAGTTGGGGATTTTTGTTCCCAAACCATTCCATTAAGACTGAAGCCAAATATACAAAAAGACCGTTCCATTAAACACTAAAGCCCCAATTTCTTAAAACCGCTGTTAGCGGCTGTTTTTGTTGGTAGCCAGTAATATCCAGATTTGAAAGGCTCGAAGAATTCTGAATATTCTTTTTTTAGTTCTCCCAATTTTTCGTGTGATAAAACGAGACCGTCTAAAATTCTTTTACTTTGATAAATTGTATCACTTACTTTTAAGTCAACAAAATTATCGCTGTTCATAATTTCGCCTACACCATATTCGTTTATGTATTTGAGAATTTCCTGATGTGCTATACGATCAGCTCCTTCAAACTCAAAAAGAGCCATACAGAAATCAATTTCCAAGTCACATAGAAATTGATAAAAAAAGTCTCTAATTTCATAATAGTAAGGAAAGGATAATAATTTTTGATTTCCAGCAACTTGCATATTATGTAACATTAATTCTAATGTGCACTCTTTTAAAGATGAATCACCATTCTCATAGGCAATATTTTTGTACATTCCTATTTCAGTTCCGTCACTCAAAATAACCTTATCGATTATTGATTTAGCCTTTTCGGCATCTTCTAAACTGTTAAATTTTATTCCAAAAGACCAGACAAAAGCCATAATTTATTTGAGTATGATTTTAAAATAGCCGCTAACGTCCCGCCGGCTTTATGAAGTGGCGGAATTTTTATTACTGATGTTTACAAATATACCGAAAAGTCTGAAAGAAAAAGGGGAATGAAAAGAAGAAATAAAATCACCAAACCATTCCAAAAAATCACCAAGCCCCGCCATTTCATAAAACCGCTGTTAGCAACAGTTAGATTATTTTAGTTACAATTTTCTTCTTTTTTGAGTATTCCATTTTTTACGGCTTTTTTATATTTTCGCTCCGTTTTTCTTCTAAGTTTTTCGTAAAATTTTGCTTCTTCTTGTATAGATTCAAATTCAATTATATAGTGTCGTAACATCACAATATTAACATAGCATTTATTCTCAATATTGAATTTTTCCGATAATTGTGCGATATAATGAATTTCGATTTCTTTTACACTTTCTGGAATTTCAATTTCAAAATAACCAAGTTTATCAGCAACATAATTATTTTCATTTGTTTTGATTTCTGCAAAATCAAGAGGTGCGAAATTCTCGTCAACAATTTGACCTTTTAGAATTCTATTTTGAGCAAAAATATTACCAAAAAGGAATAAGACTATAATATTTATAATTAGTTTTTTACGCACGATTTTTTACTAATTGTTGCTAACGTCCCGCCGGCTTTGTGTCAGGCGGGGATTTTTATCCCCAAACCATTCCGTTCAAGACTGATGCCAAATATACAAAAAGATCATTCCATTATTACCAAAACCCCGCTTGCACAAAACCGATGTTACCAGCAGTATTTTAGACTTTTACATTCTCTTGTAATGCAACTCTAATTGCTCAAAATACTTTTTCTCAAAATCGTTGGTAAATTTTCTCTTTAAAATACCAACTACAGCATTAGCAATTTTATAATATTCAGAATCTTTTTCTGGTGACCAAAATTCAAACTCTGCTGATTTTCCATTTTCGATATATTTATTTACGAACGTTATTCCATCATTCCCCAAGATGATTACATCATCCTTCATTTCCGGCACTGATAGGTTATTTAATGAAACATTCTTTAGTTCTTCCTCAAAATATTTAAGATCTGCTTGATTCAAAACTGCGCTGTCTTCAATTTTCTCAAAAGAATTTATATCTTTTAAAATTATCAACTTTATTTTTCCATCATTTCCAATTCTCTGTATTTCAACTTCTGATGTTGGAGCAAAAGCAGGTAATATTTTTATTGTATATATAAAATTTGTTTGATCATTTCTGGCCAATGAAATTGTTAGAAAAAGTAATAGTATGATTCCAATTCTTTTCATGTTTTTTACTACTTTACGTTTGGGAATATTGCTGGTAACGTCCCGCCGGCTTTGTGTCAGGCGGGGATTTTTATCCCCAAACCATTCCGTTCAAGACTGACGCCAAATATACAAAAAGATCGTTCCATTATCAGCAAAACCCCGCTTGCACAAAAC
>NZ_JBYNXA010000009.1:0-8143 GCF_057801535.1 Flavobacterium sp. 21.1
CAAAAGTACAGTGCGATCAGTGTACTGATGAAGAACATGCTAAAAACAGACGTTCTGAATTCATGATCGTGAAGAAGTAAGCACTGCTTCTTAAAATACGTTATAACTAAAAAGCACTCCGTTAAGGGGTGCTTTTTTTATTTCATGTAAGAAGTGTAGATGTATTTTTTATTTTTTGCTCAGTAAGCAGAAAAAAAATTTTTTGTAATAAAAGGATTACTCGGTAAAATATGGGGGTTGCAGTTCGTCGATAAATATTAAGAGATAGTTCATTGATTTATAAAAATGGGACTGTTAAAAATTTAATTTTTTTGGTAAAATCGGCAAAAAAAGCAAAAAAAGCACAAACCTTTTGATTTTTGTGAATGTTAATCGTTAAAGGAGTGACGACAATATAATTAACATAAATTTGGGACATTACATAAAAACATCCAAAACACAAACAATTTATTATTAATTATGAAAAAAATTACTCTTGTAATTTTCATGTCTTTAGTATCTTTCCTGGGATTTGCACAGTTTCAGGAAGGCTTTGAGTCGGGTATTCCCGGGACATGGAGCGTTATGGATAATGGAGTAGGAACTGCCCAGGCCTGGACAGCAACTAATACATTATTCCTTCCCACGCATGGTGGTGCTCAGCACGCTTTGATTGATAGGGGAAACATTGGTGTTGGTAACACCTCTGAGGAATGGTTAGTAACACCTCAGATTGCGGTACCAACAAATGGACAGTTACGATTTTGGTCGAAGATGACATTGAGCGGGGATTTCGGTACGATTTACCAAATACGCGTCTCAACTGGTACACAAACAAATCAGGCTAACTTTACCACATTTCAGCAATGGACTGAGCCACAGTTAGAGACTGCGATAGCAGCCGGAGGCTCAACCGCTTACAATGTATATGGTGAAGTAGTGCTGCCATTATCTACCTATGCAGGACAAAACGTGCATATCGCTTTTGTCAAAGTGCATACGCAAACAGGAGCGACTGCAAATCCATATTATGGAGATCGTTGGCTTATTGATGATGTAAGCGTTGTTCAGCAATGTAATGATCCTTCCGCTTTAAATGCAACACAAGTAGGTGCAACTACTGCGCAATTAAGCTGGACAAGTACAGGTCCAGCCACTTCATGGGATATTGAAATAATGACAAGTGCGGCTACACCAACAGGGATTCCGACTCCGGGGTACGCAGGTGTTACAAATCCGTTCACGGCTACAAATTTAACACCAGGTACGCAGTATAAATATCTCGTGAGAGCCGTTTGTAGTACCGGTGCAACCAGTAATTGGGTTGGACCTTTTATTTTTAATACCACTCCTTTCGGACAAACGTGTGCAGGACCAATCGCGGTAACCACACTGCCCTATTCAACTACCAGTAATACCAATTTATTTGGCAATGTTGTAACTGGTAGCCCGGGAGCTTCTTGTGGTATTACTGGAAACTATTTAACCGGAAACGATGTTTTCTATGCTTTCACTCCTACTTTTACAGGAGTTGTTGATATCACAATGACACCTACTGCAAATAACTCTGGTCTATTTGTTTATAGCAGTTGTGCCAATGTGGGTGTGTCGTGTTTAGCAGGTGTTGCAAACACTGGCTCGACACCGAGAAATATTCCGTTCCTTTCTGTTACAGCAGGAACTACTTATTATATAGTAATTTCATCATTAAGTGGAACAATTCCTTATACATTAGCAATCCAGCAAGTGGGATGTCCGCCGCCTAACAATTTAGGTGCTTCCGGAATTTCACAAACAGGAGCTACCCTTACATGGGGTAATCCAGGCGGTGCTACAGGATGGCAATATGTTTTCCAACCTGCCGGAACAGGGTTACCTCCCGGAGCAGGAACTCCGGTAACAACAACTTCGGCTGCAGTTACAGGTTTAACGGCAAATACAAACTACGAGTTCTACGTAAGAGTAGATTGTGGTGGAGGAACATACAGTGTATGGGCAGGACCGTTTACTTTCAGAACATTATGTGCTGCACTTCCGGTTCCTTTTACAGAAGGATTTAACAGTACTTCTACAACACAACCGTGTTGGACAGTTTTAAACGTAGGTGCTGATGCGAATTCTTGGAACATGGACTATGCGACAAACCCGTTTGAAGGAAATCAGTCGGCTAGTATCGTTTCCAGTTTGGCTTCTAATGACGACTGGTTAATTTCCCCGCAAATTACACTTACGGGTAACCAACGTTTAAAATACAGATACCGTGTTGAAAATACGGCTTCTCCATGTACTTTTGAGGTAAGATTGTCTACAAACGGACCATCACCTGCAGATTTGACGACAGTACTTGTGGCGCCAACTTCTTACAACAATACAACGTATGTAGAGAAAGTCGTGAACATGGTAGGTACAAATGGTAACGTTAACATCGGGTGGTATGTGGCCCCTGGTGCAAACGGATCCAGAATTTATATCGATCAGGTAATTATTGAAGATATTCCGGCTTGTGCTGAACCATCAGCTTTAGCGGTTTCCAATATTTTGCCTACTTCTGCAACAGTTCAATGGGCTCCGGGTAATACAGAGACATCATGGCAGGTTTTGGTTCAGCCAACAGGTTCGCCAGCGCCGACACTTCCAACACAAGGGGTAACAGTTAACGGAGCGCCTACTTACAATGCTACGGTTAACAGTTCTACTACTTATGATGTGTATGTATTGTCTAATTGTGGTGCGGCAGGAAATAGTATTTGGGTTGGACCTATCAACTTTAGAACACCGCAACTTCCGGCTGCTCTTCCTTTCGCGGATACTTTTGAAGGAAACTTTGATTGGGATGTAGTAAACGGAACACAAACCAATAAATGGTACAGAGGAACTGCTGTGAACAACGGAGGAACTCGTTCAATGTATATTTCCAATGATAATGCAGTAACTAATGCATATACGCTAACAGGCGCTTCGGTAGTTCAGTCATTTAGAGATCTTCAGATTCCTGCTGGTACTACTCAGATGAATGTGGCTTTTGACTGGCGTTTGCAAGGAGAATCTACTTTTGATTATCTAAGAATATGGATTGTACCTACTAACTTTATTCCAACCGCTGGTACGCAGATTACTGCTGCAGCAGACAGAATAAATCTTTTAGGGGGAACCACTTACCTAAATCAAGGTGGTGTGACAACATGGAACAGAAGAAACATAGTTGTGAATGCTACAGCGTTCGCAGGACAAAATGTTAGACTTGTTTTTGAGTGGAGAAATGATACTACTGCTGGAACACAACCACCGGCAGCGCTTGATAATATTAATGTTAATATCATCACATGTCCGGCTCCGACGGTTCCTACGGTTGTTAGTGTAACTACAACTACTGCTACTTTACAGTGGACAGCGGGAGCTTCTGAAACGGCATGGGAAATTGTGGTTCAGGCACCAGGTTCTGGTCAGCCAACAGGATCAAGTACGATCATTCCGGCGGGAACGAATCCGTTTACCGTTACTGGATTGAATCCGTCTACAAATTATGAGTATTATGTTAGAGCTAATTGTGGCGCGACTGACGGGGTAAGTACATGGGCTGGGCCAATTGCATTTACAACAACGCAGATTCCTGTGACATTGCCTTATTCAGAAAACTTTGAAGGAGCATCACCAGGTTGGTCTACTGTAAATGGAACTCAGGTTAATAAATGGTTCGTAGGTACTGCAGTTAACAATGGCGGTACACGTGCGATGTACGTATCGAATGATAATGGTGTATCTAACGCATATACTATTACTTCTACGTCTGTAGTTCAGTCATACAGAGATATTCAAATCCCGGCAGGTACTAACCAGGTTAATCTTGGTTTTGACTGGCGTGCACAAGGGGAATCTACTTTCGATTATTTAAGAGTATGGCTTGTGCCTACTTCATTTGTTCCGACACCTGGTACTCAAATAACTGCGGCAACGGACAGAATTAATCTTACCGGAAACTTTAATTTACAAGCAGCATGGGGCCGCAGAAACGTAGTAGTTAATGTGGGCGCATTTGCAGGTCAGGTTGGTAGATTTGTTTTCGAATGGAGAAACGATGGTACCGGAGGAACACAACCACCGGGAGCTATAGATAATATTGATCTTACAATCATTACATGTCCGGCACCTACTGTTCCGAACGTAACAAGTGTAACGCAGTCTACTGCTACATTACAATGGACAGCCGGAGCTTCTGAAACATCATGGGAAATTGTTGTTCAGCCAGCAGGATCTGGTGCACCAACAGGGGCTAGTATCATTATTCCTGCCGGAACGAATCCGTTCACGGTTACAGGATTAAACCCATCTACAAATTATGAATATTACGTTAGAGCTAATTGTGGTGCTGTTAACGGTGTAAGCTTCTGGGCTGGACCAAAAACATTCATCACAACGCAAATTCCTGCTACAATTCCTTATACAGAAGGATTTGAAGGTACATCAGGATGGACAGTTGTTAACGGAACACAAGTGAATAAGTGGAATATAGGTACTGCTGCTAATAATGGTGGTACAAACGCAATGTACATCAGTAATGATAATGGTGTTACGAATGCCTATACCATTACATCTACATCAATTGTTCATGCATATAGAGATATCGCGATACCTGCAACATGTGCTGCAGATGTGAGTCTTTCTTTTGATTGGCGTTCTATGGGACAATCTGCTGCGGACTTCTTGAATGTTTGGGTTGTGCCTTCAACATTCAATCCAACTGCAGGAACTGCAATTACAGCAGCAGCAAGTGGAGGAGTTCAATTGTCAAATCAATTAATTAATGGTGCGAGTTTCGCAACGTTAACATATTCAGTTAATGCTGTACCTTACGTGGGTCAGAACATGCGTGTGATTTTAGAGTGGAGAAACAATGCCACAACAGGAACACAGCCGCCGGCAGCAGTTGATAACTTCACAGTATCGCTACCAGCTTGTCCTAGACCTTTTAACTTAGCTGTAGTTGGCACACCAACTCCAACTGGCGCTACAGTAACCTGGACTCCGGGATGTACTGAAACAGCATGGGAAATTATTGTTCAGACTACAGGTTCTCCGGCTCCAACGGCTGGAACAACAGGAATACCGGTAGCAACTCCGCCGCCTTACGTGATTACAGGTTTACAGAACTATACATCATATGATTTCTATGTAAGAGCGATTTGTACAGCCGGAACTAGTGTTAGTCCTTGGTCTGCACCTAAAACATTTATTACCTTTATTGGAAATGATGAGTGTGCTGGAGCTTTCACCGTTCCGGTTAACAGTAACGATCAATGTACTGCAGTAAGAGCTACTGTATTTAATGGAGCAACAGTATCTACTGTGGGAGGTACCACATGCGGAACTGCAAATTCAGGTGATATTTGGTTCCAGTTTACGGCAACTAATGCCTCACATACTATTGATTTTAGAGATTTTAATTCACACAATATCCCAATCATGATGACGGTTTATTCTGGAACTTGTGGTAGTTTGACGCAGATAGCTTGTAGCTATAACAACTCCGCTACGGTTTCGAATTTACAGATTGGCGCTACTTACTTCATTAGGGCATCAATCAATATGGTTACTACCAATACCAATGTGAATTTCAGCGTTTGTGTTAAAACACCTGTGGCTCCTGCCAGCGGAACTAGTTTAAGCTGTTTGATCAATACGGTTAACCCAAGTTTTGAGGAGGGTGTGCTGTTTACCACGGGTAATTTCCCAAGATGGGCAGATTTATATGACCATATGTTTTTGGGTTGGCGAACAACCGCTACGGATCACCATATGGAACTTTGGTCTCAACCTAATAGTGAAGGCCATATGGCTCATACAGGAACTAAGTTTATTGAGTTGAATGCCACTGAGGTTTCCGGGGTGTATCAGGATTTTGCAACCCCGATAACTACCGTGTTCAGTTATAGATATGCACACAAAGGAAGACAAGGTACTGATGTTATTGCACTTTTGGCAGGACCTCCGGGCGGGCCATATGTCGAGATTGACAGGAGAACTACAGGAAATGGAGCGAGTGCTTGGAGTTATCCTCCAGCGAGAAACTATACTGTTCCTGCTGGTCAGACAGTTACCCGATTTATTTTCCAATCCATCTCCAGTGTAGGGGGTGCAACTATCGGAAATTTCTTAGATACTATTGAATTCAAAGCGGATAACAGTATCGTTTCAGCTACTCCTTTGAGTTTAAGTTGTACTAGTGGCAATACAACAACAGTTGTAGCTGCAGGTGCGGGATCTTGGTCTGCAGCTCCTGGTAATCCGGCAGCCACGGTTATTGCTTCTCCGGACGATAATACAACTACAATCAGCGGATTTACAGTATCAGGTACTTATACTTACAACTGGACTACATTATATTGTACCAGTTCCGTAGATATCACCTATGTTGATAACGGAAACCAAGTGCCAACGTTTGCTGCGGCTGCACCAGTTTGTGCTGGCTCAACGATAGCACCGCTACCGACAATATCAGATAATGGTATCACAGGAGCTTGGTCACCGGCATTGGATAATACGACGACGACTACGTATACGTTTACACCGGCAGCTGGACAATGTGCGGTTCCAACTACAATGACTATTACGGTAACGCCTAATACGACACCAACATTTGCTGCCGTAGCGCCAATTTGTTCGGGAGACGTATTACCGGCTTTACCGACAGCATCGAATGAAGGTATTAATGGTACTTGGGCGCCGGCGTTAGACAATACAACGACAACCACGTATACGTTTACACCGGATCCAGCAGGACCGTGTGCGGTACCAACTACGATGACTATTACAGTTAATCCGATTGTGATGCCTACGTTTGCAAGTGTTGCTCCTGTGTGTGCAGGTGATGCGTTAGCAGCGTTACCGTTGACTTCAATCGAGGGTGTTACAGGAACTTGGGCACCAGCGTTAGACAACACAACGACAACTATCTATACGTTTACACCAGATGCAGGGCAGTGTTCACCTACAACTACGATGACGATTACAGTTAATCCTGTTGTGACGCCTACATTTGCTGCAGTTACACCGATTTGTGCAGGAGATGCATTAACAGCATTACCGGCAACATCAGCGGAAGGAGTTACAGGTTCTTGGTCACCGGCGTTGGATAACACAACGACAACGACTTATACGTTTACTCCGGATGCAGGACAATGTGCAGTTACAAACACGTTGACTATTACAGTAAATCCGGTTGTGACGCCTACTTTTGCTAGTGTTGCACCAATCTGTTCAGGAGATACCTTAACAGCATTGCCAACGACTTCAAATGAAGGAGTAACTGGAACATGGTCACCGGCATTAAGTAATACGACTACAACTTTGTATACATTTACACCAGATGCTGGACAATGTGCACCAACAACAACGTTGACTATTACTGTTAATCCAAGTGTAGTACCGGTATTCAGTCAGGTTGCGCCGATCTGTTCCGGAGAGTCTTTAGCGGCTTTACCAACAACTTCGAATGATGGTGTTACAGGAACATGGTCACCTGCGTTAGATAACACGGCAACTACTACGTATACGTTTACACCAGACGCTGGTGTGCCTTGTGCAGTGCCAACTACAATGACTATTGACGTAAATACGAACGTTACACCTGAGTTTAATCAGGTTGCAGCTATCTGCCCTGGAGATCCGTTAGGAGCTTTACCAACAACATCAAACGAAGGGGTTACGGGAACATGGTCTCCGGCTCTGAATAATGCTGTTACAACTGTTTATACATTTACACCGGATGCAGGACAATGTGCTGCAACAGGAACAATGACTATCGAAGTTGCTGCTAATTGTGAGATTCCGAGAGGTATCTCTCCAAATGGCGACGGTAAAAACGATACGTTTAATTTAGAAGGTTTCAATATTGCAAAATTGTCTATCTTTAACCGCTACGGTGTGACAGTTTATTCGTACGGTTCAGGTTATACTAACCAATGGCATGGTCAGTCTGATGCAGGTCAGGAATTACCTGACGGAACATACTATTATGTGATCGATACGGCTGGACAGACACGCACAGGATGGGTATACATTAACAGAGAGCGATAATAGAAATGAACAAGAGTCACTGCTCCCGTTTACCGGGAGCGGTGTTTTCTAAAAGGAAAACAAAATAACATGAAAAGAATTTATTTGACCG
>NZ_JBYNXA010000010.1:0-5495 GCF_057801535.1 Flavobacterium sp. 21.1
TTTGTTGAATAGTACAAGAAAACAAACAGAACATAATAATAAATATTACGAATATAGATATGTTCTTAATGTTTGACATATATCGTTTTGGTATAATTTCAGCTAACGTCCCGCCGGCTTTAAGAAGTTGGGGATTTTTGTTCCCAAACCATTCCATTAGGACTGAAGTCAAATATACAAAAAGACCGTCCCATTAAACATTAAAGCCCCAATTTCTTAAAACCGCTGTTAGCAGCAGTGTATTTGACTACTGTTTGTATTTTTCCTCTTTCAAAAAGTTTATTTTATTACCGTCTAATTTATAAAGATAATAAGGATTCAAGGTTTCTATCGTTCCAGATTTTAATAATTCTTCACCTTTTCTTTTTGGATATGCTTTAATTAGTTTTTTTCCAAGATTTGCGAAATCAAATATAACTGTGGGTTTTAAGTTTTCATTTTCGAAAACCTTATAGTTATTGAATTGGTCGTTTGTATGAACATATGCTCTCACAATATGAAAAACAGTGTCAGTTTCAATTTTTCGAAATTTGATACAGTAAAATGGATAGAGAGTATCATTATTTATCGGAAGTGGAAACGCTTTTTGGTATTTAATTATCTCTTTTTTAAAATCTAAATCTAAAGCATCCTTTTCATTGCATGAAAAACACAAAGTAATGATTAGTAATATAGTTAAGATTCTGTATTTCATTTTATTACGTTCTGTTTTTTTTACATTGCCGCTAACGTCCCGCCGGCTTTAAGAAGTTGGGGATTTTTGTTCCCAAACCATTCCATTAGGACTGAAGTCAAATATATAAAATTACCTTTAAATTTTGGCGAAAGCCCCAATTTCTTAAAACCGCTGTTAGCCGTTGTACTTCTTTAGCGTTTAGTTATGCTGAATGGGCTAGGGGACTATTGATAAAACAAACTAATCACATTTTGGATAAAACATTTCTTCATTAAAAGGTTTTTCTTCTTGACGTGCTAACCACTCAGCCTTACCAAGCATTTCGTAAGTAAAACATGTAAAATTCTTTTCGTTATTCTTACAAAATACGAATGTTATAGAATTACCATGCGTTAATATACTTCGTCCATTAAAAGTTATCAAACCCTTTTTTAAAAGTTCTTTTACCCTTTTTTGTGATTTCGCATTATTGCTAATAGGTCTATGTTCAAAATCTGTAAATAAAACATCAATACCTTGTATAACTTTTAGCTTAAAATCACCTGTAATTTTATATGGAAGAATCTCTGAATTTGCAAAGTGTTGTATGTTAAAAGAAACTCTGTTGTAATTCCCGTCAGGGCCAACATAACATACAATAAAATCTGCTCCAATATTTTTAAGATGATTAATTGAATCATTAATGACACTATTATTTTGAGTTAACTTGATAGCATTATCTAATTCTTCATTTTCTTCATTCTTTATTTCAGCATGATTTTTTTCATTTTTTTTATGTTTTAAATCATCACACGACACCATCAAAAAAACATTTATGAAGGAAAATAAAATCAATGTTAATGTAGCCTGCAAATTGAAATAATCTTTTTTTTCCATTTTAATATTTTTTAAAACGACTCTGATTTCGTGATGTTTTTTAGTATAACGGCTAACGTCCCGCCGGCTTTAAGAAGTTGGGGATTTTTGTTCCCGAACCATTCCATTAGGACAGAAGTCAAATATACAAAAAGACCTTGCCATTATACACCCAAACCCCAATTTCTTAAAACCGCTGTTAACGGCTGCCATTTATATTTCTATATATAAAATTATTTTATGATTTTCTCCGATTTCAGAAAAAGAGAAACTGTAGCAATTGTTTTTAACAAGCAAGGTTATAGTTGTGCATTAAGTATAAAAAGATAAAGAACAATTAATCCAAAATTGATAATCAAACCAAGTATTTTTTGTGTGGTATTTGGTTCTTTTAATCCTTTTAATGAATTAACTAAACCAACTAGAGAAATAGCCCCAATACCAATTAGCATTGAGTTAAATATTATTTCAAAGGTTTTTGATCCTGAATGAAACATTGCCATTTGAGAAACAATTATTACAGTGAATAGAAGCAAAGCTGTGATTGCTAATTTGAAACCACGATGTGAATATTTATTTTCCATTATTAAATTAAAGCATCAGTTTTCACGTCTCGTCTCGTCGGTTGCCGTTAACGTCCCGGGGCTTTGTGAAGTTGGGGACAGTTACCCAAAAGTATAGATTAAAGATTAAGTTTACAAACACAAAACTAACATTATTTTTAGCTCAAAACCCCCAATTTCACAAAACCCTTGTTAGAGGCCGTAACCCCGGCATAAAGAATATAACAGACTGTAACCATAACTTTCTTCACACATAGTTTCTCAAAGTTTCTCGATCCGGTTTTTCCTCAAAGTTTATTAAAATTATTCTCAGAGAAATTTTTAGATTTAGTTATTTCTATTTGCGTAATGAATTTTAGTACAGTAATCCACAAAGTTTTTCTACAAGAATTTCTAAGAAGTTAATCCGCAAAGTTTGGAAAACAGTTGAAACTCAATCCTTTCACATAACGTTTTGCGTAAACTTCTAAAACTCAAAATAGGGTAGATGTGCTTAAGGACGAAGTTGCTATGAAAACAGAGGGGTTATTGCCGCTAACGTCCCGCCGGCTTTAAGAAGTTGGGGATTTTTGTTCCCAAACCATTCCATTAGGACTGGAGCCAAATATACAAAAAGACCGTTTCATTAAGCCCTAAAACCCCAATTTCTTAAAACCGCTGTTATGCGCGGTATTTATTTTATGTTTAATATTCTTCTAATTCCACTTAAAAATTTTTCTTGAAGTTCATTTGGAGTTAAATATCCCCATTCTTCATATATGTGATGAATTTTATTCAAATTATATTCTGCCATGTCATTATAAATCCAAATTTTAGATTCCGAATATTCTAATAGTGATAAAGTTATCATTTTGACTATTTTATCATCATCATTTAGGTCACGATGCTTAGAAGTTTTTTCTAAGTAGTTTATAGAATTTGAATTAAATAGTTCCTTGACTTCGTTGAGAAGTTCATTTTGAAAGTTACTTAAGCCTTCGTTGTTTAATTCTAATGCCGGCTTCCAAGAGGCTTCATGATTTCGATTCCAGTTTCGATTAAACATATGTAGATTTAGTTTGGTAAGTGTCGCTTTTAGATTCAGTTCGGTCAATATCGCGCATAACGTCCCGCCGGCTTTATGAAGTGGCGGAATTTTTATTACTGATGTTTACAAATATACCGAAAAGACTGAATGAAAAAACCTCTTTCGGAGAAAGAAATGCAAACACCAAACCATTCCAAAAAATCACCAAGCCCCGCCATTTCTTAAAACCGCTGTTAGCGGCAGGTTTAACTTATATTATAAAGGAGTCTTTTATTTGTTTAGTCAATAAATCTAGTTCAAAGAAAAAAGGCTCAGATCCTTTTTGATGATACCAATATTTTCCATAAAGAATATTGTTCTTTATTTCTATAAATTCTATTTCATCATAAAAGTATTCGTCCAAAATGGTAAATATTTCACCTTTTGAATTAATTTTTTTTAATTGAATTCCGTCAGAGTAATAAATTTCGTTTTCATTTGGATTTACAATTGCAGTTGAAATTGAATCAATTTGATTACTGTTAATCTGATTTTGATTATTGATATCAATTAAATATCCTTTACCGCAACAAATAACAAAAACAATTTCGTTTTGATATATTAAGAGAATAGTTGTTTTGTATCCACTCCAACCACCTTGAGCAAAAGAACCTATCCATTCATCAAAATTATTTTTGGTAAACTTAACCCAAAGCGGTTCAGAATCAGTGTTTCCAAAATGTTTTTCTTGATATTGTCCAGAAATTGGTTTATAAATATATTCCGCCGTCATTTTTTGTACGTTTTGTTTTCGCAAACTTGCCGCTAACGTCCCGCCGGCTTTATGAAGTTGGGGATTTTTGTTTCCGAACCTTTCCATTAGGACTGAAGCCAAATATACGAAAAGATCGTCCCATTAAGCCTAAAACCCCAATTTCATAAAACCGCTGTTAGCAGTAGCCATTCTTCCTTGTTAATCATTTTTTTTGATGACTGTCGGTAAAAAACCTAATTCTCGCTGTAGCTTATTATAACTTTCAATATCTATTTTTTTATAGTCATAAATGCTAATTATGAGAGTCGAATCTGATGTAATTGCTGAAAATAAATTTCCAGCATGACCTGGGAATCCTTCATTAATTTTCGACTTTAGCATTCTGTTTAAATAATTTGAAATCGAAATTTTATTTGCATCGACCAATTTTATTGTTTTAGATGTTTCAAGTTTTTGGATTGGTGCATTTAAAAATGCGTCCATTGAATCACAATTGACTGAAAATTTGCGATAGTCTAAATGGAATCCTTTTTTAGGTTTTATATAAATTACCATTTCTTCTTTGTGACCGCCCCACTCACCACATTCATCAAATTCAGCTTTTAAAGTCAATTTCATATCAGAAGTAAATCCTGCAGGATCATTTTCTCTAAAGAATATAACTTCTGATTCAGATGGATTATTTTTAATATGTTGTTTATCCTCTTTTGAATCACAAGAAAGTAGAAGCAGAGATATAATGATGAATATTAACTGCAAATGATCTTTTTTCATTCTCGTTTTTTTATGGTTACTGCTAACGTCCCGCCGGCTTTGTGTCAGGCGGGGATTTTTGTCCCCAAACCATTCCGTTCAAGACTGACGCCAAATATACAAAAAGATCGTCCCATTATACACTAAACCCCGCTTGCACAAAACCGCTGTTAGCAGCAGTAATAATATTTAGTAAAATTTCGGAGGTGGAGGAGGGCTTCGAAAAATGGTTGAATCATTGTGAACAACAAAATTTATAAATCTTTTCATTTTTCTATTTAATATCGAGGTATCTGATTGCATTTTTCTATTTAAATTAATAAGAGGCTCAACATCCTTTGTAAATTTCAATAAACTTGAGTTAGAATATACTTTATCATCATCGATGTAAATTATTTTCGAAGAATTATCTTTATAAATAATTTTAAGGCAATACCGACTTCCTTGTATACTTGGTAAATCTTCTTTAAATATTCCTTTTTCATGTTTAAAAATATGATCCATTGGCATTTGATTCAATTTAAAAATGCAATAGACAAATTTATTTTTTTGCAGCTCTGCAATTGCTGTAGCTTCTCCTGAATAATTGACGGAAGTATAAAACTTAGGCAAAATAGTATCTGTGCGAGCACGTTCATACCTTAAAACTTCAATTTCCTTTATTCTTGTATTTTCTTCTTTTTTACATGAAAAAATAAAAAAACAAAAAAGTATTATCAAACTGGTTTGATGTTTCATAGGTTTCCTGTCTTGTCCTGAAATAGGTTGACCATTTTGGTTATTAATTCAGGTTATAAAATTTGTATTTATGCATTTGATTTTTGTGTGCAAACTCAGGTGTTTTCATGTCTAGGCTGTAATGTCTTC
>NZ_JBYNXA010000011.1:0-3197 GCF_057801535.1 Flavobacterium sp. 21.1
TAATATCTTAACATACTGAGATAAAAATCAGATTATTTTTAGAAAGTTTCCTGCGCCCGCACAAGGCGGACGCAAGCGTGTACATAAGCTTACGGGTTATTAGTACTACTCGGCTATGACATTACTGCCTTTACACCTATAGCCTATCAACGTGGTCATCTTCCACGACCCTTAAAAGAAATCTCATCTTGTGGTGGGTTTCGCGCTTATATGCTTTCAGCGCTTATCCCTTCCAAACGTAGCTACTCTGCGGTGCTCCTGGCGGAACAACAGATACACCAGAGGTTTGTCCAATTCGGTCCTCTCGTACTAGAATCAGATCCACTCAAATTTCTAACGCCCACAGTAGATAGAGACCGAACTGTCTCACGACGTTCTGAACCCAGCTCGCGTGCCACTTTAATGGGCGAACAGCCCAACCCTTGGGACCTTCTCCAGCCCCAGGATGTGACGAGCCGACATCGAGGTGCCAAACCCCCCCGTCGATATGAGCTCTTGGGGGAGATCAGCCTGTTATCCCCGGCGTACCTTTTATCCTTTGAGCGATGGCCCTTCCATGCGGAACCACCGGATCACTATGCTCTACTTTCGTACCTGATCGACCTGTATGTCTCTCAGTCAAGCTCCCTTATGCCATTGCACTCTACGCACGGTTACCAAGCGTGCTGAGGGAACCTTTAGAAGCCTCCGTTACTCTTTTGGAGGCGACCACCCCAGTCAAACTACCCACCAAGCAATGTCCCCCGCTTTACGGGGTTAGATCTCAGATAAGCAAAGGGTGGTATTTCAACAATGACTCCACAACGCCTGGCGACGCCATTTCACAGTCTCCCACCTATCCTACACATCACTTATCCAAGACCAATACTAAGCTATAGTAAAGGTGCACAGGGTCTTTTCGTCCCACTGCGGGTAATCGGCATCTTCACCGATACTACAATTTCACCGAGCTCATGGCTGAGACAGTGTCCAGATCGTTACACCATTCGTGCAGGTCGGAACTTACCCGACAAGGAATTTCGCTACCTTAGGACCGTTATAGTTACGGCCGCCGTTTACTGGGGCTTCAATTCAATGCTTCTCCGAAGATAACATCTCCTCTTAACCTTCCAGCACCGGGCAGGTGTCAGGCCCTATACTTCATCTTACGATTTTGCAGAGCCCTGTGTTTTTGATAAACAGTCGCCTGGACCTCTTCACTGCGGCCAGCTTGCGCTGGCGACCTTTCTCCCGAAGTTACAGGTCTATTTTGCCTAATTCCTTAGCCATGAATCTCTCGAGCACCTTAGGATTCTCTCCTCGACTACCTGTGTCGGTTTACGGTACGGGTACTGTCAATCTAAGTTTAGAGGTTTTTCTTGGAAGCCCTTAGGCACACTATCACTTTGTCCGAAGACTCCGTGTACTATCGTATTTCACCAGTTCCCGCGCATTTTACTACGGGACCTATAGCTAGGTACTTTAACGAACTATTCCGTCAGTTCGCGGTGCTTTCATCACTCCGTCACCCCATCACAATTAACAGTAGTACGGGAATATTAACCCGTTGGCCATCGACTGTCCCTTTCGGGTTCGCCTTAGGACCCGACTAACCCTCAGCTGATTAGCATAGCTGAGGAAACCTTAGTCTTTCGGTGTGCGGGTTTCTCGCCCGCATTATCGTTACTTATGCCTACATTTTCTTTTCTAACCGGTCCAGCATGAGTCGCCTCACACCTTCAGCCCTGTTAGAATGCTCCCCTACCACTTACGTAAAACGTAAATCCATAGCTTCGGTAGTATACTTATGCCCGATTATTATCCATGCTCGTCCGCTCGACTAGTGAGCTGTTACGCACTCTTTAAATGAATGGCTGCTTCCAAGCCAACATCCTAGCTGTCTGGGCAGACAAACCTCGTTTTTTCAACTTAGCATACATTTGGGGACCTTAGCTGATGGTCTGGGTTCTTTCCCTCTCGGACATGGACCTTAGCACCCATGCCCTCACTGCTGAGAAACATTATATAGCATTCGGAGTTTGTCAGGAATTGGTAGGCGGTGAAGCCCCCGCATCCAATCAGTAGCTCTACCTCTATATAACTATACACAGCGCTGCACCTAAATGCATTTCGGGGAGTACGAGCTATTTCCGAGTTTGATTGGCCTTTCACCCCTACCCACAGGTCATCCGAAGACTTTTCAACGTCAACCGGTTCGGACCTCCACTGTGTGTTACCACAGCTTCATCCTGCCCATGGGTAGATCACACGGTTTCGCGTCTACCACTACTGACTAAAGCGCCCTATTCAGACTCGCTTTCGCTACGGATCCACACCTGAAGTGCTTATCCTTGCCAGCAACGGTAACTCGTAGGCTCATTATGCAAAAGGCACGCCGTCACCCCACGTAAGGGCTCCGACCGCTTGTAAGCGTATGGTTTCAGGATCTATTTCACTCCGTTATTCACGGTTCTTTTCACCTTTCCTTCACAGTACTGGTTCACTATCGGTCTCTCAGGAGTATTTAGCCTTAGCGGATGGTCCCGCCAGATTCAGACAGGGTTTCACGTGCCCCGCCCTACTCAGGATACCACTATCCTTATCTTCTCTTACTTATACGGGACTATCACCCTCTTCGGTTAACCTTTCCAGGTTATTCTAATTCAATCCGCAAGAAATGTCGTGGTCCTACAACCCCAACATTGCCGTAACAACATTGGTTTGGGCTAATCCGCGTTCGCTCGCCACTACTTACGGAATCACTTTTGTTTTCTTCTCCTCCGCCTACTTAGATGTTTCAGTTCAGCGGGTTTGCCCCCTATCGGGTACTATATCTTCAATATAGTGGGTTGCCCCATTCGGATATCTGCGGATCAATTCGTATGTGCCAATCCCCGCAGCTTTTCGCAGCTTATCACGTCCTTCATCGCCTCTGAGAGCCTAGGCATCCCCCATACGCCCTTATTTTGCTTATTGTACTTACATTTTTATCTATTAATAGATAAAATCTGTGTTTCTTTCTACTTTTTAAATGTTTTTTTATCTCAATATGTCAATGAACTGGCGCAGCCAGACCGATTAATATAATCGCGGCGCGTAGTGGAGAATATCGGAGTCGAACCGATGACCTCCTGCGTGCAAGGCAGGCGCTCTAGCCAGCTGAGCTAATCCCCCAATTTGAATCCCGAATTGTGAATTCAGAATTTTGAATTGTGAAT
>NZ_JBYNXA010000011.1:3297-5423 GCF_057801535.1 Flavobacterium sp. 21.1
TAATCAAAAAACTTAGTAGTCCCGCCCAGACTCGAACTGGGGACCCCTACATTATCAGTGTAGTACTCTAACCAGCTGAGCTACGAGACTCTGTTTTTTAATTATTGTATTATTTGAACTAACAGCGAGAGTAATTCTCTTATATAGAAAAACCACATCTTATCTTTTCTCTAGAAAGGAGGTGTTCCAGCCGCACCTTCCGGTACGGCTACCTTGTTACGACTTAGCCCCAGTTACTAGTTTTACCCTAGGCAGCTCCTTGCGGTCACCGACTTCAGGTACCCCCAGCTTCCATGGCTTGACGGGCGGTGTGTACAAGGCCCGGGAACGTATTCACCGCAGCATGGCTGATCTGCGATTACTAGCGAATCCAGCTTCACGGAGTCGAGTTGCAGACTCCGATCCGAACTGAGAACGGCTTTGAAGATTCGCGCCCACTTGCGTGGTGGCTGCTCTCTGTACCGTCCATTGTAGCACGTGTGTAGCCCAGGACGTAAGGGCCGTGATGATTTGACGTCATCCCCACCTTCCTCACGGTTTGCACCGGCAGTCTTGTTAGAGTTCCCGGCATGACCCGCTGGCAACTAACAATAGGGGTTGCGCTCGTTATAGGACTTAACCTGACACCTCACGGCACGAGCTGACGACAACCATGCAGCACCTTGAAAGACGTCCGAAGAAAAATCTGTTTCCAGATCTGTCGTCTCCCATTTAAGCCCTGGTAAGGTTCCTCGCGTATCATCGAATTAAACCACATGCTCCTCCGCTTGTGCGGGCCCCCGTCAATTCCTTTGAGTTTCATTCTTGCGAACGTACTCCCCAGGTGGGATACTTATCACTTTCGCTTAGCCACTCAGTTTGCACCGAACAGCTAGTATCCATCGTTTACGGCGTGGACTACCAGGGTATCTAATCCTGTTCGCTCCCCACGCTTTCGTCCATCAGCGTCAATATATTGATAGTAACCTGCCTTCGCAATTGGTATTCCATGTAATATCTAAGCATTTCACCGCTACACTACATATTCTAGTTACTTCCCAATAATTCAAGTCTAACAGTATCAATGGCCGTTCCATCGTTGAGCGATGGGCTTTCACCACTGACTTATTAAACCGCCTACGGACCCTTTAAACCCAATGATTCCGGATAACGCTTGGATCCTCCGTATTACCGCGGCTGCTGGCACGGAGTTAGCCGATCCTTATTCCTACAGTACCGTCAAGTCCCTTCACGAAGGGGTGTTTCTTCCTGTATAAAAGCAGTTTACAATCCATAGGACCGTCATCCTGCACGCGGCATGGCTGGTTCAGGCTTGCGCCCATTGACCAATATTCCTCACTGCTGCCTCCCGTAGGAGTCTGGTCCGTGTCTCAGTACCAGTGTGGGGGATCTCCCTCTCAGGACCCCTACCCATCATTGTCTTGGTAAGCCGTTACCTTACCAACTAACTAATGGGACGCATGCTCATCTTATACCGTTGGAACTTTAATTATCAAATGATGCCATTCAATAATACTATGAGGTATTAATCCAAATTTCTCTGGGCTATCCCTCTGTATAAGGTAGATTGCATACGCGTTACGCACCCGTGCGCCGGTCTCAAGGAAGCAAGCTTCCTCTACCCCTCGACTTGCATGTGTTAGGCCTGCCGCTAGCGTTCATCCTGAGCCAGGATCAAACTCTTCATCGTATATTTTAATATTGTCGATAAAAATGCTAGGTTTTTTCTAATCTACTCGAGTCTTACTCTCTCTTAATTTTGAAATAAATTTCTTTATTCCAATGCTGTCAATTCAATATGTCTATGAACGTATTCTTCTTATTTTATCGCCGTCCTTTCGGTTAGCGGGTGCAAAAGTAGAACTCTTTTTTAAACTGGCAAAACTTTTTGAAACTTTTTTTGAAAAAATTTTCACTCGTTTTAACCTCACTATTTATTAAGAACTTCCCTGTTTTGCGGGTGGCAAAGATACAATCTTTATTTTCTTTATTCCAAATCTTTTTTCGATTTTTTTCAAAATCTTTTCGACTTGTCATTTTCAAAATTTCTAAAGAACTGTGCCTTGATTGCGGGTGCAAAAGTAGCACTCTTTTCCATAACTCCTAATTATTTTCAACCTTTTTTT
>NZ_JBYNXA010000012.1:0-3725 GCF_057801535.1 Flavobacterium sp. 21.1
GAAGACATTACAGCCTAGACATGAAAACACCTGAGTTTGCACACAAAAATCAAATGCATAAATACAAATTTTATAACCTGAATTAATAACCAAAATGGTCAACCTATTTCAGGACAAGACATCAACGAGATGAAAAAACAGAACTTTAGAAACTTTATGAAAAAAACTATTTTTATAATATCCATTCTTGTATCTATCCATTTCATTTCGTGTAATGGATTTGGTCCAATCGAGAACAACATAAAAACAAACAATGTAAATTTTAGTAGCGAGAATATTGTTGGTACATGGAAACTTGACAAATCCTCCTATGAATACTTATTGGGAAAAGAAAAAGTAGATAGCATCTATATTACTTTTAATAAAGACAAAACATTTGTTTTAAATAATTCAATCGATTTATTTCAATCAAAAAGTGTAAACTCAACAATATCAAGCAAACAAAACGGAATAATTGATAATATCCATAAAAAAGGAAATTGGGAAATTATTGAAACTCAATTTGACAAAACAATTAATCTTAATTTTGAAGATAAAATTACTCAATCAGGGATTTTAGTATTACAAAAAGGAAATGAATATCAAGTATGGTATTTCTTTAATGATCCAGATTCTGGAGAAAGGCTACGATTTATAAAAAGTTAATACTGCCTACAACAGCGGTTTTGCGAAATGGCGGGGCTTGGTGATTTTTTGGGATGGCTTGGTGCTTTTATTTCTTCTTTTCATTCCACTTTTTTCTTTCAATCTTTTCGGTATATTTGTAAACATCAGTAATAAAATTCCGCCACTTCGCAAAGCCGGCGGGACGTTAGCAGCCATATTATGAAAAACGCGACTTTAACTCTTCTTTTGTTTTTTGCAATAATCGGTTGCCAAAAGAAAGAGTCAATTTTAGAAACTGAAAAAAAAGCGTTAAACTCTGTTTTTAACGAAGTTATTGATTCTGTCTGCTACAGATTAACTAATGATAAAATATCTCTAAATAATAAGAATAAAAAAACGATTGTAGTTAATGATAGTCTATATCCTGAAAGTCCTGGGTACGTTCAATTTAGAGATCACTTTAAAAATGTAGAAAATCTATATTTTGACACAATTAGTAAAAAAATTAGACAAAAAATTGATTTACATCTTTTTACTAAACAAGCAAAATTCAAATATCAATACCTTTCATCTATTAAACAAAACCCAATTAGAGAGGATTTTTGGAATTCTAAATATGCATTACCAGGTTTTTTAGTTTTCTCTAAAATAAATTTTGATGAACATAAGAAATATGGCGTTTTATATTGTTCATTCACAAATGGTGATATCTATAAAGCAAAATGGTTTCTCATATACATTAAAAAATCTGGTAGAGATTGGGAATTAGATGAAATTCATGCTCAACGTAGAATGTATTAAATACGGCTGCTAACAGCGGTTTTAAGAAATTGGGGTTTTGGTGTATAATGGAAAGGTCTTTTTGTATATTTGACTTCAGTCCTAATGGAATGGTTTGGGTACAAAAATCCCCAACTTCTTAAAGCCGGCGGGACGTTATAAAACATTTAAAAAACTACTAATGAAGATATTTCTATTAGGGATTACTTTTTTTCTATCAACCTATATAAATGCTCAAAAGGATGAAACCATAAAATGGATTAATAGTAATTTAATCAAAATTGAAGATGCTAATCCAAACACAAAACTTTCAATTTTTAATGATAATATCCCTAAAAAATTTCAAGATGCAAAAATATTTGGATTCGGCGAAACTACACATCATGGAAAAGAGTTTTTCGATTTAAAGGTTAAATTCTTCAAATATTTGGTAGAAACCCAAAATGTCAAAGTTTTTATAATTGAGGATTCATATCCTTCAGAAGCAGGAATAAACGAATGGATTAATGGTGGGAAAGGCAGCGTGGAAACTATTGCTGACAATTTCAGTATCGCTCCATGGCACTGCAAGGAAGTAATTAATCTATTAGAATGGATGAGAAGTTACAACTTGAATAAAGCAAAAGATGAGCAAATTCACTTTTATGGAATGGACATTCAAATCGTGCAAAACATTAATCAGGAATTACGAGAATTAGTTAAGAATTATAATATACCTGTAAGTGAAGAACTTCTTTTAGTAGCAGACAAGTGTGTAGAAAAAAAAGTTGACTACATGAAATCAACCGATTGGGCTGATATACAAATCCCAAAGTTAAATGAAATTAAGAGTATTTTACTCGATTTTCAAAAAGGTGTTAAAAACGAAAATAATACTGAATTTAGTTCCGCAATTAGAGCTTTAGATTATTTGACAAAATATACTTATTACGTAGAAAATAATTATAGTCAAGATAGAGATTTGAAGATGTTCGAAAATGTTAAATGGATAATTGAAAACAAGTCAAAAAACGGAAAGGCTTTTATTTGGGCACATAACGAACATGTAAATAATAAGGGTTTTGGAAATTACAGTAATCGAAACATTTATAATTTAGGCAGACATTTAAAAGAATATTATAAAGATGATTATTTTAGTGTAGGATTTGATTTTGGTAAAGGTACTCTTGGTGGTTATATTTTCAAAAAAAATGAACCAACTACTTGGAAAACTTATCAAATGAATGAACCATATCCTAATACCTATGCAGAAACACTTATTGATGCAAAAGAAGAAGTTTTTTTTATTGATATTTCAAAAGCAGTAAATGATGATTCCACCAAATTCTTCAAAAAGAAAAATAAACAACTTATATTAGGTGGCTCAGGTTATAATCCGGAACAAAATAATTTGTATGCAAAAATATTTTCAGAAATGTACGACGGGTTAATTTTTGTGAAAAGTATTTCAGTTCCAAATTATAAATTGAGTGAAAAATAAACGTTTTATAACAGCGGTTTTGTGCAAGTGGGGTTTTGGGTGTTTATCGGTAAGAGCCAGTGTTTGCATTTCTCTCCTATTTTTCAACTTTTTTCTTTCAGACTTTTCGGTATATTTGTAATCATCAGTAACAAAAATCCCCACCTGACACAAAGCCGGCGGGACGTTAACTGCAAGTCATCCTAAACTATACGTAATGCAACGACGTAAATACATTATAACTTTACCAATGAAATTTCTAATTATTTCTTTTTTATCAATTATATATATTTCTTGCACTCCTTTAGGAGATTGTAAAACCGTTGCAGATGCATATAAAGGAGATGAATGTATCTTAATAGTAGAAAAAATTTCTAGTGAGCTTGACGATAGATTTGACTATGAGGGTATTTCTCCTTTAACTAAGGAAAAATGCAACTGTAATTCTAATACTAGCGATAGATGGTGGGATAATTATAAAAAACATATTGAAATTGGAGATACTATAATGAAAAAAAAGGGTGAATTAGTCTTTAATATTCATAAAAAAGATACAATCTTGAGCTTTCCTTTTGAATGTGATGGCAAAATTTATAAATGATATTGCCCTGCAGTTAACAGCGGTTTTGTGCAAGCGGGGTTTTGGTAATAATGGAACGATCTTTTTGTATATTTGGCGTCAGTCTTCAACGGAATGGTTTGGGGACAAAAATCCCCGCCTGACACAAAGCCGGCGGGACGTTAGCTGAAATTTCAAAAAATGCGTCGTCCTAAAATAGGTTGACTAAAAATTAAACACTTTTAGTATCCTATGGAAACAACAAAAAAACATCCCTGTCGAAAAAATGAGTATCAGAAAATCAGTTTTGATCTCAAACTT
>NZ_JBYNXA010000013.1:0-3315 GCF_057801535.1 Flavobacterium sp. 21.1
GAAGACATTACAGCCTAGACATGAAAACACCTGAGTTTGCACACAAAAATCAAATGCATAAATACAAATTTTATAACCTGAATTAATAACCAAAATGGTCAACCTATTTCAGGACAAGACACAAACTATGAGAAAACACATCTACTTAATAATTGCTTTGTGCTCATTTGAAATTTCAACTGCTCAAAATCAAATCAACATAAACTTCGACGAAGTTAAATCGAAAATAGAAAAGGTAGATTCAGAAACTTATTATCCAAAACTTTTGAAGAGATTCAATGAATTTGATACTACATTAACTTTAGAAGAAAATTCTCTTATTTATTACGGTTTTTCATTTCAAGAAGATTATTTAAAAAATAAACCCAAAGAAGACCATTTAGAAGATTTATCAAAGAATAATGAATATGAAAAACTAATAATTGAATGTCGCAAAATTCTTGAAAAAAATCCGGTAAGTTTAATTGCCAATAATAAAATGGGATATTCATTATTTAAATTAGGCAAACCTGAATCCGAGTGGAAAAAATATCAGAAAAGATATAGAGATATAAGAAAAGTAATTGCATATAGCGGTAATGGTTTGAACTGTGATTCAGCATTAAAAGTTATATACGTATCTGACGAATATAATATGATTTTCGACTATTTCGATATTTTAAAAATCCATCAGAGATCATTAGTTGGTTTGTGTGATAAATTTATAGTTGATCCCAGTGAATTTTATAAAGCAAAAGAATTTTATTTTGATGCATCAAGATCACTTATTAGACACGAAGAATTGATTAATAAAAAATAAAATACTGTGGCTAACAGCGGTTTTATGAAATTGGGGTTTTAGGGAAAAACCAAACTTCTTTTTGTATATTTGGCTTTAGGAATAAACAAACTAAAGGTACAAAAAATCCCCAACTTCATAAAGCCGGCGGGACGTTAGGCAACATTTTAAATAAACGTGATGGAAAATAATACCCAAAAATTGAACTCAACAGATTTGCATTTTTATTCGAATAAAAAAAAGGCTTTTTTTCTATTGTTTATTTCTTCAATTTTTACTTTTTGCGGAATATATTCTTATGAGAATGTTTTTAATTTCGAGACAAAACTTTTTAAAAGTGTAATGATGTTATTAGGTTTTATTTTATTTGCAATTGGAATAATAATTTCAATCTTGTATTTAACAAGAACAAAAGCTCTTCTCACAGTTACTAGAAACAAAATCTTTATTTATAATATTCTTGGAAAGCAAAAAATTGTAAATTTTGAAGAAGTCAAATCGTTTTATATCATTACAACTCATCATAGAGGAATTACCACTAACAGACAAATTTTAGTAGAAATGAAAAAACCAGGTGAAAAATATAGTAATTCGTGGTTTTACAAATTTCTGCTGAAATTTGATATAAAATTTGCGAACTCACAACATTCTATACAAACTGATTTTCTAAATACAAATCATATAGAATTATTACATATTTTAAATGAAAGATTAAAAAACGTCGCCTAACAGCGGTTTTATAAAATGGCGGGGCTCGGTGATTTTTTGGAATGGTTTGGTGCTTTTATTTCATCTTTTTATTCAGCTTTTTTCTTTCTAACTTTTCGGTATATTTGTAAACATCAGTAATAAAAAATCCGCCACTTCATAAAGCCGGCGGGACGTTAGCAGAAAGCCTGAAAAAACTGTATAAATAATAAATTCATGGGTTATAAAACTCTCTGTTTAGATTGCCGTAAAACTTATAATCATGGCACTGATTTCGAAAAATTTCATATCGGAAATTGTCCAGAATGTGGAAAATTAATGATAGAAATGGACCAAAAATTTAAAGCACCAAAACATAACGATGACAGAAAATGGGAAACAGTCAAATTTTTGGTTAATCATGGCTTTAAATATCAGAGGATTTATGAAATAAAATTTCAGGCGCCGTATGTAAAATACCCTGAAAACTTACGAGATGCTAAAGAATTTGTTGTGAAGTATTCCGACCAAGCACTCAAGTAAGGCCTTCTGCTAACAGCGGTTTTAAGAAATTGGGGTTTGAGTGTTTAATGGAACGAGCTTTTTGTATATTTGACTTCAGTCCTAATGGAATGGTTTGGGAACAAAAATCCCCAACTTCTTAAAGCCGGCGGGACGTTAGCGGTAATAGTCCCTCTGTTTTCAAAACACGCTCATCTTCAAACAGAAAGAATCCTTTTAAGCTTTAAAATAATACGTAAAACTTTCCGCAAAATTTGAATTTACCACAAATAATACTTTTAAAAATCTAATTGAGTTTTCGCCAAACCTTTCTAAAAAATTATGGAAAAACTTTGCCGAAAAGCTTTGTTAAAAACGGAACGAAAATGTATAGCGAAAAATGGAATAACTAAATCTAAAAATACTTTTGCGCATAAGTTTAACAAACTTTGAGGAAAAACCGCATCGACAAACTTTGTGAAACTTTATGTGAAGAAAGCTATGGTTACACTATGTTACATTCTTTATGCCGGTACTACAACCGCTAACAAGGGTTTTGTGAAATTGGGGGTTTGGGGCTAAAAATAATGTTGGTTTTGTGTTTGTAAACCTAATCTTAAATATATACTTTTGGGAGAACTAATCCCCAACTTCACAAAGCCCCGGGACGTTAGCGGTAATTTCGCCAGAACGAAATCTATAAATAAGAACAGAAAATATGATCTTTAACGAAATTTCTTTTCACGATTCTACAATATTAAAAGTCACGGAAAATCCTAATGGTCAAATAATAGATTTTTTAATAGATTTTCCAACTGACTGGGAAAATAGTATTTTTGAGAAAAAAGTTTTAAGATTCGAAGATGTGACTTTTTATAACGTTGAAGAAATTCCTTTCGGTAGTTTACTAACTATTTTAAAAATTATTGATTTGGGTGAAATAAGTAAAGATTTATCATCTGAAAAAAATAATTGGATAGTAACACGGAATAAGATAAAAATTGAAACAAATGCTGGAAATAGAATTATTGAATTCTCTAATTGTGGATTTATAGAAGTCACAAATTAAATAGAAACTACCGCTAACAGCAGTTTGCAGCAAGTGGGGCTTTAAGGCTAAATTTAATGTTGGTTTTGTGTTTGTAAACTTAATCTTAAATTGATATTTTTGGGAAAACAATTCCCCACCTGCAGCAAGCTGGCGGGACGTTACCAGCAATACAACATGATGCGTCGTCCTAAAATAGGTTGACTAAAAATTAAACACTTTTAGTATCCTATGGAAACAACAAAAAAACATCCCTGTCGAAAAAATGAGTATCAGAAAATCAGTTTTGATCTCAAACTTT
>NZ_JBYNXA010000014.1:0-2463 GCF_057801535.1 Flavobacterium sp. 21.1
GTTTTGTGCAAGCGGGGTTTTGCTGATAATGGAACGATCTTTTTGTATATTTGGCGTCAGTCTTGAACGGAATGGTTTGGGGATAAAAATCCCCGCCTGACACAAAGCCGGCGGGACGTTAGCCGTCAGTTTGTCTCCAACTAGTAATCAAATATTTATGAAAAAAAACTTATCACTATTTTATTTTTTAGTTTTGGTTGTTACAATTAGTTGTAATCAAAATAATGAAACAAATGTAAGTAGATCAGTCAAAAATATTGTTGAAAAATTTCCACAGCTAAATAATACCAAAAACAAACTTAATAATGATTATCAATTAATTAAAAGTGTTAAAAATGGTGTTCATGATTTTGAAATCCAATTACACTCTGAACCAGATAATCTTGAAAATCCTCAACAAATATTAGTTTTTATTAATTCAGAAAAAGAATGCTTTTCAATTCCGTTTCCTAATAACAGGAATAAAGAATATTGGGAATTTCCTTTTGACAAAGAAATTCCAGGCGTAAAAAAAATCAATACAACATTTGAATCTCAATTGAATAACGCTTTAACTGAATTCCAAAAGAGCATTCCAAAAGAAAAGAAAAAAATTGTCGATATACGTTATTTGGTATTGGAAGAATTATTTAGTTCTGTTCTGAACTGTGAGATAGTTGAAGAAAAAGATAGTGTTTTGTTATGTAAAACTATTTTTATGACATCAAAAATGCCAAATGAAAATAATGATTCCGTTTCTGTAAGGCTTCGCAAAAACTATGAATCAATGAAAAAAGAATGGCATCCTGCGAAATATCAAAAAAATTATAATTGTTACTTTGATATAAAAAACCGTAGAATATACCAAATTAATTATACAAGTAATAAAATTAAAATTAAGACTTATAGACAAGATTTAGGCTTTACTTTACTAAAATTATAATAAAACCGAACGGCTAACAGCGGTTTTGTGCAAGCGAGGCTTCGGTGTATAATGGGACGATCTTTTTGTATATTTGGCGTCAGTCTTGAGCGGAATGGTTTGGGGACAAAAGTCCTCGCCTGACACAAAGCCGGCGGGACGTTAGCCGTCACTTTCGAAAAACAGAATCTAAAAAATGGAAATGAAATATATTAAGTTTAAACTTCCAGAAAATATCTCAGAACCCAAAAAAGAAGGAATTTTAGAAAGATATTTTTTTAATTTAATTGGCTATGTTTTATCCAAAATAATTCCAAAAGCAAATCCTGATTTTGAAAAATTTATAGATGATGTTGAATATTGGATTCTGGAATGTGAAACTGAAAGCGGAATTCCTAACAGAGAAATAGGAATCGATAAAAATGAAAAGGTAATTCTCAAAATGCCTTTTAAAAATGATTATGGTTATTGGATAGACAACAATTTTCTATTGAATGATTTTATAAACAAATTCAATGCTGTAGAAATTGAAAAAAAAGATTTTGAAGCAAACTGGGAAAAAATAAACTAAAAGAAGAGAAAAGCGAACGGCTAACAGCGGTTTTAAGAAATTGGGGTTTGGGTGTTTAATTGAAAGGTCTTTTTGTATATTTGGCTTCAGTCCTTATGGAATGGTTTGGGAACAAAAATCCCCAACTTCTTAAAGCCGGCGGGACGTTGTGCGTGATTTAAACACAGAACGGAAGAATTCAATAACTTAATGCAACAAACAATAATATTTATGACCAAATTGTTTATTTTTAGTTTACTAATAATCGTCTTTTCTTGTAAAGAAAATGAGGATAAAAACAATATAAAACCTAAACCAAAATCTGCTCACTCAGTTTCAAATGAACTAATGTTCAATATTGAAGGATTGTATAAAATTGAAAATGATTCAGCAGACGTAGAAAAATGCAAACTTGATATTTTAATAACCAAAAAGAATAAACAATACGAATATGAGTTTAAGTCTAAAGAAAGAAAATTGAACGGAAAAATTTCTTTAAAACTTAATGAGAATAAAGATGGATATTACATTACTTTCGAAGGAATTGAATGGAGCGAATATGAAGGTAATATTGACGAAGATAGTGAAACTGAAAATAATTCACTTGAATTGCCTATTGGAATTCAAGGCTCACTTTATGAAAATGAAATTAGTATCCAAAATTATGGAAACTCAATGAATTATTATATTCAACTTTATGACTGCGGGAAAAAATACATTCATTTGATAAAAAAATAAACCACGCACAACAGCGGTTTTAAGAAATTGGGGTTTTAAGGCTTAATGGAACGAGCTTTTTGTATATTTGGCTTTAGTTCTAATGGAATGAATCGGGTACAAATTTCCCCAACTTCATGAAGCCGGCGGGACGTTGTGTGCAAGTTTGAAACCTGCGTCGTCCTAAAATAGGTTGACTAAAAATTAAACACTTTTAGTATCCTATGGAAACAACAAAAAAACATCCCTGTCGAAAAAATGAGTATCAGAAAATCAGTTTTGATCTCAAACTTTC
>NZ_JBYNXA010000015.1:0-1666 GCF_057801535.1 Flavobacterium sp. 21.1
ACGGAGGAGAAACAGGATGCCGAGGTATACTACCGCTATGCGCAGATGCTGAAAGCCAATGGTCAGTATGAGGCTTCCAACAAACAGATGGAGAAGTTCGCTTCTATGGCGCCAAACGACCAAAGAGCGATCGCCTTTAAGAAAGAGCCGAACTACATCCCGAGACTTACCGATCAACAGAAGATGTTCGATACCAAGAACATGGATATCAACAGCGAGAAATCGGATTTCGGAGCGGTGCTGGCAAACGACAACACCCTATACTTTGCAACAGCAAGGAACACGGCCAAGAAAAGCTACGGATGGAACGACGAGCCTTACCTTGACTTGTACAAGGCTACCCGAAACGATGACGGTACCTTCAGCAAACCAACCGAAGCAGAAGGCATCAACAGTAAATGGCATGACGGACCGGCTACGATAAGCCAAGACGGCAGCACCATGTACTTTGCCAGCGAGACCTTTAGGGACAAAGTCTTCGATAAAGACAAGGAAAAGAAGATCAAATACGGTAAGGTAGGACTTTTCAAAGCTACCAAAGTAGATGGTAAATGGGGTAACGTACAGGCGCTTCCGTTCAACAACAAAGACTATCAGGTAGGAAACCCGAGTTTGTCCAAAGACGGAAAAACATTGTACTTCTCCTCGAACATGCCGGGCACCCTTGGTGGAGCGGATATCTGGAAAGTAGCCATCACGGGCGACAACACTTACGGTACACCGGAGAACCTTGGACCGAAGATCAACACTGAAGGAAGAGAGAACTTCCCTTTCATCAGCGATGATAACAAACTATACTTCTCATCGGATTCCAGACAGGGATTCGGAGGATTGGATGTTTTTGTGGTAGACCTTGAGAAAGGCGGCGAAGTGAAAAACGTTGGTAAACCGATCAACTCGGAGAAAGACGATTTCGCTTTCACGTTCCACAAAGAGAAGAACATCGGATTCTACTCGAGTAACCGAGGCGGTCAGGATGATATCTACATGGCCATCCCGATCTGTGGGGTACAGTTGAACACTACGGTTAAGAATGCTAAAACCGGTGCTGTCTTATCAGGAGCAGCCGTTGCTATCTTAGACGATAGAAACAACATGATCGAAACCAAGACCACAGCAATGGACGGATTGGCAACATACGCAACGGAGTGTGACAGATCATACACGTTACAAGTGTCAAAAGACGGTTTTGTGAGCAAAACCATCGCGGTTGATAAATCCAAAGGCGGTGAAATGCCGATGTTGGTTGAATTGGATCCGATCGATGTGATCATAACCCCAACAGAGGTTATCTTAAACGATATCTTCTTTGAATACAACAAGAGCAATATTACTAAAGAAGGTGCATTTGAGTTAGACAAACTGGTTCAGGTGATGAAAAACAGCCCGAACATGGTAATTATGGTTAAAGCGCACACGGATAACCGCGGAACGGACAAATTCAATATGAACTTATCCGAGCGTCGTGCCAAGGCTACGGTTCAATATGTGATCTCCAAAGGAATCGCTAAAGACCGTATCTCAGGACAAGGTTATGGTGAGAGCGAACCAAAAGTACAGTGCGATCAGTGTACTGATGAAGAACATGCTAAAAACAGACGTTCTGAATTCATGATCGTGAAGAAGTAAGCACTGCTTCTTAAAATACGTTATAACTAAAAAGCAC
>NZ_JBYNXA010000016.1:0-1311 GCF_057801535.1 Flavobacterium sp. 21.1
TGTCTTGTCCTGAAATAGGTTGACCATTTTGGTTATTAATTCAGGTTATAAAATTTGTATTTATGCATTTGATTTTTGTGTGCAAACTCAGGTGTTTTCATGTCTAGGCTGTAATGTCTTCTTTCGTTGTTATATATGTTTACTGCCTGGTGAATCATTTTCTGAGCCAGGACTAAATTAGGCAATGTTTTTAATAAACCAAACTCATATTTCAAAATTCCATTAATCCTTTCTGCTACTGCGTTTTCATAAGGATCATATTGCTGGGTTGTACTGAGTAGCATTCCGTTGTTTTGCGCAAATTCGGAGAACTCGGGACAGCAATACTGTATTCCCCTGTCACTGTGATGAATGATGTTTTGATGTTTGTATATTCTGTTTTTTAAAGCCATTTGAAGTGCGTCTTTCACCAATGTAGCTTTCATATTCGTATCGAGTTTGAACCCCATTATTTTCTTGGAATAGATGTCTGTAACCAAAGCCAAATAAGCGTGTTTTTCCTGTATTTTAAGATAAGTTATATCGCTGACCCAAATCTGTTCCGCGTGAGTAGGGGTGATGTCTTTAATTCGGTTTGGCGATTTGTAGAAAAAGTGTTTTGAATCGGTTGTGATATGGAATTGCTTGGTTTTCTTAACCAATAACTGATGTGTTTTCAAGAACCTAAAAAAGTTATCTCTTCCCATTTTTATATCCCTCTTTTCCAAATCATCTTTAATGTCCAGGTACAGTTTTCTTCCACCGTATCGGGTCTGTTTTTTCCTGATAGGCGCAATGAGTTCTTTAATTACAATAGCTTGTTCTTTCCGCTGTGTATCAGCTTTGATTCTTTTATAATACGCTTGTTTGGATATTCCGAAACATTGATAAAGCCACTTTACTTTAAAAGGTTTCTTTTCTTTTTCTCTATCTCTTTTATTAATGTTTCGGGCAACGACTTTTTTGCGATATCCAGTCCTGTGGTTACTTCAAAATCAGCAATGATGTCTTGTTGGAAGTCTTTAATAAATTCCAGTTCTTCTATACGTTCTCTCAGTTTTTTAATCTCGTCGTTCTTGCTCATTGCTTTGGATTTGGATGTAAAGTTAGATAATTTCTTTCTCCAATAGTCAATGGAACTTCGAGAAATGCCATACTTTTTGGCAGCATAGTTTACAGAGATTTGTCCATTATTAATTTCGTCAATGATGGAAAGTTTGAGATCAAAACTGATTTTCTGATACTCATTTTTTCGACAGGGATGTTTTTTTGTTGTTTCCATAGGATACTAAAAGTGTTTAATTTTTAGTCAACCTATTTTAGGACGACGCA